>NZ_CP071518.1:1311097-2622194 GCF_016613535.2 Lysobacter solisilvae
ACCGTGCGCGCAGCATCGACCTGGTGGACGCCGACGCGCGCCGCCTGCGCTGGCAGTGCGAGCGCTTGGTCGCCTACGCCGGTGCGCTGTGCGACGGCGTGCGCACGCATGCCCGCGGGCCGCGCGCGTTCGTGCGCGGGCAGCCCGGGCGTTTCGACCTGATCGTGCTGGCCGGCGAGGAATCGATGACCGGATCCAGCGCCGGCGTGCAGGCCGCCAGCGAGCAGTTCGCGCTGACCCGTGAGGCCGTCGGCGAGTACCTGCATGCGCTCGCGCCGGGCGGCATGCTGGTGGTGACGCGCCTGCGCAAGCAGCCGCCACGCGACGAACTCAAACTGTGGGCGACGCTCGTCGCGGGCCTGCGCGATCGCGGCGGTGCCGCGCCGGCCGCGCACCTGCTGGCCCTGCGCGGCTGGGATGCCAGCCTGATGCTGGCCACGCGCGATCCGCTCACGCCGCGCCAGTACCGCGCCGCGCGTGGCTTCGCCGCGGCCAACGGTTTCGAGCTGCTGCCTGCGCGCGCCCCGATGGCCGCAGCGAAGACAGGCGACACGCCGGACGACCTCGCCGCGGGGCTGCGCGCGCTGCTGACGCCGCAGGCCGACGCCTTCGTGACGCGCTACCGCTTCGCCATCGCCCCGGCCACCGACGACACGCCGTACTTCGGCGATTTCTTCCGCTGGCGCAGCCTGCCGGAGCTGTGGCGGCTGCGCGAGGCCGGCGGCGCGGTGCTGCTGGATTCGGGCTACCTGCTGCTGTGCGCCGCGCTGGTGCAGGCGGTGCTGCTGGCGCTGGCACTCGTGCTGCTGCCGCTGCGCCTGCGCGATCTCGCCTCGGCGCGGGCAGGCCTCCCGCGATGGCGCGTGGCGATGTATTTCATCGGCCTGGGGCTGGCGTTCCTGGTGATCGAGATCGCCTGCCTGTCGCGGCTGGCGCTGCTGGTCGGCCACGGCCTGGTGGCGACCGCGGTGGGGCTGGGCGGCTTCCTGGTGTTCGCGGGCCTGGGCAGCCTGGCCGCGCCGCGCGCGGGTACACCGGCGCGCGCAGTCGCCGCGATCGCGCTGGGCGTGCTGTGGCACGTCGCCACCGCCGCCCTGGTCGCGCTGGTGGCGCCGGCCTCGCCGCTCGGCCTGCGCGCCGCCGCCGCGCTGGTGAGCATCGCGCCGCTGGCCTTCGCGATGGGGATGCCGTTCCCGCTGGGGCTGGCCCGGCTGGCGCGACAAGCGCCGGCGCTGGTGCCGTGGGCGTGGGCGCTCAACGGCTTCGCCAGCGTGGTCGCGGCCATCGCGGCGCTGCTGCTGGCGATGGCGGTCGGCCTGCAGGCCACGCTGGGATTCGCGCTGGCGCTGTACCTGGTGGCGGCGTGGGTGTGGCCGGCGTCCGACGACGCACCGCCACCCGCGCCGCGCAGCGCGGATCGGTCGGCAGGGGCCGATGAGTGAGATCAGTCAGTGAAGATCGGTCAGTGAAGATCGATCAGTAAAACTCGATCAGTGAAACTCGATCAGGTGAGAGCGATCCGTAGCTGTCCGACCACTAGCCCTTCGATCAGTACAGATCGACCGGATCCACATCCAGCGACCAGCGCACGCGCCGCGCCAGCGGCAGCGCGTGGATGACGGGCAGGGCGGCATCGAGCGCGGCGTGCAGGCGCGGACGCTCCGTCGCCGACAGCAGCAGCTGGCTGCGCTGGTAACCGGCGCGCCGCGGCATCGGCGCCGGCAGCGGGCCGTGCAGTTCCAGCTCCAGCTGCGTGTCGGCCAGCGCCTGGCGCGCGGCCTGCAGGAACTGCGTCGTCGCTTCCACCTGCTGCGCCTCGGCGCGCATCAGCGCCAGGTGCGCGAAGGGCGGGAATCCCGCCGCCTCGCGCTGCTCCAGCTCGGCGTGCGCGAAGGCGTGGTAGCCGCCGGCCAGCAGCGTCGACAGCAGCGGGTGCTGCGGGTGGTGCGTCTGCAGCAGCACTTCGCCCGGACGCGCGGCGCGGCCGGCGCGGCCGGCGACCCCTGGATCAGCAGCTGCGCGAGCTTCTCCGGCGCGCGGAAGTCGGCGCTGAACAGTCCTTCGTCGATCCCGACCACCGCCACCAGCGCCAGCTGCGGCAGGTCATGGCCCTTGGCCAGCATCTGCGTGCCGACCAGGATGCCGGGCGCATCGCCGAACTGCGCCAGCAGCGTCTCCAGCGCATCGCGCCGCTGCGTGGTGCCGCGGTCGATCCGCAGCACGGGCACATCGGGGAAGCGCGCGGCCAGCGCTTCCTCGATGCGTTCGGTGCCGGCGCCCTGCGACTGCAGCGCCAGGCCGCCGCAGTCCGGACAGGCATCGGGCGCCGGCCGGCGCGCGCCGCAGTGGTGGCACTGCAGGCGGCGTCCGCCGGCGTGCACGGTCATCGGCGTGGCGCTGGTCGGCGTGCTGCAGCGCGCGCAGTGCGCGGTCCAGCCGCAGTCGTGGCACAGCAGCACGGGGGCGTACCCGCGGCGGTTCTTGAACACCAGCGCCTGGCCGCCGCCGGCCAGCGTGGCCTCGACCGCGGCCAGCAGTTCCGGCGACAGGCCGGCCTCGAGCGGGCGCTTGCGCACGTCCACCACCCGCACGCGCGGCGCGCGCGCCACGCCCGCCCGCGTCGGCAGGCGCAGGTGCGTGTAGCGGCCGGCCTGCGCATTGCGCAGGCTCTCCAGCGACGGCGTCGCGCTGCCCAGCACGATCGGTACATCCAGCGCCCGCGCGCGCACCAGCGCGAAGTCGCGCGCGTGGTAGCGGATGCCATCGAGCTGCTTGAAGCTGCCGTCGTGTTCCTCGTCGATCACGATCAGCCCGGCGCGCGGCAGCGGCAGGAACACCGAACGCGTGCCCACCACCACCTGCGCCTCGCCGCGCGCGCACGCGGCCCAGGTGCGCGCGCGTTCGCCGTCGCCCAGGCCCGAGTGCAGCGCGCGCACCGGCACGCCCAGCCGCTCGCGGAAGCGCCGCAGCGTCTGCGGGGTCAGGCCGATCTCCGGCACCAGCACCAGCGCCTGGCGGCCGCGGGCGAGGCAGTCGGCGATCGCCTGCAGGTACACCTCGGTCTTGCCGCTGCCGGTGACGCCGTCCAGCAGCAGCGGGGCGAAGCCGTCGCGGGCGGCCAGCACTGCATCGAACGCCGCGCGCTGCTCCGGGTTGGGCGCGGGGCCGGTGGCCGCCTGCGCCGGCACCGGCGCGCCCGGCGCCACGACGCGTTCGACCAGGCCGCGCTTGAGCAGCGCCCGGGCGGCCGCGCGCCAGTCCTCCACGGTGTCGGCCAGCAGGTCCTCCTCCTGCTGCCCGCCCTGGAGCACTTCGGCCAGCCGGCGTGGCCGGCCGCGCAGCCGGGCCAGGCCGGTGGCGCCGCTTTCGGTCAGGCGCCAGGCCCAGGCGTGGGTGTCGGGCAGCGGCTCGCCCTGGCGCAGGGGCGCCGGCAGCGCGGTGGCCAGCACCTCGCCCAGCGGCGCATGGGTGTAGCGGGCCAGCCAGCGCAGGGATTCCAGCAGCTCGCCCTGGAACAGCGGCGCCTCGTCGAGCCGCTGCCCCGTCTTCAGCACGCCGGTCCCGGCCGCCGGGCCGATGCCGGCCACCACACCGACCAGCTCGCGCGGGCCGAAGCCCACCCGGACCCGCCGGCCGATGTCGCCCGGCACGGCCGCCTGGCCGTCGTCGGGGCGGTAGTCGAACAGCCCCGGGACGGGGACCGGGAGGGCCACCTGCCAGACGGGGCCGGTCATGCGACGGCACCGCGTTGGAAGCTGTGAGGACCGCCGTTGCCGGCAAGGGCTGAACAGGGCCCCGGGGCCCGGCCCAGAACCCCTCCTTCCTCCCCCGAGCGGGGGAGCAAGTTGCGCGCCATTGCTCCGGACTTTGTGACGTAACGCACGCAACTATCGGATACGAAAAGAGATTCCCGTTTATCCACACGATCTGTGGATAAATCTGTGGACGGCGCCTCGCCAGAGATGCGCAATGCCGTAAAGACAAGCCCCGCAGACAGGTTGGCGAAAAAAGTGCCAACGCGGCTAATCGCTTTTAAATCAACAGCTTGAGCGTGAAACCTTTTCGTCACATCGAGTGAAGAGCCGGTTACGCCGGCGTGCATGACGGCCGCGTTACTGCTGTGCACAACCGATTTCGTCGCAACCCGCGTCGCCATTGGAGGAGCACGTAAAACGCCCGTGTCAAGACGTTCCGGGCCGCCCGGGCTGAACGCGCCGCGTCCGCGCCGGATCGCCCCCCGATCGCTCACGCCAGCGCGGCCAGGACGCGGCGGCTGGCGGTGAACCGGCCGCCGAACCGGGCCTGTCCGTCGGCGCGCAGGCGGGGGGCGTGGTCGCGCAGGTAGGCGTCCAGCGCCGCCTGGTCGACCAGGGTGTACTGGACGCACAGGCTGACCCGTCCCGGAAGCGGGGCGGGGTCGGTCACCTCGAAGCGGCGCGCGCCGGCGAAGCCGGGCAGGGCGCGGATCTCCGCCACGTGGTCGGCCAGCCAGGCCAGGTAGGGCCCGCGGATGCCGGCCTCCACGTCCAGGTTGACCTCGTACACCACCCCGCCCGGCGCGGTCATGGCACCCGCGGTCGCGGCCGGCGCGGTCACGTCACCATCCCGGCCAGGAAGGCCATGGCAGTGGCGAAGCTGATCATCATCACGTAGATCGCGCCGATGACCAGGTACTTGGCCAGCGTGACCGCCCAGTGCTGG
Source organism: Lysobacter solisilvae (assembly GCF_016613535.2). Classification (NCBI taxonomy): domain Bacteria; kingdom Pseudomonadati; phylum Pseudomonadota; class Gammaproteobacteria; order Lysobacterales; family Lysobacteraceae; genus Agrilutibacter; species Agrilutibacter solisilvae. The sequence continues at coordinate 1,315,799 of NZ_CP071518.1, forward strand.
CCGTAGACCCGCCGCTGCATCACGAACAGGTAGATCGGCATCCAGATCCACAGCGCGGCCGTGGCCAGGCCGGTCACCACCGACACCCAGCCCGCGCTGAAGGCCTCGCTGATGCCCGACAGCAGGAACAGGCCCATCAGCATCAGCAGCAGCCAGGCGTGGCTGTAGAGCGCGACCGCGACGTGTTCCAAGTACAGCCGGCGCGAGCCCAGGTAGAACACCTTCAGCAGCAGCGCGAACACGGGAATGAAGAGGAACAGCGCGGTCGGCAGGGTGCCCATGAACATCTGCACCAGGCGGTCCGGGTCGGCTTCCAGCGCGCCCACGTTCTCCTTGGCGCGGCCGATCCTGCGGTTGAGCCAGCGGTCGGCGAAACCGGGCAGCCAGCCGACGTCGACGGGGTTGGTCTTCTCGTCCCAGGGGCGGCCGTTGAACGACCAGTCGTCGTCACCCGGGCCGGTCACGATCCGCGTGGTCGGCGGCGAAGCGGCGCCACCCTTGGCCCCCGGGGTGCCGGCCGGCGCCGCGTCGCGACCGCGCGCCGGCGTGGCGGCGCCCGCGGCCGGCTTCGCACCGGTGGGTTTGGCGTTGGCCGCGTTGCGCAGCTCGGCGATGCGGTCGGACGCTTCGCCCTGGATGCGCACGCGCGCCGTCACCAGCGCCGGATTGACCCCGGGCACCTTGGCGGCCTCCTTCTCGGCCACCGCCAGTTCGGCCAGGGTCTGGTCGCGGATGCGTTCGACCTCGGCGACGGTCCGCGCCGCCTCGATCCGCGACTCGTAGCCGTTGCTCGAGAACGAGCCCTGGTCCAGGTGCACGGTGAGCTTGCCGACGAAGAAAGTCAGCAGGCTCAGCAGTACGAACAGCCGGATCGGCGCCACGTAGCGCACGCGCTGGCCGGCCAGGTAGTTGCAGGCGACCCGGCCGGGCGACATCAGGTCGCGCAGGGTCTGGAACACCCGTCCGTCCAGGTGCCAGAAGGATTCGAAGATCTCCTCCAGGGCATGCGCGAAACTGCGCACCGGGCTGTGCACGCCCTGCCCGCAGGCGTGGCAGAACTCGCCCTGCAGGGGGGTGCCGCAGTTCTCGCAGTCCGTGGCGGCCGCGTGGGTCGTAGATGCGCTCATGCCTTCCGCTCGAGTCCTGTCCGTCAGTGCGAGGCCGCGCCGGCCGGCGCGCCGCGGAGTGCGTTGTCGTGTCGGCCTGCCTGTGCATGCGACGGCGAACTTCGCGGCGGCGAACAACTGGTGGCCGACATCCGGCGGCTAAGATAGCGGGCCGCCGCGACCCGGCGCCAGCGCGCGCTCCCATCAGCGCGTTCCAGTAACCGTGTTGTCATGGACGCGCCCTCATGAGTGCGTCCTCATGGGCGCGCCCTCCTGGGCGCGTCCATCGACGCGCCGCCGCAGTCGCCACCCCCACGCCATGTCCCTGCCCACCGCCACACCCGCCCCGCTGTCCGCCGAGGTGCGCACCACCGCCGTGCTGGCCGCGCCGCTCGTGGCCGGGCACGTCTCGGCGGGCCTGATCGGTTTCGTCGACAGCGTGATCGCCGGCCACCACGGCACGCAGACGCTGGCCGCGGTCGCCGTGGGCACGGCGCTGTTCTGGCTGCCGGTGACCATCCCGATGGGCACGCTGATGTCGCTGCCGCCGGCGGTGTCGCAGCTGGACGGCGCGGGCCGCCGCGCCGAGATCGGCCCGCTGTTCCGCCAGGGGCTGTGGCTGGCCGCGCTGCTGGGCGCGCTGCTGTTCGGCTTCATGAGCCTGGCCGTGCACGCGCTGGAACCGATGGGCATCGCGCCGGAGATCCGCACCGGCGCGCGTGCGTTCCTGGAAGGCATCCGCTGGGGCGTGCCGGGCTTCACCCTGTACCTGACGATGCGCTACCTCAGCGACGGCCTGCACTGGACGCTGCCGACCATGCTGCTGGGTTTCGGCGGCCTGGTGGTGCTGGTGCCGCTGGGCTACGCGCTCACCTGGGGCGTGGCCGGCCTGCCGGCGATGGGCGCCGGCGGCCTGGGCGTGGCCTCCTCGATCATGATGTGGACGCAGGCGCTGGCCTTCGCGCTGTACCTCTCGCGCGCACGCCGCTTCGCCGACCTGCGCCTGTTCGCCACCTTCGACCGCCCGCACGGGCCCACGCTGCGCGGCCTGCTACGCAACGGCCTGCCGATCGGGGTGACGGTGGCGATGGAGGGCGGGCTGTTCATCGCCACCGCGCTGCTGATCGGCCGGCTGGGCGGCGTGCCCTCGGCCGCGCACCAGATCGCGATCAACGTGTCGGCCCTGTGCTTCATGGTGCCGATGGGCGTCGCCGAGGCCACCACCGTGCGCATCGGCCACGCCCTGGGCCGCGACGACGCGCAGGGCCTGCGCCGCGCGGCGCGCGCGGGCCTGCTGATCGTGCTGGCCACGCAGGCGGTCTCCGCGCTGGTGCTGATGACCGCCAACGACCAGCTCGTGCGCGTCTACACCTCCGATGCGGCGGTGGCCTCGCTGGCCGCGACGCTGCTGCTCTACGCCGCCGCCTTCCAGTTCCCCGACGGCGTGCAGGTGCTCTCGGCCGGCGCGCTGCGCGGGCTGCGCGACACCCGGGTGCCGATGCTGCTGGCGGCGCTGGCCTACTGGGGCATCGGCATGCCGGTCGGCGCCGGCCTGGGCCTGGGCCTGGGCTGGGGCCCGCGCGGCATGTGGATCGGCCTGATCGCCGGCCTGACCGTGGCCGCCGTGCTGCTGGGCACGCGCTTCCTGCGCTCCAGCGCCCGCCTGGGCCGCGTGCCGCTGCCCGCCGGCCCGCCCGTGGCTGAACCCGTCGGGGACGGCCGATCCGCCCAGTGACCATCGGCGGGTGAAACGCCGGGGGGCAGCGGGTACCCTGACGGCATCGTTTTGGAGTCAATCAGATGAATACCGCCCCCCCGCCGCGGCCCGGTCGTCGAATTCTTCGTCGGCCTGTGGAACGTGATGAATTTCACCCGCCGGCTGATCGTCAACATCCTCTTCTTCGGCCTGCTGGCCCTGCTGCTGCTGTTCCTGCTGGCCCTGGCCGGCAGCGGCGGCGCCAAGCCCATCCTGGACGACACCGCGCTGGTGATCGAACCCACCGGCGCGCTGGTCGAGCAGTACTCCGTGGACCCGGCCACGCGCATGTTCAACCGCGCGCTGGGCAGCCACGAAGGCGAGGAGATGCAGCTGCGCGACCTGCTGCGCGTGCTGGAGGCGGCGCAGAAGGACGATCGCATCGAACGCATCGTGCTCAAGCTCGATCGCCTGGACGCGAGCGGCTTGGCCTCGCTGCGCGAGGCGGCCGGCGCGATCGCCAAGGTCCGCGCCAGCGGCAAGGAAGTGGTGGTCTTCAGCGAGGCGATGGACCAGAAGCAGTACCTGCTGGCCGCGCAGGGCAGCGAGGTCTACCTGGATCCGATGGGCGGCCTGATGCTCGAGGGCCTGGGCCGCTATCGCCAGTACTACCGCCAGGGCCTGCAGGACAAGCTCGGCGTCGACGTGCACCTGTTCAAGGTCGGCACCTTCAAGTCGGCCGCCGAGCCCTACGTGCTCGACGCCGCGTCCGATGCCGCCAAGGAAGCCGACCTGTTCTGGATGAACGACGTGTGGCAGCGCTACCTGGCCGACATCGCCCGTGCGCGCAAGCTCGATCCGGCGCAGCTCGCCGCCGGCATCGACCAGCTGCCGATGGGCGTGGAAGCCAGCCACGGCGACCTGGGCCAGTACGCGCTCAAGCAGAAGCTGGTGGACGGCCTGAAGACGGCCGAGGAAGTGGCCGACCTGCTCGCCGAACGCGGCGCACGCGACGAGGACGCCGACGGCGGTTTCCGCCAGGTGTCGTTCGAGGAATACCTGGGCCACCTCAATGCCAAGGTCAGCCCGGTCGACCCGCGGCCGCAGGTGGCCGTCGTCGTCGCCGAAGGCGAAATCGCCGGTGGCGAACAGCCGCCGGGCGCGGTCGGTGGCGTGTCGACCTCGCAGCTGCTGCGCGAGGCGCGCGAGGACGACAAGGTCAAGGCGCTGGTGCTGCGCGTGGACTCGCCCGGTGGCGAAGTCTTCGCCAGCGAGCAGATCCGCCGCGAGATCGTCGAACTGAAGAAGGCCGGCAAGCCGGTGGTCGTCTCGATGGGCGACCTGGCCGCCTCGGGCGGCTACTGGATCTCGATGAACGCCGACCGCATCTACGCCGACGAATCCACCATCACCGGCTCGATCGGCATCTTCGGCCTGATCCCCACCTTCCCGCGCGCGCTGGACAAGATCGGCGTGCACAGCGACGGCGTGGGCACCACGCGTTTCGCCGGTTCCTTCGACGTCACCCGTCCGCTGCAGCCCGAAGTCGGCCAGGTGATCCAGTCGGTCATCAACAAGGGTTACCGCGACTTCACCGGCCGCGTCGCCACCGCCCGCAAGCGCAGCGTCGAGCAGATCGACGCCGTCGCCCAGGGCCGCGTGTGGTCCGGCGCGCAGGCGAAGGAACGTGGCCTGGTCGATGCCTTCGGCGGCGTGCAGGTCGCCATCGAGGATGTCGCCAGGCGCGCCAAGCTGGGCAAGGCCGGCGAGTACCAGGTGCGCTACGTCGAAAAGGCGGCCCCGCCGTTCACCCGCCTGCTGTCGGAATTCGCGGCCAGCCGCGCCGGCGCGTACGTCCTGCAGGAGTCCGCCACCGCCCAGGGCCTGGCCCGCACCCTGCTGCCGCGCGCGCTGCCGCAAACGGCCGCCGACCTGCGCTTCCTGGAATCGGCCATCGCCCCGACCCGCGGCGTCCCGGTCCGCGCACTGGCGTACTGCTTCTGCGAGTTGTGATGCGCTGAGGCGCCTCAGCCCCTTCCCCCGCTCCGCGTTTGGCCCCTTCCCCCGCTCCGCGGGGGAAGGTTGGGATGGGGGCCGACGATCGCCGCGCCCTCAACCCACGCCGCGCCCTGCTTGTTGGGCGCGCTCAAGATCAAATGCAAAAGAGTGGACAAGCCAGTTCCAAGGCTTCCGCCTCGCGGCGGGTTACTTTCTTTGCTCGCACAAAGAAAGATAACCAAAGAAAGTGCGAGGGAGTCCACTTCTAACCGGCCGCATCGTTGACGCGGGAATTTTCCGACGCGCCATCCATGGCGCGGCGGAAAACGTCCGGCATCCATGCCGGCCGCCCTCCGGGTCTACGGTTAACGAGGAAGCAGCGTAGTAGCCCAGGCCACCTTGCTACGCCGGCAACGTCACCGCCACGCACAACCCACCGCCCTCGCGGTTGGCCAGCGCGATGCGTCCGCCATGCGCCTCCGCAATCTCGCGCGCCAGCGCCAGCCCCAGCCCGGTGCCGTGGCGCTTGGTCGAATAGAACGGCAGCAGCGCGTTGGCCAGCACCGCGTCGTTCATGCCGCCGCCGCGATCCAGGATCTCCAGCCGCCAGGCCTCCGGCAGGCGGCGCAGCGCCAGCACCACCTCGCGCGGCGCCGAGCCCGACTCGTGCGCGTTCTTGATCAGGTTGATCAGCCCCTGCTCCAGCTGCGAGGCATCGATGCGCGCACTGGCCTCCGGTGTCGTCGGCCCCTCGTAGGTGAACTCCACCTGCGCGCGCAGCCGTTCGATGAAGCGCGCCCACGGCACCGTCTCCAGCCGCGGCGCCGGCATCTTCGCGAAGTGCGCGTAGTCGCGGATGAAGGCCTCCAGGTGTCGCGCGCGTTCCTCGATCGTCGCCAGCGCCGTGGGCAGCCGTTCCAGCTGGCCGCGCTGGAGCAGCTGCGCGCCCGAATGCGCCAGCGAGGCGATCGGCGCCAGTGAGTTGTTGAGCTCGTGGCTGATCACGCGGATGACCTTCTTCCAGGTCTGCACTTCCTGCCGGCGCAGTTCCGCGGTCAGCTGGCGCAGCAGCACCAGCTCATGGCGGCGGCCGTTGAGGCGGAAGCTGCGGCGCGCGAGGTGGTGGATCTCCTCCTCGTCGTCCACGCCCACGGTCACGATGCCGTCGTCGCCGCGTTCGAAGGCCTCGCGCAGCGCATCGGGCGCGTTGGCGAACACCGCGTCGATGGCTTGCCCTTCCAGCTTTGCGCCGTCGCCCAGCAGCTTGCGCGCGGCGACATTGCCCAGCACCACCCGGCGCGACGGGTCCACCAGCAGCATCGCCACCGGCGTGTTCTGCACCATCGTGTCGAGCAGCAGTTCGCGCTGCACCAGCGCCAGGCGCTGTTCGCGCAGCGCATCGCCCAGCGCGTTGTGGCTGTCCACCAGCGCGCCCAGCTCGCCCTTGCCCCGCCACGACAGGCTGAACGCATAACCGCCGTCGCGATAGCTGGCCACGGTGCCGGTCAGCGCGCGGAACAGCGAATGCATCGGCGCGAACGCGCGTCGCACGTGGTAGACCAGCAGCGGCGCGAGCACGGCGAACACGATCAGCGCCACCAGCCAGGGCCGCGCGATCCACAGCCCCAGCACGCCGGCCAACAGCAGCCCCGCCGCCAGGTAGCCCACCGCGATCGCGCCGAACACCAGGCTCAGCGGCAGGCGTTGCAGCCACGCGGTCACGGGCGCGCGACCCCGCGTGTTCCCAGCGCAGTCGCGCGGGCACGCCGACGCATGTGCACGGCGCGGCCGCTCATGGCCGTTCGATTCCCAGCCGCTCCAGGCGGCGGTACAGAGCCTGGCGCGACAGCCCCAGCTCGCTGGCGGCCTGGGCGAGCACGCCGCCGGCGCGCGCCAGCGCCGACTCGATCGCCGCGCGGTCGGGTTCCTCGACGCTCGCCGGCGTCGTCGCCGGCAAGCGGCCCGTCGGCGCCGGCAGCGCCAGGTCGGCCGCGCCGATGCGCTCGCCCTGCGCCAGCAGGCTGGCGCGCTGCATCGTGTTGCGCAGCTCGCGCACGTTGCCCGGCCAGGCATGCGCCAGCAGGGCGCGTTCGGCGCCCGCATCCAGCGCCTTGCCGGCGGGCAGGAAATGCCGCGCCAGCGGCAGGATGTCGTCGGGCCGCTGCGCCAGTGCCGGCACGCGCACCTCCACGCCGTTGAGGCGGTAGTAGAGGTCCTCGCGGAACTGCCCGGAGGCGATCGCCGCCGCCAGGTCGGAATTGGTGGCGCTGAGCACGCGCACCTTCACCGCGCGCTCGCGGTTGCCGCCGAGGCGTTCAAAACGACCGGTTTCCAGCACGCGCAGCAGCTTGACCTGGCCGGCCAGCGGCAGCGTGCCGATCTCGTCGAGGAACAGCGTGCCGCCGTCGGCGGCCTCGAACTTGCCCTCGCGCGCCCGCTGCGCGCCGGTATAGGCGCCCGCCTCGGCGCCGAACAGCTCGGCCTCGATCAGCTCGGTCGGCAGCGCGCCGCAGTTGAGCGCGACGAAGGGCCCGTCGCGCACCGCCGAGTTGGCGTGGATGATCTGCGCGTACAGCTCCTTGCCCACGCCGTTGGGCCCGGTGATCAGCACCGGCAGCTCCGAGCGCGCGACCTGGCAGGCCAGCGCCAGAGTGGCCTCGCTCGCCGGATCGGCGTGGACCAGCCCGCGCAGGTCGAAGTCGCGGGCCAGCGCGTCGTGGCGGCGCTGCTCGTGCGTGCGCCGCCGCGCCAGCTCCTGCCGCGCCTGCGACAGCGCCAGCAGGTTGTTGACCGTGGCCAGCAGCTTGCGGTCGTCCCAGGGTTTGGCCAGGTAGTCGGCGGCGCCGGCCTTGACCAGCTCGACCGCCGATTCCAGGTGGGTCCAGGCCGTGAGCAGGATCACCGGCAGCTCCGGGTGCGCGGCACGGATCTTCGCGAACAGCGCCAGCCCTTCCTCGCCCGAGGTGGTATCGGTCCGGAAGTTCATGTCCTGCACGACCAGGTCGATGGGCTCGCGCGCCAGCAGCGCCAGCCCCTCCTCCGGCGAGCACACCGCGCGGGTGTCCAGGTCGTGCAGGCAGAACAGCGTTTCCAGCGCGGTCGCGACGCTGCGGTTGTCGTCAATGACAAGGATCGTGGGCATGCGCTGGTGATACCGCTCCGTGGCTGCGCGGATTTTCGCAGAACCGGGGGAGGCGTGCTGGCCCTGCGCTCGTCGCCCCGGCTTCAGCGACTTCGCGTCACCAAATGCCCGTCACCCCGCGAAGGCGGGGATCCAGCGACTTCGCTCCTACCGTCCGTCATCGCCGCCCCCACAACCGTCATCCCCGCGAAGGCGGGGATCCATGGACGTGGCTTTTGCTCGTCATCCCCGCGAACGCGGGGATCCAGCGACTTCGCTCCAACAGTCCGTCATCGCCCCCCCACAGCCGTCATCCCCGCGGATGCGGGGATGACGAGCTCTGAGGCCGACTCAAGCATCGTCCATGGATCCCCGCCTTCGCGGGGATGACGAGCAGGAGCGGAAGTCGCTGGATCCCCGCGTTCGCGGGGATGACGAGCAGGGGGCGGGGATGACGAGCAGGAGCGGAAGTCCCTGGATCCCCGCGTGCGCGGGGATGACGAGCAGGGGGCGGGGATCGCGAGCTCTTGAAGCCGACGCAAGCAACGTCCATGGATGACCAGCTTCGCTGTTGAAAGCCCCGCCTTCGCGGGGATGACGAGCAGGAGCGGAAGTCGCTGGATCCCCGCGTTCGCGGGGATGACGGGCTCTGAGGCCGACGTAAGCAACGTCCATGGATCCCCGCCTTCGCGGGGATGACGAGCAGCGGAGCGGGCATGGCGAGCAGGGGGCCGGGATGACCAGCAGCCCCCCACCACCAGCGCCCCCCGCTTTTCCCCCCGGCCCCGCGACACTGCAGTCCACCCCCCGACCGGAACCCCCACCCCGCCGCGTTAAACTGACGTATCCCCTCAGCGGAATGAACCTCCATGTGCGGCATCGTCGGCGCGATCGCTAATCGCGATGTGGTTCCCCTCCTGATCGAAGGCCTCAAGCGCCTGGAATACCGCGGCTACGATTCGGCCGGGCTGGCCGTCGTCGACGACGGCCGCGAGGTCCGCCGCGTGCGCCGGACCGGCCGGGTGGCCGAGATGGAAGCGGCCGCGAAGTCCGAGCAGTTCACCGCCCACCTGGGCATCGGCCACACCCGATGGGCCACCCACGGCGGGGTCACCGAGGCCAACGCCCACCCGCACGTCAGCCACGGCGTGGCGCTGGTCCACAACGGCATCATCGAGAACCACGAGGAACAGCGCGAGCGCCTGCGCCGGCTGGGCTACGAGTTCGAATCGCAGACCGACACCGAGGTCATCGCGCACCTGATCCACCACCACCTCAAGCAGGACGGCGACGACCTGCTCGGCGCGCTGCAGCGCACCGTCGGCGAGCTCACCGGCGCCTACGCGCTGGCCGTGGTCAGCCGCAAGGAACCCGGCCGCCTGGTCTGCGCGCGGATGGGCTGCCCGCTGCTGGTGGGCCTGGGCGAGGGCGAGAACTTCGTCGCCAGCGACGTCTCGGCCATCATCCAGGCCACGCGCCGGGTGATCTTCCTGGAAGAGGGCGACACCGCCGAGGTCAGCCGCGAGGGCGTGCGCGTGTTCGACGGCAGCGGCGATTTCGTCGAGCGCGACGTGCACGTGTCCGACGTCTCGCTGGCCTCGCTGGAGCTGGGCCCTTACCGCCACTTCATGCAGAAGGAAATCCACGAACAGCCGCGCGCCATCGCCGACACCATCGAGGCGGTGATGGACAACGGCGCGTTCACCGCCGAACTGTTCGGCAAGGACGCCCGCCAGGTGCTGGCCGACATCGACGCGGTGCAGATCATCGCCTGCGGCACCAGCTATTACGCCGGCATGGTCGCGCGCTACTGGATCGAGTCGATCACCGGGCTGCCCTGCGCGGTCGACATCGCCAGCGAGTACCGCTACCGCACCGTGGTGGCCAATCCGAAGCAGCTGGTGGTCACCATCTCGCAGTCCGGCGAAACGCTGGACACGATGGAAGCGCTCAAGTACGCCAAGCACCTGGGCCACGAGAAGACGCTGTCGATCTGCAACGTGCCCGAAAGCGCCATCCCGCGCGCCAGCCGGCTGGTCTACTACACCCGCGCCGGCGCCGAGATCGGCGTGGCCTCCACCAAGGCCTTCACCACCCAGCTGGTCGCGCTGTTCACCCTGACCTGCACGCTCGCCCAGCTGCGCGGCGTGCTGAGCGAAGAGCAGGCCGCACGCTACCTGGACGACCTGCGTCAGCTGCCCGGCAGCGTGCAGCACGCGCTCAACCTGGAGCCGCAGATCACCGCCTGGTCGGAGCGTTTCGCCCCCAAGCAGCACGCGCTGTTCCTGGGCCGCGGCGTGCACTACCCGATCGCGCTGGAAGGCGCGCTCAAGCTGAAGGAAATCTCCTACATCCACGCCGAGGCCTACCCGGCCGGCGAACTCAAGCACGGCCCGCTGGCCCTGGTCGACGCGCAGATGCCGGTGGTGGTGATCGCCCCCAACGACAACCTGCTGGAGAAGGTGAAGTCCAACATCCAGGAAGTGCGCGCGCGCGGCGGCGAGATGTTCGTCTTCACCGACGCCGACAGCCACTTCGGCGAGTCCGAACAGGTCCACGTCATCCGCACCCCCCGCCACGTCGGCGTGCTGTCGCCGATCGTCCACGCGATCCCCGTGCAGCTGCTGGCCTACCACGCCGCCCTGGCCCGCGGCACCGACGTCGACAAGCCGCGCAACCTCGCCAAGTCGGTAACCGTCGAGTAATCAGCCCCGCTCCGCGGATCAGCCCCTTCCCCCGCTTCGCGGGGGAAGGTTGGGATGGGGGCCACCGATCGCCGCGCCCCCCAAACAGACCCAAAGAAAAAGGCCCCGCACCGCGGGGCCTCTTCTTCATCCCAACTCACCCGACGATTACACCTTCGCCGGCTCCTCCGTCCTGCGCTGGCCCCGGAAGCGTCGGGACAGCAGCTTGCGCAGCCCGTCCACGCCCTCGGCCTTGCCGGCCACCTTCAGGTGCGCGTAGGCCTCCAGCGACGCAGCCATCGCGTCGCTGCCCAGCGCCAGGTCGGTGTCGCGCACGCGCTCCATCAGGTTGCTCAGCACCACGAAGCGCTCGGCCAGTGCGTCGTGGGACGCCAGGTCGCGCGCCATCTCCTCGAGGTCGAAGTCGCGCGGCAGCAGCCCGGCGTTCTTGCGCGCCACGTCGCAGGCGATGCGGCAGAACGCCTGCGAGCCGTCGCCCATCTTCACCGCACGGCGGCGCTGGCGCTCGGTGAGTGACACCAGCGCCGGTACCAGCGCGTCTTGCAGGGCGGCGATGGCCTGGTCGACGGCGACCCATTGGTCGGCGGACAGGTGCTGGAATGCGAGATTCTGGTTCATGTCTTCCTTGTCTCCATTGAACTGCGATCCATGACCGGCCTTCGTGGCCGGCACAGGCACGAGTGCGCCTGCATCCAGATCAGACGGGAAGGCGCCCCTGACACGGACGGCGTGGAAAGGAATCGTTAAAGTTTCGTTCATGCGAGACCCCCTGGGTGCGACAGACCGGCGCGGCCGGCGGCCCGATGGCCCCGGCCATCCCCGCACGGGGACTGGATCCCGCGCCGTCACGCCGCGCGCCCGCGCCTGAGTCCGAACGGGCCGGTCGCCCGCACTCCCGGGCGCCGCCACCCTGTAGGCCGCGTCCAATGGCGGAGTCCTTTCACTCGCGGGGAGGGTAGGGCGAGAACCGACAGCGGTCCTCCCGGTCGCCGCCGCCGTCCTGCACTGCACGGCGCAGCGTGCTGCGTTGGACCCGCTGCACCCGTCGGTGCACCAGATCGGTGCACCGGCGCACGCGCGTGGATGCTGCCGAGCACCGCCGGGGCGCGGCCGCGGACCGGCGCTGTCCTGTCGAGGACGCCGGCCGGTGCTCGCGAGAACCGACGGGGCGCACCCGAGCACGCCCGGGCATGCGTCGCCGGGCCGCGACGGCGCAACGTCGGGCCGCCGCGGCGAGTCCGAGGACACCGCGGCGTCCTGCCAGCAACCAAATTCGGTTGCCGGACCACCCGCTGAGCAGGCGCCCCAACGCATCCAGCGGCCCGAATCACCGATCGAGCGGACTGAGCACCCCGCCCGCGCCGCGATTGAGCACGTGGGTGTAGATCTGCGTGGTGGCGACATCCTTGTGACCCAGCAGCTCCTGCACGGTGCGGATGTCGTGGCCCGCCTCCAGCAGGTGGGTGGCGAAGGAATGCCGCAGGGTGTGGCAGGTGGCGGGCTTGACGATGCCGGCCCGCGTCCGCGCCTGCTTGATCGCCCGCTGCAGCACGCTGTCGTCCAGGTGGTGCCGTCCGACCCGCCCGGAGCGCGGATCAACGGACAGATGCGGTGAGGCGAACACGTACTGCCAGCCCGGCTCCCGCGCCGCGCTCGGGTACTTGCGCGCGAGCGCATGCGGCAGCCACGCCTCCCCGTGCCCCGCCGCCAGGTCAGCTTCGTGCCGCAGCCGCGCCCGCACCACCGCGGCCTCCAACGCCTCATGCAGCCGCTGCGGCAAGGGCACGCGCCGGTCCTTTCCACCCTTGCCGTCGCGCACGCAGATTTCACGGCGCGCGAAATCCACGTCCTTGATGCGCAGGCGCAGGCATTCCATCAGCCGCATCCCGGTGCCGTACAGCAGCGACACCATCAACCCCAGGCTGCCGTCCATTGCTGCGAGCAGGCGCGTGACCTCGTCGCGCGACAGCACCACTGGAATCCGTCGCGGACGCTTGGCGCGCACCACCGATTCCATCCACGGCAGGTCGAGCCCAAGCACTTTCCGGTACAGGAACAGCAACGCCGCCAACGCCTGGTTCTGCGTCCCCGGCGCCACGTTCTCCTCGGTTGCGAGCCGGGTAAGGAAGCGCTCGACCTCCACCGCCCCGAGCTCGCGCGGATGCCGCTTGCCGTTGGCCAGCACGAACCGTCGCACCCAGCCCACGTAGGCCTGCTCAGTCCGCCGGCTGAAGTGCCGTACCCGCACCGCCTCGCGCACCTGGTCGAGCAGACGCGGCGGCGAAGCGCCATCCCTGCGAACCTCCGGAACCTGACCCTGCGCCCCCGCTCGATCATCGGCGTAACCCATACACCCTCCCAAGCAACCCTGTAACAGCAGGATTGCGCGGCGGAAGGTGCCGCCGATATCAGCTAAACGCTTGATCCACGGTGGGAATCCATCCCGGCGTGCGGCGTTACACCGCCTATAATCCAGGCAAGGCCTCTAGGGGCATAGATAATTGTTAGGCCCCATGACAATTGACCGTGACAAGGTGCAGTGCGAGCGAGACGGCGAAGGTTACGAGACCTGGGTCTGCCGCCACCTGTTCGAAAACCCGGCTCAAGTCTGGCACTCCCGGGAAGAAACTCCAGACAATCCCTCGCCAGACGCATGGTGCGCGCACTGCGATGAGGTGTTTATGCGCGACGGCGAGTGGACCGATACGAACTCCGGCTGCACGCAGATTCAACTCATCTGTAACTTCTGCTATGAAAGGCGCCGGTCCCAAGAGGTATCAGATGGGCCCTAACAGTTCATTCAAGCCGAAGCCGCTTCGCGGCTCGGCTTAATTCAGGCGTTAGGCCTACATGGCAAGACTGTCGCTAATTGCCCTAGTTCTCCTGCAGGCTGCCTGCTCTGCAGACTCGGATGCCACCTGTGGCACCAGGCCCCTTGCAAGTACGCTTACCCAGGTTGAGTCAAAGATCCTGCAGGAGTCAGTCCAGAGGGCGAGCCGCACCTGCGGAGAGAGTGGCGAAAGATGCCACTTCTCTGTCCGCTCAGCGCCAAGGGATGAGCTTCGAGTCTTCGGACAGATTGCTCCACTACGCGCGGGCAAGTGCGTTCGGGTGTCGGGCGGCAACTGGATAGATCGCTATGATGCAGAGGGTCACTTCATTGAACACCTGTCTGGGCTGTAGGCCTAACAATTCATTCAAGCCGAAGCCGCTTCGCGGCTCGGCTTAATTCAGGCGTTAGGCGACAGCGCCACGATTTCCGTCGCAGCCTCTCCTCGGATGCTGGCGTCGCAGGTTGAGTGCGCCACGCACTGCTCGGGCGCTGGCTCCGGGACCTCTTCTTCGGAAGCACTTTCCCGGTCTTGGGTTCCCTGGCCTCGGTGCCCCGGCGTAATCATTGGGTAGCCATCTCCGGTGCCATGGCGCGTCACGGGTTCCGGGGCAAGCACCGGGGCAGGGCGCTGTGGCACCCTTGGCGCGGGCCGCGCATCGCAGCTCAGCGGGCGGCAGGTCGTCCCCTTTGCTGGGGCATCGCCGCCTAACAATTCATTCAAGCCGAACGCCACTTCGTGGCGTCGGCTTAATTCAGGCGTTAGGCGGCAGCGCCACGATTTCCGTCGCAACCTCTCCTCGGATACCGGCGTCGCAGGTTGAGTGCGCCACGCACTGCTCGGGCGCTGGCTCCGGGGCCTCTTCTTCGGAAGCACTTTCCCGGTCTTGGGTTCCTGGCCTCGGTGCCCCGGCGTAATCATTGGGGAGCCATCTCCGGTGCCATGTCGCCTCACGGGTTCCGGGGCAAGCGCCAGGGCAGGGCGCTGTGGCACCCTTGGCACGGGCCGCGCATCGCAGCCCAGCGGGCGGCAGGTCGTCCCCTTTGCTGGGGCATCGCCGCCTAACAATTCATTCAAGCCGAAGCCGCTTCGCGGCTCGGCTTAATTCAGGCGTTAGGCGGCAGCGCCACGACTTCCGTCGCAGCCTCTCCTCGGGTACTGGCGTCGCAGGTCGAGTGCGCCACGCACTGCTCGGCCGCTGGCTCCGGGGCCCCTTCTTCGGAAGCACTCTCCCAGTCTTGGGTCCCTGGCCTCGGTGCCCCGGCGTAATCATTGGGGAGCCATCTCCGGTGCCATGTCGCTTCACGGGTTCCGGGGCAAGCGCTAGGGCAGGGCGCTGTGGCACCCTTGGCACGGGCCGCGCATCGCAGCCAGCGGGCGGCAGGTCGTCCCCTTTGCTGGGGCAACGCCGCCTAACAATTCATTCAAGCCGAACGCCACTTCGTGGCGTCGGCTTAATTCAGGCGTTAGGCCTCATGAAGCAGCCGCTTCCAGAAGTGTTCTTCGATCCGAACGCGCGCATGACTGAGAATGGCTACGCGTTGACTAATGGTTCTATCGAGGACTTGGCGAGAATTGGCTTGACGCCCGAGCAAGCCGTGGGAATGGCTTTCACGTTCAATGGCGGGGATGATTCGGCAGAGGGCGAAGAGCCCGTCGAGATCGTTTTTGATGGAACCGTTGAGAGGCACCCCAAGTGGGGCTACTTGGCAATTTCGAACTCCCAAGGCATCTACTGGCGGGCCAGGCAGGCCTAACAGTTCATTCAAGCCGACCACCACTTCGTGGTGGCGGCTTAACTCAGGCGTTAGGCGGCAGCGCCACGAATTCCGTCGCAGCCTCTCCTCGGATACCGGCGTCGCAGGTTGAGTGCGCCACGCACTGGTCGGGCGCTGGCTCCGGTGCCTCTCCTTCGGAAACCTTTCCCGGGCCTGGGGTTCCTCGCCTCGGTGCCCCGACGTAATCATTGGGGAGCCATCTCCGGTGCCATGTCGCGTCACGGGTTCCGGGGCAAGCGCCAGGGCAGGGCGCTGTGGCACCCTTGGCACGGGCCGCGCATCGCAGCTCGCGTGGCGGCAGGTCGTCCCCTTTGCTGGGGCATCGCCGCCTAACAATTCATTCAAGCCGAACGCCACTTCGTGGCGTCGGCTTAATTCAGGCGTTAGGCAGCATGAAAGAGCATCGTCACCCAGCTAAATCATTCATTGCCTGGCTTCTGCTCTTTGCTGGAAGCTACGCATTGGGTGCTGGGTTGAGCGGCTTCGCCTCGACCTTTGGAATTACGGACTTTCCAAATGATCGCAGAGGGGAGTGGGGGCTCATCGCTACACCAATTGTTCTTGCGATTGCTTTGGCAATTGGGTTATGGCCGTTTCGCTATCTGCTTCAGCGAACACCCCGCTGGTTCCTCTTGCTGGCAACAGTTCTCGCAACGTCGGTATCCTTTGCTTGGATCACGTGGCGGTTCGCTACTGCCACCTAACAGTTCATTCAAGCCGACCGCCACTTCGTGGCGGCGGCTTAACTCAGGCGTTAGGCGGCAGCGCCACGATTTCCGTCGCAGCCTCTCCTCGGATACTGGCGTCGCAGGTTGAGTGCGCCACGCACTGCTCGGTCGCTGGCTCCGGAGCCAGCTCTTCGGAAGCATTTTCCCGGTCTTGGGTTCCTGGCCTCGGTGCCCCGGCGTAATCATTGGGGAGCCATCTCCGGTGCAATGTCGCGTCACGGGTTCCGGGGCAAGCGCCAGGGCCGTGCGCTGTGGCACCCTTGGCACGGGCCGCGCATCGCAGCCCAGCGGGCGGCAGGTCGTCCCCTTTGCTGGGGCATCGCCGCCTAACAATTCATTCAAGCCGAACGCCACTTCGTGGCGTCGGCTTAATTCAGGCGTTAGGCGGCAGCGCCACGATTTCCGTCGCAGCCTCTCCTCGGATACTGGCGTCGCAGGTTGAGTGCGCCACGCACTGCTCGGCCGCTGGCTCCGGGGCCAGCTCTCCGGAAGCATTTTCCCGGCCTTGGGTTCCTGGCCTCGGTGCCCCGGCGTAATCATTGGGGAGCCATCTCCGGTGCCATGTCGCTTCACGGGTTCCGGGGCAAGCGCTAGGGCAGGGCGCTGTGGCACCCTTGGCACGGGCCGCGCATCGCAGCCCAGCGGGCGGCAGGTCGTCCCCTTTGCTGGGGCATCGCCGCCTAACAATTCATTCAAGCCGAACGCCACTTCGTGGCGTCGGCTTAATTCAGGCGTTAGGCGGCAGCCCCACGAATTCCGTCGCAGCCTCTCCTCGGATACCCGCGTCGCAGGTTGAGTGCGCCACGCACTGCTCGGGCGCTGGCTCCGGTGCCTCTCCTTCGGAAACCTTTCCCTGGTCTGGGCTTCCTCGCCTCGGTGCCCCGGCGTAATCATCGGGGAGCCATCTCCGGTGCCATGTCGCGTCACGGGTTCCGGGGCAAGCGCCAGGGCCGGGCGCTGTGGCACCCTTGGCACGGGCCGCGCATCGCAGCCCAGCGGGCGGCAGGTCGTCCCCTTTGCTGGGGCATCGCCGCCTAACAATTCATTCAAGCCGAACGCCACTTCGTGGCGTCGGCTTAATTCAGGCGTTAGGCCGCAATGGCAACAGACTCGTCAACTTTGTGGCTCCCATTCTTTGCGCTGCTCGCGTACGCCGTTGCTTGCCAGGCCGTGTTGGTAGCGCGCTTAGTCCACGCCCAGATTCCGGTGCCTTGGCTCTTTCTAACGGTGCCGCTCCATCTTTTCCAGCGTTGTCGTGAGTATCGATCCGCAATTGGACCAAAGCTGCAATGGTGGGCACTAAGTGTCGACTTTGCCATTCTGGCCTGCCTTGGTCTTTTCGTTGTTCTCCATTTCCGGGGCAGCTAGGCTTGCGGCCTAACAATTCATTCAAGCCGACAGCCCAATCGCTACGCGATTGGGCTGCGGCTTAATTCAGGCGTTAGGCGGCAGCGCCACGAATTCCGTCGCAGCCTCTCCTCGGATACCGGCGTCGCAGGTTGAGTGCGCCACGCACTGGTCGGGCGCTGGCTCCGGTGCCTCTCCTTCGGAAACCTTTCCCCGGTCTGGGGTTCCTCGCCTCGGTGCCCCGGCGTAATCATTGGGGAGCCATCTCCGGTGCCATGTCGCGTCACGGGTTCCGGGGCAAGCGCCAGGGCAGGGCGCTGTGGCACCCTTGGCACGGGCCGCGGCATCGCAGCCCAGCGGGCGGCAGGTCGTCCCCTTTGCTGGGGCATCGCCGCCTAACAATTCATTCAAGCCGAACGCCACTTCGTGGCGTCGGCTTAATTCAGGCGTTAGGCGGCAGCGCCACGAACTCCGTCGCAGCCTCTCCTCGGACATTGGCGTCGCAGGTTGAGTGCGCCACGCACTGGTCGGGCGCTGGCTCCGGTGCCTCTCCTTCGGAAACCGTTCCCTGGTCTGGGGTTCCTCGCCTCGGCGCCCCGGCGTAATCATTGGGGAGCCATCTCCGGTGCCATGTCGCGTCACGGGTTCCGGGGCAAGCGCCAGGGCAGGGCGCTGTGGCACCCTTGGCACGGGCCGCGCATCGCAGCCCAGCGGGCGGCAGGTCGTCCCCTTTGCTGGGGCATCGCCGCCTAACAATTCATTCAAGCCGAACGCCACTTCGTGGCGTCGGCTTAATTCAGGCGTTAGGCCTCTGATGACAGCTCCACCTCTAACCAAAGTTGCATTCACCGACGACCAAGGGGATGTAGAGACACTCTGGGCGTTCGATCTTGGGGATGGCCGCTACAAGCTAGATAGCACTCCTTGGTACCAATACGGCGTGTCATACCAGGACATTGTCTTGGCGGTCGATCGGGACGGACAGCTGCACTTTGACCGGGTAATAATCAAATCCGGTTACCGGACTCTGCGTGTTCGTTCTAACAATGCAGTGCCGCAGAGCCTCTTGGACTCTGTGGTCGCGCTGGGCTGCAAGTACGAGGGCGCAAATCCTGCCTTTGTCGGCATTGACGTCCCTGCAAACGTGGAGCTATCTACGGCGGCGGACCTACTGATTGCGTCTGGCCTTGAGTGGGAGTACGCGGATCCAACCTATGAGCAGATTTACGGGCCAGAGGCCTAACAATTCATTCAAGCCGAAGCCGCTTCGCGGCTCGGCTTAATTCAGGCGTTAGGCGCGATGGATAGTTCACAGTTGGTCAGAAACGGAAAGAGCCTCGTTGAGGCGATGGGCTATTGGCCGTCATTTCACGATGCGAATGTCATGGAGGCTTCCCGCAGCGGGGACTCCTTCTCCGTTACTGTCCATCTTTTCGCAATGACCGACCAAGTGGATTCAGCTGGCTACTACGTTCTGGAGAAGCACCACTTGGTAACAATTGTCATGCGTGGCGTGGAGAGCAACTCCCTGCCGTGCGACTACTCCGGCGACTGCTTGGATAGCCTCTCTTTCCAGAGCACGGACGGCCTTCTTCAGGTCGACTTTGGCTCGCATATGGACCAGGACGGCACCATCGTTTGCTCAGAGGCCGAGATCGCCAGCGTCATACCCTGTTCCTCCAAGGGTGTCGCACTCGCGCCTAACAATTCATTCAAGCCGAAGCCGCTTCGCGGCTCGGCTTAATTCAGGCGTTAGGCGGCAGCGCCACGATTTCCGTCGCCGCCTCTCCTCGGATACCGGCGTCGCAGGTTGAGTGCGCCACGCACTACTCGGGCGCTGGCTCCGGAGCCTCTTCTTCGGAAGCACTCTCCCGGTCTCGGGTTCCTGGCCTCGGTGCCCCGGCGTAATCATTGGGGAGCCATCTCCGGTGCCATGTCGCGTCACGGGTTCCGGGGCAAGCGCCAGGGCAGGGCGCTGTGGCACCCTTGGCACGGGCCGCGCATCGCAGCCCAGCGGGCGGCAGGTCGTCCCCTTTGCTGGGGCATCGCCGCCTAACAATTCATTCAAGCCGAACGCCACTTCGTGGCGTCGGCTTAATTCAGGCGTTAGGCCGCACACCAGCATCAGGGGGATTTGTGAAGAACACTATTCGTGCAGTCGTGATTGCAGCTGCCGTCGCAATTCTTGCCGCGTGCACTGGCAGCAACCCCGGCCCTCTCGCCGGCACCTGGCATATGTCTGGGGCAGTCCCAATGACGGTGACGTTCCGTAACGGGGAGACTGAGGCAATGGGAATGATCGAGAAGGTTTCATATAGGACGGAGGGCAATGATGTCCTCGTCACTTACGTTGACGGGATTGCCAAGGGCACTACCTTCCGTTACACGATGACGGATCCTGACACTGCTCGCAGCGAGTTGGGCACGCTTCGGCGCATTAAGTAGCTCTGGGTGCGCCCTAACAATTCATTCAAGCCGAAGCCGCTTCGCGGCTCGGCTTAATTCAGGCGTTAGGTTGCTAGGGGAGCACCATGAGTCGTTTCGAGAAGTTTCTTTCGATCTATCAGATCTTGGGTGGTGTCGGCGGGCTCATTATCGGATTGGTGTGGCTTCGCGCCAATCCCGACTACACAGCTTTAATCAGTGTGTTCCTTCTGATGAGTGTTGCCTCCTGTATTGCTGGCGTCCTCGTCTGGCTCAAAAGAAGGGCGGCATTCCCTTTCTCTCTCGCAGTTCAGGCTGTCCAGGTTCCGGCTTTCGCTGTAGCGTCGATTGCGTACACCTTGGGCCTAGGTTTGGTGTTTGTCCTTGGCCCGGAGTTCGGGCTGTCCTCAGACGGCACGATTAGCTTTGGCTTCCCCCTTGACTTCCAAGTCGGTGGAGTATTCGCCCTATCTTTTGGGGATCAATTTGCTAGTACCCTCCTTAGGGTTAACGTGGTCCCGCTGGTTCTAGTTGCCGCTGTCGTTCGTCATTACAAACGTCAAGTTCCGGTTGCGGCGTACGCAACCTAACAATTCATTCAAGCCGAAGCCGCTTCGCGGCTCGGCTTAATTCAGGCGTTAGGCCCACAAGCTTGACTACGCACTTCTACTTCATCTTCGACTACGCGACAGGTGTGCCTCGGGAGGTGTTTCGGTCCACTCTTCCTGGAAATGCCTTCTGCGATGGCTTGCTTATGCGGGCGAAGTACGACGGCAGCTGGTCTTCTGAAGAAGGAGAGGTCCGTCCCTTGGTAGATTATTGGCTTAGGGGCGACTTCGATCCTGAGGAAGACGAGATATCCGAAGCTCAGGCAGTCAAGTACTTGTCGCAGTGGCGTGGCGGAAGTTGGCCAGGGAGGCCATGATTTGTCGCAAGGTCTTTGCAGTGGAGTCCCGGGCGAGGCCTAACAATTCATTCAAGCCGAACGCCACTTCGTGGCGTCGGCTTAATTCAGGCGTTAGGCCCCACTTGGATGCGTAACTGCAACTGGTCCAACATTGTGCTCGGCGCGTCTTTGCTTCCCAGCGGGCTGCTCGTCGGCTTCATCTGTTGGTACATGTTCGTGTTCCGCCCTTCCGGCGAGGAGCAGTGGGGAGACGGCGTCGCAATCTTTTACCTCGGCGCGGTCACTTATCCGCTCTCCATCATGCTACTTGCAGTTGGTGTGGTTCTTTCAGTCCGCTGGCGGCGCAATCATCCAGGGCAACCAACAGCGGGGCCGCTTCTGTTTGCAGCGTCCTTGGGCCTGCTCGCCGCACCTTGGCTTCTATTGCTCGCACAGGTGCGCTAGCGTGGGCCCTAACAATTCATTCAAGCCGAAGCCGCTTCGCGGCTCGGCTTAATTCAGGCGTTAGGCGGCAGCGCCACGATTTCCGTCGCCGCCTCTCCTCGGATACCGGCGTCGCAGGTTGAGTGCGCCACGCACTACTCGGGCGCTGGCTCCGGAGCCTCTTCTTCGGAAGCACTCTCCCGGTCTCGGGTTCCTGACCTCGGTGCCCCGGCGTAATCATTGGGGAGCCATCTCCGGTGCCATGTCGCGTCACGGGTTCCGGGGCAAGCGCCAGGGCAGGGCGCTGTGGCACCCTTGGCACGGGCCGCGCATCGCAGCCCAGCGGGCGGCAGGTCGTCCCCTTTGCTGGGGCATCGCCGCCTAACAATTCATTCAAGCCGAACGCCACTTCGTGGCGTCGGCTTAATTCAGGCGTTAGGCAGCATGAAAGAGCATCGTCACCCAGCTAAATCCTTCATTGCCTGGCTTCTGCTCTTTGCTGGAAGCTACGCATTGGGGGCTGGGTTGAGCGGCTTCGCCTCGACCTTTGGAATTACGGACTTTCCAAATGATCGCAGAGGGGAGTGGGGGCTCATCGCTACACCAATTGTTCTTGCGATTGCTTTGGCAATTGGGTTATGGCCGTTTCGCTATCTGCTTCAGCGAACACCCCGCTGGTTCCTCTTGCTGGCAACAGTTCTCGCGACGTCGGTATCCTTTGCTTGGATCACGTGGCGGTTCGCTACTGCCACCTAACAATTCATTCAAGCCGACAGCCCAATCGCTGCGCGATTGGTCTGCGGCTTAACTCAGGCGTTAGACCTATGCGCAGGATTCTCGTAGTTTCGGCCGCACTGCTGTTTGCCTCTGCCAGCACTGCAGAGACTGCGCGCGCGCCTGAAAAGCTCACACCGACACAACTTGCTGCGTGTAAGGCCAAGGGCGGACGCCCCGAAATGGTGCTGTACTACGTCGAATCGTGCGTGTGGCCAACGCGGGATGCAGGCAAAGTCTGCCGGGGCAAATCCGACTGCCAAGGATTTTGCGAGGCGCCATTTGGCACCGAAGTTAATGCCAGGGCTGTCGGACAATGCTCCAAAGAAGCAGCGGACCGGGCCGGCGGCTGTGTCAACCACGTCGAGCGTGGCAGGTCCACGGGAGACATGTGTGTTCACTAGGCCTAGGTCTAACAATTCATTCAAGCAGAAGCCGCTTCGCGGCTCGGCTTAACTCAGGCGTTAGGCCTCGCGGCGGAAACCACCTTCTTCACACAGAGGGATATGTGTATGGCAGCAGATCAAAAGGTGAAAGGTCCCGCATCGTATTTTCCGTCGATCGAAAAGACTTACGGCAAACCCATCAGCCACTGGCTGAAGCTCTTGGATGCCATGAAGGACAAGAAGCACATGGAGCTGGTGGCCTTTCTCAAGTCGGAGCATAAGATTGGGCATGGACATGCAAACGCTTTGGTTTCTCACCATCGTGCCCAGGGCGAGGCCTAACAATTCATTCAAGCCGAAGCCGCTTCGCGGCTCGGCTTAATTCAGGCGTTAGCACCCATGACAGATTCCAAATTTCGTTGGCTTCTCATCCTGTACGTCATAGTCACTTTCGCTGCTGCGTGGGCTGCTACTGCTCCATCCGACTATTCGCAATCACTCGCGGACGCCTATGCAAGTGAGCCTACACCATTCCTATACCGCCACGCCGGCCTCGCCTCCGGGATTGGCATCACGCTCATGCTGGCAGCCGTTGCGAGTGTTATTGGCTTGTTCTTCTTCAAGCGCTGGGGCCGGACAGTGCTGCTTTGGGCAGTAGTTGCCGAGCTTGTCGTCTATTTGTTCTCGGGCCCCACGCTGCACTCAGCATTGGAGGACAGACTTGTTGAGATAGCCATACTCATGCGCGGAGCAATTCTTGCCCTTGTTTACTACTCGCCCATAGCTGGCCGCCTGAGTGCTAACAATTCATTCAAGCCGAAGCCGCTTCGCGGCTCGGCTTAATTCAGGCGTTAGCTCTGCTAAGGGAAGTTATGACCTGTTTGAAGTATCTAGCTGCCGGTTTGCTCGCGCTCTCCGCCAATGTCGCTGCAGCGGAAATCACTGACCCGTATTGCCCGCTCACATTCGCGCCGCCTGGCAAATGGGAACAGTCGGAATCTGGCTATTTCAGGTTGGCCGCTGCGGATGGCGCGGAACTGACGGGAATGCCTATTCCAGACTCGGCTCACGGCGAGCCGCTCGAACAAGTGGACCAAAAGGCTTCCTATTTCCATAGCATGTCTTTTGGCAGCACTAATCCGTCGGCCCCTGAGCAGGTTTCAGGCAAAGGCTGGAAGGGGTTGCTGCGGCAGCAAACAACCGCGCTTGGACCAGAGTTCCAGTTCGTGGTCCGGTCGGAGCAAGCAACGTGCCTTTACTACCTGCGTGTGCCAGCGGATGCGTCGCCAACTCGGGCGCAGGAACTTCGGCAGGTTCTGTTATCGGTTCGTCCCAGTGCCGGGCCGCAGAGCTAACAGTTCATTCAAGCCGAAGCCGCTTCGCGGCTCGGCTTAATTCAGGCGCTAGGGGCCCATGAACAAGCACACAATTCAGGCGTTAGACCGCACGCAACCTTATGGAGGCTCATGGGTACTGATCTTGAAGCAGCGCAAGCTGATATGCGCTTCGGCTACTACAGTGGTGCGCCCGGCATCTTTGCATCCTCTGCAGCATGGCTGGCGGCAGCCATCGTTGCCTTGCAAGTCTCTGCAAAGCAGGCGGTTTGGGTTCTCTTTGCCGGTGGCGTCGTGATTCATCCGGTCGGTGTTTTGCTTGCCAAGGCGCTGGGCCGTCCCGGAAGACATGAGCCTGGCAATCCGCTGGCGGCACTGGCCTTTGCCACCACGCTCTGGCTGATACTTAGCCTGCCGCTCGCTTATGGGGCATCAATCCTCCGCTTAGAGTGGTTTTTCCCCGCGATGCTGCTTGTGATCGGCGGCCGATATCTAACGTTCGGCTCGCTCTTTGGCATGCGGGTGTACTGGGTCCTGGGCCTTACCCTTGCAACGGCGGGCTACTTTCTCGGCAGCACAGGCGCGCTTCCTGCAGTGAGCGCTTTTGTTGGCGCCGCCATCGAGGCTGCGTTTGCAGTCTCTGTGCTGGCTCTTGGGCGCCACGAGGTGCGGGCAAACAATTCATTCAAGCCGAAGCCGCTTCGCGGCTCGGCTTAATTCAGGCGTTAGGGCCCAAAGAGCATGACTTCTCAATCCCGCGCTTTTGTCGCTATTGCGAACTTCCTAGTGGCTGTTGCCGTCGGCGCTTGGAGTCTCTACCTCATCTCAATGCCACTGCATCCATTGGCCGGCGACTCCCACGGCGGTATCCTCGCGGCCTTCTCGGGGTTGTTCCTGGCGCCCGTGGCGCTTTCCGCCTTCGCAGCCGGCCGGCTCTTCCAACGGCAGTCCCAACGCGCCTGGCTCATGCAAGGAGTAGCGTTGGCGCTAGTGGCCGCGCTCGTGCTGGTGCTCGTGCTGTGATGGGGCGCGCGGGGCCTAACAATTCATTCAAGCCGACCACCACTTCGTGGTGGCAGCTCAGGCGTTAGGCCTCAGCAATGAGAATCTTGCGACCAAATCCTCAAGCAGTCCGGATACTCGCCCAGACAGAGGGCTGGCTACTTCTCGTTGCGCTCATTCCGTCAGTCGTCTGCGCCTATGCAGACGGCCTTTGGGTGGGGCTCAAGTTCTTTGCGGGATTTGTCGCGGTCATTACGCCCGCGCTCGTGTGGTCGTTCTGGGCGTACCTCTATCCAAAGCAGCCCCCGAATGGCTAGCCTTGGGCCTAACAATTCATTCAAGCCGAAGCCGCTTCGCGGCTCGGCTTAATTCAGGCGTTAGGCACCTGTGAAAGCTCTGCGTCGACCGATAGTTCTGATAGCCCTCGCGATTCCACTCGCAGTGGCATTAGCCATTCTTTTGCACTACCAAGTCTGGCTTCGCTCTTTTACGGGCGAGGCGGTCACGGTCACTCCTGGAAAGTGGGTATGGGTTGAGTGCCATACCCAACCGTTCAAGGCGAGCATTGAGAGCATCGACCAAGACGGGGTCACTATCGAAAGTCAGGGAGTAGTCTCAGGCCTGCCATGTCCCAGTGTTGGTATCTCAAGCTTGGGCAATAATCGCTACTTCTTTCCGTTCCGGACGATTTTGGCTGTGGAGCAAAAGGAGAGTTGCGGTTGGCGCAATCCGTTCCCGATCTAGGCCGGGTGCCAAACAATTCATTCAAGCCGACAGCCCAATCGCTGCGCGATTGGTCTGGGGCTTAACTCAGGCGTTAGGGCCCACAGGAAAGTTCTATGCGATTCGTCCCATTCCTCGCGCTGGTACTATTTCCATCGGTCTGTGCGGCTGGCGGTTCTGTACAGTTCGGCCGCATTGATCGTCTCTTGCAGCAAGAGCCTGAGATCCACGCAGTTCTGCGCCAATCCTTAGAGATGCCAACTGAGGCCCTTGCGCAGGTTCGCTTGGGTCCACACTTCAAGCACCTTGGCGGCGATCGAATTGGCCCTTACACATTCGAAGCCTCCCCCAAGACCCACGGCTTGCCCGTTCTAGTGACTCTCTGCACTTCAGCGATCTTCCTTGATAGCGCAGGCAGAGTTCTCCCAACTGGCAGCGACCTGGAGTTTGGCGCAACCCACGTGCGGGAGCTGCTAAATGCGGTCGTTCTTCGGGATGTCGGTGTGAGCAGCGCGGCGGCTTGTCCCTGATGGCGGTGGGCCCTAACAATCCATTCAAGCCGAAACCGCTTCGCGGTTCGGCCGAATTCAGGCGTTGGGCCTCATGAAGAAATTTCTCGCGAACGCAGCAACGTCACTGGTTACCGGCGTGTTCTTCTGCCTGGGCCTGGTCTTGACCTATTTGGTGTTCGATCATTTCGTACCTGGCGACCCTGTTCCGAAGGATCTGGTCTATGTGCGACTTCCTGGCGATCTGAAAGTAACCCGCCACCTGAAGGTCGCCGGTCGACCGCACATGACAATTCAAGGAGTTGTCCAAAACACAGGACGAACCACTTGGGAGACAGTCAATGTAGAGGTGGCTGTAAAGGCGGGCGGGGCGCTTGTGAACCAATGTGATAGCGACATTCGAGGAGTGTTTCTACCTGGGGAGAGTCGGACGTTCGAGATCAGCTGCTTCTACGTGGCTGGGTCCGGCCTCCCGGACAACATTTCTTATGAAATCGCTATCAGGTCGGCCGGCAAGCAGGCCTAACAATTCATTCAAGCCAACCGCCACTTCGCGGCGGCGGCTTAACTCAGGCGTTTGGCCGCATGACAGATTCCCGCAGCTTGCTCAGATGGCTTCTCCTGATTGCCGGAATTGTTTGGGGCTGCCTCCAACTCAACGGAGCTATTTTTGCCGCTTGGGTCGCGGGTGGTCCGCCCACGCCAAATCCCGAAGCTTGGCTCTTCGTTGCGGGTAACCGCTTTGCCTAGGCCACCGCGTCTTCTCTGGCGGGTGTCAGCTTGTTCGTCCTGCTGCACCGCGGCCGCCCCACAAGCCGGTATGCTTTTGCGGCATTGGTCGCAGCAGTTCTCCTTACAGCGTATCCCTATGTCCGCGAGTTCATGGCTTCGAATGCTTGCCTAGACTCAGGTGGCCGGTGGTCTGATCTGCGCTGTGTTGAGCCGGCTGCGGCCTAACAATTCAATCAAGCCGCAGTCGCTTCGCGGCTCGGCTTAATTCAGGCGTTTGACATGCTTATCAACCTTCTTCGCGCACTGTTGTTGATCTTGGCTTCATGGCCGTCCCTGTCCATGGCCAGTTCTTGCACCTTCGGCGAGGTCACTGATGAGGCCTTCTCATCTGCCAAGTACATCTTTGTGTTTCGCGTGCTTGGGACAGAGATCCGTGAGGGCAATAGCACTCCAGTAGGCGCAGAGCCTGGCTTCGGACGCCTTCGCGTCGTCGAGAACTTTCGGGGCAGAGCCCCGTACGAGGGCTTCACGTTCAGCGCTCATCGTGGCTGCGGATCAAAGCTAGTTCCTGGGCATTATTACGTCGGCGTTTCGTCCTCGTCCAAAGGCGAGTTTGTTGCCGGCCCCGCCACAGTCCTGGATCTGGGGAGTGAGTACCGCGAGGGGATAGATAACGCTCATGCCTTCGTTACGTTCTCAAACATTGCTTCCGCGGCGACTGGAATGGCGAAGCTTTCTGTGGTTCTTCCGCCCGGGGACCGGATGCCGATCGAGTACTTTCCGCTACCGCCTCCGCCGCCCGAGGATCCCTAGTACATGCCCAACAATTCATTCAAGCCGAAGCCGCTTCGCGGCTCGGCTTAGTTCAGGCGTTAGGTGCCGCATGAAGTACGCCTTTCTCTTGTTGTTCGTGCTGGCTACTTCTCCGCATGCAACAGCATGCTCGGTAGTCATTTTTCCTCCTGAGTACGAGTTTGAGAGGAGTGAGATAGTCTTGATGGCACGGCCGGTGGCGATTTCATTGCGTCCAAAAGAAGCGGCCGATCTTCGTTACACCGGTGAGTTTCGCGAGACCGTTCAATGGGAAGTGCTTCTTAGCTGGAAGGGCGAACTGAAATCTGGCGATACGTTCACCACGCGCCGTACCTTTGATGCCTCACCGTGCAGCTACGAGATTCGCCTGGCCGACAGAAACACGTATCTCCTGTACGGGAATGGATCTGAGCCGTACAAGTACTTTCGCTTGATTCCTGCTCAGCAATCGTCCAGATACATGCAGCACCTGTCCAAGAGGATCGTGCAGTGAGCCGCGCGGCACCTGACAATTCATTCAAGCCGACAGCCCAATCGCTACGCGATTGGCCTGAGGCTTACCGTCAAATGGATGTTGCCGCTGTCAAAGAGCACTGCAGCGGGTATCCCGGAGCTTCCTCGAAGCTGTACGGACCTCCCAGCAACATCCTTGTCTACTATGTCGGTGGCAGAAAGTTTGCCTACTTCAAGACCAGCGAGCCGGAGAAATGGCGCTTTAGCGTTTGCACCTCCTCAGAGCGCTTCCTGGAGTTGACTGACGTGCCGGGCATCAAGCCCGCCCGCTATCTGGCCAAATTCCGGTGGGTCACAATCGTAGACGTAGGTACGGTTCCAGCGGACTACCTTCAAGAGTTGATCACGTGGTCCTACACCAAGGCGCTCTCCGGCCTTTCAAAACGGCAGCAATCCGCTATCGCGGGTAAGCGGCCCAACAATTCATTCAAGCCGAAGCCGCTTCGCGGCCCGGCTCAGTTCAGGCGTTAGGACGCATGCATGGACCACCGCAACCTCAAAGACTGCGCACTGCTTGTCGGGTACAACCCCGAGGGACTTTGCGTTTATTCCACGCAGCTTCCCCTGGCGGACTACTGGGATGGGGAGCATGTCTGGGACACGGACACTGGGGTGCAGGACCTTCGCCTGGAGCGAGTTCATGGCTATCTGTTCGAGCCATCTGGCGAGCTCATGCAAGAGTTCGAGAGCATCTTTGACATCGCCACTGGCATCTACAAGTCTGGTTGGCAAAAGCATTCCGATGGCACGTATCACGTGGATGCGGCCTAACAGTTCATTCAAGTGGAAGCAGAAGCTCGACGCACCTGCTCCTGTTGGCGCACGTCGGTGTCTGCTGGTCCGGGCCTATGAAGAGATGTCATCTGATTGCAAACATTCCGCCGACACGCTTCCGTTCGTTTGACGGAAGCGCTCCACAGGTCGGTGATGTGGTTGTGCTTGATCAGGGCTTTACCTTTCCGGACGGGAAGCCCGGAGGCCTCGTGTACTGTATGGGTCAGGGCGGGAGGTTCGGATGGGAGGCACAGGTGTATGAGTCGGAGATCGGCCCGGGCATTGCCACCTGACAACTCATTCAAGCCGACACTCCAATCGCTCCGCGATTGGTCCGCGGGTTAGTTCAGGGTTAGACCGCTCATAGGCATCGCGCGAGAACGATGATTTCAAAGCTTCCCCGGTGGGTGTGGACTGGCGCGTGGATGCTCGCTTTCATAGCAGGCATCGTCAATGTTGTCGGCCTGCTCGGCTTCCAGCATCAAGCCATCACCCACCTGACAGGAAACACGTCCTTGCTCGCGGAGGCCCTGGCAGAGCGAGACCTTGCGGCAACACTCCACTTTGCGGCTCTCATCGGCGCGTTTGTTGCAGGCGCCACCATTAGCGGGTTCCTCATCCAGGACAGCGCATTGCAGCTCGGCCGTCGTTACGGCGTTGCGCTTCTCCTGGTATCGCTGCTGCTGTTTGCCTCAGTTCCCCTGCTTCAGCATCAAAGCGCCTATGGCATGTATGCCGCTGCGTGTGCCTGCGGCCTTCAGAACGCAATGGTCAGCACCTACAGCGGAGCTGTCGTTCGCACCACGCACGTGTCAGGAATGTTTACGGATCTCGGCATATTCCTTGGTCATGCATTGCGTCGCCTTCCCGTGGATAGTCGGCGCCTGAAGCTTTGTTTCCTGGTTATCTCTGGTTTCTTGTGTGGTGGTATTGCGGGCACATTCGCTTTCAACACCTTCGGCTATTCCGCCCTGCTGTTTCCCGCTAGTCTTACTGCCGCCGTGTCCATCGCCTACGGGCTGTTTCGGCTTCGCAGGGTCCGCGCAAAGCCAGTTCATGGCGACGCGGCCTGACCGTTCGTTCAAGTGAAGCAACTTCGTGGCTCGGCGTAACTCAGGCGTTAGGCGGCAATGGAGAGTGTCGGCATGCTGATACAAACCCTCCTTCTAGCCGCGGCGGTCACCGCCGCACCATCGATTGCTCTCCGTGATGCCGGACTGCCTCCAAAAGGCTGGACTGTGGTTCAGCAACCCAAGAATGAAGCTGAGTGGATCTGCGCCAACTACTCCCAGCTAGAGTGGGCCGTCTCGGGGGACTCTACTCAACGCGCCAGCATCTCCCCCTATAAATACGGGAGTGAAATCAGGCTAGCGCTATCTGATGGCGAACTGATCGGAACCAACCACGGCGAGTTCGGCGGAAGGATTGAATGGGCAGGGCGAGATGCCGTGCCTCGGGTACTGGTTCCTGACGAGAATCCTGTTGCGCTTACCAGGCGAGGTGAGGACGTTTTCGTCGCAACGGGCTTGGCGCACATGTCTCACAGCTCCGGAAAGATCATAAGGCTTCGTCGGAATGGCCGCGGTTCTTGGCAGGTATCGACAGTTGTTGATCTTGGTGAGGCTGCAAATGCGGCGACTCGGATCGACGACGTCACATGGTTGGTTCTAACCACTACCGGCCTGACCAGGATTGACCTTTCCAAGCTCACCAAAGAACAGGTTTACCGCAACAACAACTGGCGGATGCTCTATGCGAACTCCATACGCCCGTTCGGCAACTCGTGGCTGGTTGGTGCACGCCGTGCGGTCATACGAATCACGCCGGATAAGGGCCGCTACACGGAGGAGTGGCTGGCCCCTGCTGGCTGTCGGCTCCTTTCCGGGCCCAACTGCGAGTGCAGCCCATGAATGGCAAGTTGCTGCCTGACAATTCATTCAAGCCGAAGCTGCTTCGTGGCGCGGCCCAATTTCAGGCGTTAGCCCGCTATGGATGACAGCGACATCGTCCAACTGGAAGACTTGGCCGCAGTTCGGGGCGTCACGGCTCGGGCCGCTCGTCGAACGCTGTTGTTCGCTGCCCTGATCGGACCCGCTGCTGGGGTAGTTGTGCTTGGGGTCATCTACCTGTTGTATGGCTCCGAGCGCATGGACGTAGGCTATTCTGCCGCGGGAATCTTTGCTCTCCTGGGTGTTCCGCAGTTTGTCCACTGGTTTCGCCACTTTCGATGCATCATGCGCCAGCTTGATTCGCTGGAAATTCGCGTCAAGAATGGAGAGCGCATTTATGGGGCACAGGTTGGGTTTCATTCCTACCGCTAGTGGCCTAACAACTCATTCAAGCCGAAGCCGCTTCGTGGCGCGGCCCAATTCAGGCGTAAGGCGTCATGCGAATCATCCTGGCTGTTGTGGGCATATCGACGGCTATCCTCGGCATAGGATTTGGCGCTTACATCGTGAGGGTCAGAGCTGAGAACTCCGAAGTTCAGCGGCTCGCCGCAGCAGTGTGCCACGTAGCCAGAGTCGGCCAATCAGTCAATCCGCCGCTTGCTCTAGGGGCAAAGCTTGGGGGAGTGCGCAGCTCAGAGGACGGCACCTTGGTCATCTCATTCACTCGCCCTTCCAGCGAAACCATGCGATGCCTTATTGGCCAATCGTCGGGCATCGTTGAGTGGGCTGAGACGCACGAGTTGGACGACTAAGGGCCCTTGCGCCAGGCTTGTGGCCTGACAGTTCATTCAAGCGAAAGCCGCTTTTTGGCTCGGCTAAATTCAGGCGTTAGGCCGCATGGATACTCCTCTGGACATTGCCACCTTCACGTCCGAACGGTTCGTCCCCTTCCTGCCGGACGAGTGCCAAAGTCAACCCAGAGGTATATGGCGCAGAGCTCGCCTGCTGGCTCTCTGCGGAGTTGGCCCGCCGTGGGGTTTTCACCAGCTATCCCGAGTCCGAAGACTGGGGTTGGTACATCGGGTTCATCACCGCCACGGGATCCGAGTTTGCAGTTATCTGTGGCAACGTGACGGGCACCAGAGACCGTTGGTCCCTGGTGCTTCGGCGCCATGCCAGAAAGATGTTCGGCCGTGATAAGCCGTCGTACTGCGAGGCAGGGCAGTTGATTTCCGCCACACGCGATGCACTTGAGTCTGTGGTTCCATCCTCGGACATTGAGTGGCATTTCCCGGATGCGGCCGCCTGAGTTCTCAGTGGGCGCCCTGCTGGGCGGCTCCTGCTCCACTGCTGGCAGCTCGCGCAGAACTACTCCAAGATGTGGCTTCAGACACGGCGCGGCAATTGCAGCATCCACGCGCAGGTCACCGGCCATGACAACTAGGCAGCCGCCTGACAATTCATTCAAGCCGAAGCCGCTTCGCGGCTCGGCCTAATTCAGGATTTAGGCTCATGAAGGCATCCGCACTTCTGTTCGCAAGCCTCTTCACTTCCGGCGCCGCATTGGCCCAGGTTGCCGACAACCTAGCCACTCCGGCCAGCCTGCTCCGGTATGTGGATACAACGGACGGCGTCAGCCGAAGTGAGGCCAATGACATCGCGGAAGCCTACTTCCTGCGACACGTTGGTTGCGGCAACTATTCCGGCATTGCTGAGTCTGCGGACTCCTGGGTGGTAGAGGGCGAGTTCGGCTATACCGGCGCGCCGATTCGCGGCTTCCTCATCAACAAGAAGACCGGCGCGATTGCATCGCCCGTGGGCCCTAGCTACGCACATCCCGGCGACATGCTGGGGTCCAACAGTTCATCCAAGCCGACAGCCCAATCGCTACGCGGTTGGGCTGTGGCTGAATTCTGGTCTTAGTTTGCCAGTGAGGACTTGTCGCAGCTCATGATTGAACTGAGAAGACCTCGGCCAGACGACGAGGACGCCTTCCTGAGTGCGCGTTCCGCAGTTCCTGCCGACAACCCTACATTCCTGCGGGACTACCGCCAGGAAATGACATACGTCGATTTTCTGCAGGTCCTGGACGATCATCGCACCGGGCGTGGACTGCCGCCTGATGTGGCGCCCTCTTCTTTTCTTTTCGCGTTTGACCATGGGTGCATTGTTGGACGCGCCTCCATTCGCCACACTCTCACTCCATTGATCGGGAAGGTGGCGGGACACATTGGCTACGCGGTTCTTCCGGCGTTTCGGAACCGCGGCTACGCGACGCAGATTCTTCAAGCGTCTGTCCGCTTCGCACACAATGAGCTTGGCCTGGATCACATCCTGGTCACCTGCGACGACGACAACGCCGCTTCCATTCGCGTGATCGAGAAGAGCGGTGGCGTCTTTGAGGATACTTATCAGGACGCTACGTTGCGCCGTCCCAAACGACGGTATTGGATTGACGCATCCGGGGCGACCTGACAGTTCATTCAATCCGAGATCGGCCAAACTCAGGCGTTAGGCAGACCGCAGATGCGCGTTCGCCGCATGCTCAATAGATCCGTCCACATCTGACGAGATCGTAGCCAGCGGCTCAGGGCGGCGCCTGCCAGCCGCGCACCAGGTGGCGGTAGCGCAGGTTGAGCAGCACATAACAGATCATCGTCGCCGTGATGCCCACCAGCATGCCCTGGAGCCCGAGCGGCAACGTCAGCACGAGGGCCGTCAGGGCGAACACGGCCGCGGTATTGGTCAGCAGGTAAGGCCGCAACTCGGGCACCTCCATGTAGTAGCCGTACTGCTTGCCCAGGAAGAACAGCACCGTGCCTGCGGCGGCGAGCTGGCGGAAGTCACCCGGGTCGAGGTCGTCCAGGATCGCGTGCCGGATCAGCGAGGCCAGGATCGCCAAGCCGCTGAACAGGAAGAAGTGCGAATAGAGGATCGAGTGCCCGGTTGCCAGCTTGCGCTGTTCCAGCAGGTGGAAGCTGTCGTAGTAGATCCACCAGATGGCCGAGACCATGACGAAGCCGCTGACGGCGGCGATGACATTGGACGGGTTCCAGGCGATGCCCGCCAGGGCCGCGGAGATGCCGATCACCGATTCGCCCAGCATGATGATTGTCAGCAGGCCGACCCGCTCGACCAGGTGCGGCGTGTGCGCCGGCACGACATGCAGCCGTCGGTTCAGCAGCACCAGGGCCGCCATGTCGAACACGATCCCGGCATAGAAGACCGGGTAGCTCC
Source organism: Lysobacter solisilvae (assembly GCF_016613535.2). Classification (NCBI taxonomy): domain Bacteria; kingdom Pseudomonadati; phylum Pseudomonadota; class Gammaproteobacteria; order Lysobacterales; family Lysobacteraceae; genus Agrilutibacter; species Agrilutibacter solisilvae. The sequence goes on from NZ_CP071518.1 coordinate 1,349,549, forward strand.
ACGGCGGCGCCAGCAGGACCGAGCAAAGGCTGATCGCGGCGCCGACGGCGAACACGGTGCCCACCGTCGTCGCGAACCCACCCCGGTCGTTGTGCTTGCGCCTGGAGACCAAGTACATCCCGGCGATGATCAGCCGCGCGCCGCAGTAGCAGGCCACGGCCAGCGCGTAATGGTCCTGGACCCCGGCCGAGACCTGCGCGGAGATCACGATCAGCAGGAACATGATCAGCAGTGTCGACAGGCGGTGCTGGCGGCTGTCGGTGTCGAAGCGATTGGCGTAGATCGTGTGGCCCGCCCAGATCCACCACAGCGGCAGGAACATCAGCACGAAGTGCAGGAACTGCCCGAGCGGGATGTGGCCGTCATGCGTCTCGCTCAGGATCTCGCCGGCGTCACTCAGGGCGACGACGAAAATCAGGTCGAAGAACAGCTCCAGCCAGGTCGCCCGCCGGTGCGCGTCGAAGTATTTCAGGTCCTTCATGCGGCCACCGTAGGTCTTCGGGCCCTGCCATGCAATCCCGGTTGTACACGTCGATCGGGACGATTAGGGTGAGCCCTATCAATCCAGTCAAGCCGAAGCCGCTCCGCGGCTTGGCTTAGCTCAGGCGTCCGGCCTTTGCCCACCACTCGTGCAAACTTCATTAGACCGGCAGTTATCGCCGGGTTCTTGTGCATGGCGATCCTGGCGCTTAGATTCGTCGCTCATGGGTGGCCTCAAGGAAAGTGCCTTGACGAGGCTGGCTAGGCCTGCGGCGCCGCGTTGGCGGTTACGCGATGGTGGTGGGTCAGCCTCGTGTTTGGCGTTGTTGCCATGTAGCTATCTTTGCATGCGGGTCTTCGGCAATCGTCGCCAGGCTTGACAAGCAAGCCGACCACGACTTCGTTGTGGTGGCTCAACTCAGGCGTCAGGCATCAGGGGGAAAGTTTGGTGCAACTCCGACCATTCATCGGGACTGCGGTGTTCTGTGCAGTCGTAGCGTTCCTGACCGCTCAGGTGCACGCCGGCTTCATGCTTATATTTGTGGCGCCGATTCTTGCAATATGGCTCCTCTACAGCATCTACATTGCCGTGAAGCAACCCGCCAGGCGTCGGACTCAATCGATCAAGGCAGGTCTCTGGCTCGTGATGGTCGGTGGCGTCCTGCTTACTCATTGGCATTATCACAGGGCGGCGCGAGACGCGGCAGATGCTGCCGTTGGTTCGATCCTTCGTTACAGGGCGAGCCACGGGGCATTTCCCGAGTCCTTCGAGGCAGCGGGGGTGCACGGCCTTCGGAAAGACTGGCGGGTGATGTATCTGCGTAGAAAGGACGGCAGGCCCATCTTGTTCTATCCAGCAACTTTTGTGGCATTTGACAAGTATTGGTACGACTTTGAGGACCGGTCATGGGTCTATCAGCCGGACTGATGCCTGACAATGCATTCAGCCGACCGCCACTTCGTGGCGGCGGCTTGACTCAAGCGTGGCAATCAGGATGAAGCTCTCGTCAATCATGGCGGCTACTCTTCTATCGGCGACCGGTGCCTGTGCCTCCTATCAGCCATCCTCCGGCGAGTGTCACCCCGGTTACTCGGAGACCAGGCTCGGTGATGGGTCATATCAGATTCGTGTCGAAGCTCGGGGAAATTCAAGCCGGTCATCTCTTGTTGAAAAACTCAACCGGAGGGCAAACGAGTTGTGTCCCAATGGCGTCTCGGTAACCTCGGTAGTGGTCGAGGCTGGCGCATGCATGCACAGGTCCCCGCCTGAGTTCGCCTATGCGACGGCAGTCGCCAAGTGCGCTCGCTGAGTGCCAGTAATTCATTCAAGCCAAAGGCGCTTCGCGGCTCGGCTTAGTTCAGGCCACGCTCGTCCGCGGCTGATGTCCAATTGCAAGAGAGCCGCACCTGCATCGACAAATTTGTTCCGGGCCGAGAGGCTGCGGACTGTGAGTACTACTTTCCTGAAGCAGTCATTCCCCTTCGCTGGCACTAGCGCTAGAGTGCCGGCTGACAATTTGTCCATGCCGACCGCCCCTGGGTGCGGCGGCTGGAATCAGGTGTTAACCGTCACGGAGTGGTCCCAGGATGACCCGGTCAAAGATCATCTTTGCGCTGGCACTCGCTTCCGCAACAGTACTTGGTGTATTCGCCTTCGGTGCTGCAGAGCAAAAGGTCGCGCAGCCGGTGCCCGCATCGCCGGCGCCATTCCCATGCGAGCGGGTTGGGCCCGACTTCACACTTGGTTCCGGACGAACGATTGAGGAGGCGGAAGAGGAAGAGTCTGTCGTGATCGCCGACTCGGGCGGAATCAGAAGCGTGCCGTTCGGCCATGCCAATGAGGATTGGCTCAAGCTAAGGGCAAGTCTCCATTCGGGGGACGTGCTGCACTCCTTCGAGCGTGGAAGCTCGTACGGAGGGTATCTGGCACTTCGTTCTGGATGCGTTGTCGGTCAACTGACCCTATGGGTAAGCTGAGGCCTGTCGATTCATTCCAGTCGAAGCCCCGCGCGGCTCGGCATATCCCAGGCGTCAGGCCCCATGTACAGCGATCTCGAGTACAAGCTGACAGTAGCGCTGGTCGTGGGCTGGCTGCTCCTGACCTTTCTGGCCGTCCTCCTGTCACGGTTTGGTCGCTACGGCAAGAACATCGCGATCGGTGCGTTTGCTCTGCTTGCCTTAGCCATAGCCTTGTTCCCTTTTCTGTCAATTTTCAACCTGGCCTCAGCGATAGCCAACCCTGCTACGGAATACATCTCATACCGGAGGGGTTCGGACGTCGTGTTCTCTCTGGCGTCCGACCCGGCCATCTTCTGGGGCCATGCCTTGATTACCGTCATGGCGAGTTGCTGCATCCTCGTTCTCGCCATCCGACTCTGGCGCCTAAGGAAACGGGAACTTCAGGTGCCGGGGCGCATCGCATACCTGCGTTACTCGCCCTCATGCGAGTGGTACGTTTTTGAGCAATCGGACGATTCACTCGCCGTGTGGCACAAAGACCGCCGCAGCAATGCGTCCTTCACCAGGGCGCAAGTTCAATCAATGCTCCAGACAGGGAACCTTTCATCGATTCCTGGCTTTGAGTCCAGGCATCACGCCCAACTTGAGCGGGCGTTACTTGCCTGGGTTGCGGAGAAGCAGGGCGGTACCAAGGCAGCGGATCATGTTGCGTCGGGTGCGGGCTGACAGTTCACACAAGCCGGAGCCACTTCGCGGTCCGGCCAACTCAGGCGTGAGGTGCCAAAGATGCTGCGCTGCTTGCTGACCATACTTCTAGGGTGCCTGTTGGGCTCCTGCGCTTTCGAGCCTCCTCGTCCGTCCTGGGACTACAAGGCTCTTTCCGCACAGCCGACTCCCCAGCATTGGAAAGCTGGCTCAGTCTGGGCATTCGTCATCACTCCGCGATCCGGGAAGCCCGAGACACTCACATTCCGCGTAACGGGCGACCCAGCAGATACCTGCGTTTCTGGCGACTGGCGCAACCTCGAGCTTGTGGACGGGCATCCCGGCTCATTTGCCGGCACCCCGTCGAAAGCGGCCTATAGCGTCGAGGGCAGGTTCCTGTGGATCAGCCTCAACTCGAGCTGGTGCGACGCAAACGACGACGTTCGAGGCGGGCTTGACGGGGGTGCCTTCAAGGGTGAGCGCGCCGTGGGCGGAGCTACTGGCAGCTCCGTCATTGGTACAGTGCAAGGTCGGCGGGTGCGCTAGGCCGCACCCGGCATTCCATTCAGGCGTTGGCCCCCACAGCACAACCATGTCTACTCGGCCGAACAAGACTTACTCTGGCAGTTGTCACTGCGACTCGGTCCGGTTCGAGATCGCCACGGACTTCCCCGAGCTGACGACTTGCGATTGCTCCATCTGTCGCCGCAAGAATGCCCTGATGGTCAAGGTCCATGAGAGTCAGTTCCGTCTTCTCTCCGGCGAAGAGTCTCTGAGTGCCTATCAGTTCCACACCTATACGGCCACGCACTACTTCTGCAGAACCTGTGGCATCTATCCGTTCCACCGCAAGCGTGTCACACCTGACCACCTCGGGGTCAATGTCTTCTGCCTGGATGACTTTGATCCATCCAACATTCCAGTGCGTGCCACCGTCGGCGCGGGCATGCCGTGAGGCGGTCGGTGGGCGCTGACCATTCATCCAGGTCGAAGCCGCTGCGCGGCTCGGCCTGATTCAGGTGTCAGGTGCCATGGACAGCATCGCCGCAAGCCTGGCCACGTGCTTCAGCGACTTGCCCGTCATTCCAGCCATGTCGCTTCGGGCTGGAAACGCCGTGGATGGGTATGAGGCCGCGCGCCAATATGACCCGGCGATGGATGGAGTCACGCCGGAGTACCTGGAGGCGTACTTCTGGGGTATTGCGCACCTGGATAGCCAGTCCTGGCGCTATTACCTGCCCCACCTGCTGGGCTACGCGCTCCAGAACATCTCCAACCCAGCCTCCAATGCCACGGACGCCTTCCTGTTCTCGCTCCGGCCGCCGGACCGGGATCCACCTCGCTTCGGCTCCCTCTCGGGCTCCGAGGAGCAGGTGGTGGTGGAGGTGCTCGAGAAGCTTGCCTTCTCGGGGGAGTCCGCGTGGCGAGAGCCGGCTATGATCGCGCTTGAGGAATACTGGGCGCCCGGGGCCACTTACCGGTGAGCCGGCTGGCAACCAACAGTTCATTCAAGCCGAAGCTTCGCGGCTCGGCCCAGGTCAGGCATCAGGCCTCATGAAACGTATCCGCACGCCCCAAGAGAAAAAGGCACTTAGCCTCGAGAACGATCGGCGTAATGTCGTGGCCGAGAGCCAGTGGGGTGCCCGCGACGCAATCGCCAAACGCAAGCAATGGGTCAACCAATCCCATCGCAAGGCCGTGCATCAGGAGCTGTCTGCTCTGTCTGGCGCAAGCCCCGCTGATCCGGAGGCCGTGGAATCTTCCGTGGCTGCTGCGAAACGCCACAATTGGCGCAAGCATCCAGATGTGCCGCTCAAGCAGGCGCTCTTGGTGCGCCGGTCCCGCAAGTCGAGCGGCGCCGGCAATGAGCCCTGAGCATTCATTCAAGCCGAAGCCGCTTCGCGGTGGGGCTTTCAGGCGTTGGATTTGCTTGGAGTGTTCATGAGCGAAGGATGCATCTTCTGTCGGATCGTCGAAGGGATAGAGCCTGCCAGCGTTGTTTGCCAGGATGACCTGGCCGTGGCATTTGTCGACCTCAGGCAGTTTCACCCTGGACATGTGCTGGTCATACCGCGGCAACACGTTCCCGATGTTCGCGGCCTGGATGCGGCTACCGGCTCAGCGGTCATGGCCATGGTGTCCCGGGTCACGCAGGCAGTATCCGAGGCGTTTCCGAATCAGGGCATCAGTCTCTGGCACTCGATCGGTGAAGCTGCGTTCCAGGAGGTTCCACATCTGCACATCCACGTGCACCCCCGGCTTGCGGGCGACGATTTTCTGCGCGTCTACCCCCGGGCGCCGGATACTCCGTCAAAGGCGGTGAGGGACGAATACGCTGAAATGGTAAGGTCGCGATTGAAGCTTTCCGGGCAGCAAATCTAGTCATTCGTCCACGCCGCTGCCCTTTGGCGGCGCGGCTTGATTCAGGCGTTGGGAGCCATCTTGTTGCGAGGATTCCTGGCAGTGATTGGCCTGGCTTCCCTGCTGATCGCAGGGCTGTTCGCCTGCATGGCCTATTCCAATGGCAAAGCCGAGAAGGCGGCCGTGGCGGTGTGCGCCGCCGCCGTCCCGGGTCAATCCCTCAGCGCTTTCCGCAAGGCTGCTGCCAGCTATCCCAACGCGCGGCTGGACGAATTCGAGGAAGTCGTCCAGTTCACTGCAGGGGGCTTTGGCATGTACCGGACATACTGCAGAGTGCGGCGGAGTGGCGACGTGGTCGCGAGCAAATCCATGGAGTTCGTGTACGAGTAGTATCCTGAGCATTCAATCAGGGACGCAGGCAAAAGTGGTTCTGTCTGCCCCTTGTGGCACCCGCCAGGCTTGGTACCGGGAGTTCATCGTGCTGGACAAAGAGCAGGCCAGTCGCACCGCAGAAGCCGTCCTGCAGGCTGCCCTCGCGGAGCAGGCTGCCCAGACGGCAAAGCATGCCAGGCGAAAAGCGTTTGGCGGGAAGTGGACTGGAGTGGGCGCCTTGGTCGGCCTGGCTACCGGTAGCCTGGTCGCCTACCTTGTTACAGGCCGTACGTTTCCCTGGAGCATTGTGGGTATCTCGTTCGGCGGAGCCATAGGCGGGTTCATCGATCAGCGCATTCGGGCCGCCGGTAATCGCCGCAGCGGGGCCTGACATTGCATTCAAGACGGCAGTCCGATCGCCGCTCGATTGGTCTGACAGTTTGATTCAAGGCGTTTTCACGGCTCGACAGAACCCAGGCGCAAGGCATCACAGCCACCTTACCCGGAGTCCTCCATGGCAACTGACGAAATCGCCGAACTGCAAAGGGTCTTCCTGTCCCGACTCGACACGCTGAGTCACATTCTTGATGCCGGCGAGAAGCATCTCCCCGATTTCGACGCCGCCATGCAGGAACGTCTTGCTCCGGACATGCTCCCTCTCGGGGCCCAGGTCGCATTCGCATGCAACCAGCCACGCGGCCTTTCCCAGTGGCTCGCGGGAAACGCGGTGGAGAACCTGCCCCCGGAAGTGGACTCCGCGCAACTGGCACGGTCGTATATCCGTCAAACAAGGGAGCTCGTCGCCGGCATCACGGCCGGCGATGGCAAGCTGGATGAGGTCAAGCGCATTGGCCTTGGCCCGGGCAGGTACTGTGAACTTCCGGCGCGCCAGTACATCAGCGATTACCTCTTGCCGAACCTCTACTTCCACATCACCACCGCCTACGCAATCCTGCGCAAGCTCGGGGTGCCTCTGGGCAAGGCCGACTACATGAGTTTCCTGGCTCCCCATATAAAGCTCGAGGGTGCTGCCTGACAGCTCATCAAGGCCGAGGCCGCTTCGCGGCTCGGCGCAACCCAGGCGCCAGGGGGAGGGCCGCTTGAAGCAGCAACTCGTAGCATTAGGCGCCGCAATCGGGATATTCCTGGTCGCCCTTCTCCCGTTTGCATTCGGCTACTTCCTGATGGCCATGTTCCTGTTCTCGGGCCATGGCAGATCGCCACCTTTCGCCAACGAGTTGGGCTATCTCTGGCTCGCCTTGTCGATCGCCGTGCCGCTGTGGGCGGCCGTCGCAAGCTATCGCAAAGTCCTCGCTGGCGATGCGGATGCCTCGGCTTCCCGCTGACAGTCGGTCACGCCGGCTATTGGCGTGTGCTCGGCAAAGCGGACCGGGATCAGGGCGCCCAATTGCGTTGCCTGCGTCGCCGACGGCAAGGTCGCCCTTGCGGATTGCGCGGACCAGGCCCGACAATTCCTTCAAGCCGCCAGTCCTCGCCACGCGCTCGGCCTGCCCCGATCCAGACGTGAGCCCCTATGTCATTTCGTGCCAGGAAGTTCGCACCCTTCATTGGGATCTTCCTTCTCGTCATTTTCGGCTGGAACTGCCTTGCCTGGTACAAGGGCTCGCTTCTTTCCGAAATGGCAGCGCCGTATTTCCAGGCATGCCAGACCCGTTCGGGTTGCATACTCGCCCCCGAAGGCTGGAGGCCTGACGGTGCCGGTGGCTACTACAAGGGGCGCTACGATTACAGGGCGATCCCGGACAGATTCACGTTGCGCCAGCATCTGGCCACCGACGTGTGGCTGGTAGCGGAAGGAGGCAAGGGCATGCCGGTGCGCACTCGTCGAGACGTAGACTGAGTCGGTCCCGACAGTCCATCCAAGCCGAGCCGCAACTTCGGGGAGCGCCATGGCCAAGTACCTGATCTCTTTTCCAAGCGCGGCGATGGCTGTGCCCGATGGCGAACTGGAAGCGGTGGGTCGCGACGCACAGGCTGTGATTGAGGCGGCGAAAGCCGAGGGTGTTTACGTCTTCGCCGGCGGAGTCGACGAAGCCGTGCCGCCCGTGCTCGTCTCTGCTGACGGCGCGGTTGCAATGGGTGGCTATCCCTGGGCGCCCACGCTCGATGGGGGCTTTACCGTGCTGGAGCTGCCTTCGCGGGATGAGGCCGTTGCGTGGGCGGCACGCATCGCCAGAGCTTGTCGCTGCGAGCAGGAACTGCGCGTCTTCGGAACGGAGCCGCGATCCCAGGGGCAGGGGACGGATCGGGATTCCTGATCGGCCAGCCCCTGGCAGGTCATTCAAACCGTAGCCGCTTCGCGGCTTGGCTCCAGGCGTCATGACATGAACTTCAGCGATCTTCAAAAGTCAGCCCTGCAGCTCAATGAGCTCTACGAACAGCTTGAGCAGGCGAGGTATGGCCGCGTCTGGACCACGCAGGAACTGGCGCTTGGCTTCATGGGGGATGTGGGCGACCTGGCGAAACTGATCCAGGCGCACGCCGGTGTCCGGGATATCGATGACTGCAAGGCGAAGCTTGGCCATGAACTGTCGGACTGCCTGTGGTCGATCATGGTCCTGGCACACAAGTGCGGAGTTGACCTGGAGGCGGAGTTTGTCAGGAACACCAGGGAGATTGCCGCCCATGTATCCAGCGAGCTCGGAAAGTAACCGACCGCTGTCCGACAATTCGTCCAAGCCGGGGGCGCCTCGCGCCTCGACTCAATCCAGGCGCCAGGCTCGAGTGGAAAGACTCTGCCGCTTCGCGGATCGCTACAGCCAGGGCGTTGAACCCAGGGGACAAACACTCATGCACTCAGAATTCGAAGACTGGAACAACGGGTGGTACGGGCTCAGGCTTGCCCTCCGGCCGGCAGAGATCGATCGTCTGCTTGTCCTGCTCCAGAGGCTTCGGCAGGATCCTGATCAGCACTTCCACATCGCTTCCGACTACACCGGCAGCGGCGGCCTGGGGGACATCGAGGTGTCGGTTGCCTCGCAGAGCGAGGTGGATAACATGCACCTCGGCGGACTCGCGGTGGCGCCGGATTCGACCCTGCCACCGGCCGGGCACTAACAGTTCATTCCAGCCGATGCCGCTTCGCGGCTCGGCCTGATCAGGCTTCAGGCGGCCAAGACCATCATGCGGGCATTTTGTGGATTTCTTCGATTCTTCGGCATCCTGCTCGGCGCGCTTCTGGGCCTGCTTGGCCTCGTCGACGCGACCGGACTCATCCCCGACTCCGAGGATCCGGGCACGCTCGTGCAAAGGCTGCGCGTGGACGTCCCGCTGGTGATCACCGGGATTGTGCTGCTGCTTCCCTATGCCCGGCTGCGCGGCGGGCCGTACATGGTGACGTTCTGGGGCCTGGCACTGCTTTCGTTCCTGCTGGCGGGACTATCGGCCTGGGTCGTGTACCACGCGGGCGGATGGCATTGGCTGGCGGTACCGGCCACGCTCCTGCTCTTTGGGATCATTGCCGGGAACTGCTTCGTGCTGTGGTACTGGCGGCGGCATTCCCGGACCGCGTCCTGACAAGTCACTTCAATTCGAAGCTGGGCGCACATGGAGTTCATTGCACGCTTTCATGATCCTGACGAGCTGGCCCGTGTCAGGCATCTCCTGCGGTCAAAAGGCATCCCAACCTACGTGCGCGGCATCGAGGGGCGCAGCATGGGGACTCAGGACGCGCTGTTTGCATGCCTGAACCATCAGGCAGAAGATGCCAGGCGTGTCATCCACAACCCTGATTTCGAGCCCGCCCATCCCGTTGACGCCCGTGAGGTCGAGCGGGCAATGGAGAATGCGGACTACAGGGTCATCCTCAAATGGGCCATTGTCGTGCTGGGTCTAGTGGCCCTCCTGTTCGGTGCGCTCATGTACCTGCAGTTCGGCAACCGGGTGTAAGCAGGTCCAGGCAACGCCATCCAGGCGCCAGCACCGAATGGAGATCGTCGCATGCGGATCGGCAACCTCTTCGCGGGTATCGACGTGCCGGCCACCGGGGAGCGCTTTGAGGAGCTCCTCAAGCACAGGAACCTGGTCATCGAGCGCATCGTCAGCTCGGCGGCAGTGACACCGACCGAGTATGTGCAACCGCAGGACGAATGGGTGGCGATGATCCAGGGAGACGCGATGCTTGAAGTGGCCGGCACCCCGGTCGAACTGCATGCCGGCGACTACCTGTTCCTGCCTGCCGGCACGCCGCACACCGTCCGGCGTGTTTCGCAGGGCGCGCTCTGGCTGGCCGTTCACCTACACTAGTACCGGGCGCGCGGCTCAGTAGGGCGCCCTGCATGCCACGGGAGCCTGTCATGAAGCGCTTGTGGACAATCATCGGCGTAACCGACGTGGCCCGCGCCTTCGGGTGGTACCAGTCGCTGCTGGGACTGCCCCTCACGGCACCCGCGCACGTGCACTTCGGGCAGGTGCTCGACAGGGATGGGACGGTCCTGCTGTGCCTGCACCAGTGGGGCGCGCACGAGCATCCCACCCTGGCCAGTCCGGACCGGGCGGGGACCGGGAACGGTCTGCTTCTGTTTTTGCGCGTGGATGACTTTGACCAGGCGCTCGAGCGGGCGCGTCATCTTGTGACCGCCCTGGCGGAGGAGCCCGGTATCAATCCCAATACGGGCACCCGGGAGTTCGCACTGCGCGATCCCGATGGCTACTACGTGATGGTCAGTGCGCTGTCCGCGGACTGACCATGCCTCCAAGCTCTCCGCGTGGCTAGAATCAGGCGTCAGGGCGCGCCACGTACAAGCACCTCATCGACGGGACCTATTTGTTGCGGGTTGGCTGGTGCTGCCTGCGCTGCACTTCAGCCCGGCCGGGCAGCCTCGTCCACGGGGGGCAGGCTCAGAGCTTCAGGTCATCTCCAGTGAGATTGCTTTCCACGTATCCGCGGTCACCCCGGCTGATGCTATTCCGCTACTCGGTAACACCCAGGCCACAGATGACAACACTTCCTGCCATTGCCGTTTTCCTCTCACTCACCGTTGCGGGCCAGGCAAGCGCAGCGGAAGTCTGGCATTGGCAGGAGTGCAGCGATCCGACCATGATCAGGGCCACGGTGGAGGCCGATCGCAGGGGCGTTGCCGAGCTGGTCATTCCTGCGTGCAGGCTGGACCGCGCCGAGTTCGCGGTGGAGCAGCAGCAAAGGACCTTTGACTTCCCCGCCGCTCCGGCCGCTGTCCGGCTGGGTGCGAAGGACGCCGCGAACGTCACCGGAAGCATCTGGGAGGCCGGCGCGGAAGCCTCCGGCCTGGTGCTCGGGGTCTCGTTCCAGACCAGCGACCGGATCCTGCTCAACAGCCTCCATGTCGTGAGCGTGTCTGCGGGGTCCAGCGCGGAGATAGCACCCGGCATCGTCGTGCGCAGCAGCGTCGAGCGGACCAGGCGTGACGATGGGCGCTGACAGTCCATGTCGCGCCAGGTATGGCCAATACCTGGTCTGTTCACTGCTGGCGGTGCTGGCCGGCCTTCCCGTGGGATCACTGGCAGGTGGCTTTATTTTCGCCTTCTACAACTTTGCCACTCAGTCAGGGAAGCTCGAAGACCTGGCCGGCGCCATGGGCCTGGGCTTGTTCGTGGCCCTGGTGGCGACGTTCCTTGGCATCCTTCCTTCATTCTTGTACGGCGCGCCGCTCTACGCGTTGCTCGCCAGAAGAGGCCTTGCCAACTCCCTGTCGGCGCTGATCGTTGGTGCTCTGCCAGGCGGCGTGCTGATCATCGTCTCCGACGCCCAGCTCGGCGGGCTTGTCCTGGTCTTTGGCGCCTGCGTTGCCGTGGCTACCCACGTTCTTGCAAGGCGACGCATGTCCAGCCTTGGTGGAGCCGGGGCCGAACCTTCCAGTCTGGAAGGCGTGACAATTCACTGACGTCGACGGCCCGGTTCGGGCATCAGGAGTGGGTGTGGGTGCATGGGGCGCAGGACTGTACTCGGATGACACCACCTGCGATGTGCGCGACGCCTTCGTCACGCACCTCAAGCACGGAAAGTCCGCGGAGGAGGCGATTCAGGCGATTCTCGTCGGCTACGGCCGATCGCTTGAAAACCACGAGGTCGAATGCCTGGTGCTGTTCTCGCTCGCCGACACGGCGTGGAAGCACGGAAGGCTGACAGCGGACGTGCGTGACCGGGCGCTCGCGCTGATTGCCCAGGGAGGCGATATGGCCGTCTGGGAGCGGGACGCACCCGGGGATGCGCCGCTAAGGCGGCAGGCGCTGGACAGGCTCAGGGCCAGACTGCTCTCGCCTCAGCCGGCGCCGAAGAGGATCATGCTGTCGTCGCCCAAGCCCAAGCGCATCATCTGCACGGACCCCGTCGGGACCGTCTTCCTGCTGGATCTGCCGACCCAAGGCAAGGCCGCGATGGTTGTCGTGGCCTACGTGGATCTTGGCAGCAGCGTGGAACCCATTTTTTCAGTCCTGGACTGGCGTGGCCCGGATGTTCCGGCCCGGGCCGAACTCGGGCGTTGCAGCGCGAAGTCCCTCGTCTTTTCTTCCGGGCTCGGAAACAGGAGACACGTCGGGATCCTCTGCTTCGACAAACGCAAGAACCCGATCAAACCGCTCGAGAGGACCGGACTCGTACTGCCGGACCTTCCATACGACAATGAAGGCAAGGTCTTCGTAACACTCAGTCGTATTGCACAGGAGGCGGACGCCCAGCTTGGCGCGCCCGCGCTCTGACAGTCCCCAACCGGTCCAGCCGTTTCCGCGGCTCCGCTCAACCCAGGCGCAGGTCCCCAGCGACCCGGCCGAAACCAGGCATCAGGCCAGCATGTCAGTTCCCCAGAATCCTTACGAACGTCCGGAATCTGCGCCTGCAACGGCCACGGTGGCCTCGTCACATGGCAACCCCGTAGTGGCCGCCATGGGCTTCGGGTGCCTGGCCACGTTCCTGACCTACGGCGCGGCGTTTTGCGTGGGCATTCTGGGGTTGGGCTTTGCAGCGCGGATGTTGGCCTGGCCCAGTGCTCTGCTGGTGTCCCTCGTCCCGGTGCACAACATCGGCACCGCGCAGGACCCGGTCGGGGAGGGCACGCCACTGCACGTGCTTGCGTGGATCGCAGGCATTCCGCTGGCGGCAGGCATCTATGCCCTGGGCATCTACCTCTGGCTCAGGCTTCGCCGGCGCAGACCGTAGCATTGACAGCCGGGCCATCCCCGCGATTGCCCACGACACAGGCTCGGCTGGCTGAGCGCCACTGCTTGCCGGGCGTCCACCGGGTCTGGCATCTTCATCGCGCAGGTAATTGGCCGGCCGGCAGAAGCGGCAATGCACTTCCCGCTCAGGGGGGGGCGTGCCCGGGTCGAGGCCTGACAAAGATTCAACCCAAGCCGTCACGTGAGGTGAGGCTCGGTTCGTGTGTTTGGTCGCATTCCCGGCATCGTCACAAGGAATTGCAATGAAGATTTCAATAGCACTGGCAGTCGCACTTTCGCTGAGTGCCTTTGGCGCGCGCGCGGAGACCGCGGTGATTCCGGTTTCCGGCTCCTTCTGGGAGGACGGAATGATGCGGGCCCACTTCGATCTGAAGGTCGGCCCTGGCCAGACCCAGCGTCTTCCCGTTGGCGACGATCGCATCATTGAAGTTGCGCGCTCAGGCGATGACGGCCCCACGATCCGCCTGCTTGATGCCAAGGGCCGTGAGCTCCAGTCAGCGACGCTCGGGAACAATGCGACCGACAAGAGCGTCCGTGTTTCCGTCTGCGGCGCGAGCATTGCCATTTCAAGTCCGGAGAGCGCGGGCAAGCCGCTTTGCTCCAGGTCGTGACAACGACGGGTTCGCGAGGCCGACATTTCACTTTCGTCGCAAGCGCCCGGTGTTCCGGTCTGACCCGGGCACCAGGCGTCAGGTGAGGCCAGCATGCTCGTCAAACATCTGACCCCGATCCTGAATGTCTCGGACGTTCAACAGTCGTTCTCGTGGTTCGAGAAGCTCGGCTGGACGAAGGGATGGGACTGGGGTTCGCCGCCCACTTTCGGTGGCGTCCGTTCCGGGCACTGCGAAATCTTCCTTTGCCAGGACGGACAGGGAGGGCGGGGAACCAGTGGCTATGCGAGCACGTTCGGACCGGACTCCAACGAGGCCGCAGAGAAGGGCGTGTGGATGTCGATCTGGGTGGATGATGTCGATGCGCTGCATCGTCACTGCCTGGAGCAGGGGATCGAAGTGACCTGGCCTCCGACCGACATGCCTTGGAATGTCCGGGAGATGCATGTCCGCCATCCGGATGGCCATGTGTTCCGGGTCAGCCGCGGCATCGAGAGTCCAGGCAAAACATCGGGTGGTGCGTGACCAGCCCTTCGAGGCGAAGCCGCGTCGCGGTCGGGCGCAGTCCAGAGTCAGGCGTGCCAAAGACGCTACCCATCCTCGTCATCGCACTTGCGTGCGTTCCAGTCGTTTGTCGGGCATCGGACATGACCGGCATATCCACGCTGATTGCATTGGTCTACGTGGTCGGACCGTGGGCGCTCGCCAATCTCATGGCGTTCACCGTGTTGGCACTGCGTCGCACCTACGCAAGCCGCACGGCCGCGTTTGCTCATGGCGCAGTCGCCGCGCTCGGCCCGGCGTATGGCCTCAGCGTGGTAGTTCGCGATTTCGCCGGGAGCTACCATGTCGCGGACCGGAATGTCGGACTCACCATCATGGCCGCGCTTTTCCTGGTGGCCTGTCTCCCACTGGTGGCGTACCGGTTTCAGCGCACGATCTGCGGCTGACCGGCCCGAGGTCCCCATGGCAACAGCTCGATCGTTCGCAGTGCCCAGCGCGCTCATCTTTGGCGCCATTGCCACGTCGGTGGGGGCTGCTGCCGTGCTCATTGCGTTCCCGGGCAACCTGGCCGTCTGGCGGTGGGGCTCATGGACGCTCGCATCGGCGCTGCTGGCCCTTCTGGTGCTGGTTCCGGCTTCCGCCTACTCACTGGCTACGAATCCAGCGGCCCGGACCTGGCCGCGGATCCTTACATTCGTCCTTGGCCTGGCCTGCCTGTCCGTCATCGCCTTCGGGGCGTCCTAGCCGCCTGCCTGGGTATCATCTGCAGGGGCCAAGGCCGTCTGCAGCGCGATCGTTCGGGCCGAAGCTGCAGTACGGTTTCGCACACGGTCCTCCCGGGCACTCATCCAGACCATGAAACTCATCGCCGAGAAGCTCGGAAAGAGCGACAAGAACGACCGCCTGCGGTTTGTCCGCGCGGACGGAACGCAGACGCAGACCGTCATGCCCCGCCAAGGCACCTTGCCCCATGATCTCGTGCACTTTGTCATCGAGTCCGCCGTGCCTCTGGAGCATGGCTTCCTGAGCCAGATCGCGTCGGGATCGGACGCCGGCTTTGTCATGCAGGCCGTCCATGACCGCGCAGATGCCACGGTGGATGCAGAAGCGATCCAGGTGGAGGCCATGGTGGAGGCCCTGCAGACGCAACTGTGGGCAGGCTCGTTCGAGGTCGACGCCTTCCTGGATGGCGTTCGTTCGGCCAGTGCGGCCCGCGGCAAGGCCGCGTTCGATCTGTCGGACATGGATCCACAGGCGATGTTGTATGAGCCGGCGCTTGCACTGCTCGAGCGCTGGAACCGCGTGCCGTATTACCAGGGCATGGAACTCAGCTTTTGTCCCGGCAAGCCGTCACCTTGATGCGCGGCAGGGCGATTCGCGGCCCGGCTTGATTCCAGCGTCCGTGGGCGTGACGATTCTCCAGCGGATCGGCCAGGAGGAACCGCCATGCCTGTCACGCGTCAGGTCCTGTTCGTCCAGGGCGGCGGCGAGGGCGTTCACGACGACTGGGACGCCGCACTCGTGGCGAGCCTGAAGTCCGAGCTGGGACCGGGCTACGAGATCCGTTACCCACGCATGCCCCACGAAGGTGATCCCGGCTACGCCTCCTGGAAGGTGGCGCTCGACAAGGAGTTCGCCGCCCTGGACGACGGTGCGATCCTGGTCGGTCACTCCATTGGCGGCACCCTGCTGATCCATGCGCTCGCCGAGCGGCCCCGCAAGCAGGGGTTCGGTGCGATATTCCTGGTCGCGGCGCCCTTCGTGGGCGAGGGCGGCTGGAAGAGCGATGGGTGGACGCCACAGGAGGCGCTGGGCGACAAGCTTCCGGGGGGTGTCCCGATTCATCTCTACCACGGCCTGGACGACGACACCGTGCCACCGTCGCACGCGGTACTGTTCGCGGACGCCATTCCGCAGGCCCGGCTGTGTCGGTTGCCAGGTCGCGATCATCAGCTCAACAATGACCTGCGCGAGCTTGCCGCGGTGATCAGATCGCTGGGGGCCGCCGCGGTCCCCCGGCGCGAGGGTGGTGCGTAGTGTCGAAGCACCTGCATTGCAGGTCGGCGACATCCAGATGGCAGGCCGTTCGGGAGATCACCATGGGCTGGCTGTTCACCAAGTACCTGCTCACCGCCGCCGTTGTCGTGCTGGTGTCGGAAGCGGCCAAGCGCAGTGACCGGCTCGGCGGCTTCATTGCCGCGCTGCCGCTGGTCACCTTCCTCGCGCTGATCTGGCTCTATGTAGAGAAGCAGCCCCAGTCGAAGATTTCCAACCATGCCTGGTACACCTTCTGGTACGTACTGCCGACACTGCCCATGTTCCTCGCGTTTCCGATGTTGTTGCCCCGCCTCGGGTTCTGGCTGACGCTGCTGGCCAGCATCGGCATCACGGTGGTGTGCTTTGGCCTGTTTGCCCTGGCCGTTCGTCCATTCGGCATCCAGTTGCTGCCGTAGGCGGGTCCGGGCATTTCCCGCACGCACGTGCAGCCCATCGCTGTCCTGGCCTGGCACCAGGCCGGCGATGACGTGGACGCGGCTGGACAGGTGGCGCGTGCCACCTGACAATCGGACGCGAACCGCTTCGCGGCCCGCCTTGATGCGGTTCGCCACCCTCCTTTCGCCATGAAGAGCGCTGCCATGACAGGCACTTCCGTCGGTTGGTTCGAGATCTACGTGCAGGACATGGAGCGCGCCAGGAAGTTCTATGAGGCGGTGTTTGCCGTCCGCCTGGAACGACTGGACAGCCCCAGCATCGAGATGTGGGCGTTTCCGATGCAGCCCGAGCGCGGCGCTTCCGGGGCCCTGGTCAGGATGGAGGGCTTCCCGTCCGGCGGGAACAGCACGATCGTCTACTTCACCTGCGTGGATTGTGCGACCGAGGGCAAGCGCGCCGCCGAGAAGGGCGGCAGGATCTTCAAGGACAAGTTCTCCATCGGGCAGTACGGATTCATCGTCCTGGTGATCGACACCGAGGGCAACATGATCGGGCTGCATTCGCTGCAATGACGGCGCGAACTGCACGTCCCGGCCCGGCCTCGTCCCTGCGGTGCTGGTTCCAGGCCATGCGCGGTGACGGCATCGAGATTGCAGGGGGCAACGGGTGAATCCGCTCGTAGTTCCCATGGCAGGCCACGTCGCCCTGACGGCTCTGCTCTATGTGGTGCTCACGGTGGCCCGCGCGCCGCGGGTGTGGGGTATCGGTCGAAGGCCGGACGGGACCAGCCCGTGGGCCGGGATCGAGCCGCGCATCAGCGCAAACCTGTCCAACCAGTTCGAGTGGCCGTTGTTCTTCTACGCGGCCTGTCTGCTGCTCATCCACGGCCAGGCGCAGAGCCGCGCGGCGCTGCTGCTGGCCTGGATATTCGTCGCGGGGCGGATCGTCCACGGGGGCGTGCAGATCCTTACCGCGAACGTTCGCCTGCGCGGACTGGTCTTCACCATCAACTTCCTGGCCGTGCTGGGCTTGTGGGTGCTGGTCGTGCGGGCGTTGGCTTGAACGATTCCCCGCGCCCGGAGCCGGGTAGTCCACTCTGGCCATGCCACGCAGGACGCTCATCCAGTTGCCGTACTGCGGCCAAGGCGTCTGCGGCCGCCGGGATCTGTCGCTTCGGAAACCAATGAGGAACGAACATGCAGCTCGGCAACTTTTCCGTCAGCCTGGCGGTACGGGATATCGCGGCGTCACGTGCCTTCTACGAAAAGCTCGGCTTTGCCGTGTGGGGAGGCGACCAGGCGCAGAACTGGCTGATCCTGAAGAATGGCGGTACGGTCATCGGCCTGTTCCAGGGGATGTTCGAGCGCAACCTGCTGACCTTCAATCCGGGATGGGACAGCGACGCGAACAAGCTGCCCGCGTTCACCGACATCCGCGACCTGCAGCGCCAGCTCCGGGCGCAGGGCGTTGAACTGCTCAGCGAAGCCGATGAGTCCACCTCCGGTCCGGCCAGCCTGATGGTGGTGGATCCGGACGGCAATCCGATCCTGCTGGATCAGCACGTCTGAACTCCCCGCGGTCCCTGTCGTCCCGCCCCGCCGTTCTCTGCCACCGACCAGGTACATCATGCTCAGAGCCAGTGCGGGACTGCTCGTCATCGGATGGCTGGTGGTGTGCGTGCTGTACCTCGCCGGCACGCTGGCCTGGGACAACCGGCTGCTGTGGATCTGCGTCGTCGCATTTCCGTCGGCCTGCATGATGGGCCTGGCCGCCGCCGCCGAAGAAGGCAGCCATCGCCTGGCGGCGGTGGGCGTGGCGCTGGCGGCATTGGCCAGTTGCCTGCTGTTTGGCGTCTTCTACTTTTTCCTGTTCGGACTGGTTGGTAGCTGACGTCCGAAGCACTGACAATCCAGTCGACCGCCGCGCATCACCGGCGCCCGACTGAAGCACGGAGGCATACGATGTTCGTGGTCCTGCTGACCTACACCGCCCCGCTGGATGCCGTGGATCGCCACGTGCCCGCGCATCGGCAATTCCTGGAGCGGCAGTACGCCGCGGGCGTGTTCCTGCTGTCCGGGCGCAAGGAGCCGCGCGACGGCGGGGTGATCCTCGCCACCGCCGCATCGCGCGCGCAACTCGACGCCGTGCTCGCGCAGGATCCCTTCATGCTCCACGGGATCGCCGATTACCAGGTGCTGGAGTTCCATCCGACCATGGGAGCACCGGCGGTCAATGGATGGCTGGAAGGTTGAAGGGGCCGCACTTCGCAGTCGGCCCGGCACACGCCTCCGCGTGGCGGCCGTAAACTGACCTCCCTCCATCCGGACGCCCCCATGCTGTCGATCGCCAGAGGTTGCCTGCTGTCGTTGCTGTTCGCCGCCTGCGCCGGTGTGTTCGCACCCGCCTTCGCCGCCGATTGCCCGGTCACCACCGACTATGCCCGCGCGCGCGCCATCGTGGCCGACCTCAACCGGATCGTGGCGCCCCAGGGTGTGCAGGAGTCCTACACCACGCGCATCGGCGGCATCGACCAGTGGATCAACGTGCGCGGGCAGGATCGCGACAACCCGATCATCCTGTTCGTGCATGGCGGGCCGGCCTCCCCGCTGATGCCGACGCTGTGGCAGTTCCAGCGGCCGATCGAGGAATACTTCACCGTCGTCAACTGGGACCAGCGTGGCGCCGGCAAGACGCTGGGCGAAGTCGACCCGGAGTCCATCAGCGACACCATCCACATCCCGCGCTACGTCGATGACGCCATCGAGGTCGCCGAGCACATCCGCCGGAAGTTCGGCCAGCGCAAGCTGATCCTGATGGGGCACAGCTGGGGCACCATCGTGGGAATGGGCGCGGCGCTGAAGCGGCCGGACCTGTTCCACGCCTACGTCGGCATCGGCCAGGTGATCAACGTGCGCGAGAACGAGCGGATCAGCTTCGACTACGCGGTCGCGCAGGCCCGCGCCCACGGCAACACGGCGGCACTGAAGGAACTGGAGGCCATCGCGCCTTATCCCGGCGACCAGCCGATCACCCGCGAGCGCATCGTGACCGCGCGCAACTGGGCGCAGCACTACGGTGGGCTGAGCGCATACCGGGCGACGTCGGATTATTTCTACGACGCACCGCGACTGTCGCCGGAATATGCCCCGCAGGACGTGTGCTCGGTGGACGAGGGCAACCGGTTCACGCTTGGCCGCATCCTGCCCGAATTCCTGGCGGTGGATTACACCGTCGTGCAGGCGTTCCCGATCCCGGTGGTGATGTTCATGGGCCGGCACGACTACACCACGCCGTCGGAACCCACGCAGCGCTGGCTTGACGCGCTGCAGGCACCGTACAAGCGGGGCGTGTGGTTCGAGAACGCCTCGCACATGATTCCCTAGGAAGAGCCCGGCAAGCTGCTGCTGAGCCTGGTGGAGCACGTGCGGCCGCTGGCGGTGCCGTCCGCACCGGCACCCGCCGCCACCACAGGACAGGCCCGATGAACCAGCCGCGGCCATTGACGCGTGGGTGGTTCCGGATCGCGGACATCGCCGCCCGCCTGCTCGCGCTGGGCTGCGTGCTGTTCGCGGTCGCCTATCCGTTCCTGGCGTCCGAAGTGGCGGCCCGCCACGGCCAGGCGCCGGCGTGGGGCGCGTGGTTCTTTGCCTCGCTGGTGTTCGTGGCCGCGGCCGTGGGCGCACATGGCTTCCTGCGCCGCCGGCCGACGGCGCTGCTGCTGATCGCGCTGCCCGCCGTGCTGTTCCTGACGGATGCACACGTGATGGCGGCGGTCTGCTGGTTGCTGGCCGTGGTGCTGCTGTTCGCCGCGCCATTCGCGCTGGCCCTGCGCGAAGCGCGCGCCGCGCCCCGGCGCGTGGACTGAATTTCGGAGCGGCGCGGTATCCGCCGCCGTCGGGCGTCAACCGTCCGCGAGTGCCTCGCCGGTGCGGGGCAGCGCGACGCGGCGCCGCTTCCAGTACACGCGCACCAGCCAGAAGAGCAGCATCCCGGTGACCAGCAGCACGGGCAGGGCGAGCAGCCCGGATTTGCGGATCGGCATCGGGAAGAATTTCGCCTCGCCGAGGAAGGCGGACGTCGTGGCGATCCACATCGCGTAGGTCATCCGCCACAGGTGGCGGGCCAGCCGGTGGGCGCCTTCGATGCGACCGGCCCACAGCAGGCGCGCGTCCATCGCCGCGGCCAGCAGCGCCGCGGCGCCGAACAGGAAAAGCGGGGGTGCCGGAATGCCGTCGACGCGTCCGTTGGCGCTCTGGGTCGCCTCGATGCCGTAGGCGAAGCCGAAGGCCGCCAGCCCCATCGCCAGCAGCATCAGCGCGGCGGTCACGCCGCGCGTGCGGTCCACCGGCCGTTTGACGGTCAACCAGGCGGTGCTGACCAGATAGAAGGTGAGCAGGCCCGCGACGACCGAACCGCGGTCGGGCTTGAGCCAAGCCAGCACCGCGCCGGTACTCGACATCACCAGCATCACCGCGAAGAAGACCGTCCCGCTGCGCCGGTGCAGGGGCGAGCCCTTGGTCGCGAACAGGGCGGTGAATCCGGCGGCGAGGGCGAGGATGCCGCAGGCGATGTGGATCCATTTCATGTCGGTGACCCCGGTAAGACGCAACGTGCGCGCCGTCGGAGCTGAATCTGGACGCGCGCGGACGGCCTGCACAGGGGGCGTGCGACGGGCGACGGCTCCCGGGGCGCGGACGACGGCGCGACGCGACGGGTGGCGCCGCGGACCGGCGGGTGGTGTCCGAGTGCGATGCGAGGCGGACGCGACATGCGGCAATCGGTGCGCCGGTGCCGGTGCCGGTCACAGGCGGACGTGCGGCGGCTGGACATGCCCGCACCGGCGCCACGGCTCCGTTGGTCCACAACGGCCTGCGTCGCTCGTCGCCCCGATCCGTGGCTGGCGGCCTCCACGCCGTCGCCCGTCGCCTGGCGGCTTCCGCTGAGCTGCCGGCGCCCGAACACTCCGACGCCAACGCCGCATCCACCGCGAGCGAGCCGGAGAACGCCATGCAGCCGTCCAGCCCCACCGCCGATGCCACCCCGGGGCTCCTGTCAGCCACGCCCGCTCGCGCGGGCCGCGTCGTCGACGCCGAAGCAGGCAACCGTGCGGCGCGAACCCTGCGCCTGGTGGCCGCCGTCTGGTTCGGCGTCGCCGCCACGGGCCAGTTGATCTTCGTCGCCTACATCCTGGGCCTGTATGGCCTGTCGGCCCTGCGCGGCGACCTGGCGGCGTGGAATGCGGTGATGCCCCGGGCGTACGTGCCCGGCGCGACGTTCGCCAACACCGTGATCGGCGTGCACCTGGCGTTCGCCGCCATCGTGGTGACCGGCGGAATCTTCCAGCTGGTGCCGGCGGTGCGCCGGCGCTGGCCGGTCTTCCATCGCTGGAACGGACGCGTGTATCTGTCGGCGATCTTCCTGGTGTGCACCGCTGGACTGATCATGTTCGCCACGCGCGAAATCGTCGGCGACCCCGAGCAGCGCGTGGCCAGCGTGATCAATGTGGCGCTGATCCTGGTGTTCGCGGTGCAGGCGCTGCGCCACGCGCGCGCGCGGCGCATCGACATCCACCGGCGCTGGGCGCTACGCCTGTTCCTGGCCGCCAGCGCCGCCTGGGTGTTCCGCGTCGCGCTGATGTTCTGGATCGTGGTCAACCAGGGGCCGGTCGGCTTCGATCCGAAGACGTTCCAGGGGCCGTTCCTGATCTTCCTCGCCTTCGCCCAGTACCTGCTGCCACTGGGCGTCCTGGAGCTGTATTTCCTTGCGCGGGACCGCGGTGGCGCGCGCGTCCGGTACGCGATGAGCGCCGGACTGGGCTTGGCGACGCTGGCCACGGCGACGGGCATCGGTGCAGCGACCATGATCCTGTGGTGGCCCAAGCTGTAGGCCCGCTACTCGTTCCGGCCTTCTGCGCTATCGTCCCGCCCATGCACTCTCCCGACGCATCCGCGGCTGCTCCGCGCCTGTTCACCTGGCAACGCGTGCGGCCAGTGGCGATCGCCTGCTTCCTCGTCAGTCTGATGATGTCGCTGACCTGGCAGGCCTCGTATGCGGTGCTGATCACGCGGCTGCTGATGGTCGGGATGACCGCATTGCTGGTGTTCGGCGTGCTGGAGCGCTGGCCGCGAAGGCTGCCGCGTTTCGTGGAACGCTGGGCGTTGCAGGTGATCGGCGTGGCCGTGGTCATCCCCTTCGCGACTGCGATCGCCTATGCGCTGACGGTGTGGGGCGAGCCGAAGCCGTGGTTCATGGACAAGGACCGGATGGGTGGCTTCAGCGCGATCTGCATGCTGGGCCTGCTGATCGCACCGTGGATGGCAATCGCCGCGCTGCTGCGGCAGATCCGCGGCGAGGCGCAGCGGCAGGCGCTGGCCTTCGAGCTGGAGCGCAGCCAGTACGAACGCAATGCGCTGGACGCGCGCCTGCACCTGCTGCAGGCCCAGGTCGAACCGCACTTCCTGTTCAATACGCTGGCCAATGTGCGCGAGCTGGTGGACTCCGGCTCCGCGCAGGCATCGGCGGTGCTGGGCAGCCTGATCGCCTACCTGCGCGCGGCCGTGCCGCGCCTGCACGAGCCGATGTCGACGCTGAGCCAGGAACTGGACCTGTCGCGCGCCTACCTCGAGGTGATGCACATGCGCATGCCCGACCGCCTGCAGTTCTCCCTGCACGCCGACGACGCGGCGCTGGCGCTGACCTGCCCGCCAACCACCCTGCTCACGCTGGTGGAGAACGCAGTGCGCCACGGCATCGATCCGGCGGAGGAGGGCGGCCGCATCGACGTACGCGTGCGGTTGCGCCACGGCCGCTGCCACGCCGAGGTGAGCGATACCGGCGTGGGCATCGCCACGCACGGTGAACACGGGCTGGGCACCGGGCTGGAGAACCTGCGCGAACGCCTGCAGCTGGCCTTCGAAGGCGACGCGCAACTTCGGCTGACGCCGCTGGCGCCGCACGGCACCAGCGCGGAAGTGGAATTCCCCGCCCGGAGCGCACCGGCATGAGCGCGAGCCGGCCGACGGCACTGATCGCAGACGACGAACCCCTCCTGCGGCGCTCGCTGGTGCGCCTGCTCGCACAGGCCTGGCCGGAGCTGGAGATCGTGGCGCAGGCGCGCAACGGGCGCGAGGCGGTGGAGCGTTTCGAGGCGCTGCAGCCCGACATCTGCCTGCTGGACGTGCACATGCCGGGCCTGTCCGGCGTGGAGGCGGCGCGGCTGATCGGTCGGCGCGCGCACCTGGTATTCGTGACGGCCTACGACCAGTACGCGTTGCAGGCCTTCGAGCACGGCGTGCTCGACTACCTGGTCAAGCCGGTGGAATTGACCCGCCTGGCCGACACCGTGGCGCGGCTGCGCGAGCGGCTGGGCGCATCGCAACCGGCGCCGGATACCGATGCGCTGCTGGAGCAGCTCGCCGCGCGCCTGCAGAAGAAGGTGGCGGCGCCCGAGCCACTGCGGTGGATCCGGGCGTCGGTCGGCCCGTCGCTGCGCATGATCGCGGTCGAGGACATCGACTACCTGCGCTCCGACGAGAAGTACACGCTGATCGCGTGGCGAGGCGATGGCGGCAAGCCGGGCCAAGCCCTGATCCGCACGCCGCTGAAGGAACTCGTCGCCCAGCTCGACCCGGCGCACTTCGTGCAGGTGCACCGCAGCGCGGTGGTCAACCTGCGGGCCATCAGCCATGTCACCCGAGGCGCCAACGAGACCGCCCACGTGCACCTGCGCTCGCGCGAGGAAGTGCTGCCGGTGAGCCGCAGCTACCTGCACCATTTCAGGCAGATGTAAGCAGATCGAGATGGGCGAACGGGGGTGGCCGTCAGCCGTGGCCGATCAGGCGCGCAGCCCCGGTGGCGCGATGCACTTCGGCGCGTCCGGCGCCCAGGACATGCTCAGTCTTCGGCGCCCGCAGAACCACCGTCATCGCCACCCAGGGCGCCGGCGCGGTCGTCGAAGGCAGCAAAGCCCTCGGCCGGATCGGTGCTGGCGTCGTCTTCCACGGGCTCACGCGGGGCGGTGATGGTGGTGCGCACCGGGCCCGCCGCGGGGCGGTTGCGTGGTGGCGGCAGCTGCGCGGTGGCGGCGTCGGCGGCCAGGATCAGTTCCTGGCGGCGTTCCTCGGGGACTTCCTGCCAGTGGCAGTCCAGCAGTGCGCCTTCGATCGCGTAGAGCAGGTTCAGGCCTGGCTTGAAACCGGCGCGCTTGACGCGCATGAAGGCCTCGACGGTGCCGACCGCGGCCAGGTCGTCCAGCGTGCGCAGGCCCACCTGGCGCAACCACGCCGCGCTCTTGGGGCCGATGTTCCGCATCTTCACCGCGCTCATGCCAGCGATTCCACAAAAACCTGCGCCAGGGCTTCCAGCCCGCGCTGATCGTGTTCATCGAACCGGTCGAGTTCGGGGCTGTCCAGGTCGAACACGCCGATCAGTTCTTCTCCCCGCAGCAGCGGCACAACCACTTCCGAACGCGAGGCCGCATCGCAGGCGATGTGGCCGGGGAAAGCGTGCACGTCGGCCACGCGCTGGGTCTGGCGGGTGCTCGCGGCCGCGCCGCACACGCCCTTGTCCAGCGGGATGCGGACGCAGGCGGGTTGCCCCTGGAACGGGCCGACCACCAGTTCGCGACCATCGAAGAAGTAAAAGCCGGCCCAGTTGAGCGCGGGCAGCGCGTGGGCCACCAGCGACGACAGGTTGGCGGCATTGGCGACGCGGTCGCGTTCGCCGGCCAGCAGGCCACGCGCCTGGTCGACCAGCTGTGCGTACTGCTCGGGCTTGTCGCCCGACAACGGAGAGGCCTGGAACGTCATGGCGGCAGTGTAACAGTGGTCGCCGACGCCGCCCTCCCGGTCCCGGCTACCATGGGCGAGGCCGCCGGAGGACGCGCATGGAGCTGATCAGACTGCCGATCGACCACATGCCGCCCCAGTGCGGCTGCCAGGCCGCGCGTCGGCCGGCCAGCGTCGGCGGCGCGTGTCCCCGCACGGCGACGGGTGGGCGCGCATGAGTGCGGCCGTCACGCACCGCGCGCTGTTCGTTACCGGCACCGACACGGGCATCGGCAAGTCGGTGGCCAGCGCCGCCCTCCTGCACGCCTTCCGCGCGCGCGGACTTCGTGCGGTGGGCATGAAGCCGGTGGCCAGCGGCTGCGAGTGGCTGCAGGGCGGCTGGCGCAACGAGGATGCGCTCGCGCTGCAGGCGGCGAGTGACCCCACGCCCGACTACGACGACATCAATCCCTACGCGCTCGAGCATCCGCTCGCACCGGAACTGGCCGCTGCGGACGCCGGCATCTCCATCGCCCTGCCGCCGATCGTCGCCGCGTATGCGCGGCTGCGCGCGCAGGCCGACGTGGTCGTGGTCGAAGGCGTGGGCGGCTGGATGGCGCCGCTGACCGCGCAACTGGACCAGGCCACGCTGGTGAACGAGCTCGGGCTGTCCGTCGTGCTGGTGGTGGGCCTGCGGCTGGGCTGCATCAACCATGCGCGGCTGACGGCGCGCGCGATCCAGGCCGATGGCCTGCACCTGGCCGGCTGGATCGCCAACGAGGTGGATCCATCGATGGCGCGGCGCGACGACAACGTCGAGATCCTGCGGCGCGTGCTGCCGGCGCCGTGCTGGGGCCGGCTGCCGCACGCCGCGCAGATCGATCCGGCGAGGATGGCCGCCGGGCTCTCGCCCGGGCCCTGAACGGCATGAGACGCCTGCCGAACAGGGAGCGACGCCGCTCCGGCGGCATGTGCAGAAGATGGCTTTAATCCCGGCCTGACTTCCGGCAGGGTTATCGGACGACAGCGGCAACGCTAAACTGCCCAGTTCAAGAAATGGACCGACGAGGCTGGCATGGCCCGATTGCAGTGGAATCACGGACTCCCGCTCGTCCTGGCCCTGGGCCTGACGGTGGCGCTGAGCGCGTGCGGCAATGGTGACGCGGCCGGTGCCGGCGCGGCCGCGGGTGGCGGCGGCCCTCCGGGCGGCATGCCGCCGCTGCCGGTCGAAGCCATCACGCTCAAGCCGCAGAAGCTCGAGGCCGGCCTGCAGACGGTCGGCAGCCTGCGGGCGGACGAATCGGTGGTGGTGCGCCCCGAAGTGGGCGGTCGCATCGTCCGCATCAACTTCACCGAAGGCGCATCGGTCAACGCCGGCCAGCCCCTGTTCGTGCTGGACGGCAGCGTGCAGCAGGCGGCGCTCAACGAGCAGCTGGCGAACGTGGAAAACAGCCGCCGCGCCGCCGAACGCACGCACCAGTTGCTGGGCGACAAGCTCATCGCGCAGTCGGACTACGACCGCGCGCGCGCCGCCTACGGCGTCGACCAGGCGCGCGTGGCTTCGGCCCGAACCGCGCTGGCGAAGATGACGATGCGCGCGCCGTTCTCGGGCCGGATCGGCCTGCGCCAGGTGAGCGTGGGCGACTTCGTCACCGTCGGCCAGGACCTGGTCACGCTGGTGCGCCTGGATCCCATCGAAGTGGATTTCAGCGTCCCCGAAGGCGCGCTGCCGCAACTGGAAAACGGCCAGCGCATCGCCATCACGGTCGACGCCTTCCCCGCCGACGAGTTCGTCGGCAAGGTGACCGCGATCGATCCGGTGGTCGACCCCAACAGCCGCAGCGCCAAACTGCGCGCGCAGATCCCCAACCCGGACGGCCGCCTGCGCCCGGGGCAGTTCGCGCAGCTGCAACTGGACACCGGCGCCAACTCGGTCGACGCGGTGATGGTCCCCGAGCAGGCGCTGATGCAGGAAGGCAGCCAGCGTTTCGTGTGGACCGTCGTCGCCGGCAAGGCGAAGAAGGTGATCGTCAAGACCGGCGTGCGGGTCCCCGGGGCGTTCCAGGTCATCGACGGCGTCAAGGCCGGCGACCAGGTGATCACCGCGGGCCAGAACAAGCCGATGATGAGTGATGGATTGCCGGTGCAGGTGTTGCCGGGCGAGGGTGCGGCTGAAGCCAGCCCTGCCGCTGCAAACCCGGCAGCCGCCAAGCCTGCGTCGGCCAAGGCCGCCGAACCCAAGCCCGCCGACCCGAAGTCGGCCGAACCGGCGCCGGCCGAAGCGAAATAGTCAGCCCGCGCTGCGCGGCAACGCGCAGCGCCGTCCCACGCCGGGGTTGACCGCCACGGCGCGCAGGTTCCCGGAACGGGCGGCCTGGCCACCCTGGCCACCTGTTCCACCGCGGCGCGATGCGCCGCCTCCATGCGTGGCCCCTGCCCGCACGGAGTCCGCCAGATAGGGCGCTTCCCACGGGACGCGCCGCGACCCAAGCGAGGCGTCCATGGTTCTGTCCGACATCTCCATCCGCCGTCCCGTCTTCGCGATGGTGATCAACCTGGTGGTGCTGCTGGTCGGCATCATCGCGTACGACCGCCTGGCGGTACGGCTGATCCCGAACGTCGACGTCCCGGTGGTCACCGTCAACACGGGCTATCCCGGCGCCAGTGCGCAGGTGATCGAGTCGCAGGTGACCCAGCCGATCGAGGACGCGTTGTCCGGCGTGGAAGGCGTGGAGTACATGCAGTCGGTCAGCCGCGAGCAGTCCAGCCAGGTGACCATCCGCTTCCGACTCAACCGCGATCCGGACGGCGCGGCGTCCGACGTGCGCGACCGCGTCGCGCAGGCGCGGCAGTTCCTGCCCGAGGAAGTCGACGAGCCGGTCGTCCAGAAACAGGAAGCCGACGCGCAGCCGATCATCTACCTGGCCTTCTCCTCCGACCGGCACTCGCAGGTGGAGATCGCCGACTACGCCGAGACGCTGGTCAAGGACCGCGTGCAGACCATCCCGGGCGTGGCCCAGGCGCAGGTCTACTCGAGCACCTACGCGATGCGCGTGTGGATCCAGCCGCAACGGCTGGCCGGCTTCGGCCTGACGCCGGCGGACGTGGAAGCCGCGCTGCGCGAGCAGAACGTGGAGATTCCGGCCGGGCGCGTGGAAGGCAGCGACCGCGAGTTCACCGTCCTGTCGGAAACCGACCTGAAGACGCCCGAGCAGTTCGGCAACATCGTGCTGGGCGACGTCAAGGGCACGCTGGTGCGCCTGCGCGACGTGGCCAAGGTCGAACTGGGCCAGGAGGAGGACCGCTTCCGCGCGCGCTACAACGGCAAGAACGCGGTGCCGCTGGGCATCGTCAAGCAGGCGGTGGCCAACCCGCTGGACATCTCGCAGGCGCTGCAGGAGATGCTGCCGAAGATCACCCAGTCGCTGCCGCAGGGCATGAAGGTCGAGATCGCCTATGACTCGACGATCTTCATCGACAAGTCGATCGAGGAGGTGCAGCACACGGTGCTGATCGCGATCGGCCTGGTGATCGTGGTGATCTTCCTGTTCCTGCGCAGCTGGCGGGCCACGCTGATCCCGCTGGTGACCATCCCGGTTTCGATGATCGGCGCGTTCGCGCTGATGTACGCCTTCGGGTTCACCATCAACACGCTGACGTTGCTGGCGATGGTGCTGGCGATCGGCCTGGTGGTCGATGACGCGATCGTGATGCTCGAGAACATCGTGCGCCACATCGAGGAAGGCATGCCGCCGATGGAGGCGGCGTTCAAGGGCAGCAAGGAGATCGGCTTCGCCATCGTCGCCATGACCCTGACCCTGGCCGCCGTGTACATCCCGCTGGCCTTCTCCACCGGGCGCACCGGCAAGCTGTTCGTGGAATTCGCACTGACGCTGGCCGGTTCGGTGCTGGTGTCCGGTTTCACCGCGCTGTCGCTGTCGCCGATGATGTGCTCACGGCTGCTGCGCGGCGACAACCACCACGGACGCTTCTACCAGGCCGGCGAACGCGTGCTGCAGTGGATGGATTCGCATTACCGCAGCGCCTTGTCGGCGATGATGCGCTGGCGCTGGATGGTCGTGGGCTTTGCCGCGCTGGTGTTCGCCGGCGCCGTCGGCTTGTTCCTGTGGCTGCCCAAGGAAACCGCGCCGCAGGAGGACCAGGGCTTCATCATCGCCATCGGCGTGGCGCCGGAAGGCTCCACGGTGGAGTACACCGACCGCTACGCCAAGCAGATGGAAGGCATGCTGATGGGCCTGCCGGACCAGCAGCGGGTGTTCGAGATCGTCGGCTTCCCGGACGTCACCCAGGCCATCGGTTTCACCATGCTCACCGACTGGTCCAAGCGTGAAAAGTCGGCCAAGGAAATCTCCGATGCGCTGGGCGGCCAGATGTTCTTCGCCGTGCCGGGCGTGCTGGCCTTCACGATGACGCCGCCGCCGCTGGGCAGCGACGACTTCCTGGGCAAGCCGGTCAACTTCGTCGTCCAGAGCACGGGCACGTGGGATGAGCTCAACGCCACCGTGCAGAAGCTCATGGCCAAGATGCAGACCAATCCGAAGCTGATCGCGCCGGAAACCGACCTGAAGCTCAATAAGCCGCAGCTGCGCGTGGAAGTCGACCGCGACAAGGTGGCTGCGGTGGGCAGCAGCGTGGACACGGTCGGCCACACGCTGGAGACGTTCCTGGGCGGGCGCAATGTGACGCGCTTCAAGCGGGGATCGGAGCAGTACGACGTCGTCGTGCAGATCGAGGATGCCGCCCGGCGCACGCCGGGGGCGCTGTCCAACGTGTTCGTCCGCGGTGGCGACGGGCAGATGGTGCAGCTGTCCAACCTGGTCAGCGTCAATGAGACGATCGCGGCCAAGGAGCTCAACCACTTCAACAAGCTGCGCGCCGCCACCGTGAGCGCCGGCCTCGCGCCGGGCTACTCCATCGGGGACGCGCTGACCTGGATGGAAGATGCGCTGCAGGAAGTCGCGCCGGCCTCGCCGTACGATCTGTCCGGCCAGAGTCGCGAATTCCGCGAGTCCTCCAGCGACTTCGCGATGATCTTCCTGCTGGCGCTGGCCTTCATCTTCCTGGTGCTGGCCGCGCAGTTCGAAAGCTGGGTGGATCCTTTCGTGATCCTGCTGGGGTCCGTGCCGCTGGCGTTCTTCGGCGCGCTGCTGCTGCTCAAGCTCACCGGCGGCTCGTTCAACATCTACACCCAGATCGGCCTGGTCACGCTGGTCGGCCTGATCGCCAAGCACGGCATCCTGATCGTGGAGTTCGCCAACCAGCTGCAGGAGGACGGACGCGACAAGTTCAACGCCGTGCTCGAAGCCGCCGCCCTGCGCCTGCGCCCGATCCTGATGACGACCGGCGCCATGGTCCTGGGATCGTTGCCGCTGGCCATTGCCACCGGCGCCGGCGCGGAGGCGCGCAACCAGATCGGCTGGGTCATCGTGGGCGGCATGTCGATCGGCACGCTGTTCACCCTGTTCGTGGTGCCGGTGGTGTACCTGCTGATCGGCCGCGACCACCACAAGGCGCAGACGCGCAAGGCGGCCAAGCTGCAGGCGGCGACGCAGTCGACCTGACGCACCGCACTGGCCGAAGGCGGGGCGCGCGGGAAACCGGGCGCCCTTCTTTTTGCCGGGCTGCGGACCTCAGGGCATGCGGCGCGGCTGTCCCGGCTTGGCCACGACCGACCGCGCGTCCGCGTCAGGTAAAGCGCCGGCCAACAAAAAACCCGGTCGCCTTCGCGACCGGGTTCGTTGTTCCACCGGGGTGGAGAGAGAGACGGTTACTTGACCTTGGACGCGTTGGCGACCTTGTTCGCAGCCTCTTCAACCGTGGCCTGCGTCTTGGCGGCGACGGTCTCGATCTGGGTCTTGGTGATCTGGCCGATGGCCTCGTTGGCCTTCAGCGTGCGGCCGAAGACGTCCTGGCCGACGGCCACGGCGCGCTCGACGTTCTCGCGGGCCACCTGGACGCCCTTCGGGAAGAGGGTCTTGAGGGCTTCGAGGTCACGGGCCTGCGCGGCTTCACCGAAGAAGGCGAAGGTGGCGTTGGCGCGCTCGTTCAGGACGCCCATCTGCAGGCCGAAGACGGCCTCGACGTTGTCCAGGGCGATGCGGTTGATCTGGGCGGCCGTGTCCGCGAACTGGCGCGAGGCGGCGGCAAACTGTTCGTTGAACTGGTACATGGCGGCTCCGTTAGTCTTTGACCAATCCGGTCGGGGGATCCGGCGGATTGTGCGACGCAGCATAACGGGCGGATTGTTGCATTGCAACATTTGGCGCTCCGGCGCCGACGAGCGGTTCAGATACCTTTCAAATCAATGGCTTGGCCCGGACGGGGCCGGTCCCGGGGGTTACGCCTCGCCGCGGTAGCGGCAGCCTGAGGTGCAGGTCTCATGGACCACGACCTCGCTCAACAGGGGCAGGACCGGCTTGAGGCGCTCCCAGATCCACACCGCCAGACGCTCGCTGGTCGGGTTGTCCAGGCCCTCGATCTCGTTGAGGTAGTGGTGGTCCAGGCGGTCGTACAGCGGCTGGAAGGCCTTCTTCACGTCGGCGAAATCCATCACCCAGCCCGTCTGCGCGCCGATGTCCCCGCGCAGGTGGATCTCCACCCGGAACGAGTGGCCATGCAGGCGCGCGCACTTGTGGCCGTCGGGCACGTTGGGCAGGCGGTGCGCCGCCTCGAGGGTGAAGACCTTGAAGATATCCATGGGGTGGATTGTACGGGTCGGCCCCCCGGCTTCCCCAATTCGAGCGGCCACGGCCGGCCTGATCCAGTCTTCGATCCTGCCCGGCGGCTGGAAGCGGGGCAGCGGCTCGGGAGCCCGGCCTGTGCTGCGTCGGCGCTCGCGCACAGCCTCGCGCCGCAGCCCCGTTGTATGCGGCAACCGGCCGCATCCGCTCCCGCGGTTTGTCAATCCTTACGCTGCGGCGGACGCGTTGCCACAATCGGGGCAGCATTCCCGCCGTAACGCCGAAAGACGCAATGCCCGAGATTTCCCCGCAGCTCGCCCAGCACATCGCCCGCACCATTGCCGCCGAGATCGGCGCGCAACCCGCCCAAGCCCTGTCGGCCATCGCCCTGCTCGACGAGGGCGCCACCGTTCCGTTCATCGCGCGCTACCGCAAGGAAGTCACCGGCGGGCTCGACGACACCCAGCTGCGCAACCTGGAAGTGCGCCTGACCTACCTGCGCGAACTGGAAGACCGTCGCGCCGCGGTGCTGTCCAGCATCGAGGAGCAGGGCAAGATGACCGACGCGCTGCGCGCGGACATCCTTGGTGCCGACAGCAAGTCGCGCCTGGAAGACCTGTATCTGCCGTACAAGATCAAGCGCCGCACCAAGGCGCAGATCGCCCGCGAAGCCGGCCTGGAACCGCTGGCCGACAGCCTGCTGGCCGATCCGTCGCAAACGCCGGAGACCGTCGCCGCGACGTTCGTCGATGCCGACAAGGGCGTGGCCGACCCCAAGGCCGCGCTCGACGGCGCGCGCGCCATCCTGATGGAGCGCTGGGGCGAGGACGCTGCGCTGGTCGGGCAATTGCGCCAGTGGCTCACCGAAGTCGGTGTCATCCGCGCACGCGTGGCCGAAGGCAAGGAGACCGAAGGCGCGAAGTACCGGGACTATTTCGACCACGCCGAATCGCTGGCGAAGATTCCCTCGCACCGCCTGCTCGCCCTGTTCCGCGCACGCCGCGAGGAGATCCTGTTCCTGGACCTCGACCCGGGCCAGGAAGCCGACGCGGGCCACCTCCAGGCCGAAGGCCGCGTCGCGCACCACGTCGGGGTCCGCGTGCAGGGGCGTCCCGCCGACAAGTGGCTGGGCGACACCTGCCGCCTGACCTGGAAGGCCAAGCTGCACCTGCACCTGATGCTCGACCTGTTCGGCCAGGCCCGCGAGAAGGCCGAGGCGGAGGCCATCGACGTGTTCGGGCACAACCTCAAGGACCTGCTGCTGGCCGCGCCGGCGGGCCCGAAGGCGGTGCTGGGTCTGGACCCCGGCCTGCGCACCGGCGTCAAGGTCGCGGTGGTCGATGCCACCGGCAAGCTGGTCGCGACGGACACCATCTATCCCCACGAGCCGCGCCGCCAGTGGGACCAGTCGCTGCACACGCTGCGCGCGCTGTGCACGAAGCACGGCGTCGACCTGATCTCGATCGGCAACGGCACCGCCTCGCGCGAGACCGACAAGCTGGCCGGCGACCTGATCAAACTGGCGCCCGAACTGAAGATGCAGAAGATCGTGGTCAGCGAGGCGGGCGCGTCGGTGTACTCGGCGTCGGAGTTCGCGGCGAAGGAATTCCCGGACCTGGACGTGTCCATCCGTGGCGCCGTGTCGATCGCCCGCCGCCTGCAGGACCCATTGGCCGAGCTGGTCAAGATCGAACCCAAGGCGATCGGCGTCGGCCAGTACCAGCACGACGTCGACCAGTACCGGCTGGCGCGTGCGCTCGATGCCAGGGTCGAGGACTGCGTGAATGCGGTGGGCGTGGACGTCAACACCGCTTCGGCCGCGCTGCTCACGCGCGTGTCGGGCCTGTCGTCGACCGTGGCGGAGAACATCGTCGTCTACCGCGACCAGAACGGCGCTTTCCGCAGCCGCAAGGAACTGCTGAAGGTGCCACGCCTGGGCGAGAAGACCTTCGAGCAGTGCGCCGGCTTCCTGCGCATCGCAGGCGGCGAGCAGCCGCTGGATGCCTCGTCCGTGC
Organism: Lysobacter solisilvae; assembly: GCF_016613535.2. NCBI lineage: Bacteria > Pseudomonadati > Pseudomonadota > Gammaproteobacteria > Lysobacterales > Lysobacteraceae > Agrilutibacter > Agrilutibacter solisilvae. The sequence continues at coordinate 1,383,628 of NZ_CP071518.1, forward strand.
ATCCGGAGGCCTACCCCGTGGTCGAGCGCATCCTCAAGCAGTGCGGCCGCGAAGTGTCCGCCGCCGAGGTCAAGCGTGTCATCGGTGATGCGCCGCTGCTGCGCGGGCTCAAGCCCGAGCAGTTCACCGACGAGAAGTTCGGTGTGCCCACCGTGCGCGACATCCTCAAGGAGCTGGAAAAGCCGGGCCGCGACCCGCGCCCCGAATTCAAGGCCGCGCGCTTCGCCGACGGCGTCGAGGACATCAAGGACCTGACGCCGGGCATGATCCTGGAGGGCGTGATCAGCAACGTCGCCGCCTTCGGCGCGTTCGTCGACATCGGCGTGCACCAGGACGGGCTGATCCATATCTCCGCGCTGTCGGACAAGTACGTCAAGGACCCGCGCGACGTGGTCAAGGCCGGCGACATCGTCAAGGTGCGGGTGCTGGAAGTCGACATCCCGCGCAAGCGCATCGCGCTCACGCGCCGCCTCGACGATGCGGTGCCTGCGCCGCGCCCGGCCGGGGAACGTGATGCCCGCGCCGCGGCGCCCCGTGGCCGCGACGCGCAGGGCGGCAGGCCGCCGCAGCGCACCAGTGCACCTCCGCCGGCGAACAACGCGCTGGCGGCGGCTTTCGCGAAGGCCAAGCAGGGCGGGTGACGTGACTGGAGATGGGGTCGGCGGCGAGCGGTTGCCGACCCCAGTCCCGGCGCTGCGACGCAACCCGATGCAATGCGGGGTGGTCGGTGGTCGGCCTGGCAGGTCCGAGGCCTCGCGCTCGCGCTGGACCCACCCGGGCACGGAGTGCCGTGCGCGAACTTACTCCTGCACCGAGCGCCGCGCCTTGGCCGGCGCAGTGGCGGTGGCGGTTCCCCGCAGCTGCTTGCGCAGATCGTCCAGGGTGACGGTGATGTGGTCGGCGAGCAGGGTCGTGACGCGCTGCGGGTCGCGCGCCATCCAGGCCTTGAGCAGTGCGCGGTGCTCGCGGTGCGCGCGGGCATGGCGGCCGGCCGGTTCCAAGTGCTTGTGCACGTAGCGCTCGGCCAGCACGTGCAGGCGTTCGATCAGCTGGGAGGTGACATGCCGGCCGCCCGGACGCACCAGCGCCAGGTGGAAGGCGCGATTGAGCAGCACCATCGCGCGGCCATCGCCGCCGGTGGCGTTCTCCAGCGCGGTCAGTGCGGCGGTCGCGGTGGCGCGTTCGGCCTCGTCGGCTTCCAGGCTGGCGTGGGCGGCTGCCTCGGGTTCGATCTTCAGCCGCAGGGCGAACACTTCCTCGGCCTCGGTCGTGGTCAGCGCCGGCACCACGAAACCGCGGTTGGGATGCGACTGCAGCAGTCCGTGCTGCTCCAGCCGCGCCAGCGCCTCGCGCAGGGGGATCTTGCTGATCCCCAATTCCTCGGCGAGGGCGTCCTGCCGGATCGGCGACAGCGGGGGGATCCGCGCCGACAGGATCCGCTCGCGGATCACTTCGAAGGCCTGGTCGGCCAGAGTCCGGGTGACGATGCTCATGCCCCCAGTCTAGCCTGCGGCCAGATACGTCGTGCGCACCGTGGTGTAAAACGCCCGCGCAGCTCGTCCTTGTTCACGCGGGCCAAAACTGGAGGCGCCCATGCCGCCGAAGGGCGCGTGGTGATCGACCCCGGCCGTGGGCAGGTTGATCATCAGCATGCCCGCGCGCGCATGGTGCTTGAATGCCTCGGCGTGCCGGAGCGAGCGCGTGCACAGGCCGGCCGACAGGCCGTGGCGCGAATCGTTGAGCAGCGCCAGCGCCTCATCGAAGCCGTCGACGCGGAACACGCCCGCGACCGGTCCGAAGATCTCCTCGCGCGCCAGCGGGCCGGCGTGGTCGGCGTGGTCGAACAATGTCGGCGGGAAGAAGCAGTCCTGAGGGTCGGGCACGGCACCGAAGGCGGTGATGGCGCCGCTGCGACGCACTGCATCCACCTGCGCACTGACCCGTTCCTTCTGCCGAGGCGAGGCGAGTGGGCCCACGTCGGTGGCTGCCTGGCGCGGGTCGCCAATCGCCAGGCGGTCCACGCGTTGCGCCAGGGCCACGACGAAGCGGTCGGCGATCGCGTGGTCGACAATGATCCGCGAGGTCGCCGTGCATCGCTGGCCCGCGGCGAAGAACGCGCCATTCGCTGCGCATTCCACTGCCACGTCGAGATCAGCGTCGGCCAGCACGATCAGGCCGTTGACGCCGCCCATCTCCAGCTGCACGCGCGCGCCGCGGGCCGTCACGGCCTGCCGCACCGCACTGCCGGCACTCTCCGAGCCGGTGAACGACACCGCATCGATGCCAACGTGCGCGCACAGGGCGGCGCCGCTGGCGCCGGCGCCGAGCAGCATGTTGACGCTGCCCGAGGGCAGGCCGGAGTGCGCGACGATGCCCATCAGCTTCGCGGCGATGGCCGAGGACACTTCGGAAGGCTTCCACACCACGGTATTGCCGAACGCCAGGGCCGGGGCGATCTTCCAGGCGGGAATCGCGATCGGGAAATTCCAGGGCGTGATCACGCCCACCACGCCGACGGGGTGCTGCATCACCTCGACCATGGCGCCCAGGCGAGTGGAGTCGAAGCGCTCGCCGACGTTGCGCAGGGTCTCGCCGGCGAAGAAGTCGAAGATGCGCGCGGCGCGGATCGTCTCGCCGCGTGCGTCGCGCAGGGTCTTGCCGGTCTCGCGTGCGATCAGCAGGGCGAAGTCGTCGGCCTCCGCGGCGATCTGCCGGCCGATGCGCGCCAGTGCGTCGCTGCGGGCTTCGATGCCCCCCAGCGACAACGGCGCCAGCGCCCGCCGGGCCGCATCGACGGCATGCGCCACGAGGTCGGCGCCGGCCTGCGGCAGCCGCACGCACAGATCGTCCGGCACCGCCGGGTTGCGCTGTTCCAGCTCGGCTGGCCCGGGCATGTCCTGCCCCGCGATGTGATGGGCCAGGGTCAGGGAAGTTGCGTGCATTTCGTCGTTCACGTCAGGTCACCACGAAGCCGTGGGCAAAGGTGTCGGCATCGTCGATCCAGATCTGGCTGAAGCCGGTGGCGATCGCCGCGCCTTCGATGGAGGGCACGATCGCCGCGTGGGGGCCCACGGTCGTCTCGTCTTCGACGCGGCCGATGAAGCGGCTGCCGATGTAGCTCTCGTGCACGAAGCGGTCGCCCCTGCGCAGCCGGCCGGTCGCGGCCAGCTGCGCCATCCGCGCCGACGTGCCCGTGCCGCAGGGGCTGCGATCGATCGCGCGCTCGCCGTAGAACACCGCATTGCGGCCGTCGGCGCCGTCGCCGCGCGGCGCGTCCGCCCACAGCACGTGGCTGACGCCCCGGATCGAGGGGTCCAGCGGGTGCACCGGCTCGAACTGCTCGCGGACCAGGGCACGGACGGTGCGGCTGAGTTCGATGATGCGTGCCGCGCCGAGCGCATCCAGGCTGGTGTACGCCCCCTGGGGTTCGACGATCGCGTAGTAGTTGCCGCCATAGCAGACATCGATGGCCAGCTCCCCGAAGCCGGGCACCTGCACGCGCAGGCCACGCGCGGCCAGGTAGCTGGGCACGTTGCGCAGGCGGATGCTGGCCACGCGTTCGCCCTCGCTGCGGTATTCCACGTCGATGACTCCCGCCGGCACTTCCACGCGCAAGCGGCCGGATTCGCGCGGCCGGATCAGGCCGTGCTCCAGACCGAAGGTGAGGATGCCGATCGTGCCGTGACCGCACATCGGCAGGCAGCCGCTGGTTTCGATGAAAAGAATGCCCAGGTCGGCATCGTCACGCGTGGGCGGATAGAGAAACCCGCCCGACATCATGTCGTGACCGCGGGGCTCGAACATCAGGCCGGTGCGGATCCAGTCGAAACGGGCCAGGAAATCCTGGCGCCGTTCGCTCATCGAAGCCCCCGTGAGCAGGGGCGCGCCACCGCTCACCAGCCGGACCGGATTGCCCGCGGTGTGGCCGTCGATGCAGAAGAACGTATGGCGCATCGACGGTGTCCTCAGGCGGCCGCGGCGGCGACGAGGGTGGGTCGCGTGGCGGCCGCGCGTTCGACCATGCGCCGCACTTCCTCGTAGCGCGTGCCCGTGAGCGGCATGCGTGGCATGCGCACGCGCTCGGTGCCGCGTCCCATCACCGCTTCGGCCAGCTTGATCGCCTGCACCAGGTCGTGCCCGGCGTCCAGGTGCAGCAGCGGCATGAACCAGCGGTAGATCTGCAGCGCCCGCGCCAGGTCGCCGCGCTGCACCGCGTCCCACAGCGCCAGTGATTCCTGCGGGAAGGCGTTGGTCAGGCCCGACACCCAGCCGCGGGCGCCGAGCAGCAGGCCCTCGAGCGCGACGTCGTCGAGGCCCGCGAACAGGGCGAAGCGGTCGCCGAAGGCATTGATCAGGTCGGTGAAGCGACGCGGGTCGGGCGCGCTTTCCTTCACCGCCACCACGTTGGGCACTTCCACCAGCCCGGCGAGGGCCTGCGTGCTGATGCTGACCCGGTAGGCCGGCGGGTTGTTGTAGAGCATCACCGGCAGCGCGGTGCTGGCCGCGACCATGCGGAAGTGCGCGAGCAGTTCGGCTTCGGTGGGCACGTACACCATCGCCGGCAGCACCATCAGGCCGGTGGCGCCGATGTTTTCCGCGGAGCGGGCGAAGGCCATCGCGCGTGGCGTGGTGAGTTCGGAAACGCCGGCGATGACGGGCACGCGCCCGGCGGCCACTTCCACGGCCGCGGCCAGCACCGCCTGCTTTTCGTCGGGCTCCAGCGAATTGTTCTCGCCCACCGTGCCGATGATGATCAGGCCGTGCACGCCGTCGCGTATCAGCGCGTCCTGCACTCTCTGTGTGGCATCGATATCCAGCGCGAAGTCGGGCTTGAACTGGGTGGTGGCGGCGGGGATCACTCCCTGCCAGCGGCAGGCACTCGTGGGCATGCGGTTTTTTCTCCGGGGGTTGAATATCGTAGATCGTATACGATATATATGCCGCCACCAAGGGGGCAGCCGGCCCCCGGAGCCGACCCGCGTGCACGCCAGCAGCACTCCTTCCACTGCCGTGGTGATCGGCGCCGGCATCGTCGGCCTGGCCTGTGCGTTGCGCCTGCAGCAGTGCGGGCTGACCACGACGCTGGTAGATGCCCAGACCCGCCCGCAGGGGGCCTCGTACGGCAATGCCGGGCACATCGCGATCGAGCAGGTCGAACCCCTGGCCTCCTGGTCCACGTTGCGTTCGGCGCCCCGCCGGCTTTTCGCCATGGGCGGCGCGCTGGACGTCCGCGATCCGCTGTGGGTGGCGCCGTGGGCACTGCAGATGGCGTGCGCGGCGTCCCCGCGTCGCTTCGAAGCCGGGCGCGCGGCACTGGGCGGCTTGCTGCGGCAGGCGCTGCCCGCCTGGCGCAACCTGGTGGACACCCTGGGGCGACGCGACCTGCTGCGCGCCGATGGCCATGTCGTGGTGTGGGAATCTGCCGCCAGCGCCGCCCGTGGCCGCGCGACATGGGCGCGCGCGGACATCGGCGGTGCCCGCGTGCGCGATCTGGTCCAGGCCGAACTCGACGAGCTGGCGGCCGTGCTGCGCAGCCGGCCGGCGGGCGGCGTGCATTTCGAAGGCACCGCGCAGGTCGCCGACCCCGGCCTGGCGCTCGAAGTCATGCGCGACGCGTTTGAAGCCTGCGGCGGCACGCTTCGCCAGGCGCCAGTGCGCGCGTTGTCGGTGCAGGACGGCCGTACGGGCGCGGTGCTCACCGACGGCAGCGTGCTGCAGGGCGACTGCGTCCTCGTGGCCGCGGGTGTGGGTTCGCGCGCACTGCTGGCAACTCTGGGGATACACGCTCCACTGATCGCCGAGCGCGGTTATCACCTGCAGTGGAGCGAACACAACTGGCCGCTGCGCATGCCGCCGGTGGTGTTCGAGGACCGGTCGCTGATCCTTACCCGCTTCCGCAGCGGACTGCGCGCGGCCAGCTTCGTCGAATTCGCGCGGCAGGAGACCCCGCCGGACCCGCGCAAGTGGCGGGCATTGGGTCGCCATGCGAGTGATCTGGGGCTGCCGGTCGGCGGTGAACCGCAGCCCTGGATGGGTGCGCGGCCGACCCTTCCCGACTATCTGCCCGCGATCGGTCGCAGCGCGACGGCACCGGGCCTGCTGTACGCCTGCGGCCACCAGCACCTGGGACTCACCCTGGCGCCGCTGACCGCGCACCTGGTCGCGGCGCTGGCCACAGGACGCCCGCCGCCGGTGTCGGTGCAGCCCTTCGATCTCGCCCGCTTCTCCTCGGCCCGATCCTCCTCTGCCCACTTTCCGTCACGCGCTTCTTCAGCGAGCACACGTCCATGAGTCAAGGTATCGGCGGTTCCACGGCGGAACACGAACTGGCGGCGCTGCGGCGCTGGCCGCAGCAGGCCGCGCGCATCGGCGCCGAAGAACGTGCGCATCGCCTCAAGCGCGCCCGCGCGCTGATGGCCGATGCCGGCGTGGACGCCCTGGTCATCAACGCGGGCGCCAGCCTGCGGTATTTCTCCGGCCTGCCGTGGGCGCCGACCGAGCGGCTGATCGTGCTGCTGGTCCGCCCGTCGGGTCCCCCGGTGCTGGTGTGTCCACAGTTCGAGCTGGGCTCGGTCGAAGCGGGGCTGGGCGTGCTGGCCGACGTACGCACCTGGGAGGAGCACGACAGCCCACACGCGCTGCTCGCCGACTCCCTGCGGGAAGTGGGCGCCCGCCGGATCGCGGTCGATCCGCAGATGCCCTTCTGCCATATCCAGGCGCTGCGACAGGCGGCGCCCGGCGTCGAGCTGATCGACGCCGCCCCCGTCATCGACGGCTGCCGCATGCACAAGTCACAGGCCGAACTCGCCCTGATCCGCCAGGCGATGGCGATGACGCTGGAAGTGCACCGCCGCGCCGCAGCCATCCTGCGTCCGGGCGTCAGCACCGCGAACGTGCGGCGCTTCATCGACGAGGCACACCGCGCGCTGGGCGCCGACAACGGCAGCACCTTCTGCGCGGTCCAGTTCGGCCAGGCGACCTGCTACCCGCACGGCGTCCCCGGCGAACAGCTGCTTGCACGGGGCGACCTGGTGCTGATCGATACCGGCTGCACCGTCGACGGTTACCACTCCGACATCACCCGGACCTACGTGTTCGGTGCGCCCACCGTCGAGCAGTCGGCGGTGTGGCAGCTGGAGCGCGAAGCGCAGCAGGCGGCTTTCGACGCAGTCCGCCCGGGATATCCGTGCGAAACCGTCGATGCGGCGGCGCGCACGGTACTGACACGCGCCGGCTTCGGGCCCGACTACCGCCTGCCCGGGCTGCCGCACCGCACCGGGCACGGCATCGGGCTGGCGATCCACGAGGCGGCCTACCTGGTGCGCGGTGACCGCACGCCGCTGGCGCCGGGCATGTGCTTCAGCAACGAACCGATGATCGTCGTGCCGGGCCGCTTCGGAATACGACTCGAAGACCACTTCCACGTGACCGAACGCGGCGCGCAGTGGTTCACGCCGCCATCGCCCTCGCTGGCGGCGCCGTTCGGATGACCCCATACCGCGCGGGGAGCCGCCACTGGGCCGGCACGCTCCTCAACACGATGCTCCCGGCGACATCACGCGCACATCGCCGCCAGCCATGGGCAGCACGAGCTGCCCACGCCACAGGAGAGGTGTCATGACACCGCGTTTTTCCAGGTCCAGACGTTCCAGAGGGTTCACCGCCGCCGTCGGCATTGCCGCCATGTGCGTCGCCATGCTCGGCTACGCCGCCGCCACCAGTCCCGGCGGCATGCTGCGTCCCGTCACCCAGCCCGAATCGCGTGCGCCGCACGTGGTCGCGCGTCCCGCCAGCGTCAACGCACCGGTCAACGCCCCGGTCAGCGCATCGAGGCACACGGCCTCCGCGCCCGCGTCGCCGGCCCGCGCCCGTATCGGCCGGCGTCCCAGCACCGAGAAGGAGGTGTTCGGCGCCCACTTGCAGTACCGGCCGCTCGACCCCGCCCATCGCGCACCCCTGCAGAGCCCGCTGGCGCGCAAGGTCGACAGTGGCTACGACTACGCCGCGCTCCACCGCAACGTGCTGCGCCGTCCCAGCCAGCTGAAGCGCACCAAGGCCCAGGCCATGGCGGCCTGCGACAGCAACCAGTTCGGCAGTCTCAGTGGCGCGGCGCTGGTCACGGCCGTCAAGGCGGCGGAGACATCGTGCATCAACACGCTGTTCGGCCTCACCGGCACGGCGGCGTACAACACTTTCCGCGAAGCGCAGATGGTGACGATCGCCAACGCGATGACCTCCGCGACGACCAGCTACAACGGCACCAACGCCGGCAACCTCGCCCAGCTGGTGCTGTTCCTGCGCGCGGGCTACTACGTGCAGTTCTACGACACCAGCGTGGGCAGCTACGGCACCGCGCTGCGCAACGCCATCCGTCCCGCGCTGGACGCCTTCGCGGCCAACTCGTCTTTCGGCCTGGTGAACGACACCCACGGCGAGATCCTGTCGGAGTACGTCATCCTGCTGGACAGCGCCGGCGAGAACGCGCGCTACCTGTACCTGGTCAAGCGGCTGCTCAATGCCTACAACAGCAGCTACAACACGTACTACTGGATGAAGTCGGCGGTCAACAACGCCTACACCATCCTGTGGCGCGGTCACCAGATGGACGATTTCCGCGCGGCGGTACAGGCCGACACTTCGATCGTCGATACGCTGCATACCTTCGTCAACAACAACTTCGCCCAGCTGGGCGGCGCCAACGACTATCTGGTGGCCAACGCCGGCCGTGAGATGGCGCGCTTCCTGCAATACACCGGGCCCCTGAAGAGCCTGGCGCAGCTGCGTTCGAAGAACCTGATCGATCGTTCCACGATCCCCGGTGCCACCGCCAAGCTGTGGCTGGGCGTGGGCGAGATGATCGACTACCACGACAAGGCCAACTGCGCGTACTACAACCTGTGCGACTTCGTCGCCCGCGTCGATGCGGCCGCGCTGCCGATCCGCCACACCTGCAGCCCGACGCTGAAGATCCGTGCCCAATCGATGACGAGCACCGAGCTGGCCAACACCTGCTCGATCGTCGCCGGCCAGGAGAATTACTTCCACCAGCAGGCCGCGACCAACCGCACGCCGGTGGCCCAGGACAACAACGCCGCGCTGGAGATGGTGGTCTTCGACAGCAGCAGTGACTACGGCACGTATGCCGGCACGCTCTACGGCATCGACACCAACAACGGCGGCATGTACCTCGAGGGTGACCCGGCGGTCGTCGGCAACCAGGCGCGCTTCATCGCCTACGAGGCCGAGTGGCTGCGCCCGACCTTCGAGATCTGGAACCTCACCCACGAGTACATCCATTACCTGGACGGGCGGTTCAACATGTTCGGCGACTTCCAGGCCGCGATGACCCAGAAGACCGTGTGGTGGGTCGAGGGCTTTGCCGAGTACATGTCCTACTCGTACCGCAACGTGATCTACACCGCCGCGCAGAACGAGGCCGCGGCCGGTACCTACAACCTGAGCCAGGTGTTCCAGAACGATTACAACAGCGGCACGACCCGGGTCTACCGCTGGGGCTACCTGGCCGTGCGCTACATGTTCGAAAAGCGCCGCAGCGATGTCAGCAACATCCTCGCCTACTTCCGTCCGGGCAACTACACCGGCTACGCGAGCTTCATGACCAGTATCGCCACGCGCGACGACGCGGCGTTCAAGGCCTGGCTGCCCTGCGTGGTGAACCCGTCCAATCCGGGCTGCAGCGCGGCCAACCAGGCGCCCAAGGCCGTGTTCGGGTACGCGGTCAGCGGGCTGAAGGCGAACTTCACCGACGGCTCCAGCGATCCGGACGGCGCCATCGTGGCGCGCAGCTGGAACTTCGGCGACGGCACCACGTCGACGGCGACCAATCCAAGCAAGACCTGGAGCACGGCAGGCAGCTACACCGTCTCGTTGACCGTGACCGACGACAAGGGCGCACGCACCACGGCCAGCAAGGTGGTGACCGTAGCCTTCCCCGAGTGCACCGCCACCGATACGCGCGTGCTCGACCGCAACTGCAGTCGTAGCAACCTGACCGCAGCGCAGGGCAGCCTGAAGTACTTCTACATCTACGTGCCCGCCGGCACGCCCAGCCTGCGAATCACCAGCACAGGCGGCACCGGCAATGCGGACCTGTACGTCAACACGCTGGGCAACTGGGCCTCGCCGACGTCGCACAACTACCGTTCGACCACGTCGACCAACAGCGAGACCCTGGTCGTCAACAACCCGCCGGCTGGCTACGTGTACGTGAGCCTGTACGCGACGACGGCCTTCAGCGGCGTGCGCCTGTCGGTCCAGTACTGATTTCCTCGCTTCGGGGCGGGCTTCGTCTGCCGCCCCGTCTTTTTCCACCGGCCCGTCCGCCCCCGAAACCGGCGGCGGGCCCCCGGGAAGCGCCCGAATGATCGTGACGGTGATCCTGATCCTGCTGTGCGTGCTGGGAAGCGCGTTCCTGGCCACGCTGCTGCATGCCGCGCGCAGGCGCGGGCAGCTGCGACCGTCGCTGGAGGCCATCGGCCTGGGCGCGGTCACCAATTTCTTCGACACGCTGGGCATCGGCTCGTTCGCGCCGACCACGGCGTGGCTCAAGCTGCGCCGCTGCGTGCCGGACAGTTTCCTGCCGGCCACGCTCAACAGTGGTCATGCGTTGCCCACGGTCGTGCAGGCCGTGGTGTTCATCCATCTGGTGCGCGTGGACCCGTGGCTGCTGTGCGGCTGCATCGCCGCCGCGGTGTGCGGTGCCGCGCTGGGCGCACGCTGGGTGGTGCGCGTGCCGGTGCGCGTGGTGCAAGGAGTCGTCGGCGTGGCGATGCTGCTGGCGGCGGCGCTGTACGCGCTGGCCAACCTGAAGCTGATGCCGGCCGGCGGCCAGGCGCTGGGCCTGGACGGCGCCGGCTTCGCGGTGGCTGTGTCAGCACACCTGATGTTGGGCGCGCTGATGAGCTTCGGCATCGGTCTGTACGCGCCCTCGCTGATCCTGCTCAGCCTGCTGGGCCTGGAGCCGACCGCGGCGTTTCCGGTCATGATGGGCGCCTGTGCGTTCCTGATGCCGGTCAGCGGAATGCGCTTCGTGCGGTCCGCCCGCATCGACCTGCGCGTCGTGCTTGGCCTGGCGCTGGGCGGCATCCCGGCCGTGGTGCTCGCGGCGTTCGTCGTGCGCAGCCTCACCCTGGAGAACCTGCGCTGGGGCGTGGTGGTGGTGGTCCTGTATGCCGCGATCGCGTTGCTGCGGTCGGCCCTGCGGGCGCCTTCGCCGGTGCCCGCGCCGGACCTGATCCGACCCTCGACCTAGCGGTCCCAAGTCCCTGCGGAGATTGCGATGTCCCGACTGGTCCTGATCGTACTGGCCGCCTGCATGGCGCTTCCCTCCTGGGCGCAGACGCCTTCGCAGGATCTGCAGACGCTGTTCGACGAAGAGCGCGCGTTCCTCTGGCGGGCCGATCCGCTGGTGGCCACTGCCGATGGTGAGCACCGGTTCGACGACCGCCTGCCGTCGGTGACGCCGGAAGCCCAGCGCGCGCGCCTGGAGGCCGACCGCGGCTTCCTGCGGCGCCTGCAGGCGCTCGACCGCTCTCGGCTGGGGCCGGGAGAGCAGGTGAGCCATGATCTGTTCGCCTTCATGGTCGGCCAGCGCATCGAAATGGCCGAACACCGCGAGTGGCGCATTCCGCTCAACAGCGATAGCGGCTTCCACGCCGACGTGCTCTTCATGCATGAGCTCGCCGCGCCGCGCACCGTCGCCGATTACGAGCGCTACATTGCCCGCCTGCGCGAGGTGCCGCGTTACTTCGACGAGAACCTCGCCAACATGCGGCAGGGCATGCGGGAGGGCTTCACCCTGCCGGCCGCCGTGATCGACGGCGTCTCCCGCGCGATCGCCGCCGAACAGTTCACGCGGGTGGAGGACTGCCCGTTGTTCCGCCCGTTCGCCACGTTTCCGACCACGGTCCCGGCCAGCGAGCGGGCCCGGCTGGCATCCGCCGGCCGTGAGGCGATCGAGGAGGGTGTGCTTCCGGCGTACGCGAAGTTCCAGTCCTTCTTCGAGCGCGAGTACCGCGCCCGGGCACGCGCGAGCATTGCCGCGACGCAACTGCCGGGCGGCGAGGAGTACTACGCCGACCTGGTGCGTTACTACACGACACTGCCCGAAGCGACCGCCGACCAGGTGCACGCTACCGGCCTGGCCGAAGTGAAGCGGATCCGCGCGGCGATGGAGGCGATCATCGCCGAGGTCGGCTTCAAGGGCAGCTTTGCCCAGTTCCTGGACTTCCTGCGTACCGACCCGCAGTTCTACGCCCGCACCCCGGAGCAGCTGCTGCATGCGGCCGCGTGGCTGGCCAAGCAGGCTGATGCGCGGCTGCCCGAATACTTCGGACGGCTGCCGCGCACCCCCTATGGCGTGCGCGCCGTCCCCGACGCACTGGCGCCCAACTACACCGGCGGCCGCTACAACCCGGGTCCGCTGGGCGGCGCGGGCGAGTACTGGGTCAATACGTACCAGCTCCAATCGCGCCCGCTGTACGTGTTGCCAGCATTGACGCTGCACGAGGCGGTGCCGGGCCACCACCTGCAGGGCGCGCTGGCGCGCGAGCAGACGGGCGTGCCCGCGTTTCGCGTCAACTTCTACCCGCACGCCTTCGGCGAAGGCTGGGGCCTGTATTCGGAGAAGCTCGGCGAGGAATTCGGCCTCTATCGCACCCCGTACGAGCGTTTTGGTCGGCTGACCTACGAGATGTGGCGCGCGAGCCGGCTGGTCGTGGACACCGGCATGCACGCCAAGGGGTGGACCCGGCAGCAGGCGCTGGACTTTCTCGCCGCCAACACGGCCTTGTCCGAGCATGAGGTACGGACCGAGGTCGACCGCTACATCGCCTGGCCCGGGCAGGCCCTCGCCTACAAGACCGGCGAACTGAAGATCCTCGCGCTGCGTCGCAAGGCCGAATCGGCCCTGGGTGCGCACTTCGACATCCGCGCCTTTCACGACACCGTGCTGTGCAACGGCGGAGTGACCCTGCCGGTGCTGGAAGCCCAGGTCGAGGACTGGCTGAAGCACGAGATGGCGTGCCTGGACCCGGCGCATCGCGGTTGCGTCCCGCCTCGCCAGTCCGGATGTCCGGTGGCGGACAGCCCCGGCGCGCCCGGACCGGGGCGCTGAGGACGTCCCGCCAGGCGTGGCCGGCCAGAGGCGCCCCGCCCACGCCGTTGCCTCGCCGCGGCCCAGCCGCCCGGCGTCCCATCCCCGGGCCGGCGACACCGCACCGGGGCCCGAAAAAGCAAGAGGCCCGCTTGCGGCGGGCCTCTGTCTTGAAGCGTGGTGGCTATGGGTGGACTCGAACCACCGACCCCAGCATTATGAGTGCTGTGCTCTAACCGGCTGAGCTACATAGCCACGCGGGTGAACCGCGAATTATTCCGACATCAAGGGGCTCCGTCAACCGTCCTCGCCTTGCTTGTCGAGCGGCGGAGGCCGTGGCAGAGTCGGGCATAGTGCATTTTGGAGTCCGCATCGTGATCGATCCGGACGGTTACCGGCCCAATGTCGGCATCGTGCTGATGCATCCCGACGGTCGCCTGTTCTGGGCGCGCCGCGTGCATCGCGACGGGTGGCAATTCCCGCAGGGCGGGATGAACACCGACGAGACCCCGCTCGAGGCCATGTACCGCGAGTTGCGGGAAGAGACAGGCCTGCTGCCTGAACACGTCGAAGTCCTCGGCGCCACCCCCGGCTGGCTGCGTTACCGGCTGCCGCAGCGGGCGATCCGCCGCAACGACCGGCTGGTCTGCATCGGCCAGAAGCAGGTCTGGTTCCTGTTGCGGCTGACCGGCCAGGAAAGCGACCTGCGCCTGGACCTGACGGACAAGCCCGAGTTCGACCACTGGCGATGGGTCGACTTCTGGTACCCGGTGGAGCACGTGGTGACCTTCAAACGCGGGGTGTACAACAGCGCCCTGCGGCACCTGGCCCCGATGGCCCGGGGGATTGCCGGCGTCCTGGCGGTCCCCGTGCCCGGCCCCGATCCCCGTGACCTGCGCGACCCGCGGCGGACCAGCAGCCGCAACCGCCAGCGCCCGCGCTACCGGGGGGAATCGGCCGCCCGCGGGGGTGGTTCCGAGCCCGCCAGCTGAACCGGCCGCGGGTGCCGGCCGAGCTGACCGGGTCAGCCGAGGGCCGCCCCGGCCAATTGACAATAATTCTCATTCGTGGCGAAATTGTCCTGCAGTCGAGCCGGCTGCCAGCCCGCCGTCACCCCATGTACGTGTGCATCTGCAATGGCGTCACCGAGCGCGATATCCGTCAGGCCGCCGAGGCCGGATGCCGGACCGTGCCCGAGCTGACCATGCGCACCGGCGCGGGCGCCAACTGCGGCAGCTGCCTGGACATGGCCGCTGAACTGCTGGCCAAGCACGCCACGGTCGACCTGCCCCTGCCGGTGCTGCGCCAAGCCGCCTGAGCTGCGTCGCGACGCGCGCGGCTGCGCGCGACTTGCCGGGGTTTTCCTGCGAACCGTTCTCGAATGCAGTCGATTCGCGTTCCGTCAGCCTGCGGACGATCGGACTAGGATGCCGGGATCGCAAGCACGGAGCACGCCATGAAGGGCGACCCCAAGGTCATCGAATTCCTCAACCGCGCGCTCTACAACGAGCTGACCGCGATCAACCAGTACTTCCTGCACGCCAAGATGCTGAAGAACTGGGGTCTGAAGGAACTGGCCGAACACGAATATCACGAGTCCATCGATGAAATGAAGCATGCGGACAAGCTGTCCGAACGCATCCTTTTCCTCGAAGGGCTGCCGAACTTCCAGGCGCTGGGCAAGCTGCGCATCGGCGAAGGGCCGCGCGAAGTGCTCACCTGCGACCTGGCGCTCGAGCTGGAAGCCCTGCCCATGCTGCGCGAGGGCATCATCTACTGCGAAAGCATCAAGGACATCGTGAGCCGCCAGTTGCTGGCCGACATCCTCGAGTCGGAGGAAGAGCACATCGACTGGATCGAGACCCAGCTGGCCCTGATCGACCGCATCGGCGAACAGAACTACCTTGCGATGAAGATGGAAAGCTGATTTCGCGGATGAACGAAAAACGCCACCGGAAGGTGGCGTTTTCTTGCCTGCCAGGAAACGCGGCTCGACGCCGGACGTCAGGGCGTCGGCTTGGGCGCCCGGCCGAACAGCTTGCGCCACAACAGCCACAGCGCCAGTGCGATGCCGCCGGTAACGGTGACCAGCAAGCCCAGGGCCAGCCATGGGTGGGTGAACACCAGTGCCAGCCCGGTGACCGTGGCGACGTCCTCGGCCACCGAGGCCGTCCAGTTCGTCACGGGTTCGGGTGAGGTGTTGATCAGCGCGCGCGAGCCGGTCTTGAGCACGTGGCTGGTCAGGGCCACCCCGGCGCCCGTGGCCAGTGCGCCCATGCCCAGCTGGCCATCGGGTGAAAGAGTGGCGGCGGCCAGGAACGCGCCCGCGGGCACGCGCATGAGGGTGTGGAGCAGGTCCCAGCCTGAATCGACCCCGGGAATCTTGTCGGCGAAAAACTCGGCAGCCGCCAAGGCCCCGGAGACGCCGATCACCCAGGGGGACTGGGTGGCCTGCAGGGCGGTCGGCAGGTCCAGCCAGCCCAGGGCGCCGGCCAGGCCGACGCCGAAAACGGTCAGATAGACGCGGATCCCGGCCAGCCAGGCGAGAACTACGCCAATTGCGAACAGGTGCGCATCCGACACGGCGGTCCTCCCAGTAGACTTGCGCCCGGCGCGGGGACTACGCGCCGAGTATAGGGGATCGGGCCGGGACGACCGTCAGGCCCGCCGGGCCGACAGCCGGGGTTCACCGGCCGGCGCCATCGCCACTTGGGGAAGTCAAAGATGTTCAAGAACAACAAGAAGTCGACGGTCCAGCCGGGCCAGGTCGATACCCTGATCGGGCGCCATTCGGTGGTACGCGGCGACCTGCATTTCGCCGGCGGCCTGTACATCGAAGGCCGGGTGATCGGCAAGGTGATCGCAATCGACGGCGAAGCGGCGGTGGTCACCGTCGCCGAATCGGGCATCGTCGAAGGCGAACTGCGCGCGCCGACCGTGGTGATCGACGGCACGCTCGCCGGTGACGCCCACGGCGAACGCGTCGAACTGCAGCCACACGCGCGCGTGCAGGGCAACGTGCATTACGACGTCGTGGAAATGGCCGCTGGTGCCACGTTGACCGGCCGCCTCATCCACGCCGGCTCGGTGACCGTCGCCCAGGCGATGAGCGACAACGTCGTCGAACTCGTCGCCGCCGGCTGAGTCACCGCGGCGTTCACGGCCGGCACAGGCTGCCGGCCACGGATGCCGCTACTCTTGACGGATGCATAGACCACAGCCTTCCTGGTTCGCGCAGCACAAGGGTGCGCTGGCATTGACCGCGCTCGTCCTGGCTGCGCTCGCCTTCGGCGCCTGGGGTGCGTGGCAGGTGTTTTCGCCGGTCTCCGGCGATCCCCGCGCGCAACTGGCCACCAGCGGTCGTGAACTCACGCGCGCCCAAGGCGAACTCGAACAGCTGCGCCAGCGCGTGGCCACGCTCACGCGCTCGGACCAGATCAGCCGCGACGCCAACCGCGACCTGCAGGGCGCGATTGCCGACCGCGATGAGGAAATCGCCGGCCTGCGCGCCGACGTCGCCTTCTACGAGCGACTGGTCGGCGCCACCTCCCAACGCCGCGGCCTGAGCGTGCATGCATTGCGCGTGCTGCCGCAGGACGGGCCGGCGTGGCATTTCTCGACCACGCTCACCCAGAACCTCAACCGCGGCGCGGTCAGCGACGGCACCCTCACGATGTCGGTCGAGGGCACGAAGGCCGGCCGCCTGCAGAAGCTGGCCTGGGGCGACCTGCGCCAGCAGCCCAATGCGCCCGGCGTGCCGTACTCGTTCAAGTATTTCCAGCAGGTCGACGGCGACCTCTTCCTGCCCGAGGGGCTGACGCCGGTGAAGATCACCGTTCGCCTGCAGCCGCGCGCAGGCGCGCCCATCGAACAGTCCTTCACCTGGGCCGAAGCGGCCCGCACGGCCGTCGCGGCCCCCTGAACCGAGCTTTCCGGAGCGCGGGCTTGATTGCCACCCCCGCGCGCCCCATTGTCCCCGCATGACCGAACTCGTTTCCCTGCCCACGCCCGCCGCGCCCGATTACCAGGGCCTCGACCGCCCGCTGCAGTTCACCTCGGCCGCGGCGGCGAAAGTGCGCGAGCTGATTGCCGAGGAAGGCAACGCGGAACTGAAGCTGCGCGTGTACATCCAGGGCGGCGGCTGCTCCGGCTTCCAGTACGGGTTCGAGTTCGACGAATCGCAGGGCGAGGACGACCTGGCCGTGCTTACCGACGGCGTCACGCTGCTCGTCGACCCGCTCAGCCTGCAATACCTGATGGGTGCGGAAGTCGACTACACCGAGAGCCTGCACGGCGCGCAGTTCGTCATCCGCAATCCGAATGCGAAGACGACCTGCGGCTGCGGCTCCTCGTTCTCGGCCTGAGGACGGCCGGAGCGGCGCGCGAGGACGCCGCGTCCCGGAGCGCGCCCCTTACACCCGCACCCCGCGGGCCGGATAATTCCTGCGGCATCTGCCGCCGCCACAGGAAGGTCCATGGCCCCCGCTCCCTACGCCTTCGTCGAACACGATGCGATCCGCGCGCAGCTTGACCGCGCCGACCACCTGCGCGACGACCCCGCGGCGTTGTCGGCGCTCTGGCCGGAAGCGGGCGTCATCCTGCTGGACCACGACGGCCTGGCGCTGGCAGACGAGCAGCGCCGCCTGTGCGCACCGCGTGGCACCGATCTCACCGGCGGCCCCGGTGGCGTGGGGGCTGCCGTCTTCCTCGGCCTCGACGCGCAGGGGCGGGCGTGGTTCTGCCTGGATGCGGAGCTCACCGCCTTCCAGGCTCCCGGCCGCAGCGACCTGCGTGGCGCGGCGACACACTGGCCGCGATTCGAGGCGGCGCTGTTCGCCCAGGCCCGCGCCGTCCAGCACTGGCGGCAGCGCCACCGCCACTGTGGCGCTTGCGGCGGTGCCCTGCAGTTCCACAAGGCTGGCTGGCTGGCGCGCTGCACGCAATGCGCGCTCGAGCACTACCCGCGCACCGACCCGGCGGTGATCGTCGCCGTCAGCGATGGCGAACGCCTGCTGCTCGGTCGCCAGAGCAGCTGGCCAGCGCGGCGGTACTCCACGGTGGCCGGTTTCGTCGAGCCGGGCGAGACGCTCGAACAGGCCGTGGCGCGTGAAGTGCTGGAGGAGACCGGCGTGCGCGTACGCCACTGCCAGTACCTGGGTTCACAACCGTGGCCCTTCCCGGGTTCGCTGATGCTGGGCTTCATCGCGCACGCCCATCCCGACGAAGTGCGTACCAGCGACGAACTCGAGGACGCTCGCTGGTTCACGCGCGAGGAGGTACGGGCCGCGCAGGCGCGCGAGGCCGATCCCTCGCTCGACGACGGCGAGGGCCTGCTGGTCTCGCCGCGACTGTCGATCGCGCGCTGGCTGATCGACCGGTGGGCCGCTGGCGATGCCGGCGGCGCATGAGCGCCTGGTGCGTGCGCCGCGCATTGTGCGACGCGGTACGCGGTGGCGCAGGCGGCGCCATCACCCGCAGCAGATAGAATCGGCCAGGACGGACGCTGTCCGGACATCCACGCACGACCTGCCGGGAGCCCCATGGCCGTTACGCTGATCGCCGTCGTCACAGCACTGGTCGTCGGCCACATGGCCCAGGGGCTGGCCGCGTCGGTGCGTCATTACGACTGGTACGGGCAGTTCCTGGACTGGCTCAACGCCCAGTTCCCCGCACCGGGACCCTGGCGCGAACGCTGGGGCATCGCGTTCGCGCTGGTGCCGGCGCTGTTGGCGGTGGGTCTGTTCCAGGTCGCGTTGCATACGCCGCTCTACGGGCTGGCGGGCCTGCTCTTCGCGGTCGTCGTGCTGTTCTACGCGTGGGGACCGCGTGATCTCGACCTCGACGTCGATGCCATCGGCCAGGCGGGCGACCCCGTCGAGCGCCGCATTGCGATGGCACGGCTGTTCCCCGAGGGCACGAGCTTCGACGGCGTGAGCGGCGACGAGGCGAACTTCGCTCCCGACGGCGGCCAGCTGGTTGCGGCCGTCTTCCACAACGCGCTGCGCCGCTGGTTCGGCGTGCTCTTCTGGTTCCTGGTGCTGGGCCCGACGGGCGCGCTGCTGTATCGCCTGGCCGCGATTTCCTGCGAGGGCCCGTACGCTCTACGCCTGCCGTCGGAAAACGCCGCCGGGGCGCGCGTGCTGCTGCGCGTGCTCGACTGGCCCGTCGCGCAGCTGATGACCCTCGCGCTGGCGCTGGTGGGCAATTTCGACACCGTGCTGGGCGCGTGGCGCGACCACGGCGGCGCATCGGCACAACTGGATCATCGCTACCTGTACGCCGCCGCGCGTGCCAGCGTGCGCACCGAGCTGGCCGAAGACGCCGCCGACGACCTCGACCAGGCCACCGAAGCCAGCGCGGAAGCGCCGCGCGCGATCGGACTGCCGGGTCTTCCGGCCCTGCGTGATGCGATGAGCCTGGTCTGGCGCATCCTGCTGGTGTGGCTGGCGGTGCTCGCGCTGTTCGTGATCGCGGGCTTCGTGTCCTGAGCCGCAACCGCGCGCAATCATTCCGCGGCGGGTGACGCGGCGATCGTGCCTTCAGCCCGGTGCGAGCCAGGAGAACGGCCACCACGGCAGGTTGCGCAGCACCCAGAACGCGATCAGCGCGCCCACCCACAGGTAGCCGTTGTACAGCCATCTGGCGACGCCCGCCGGCAATGACTCCGGGCTGTCGGCGAACCAGACCATCAAGCCCAGCAAGGGCATGGCCACGACCGCGAAGACATTCATCTGCACGGCCCGCAACAGGTCGCCGTGGGCCAGGGCGTGCAGGGCGCGGGTGATCCCGCAACCGGCGCAATACAGGTCCGTCACGGCCAGGAACACGCAGGCGGGGAACGGGTTGCCCGCCAGGTTGGGATCGAACAGCTGGAACGTCGCGATGCCGGCAACGGCCGCCATCGCGGCGGCCGCCAGCATCACGCGCTTGCGCAGGAAGCCGGTCACGGCACGATCAGTGCTGCTGCTGGCGCACCTGTTCCATCACTTGCTCGAAGCGCTGGAACTGCTCCTGGAAGCGACCGGTGGACCACATGTAGGTGAACGTCACCAGCGCCAGGAGGATGAATGCCGTGGTGACCCAGCACCAGATCATGGCGGTCTTCGAGGCGCGCAGCGCGCCCTCCATGTCGCCGGCGGCGAGGCTGGAGTTCACCTTGCTGGCGAACACGATGGCCACGATGCCCGTGGCCAGGCCCGGCAGGCTGACGCAACTCAGGCAGCAGATCAGCGTCGCGCCGAGCGTGGCGAGAATCGCCCAGACCAGATGGTTGGGGACGCGACCGGCAGCCGGCGGCGCGGGCGGGTAGGGCGGCGGTACGTTCATGGATTCCCCGGTGCGGTGGGTCACGGGCCTGCTTGGCCTCGCGGCATCCTAGCAAGCGCACCCGCCGCCGTCAGCGCGCCGACCGCAGCGTGTCCGCTTTGAGCCTTGGCCGGCGTTAACCTCATCCCGTGGGGACCACGAGGGTCCCTCCCACCGAGGACGTTCGCCGATGACACGGATCTGCCCCACTTCCCCACGCCTTCGCCTGCAGGCGATCGCGCTGGCGGCCGCCGCCCTGTTCGCAGGCGCGGCCAACGCCGCCTACGTATTCACCACCGTCGAATATCCCGGCGCGTCGATGACCGACGTGCGCGGCATCAACAACAGCGGCCAGATCGTCGGCTATGCGCGCGACGGAGCGGGCAATGTCTTTTCCTTCCGCTACGCCGGCGGCGTGTTCACCGCGCTGCCCCCGGCGCCGGGCGGCCTGACCGTCACCGCGCACGGCATCAACGACAGCGGCGTCATCGTCGGCTCGGCGCAACCGGCCGATGGGTCCTACACCGTGGGCTTCGTCCTCAACGGCAGCACCTACAGCTACTTCTCGTATCCGGGCCGCATCCACACCTATGCCCGCGCAGTCGACAACGCGGGCCGGGTAACCGGTTATGCGGAAGACGCCAGCGGCGTCAACAACCTGGGCTTCCTGCACAACCCGGCCGTCGGCTCATTCACCGCGATCAGCGTGCCCGGCTCGATGTTCCTGATCGCGCAGGGCATCAACACCGCCGGCCAGGTCGTCGGCAGCGAGATTGGCGCCACCCCGGGCGGTGCGCGCGCGTTCCTGCGCGAGCCTTCGGGCGCGATGAACTTCTTCCGCATCGGCGGCGGCCCCACGCGTGCGCGAGGCATCAGCAACTCGGGCCTGATCACCGGCTTCCACCAGGACGGCACCGGCCGCGAGGCCGCCTTCGTCGGCACGTCGGCGGGCTTCCAGTCGCTGTACGTCAACCCGACCGACGACACGATTGGCGAAGCCATCAACGACGCCGGCCAGGTGAGCGGGCTGTTCATCGATTCCACCGACACCTGGCGCGGCTTCATCGCCACACCCGCCGCCATGCCGACCGGCACCACGTCGTCGGGGGCCTATACCTTCAGCGTCGACGTCGTCGCCAACGTCCCGATCTTCATCGACCCCGAGGTAGCCCTGGGCTACCAGTACGACACCGGCGCCGGCGACCCGGCCATCACCACCGTGCGCCTGCCGATCGGCATCGGCGACAACCGCTACACGGTGCAGGTGGGTGGGCACCGGTTCCCGGTTGCCGCGGGTGAGCTGTTCGACTTCCGCGCGAACGGTTACGGGCGCGGCGTGCACCGGTTCCGCGTCACCGGGATCGAAGGCCAGGCCGGACTGGACCCCGACAACCCCTACGCCTTCCCGACCCAGCTGAGCTTCATCGCGGACGGCCGTTTCACCGGCACGATGCTGCCGCTCTGCCAGCCGCCGGGACAGGCCAAGCACAGCCCGGCGCAGTCGCGCGCGCTGAAGCGCTGCATCAAGTAAGGGCGCGGAGCATCCGGCGGACGCATTCCGCCGGATGCCTGGGCCCGGGACCCGCGCTCTTTCGCACAAGGGGCGGGAAGCCGATCCTGCCGGTGACGGGCGCGGCCTGCGCCCCGAACGCCTGGCCTAGGCCGCCGCGCCCCGCATCTGCCGGACCTTCGTCTCCAGCAGCGCGGCATCCACCTGTGCGCCATCCAGCGGCGCGTCGGCGATCACCTCCACGTCCGCGCGGAAGCGCCGTGGCACGCGCATGCGGCCCATCCGGTTGTCGCGATGGCTCCACATGCTGGTCCACATCCCGCGCAACGCCATCGGAATGACCGGGACCGGGCGCCGGGCCAGGATCTTCTCGACGCCCGACTTGAAGGTCGCGATCTCGCCGTCCCTGGTCAGCGCGCCTTCCGGGAAGATCCCCACGATCTGGCCGTCGGCCAGCGCCGCGTCGATCTCGTCGAACGCGCGCTGCATCAGGACGGGATCCTCGCGCGCGCCGGCGATCGGGATGGCCTTGGCGGTGCGGAAAATCCAGCTCATGACCGGGATGTTGAAGATCCGGTAGTACATGACGAAGCGCACCGGCCGCGGGATGCTGCCGCTCAGGATCAGCGCGTCCATGTAGCTGACGTGGTTGCACACGAGCAGCGCGGGCCCCTCGTCGGGCACGAAGCGCTCGATGCCGTGCAGGCGGATGCGGTAGAGCGTACGCACCAGCAGCCAGCTCAGGAACCGCATCAGGAACTCGGGCACCAGGGTGAAGATCCACACCGCCACCAGGGCGTTGGCGATCGCCAGGGCCAGGAACAGCAGCGGGATCGACCAGCCCGCGAATCGCTGCAGCACGATGCCCGCCATCGCCGCCATCACGATGAAGAACGCGTTCTGGATGTTCATGCCGGCAATGACGCGCGACATCTCGTCCCGCGGCGAGCGGCTCTGGATCAGGGCGAACAGCGGAACCACGAAGAAACCGGCGAACAGCCCGATCGCCGTCAGGTCCATGACCAGCCGCCACGCGCCCGGCTGCTGCAGGAAAGTGGTCACCGTCAGGCCCTGCGCCGGCGCGGCGCCGCTGCGGGCGAAGTACAGATCGACCATGAAGGCCGTCATGCCCGCGGCGCCCAGCGGCACCAGGCCGATCTCCACCGTGCGCGCCGACAGGCGTTCGCACAGCAGCGAGCCGACACCGGTGCCGATGGAGAACAGCGCCAGCGCGAAGATGTAGAGCGAGGCATCGTTGCCCGGCGCACCCAGATGGAGTTCGGCGTAGGTCGGCAGGTTCGAGGTGATCACCGTGCCCACGAACCAGAACCACGACACGCCCAGGCAGGCGTTGCGCACCGCCACCTGCTTGCGGGTCAGCCGCAGCACGGCGAGGGATTCGGGAATCGGGTTCCAGTTGATCTTCAGGTCCGGCGCGCCGGCGCCCGCCGGCGGGATGGCGCGGCTGACCAGGTTGCCCAGGATGGCAAGCGCGACCACCGCGCCCCCGGCGAACCAGCCACCATTGGCGCCCGTCAACTGGAAGATCAGGCCGCCGAAGATCATGCCCACCAGGATCGAGATGGACGTGCCCATCTCGACCAGGCCGTTGCCGCCGGTGAGTTCCTCGGGCTTGAGCACGCTGGGCAGGATGGAATACTTCACCGGCCCGAACAGCGTCGACTGCATGCCGGTGCAGAACAGCGCGACCAGCAGCACGACCAGGTTGTGGGTGACGAAGCCGACCGCCGCCAGCGACATGATGGCGATCTCCATCGCCGTGGTGATGCGGATCAGCCGCGATTTCTCCAGCTTCTCCGCGATCTGTCCCGCCGTCGCCGAGAACAGGAAGTAGGGCAGGATGAAGATCGCCGGCGCCAGGTTGGTGTACAGCGACTTCTGCGCCGGATCCACCGCCAGGTAGCCGAGCAGGCCGATGATGGCCTGGCGGTACACGTTGTCGTTGAACGCGCCCAGCGACTGGGTCAGGAAGAAGGGCAGGAAGCGTCGCTGCCTGAGCAGGTCGAACTGGGAATGCGCCATGGAGCCCCCGGGGTCTGGCGCGCAGCCTAGCAAACGCGCGCGTGCCCGGGGTCGGCGCGCGGCGGAATCCGAATGCGCGGTACGCGTGTCCGGCCGCAGTCGACCGGCTGCGAAACGCTACAGCCCCACCCGGTTGCGCCCGTCGCGCTTGGCCCGGTACAGCGCCTGGTCGGCCAGCTGCACCAGCACCAGCGGACGCGTGCCCGACGCGGCCACGTACACGCCGACGCTGACGGTCAGCACGCCGGTGGGCGCATCCCCGTGCGGAATCCCCAGTGCCGAAACGGCCTGGCGCGCGCGCTCGGCCACCTGGCAGGCCGTGTGCACATCGGCCTCGTCCAGCATCGCCATGAACTCCTCGCCGCCCATGCGCGCCAGCACGTCCTCGCTGCCACGCAGGCAACCGCTCACGGCCGACGCCACCCGGCGCAGCGCGCTGTCTCCAGCCAGGTGCCCATAGCGGTCGTTGTAGGCCTTGAAATGGTCGATGTCGAAGGCCAGCGCCGCCACGGGAACGCGGGTCACGCCGTGCTGGGCGTCCACGCGCTGCGCCAGGTGTTCCTCGAATCCGCGGCGGTTGAGCACGCCGGTGAGCGCGTCGGTGCGGTTGAGCCGGTCCAGTTCCTGGTTGTTGTAGTGCGCGATGTCCAGCCGGCTGGCCAGTTCATCGATCGACTGCGCCAGCGGCTGCAATTCCAGCGGCATGTCACGCATCCGCAGCAGCGCGACCGGTTGCCGTGTCGTCATGCCCTGCAGCACCGCCAGGAACGTGTCGAGGATCTCCGCGAATCGCCGCATCTGCAGCTGCACGACGACCCAGGTGCCCAGCGCCGCCACCAGCAGCATGCCCAGGAACACCGCCAGCCGCCGGGCCAGCGACTGGTACAGCACCGATTCGGGCGCGAAGAGCACCACGGTCCATCCACTGCGCGTGCCGGCACGTGCGAAGAACGCGTCGCCGCCGTCACCGAGCACCCGTTTCGCGCGCCCGGTGACGACCCCGGCCGCGGGCTGCGCGCCGCGCAGGAACATGGGGTCGCGCAGGTTCTGTTCAAAGCGGTAGGGCAGGCCGGCGCTGGCATGCACGACCCGGCGCTGGCGGTCGAGGACCATCATTTCGAAACCCCGCAACCGCAAGGCCGCCGATCGCAGCCGGGTGAAGGCGTCCACGCGAATCGAGCCCTGCAGCACGCCCGCGAAGCGACCGTCGACGAACAGCGGCGCGGACACCGCGATCAGGGGATCGGTGCCCAGCACGCGGCCGACAAAGCCATCGGACACGTGCGACTGGCCGGTGGCCGCCGGGATCCGGAAGTACTGCCGGTCGTCCACGCGGCGGAAGCGTCGGGAGGAGGCCGGATCGGACAGCAGTACGTTGCCTCGCGCGTCGGTGACCAGCGCCGAAGCCATCGCGGGGTACTGTTCGCGCAGGCGGCGAAGTTCCGGCGCCCAGTCCTCGCCCACGCGTGAGGTGGATGCCAGCAGGTTCACCGACGACAGATGTGCGCGGACGAAGTCATCGACCGCCGATGCCGACAGCACGGTCGACATGGCCAGCTGCTCAGTCAGCGCGCGGCGCTCGGTGCGGTAACCCGATGCCAGCTCGCCCACGCCCAGCAGTGCGATCGGTACCAGCGCGGCCAACGCGAGGCGCCGGATCAGCGTCGTGCGAAGCGACGTCGCCGCGGGAAGGGCCAGTGGCATGGCGGCCGGCTGGACATTGCTGTTCATCGCGGGCCGACGAGTGCCCGTGCCGCCGCCACCGGCGTCGTTGGCCTCACCCGACCGACGGTTCCGGTCCACGCTGATCCTCCGAGCCATTGCGTCGATGCCGCCCCGGCCGCGCGTGGTCGCCCCCGTGCGATCTGCGCCCGACCGTCCCTCGCTCCGCCCGCCACGCCCGCATGGCCGCCCTATCCACGCCCTGCAAGTGTGAACGCAGCGTCAACACGTCCGCCAGCTTCTCCACATCCCGTAGGCGAACGCGCCGCTACGGTGGGCTGGACAGCGGCAACCCCGCCGAGCGCCCCCAAGGAGGCCCCCATGTCCGAGGAAACCGCCAAGACCCCGCTCGACCACGTGCACGACACCGTGACCCAGCTCAAGGAGATGCGCCACTACTCCAAGAACAACGTCGAGTTGCTGACCACCCAGTGGCTGATGTTCGACGGCGAGCTCAAGAAGCTGAAGAAGACCCAGACCATCGAAGACCTGATGACAAGGCAGTCGGAGTTCTACGACGCCGTCGAATCGGCGATCAGTGACCTGGAAGAGCTCGAGGTGAGCCTGCAACCGGCGCCCGAAGACACGGGCGGTGCGGATACGGTCCACTGACTGCGCGCAGCGTATTGGTAAAAGGCCCCGCGCATGCGGGGCTCTTCTTTCGATGACAGAAAGCAGCCGGCCACCATGTCGCTGCAGGTGATGGGAGCGTCACACCGGCTGTCCGCGGCTGATTCGCCCCGCATCATCGCTGCATCACTGTGTTCCGTCGATACTGCGCGTGGCTGCGAAGTCGCGTCTCCATCGCGGCCCGCCCTCCCATGGCGAGCTTCAGCGACGCGCTGCCGGGGCAATCGATGACCACCCGAGATCACGAACCGATGGACGCCACCGAATACCGGCGCCTGGTGGCGACCATTGCCGCGTTCCTGGTCGCAATCCTGGTGGGGGCGGGATTTGCGGTGCAGACCTTGCGAGGCGTCCGGGCCGAGTCCCACGCCGGTGGCCTGAGTCCGGCCATGATCGCGCAGGGGCAGCGCATCTTCCGTTTCGACACCTTCGGCGACGAGAAGCTGTGGACCGACCAGCTGCAGCTGCACACCGTGGTGGAGCACAGCGTGGACCCGACCACGGCACTGAGCGTCGGCCTGAAAGTCGATGCCGATGCGTTGCCGCCGGGGATTCTCGACACTGCCGACCTCACCAGCCCGGCCACCACCGTCGCAATGCTGAAGTTGAAGGCGGTCGTCGGCCTGCAGGCCACCGTCGATGCGGACAACCACATCACCAAACTCGGCGTCACCTGCGCGCTGTGCCATTCCACCGTCGACGACTCGGTCATGCCCGGCATCGGACATCGCAAGGACGGCTGGCCCAACCGCGACCTCGATGTCGGCCGCATCATCGCGCTGTCGCCGGCGTTGCCGCGGGCCAAGAAGGCGGTCTACAACGGCTGGGGCCCGGGCAAGTACGACCCGCGCTACAACATCGATGGCCTCAACACGCCGCTGGTGCTGCCACCCGCCCACGGGCTGAAACACATCAGGAACGAGACTTACACCGGCGACGCGCCGATCTCCTACTGGAACGCGTATGTCGCGGTGACCCAGATGGGCGGCCAGGGCAACTTCGCCGACCCGCGGCTGGGCATCAACGTCACCCATACCCCCGACCTGGTCACGCCGAAGCTGCCCGCGCTGCGCGCCTACCAGCTCAGCCTGCGCGCGCCGGCGCCGCCGGCCGGCAGCTTCGACAAGATCGCGGCGACCCGCGGCCGCGCGGTGTTCGGCCAGCACTGCATCAGCTGCCACGTCGGCGCCAGCGGCTCGGACAACAACGGCGGCAAGCTGCACGCGCCGGCCGAGACCGGCATGGATGGCGCCTATGCCGCGCGCACCGTCAACAAGGCCTACCGCACCACGCCGCTGCGCGGGCTATGGCAGCACCCGCCGTATTTCCACGACGGCAGCGCGGCGACGCTGGAGGACGTGGTGGCGCATTACGACCAGGTTCGCGCGCTCGGCCTGAGCCAGGCGCAGCGACGGGACGTGGTGGAGTACCTGAAGACGCTGTAGGACAAGGCCGTTCCTCGCGTTGCCATATGTCCGGACATATCGCGGCATATCTCCGAAGCGATTCTGGAACCCTCCGAAGCGATGGGTCCATATGCCCGGACATATCGCGGCATATCTCCGAAGCGATTCCGGAACCCTCCGCAGCGATGGGTCCATATGCCCGGACATATCGCGGCATATCTCCGAAGCGATTCCGGAACCCTCCGAAGCGATGGGTCCATATGCCCGGACATATCGCGGCATATCTCCGAAGGGTTTCCGGAACCCTCCGAAGCGATGGGTCCATATGGCCGGACATATCGCGGCATATCTCCGAAGCGATTCCGGAACCCTCGGAAGCGATGGGTCCATATGCCCGGGCATATCGCGCCATATCCTCCGGCGCGGAATGGAGCGACTGTCGACAACCGCTTCTGGTTCAATGGACCGACCCGCAGATGCCGAATCCATCGCCAGGCACCATGCAAGCGCCCAGCCACCTCCAGCTTCCCCCGGGCCCGTGGCTCACCGTGCTCGACTGCCTGTGCGACCGCTTCCCGGCGATCAGCCGCGACGTCTGGCTCGACCGTTTCGCGCGCGGCCGGGTGCAGGACGCGCAGGGCGCCCCGCTGGCGGCCAGCGCGCCCTACCGCCTGGGCGCCGGCATCCGCTACTTCCGCGAGGTCATCGACGAGCCGGTGATTCCGTTCCAGGAGACCGTGCTCCACGTCGACGCGCACCTGGTGGTCGCCGACAAGCCGCACTTCCTGCCGGTGACGCCGGCCGGGGGTTTCGTGCGGGAAACTCTGCTGGCGCGCCTGGTGCGGCGCCTGGACAATCCGGACCTGGTACCGCTGCATCGCATTGACCGGGACACCGCCGGGCTGGTGCTGTTTTCGGCCAACCCGGCCACGCGCGGCGCGTACCAGTCGATGTTCCGCGAGCGGAGCATCCGCAAGGGATATGAGGCCATTGCCCCCGCGCTGCCGGACCTCGTGTTTCCGCGCGTGCATGAGTCGCGGCTGGAAACGGGCGTGCCGTTCTTCCGCATGCGCGAGGTCGAAGGCGTCGCCAACAGCGCCACGCGCATGGACGTGCTCGAACGCGCGGGCGCGTGGTGGCGCTACGCGCTGGAGCCCGTCACCGGGCGCAAGCACCAGTTGCGCGTGCACATGGCCGCGCTCGGGGCGCCGATTGCGAACGATCGCCTCTATCCGCAGCTGGAGGACCCCTCGGGGGCCGATGACGCGTCGCGGCCCTTGAAGCTGCTGGCGCGGTCGCTGTCCTTTGCCGATCCGCTCACGGGGCAATCGCGGTCGTTCGAGAGCGCCAGATCGCTTTAGGCGTCCAGCGCGTGGACCTCGGGCTCCGATGCGAAACCCGCAGTGCGTCATCGGGCCGGGCGCCGCTCGACGGCAGCCCCAGGAATCGCGGGAAAACCACCTTCGCCCGGCAATAACGCCAAAGGCGTAGCCTGCTAATGCGCGGTCCCGAACACAAGAATTGGCGGCAGTACGTGACGCTTTCCAACGCCGATCTGATGCTCATGACCTACCTCGATGCGGTCGAGCGGGGTCAGGGACTCCCCGACGGCTGCGATTGGAGGGCGCTGCTGGCTGAAGAGCTGCTGTGGGGAGACAAGGCCCACTGGGCACTGACCCGGCAGGGACGCCTGCGTCTCACGGACCTGCGTTCGGTCGCGTCCGAAAGCGCCTAGCCGCTGCCCAGCAGTCGCTGGTACTCGCTGCTGACCACGCCGTAGCACTCGCAGGTTCGGGCGAGCAGTTCGTCGCGGTGATAACCCGGATCGTGCCCCGGCTGTAGTCGATCACGCCATCGGTCTGCAGTTTCTTCGCCGCCTCGGTAATGCCTCCGCGACGCACGCCCAGCAGGTGGGCGATCTGCTCCTGGGTCATCTTCAGGTCCACCGGGCCCAGCCGGTCAAGGCTCATCAGCAGCCAACGGCAGAGTTGACGTTCGACGGTGTGGTGCCGGTTGCAGACGCCGGTCTGCGCCATCTGCGCGAGCAGGGCCTGGCCATAGCGGAGCACGGCGAAATGGAACCTGCCGTTGCGCCCGAACTCGCGTTCGACCGCTTCGCCGGGCAGCATCAGGGCTTCGCCGGCCACCTGCACGACGGCGCGGCTGGGTGTGCTCTGGCTGTCGACGATCAGCGACATGCCGACCACGCCTTCCCGGCCCACCATCGCGATCTCGCTGGTGTCGCCGTTCTGCAGCACGAACAGCAGCGACACGATCCCGCTGCGTGGGAAGAACATGCTGTGCTGCCTGGCATAGGACTCGTACAACACCTTGCCGACCGGCAGCTCGACCTCCTGCAGGTCATGACGCAGGCGCGCGCAGACATCCGCCGGGAGGCGCTCCAGCAGCTCGTTGCCCAGTGCCAGTGACGAAGTTCTGTTCATGGATGCAGCCGCCCCCGATCAGCCGTGCATTCTCACGGCCAGTGCAAGGGGGCGTATGTACGGGAGCGCACTTGGCGATCGATGCGTCCGCACCATCGTGCGGCAATCAGAGGGTCGCCGCAGTCCGCATGGCCACCAACGGGCCAAAGGCGAGGATGCCTAAAACCACGGTGCGCGCTATGCGCGACGAATGCAAGGAACACGCGGCCCGCATGAAGCAGATGCGCGCGTTGGCGCCGGCAGGGCGGACGCGGCCCGCGCTGCGGGCCGGCGCTTCAGGCTGTCGCGGTCTCGCGTTCGATGGCACGCCAGCCGATGTCATGGCGGTGGAACTCGCCATGCCAGGAGATGCCGGCCACTGCTTCATAGGCCTTGCGTTGCGCCTGCGCGACGGTGTCGCCCAGCGCGCACACGCACAGCACGCGGCCGCCGCTGGTGATGGCGTGCTCGCCCTCCAGCGTCGTGCCGGCGTGGAAGACCTTCGTGTCTTCCAGTTCCGGTGCATCGATGGTGTTGATGACGTCGCCCGTCCGTGGCGTACCGGGATAGTTCTCGGCAGCCATGACGACACCCAGGCTGGCCTGGCGCGTCCATTGCGCGGTGGTCTCGTGCAGGCGCGCGTCCAGCGCGGCTTCGACCAGGTCGAGCAGGTCCGACTCCCAGGCGCAGCATCACCGGCTGGGTTTCCGGATCGCCGAAGCGGACGTTGAACTCGATGACCTTGGGCGCGCCCGACTTGTCGATCATCAGGCCCGCGTACAGGAAGCCGGTGAAGGGGATGCCGTCCTTCGCCATGCCCTGCACGGTGGGGTTGACGACCTCCCGCATGACGCGGTCGTGCACGGCCGCGGTCACGACCGGCGCCGGCGAGTAGGCGCCCATGCCGCCGGTGTTCGGGCCGGTGTCGCCGTCGCCGACACGCTTGTGGTCCTGCGAGGTGGCCATCGGCAGCGCGGTGGCGCCATCGACCATGGAAATGAAGCTGGCTTCCTCGCCGTCGAGGAATTCCTCGATCACCACGCGCGCGCCGGCGGCGCCGAAGGCGTATTCGCCGAGCATATCGGTGATGGCGGCTTCGGCCTCGGCCAGGGTCATCGCCACGATGACGCCCTTGCCGGCGGCCAGGCCGTCGGCCTTGATCACGATCGGCGCGCCGACGGAACGGACGTATTCCAGCGCCTCGTCCATGTGCGTGTGCACGGCGTAATGCGCGGTGGGAATGCCATGGCGGGCGAGGAAGTCCTTGGCGTAGGCCTTGCTGCCTTCCAGCTGCGCGGCGCGCGCGGTCGGGCCGAAGATGCGCAGGCCGGCCTCGCGGAAGCGGTCGACGACGCCGGCCACCAGCGGGCCCTCCGGGCCGACGACGGTGACGGCAACGCCTTCCTTCCTGGCCAGTTCGAGCAGGCCATCGATATCGGACGCGTTCACCGCGACGTTGCGGCAGCGGCCCTCGAAGGCGGTGCCGGCGTTACCCGGGGCGATCAGCACTTCGCTCACGCGTGGGGATTGCGCGAGCTTCCACGCCAATGCGTGTTCGCGACCGCCGGAACCGATGACGAGGACTTTCATGCTGCGCGCTCCTTACGTTACGTGTGTCGCTCCGGGGAGCGCGTTGAACGGAGCCGGGCCATCCGGCCATCCGTATTTTAAGGCCCCGTATCCCAAGGCCTCCGATCCGGGAGGGGGCGGGCTCGACCCTCGCACGCAGCGGTCGCGGTCATCCATCGCGAAGGCCGGGTCGCACCCCGAGGCCGCACCCTGAACCCGCATCCTGAAAACCCGACACCCTGAAAATCCGCACCCTCGCCTGATTCAACGGCAAAGGTGGAGGGTGCGGGCCGCCAGAACCTCATCGGCTGCCTGGCGCCACCTTCTGCCGGGGAAGCAGGCAGGCGCCGCTTCCGGGTACAAGCCTAGTGCCGGAAATGCCGGACGCCCGTGAACACCATGGCGATGCCGTGCTCGTCCGCCGCCGCGATCACTTCCGCGTCGCGCATCGAGCCGCCGGGCTGGATCACCGCCTTGATGCCGGCGGCCGCGGCGGCGTCGATGCCGTCGCGGAACGGGAAGAACGCGTCGGACGCCAGCACCGACCCCGGCACGGCCAGCCCGGCTTCCTCGGCCTTGAGCGCGGCGATCTTCGCAGACACCACGCGGCTCATCTGCCCGGCGCCGACGCCGACCGTGCGCCGGTCCTTGACGTACACGATGGCATTGGACTTGACGAACTTCGCCACGCGCCAGGCGAAGAGCAGGTCGTCCATCTGTTCGGCCGTCGGGGCGATCTTCGTCACCACCTTGAGCTCGCCGCGACCCACCTCGCGGATGTCGCTGGTCTGCATCAGCAGGCCCGAACCGACGCGCTTGATGTCGAAGTTGTTGCGGCCCTCGCCGTGCGGAATGCGCAGCACGCGCACGTTGGCCTTCTTCCTGGCGTAGTCGAGCGCGCCTTCATCGTAGTCCGGCGCGATCAGCACCTCGACGAACTGGCGGTCCAGGATGGTCTTCGCTGTCGCGGCGTCGAGGGGCCGGTTGAAGGCGATGATGCCGCCGAAGGCCGACGTGGGATCGGTGGCGTAGGCCGCTTCGTAGGTATCGGCGCAACCCTCGCCCTCGGCCACGCCGCAGGGATTGGCGTGCTTGACGATCACGCAGGCCGGCCGCTCGAACTGGCGCACGCATTCCCAGGCGGCGTCGGCGTCGGCCAGGTTGTTGAACGACAGCTCCTTGCCCTGCAGCTGGGTGAACGTCGCCAGCGTGCCAGGCACCGGATACAGGTCGCGATAGAAGGCGCCGTGCTGGTGGGGATTCTCGCCGTAGCGCAGGTCCATCACCTTGACGAAGTTGCTGTTCTGCTGCGCCGGGAACAATGCACGCTGGCCGTCTTCGGCAATGGCGGACAGGTAGTCGCTGATGCAGGCGTCGTACTGGGCGACGCGGTTGAAGGCGGCGACCGCCAGGGCGAAGCGCGTGCGCGCCGACAGCGTGCCGCCGTGGGCCTGGAGTTCGTCGGTGAGTCCCGCGTACTGGGCCGGGTCGGTGGCCACGGCGACGCGGGCGAAGTTCTTCGCGGCCGAACGCAGCATGGCGGGGCCGCCGATGTCGATGTTCTCGACGATCTCGTCCATCGAACTGTCGGGGTTCGCCGACACCCGTTCGAACGGATAGAGATTGAGCACCAGCAGGTCGATCGCGCCGATGCCGTGCTGCGCCATCACCTCGTCATCGACACCGGCGCGGCCGAGCAGGCCGCCGTGGACGATCGGGTGCAGGGTCTTGACGCGGCCATCCATCATTTCGGGGAAGCCGGTCACGTCGCTGACGTCCCGCACGGCCAGGCCCGCGTCGCGGATCGCCTTGGCGGTACCGCCGGTGGAGAGCAGTTCGACGCCCTGCGCGGCCAATGCGCGGGCCAGGTCGACCAGGCCGGTCTTGTCGGAAACGGAAAGCAGTGCCCGGCGGACGGGCAGGCGGTCAGCGGTCATGGGGA
Source organism: Lysobacter solisilvae (assembly GCF_016613535.2). Taxonomy (NCBI): domain Bacteria; kingdom Pseudomonadati; phylum Pseudomonadota; class Gammaproteobacteria; order Lysobacterales; family Lysobacteraceae; genus Agrilutibacter; species Agrilutibacter solisilvae. Next base: position 1,417,292 of record NZ_CP071518.1, read on the forward strand.
GGGACGGCGGGGGGAGGAGCGGAATTATAGCCGCCGCGGCCCGGCTGGCCTTGGGGCCAGGAAAGGCAGGAGTGAGTGATCAGGAGTGAGAAATGAGTGCTGGGCGGGCCCGGAGGGGGCCCGCGGCGACGGCTGGTGCGCAATGTCTGCGAAGTCGTCGCCGGCGCCCCACCACGGGGCCGGTCACTCCACACGGAAGGCCTCGCTCCGGCCTCATGACGAACGGCAGGAGGAGGAGAAATCCAGAGGGCCCGCAGACGCCGCCCTCGTTTCTCACTCCTGATCACTCACTCCTGCTTTTCAGCCATCCAGACCGTACTCGCGCAGCTTCTTGCGCAGCGTCGCGCGGTGGATGCCGAGCATCGCCGCGGCGCGGCTCTGGTTGCCTTCGCAGTGGCGCAGCACTTCCACGAACAGCGGGATTTCCAGTTCGCGCAGCGCGATCTCGTAGAGATTCTCGGTGCCGCTGCCGTTGAGGTCGCCCAGATAGCGGCGGACCGAAGTGGCGACGTGGTCGCGCAGCGGCGGACGCGCGCGGCTGCGTGGATCGTTGCGGTCGGCTGCGGCGTTCAAGCGGACTCCCCCGTTAAAACATCCGTCGAAGCGGGCGGGCCATCCTTGCCAGTCGCCGCCGACGGGACGGGGAGTCTAGCGCGGGCAGGTCGCAATCAACAACGCGACCAAGGTCGGGGTTGCGCGCCCGCCCGGCGTGTGGCCGGCGGGCCCGGGCTTACCGGAAATCGAAGGTGAAGGCGACCACCGGGCGCGCGGGTTCGACCACCTCGAGCTGGATCGTCGCGCTCTGCCCGGGGGCGATGGGGCTGTCGGTCGCGCCGCGCCGGTAATCGGCAGGTTCAAAGGCGCGCAGGCCGACCTGGCGGCCTTCCATGTCCGACAGCGTGAGCAGCAGAGTCGGCCACGGCTGCGGCCAGCGCGCGTCGTTGCGGAAGCTGGCCGAGACGCTGAGCACGCCGCGCGCGTCGCGGCGCGGCTGCACGCTGCGCTGGAGCATCGTGAAGGCGGCCGGCTCGCGCCAGGCCGGCACCTCGCACTGCAGCACGCCGCACAGGCCGCTGACGAGCGGGCGCCAGCGTGCGTCGGCGGCCAGCTGGTCTCGCTGGGACAACACGCTCTGCAGCAGCAGCAACAGCAGCAGCGCGGCGATCGCCGCCCACATGCGCCAGTCGCGCAGTTGCAGTGGCGAAGGCGCGCGTCGTGGCACGAAGCTGGGTGCACGACGTGCGCGCGCCGAGTGCAGCGCGGCAGGCGCCGGGGGTGCGGTCGGTGCGGGCGTGGTTTCGCCGGCGTCCGGCGCGTCCGCCCGCACGGGCACGGGCGCCACTGCGTCGGCCGGTGCCTCGAAAGGCTTGGCCGTCCGCGGGTCGATCAGGGCACCGCAGCGCGGGCAGCGCAGGCTGCCACCGTTTTGCGAGGCGACGAGGAAACCGCAATGCGGGCAGGTGACGAACATGGCCTATTCAACCATGCCCGGTGTGCGGCGGTCAGCCGGCCCGGCGCCGGCCCGTCACCCGCATCCAGTCGTCGAACGAATCTGCGCGCAGGTCCTCGAACTGGCCGGCATAGCGCGCCATCACATCGTCCTGCTGGCCGGCCAGGATGCCCGACATCGCCAGCAGGCCGCCGGGGGCCACGCGCGCGGCCAGCGTGTCGGCCAGTGCGATCAGCGCCGTAGCCAGGATGTTGGCCACGACGACGGGATAGGCGGCCACCGGCTCGTCGGCGGGCAGGTACACCGACAGGCGTTCTTCGACGCCATTGCGCTGGGCGTTGTCCCGGGTGGCGATGATGGCCTGCGGATCGTTGTCGACGCCGACCGCGTGCGCGGCGCCCAGCTTCAGTGCGGCCAACGCGAGGATGCCGCTGCCGCAACCGAAATCGAGCACGCGCGCGCCCGCCAGGCGGCCATCGCGGGCCAGGCCGTCGAGCCACTGCAGGCACAATGCGGTGGTGGGATGCGTCCCCGAGCCGAACGCCAGGCCGGGGTCGAGCCGGACGACGGCCGCTTGTGGCGTGTCGGCGTCCGCGGGCAGTTCGTGGCTCCAGGGCACGATCCAGGTGTGCTCGCCGAAGCGCAGCGGCTCGTACTGGTCCATCCATGCGCGCTCCCAGTCCTGGTCCTCGACTTTGCGGAATCCGGCGCGAGTCCAGTCCAGGTCCGCGTCGAAGGCCTCCAGTGCGGCCAGCAGGACCAGCGCATCGGTGTCGTGGGGGAACAGGGCGGTGAGCGACAGTTCGTCCCATAGCGGTGTTTCGCCCACGCCTGGTTCGAAGATGGCCTGTTCATCGGCGGCGTCGGCATGCGCATCGGCCAGGGTCACGGCCAGGGCGCCGACATCCTCGAGCGCGCGCTCGAAGCGCGGCTGCTGGGCGAGGGTGCAGGGCAGAGTCAATTCCAAGAAGGGCATCACGGCTACCGCGGGGAAAGGCGGTCATTATCCCATCCCGCTTCCAGTGGCGTTTCGCTGGATATCCCGGGGGGGATCCGATGATCGACCGATTCACCGCAGCACGCAGGCGGCCGCACAGTCGGCGGCTGCGGGCGCGGATCCTGCTGTGCCTGGTGGCCGGCCTGCTGGCGCTGCCGGCGTCTGCACAGGTCGATCGCCGGCCGTTCGCGCCCCAGGCCATGGGCCAGCAGTTGTTCGGCGCGCAGAAGACCGGCGTGGAACAGACGCCCAGGGGGCCGCTGGTGAAGGGGCGCCACTGCGAGGGCGCGCATTCGCTGGTCGGGTCGATGCTGACCTGGCGCCTGGGACTGGCGGCGCAGGATGATCTGCTGGCGCTGTTCGACCGCGTGCTGTGCGCGCGCACCGGCGACGCCGGCGAGGTGGCCGTCGCCAGCCTCGGCGACGACGCGGCCGAGCCGTTCGGCAGCGGCCACATGCGATACACGGGCAAGCCCGAACTGGGCGACTGGGAACCGGGCCTGCAGTATCGCGACCCACGCACGAACGCCACCGTCTCCTACGTGGGCCTGATGCTGGGCCAGCCGGGCGTGTCCCTGTGGGAGGTGCTGGCCGACGACCGCGTGCGCGTGTGGTATGCGCCGTTCCGGACCGCGCCGGCCGAAGCGATCGTCTTCTTCTTCGAATTCCGCGCAGGTCGCTGGGTGTGGACCGCGGTGTCGACGGCCAGGCGCGCGTAGCTCGCCACGCAGGTCCCAGGCCGCGCAATCCCTGACTAGTCCTCGCCGCGTTCCTGTGCGTGGCGTTCGACGATCCACGCCTGCCGGCGGCGCAACAGGCGCACGCCGTCGTGGAGGTAGTTGAGGCTGAAGGCGAGCGTCAGTGCGATCAGCAACAGGTGCCAGCGGCCGGCCAGGAACACGTCCGGATGCGCGTGCACGCACCACCAGGCCAGACCCTGGAACGCCACGGCCAGCGGCATCATCCAGACGATGTTGAGGCGCTGGTCCCGCAGGATGTCGTCCAGCAGCGCGCGTTCGGCGGGCGTGGCGAAGTCGGCCGCCTGGCGCCGCACCACGCGCAGGTCCCAGGCGTACAGGCCCCAGACGGCGGCGGCATAAAGCGCGTTGAGGCCGAACCACGCGCGCGGGTCGCCGACCTGGGTCAGCGCGGCGGCTTCGATCAGGGTCGCGCCGAAGTAGAGGAAGGTGTGGCCGAACTCGAGCGGCCAGCCGATGAACGACAGCGTGTGGATCAGCGAACGCGACCAGAAGATCAGGATCACCAGCAGGCCGGTGAGCACGTAAGGCCACGCGTCCCACTGCAGCTGCACGATCGGCTTGACGGCGCTCGCGGCCAGCACGCCCAGCGCCAGGCCCTGGATGATGCTGATCAGGGTGAGTTCGATGCCCACCACGGTGGTGTCCAGCTGCGTTTTGGCGGCGCGGCGCAGGCGCGCGGGCGAGGCGTCGGACATGGAATCCCCTGCGGTCGGTGACCGTGGCGCAAAGGTAGCGCACGGCTTCGCGGCCTGCACACCAGGCGTACGCCGGCGGACAAGCCCGCGGGACCTCGCGTCCACCTGGGCTCTGCAAGGCGGCGGCGACTGGCGGGTATCGGCCTCGATCGCGGCACGAGAGGTGGCGGCGCTCCAGTCCGCGCTTGCGGATTCCGGTAGCTCGCCCCCCACAAACGACTTGCCCCGCATCCGCGGGGCAAGTGGCAACGCATCCCGACGTGGCTTACGCCATCGAGATCGACTTTTCCTTCTGTTCCTTCAACCGCTTTTCCAGGTAATGGATGTTCTGCCCACCCTGCTGGAAACCGATGTCGGCCAGGATCCGCTGCTGCAGCGGGATGTTGGTCTTGATGCCGTCCACCACCATCTCGCTGAGCGCCACGCGCATGCGCGCGATCGCGGTCTCGCGGTCGGGGCCATGCACGATCAGCTTGCCGATCATCGAATCGTAGTTCGGCGGCACGCGGTAGCCTTCGTAGATGTGGCTGTCCACGCGCACGCCCGGGCCGCCCGGGGCGTGGAAGTGCTGGATCAGGCCCGGACACGGCATGAAGGTGTCGGGGTCCTCGGCATTGATGCGGCATTCGATCGCGTGGCCTTCCAGCACGATGTCGCTCTGCTTGATCGACAGCTTGTGGCCCGCGGCGATGTTGAGCTGCTCGCGCACCAGGTCGATGCCGGTGACCAGTTCGGTGACCGGGTGCTCCACCTGGATGCGGGTGTTCATCTCGATGAAATAGAAGCGGCCGTCCTCGTAGAGGAACTCGAACGTGCCGGCGCCGCGGTAGCCGATGCGGATGCATGCTTCCACGCACACGCGGCCAATCTCCGCGCGCTGCTCAAGGGTGATGCCCGGCGCCGGCGCTTCCTCGACGACCTTCTGGTGGCGGCGCTGCATGGAGCAGTCACGCTCGCCCAGGTGGATCGCGCCGCCCTGGCCGTCGGCGAGCACCTGGATCTCCACGTGGCGCGGATTCTCCAGGAACTTCTCCATGTAGACCATGTCGTTGCCGAAGGCCGCCTTGGCTTCGGTCTTGGTGGTCTGGACCGCGGCGTTGAGGTGCGCTTCGGTATGCACCACGCGCATGCCGCGGCCGCCGCCGCCGCCGGCGGCCTTGACGATGACCGGGTAGCCGATCTCGCGCGCGATCTTGATGTTGGTCGCCGCGTCGTCGCCCAGCGGGCCGCCGCTGCCGGGCACGCAGGGCACGCCCGCGGCCTGCATGGCCTTGATCGCCTCGACCTTGTCGCCCATCAGGCGGATGGTGTCGGCCTTGGGGCCGATGAAGATGAAGCCGGACTGCTCCACGCGCTCGGCGAAGTCCGCGTTTTCGGACAGGAAGCCGTAGCCCGGGTGGATGGCCTGCGCGTCGGTGACCTCGGCGGCGGCGATGATCTGCGCCATGTTGAGGTAGCTGTCGGTGGACGGCGCGGGGCCGATGCACACCGATTCGTCGGCCATGGCGACGTGCTTGAGGTTGCGGTCGACGGTGGAATGCACCGCGACCGTCCGGATGCCCAACGCGTGGCACGCGCGCAGGATGCGCAGCGCGATTTCGCCGCGGTTGGCGATGACGACTTTATCGAGCATGGGGTGTTCTCAAAGGCGGGAACGGGAAACGGGGATACAGGGAAATGACACGGGGACAGGGTGGTGTGCCCTGAGCGCCGCTCCCTGCGCCGTTCACCCGATGACAAACAGCGGCTGATCGAACTCGATCGGCTGCCCGGTCTCGACCAGGACCTTGACGACCGTGCCGGCGACATCGGCCTCGATCGGGTTGAACATCTTCATGGCCTCGATGATGCCCAGGGTCTCGCCGGCCTTGACCGACTGGCCGACGGTGACGAAGGCCGGCTTGTCCGGTGCCGGGGATGCGTAGAACGTACCGACCATCGGCGCACGCACGACGTGGCCCGGCGGCAGGTCCGAGGCCGCCTTGGGCGAGCCACCGCTGGCCGCCTCGGTCGGACCGGCCATGGGCATCACCGGCGCCGGTGCGGCCACCGGGGCGGCCTGCATCATCGGCTGGGCGACCATCGTGCCCTTGGGCGTGCGGGCCAGGCGGACGGACTCTTCGCCTTCCTTGATCTCGATTTCGGCGAGGTTGGACTCTTCCAGCAGGTCGATGAGCTTCTTGATCTTGCGCAGGTCCATGGTGGGCCTCTGGCTAAAAGGAAAACGGTTGGCGAAAAAAGGCGGGCGGGCAGCCGGGCGGCGCGAGCGCCGCAGCCGGCTTCAGGCTGCCGGTGGAGACGCGGAAGGGAGGGACGGCGCCCTTGCGAGGCGGGCCAGTGCGGCGTCGAGCGCGTAGCGGTAACTGTCGGCGCCGAATCCGGCGATCACGCCGACGGCGAGGTCGCTGACGAAGCTGGTGTGCCGGAACGGTTCGCGGGCGTGCGGATTGGACAGGTGCACTTCGATGAAAGGCAGCGCGACCGCCGCCAGGGCATCGCGGATGGCCACGCTGGTGTGCGTGTAGGCCGCCGGATTGATCACGATGAAGGCGGTGCCGTCCTCGCGGGCGGCCTGGATGCGTTCGACCAGCGCGCTCTCGGCGTTGCTCTGGAACGAGGACAGCGCATGTCCGGCCTGCGTCGCCTGCACCTGCAGCTGGGCATCGATCTGCTCGAGCGTCGCGTGGCCATAGACCCCCGGCTCGCGTGTGCCGAGCAGGTTGAGGTTCGGGCCATGCAGGACCAGGAGCTGTGCCATTGCCACCAGGGCCGAAAGCGCGGAAGGCCGGCAGTGTCGCCCATGGCGGAACCGGTGTCCAGACGTTCGGCGCCGTATCGGCGAAGTTGGGAGGAATTACACAGTTGTTGGAGCGGCCGCTCTAAATTGCCGGCCGTTCAGTCCAGCCAGGCCTCGACTTCGCCGGCCTCGAACGGGCCAATCTTCTCCTTCACCAGCCGGCCCCGCGCGTCGATCAGCGCGGTGTAGGGAAGCACGCCGCTGGGGTTGCCCAGGCGGACGCCGGCGTCGCCGGGCCCGGGGGTGTCCAGCAGGATCGGGTAGCCCACGGGCGTGGACTCGAGGAAGCGCAGGACGGCCTCGCGCTCATCCAGCGCGATGCCGATCACCTGCACGCCGGTGGCGCCCTGGCGGGTGGCGAAGCGGTCCAGCTCCGGCATCTCCCGGATGCAGGGGCCGCACCAGCTGGCCCAGAGATTCACCAGCACCGGCCGGCCGGACCATGCGGCGGGCACGCTGACGTTGCGGCCGGCCAGGTCGGGCAGGGAGAAAGACGGCACGAGCCCGCCGCGTTCGGCCACCGGCACCCCCGCCGGTGGGGCGGGCGCGGAGGCCTCGAGGACTTCGTGGAGCGCCCGCTGGCCGAGTTCGCTGCGCAGCAGGGGCCCGGGGCCGTTGAACCACAGGCCCGCCGCAGCCCCCAGGACGCCGGCTGCGACCGCGACCAGCAACACCTTCACCGTCGGCTTCATCGTGCCGGCGTCACGGAGGTGCTGCTCCGCTGACGCGGCCGGCACGTTCGACGAACTTGTCCGCCGGTTCGAAGCCGAACAGCCGCAGCTCCCGCCGTTCGCGACCCTCGACGAAGTACAGCGTCGCGGGCGGGCCGTGGATGCCCAGCCGCTTCATCAAGGCCTGGTCGGTGGCGTCGTTGGCGGTGACATCGGCCTTGAGCAGGCGGAATCCGGCGAGCGCGTCGCGCACGGCCGGCACCGGGAAGGTGTCGCGCTCCATTTCCTTGCAGGCGACGCACCAGTCGGCATAGAAGTCGAGCAGGACCGGCTGGCCCACCGCTGCGGCCTGGGCCAGTTCGCGGTCGAGGTCGGCACTGGACTTGATCGGGGTGAACGCCAGCGCCCGCGGCGGCGCCGAGCCGCGCTTGAGTCCCGCCAGCGGTTGCAGCGGGTCGTGGCTGCCGGCCAGCGCGCCGGCGAACTGCGCGGTGCCGGCAATGGCGAGCATCGCCACCACCACCCAGCCGACCGTGCGCGCGCCGTCGCGTGCGCCGGGACGCGCCACCATCAGCCCCAGCATCGCCGCGGCGCCCAGCAGCAGGGCGCCCCACAGGGCGAGCGAAATCGCGCCGGGCAGGATCCGCGACAGCATCCACACCGCCACACCGAGGAAGACGAAGCCGAACACGCGCTGCACGGCCACCATCCACGGGCCGCTGGTGGGCATGCCCTTGCCGACGGCGACGCCGAAGAACAGCAGCGGGACGCCCATGCCCAACCCCAGCAGCAGCAGCGCCGCGCCGCCCAGCACCGGGTCCTGGGTCTGGCCGATATAGAGCACGGCGGCCGCCAGCGGCGGCGCGACGCAGGGGCCGACGATCAGGGCCGACAGCGCGCCCATCGTGGCCACGCCCAGCCAGGAGCCGCCGCGCTGGCGATCGCTCACCTCGCCCAGGCGTGCCCGCAGGGCGTTGGGCATCTGCAGTTCGTACAGGCCGAAACTGGACATCGCCAAGGCGGCGAACAGCGCCGCGAACAGCACGATCACCCAGGGCTTCTGGAAGATCACCTGCAGGTTGGCGCCCAGCAGACCGGCGATGACCCCGGCCGCGGTGAACACCAGCGCATTGGCAAGCACGTACACGAAGGACATCGCGAGCGCGCGACCGGCGCCGAGCCCGGGGCCGTGGCCGGCGATCAGGCCCGACAGGATCGGGATCATCGGGTACACGCAGGGCGTGAACGACAGGCCCAGGCCCATCGCGAAGAACACCAGCAGCGTCCATAGCGGATGCTTGCCTGCCAGTTCGGCGGCCAGGCGGCTGTCTTCGGCCAGGGCGGGCGGGGCCTCGGCCGGTGATGACATTTGACCGCCGGCGTTCGGAGCGGCGCTGGTTGTCGACGCAGACGCGGCCGACGGCGTGGTCGCGGCGATCGACGTGCCGCTGCCGGAGGTGCCGTCGACGGGCGTGCCTTCTACAGACGTGCTCTCTACAGACGTGCTCTCGACAGACGCGGTGCCGCCCGGCAGCTCGGCGGCCGCCGACCCCGCGGCGGCCGTCAGCGTGCCCGCCGGCAGCGACAGTGCCACCGTGCGCGTCATCGGCGGGTAGCAGATCCCGTCGGTCTGGCAACCCTCGAAATTCGCGGTCAGCGTGACCCGCGCGGCGCCAGTGCCGGTGCGCACCAGGGGGAGCGGCAGCTCGATCGGCTGGAAGTACACGACCACCTGGCCGAAATGTTCGTCGCGGTGCGCCGCGCCGCGCGGCCAGGGCGCGCGCCCCGCCGTGATGCCCGCCTTCGCCGCGGCGGCGTCGAGCTTCAGCGAGGTCTTGTCGCGATACAGGTAGTAGCCGGGCGCGGGACTGAAGCGAAGCAGGAGCGTGTTGCCGTCGCCGACGATGGCTTCGAATCCGAAGGCCTGCTCGGGGGGCAGGGGCGCGGCGTCCACCGCTCCGGGCCCGGCGGGCGGCAGCAGGCCGCGGCCCACGGGCGGGCCCGACGCGCGGCCGAACAGGTTGGGGAATGCAGGCGAATCCGCCGCCGCGGCCGCGCCGGCGAGTGGGACGGTCAGGGTGCGGGTCTGCGGCGGATAGCAGATGCCGGCATCGGCGCAGCCCTGGTAGCGCACGCGCAGGGTGGCGGTCGCGCCGGTGGCCTTGCCGGGCAGCATCGCGACCAGTTCGTTGCGGTAGGTCTCCACCCGCCCGAAAAACTCGTCCTGGTGCACTTCGCCGGCCGGCAGCTGCAGCGCCTGTGCGTCGAATCCCTTCTCGGCCTGCACCTTGATCTGGTGGCGATACAGATAGCAGCCGGGCGCGACCTTCCAGGCCAGCCGGATCGCTCCATCGGACGGAGCGCTGGCCTGCAGGACGAAGGCCTCCTCGACCGCCATCAGGTCCTGGTCATCGGTGCAGCTACCCGCGCGCGCCGGCGTCGGCAGCAGCAGGCTGCAGGCGCTGAGGACGAAGGCGAAAGCGGCGGACAGGCGCCGGCCGGAGGTGGAGGAAACAGGCATCAGGTCAAGGTGTCGTCGTCGCGGGGGGAGGTCTGCGCCGCCACCCACGCCAGGTAATCGGGCAGGCCGGCGCGCACTTCGACCGCGACCAGCTCCGGCAGTTCATACGGATGCAGCTGGCGCAGGCGCGCGGTCAGCGCCTCCATACGTTCGCCCGTGGTCTTGATCAGCAGAAGTACTTCGCTGGCGGTTTCGACCGCGCCCTGCCAGCGGTAGGTGGATGCCACGCCGGGCAGCTGGTTGACGCAGGCCGCCAGGCCTTCCTCGACCAGCGTCCGTGCGATCGCGGCCGCGGTTTCGGCGTCGGGGCAGGTGCTGCAGGCGAGCAGGACGGTCATGGGTTGCAATTGTACGGGGATGGTCCGGGGGCGACCCGACGTGGCCATCGTGACCGCCAGTCGGCCGGAGCCGGCACCCGGCGGGGGGCGCCGGGGCCGTCATGGACGCAACCCGATCCGGGCCGAGGGTCCGCCGCCTCGCATCGGCGGATGGGGGGCCGCACCGGCGAGGGGCGGTGGCCCGGCCGGTGCGGTTCGCGTCGCGTCAGTTGAGCTGGCAACTGGCTGGTTTGGCCGAATTGAACAGCGCCGCCGTCGCCCACTCCGGGTGGTCGATGAAGGGGTTGCGGTTGCCCTGGAAGCTGTACACCACCTCGTTGCGTTCGCGCTCGTGCGCATCCGGCGGGTCCGCCTGGTGCCAGGGCCAGCAGGGTCGAGAGCAGGCCCATGTACGCCGGCGAGGCTGAGGTGATCACGATCCGGCTGCGGTCGTCGGTCAGTTCCAGATCCGGTTCGGACTGGTTGGTGTTGGGATCGCGGCCGCCTTCGTAGCGGATGGCCATGTAGAGCACGCCGCGCGCGATGTCGCCCTTGCGGTGGCCCCAGGCCTGGAACGATCCGCCGTTGCCGTCGGGCCCCTTCACCCAGTTGGAATTGCCCGGATACACGCCGCTGCCGCCGCCGAAACCGCCGTTGGCTTCGGTCACCCGCTCGCCGCAGCCCGCGGCAACGGCGCAGTCCGCATAGGGCTTGTTGCCGCGATCGGCATTCCAGGTCGTGTCGCTGAGGTAGAGCATGTGGGTGTCGGTGTACGGCGCGTACGGCAGCCCCATGTCGCCGGTCGTGCTGCCAAAGCCCAGCGAGTTGGGCCAGGTGTGTTCGCGGTTGTAGGTCAGCCCGGTACCGGTGCCGGCGCGTTCGCTGCCCTTGAGATAGCTGCGGTTGCGGTACACATCCAGGACGCGGCCCGCGTTGGCCGGATCCTCGTCGGCGATCTCCAGGATGCTCCAGGTGTTGGTGGTGCCGCCGCTGTAAGGGTAGGCGGTATGGCCGCGGATCGTGGCGTGCAGGGAGCAGCGCAGCTGGCCCGCGCTGGAGGTGTTGACGTGCGCGTAGTAGCCGGTGCCGCCACTGCTGGCGACGGTGAAGCCCACGACCCGGTCCTGCGCGAGCTTCGCGCCGCCGCTGTCGGTGACCTGCAGCGCGCGCACGGTAAACGTGCAGCTCTCGTTGCCGGCCAGCGTGGCGCCCGTGCTGATCGCGAAGCTGCTGCCGCTGGCCGGGTGGCTCAGAGGGACAGTTCCCGACTGCGTGCACTGCAGCGCGAACGCGCCGCTGGACAAGGTCACCGGCTCGCTGAAACTCACGGCCAGGTCGCTGGCCGGCGCGACACCCGTCGCCCCATCGGTGGGCGTCGTGGCGGTGATGGTCGGGGGTGGATTGGGCGCAATGAAGCCCTGGTTGCGGTTGCAGGTGCCAAACGTATGCGCCGTCGAAGCCTGCCATGCGAATTGCGCGTAACGGTTGCCGCTGCCGCCCAGTTGCAGCGACGTGCCCGCCGGCGTAGAGCCGGTTTCGGAGACGGCCAGGTTGGTGCTGGTGCGACCCGCGGCCGGGCCGCTGGCGGCCGTCACCGGGCCTTCGTAGCTGAGGAACTGCACCAGCCCGCCGGCGGCGTCGACCAGCGCGACGGCATCGTTGGCGCCGTTCTGGATGCCGTTGGCGGGGTAGCTGACGGTGGCCACCCGCACCGGCGCGCCGCAGGTCACCAGGCTGCCGGTGGGCACCGGGTCATTGTCGTAGGCCACCGCGGCCGACGGCGTGCTGCCGTTGTACAGATGGACGCGGTAGCCGGCCAGGCTTTCGCCGGCGGTGGCCACGATCTCGATGCGTTCGCCGACGTCGCCGCTGGCGGTGGCATCGTCGTAGTGGATCTCGTTGATGAAGACTTCGGCCAGGGCGCGGCCCGGCGTGGTGAGGAGAACGACGGCGCATGCGCCGGCGGCAATGCTGCGAACGATCCTGGACGACATCCCTGTAGCTCCCGTGCGGCGGAACGGGCGACTCTAGCCAGCGCGTATGACAACCCGCACGCGGCGGTGCGGCAACGCCATGGCCGCCGCCTCAGGCGCGCGTGCCGCCCGCGCGACGGCCGGTCCGCAGCGAGGCCAGCTGCTCGATAACTTCCACCAGCGGTGCCCGCGACCGGGTGGGCGCGTCGCGGAAGGCCAGGATCAGCCGCAGCTCGATGGGATCCTCGATGAGGAGTGCATCCGCCGCGGCCACCGAGTCCAGGGCCGTGTCCTCCGACAGGCTCATCTTGCCGCGTCCCGTGGCGAGCCACTCGAACTGCACGCCGCAGGCCATGGCCAGCTCGCGCATGTGGGTCACGCTGGGGTGCTTGCCGTTGTTGGCTTCCCAGTGGCTCACCGCGCTGCGCTGGACCCCGACGGCGGTCGCCAGCGCGGCCTGGGACAGCCCGGCATGGCGGCGGGCGAGGCGGATGCGTTGTTGCGAAGTCATGCCCTGGATCCCCTCCTTGAGGCCGGCACCGCAGCCAAAAGCGGCCAGAACCGGCAAATGTTACCTAAATTCACCTCGTTACCAAAAGACACCATACGACGTGCGCTCTTGGTCACCCTCGTCCAGTGTGAATCGACGCGGAATCCACAAATCATGTGGTATTGGAGGCCGCCCGATACCCAAAGTCAACAAATGAGACGTGCCTCACAGTAGACATCGCCGGGGGATCGGCGGAGATTGGACTCGTCCGGCAAGGATGTCGGCGTCGACAAGAGGTCAGGTAAGGAGACGCGGCGCAGGAGCGCGCCGAGCTGAGGACGGCCCTCTCCAAGCCAGAAAGAGCGCGAACCCCTGTCCGCGCTCTTTCTTTTTTTTGAGGGCCCCGGAAACCGCCGATTTCGGGACCCAAGGACGCCCACACGGGCCGAATAAACAGGACCGGCAAGACATTGATGTCGCCAGGCTCGGGGAAAGCGGCGCAGGACGGCGCCAGGCTGACGAGCCCTCCAGGCCAGAAAGGGCGCGAACTCCGGTTCGCGCCCTTTCTTTTTGCGCGCGCGGCCACACCTTCGGGGCTGGCCGCAGTCGCGTGGCCCCCCGGATAGCCCTTCCCGACGGCAATTTCGCCTCGGGCCCTTGAAACGCTGAACGCCGCCCCCCATCTGCTGCCAGTCCCGGCTCGCCGGGTCTTTCTACGCCCCGTTTCTGGCACTCCCTTGGGGCGAGTGCCAATTGCGGAGCATTTTTCCCGCCTTTCCAAAGACTTATGTGAGGGTTGCCATGAATATCAAGCCGCTGTTCGACCGCGTGGTCATCAAGCGCATGGAAGAAGAGAAGCTGTCCGCGGGCGGCATCGTGATCCCGGATTCGGCCACCGAGAAGCCGATCAAGGGTGAAGTCGTCGCCGTCGGCGACGGCAAGGTGTTCGACAACGGCAACGTCCGCGCGCCGAAGGTCAAGGTCGGCGACAAGGTCCTGTTCGGCAAGTACAGCGGCACGGAAGTGAAGCTGGACGGCAACGAATACCTGGTGGTGAAGGAAGACGACATCTTCGCCCTCATCGGCTGATGTCACGGGCGCAGGCGCCCGCCGGGGCCGGCACGAGCGTACCGCCGCTTGCCCGCCCCGAAGGGCTCTCCGCCGCCGCTTCGCACCTGCCTCCCCATTCCCATTTCCGCTTCTGAGGTAAACACCCCATGGCTGCAAAAGAAATCCGCTTCGGCGAAGACGCGCGCACCAAGATGCTGCGCGGCGTGAACGTGCTCGCCAACGCCGTCAAGGCCACGCTGGGCCCGAAGGGCCGCAATGTCGTGCTCGAGAAGAGCTACGGCGCCCCGACCATCACCAAGGACGGCGTCTCCGTCGCCAAGGAAATCGAACTGTCCGACAAGTTCGAGAACATGGGCGCGCAGATGGTCAAGGAAGTGGCTTCCAAGACCTCCGACAACGCTGGTGACGGCACCACCACCGCCACCGTGCTGGCGCAGGCGCTGATCCGCGAGGGCATGAAGGCCGTCGCCGCGGGCATGAACCCGATGGATCTCAAGCGCGGCATCGACAAGGCCGTCGTGTCGGCCGTCGAAGAGCTGAAGAAGATCTCCAAGCCGTCCTCGACCAGCAAGGAAATCGCCCAGGTCGGCACCATCTCGGCCAACTCCGACGCCAACATCGGCGACCTGATCGCCCAGGCGATGGACAAGGTCGGCAAGGAAGGCGTGATCACCGTCGAAGACGGCTCGGGCCTGGACAACGAACTCGACGTCGTCGAGGGCATGCAGTTCGACCGCGGCTACCTGTCGCCGTACTTCATCAACAACCAGCAGTCGATGCAGGCCGAACTGGAAGATCCGTTCATCCTGCTGCACGACAAGAAGATCTCCAACGTGCGCGAGCTGCTGCCGGTGCTGGAAGGCGTCGCCAAGGCGGGCAAGCCGCTGCTGATCGTCGCCGAGGAAGTCGAAGGCGAGGCGCTGGCCACCCTGGTGGTCAACACCATCCGCGGCATCGTCAAGGTCTGCGCCGTCAAGGCCCCGGGCTTCGGCGACCGTCGCAAGGCGATGCTGGAAGACATGGCCGTGCTGACCGGCGGCACCGTGATCTCCGAGGAAGTGGGCCTGCAGCTGGAAAAGGCCACGATCAAGGATCTGGGCCGCGCGAAGAAGGTGCAGGTCTCCAAGGAGAACACCACCATCATCGACGGCGCCGGCGAACACGTCGGCATCGAAGCGCGCATCAAGCAGATCAAGGCGCAGATCGAGGAAACCTCCTCGGACTACGACCGCGAGAAGCTGCAGGAGCGCGTGGCCAAGCTGGCCGGCGGCGTGGCCGTGATCAAGGTGGGCGCCGCGACCGAAGTCGAGATGAAGGAAAAGAAGGCCCGCGTCGAAGACGCGCTTCACGCCACCCGCGCTGCCGTGGAAGAAGGCATCGTCCCGGGCGGCGGCGTGGCGCTGCTGCGTGCCAAGGCCGCCATCAAGAACCTCAAGGGCATCAACGAAGACCAGAACCACGGCATCCAGATCGCCCTGCGCGCGATGGAAGCCCCGCTTCGCGAGATCGTCACCAACGCCGGTGACGAGCCGTCGGTGATCCTCAACAAGGTGATGGAAGGCACGGGCGCGTTCGGCTACAACGCCGCCAATGGCGAGTTCGGCGACATGATCGAGTTCGGCATCCTGGATCCGACCAAGGTCACGCGTACTGCACTGCAGAACGCGGCATCGATCGCCGGCCTGATGATCACGACCGAAGCCATGGTCGCCGAACAGCCGAAGAAGGATGAACCGGCGATGCCGGGCGGCGGTGGCATGGGCGGCATGGGCGGCATGGATTTCTGATTCCGCTCCCGCGCATTCGCGCAGTTGGAAGAGCCCCGCAGCGATGCGGGGCTTTTCTTTTGTTGGCCGCACGGCATGGGCCGTTTGTCGCGTCCGGCTCGACCGTGCGGGCCGCCATGAAACGCAGGGTTTGGCGCCTGCGCACACATCCGGCATGGAACATGCAGCGCATGGGCGCGCACGTGGATCCTGTTGGCGCGCGGACGCGCGATCATTGTCGTGAAGGCGATGTATTCGCATAAGGCCTGCCACCTGATGCGTGAAACATGCGTCGCGTTGCACCGTTCGTCGCGCGATGACGAAAGTCATGCCACTTCCGGCACTGCCTTGCATCGTTTCGCGGGCGCATAACGTCCCTGCCGATCCAAACACATCGGCTGCCCGCGACACTTCGATCATGCAGCGGGCGACGAACGTGCAATGCCGCAATGCGGCGCCCTCTTGCGATGCGCATTTCGCATCCGACGGGCATGCACACACTCAGTCGCGGACGCACAGCGTCCACCCAAACGAGGACACGCAGATGAAAAGAAAGACAACGTTGAGCCTGCTGCTCGTGCTGGCCGCTGCGGCCGCACCGGGTATCGCAATGGCGGGCAACGCCCAGGCAAAGGCGCTGGCCAAGGCTGTGGGCATCAGTGAAACCGAAGTTCGCCAGCTGATGGGCTGGTCGCCCCTCACGTACTACCAGTTCCGCCAGGACCATTCGCGCACGTCGGCGAAGGTCATTCGCGCGCTGGGCCAGGACCGCTATGACCGGCTGATGGCCGGACAGCCGATCCTGATTGAAGGCGAGATGGACGGCCGCCGGGTGGCGTTCGAAGTGCAACTGGGCCGTTGAGAGCCCCCAGGCAACGCGCACGAGCCCGCGGATGCGGATGGCGGTGACGCCCGCATCCGCGAGGCAGTGCGGAGTGAAAGACAACGAGTGAGACAAGCCCGCCACGCGCCTGGCAACCAGGACGCGTGGATCAGGCGCGCACGATGACGGGTAAGGCGCACGCTGCAGGCTTGCGGCGATCGGGGATTGGGCGCTGAGGAGTGATGGTCAGCCGGGGTGCGCAATTGCGGCTGCACCGCGTACAGCGGGCGGTCGTGTGCGAGATCGCTTCACTCCGCGTGCATCCCCTGCGTGGGTGACCCCCGCCAAAAAGATTATCGTCGGATGGCCACCCGTGTGTCGGCGCCTTCGGACCTGACCCATGGCAACACCGCGGCCGAGACACCATCGCGCCCGGATTTCTCGCTGACATCCCGTCGCCAATTGGCGTCCGTCGTCCACGCCGTGGTGCTGGTGGCGGCCCCTGCGGCGATCCCATCTTCGCGTGGCGTTGTCGATCGCACGTCGGGATCGCCCGAGGGAGTTGACTCCGAAGTGCGTCTACGTGTCCGCGATGCACCGGTCCGACCTCGTTGAATCGCCTCCTCTCTGCCGCGGCCACGCGCCGAGTACCGGTGCAGTCGCGCCATGGGTCAGGCTCGCGCCCGCGCGACCAGCAGGCACGGCCATGACCTGGCTTCATCGCCGCCTGCGCTTGGGAAGGGGGCGGTCTTCCCGGTATCCCGCCGACGGGGACATGGCGTCGCTGCGCCACCGGGGATGGCCAGCCGGTCGCGCGGTGCCCCCCGGATGGAGTTCAATGCGGCTTCCGCACCGGTGAAGGACAACCCATGGCACGCACCCCGCTTTTCAGCCTGCTCCAGCGCGCAGCCCGCATTGCCCGCGCCTCGACCCGCGTCGAAGCGCCGCTCGACGAGTTCCTGGATCGCGGCCGGCAGCTGCGGGTCGATGCCACCCGCCGGCGATTCCTGCAGGGCGCTGGCGCGGGCCTGGTGCTGACCGGTTGCGCGCAGTTGCCGCGACCCGCGGCCCCGACAGGCGACGAGGTTGTGATCGTGGGCGCCGGCATCGCAGGCCTCACCGCCGCGTGGCGCCTGCGCCAGGCCGGTGTTCGCGTGCGCGTGTTCGAGGCCAGCACGCGCGTGGGCGGCCGCATGCTCAGCCTGCGCAATCACTTTCCCGACGGCCAGGTAGTGGAACTGGGCGGCGAGCTGATCGACACCGGCCACATGCGCATGCGCACGCTGGCCAGGGAACTGGACCTGGTGCTGGACGATCTGCTCGAGGGCGACTCCGGCCACGATGCCTGGCATTTCGACGGGCGCGCGGTGGGCGAGGATGAAATCGTGCGCGCCTTCGTCCCGGTCGCGCGCGCGATCGAGCTCGACGTGGCCACGCTGGGCGACGGCGATCTGGACTATCGCGACACAAACCCGGCATTCCGGGCGCTGGACGGGATCTCGATCACGCAGTGGCTGGAGCGCAACGGTGTCAGTGGCTGGCTGCGCGAACTGATCGAGGTGGCGTACACGACCGAGATGGGCCTCGAAGCCGACGAGCAGTCGGCCTTGAACCTGCTGACCTTCGCCGGCACGGACGACCCGGACGCGTTCCGCATCTTCGGCGAGAGCGACGAGCGTTTCCACGTGCGCGGCGGCAATGACCTGGTGGTGCAGGCGATCGGGCAGCGGATGAGCGACGCGATCACGACGGGCGAGGTACTGGAATCGGTCACCGCGCGCGGAGATGGCTACGCGCTGTCGTTCCGGACCGGCACGGCATCGCGTGAAGTACAGGCGCGACAGGTGATCCTCGCGATGCCCTTCACGCTGCTGCGCGACGTGCGCATCGATGCGACACTGCCGGCACACAAGCGCCACGCGATCACGCAGCTGGCCTATGGCACCAATGCCAAGCTGATGATCGGGTACACGCGGCGGCCCTGGCGCGATCGCGGCGCCAACGGCGCGTCGATGAGCGACCTGTCGTACCAGACCACGTGGGAAACCTCGCGCAAGCAGGCCGGGGCCTCCGGCATCCTCACCAACTTCACGGGCGGACGCCACGGCCTGGAGCTTGGGAAGGGCACGGCGCGCCAACAGGCCGACGCCGCCAGCGCCGCGTTGGAGCACGTGTTTCCCGGCGCGCTCGCCGCGCGCGAGGGCGCGCGCGAAGTGCGCATGCATTGGCCCACCCAGCCCTGGGCGCGCGGCAGCTACGCCTGTTTCCGGCCCGGCGACTGGTCGAGCCTGCGTGGCGTGATGGGCGAGGCGGTTGGCGGCCTGCACTTCGCCGGTGAGCATTGCGCCCTGGAAACGCAGGGCTTCATGGAAGGAGGTTGCGAATCGGGCGAGATCGCGGCCAAGGAAGTGCTCGCGCAACGGGGCGTCGCGGTGCGAGCGTTCCCGCGCCTGCGTCGCGCGGCGGCCTGAGTAACCCCGGCAGCGCCGCGGCGCCGGGCCGCGCCGTCACGATAAGGCGACCGACAGCGCCAGCAGCACCTTGCCGAGGTAGTACAGTGGCAAGCCCCAGATCTTGTTGGCTGGGCTGGCGACGACAAAGCGTTCGCGTGCGACTGCCACGTCGGAAGCGGCGAAGGCGAGTGCGCCCGCGGCAATCCCGGCGTGGCCCGTGGCCGCGGCCGTTCCCATCGCCGTGGCCACCATCGCGCCTATGGCCAGCACGTAGGCCGGCACCGCGAGCTGGTAAACGCTGCGCAGTCGCGCCCACAGCCAGCGCAGGACGATCACCGCGACGACGGCCATGGCGATCGCGCCGCCGATCAGCCATGCCAGGTCCTGTGGCTGCAACGCGAACGCGATCGCGTACACCGCATGCGCCACCAGGAAGGTGCCCAGCCCGGCCAGGAACAGGGGACTGCGGCGCGAGAGCAGCAGTGCGTCGCCGACCGCCCCCAGGCCCAGGGCGACGAGCACGAGGCGGCCGTAGTCGCTGTCGAGCGCGCCCGCCGCCAGTGCGACGACGAGAAAGGCCGCGCTCGCTGCCAGCTTCAGCGGCGGCTGCGCGCGCGCATGGGACCGTGCATGCGCCCAGGCCAGGGCCAACGACAATGCGAGGCAGATTACGGCGGCGCTGTGGGCGGCAGGCATGGGCTGGTAGCCGTGGCAGGGGACGGGAGTATGGCCGCTTGCGTGCCGTGTCTGGAGGGGCGCGCGGCTCATGAAGCCGGCCTTTCTATACCGACAAGTATCGTTTTGCAGTGCAGCGTGCAAAAGTGATAACGGTTCCTTCACGATCGGCTCGCATCCCGACGTGGGGGAGGGAGCAAAGCCCGCTACCGGTTACGGCCGATAGCGGGCTTTTTTATGCGCGCGACATTCATGCGCGCCAACTTGGGTCGCCGTCGCCCTGCGGCCTCCCCGGCCCCCGCATGTGGACGGTGGTCCGATGCGGCAGCCCTCCGGAATGTGACGGAGTAGGCGAAGTGCCCGCTCTGCCCCTAGACTCGGCCCGGCGTGATTGGGCCCACGCATCCCGGGGACAACCAAAGGATCCAAGAACTCATGAGTAAGCTTTCCTGTGCCATCGCGATGGCACTCGCTGGTTTTGCCTGCGCCTCTTCCGCTCATGCGGCCACCTATGTGGTCCAGTCGAGGGGCAACACGTTCGACGCCCAGCTGGCGCGCAAGATCGAAGCCGCCGGCGGCACCATCACTTCCCGTCTGCCGCAGATCGGCGTCGCCTTCGTGCAGTCCAGCGACACCGCGTTCCGTGGCCGCGCCGCCAAGGTCGCGGGCGTGCGTTCGGTGGTCCCCGACATCGCCTTCCAGGCGCAGCTGCCGGAAACCGTCGACGAAATCGGCGAAGACTTCGCCAACCCGCCCAATGCAGGCGGCGAGAACGATTTCCTCTTCAACCTGCAGTGGGGCCACGCGGCGATCGATGCCGCCGGTGCCTGGAACGCCGGCTATCGCGGCGCCGGCGTGCGCGTGGCGGTGCTCGACGCGGGCATCCGTTGCAACCACCCGGACCTTGCCGGCAACCTGCTCGCGGCCGATTCGATTTCCTTCGTGCCGACCGAGCCCAGCTACTGCAACACCTCCGGCAGCAGCCACGGCACGCACACCTCCGGCACGATCCTGGGTGCCGACAACGGCACCGGCATCATCGGCGTGGCGCCTGAAGCCAAGCTCATCGCGGTCAAGGTGCTCAGCGCCGCGACCGGTGGCGGCAGCTTCGAAGGCATCATCAGCGGCATCGTCCACGCGGCCGACCACGGCGCCGACGTGATCAACATGAGCCTGGGCGTGCGCGGCGGGCTCGAGGTCGGCGGCAAGGACACCGCCGAACTGATCAACGCCACCAAGCGCGCCGTCGCCTACGCGCGGTCGCAGAATGCGATCACGATCGTGTCGGCGGGCAACGATGGACGCGACCTCGATCACGACGCGGGCGTTGCCGTGTGCGACACGGACGGCACGTGCTTCCGGGCCAACCTGCGCGCCTTCCCGGCCCAGGTGCCGGGCGTCATCTCGGTGTCGGCGCTGGCGCCGGCCGGCTGGGCGCTCAACCCGGGCGTGTCGCTGGATCCGCTGGCCAGCTACAGCAACTACGGCCAGTCGGCGATCTCGTTCGGCGCTCCGGGTGGTGACGGGCGCCTGCCGGGCACGGCCAACTGCGTGGTCGCCGGCGTCGGCGCACCCTGCTGGGCCTTCGACATGGTGCTCAGTTCGACCCTGACCGGCTGGGGCTGGTCGGCGGGCACGAGCATGGCGGCGCCGCACGTGTCGGGCGTGGCCGCGCTGGTCATCGGCAAGCACGGTGGCGAACTGGCCCCGACCGAAGTCGAGCGCATCCTGCGCGCATCCGCCGACGACCTGGGCAAGCCGGGCAACGACGACGCCTACGGCGCCGGTCGCGTCAACGCCGCCAAGGCCATGCAGTACTGATCCGGCACCATCGGTGAGTCCAGCGGCCGCCTTCGGGCGGCCGCTTTTGTTTTGCGTGCCAGAATCACCTCCATGATGGATGCCCAGTCCCTATCCAGTACGGCGATGCAGCGTCTGCATTCGATTCCCTCCTGCGCGGCGCTGCTCGAGGATGCTGACGCGGCTGAACGCGTGCGCCGGGTCGCACTGGCGAGCGACTTCGCCATCGACACCCTGCTTCGCCAGCCGGAGTTGCTGCCCCGGCTGCTGGCCGGCGCACCCGCGACGTCGCCGCCCGAACTGGGTGCGGAGAACCGCGGCGACTGGCCGGCCCTGCTGCGGCGCTATCGTGCCGCCGAATCAACCCGCCTGGTGTGGCGCGATGTGCTGGGCCTGGATACGGTGGCTGACACACTGGCCGGCACCACCGCGCTGGCCGAACACTGCCTGCAGCGCGCGCTGGACGTGCTGGAAGCCGACTTCGCGCAACGCCACGGCGTCGTGCGCGACGGCGATGGCCGGGCACAACGCATGGTCGTGTTCGGCCTGGGCAAGCTCGGCGGCGGTGAACTGAACTTCAGTTCAGACGTCGACCTGGTCTACGCCTACGAGGCCGACGGTGAGTCCGACGGCGCGCGTCCGCTGGCCGCCGAGACCTACTACGCCCGCCTGGGCCAGCAGCTGGCCAAACTGCTCGACGAGGTGACCGCCGACGGCTTCTGCCATCGTGTCGACCTGCGCCTGCGCCCCTACGGCAACGTCGGGCGCGTGGCGTGGTCGTTCCCGGCCATGGAGCAGTACTTCCAGCACGAAGGCCGCGACTGGGAGCGCTACGCGTGGCAGAAGGCCCGTCCCGTGGCCGGCGATGCGGAGGCCGGCGAACGCTTCCTCGCCACGCTGCGTCCGTTCGTGTACCGGCGTTACCTCGACTACGGCGCACTCGACGGCCTGCGGGCGATGAAGGCGGCGATCAGCGCCGAGGTTGCGCGCAAGGAGCTGGCCGACGACATCAAGCGGGGTCCCGGCGGCATCCGCGAGATCGAGTTCCTCGTGCAGGCGTTGCAGCTGATCCGCGGCGGACGGGAAGCCGAGCTGCGCGAGCGACGCCTGTTGCCGGCGCTGCAGGCGCTCGTGGCGGCCGGGCACGTGTCTGGGGAAACCGGCGAGGCGCTCGCGGCGTCGTACCTGTCGCTGCGAAAGCTGGAGAACCGCCTGCAGATGCTGCGCGATGCGCAGACCCACGCCCTACCGGACCGCGAGACCGATCGCCTGCGCGTGGCGCTCGGACTGGGCCATCCGGACTGGACGGCTCTGCGCGGGGAGCTCGATACGGTGCGCGCGCGCGTCACCGGCGAATTCGACGCCCTGCTGGCGCCGCGACGGGCTACGACAGCGCCCGACGCCCTGGCCACGTACTGGCGCGCATTGCCCGAGGCAGGCGATGTCACGGCGCTGGCGCAGGCCGGGTTCGCCGACCTGGAGACCGCCGACACCCTGCTCCGCGACCTGGCCCGCAGCCCCGGCGTCAAGGGCCTGTCCGACGCCACGCGCGCGCGCATGGATCGGGTACTGCCCGCGTTGCTGCAGGCAGCGGCCGGCGCGCGCGATCCGATGCTCGCCCTGCGGCGCCTGCTGGCGCTGCTGCAGAACATCCTGCGCCGCAGTGCCTACCTGGCGCTGCTCGACGAACAACCCGTCGCGCTGCAGCGGCTGGTGGACGCCGTCGCCCACAGCGCGCTGCTCGCCGAGCGCCTGGCCGCCTATCCGCTGCTGCTCGACGAGCTGCTCGATGCGCGCATCGCCGGCACGCTGCCCGGGCGCGACGCACTGCACGCCGCCTGCGCCCAGGTGCCGGTCGATGACGACACCGAGTCGGTGCTGCAGGCGCTCAACGAAGTACGGCAGGCCCTGAGCTTCCGCATCGCACTGGCCGCGCGTGACCGCCGGCAGAGCGCGGTCGATTCGGCGCGGCAGTTGGCGTGGCTGGCCGATGCGGTGGTCCAGAGCGTGCTGCGGGTGGCCGAGCACGAGGTCACCGGTACGCATGGCAGCATCGACGGCGCGCGGTTCGCGGTGCTGGGTTACGGCAGCCTCGGGGGCGAGGAGCTGGGCTTCGGTTCGGATCTCGACCTGGTGTTCCTGTACGACGCGCCGGCGCAGGCGCATTCCGACGGCGCGCGTCCGCTGGACGCGGCGCGCTGGTTCGCGCGCCTGGCGCAGAAGATCGTCGGCCTGCTCGGCGCGGTGACCGGTGCCGGTCGCCTGTACGAAGTGGACGTGCGGCTGCGGCCGGACGGAGCGAAAGGCCTGCTGGTGTCCTCGCTGGCCAGCTTCAGCGACTACCAGCGCGAACGCGCCTGGACCTGGGAGCACCAGGCCCTGGTGCGCGCCCGCTACATCGCCGGTGACCCCGGCCTGTGCGAGGACTACGAACAGGTGCGCGCGCAGACGCTGGCGCGGCCGCGTGAACCGGCGCGCGTTCGCGAAGACGTCGCCGCGATGCGCCAGCGCATGCGCGCGGAGCTCGATCGCAGCGATGCCTCCGCGTTCGACCTCAAGCAGGGCGAAGGCGGCCTGGTGGACCTGGAGTTCCTGCTGCAGGCGCTGGTGCTGATGCATGCGCATGCGCACCCCGGCCTGACCGGGCCGCGCAACACGCTGGCCCTGATCGACGCACTCACCGACGCCGGCCTTCTGCCGGTCGATATCGCGCACGCGCTGCGCCAGGCCCATGCCACGCTGCTCGCGCGAGGGCTGGACTGCACGCTGGATCGGCGTTCGCGGCGCGTGCCGCTCGATGCGGACGTGGAGGCCGCTCGCGCGGCAATCAAAGCGGCGCTGCGCGAGCTCGATCTGGTGCTGGCACCGGCGGCCTGAGGCCGTGGCGCGCAGCGCTGGATCTAACCGGGGGCGGGCATGCCCAGGCGACGACACACTTCGGCGGCCACGCGCGGGGTCTCGCGCAGCGGTGCAACCGCATAGGGCGCCAGGTCACTGGCAAAGGGCCGCGCACGGCCGCTGTCCAGCAGGGCATCGACGAAACGCCGGGGACGGCCGGCGACGCGATCGATGCCGGCAACGAACAGGGGCACGCGGGTGGCGGCCGCTTCGCTCAGCAGGTTGACCGACTCGGCGGTGCAGACAATGCGGTCCGCCCATCCCAGCAGGCCTGCGTAGGGATTGCGGCCGTCCTGCTCGCCGCGCCAGAACTGCCCCGGCCAGCTCGCCAATTGCCCGTGGATGGTGTCCAGCGGGGCCACGGGCGTGCGCCGTGACGCCGTCGCCAGCAGGCTGCCTCCCTGCCCGTGGAGGATGTCGCACAGGTCTCGCGCCAGTTGCAGGAAGAAGGCCTCGTCCAGGCGCGCGTGCGCGCTGGGCCCGCCCAGCAGCAGCGCCGTGCGTGGGCCGGGCAACTGCCCGAAAACGGGGAAGGCCTGGCGGCCCGCCGCCAGCCACTCATCGTCTACCGGGTGCAGGCTTCCCTGCAGCGTGATGACGTTGTCGCCGCGCAGCGCGTCGTGCGCGGGCGCGATCACCAGGTCCCAGTGCCGAGCGTCGATCCGCGGATCGAGAATCTGCACCGCCCGCGAACCGCGCTCGCGCATGAGGCGGGTCGCGAGCGCGCCCTGGCGGCCACAGCCGATCGCGACCACGTCGCGCAGGTCCGCCGTCCTCAGCACCTGGCTGAATGCGTCGTCGAACGCGCCGTCCGCGCCAGGGACGATCCGCGGCGCGAACCAGCGCCACGGAGCGCGCGTGCGCACG
This sequence comes from Lysobacter solisilvae, assembly GCF_016613535.2. Lineage (NCBI taxonomy): Bacteria > Pseudomonadati > Pseudomonadota > Gammaproteobacteria > Lysobacterales > Lysobacteraceae > Agrilutibacter > Agrilutibacter solisilvae. Next base: position 1,442,317 of record NZ_CP071518.1, read on the forward strand.
ATCCATTCCTGCGCGGGCCAGCCGGCGGCGTGCGCGAGGGCCTGGACCTGCCGCAGGTTGCCGGCATGTCCGTCGCTCAGGAGCCAGGCGTCGAGGCGTTGTTCCGTCAAGGGTTCGATCCGTTCCGGCGCCGTCGCGCGCTGATTGACGCGGCAGACTCTACACTTCCCCGTCTTGGCCCACAGGCCTGCACGGAGATCATCGATGGCCCCCACCCCGCCGGCGCAGCCCTTGCCCGGACCTTCGCTCGACCGGCTGTTCCGCACCGCGCGCACCCACAACGAGATCCTGGGCGAGGTGAGCGACGCACAGCTGCATGCGCTGTACGACCTGCTCAAGTGGGGGCCCACCACGGCCAACTCCTGTCCCGCGCGCTTCGTCTTCGTGAAGTCGGCCGAAGCCAAGGCGCGCTTGAGCCCGGCGATGGACGAGGGCAACCGCGCCAAGACCCTGGCCGCGCCGGTGACCGTGATCGTGGCCTACGACATGGCCTTCTACGAGAAGATGCCCTACCTGTTCCCGCACACCGATGCGCGTTCCTGGTTCGACGGCAAGTCGCAGGAGGACCTGCGCACGATCTGCCTGCGCAATGGCAGCCTGCAGGGCGCCTACCTGATCCTGGCCGCGCGCGCGCTGGGCCTGGATTGCGGCCCGATGTCCGGCTTCAACAACGCGATGGTCGATGAAGCCTTCTTCGCCGGCACGTCCTGGAAATCCAACTTCCTGGTCAATCTGGGCCACGCCGATCCGGCGAAGATCTTCCCCCGCTCGCCGCGGCTGGCCTTCGACGAAGTGGCCCACATCGCCTGATCGCAGACGCATGCACCTACGCCGGCGCGACCGCGCCTGCCCTACACACACGGAGCCCCCCATGTTCAACAAGCTGATCCTCACCGCCGCACTGGCGCTCGCCGCCGGCCAAGCCTTCGCGGCGCCGGTGTCGTACAAGATCGATCCGAACCACACCAACGTCATCGCCACCTGGGACCACTTCGGCTTCTCCAAGCCGTCCGCGCACTTCGGCAAGGCCGACGGCACGATCGTGTACGACGCGGACAACGTCGGCCAGTCGTCGGTCAAGGTGACCCTGCCGCTGACCGGCATGACCGGCTTCGTCGCTGATTTCGACGAGCACCTGCGCAGCAAGGATTTCTTCAAGACCGATGAATTCCCCGATGCGACGTTCGCCAGCACGAAGGTGGAGGCCGCCGGCGACAACAAGTTGCGTGTGACCGGTGACCTGACGCTGCGTGGTGTGACCAAGCCTGTCGTGCTTGATGTGACGCTCAACAAGGCCGCCGCCGGCCGCGACGGCCAGCCGCGCATCGGCTTCGACGCCGCCGCGACCATCAAGCGCAGTGACTTCGGCCTGGGCCTGTTCGCCCCGAAGGTCAGCGACGAGGTCGCCCTGCGCATCACCACGGAAGCCGGCGTGCCCAAGGCCGAAGCGGCCCCCGCGAAGTAAGCGTCGTGATCCTCGACCGCCCGGCCGGCGCGCGCGGTGAAAGCCGCGCCGACTGGCTCGAAAGCCGCCACGCCTTCTCGTTCTCGCGCTACTACGACCCGGCGTGGATGGGCTTCGGCCCGCTGCGCGTGATCAACGAAGACGTGGTGGCGCCCGGCGCGGGCTTCGAACCACACCGGCACGCGAACATGGAGATCCTCAGCTACGTGCTGGACGGCGAACTGTCGCACCGCGACGACAGCGGCGGCGGCGGTGTGATCCGCGCCGGCGAACTGCAATGGATGGGCGCCGGCCACGGCATCGAGCACAGCGAGTTCAACGCCAGCCCGACGCGGCCGGTGCACTTCCTGCAGGTGTGGATCCAGCCCGACCGCCTCAACGCCACGCCGGCCTATGCACAGCGTGCGGCCGCGTCGACGCCGGGCTGGACGCTGATGGCCTCGCCCGATGGCGCGCAGGAGAGCCTGGCGATCCGCCAGGACGCGTGCCTGTGGCTGGCGCGTCCTTGCCCGGGCGAAGTCATGGGCGTTCAGTTGCTACCCACGCGCCGGTACTGGTTGCAGGTCGCGCGCGGCCGGGTGCGGTTCGCGGGGCGCGAGCTGAACGCGGGCGACGCGGTCGGCCTGGTGGAGGAGTCGGGCGAACCCGAGCTGCGGGCGCTCCAGGACAGCGAAGTCCTGTTCTTCGACCTGCCGCTGTAACGCTGCCGGGCAGACCCGGCGCCCGGCGGCTTCTGCCCCGGCCGCGCCGCGCCTACAATGGCGGCCCCGCGCCCGCATCGGCGCCCGTCGCCGCTTCCGCGCCCCGAGTACCCGCGCCATGACCGCAGCATCCGAGCATCCCACCCAGGCCAACGCCGAACGCCGCTACACCGTGACGCGCGCGGACCTGCCGCTGAGCTGCCCGCTGCCGTCGATGGCCCTGTGGAACTCGCATCCCCGCGTGTACCTGCCCATCGAAGCCGAGGGCCAGTGCCAGTGCCCGTACTGCGGCGCGCAGTTCGTGCTGGAAGACTGACGGATCGCCGCCCTTGAGGCGCCCGGACCGTCGCGATCGCGCGCGCCGATGCGCCGCCTGACCGTCGTCCAGTTGCTGCCCGCCCTCGAGTCGGGCGGCGTGGAGCGTTCCACGCTCGAGATTGCGCAGGCCCTGGTCGAAGCCGGGCACCGCGCCATCGTCGTCTCCGCCGGGGGGCGGCTCGTGCCGCGCCTGCTGGCCCTGGGCGCCGAACACGTCGCGCTCGACATCGGCCGCAAATCCCTGCTGACGCTGCGCCATGCGGGCCCGCTGCGCGCGCTGTTCGCGCGCGAAGGAGCGGCCATCGTCCACGCGCGTTCCCGGCTGCCTGCGTGGCTTGCGGTCCGCGCGCTGCGCGCCATGCCCGCGGCGAGACGTCCCCGTCTGGTGACCACCGTGCACGGCTTGAACTCGCCCTCGCGCTACAGCGCGGTGATGACCCGCGGGGAGCGGGTGATCTGCGTGTCGCAGACCGTGCGCGATTACGTGTGCGCGCACTATCCAAAGGTCGACCGCGAACGGCTGCGTGTCATCCCGCGGGGCATCGATCCGGCGGCTTTCCCGCGTTCCCCGCATCCGGACGCCGATGCGCGCGCCTGGGCCGCGCAGCAGCATCCGGCCATCGCCGGCGACGGCCCGCTGTTGCTGCTGCCGGGCCGCGGCAGGCGACTGAAGGGGCATGCCGATGCCCTGAAGCTGCTGGCGAACCTGCAGCGCGAAGGCGTGCGCGCGCGCCTGTGGCTGCCCGGCGCACGTGAGGCCGGCCGCGAGGCCTACATCGCCGAACTCGAACGCGAGGCCGCGCAGCTGGGCATCGCCCAGGCCATTGCATTCACCCCGCCCACCGACCAGATCGCGCGCGCCTACGCGGCCAGCGACCTTGTCCTGCAGCTTTCGCGCAAGCCAGAGTCCTTCGGCCGCACGGTGATCGAGGCGTTGTCGGTCGGGCGGCCGGTGCTGGGCTGGGCGCATGGTGGCGTGGGCGAACTGCTGGCGCAGCTGCAGCCGCGCGGCGCGGTGCCGCTCGGCGACCACGAACGGCTGCTCGACGCCGCGCGCGACATGCTGGCGCAGCCGCCGGAGCCTGCGGCTACCATTGCCTACACACTGCGCGCGATGCAGGAGGCCACACTTGCCGTCTACGCCGAACTTGTCGACTGAGCCGCAGGCCGCGGTCCCCGCCATGACGCCGGTCGCGGGCTGGCGTTGGGCGCCAGCCTGGGTGCTGGCCTACGTCGCGCTGTGGCCGGCGCCGGGGATCGCCGAAGGCGTGCTGGTGCTGGGCGCGCTGATCGCGCTGGGCAAGCTGGTGTTCTCGCGTTTCCGTGGCGGCGGGCAGCTCCTGAGCCACCAGGCCTGGGCGTTGACCAGCGTGCTGTTCTGCGCCTACTGGGTGCCGGAACTGGTCTCGGCGCTGGACGCCGTGGACAGTGCCCGCGCCCTCAAGGAAGCCGCCGGCGACCTGCGCTACCTGCCGTTCCTGTGGCTGGCTGCGGCGGCGGTCGGCGATGCGCGCGGACGGCGGGTCACCTTCATCGGCCTGGCGGTCATCGTCGGCGTGTGGACGCTGGACGCGCTGTTGCAGGCAGTCGCGGGCACCAGCCCGCTGTTCTTCGGCCTGGACGCGGTCAAGCAGGCGATCAGCCACCGCCCGATCTGCCCGCCCGAGGAGATTCTTGAAGCCAATCGCCTCAGCGGCATTCTGGGGCCCTGCAATCCCAAGCTCGGCCAGGTGCTGGCCAGCCTTTCGCCGTTTGCGCTCTACGCCGTCGCCCGTCGTTTCGACGGACTCGGCTGGGTGCTTACGGCTGCCGCGATCGGCGTGGTGATCCTGCTGACCGGCTCACGCGCGTCATGGATCACCTACGCGCTGGTGCTCGCGGTGTCGGGATGGCGCCTGCTCGGCGGCAAGCGGCTGCTGGCGGTATTCGCGGCGGGTGCGGTGGTGCTGGTGGTGCTGGGCCTGACTTCCGCGCAGGTGCGCGAGCGCCTGCAACGCACCACGCATGCCCTGAGCGCCGACACCCAGGGCGTCGACGCCGCGCTGTCGGGTCGTGCGCGCATCTGGGGTGCGGCCCTGTGCATGGCGAAGGAGCATCCGGTCAATGGCGTGGGCGCACGCGGCTTCCGCCATGCCTTCGCGGCCTGCGACCCGGATCCCACGCAGCCGCCGGCCTGGGGCGCGGGACCGGCGCTGCACGCACACCAGATCCTGCTCGAGATCCTCAGCGAGACCGGCGCGTTCGGCTTGCTGCTGTGGCTCGCAGGGGCAGCGCTGGCGTGGCGCGCCTGGCGCTACGCCGACGAGGCATCGCGCGAACAGGCCAAGCCCGCCATGCTGGCGCTCGCCGTCACCGTGTTTCCGTTCAACACGCACCTGGCGTTCTATTCGACCTTCTGGGGCGGCCTGACCCTCCTGCTGGCCGCGCTGTACGCCGGCAGCCTGCTGGCGCGCCGGCATGTCTGAGCCGGGCCGCGTGCCCTCGACCGGGGCGCGCTGCTGGCTGTTGGGCCCGGCAAACGTGCTGGCCGCCGGCGTCGCGCGCCTGCCGCAACGTGCGCTGCTGGCGGCGGGCACGCTGCTGCATGCGCTGGCCGCGCCGGTACTGGCCGGCCGACGGCGCATCGCCGCGCGCAACATCGCCCTGTGCTTTCCCGCGCTCGACGCCGCGGCGCAGTCGCGCCTGCTGCAGTCGACGATGCGCGACAACGTCACCGGCCTGCTCGAGTCGCTGCGCGGCTGGTTCGGCCGCGATGCCGACCTGCACGATCTGGTCGCGATCGAAGGCCTGGAACACCTGCGCGCGGCACGCGCGGGCGGCCGCGGTGCGCTGCTGGTCACCGGTCACATGCCGCACCTGGAGCTCGGCGGCCGCATGCTGGGACTGGCGCTGCGCGAGCCGCTGGCGATCGTCGCGCGACGCAACAACCGCGGCTGCCTGCAGCGCTTCCTCGAGGGCGCGCGGGCGCGTGCCTTCCACCAGGTCATCGACAAGAAGGACGCACGCGGACTGCTGCGCACGCTGTCGCGCGGCGGCGTCGTGGCGTGGGCGGGCGACCAGGACTTCAACTACCAGAGTGCGTTCGTGCCGTTCTTCGGCGTGCCCGCCGCCACCATCAGCGTGATGTCCCAGCTCGGGCGCCGCGCCGATGCGGCGGTGCTGCCGTACGGCTTCCAGCGCGAGGCCGACGGCCGCTATCGGCTGTGGATCGAACCGGCGTGGGAACCCCTGCCGCCGGCGCAGGATGCCGCGCGCTACATGGCCTGGCTGGAGCGCGTCGTGCGCCGCCATCCGTCGCAGTACCTGTGGGTGCACCGGCGCTTCAAGACCCGGCCGCCCGGCGGGCCGGATCTCTACTCCGGACAATGAACCCCGTCAGCGGTATAGCTCGCCGCGTCCGTCGGGCTGCCGCTTGAAGCGGCGATGGATCCACAGGTACTGCGCCGGCGCCGCGCGCACCATCGTCTCGATCGCGGCCATGACGCGCGCGGTGTCGGTGGTGGCGTCGTCGCTGGGGAACCCTTCGAACGCTGGCATCAGCCGCAGCGTGTAGCCGCCGTCGTCGCGCCGCTCGTGCGCGAACGCGAGCACCGCCGCGCCCGACAGGCGCGCCAGCTGGTGCGTCGAAGTCAGGCTGTAGGCGGGGCGGCCGAAGAAGGGCACGAACACGCTGTCGCCGCGTCGGGTGTCCTGGTCCGGAGCGAACCAGAGCAGGCCGCCCTGCTTGAGGTGGCGCAGTGCCGGGCGCAGTTCCTCGCGGCCGAACATCGCCGTGGCGTAGCGCAGGCGGCCGCGCTTGACTGCCCATTCCATCGCGCCCTGGTCGTGCGGCCGGTACATGCCGGCCAGCGGTGCGTAATCGCACATCAGGCGCGCAGCGATCTCCAGCGTGGTGAAGTGCCCGGAAACCACGATCACGCCCCGGCCGCCGGCGCGCGCTGTCTCCATGTGTTCCAGGCCTTCCACGCGCAGGCCTGCGCGCAGCGGCCCCACTTCGCCCCACCACGCGCGCGCGAACTCGAACAGCCCGATGCCCAGCTGCGAGAAGCTTTCGCGCAGCAGGGCCTGGCGCGCGCGGTCATCCAGTTCGGGAAAGCACAGCTCCAGGTTGCGGGCGGCGACCCGTCGCCGGGCGGGCAGCGCGACCCGCAGCAGCGTGCCCACGGCCCGTCCGAGCACGCGTTGTGCCGGCCATGGCAGTCGCGCCAGCAGCCACGCACAGCCGATCCCCAGCCACGCCGGCCACTGGCGCACGCCACGCGGCGGCGGGCCGGGGTCGGGCGGACTGGAGGCAGCGGGGGAGGCGTCGCGGGGCGTGCTCGACATGGCGGAATTCTAGCCGGCGCCGGCATGCTGGCCGCGCGACGGGGAGGAAGTCGTCAACTTCGTTATCCTTTGCCCATGCCACCCACGCCACGGATCGACGTCTTCGAGCGCCTGTTGCGCGGCCTGTACTCGGCGGCGCTGTACGCCCTGGCGCCGATCACGATCTACCACCTGATCTGGCGCGGGTTCCGCCAGCCGGCGTATTTCCAGCGCTGGCACGAGCGCTACGCGATGTACCGGGACGCGCCGCAGACGCGCACGCTGTGGGTGCACGCCGTCTCGGTGGGCGAGGTCAACGCCGCCCTGCCGCTGGTGCAGGCGCTGCGCCGTGGCCGCCCGGACCTGCGCCTGCTGGTGACCACCATCACGCCGACGGGCTCCGAGCGCGTGCGCAGCCTGTGGAAGGACGAGATCGAGCACGTCTACCTGCCGTACGACCTGCCCGGCGCGGTGGGTCGTTTCCTCGATCACTACCAGCCGATGGCCGCGCTGATCATGGAAACCGAGTTGTGGCCGAACCTGCTGTTCGGGTGCCGCGACCGCGGCGTGCCCAGCTTCATCCTCAATGCGCGGTTGTCCGCTCGCTCGCTGCGCGGCTATCAGGTCCTGGCGCCGCTGATCTCGCGGGCCCTGCGCACGGTGCGCACGGTCGCCGCGCAGAGCCATGCCGATGCGCGGCGGTTCATCCGGCTGGGCGCGCGCGCCGGGCAGACGGTGGAGACCGGCAACCTGAAGTACGACGTCAGCGTGCCCGAGGCCCTGCCGGAATTTGCCGCACAGTGCCGCCTGCACGCGGCGGGACGGCCGGTCTGGATCGCGGCCAGCACGCACGAGGACGAGGAGGCGGCCGTGATCTCGATCCACCGCCACCTGCGTGCGGCGCATCCCGACCTGCTGCTGCTGTGGGCCCCGCGTCATCCCGAGCGCTTCCGCGCGGTGGCCGAGCATGCGCGCAGCGCCGGCTGGCCGGTGTCGACCCGTTCGCGCGCGCGATGGCCGCAGCCCAGCGACGCGGTGTTCGTGATCGACACGCTCGGCGAGCTGATGAACTTCTACGCCTGCGCCGACGTTGCCTTCGTGGGCGGCAGCCTGCAGCCGGTCGGCGGCCATAACCTGCTCGAGCCCGCGGCCACCGGGACGGCGATCGTCACCGGCCCGCACCTGCACAACTTCGCCGAGATCGCCCACCGTCTCGAGCACGCCGGCGCGCTGCGCGTGGGTGCCGACGCGGACGCGGTGGAACGGGACCTCGCACAGCTGCTCGCCGATCCGGCGGCGCGCCAGCGCATGGTCGAGGCCGGGCAAGCCCTTGTGGAAACCGGGCGTGGCGCCCTGGCGCGCACGATGGCGCTGCTGGAGCCGGTGCTGACCGGACGCGCGGAATTGCGGTCGCCCTAGCTGCCGCGGCGCGCTCCGGGTTGCAGCGGGGAGTGCCAAAAACAAGGGCGGCCCGGAGGCCGCCCTGTCTGGGACCGCATACCGGCGTTCGGTCAGCGCTTGGGCGCCACGCTGGCTTCGGCGTTGACAGTGAGCAGGCGATTGATGTCCTGCACGTCGTTGACGTCCAGCGTCCCGGCGGCCTGTTCCAGCAGCAGCCGCGCCTGCAGGAAGTTGTAACGGGCCAGGGCGTACTGCTGCGATGCGGTGAACAGGTTGCGCTGGTTGGTCAGTACGTCGAGCACGGTGCGCGTGCCCACTTCCAGCCCGACCTGGGAAGCGTCGTACGCGGCCTGCGCCGACACGACGGCCAGGCGGCGGGCTTCGACTTCGCTGATGCCGGCGACCAGGTTCTGGTAGGCGTTGCGGGTATTGCGTTCCAGCGCGCGCTTCTGCTGCTCGTACTCGTCCTGTTCCAGGTCGCGGCGGGCCAGCGCTTCGCGCACGCCCGACTGGATCGCACCACCGGAGAAGATCGGCACCGAAAGGGTCACGCCCAGCTGCGGGCCGCGGCCGTGTTCCTCGCCGTCACCGGGGATGTCGATGCCGGCGAATTCACTGGAGCCCCAGCGCTTGGTGTCGCCGTAGCCGCCGTTGAGGTACAGGGTCGGCAGGTGGCCGGCGCGCGCCGTCGAGACGTTGGCCTCGGCCGACTGCACCTGGAACTCCTTCGCCTTCAGGTTCGGGTTGTTCGCGATGGCGGCCTGCACCCACTGCTCGACGCCGTTGGACTCGGGCAGCTGCGGCTGGAAGTCCACCGGCAGGCCCTGGATGTTGGTCACCGGGGTGCCGGTGATCTCGCGCAGGGCCTCGTAGGCATCCTCCACCGTGGTCCGGCTCAGGATGACGCCGGCGCGCGCGCTTTCGTAGGTGGCGCGTGCTTCGTGCACGTCGGTGATCGGCGCCAGGCCGACCTCCAGCCGCTTGGAGGCGAAGTCGAACTGCTTCTTCAGCGCGGACTCGGCGGCCTCGGCGGCGGCCAGGGTCTCCAGCTGCACCAGCACGTTGAAGTACGCGGCCGACGTGCGGGTGATCAGGGTGTCGCTGGCCGACTCGAGCTGGAAGTCGCTCGCGCGGCTCAGTGCATTGGCGCTGCGAAGGCGGGTGATGTTGCTGTGGTCGTAGATCATCTGGCGCACGCTGACGCCCATGTCGCGGGTCGTCGATTCGCTCTCCAGCGATCCGTTGATGGCGCCCGAGGGGCCGCCGGCGCCGTCGGGATCGAACAGCGTGTCGTGCACGCTTTCGTTGCGCGAACGGGTCAGCGTGGCTTCGCCGGCGATCTGCGGCAACAGCGCCGCGCGCGCCTGCACGGAACCCTCACGGATGGCCAGTCGTGCTGCTTCGGCGCCCGACAGCTGCGGATCGCCGGTGCGCGCCAGCTCGTAGGTCTGCAGCAGGTCTTCGGCCTGGGCGACCGCCGGCATCAGGGCGGACGTCGCGATCGCTGCGGCGAGGGCAACGACGAGGGGATGGCGGCTCATGCAAAGTCCTTTGATTACAGCTCGAAGGTAGGCGCCGGCGCAGCGCCGGCGAGGTAGGGGAGGTCGGTCTCGAACAGGGATTCGATGCGCGCCGTGCCCGAAGGGTTGCGTACCAGCACGGCTTCCATTGCCGGCGAGCGGCCGCGAACGATGAACATGCGGCCGTCGGGCTGCAGCCATTCCAGGAAACGCGGCGGAATGGCGCTGACCGCGCCGGTCACGCAGATGGCGGCGAAGCGGCGCGTGTTCTGCCAGTCGAACGCATCGGCGTGGATGACGTTGACATTGCCGCTGGCGCGCGCGGCCAGCCGGGCGCGGGCGGTGTCGGCCAAGTCGCCATGGCGTTCCAGGCTCACCACTTCGCGGGCCAGGCCGGCCAGGCAGGCCGTCAGGAAGCCGCTGCCGGTGCCGATTTCCAGCACGTCGTCGCCGGGGGCCAGTTCCAGCGCCTGCAGGGCGCGGCCTTCCACGACCGGCTTCATCATCTGCTCGCCGTGGGGCAGGGGCAGGGGCAGGTCGGTGTAGGCCAGGTTGCGGTGCTCGTGAGGCACGAAGGCCTCGCGCGGCGTGGCCGCCAGCACGCTCAGCACGCGCGGGTCGAGCACGTCCCAGGGTCGAATCTGCTGTTCGACCATCAGTTCACGGGCCTTGGCGTAATCGAGCGTGCTCATGGTGTCGGTGTCTTGGAGTTGCGCGGGGCGCCAATTCTACCGGGCCGGACGGGCTCTGGCCCGGGGCTCCGGCCGTGACGGCCGCGGCGGCAAGGATCGCCGCGGGGCCTGTTTCAACTGAGTGCCAGAAGTAACCGAGACTGACGTCGCCGGCCCGGGCGTTCGCCCGGACCGCCGTGATTCATCGCCGTCGCGAGCGCGCCGGCGCCACTGCGGCAGGCGGATCGCCCGGGCGGGCGTACGCGCGCAGGAACATGTCGATCGTCCCCTGTACGTGCGCTTCCACTTCCTCGGCGGCGAAGCCTGCGTTGCAGCCGCACAGCAGGCGCATGTGCAGCTCGCCCTTGAGCAGGCAGAAGAACTGCGAAGCGGCGCGGTGGACGTCCGGGACCTCCAGCGCACCGGCGGCGACTTCCTCGCGCAGGAAGCCCTCGAAGGCCTCCTGCACGCGCCGCGGGCCCGCGTCCCAGAACAGCTGGCCCAGCTTGGCCGGTGGCGGCTGGGTGGTCACCACGCGGTGGATGGCCAGCGCTTCCTCGCTGGCGATCAGCGCGAAAAAGCCGCGGCCGATCTCCAGCAGGCGCTCGCGCAGGGGCGTGTCCGCGTCGATCGCGAACAGCCCGGTAGAAAGCTGCTCTTCGCACTTGGCGCTGATGGCCTCCGAGAACAGGGCCTCCTTGTCGCCAAAATGGCTGTACACCGTCAGCTTGGAGACCCCGGCCTCGGCGGCAATCTGGTCCATGCTCACGCCTTCGAAGCCGTGGCTGACGAACATGCGCTTGGCGGCCTCCAGGATCGCGGCACGCTTGCCCAGGTCCTTGGGCCGGCCGGGGCCGGACGGGCGGGGGGGCGGAGGGGTCTTGGAAGGGGTGGAGCTCATGTCGGGGAATACTAGACTAACCGGTTCGATAAATATACAGTACCCGCTGGTTCATTAATGACAGCCCCCATGGCGGTCCCCATGCGCACTCATCCCCGCACCTTTTTCCGGCCCGCCGTGCAGACGTCGGCCCTCCTCGCAACCACGGCGCTCGTGCTGGCGCTGGCCGGCTGCGGCGCCGAGGCGACCCCGCCCGAGCCGGCGCGCCCGGTGCTGGTCACCCGGCCCGGCGGTGGCGCCGAAGCGGCCCTGGCCGCCTATGCCGGCGAGATCCGCGCCCGCGAGGAAAGCCCGCTGTCGTTCCGCGTCGGCGGCAAGCTGCTGCGGCGCGAGGTGGACGTCGGCGCACACGTGCGCCAGGGCGACCTGCTCGCAGTGCTGGACGCCGGAGACCTGAGCGCCCAGGCGCGCGCCGTGCAGGCCCAGCTGGCCGCCGCGCAGGCCGAGCTGGCCCGCGCCAGCGGCGACCAGGCCCGCTACGCCAAGCTCGCCGCGCAGCAGCTGGTCAGCCGGTCCGTGCTCGATGCGCAGAACGCCGCCGTCGCCGCCGCACGCGGGCAGGTCAACGCCGCCCGCGCCAACCTCGATGTCGCGCGCAACCAGACCGCCTACACCCAGCTGCGCGCGCCGCGCGACGGCATGATCGCCACCCGTTCGGCCGAAGCCGGACAGGTGGTGGGCGCCGGCCAGCCGGTGTTCTCCATCGCGGCCGATGGCGGCCGCGAAGTCGCCATCGCCCTGCCGGAAAGCCGGATCCGCGAGTTCACCGTGGGCCAGCCGGTCCTGGTCGAACTGTGGAGCGCCCCCGACCGTCACCTGCCCGGCACCATCCGCGAGATCTCCCCTGCCGCCGATCCGCAGGCACGCACCTACGCGGCGCGGGTCAGCCTGGTCGGCGCGGCCGCGGAGGCTGTCGACCTGGGCCAGAGCGCGCGCGTGTACGTGCAGGACAATGGACAGCGGGCCGCGCTGACGGTGCCGTTGTCGGCATTGCAGCGATCGCCGACAGGCGAGGCGGCGGTATGGGTGGTTGATCCGGCCACGCAGACGCTGCACCTGGCCCCGGTCAGGCTGGGTGCCTTCCGCCAGACGACGGCGCCCCTGCTGTCGGGTGTCGCGCCCGATGCCTGGATCGTCGCTGCCGGCGGCCACCTGCTGCGCGAGGGCCAGAAGGTGTCGCCAGTGGACCGGCAGAACCGGCCGATCGAGAAAATGCCCGGCAACCCCGTCGCCGCAAACGCGCCCTGACCGGCGCTGGCCAGCGCGCCCCGACCGGCGCGCCTGGATCGCCGATCCGCGTCCTGCCGCTTCCCGTTTCCTGAACTCCCCGCCCGCGCGTCGATCGCCGACGCCCGGCGCGGCCTGGCATCCCCTTCCACGCCTCCCGGCAGCGGGCAGGCGCCGCGCATGAAAGGCCACCAATGCGTCGTTTCAATCTCTCCGAGTGGGCGCTCAACAACCGGTCCCTGGTCGTCTACGCCATGCTGATGCTGGCGCTGATCGGCGCCTGGTCCTACCGGCACCTCGGCCAGTCCGAGGATCCGCCCTTCACCTTCAAGGCGATGGTCGTGCGCACGCTGTGGCCGGGCGCCACCGCCGACGAGGTCGCGCGCCAGGTCACCGAGCGCATCGAGAAACAGCTGATGCAGACCGGCAAGTACGAGTTCATCCGCTCGTACTCGCGGCCCGGCGAATCGCAGGTGATCTTCATCGCCCGCGACTCCCTGCGCAGCAAGGAGATCCCGGACGTCTGGTACCAGGTGCGCAAGAAAATCGGCGACATCCGGCCCAACCTGCCGCAGGGCGTCGTCGGGCCGTTCTTCAACGACGAGTTCGGCGACACCTTCGGCAACATCTACGCGCTGACCGGCAAGGGCTTCGACTACGCGGTGCTCAAGGACTACGCCGAGCGCGTGGAACTGGAGCTGCAGCGCGCGCCCGACGTGGGCAAGATCGAGCTGGTCGGCCTGCAGGACGAGAAGATCTGGATCGAGGTCAGCAACACCAAGCTGGCCACGCAGGGCATCCCTCTTTCCGCGGTCAAGGACGCGCTGGAACAGCAGAACGCAGTCGTTCCCGCCGGCTTCTTCGAGGCGCCGACTGAGCGCGTGCAGCTGCGCATCACCGGCGCCTTCCAGTCGGTCGAGGACATCCGCAACTTCCCCATCCATTCCGGCGACCGCACGGTCCGCCTGGCCGACGTGGCGACGGTGACGCGCGGCTTCAGCGACCCGGCGGCGCCGCGCATGCGGTTCATGGGCGAGGACGCGATCGGCATCGCCGTGGCGATGAAGGACGGTGGCGACATCCTCAAGCTGGGCCAGACGCTGGAGCAGGAGTTCAAGCGCCTGCAGCAGAGCCTGCCGGCCGGCATGGAGCTGCGCAAGGTGTCCGACCAGCCCGCGGCGGTGCACGAATCGGTGGGCGAGTTCATCCGCGTGCTCGCCGAGGCGGTGGTGATCGTGCTGCTGGTGAGCTTCTTCTCGCTGGGCTTCCGCACCGGCATGGTGGTCGCCGTGTCGATCCCGCTGGTGCTGGCGATGACCTTCGCCGTCATGCACTACTTCGGCATCGGCCTGCACAAGATCTCGCTGGGCGCGCTGGTGCTGGCGCTGGGCCTGCTGGTCGACGACGCGATCATCGCGGTCGAGATGATGGCCATCAAGATGGAGCAGGGCTTCTCGCGCCTGAAGGCCGCCAGCTTCGCCTATGAAACCACCGCATTCCCCATGTTGACCGGCACCCTGGTCACGGCCGCCGGCTTCCTGCCGATCGCGACCGCGGCGTCGAGCACCGGCGAGTACACGCGCTCACTGTTCCAGGTGGTGACCATCGCGCTGATCGTGTCGTGGATCGCGGCGGTGCTGTTCATCCCGTACCTGGGCGACCGCATGCTGCCGGACCTGCACCAGCCGCAAGCGCCCAAGCCCGGCTCGCCGGTGGCGCGCTGGCATGCGCTGCGCGCGCGCGCCGCCGACCGCTGGCCCGCCTTCGCCGGCCTGCTGGCACCGCCGGCGCACCACGATCATGCACACGATCCGTACGGAACCGGGTTCTACCTCGGTTTCCGCCGCGTGCTCGATGCCTGCCTGCGCCGCCGCTGGCTGGTGATCGGCATGACCGTGGCCGCGTTCGTGGCGTCGGTCCTGCTGTTCCGCTTCGTCCCGCAGCAGTTCTTCCCCGATTCCACGCGTGTCGAACTGATGGTCGACATGGAGCTGGCCGAAGGCGTCTCGCTGCGCCAGACCCAGGAGCAGGCGAAGAAGCTGGAGAAGCTGCTGCAGGGCCACGAGGGGATCGACAACTACGTGGCCTACGTCGGCACCGGTTCGCCGCGCTTCTACCTGCCGCTGGACCAGCAGCTGCCGCAGGCCAATTTCTCGCAGTTCGTGGTGCGGGCGAAGGACACGCAGGCGCGCGAGACGCTGCGTGAGTGGCTCATCGCGAAAGTCGCGCCGCAGTTCCCGGAGCTGCAGTTGCGCGTCACCCGCCTGGAGAATGGCCCGCCGGTCGGTTATCCGGTGCAGTTCCGCGTATCGGGCGAGCACATCGACCGCGTGCGCGCGCTGGCCAGGCAGGTCGAGGCGAAGGTGCGCGAGAACCCGAACGTCGCCAACGTGAACCTGGACTGGGACGAGCCGAGCAAGGTGGTGAAGCTGGTCGTCGACCAGGACCGCGCCCGCGCGATGGGCATCAGTTCGGCGCAGCTGGCCAGCTTCCTGTCCGGCTCGCTGTCGGGGCTGAGCGTGAGCACGTACCGCGAAGGCAACGAGCTGGTGCAGATGCTGCTGCGCGGGCCGGAAGACGAGCGCGCACGCATCGACCTGCTGGGCAGCCTGGCCGTGCCCACCGCGAGCGGCAAATCCGTGCCGCTGGCGCAGATCGCGCGGCTCGACTACGTGTTCGAGGATGGCGTGATCTGGCATCGCGACCGCCTGCCCACGGTCACCGTGCGCGCCGACATCCGCAACAAGCTCACCGCCCCGACCGTCGTGGCGCAGATCCTCCCCACGCTGGAGGACGTCCGCGCGCAGCTGCCCGAGGGCTACCTGCTCAGGACCGGCGGCACCGTGGAGGATTCGGCGCGCGGGCAGAACTCGATCAACGCCGGCATGCCGCTGTTCCTGCTGGTGGTGGTGACGCTGCTGATGCTGCAGCTGCGCAGTTTCTCGCGCACGATGCTGGTGCTGCTCACCGCGCCGCTGGGACTGATCGGCGTGACCTTGTTCCTGCTGGTGTTCCGCGTGCCGTTCGGCTTCGTCGCGATGCTCGGCACGATCGCGCTGGCCGGCATGATCATGCGCAACTCGGTGATTCTGGTGGACCAGATCGAGCACGATATCGCCGCCGGCGCCGACCGCTGGCACGCCATCATCGAAGCCACCGTGCGCCGCTTCCGGCCGATCGTGCTGACCGCGCTGGCGGCGGTGCTGGCGATGATCCCGCTCACCCGCTCGGCCTTCTTCGGACCCATGGCGGTGGCGATCATGGGCGGACTCATCGTCGCGACCGTGCTGACGCTGTTGTTCCTGCCGGCGCTCTATGCGGCGTGGTTCAAGGTGAAGCCGTCGCCGTCGCCGTCGGCACCGCCGCCGCACGCGTCGGCCGCGCATTGAGGCGCTACACGCCGACCATCTGACTTTCCCTTTTCGCGGCCGGGCCGACCTGCGGCTCCCTCCCCCCTCCCGGTTGCCCGGGCGGCCCGGTTCGCGAACCTCTCCGACCTGCGCGCCTGGCGCGCAGGTCCGTCCCGACAGGTCGTGTGATCCCCTCCGTCCCGGTTCCGGCGGTTGCGGCTAGTCGCGCAGTTCCGCCACCTGGCAGTCGCCCTGCAGCTGTTCCAGGACCGCGTGCGCGGCTGCCGTCGTGCCCAGTGGCGGGCGGTCATGGGCAAGGTCGGCGGTGAGCGCCCCGGCGTCGAGCGCCTGCGACACCGCAGTCTCCACGCAGCGCGCCTCGTCTTCCAGGCGCAGCGAATGGCGCAGCAGCAGCGCCGCGCTGAGGATGGTGGCGTACGGATTGGCGATGCCGCGGCCGGCAATGTCCGGGGCCGAGCCATGGATCGGTTCGTACAGGCCTACGGTGCCTTCGCCCAGTGACGCCGAGGGCAGCAGGCCGAGCGAGCCGGCCAGCATGGACGCTTCGTCGGTGAGGATGTCGCCGAACATGTTCTCGGTGACGATCACGTCGTACTCGCGCGGCCGGGCGATCAGGTGCATCGCCATGGAGTCGACCAGCTGGTGCTCCAGCCTCACGTCGGGGAACTCGTCGCGGACCACGCGCGTGGCTACTTCCCGCCACAGACGCGAGGTTTCCAGCACGTTGGCCTTGTCGACACTGGTCAGCCGGCCGCTGCGTGCGCGCGCCAACGCGCCCGCGCGACGCACCACGCGCTCCACTTCGGCGACGCTGTAGGTGCACACATCGCGGGCGAGGTCGGCTTCGCGTCGCTTCTCGCCGAAGTAGATCCCTCCGGTCAGTTCACGCACCACCATCAGGTCCACGCCCTGCAGCAGGTGCGGCTTGATCGGCGAGGCGCCGAGCGCGGCCGCGTGCGGGCGCACCGGGCGCAGGTTGGCGTACAGGCCGAGCGCCTTCCGGATCGCGAGCAGGCCCTGTTCCGGACGCACGCGCGCGCCGGGATCGGACCATTTCGGCCCGCCGACCGCGCCCAGCAGTACCGCGTCGGCGCCACGCGCGGCCGCCAACGTCTGCGCCGGCAGTGCATCACCGGTGGCGTCGATGGCGGCGCCGCCGATCAGGCCCTGGGTGAATGCGAACGTGTGGCCGTACCGCTGCGCGACCGCCCGCAGCACCTGCACCGCCGCGGCGGTGACTTCGGGCCCGATGCCGTCGCCGGGCAGGACAAGGATCTCAGCATGCATGGGTGGCGGGCTCCGGTTGCAGGTAGGTCAGGTGCCGGCGCGCGGCCTCGAAAGCGCTGATCGCGTCGGCCTGCCGCAGCAGGTAGCCGAACTGGTCCACGCCTTCGAGCAGGCAGGTGCGGGCGAATGCGTCGAGCTCGAACGCCACCGCCGCGCCGCCGGGCAGCGTGACCGTGCCGGCCGCAACATCGATGGCCAGTTCAATGCCGGGCCGCGCCAGCAGGTCGTCGACGACCGCCTGTTCCAGCACGATCGGAAGCAGGCCATTCTTGAGCGAATTGCTGCGGAAGATATCGGCGATCTGACTGCTGATCACCGCGCGCAGGCCCAGGTCGAGCAACGCCCAGGGCGCGTGCTCGCGCGAGGAGCCGCAACCGAAATTGCGCCCCGCGACCAGGATGCGTGCACCGGCGTTGCCGGCCTGGTTGAAGGGAAAGGCCGGGTCGGGGGTACCGTCGGGCAGCCGTCGCCAGTCGCTGAAGGCGTACTGGCCCAGGCCCCTGCGCTCGGTAGTGGTGAGAAAGCGCGCGGGGATTATCTGGTCGGTGTCGATGTTGCGCTCGGGCAGCACGACAGTGCGCGATACCAGGGAAGTCAGGCCGGACATGTTCAGGGTCTCCGGTGGCGGGAAGTCAGTGGCGCGCGGCTCATGCCGCCGCCGTCGCGAGGAACGTGCGCGGGTCGGTGACCTCGCCGGTGACCGCGCACACGGCCGCGGTCAGCGGCGAGGCGAGCAGGGTGCGTGCGCCCGGACCCTGTCGCCCTTCGAAATTGCGGTTGCTGGTCGACACCGCCAGTTGCCCCGGCCCGACCAGGTCGCCGTTCATGGCGATGCACATCGAGCAGCCCGGTTCGCGCCATTCGGCGCCGGCCTCGCGCACGATGCGGTCGATGCCTTCGGCCTCCGCCTCCCGCTTGACCTGCTCGGAACCGGGCACCACCAGCATGCGCACGCGCGGGTGCACGCGACGGTCGCGCAACACGCCGGCCGCGGCGCGCAGGTCGCTCAGGCGCGAATTGGTACAGCTGCCGATGAACACCACGTCGACCAGGCGTCCGGCCAGCGCCGCGCCGGCCTCCCAGCCCATGTAATGGCGGGCCTTGGCGACGTCCTCGTCGCCGTCCGCCGGCACGCGGCCGTCGACCGGCACGACCTGGCCCGGATGCGTGCCCCAGCTGAGCGTGGGCGCCACGTCGCGCGCATCGATGTGGACTTCGCGGTCGAACTGCGCGCCGGGGTCGCTGTGGAACTGGCGCCAGTACGCCACCGCGCGCGCGAACGCGTCACCCCGTGGCGCGCGCGGCGTATGCGCGAGATAGTCGAAGGTGACCTGGTCGGGTGCGATCAGACCCGCGCGTGCGCCGGCCTCGATCGACATGTTGCACACCGTCATGCGTTCTTCCATCGACAGCGCGCGCACGGTGGAGCCGCGGTACTCGATCACGTGCCCGGTGCCGCCGTTGACGCCGATCACCCCGATCACGTGCAGGACCAGGTCCTTGGCCGTGACCCCTGGCCCCAGCGCGCCGTCGATGTTCACCGCCAGGGTGCGCGGCTTGCGCTGCAGGAGGCATTGCGTGGCGAGCACGTGCGCGACCTCGCTGGTGCCGATGCCGAAGGCCAGCGCGCCGAACGCGCCATGGGTGGCGGTGTGGCTGTCGCCGCAGACGATGGTCATGCCGGGCTGGGTGAGTCCCAGTTCCGGTCCGATGACGTGGACGATGCCGCGATGGGGGCTTTCGAAGTCGAACAGCTCGACACCGAAACGCGCGCAGTGGCCCCGCAGCGTCTGGACCTGCGCCCGCGCCTGTTCACTCGACCAGGACAGCCGGCCCGACGCATCGGCCGGCAGCGTGGGCGTGGCGTGGTCGAGCGTGGCCTTGGTGCGGGCAGGTTGGCGCACCGGCAGGCCGCGGGCGTCGAGTTCGGCGAAGGCCTGCGGCGAGGTCACTTCATGCACCAGGTGCAGGTCGACGTAGAGGACCGCGGGCGCGTCGGGGCGTTCGGGCGCGACCAGGTGCGCGTCCCAGAGCTTGTCGAGCAGGGTTCTGGCAGACATCGGGATGGTTCTCCAGGCAAGGCGAGTCCGCGCGCAGGCGCGGCGGGAAGGGATGGGGGTCAGGCCAGGGCCGCGACGGCCCGCGGCCGGCGTGCGCGCACGGCGCGGTTGGCCACGTCGAGCCAGGCGTGCGCGCTGGCCTCCAGGATGTCGGTGCTGGTGCCCGAGCCGGTGAATTCAACGCCGTCCACGCGGGCCGTGAGGCTGGCCTGGCCCTGCGCGTCGTCGCCGGTGGTGACGCTGGATACCTGGTAGCTCTCGATCTCCATCTCGAGTGCGGTGGCGCGGGCCAGGGCGGCGAACAAGGCATGCACGGGGCCATCGCCCACCGCGGCTTCGTCGATGCTGACGCCGCTGGTGTCGATCAGGCGCACGCTGGCGGTGGGCAGGCTTTCAGCGCCGACGCCGGTGCTCACATGCCAGCGCGCCAGGCGGTAGCCGCGCGTGGCCGCGGCATCGGCGCCCAGCACCAGTGCTTCCAGGTCGGCGTCGAAGATTTCGCGCTTCTTCTCGGCCAGCGCCTTGAAGCCGGCGAACACGCCGTTGAGCTGCGCCTCGTCCAGGGTGAAGCCGAGCGATTGCAGGCGATCGGCCAGCGCGGCCCGCCCGCTGTGGCGGCCCAGCACCATCTGCGACTGCTGCCAGCCCACATCCTGCGGCCGCATGATCTCGTAGGTGCCGCGGTGGCGCAGCATGCCGTGCTGGTGGATGCCGGACTCGTGCGCGAAGGCGTTCAGGCCGACGACTGCCTTGTTGCGTTGCACCTGCATGCCGGTGATGCGCGAGAGCAGGCGCGAGGTCGGCACCAGCCGCCGCGTGTCGATCCGCGTGCGCGCGCCGAACCAGCCGCGGCGGACGTTTAGCGCCATCACCAGCTCTTCCAGCGCGCAGTTGCCGGCGCGCTCGCCGATGCCGTTGATCGTGCATTCGACCTGGCCCGCGCCGCCCTCGATTGCCGCCAGCGAATTGGCCACCGCCAGGCCCAGGTCGTCATGGCAGTGCGCGCTGAACACCGCGCCTTCGGCGCCTGGCACCTGCGCGCGCAGATATTCGAACAGCGCGCGGATCTCGGCCGGCGTCGTGTAGCCGACGGTGTCGGGGATATTGAGGGTGCGCGCGCCTGCCGCCAGTGCGGCGCCGCAGACCTGCGCCAGGAAGTCGGGCTCGGTGCGCAGCGCGTCCTCCGCCGAGAACTCCACGTCGTCGGCATGCTGGCGCGCCAGCGCCACGCCCATCACCGCCCGTTCGATCACCTCGTCGCGGCTCAGGCCCAGCTTGTGCTCGCGGTGCAGGGGACTGGTGGAAATGAAGACGTGGATGCGCGGCGAATGGGCGTGTTCGAGCGCGCGGGCGCAGGCTTCGATGTCGCCGGCGTGGCAGCGGGCCAGCGTGGCGATCGTCGCGCCGCGCACGTCGCGCGCGATCGCGGCCGTGGCCTGGACGTCGGCGGTGGAACTGGCGGGGAAGCCCGCCTCGATGATGTCCACCCCCAGGTCGGCGAGCGAGTGGGCCAGGCGCAGCTTCTGCGAGGCGGTCATGCTGCAGCCGGGCGACTGTTCGCCGTCGCGCAGGGTGGTGTCGAAGATGCGGATCGGGCGCGCGGGCGTGGCTTCGGCCGCGGTCGGCGCCATGGCGCCGGAAGTCGGATCGTTCACGTCAGGCATTCCTTGGTTTGGCGTGGAGGCAGGGAGGAATCGCGTCGGGCGGCGGGCGGCTGCCCGGGTCATCCGCGGACGCGGACGCCACCGGGGCAGCGCGCGTAAGTCGGCCGCTCTCCATGACACGACGGTGGTTGCCGGACACCGCCGGCACGCGCGGGGATAGTTCGGGCCGCAGCGGCACGACCGTGGTTGCGACGGTCGGTACGGCGACGGCTTCACCGGGGGCGCCATCGCGGGTGCGGCGCCGCGGCTTGCGCGGGGCGCGCGGACGCTCGCTGCCCAGCAGCGCGGCCAGGACGTCCGCGTCGAGATTGCCGCCGGAAACCACCGCGCACTTGCGGCGCCCGGCAACGCGGCGGCCGGCCGCCAGCGCCAGCGCGCCGGCGCCCTCGGCGATGACATGTTCTTCCAGTGCCAGCCGCACCAGCGTCTCGCGCAGCTCCGCCTCGCGCACGATGACGATGTCGTCGAGCAGGCTGGCCAGCAGCCGACGGGTGATCTCACCGGGCTGCTTCACACGCACCCCATCGGCCAGCGTCGCGGCCGGTTCGCGCGGGCGCAGGTCGCCCCGCAGGGCGCGGGCCATCGCGTCTACGTTCTCGACCTGCGCGCCAACCACGCGCACGCCCTGCGACTTCAGCGCCAGGGCGACGCCAGCGGCCAGGCCGCCGCCGCCGATCGGCACGATCACCACGTCCGGCATCAGCGCGGCCAGTTCCAAGCCGACCGTGCCCTGGCCGGCGATGACATCCGGGTCGTCGAACGCGGGCAGCAGGCGATAGCCGTGCTGCACGGACAACTCGGTGGCGAAAGCGCGCGCTTCGTCGTAGCTGTCGCCGTGCAGGCGCACGGTCGCGCCCCAGTGCGCGACGCCGGCGATCTTGGTCTGCGGCGCACTGCGCGGCATCACGGTGATCGCCGGCAGGCCCAGCCGGTAGGCGGCCCAGGCCAGCCCCTGCGCGTGGTTGCCGGCGGAGGCAGCGATCGTCGGCCGCGTGTCGCCGCGCTCGCGCGCCGCGAGCAGTGCATTGAGCGCGCCGCGTACCTTGTACGAACCCGTGCGCTGCAGGTTCTCCAGCTTCAGCCAGCAGCCGAAGCGCTCGGCGTAGTGCAGCGGCGTGGGCAGCAGGTAGCGGCGCAGCCGCGCCTGCGCGGCCAGCAGGTCGCTGGCGCCCACCGTCACCCCGGCGTCCACATCGGGGACGGCGGGGGTCGGGTGCACGGGGGGCGGCGCTACGTCGCTGTCCATGGCTCAGACCTGCGTCAGCCAGTGCGCCCGCGCCGGGTCCTGCCCGCGCACGACGCGCCGGTAGGACTGGGCCAGTTCGCGCGTCACCGGGCCTTCGCCGAACACGCGGCCGTCGAGCTCGGTGATCGCCGTGACCTCGGCCGCCGTGCCGCACACGAAGACCTCGTCGGCGTCGAGCAGCTCCTCCAGGCTCACGGGCCGCGCGCGCGCGCCGGACAGGGCCATGACGGTGTCGCGGGTGATGCCAGGCAAGGCGTCGGCGTGCTCCACGGCCGTGATCGCGCCGTCGCGCACCAGGAACACGTTGGCGCCGGTGCACTCGACCACGCGGCCCTGCCCGTCGACGAACAGTGCCTCGTCGAATCCGCGCTGCCTGGCCTCGTGCTTGGCCAGGATCGAGTTGACGTAGGCGCCGCAGAGCTTCAGGGGCGGCAGCGACGTGGCCGGGTTGCGCCGCCAGGGGGAAGTGGTCAGCCGCACCCCCGCGCCGGCCAGGTGCACCGCGGTGGCGAAGGTCGCCACCATCAGGTGCTGGCTCACCGCGGCGACATCCAGCCCGATGGAACCGGCGCCGCACCAGGCCAGCGGCCGGATGTACGCGTCGCGCAGGTCATTGCGGCGCAGCACGGCCAGCGTCGCCTGCGTGCACCGGGCTTCGTCGAACGCGATGCCCAGCAGTTCGCAGCCGCGGCGCATGCGCGCCAAGTGCTCGGGCAGGCGGAACACCGCGCTGCCGCCGTCGGCGGTGGCGTACGCGCGGATGCCCTCGAACACGCCGCTGCCGTAGTGCATCGCGTGACTGGTCAGCGGCGCGCAGGGCGCATCGGCGTCGACGAAGCGGCCGTCGAACCACAGCTGTGGCGGCGCGTTGCGAACCACCGGCGCCGCCACCGGGCTGGCGGCGGGAGCCTCGGTCACCGACACGGCGACACCTCCACGGCGAGGCAGTCGTAGAGCTTGGCCAGCTGGCTGCGCAGGGTTTCGGGTTCGCGCTCGCTTTCCACGGTCATGCGCAGGTGCCAGCGGTCGCCGTCGGCCTGGGCTTCGCCATCGACGCTGATCGGCTGGAAGCCACGACGTTCGGCGGTGCCCAGTACCCGGGCCAGGGCGCCTTCGGCCTGGCGCAGGGTCAGTTCAAGCTGGTATCGCATCGGCGTCCTCCTTCTGGTCGTGGGCAGTGGGTGGGTGCGGCGCGACGCCGTCCGCAACCTGCGGATCGAGCATCTGCGCGTTGTTGTGGTTGGGCGGCACCAGTGGCCAGACGTTCGCCGCCTGGTCGATGGCCACGTGCAGCAGCGCAGGGCCCGGGATGGACAACAGCGCCTGCAGTGCGTCATCCACCTGGTCGGCGCGCGACACGTGCAGCGCGTGGACTCCGAACGCGGTGGCCAGCGCGCAGAAGTCCGGGTTGTCGGACAGGTCCACCTCGCTGTAGCGCCGTTCGAAAAACAGCTCCTGCCACTGCCGGACCATGCCCAGCGCCTGGTTGTCGAGCAGCACGATCTTGATCGGCAGCCGGTAGCGCGCGACGGTCGCCAGCTCCTGCACGTTCATCAGGAAAGAACCGTCGCCACTGACGCACACCACGCAGGCGTCCGGATCGGCCAGCTGCGCGCCGATCGCCGCGGGCAGGCCGAAGCCCATCGCGCCCAGTCCGCCGCTGGTGAGATGGCGGCGTGGATGGTCGAACTGCCAGTGCTGGGCCACCCACATCTGGTGCTGGCCGACGTCGCAGCTGACCACGGCCTGCGGCACTTGCTGCGACAGCCGGCGCAGCAGCGCGGGTGCGTAGACCGTGTCGCCCGGCGCGTCGTAACGCGGGGCGTGTTCGCGTGCGCGTTGCAGGCAGGCGTCGCGCCAGCGCCGGCGCGCGCCGCCGTTGCGGCCGCGCAGCTGCGCGCTGCACGCCGGCGCGAGCGCCTGCAGCGAAGCCCGCAGATCACCGACCACCGCGACGTCGGCGTGCCGCAGCTTGCCGACTTCGCACGCATCCAGGTCCAGATGGACCACGCGGGCGCCAGGCGCGAACTCGGCCAGCTTGCCGGTGGCGCGGTCGTCGAAACGGGCGCCGACCACCAGCAGCAGGTCGCATTCCTGCACCGCCAGGTTCGCCGCGCGCGTGCCGTGCATGCCCAGCATGCCCAGGTGCAGCGGGTGCCCGGCCGGCAGCGCGCCCAGGCCCTTGAGCGTGAGCACGGTGGGAATCTGCGTGCCCTCGACGAACGTCCGGAACGCCTCGACGGCATCGCCCAGCGCGATGCCGCCGCCGCCGTAGATCACCGGGCGGCGCGCGTGCGCGAGCAGGGCGGCGGCGGCGTGGTAGCCGCTGGGCGGCGCCCGCGGCACTTCGTCGACGGCGGCCGGCACGTGCGCCGGCAGTTGCGTCGCGTCGGCCAGCTGCACGTCCTTGGGCAGGTCGATCAGCACCGGTCCGGGACGGCCCGAACGGGCCAGCCGGAAGGCTTCGCGCGTCACGTGCGGCAGCTCGTCGACCCGTCGCACCAGGAAGCTGTGCTTCACCAGTGGCAGGGTCATGCCGTACACGTCGATTTCCTGGAAGGCATCGGTGCCCATCAGCGCGGTGCCGACCTGCCCGGTCAGCACCACCATCGGCACCGAGTCCAGCATGGCGTCGGCGATGCCGGTCACCAGGTTCGACGCGCCCGGTCCCGAAGTCGCCACGCAGACGCCCACCCGCCCGCTGGCGCGCGCATAACCGTTGGCCGCGAACGCAGCGCCCTGTTCGTGCCGCACCAGCACGTGCTTGAGGGTGGCGCCATGCAGGGCGTCGTAGAACGGCATGATCGCGCCGCCCGGATATCCGAACAGCGTGTCCACGCCCTCCGCGGCCAGTGCCTGCACCAGCCAGGCGGCGCCGTTCATGCGACGGCCTGCTCGGGCGTGGGCGCGGCGGGGGCCTTGGCGGCGGTGGCGCCGTCGAGCCATTTCATGCCGGCGCGCAGCTTGCGGCCCACCGCTTCGATCGGGTGGTCCAGGTCGCCCTGCTTGAGCGCCTTGTACTGCGCGTTGCCGGCCTGGTACTCGGCGATCCACTGGCGGGCGAAGGTGCCGTCCTGGATCTGCGCCAGCACCTGCTTCATCTGCGCCTTGGCATGGTCGTCGACCACCACCGGGCCGCGCGTGAGCGCGCCGTACTGGGCAGTCTCGCTGATGAATTCGTGCATGCGGGTGACGCCGCCTTCGTAGAACAGGTCGACGATCAGCTTCAGTTCGTGCAGGCATTCGTAATAGGCGACTTCAGGCTGGTAGCCGGCCTCGACCAGCGTTTCCCAGCCCAGTTGCACCAGCCTGGTCGCGCCGCCGCACAGCACGGCCTGCTCGCCGAACAGGTCGGTCTCGGTTTCCTCCTTGAAGGTGGTGCGGATCGCATTCTGGCGCGCGCCGCCGATGCCGCCGCAGTAGGTCAATGCATGCTGCTCGGCCCGCCCGCTGCGGTCCTGGTGCACCGCGTACACCGAAGGCACGCCGCGGCCGATCTCGTACTCGCGGCGCACCAGCGCGCCCGGGCCCTTGGGCGCGACCAGCACCACGTCGAGGTCGTCGCGCGGCGTGATCTGGCCGAAGTGCACGTTGAAGCCGTGCGCGAACAGCAGCACCGCGCCGGCGCGGATGTTGGGTTCGATGACGTCGCGGTACAGCTGCGCCTGCACCATGTCGGGCGTCAGCACCGCGACCAGGTCGGCGCCCTTGACCGCGTCGGCAGGCGCCTTCACCGCGAAGCCGTCGGCGCGGGCCTTCAGTTCGGTGGGGCCGCCCGGGCGCAGGCCGACGGTCACGTCGAAGCCGGAGTCGCGCAGGTTGAGCGCATGGGCGCGGCCCTCGCTGCCGTAGCCGAGCAGGGTGATGCGCAGCGAAGTGGGAGTAGTGCTCATCGGATAAGTCCTTTTGCAGGGGAGGGAAGCGCGACGACATTCGCCGGCGCGTGGAAGAGGTGGGCCGTCAGGCGATCAGGGCGGCCGCGATGGGGCGGGGTGCGGCGGGCGAGGCGACGTCGAGCGGCCCGGGTGCGGTGACCGCGCCGCGCGAGGCCGAGCCCACATCGCGCGCGTACTTGGCGAGCACCCCGGTGCGCACGCGGGCTTCGCGCCGTGCGGCCACGCGCGCGTCGAGGTCGGCGTCCACCTCCAGTCGGCGCGTGGCGACATCGATGCACACGCGGTCGCCTTCGCGCAGGCGCGCCAGCGGGCCGCCGCGCGCCGCTTCGGGTGCGATGTGCCCGACCATGAAACCGTGGGTGGCGCCGCTGAAACGTCCGTCGGTGATCAGCGCGACGTCGTTGCCCAGGCCCTGGCCGACCAGGGCGGCGGTGACGGCGAGCATCTCGCGCATGCCCGGCCCGCCGGCGGGGCCTTCGAAGCGGATCACGACCACGTCGCCGGCGCGGACCTGCCGCGCCTGCACGGCGAGGAAGGCGTCCTCCTCCGAATCGAACACGCGCGCCGGGCCTTCGAAATGCTCGCGGCCGTGGCCGGCGAGCTTGAGGATGCAGCCCTCCGGCGCGAGGTTGCCGTACAGGATCGAATAGCCACCGCGCGGCTTGATCGGATCGTCGATGCTGCGCACCACGTCCTGCGGCGGCACCGCTGGCAGCGCGTCGAGCCCGGCGAACAGGTGCGTGCCGGTGACGGTGGCGATGTCATGCAGCAGGCCGGCGCGGCGCAGCTCGTGGGCCACCAGCGCGCTGCCGCCGGCCAGGAACATCTCGGCCGCGGTGTAGCGGCCGCCGGGCTTGAGGTCGGCGATGACCGGCGTGCGCGCGGCTGCCTCGAATTCCTCCAGGTCGAAGGCGACACCGGCTTCGTGCGCGATCGCCAGCAGGTGCAGCGCGGCGTTCGTCGAACCGGCGGTGGCCGAGACGGCACGCGCGGCATTGCGCAGGGCCTCGAGGCTGAGGATGTCGCGCGGCGTCGGGCCACCGCGGCGCAAGGCCTCCATCACCAGCAGGCCGCAGTCGCGCGCCGCGCCGGCCTTGGCGGGATGGGTGGCGGGGATGTCGTTGAACTGCAGCGGCGACAGCCCGAGGAAGGTCAGCACCATCGCCATCGTGTTGGCGGTGAACTGGCCGCCGCACGCACCGGCGCCAGGACAGGCGTGCGCCTCGATGTCAGCCAGTTGCGCGTCGTCGATGCGGCCGGCGCCGTGGGCGCCCACCGCCTCGAACACGTCCTGCACGGTCAGCATGCGTTCGCGCATCTGGCCGTGCTCGTCGCGCACGTGGCATTGGCCGGGCTGGATGGTGCCGCCGTAGAGGATCACGGTCGGCAGGTCCAGGCGCGCGGCCGCCATCGCGGCGGCGGGGATGGTCTTGTCGCAGCCGACCAGCATCACCACCGCGTCCAGGCAGTGGCCGTCGACCGCCAGTTCGATGGAATCGGCGATCGTCTCGCGCGAGGCCAGCGACGCGCGCATGCCCGGCGAGCCCATGGCGATGCCGTCGGTGACCGCGATGGTGTTGAACTCGATCGGCGTGCCGCCGCCCTCGATCACGCCGGCTCGCACGTGCTGCGCCAGGTCGCGCAGGGTCAGGTTGCACGGCGACACGTCCGACCAGGTGTGCACCACCGCCACCAGCGGGCGGGCGATGGCCGCGTCGTCGAGTCCGGTGGCGCGCAGCATCGCGCGCGCCGGAGCGCGGGCGGGTCCGTGTTTGATCGCGTTGCTTCTCACGGTCTGGAAATCCCTGGTGGCGCGGCAATGGCCGCGCGGATCGGAAAAATTCCAGGTGCAAAAACAAAAACCCCGCGCCTTTTCGGGCGCGGGGTCCTGGATTGACCTGGGGGTGTGTGCTGCTACTTACACAAACCCGTACTCCGCGCTGAGTGGCCCGGTAATAAGTACGAGTACGGTAATAAGCGTGCTGATGGCGAGCGCGGTGACCAGCGCGTAACGCGACACAACCGGCGACGCAGCCGCGCGGGCCGCGGTGTGCGGCACGTGGGCGTTGCGGAGCTGGTTGTTGCGCTGCGTCATGACCTCAGGAAACCACGCACTTGCAAAGCGTGTCAACCGCGGATCCGTGCAGATAACCAATGGTCATCACACGCAGCGAAACGCCCCGGTTTCATGCCGTGAAGGCATGTCACCGCGGGTCTCGTCCCAGTTCATCAGTTGCTCGCGTAACCAACTCGCATCGGCGGGCATGGCCTCGGCATGAGCCGGACGCGACAGCCAGCGGGCGAGCCCGGGCGGCGGCACCACCGTGTGGCCCACCCGTGGTTCGACCACGGTGTCGAACTTCGCGGCGTGCGCGGTGGCAACCACGGCCCATGGTCGCCTGTCGCCCTGCGCGCGCAGCGTCTCCAGCACATGCAGCCCCACCGCGGTGTGCGGACACGGCACCACGCCATGGCGGGTGGGTGCCGAAGCGATGGTGCCGCCGATGGTGGCGTCGTCGACGCCGATGGCGCGCATCGACGCCCGCACCTGGCCGTCGTCCGCGTGCAGTGCGCGCAGCCGCTCGAAGTTGCTGGGCGCGCCGACGTCCATCGCGTTGGCCAGCGTGGCCACGCCCGCCGACGGCGCGTAGTCGCCACCGGCGAAGAAACGCGGCAGCACGTCGTTGGCGTTGCAGCCGAGCACGATCTCGCCGATCGGCAGCCCCATCCGCCGCGCCAGCCAGCACGCCAGCGCATTGCCCAGGTTGCCGGTGGGCACGATGAAGTTGAGCGCCTGGCCGTGCTGTTGGCGGTAGGCCAGCGCGGTGTGCGCGTAGTACGCCATCTGCGGCAGCAGCCTGCCCAGGCTGATGCTGTTGGCCGATCCCAGCGGCAGGCGGGCGCGCAGTGCGGCGTCGCCCAGCACCTGTTTCACGATCGCCTGGCAGTCGTCGAAGCTGCCCTCGACGCGGAAGCAGCGGACATTGCCGCCGAAGCAGGCCAGCCCGTGCGCCTGCCGCGGTGAGACACGGCCATCGGGGTACAGGATCGCCACGCGGAAACCCGGCCGGTTGTGGAAGGCCGCGCCCACCGCCGCGCCGGTATCGCCGGAGGTGGCTACCAGGATCGTGGTGGGCGGCTGTCCGTCGTCCTCGCGCAGGCCGGCCAGGCATTGGGCGAGGAAGCGCGCGGCATAGTCCTTGAAGGCCGCCGTGGGGCCGTGGAACAGCTCGAGCAGGTGGTCGCCCTCGCCGGCCAGCTCGCGCAACGGCGCCGGGAAGTCGAAGGCACTACGGCAGATGCGTGGCAGTTCCTGCCGCAGGCGGGAACCGGCGAAGTAGGGCGCAAGCAGCTGCTGCGCGGTGTCGGCCAGCGTCGGGCCGGGATGGGTGAGCGTGGCTGCGGGAATCGTGCGGGGAATGTAGAGGCCGCCGTCCGGCGCCAGGCCCGCGACCAGCGCGACATCGATGCCGACGGCGTCGCCGCCCCGGGTGCTGATGAAGTCCATCGATCAGCCCTCCACCAGCTCGGCGCGCGGCCCGTTCACCGGCGAGACGTGCATGTCGCTGGGAAGGTCCACCTGCGCGAACGCCGCCTGCATCGCCAGCGCGGCTTCGTGCGCCTGCGCTTGCGTGTCGAACCAGCCGAACACGGTCGGACCGGCGCCGGAAATGCTCGCCCCGAGGGCGCCATGGTCCAGCGCCGCCGCCTGTACCTGCGCGAAGCCCGGGATCAGCGGCGCGCGGCGCGGCTCGACCAGCACGTCGCGCAGGCCCTGCGCGATCAGCGTGCGGTCGCCGCGCGCCAGGCCGGTGAGGAACAGCGCGAGGTGCTCGCTCTGGCGGACGAACTGGGACAGCGCGTACGGCTCGCCCAGCGCGGCGCGCGCGCGCCGCGTCTCCAGCACGAAGTGCGGATGCACCGCCGCGCAGTACAGGTCGGGCGCCGAGAGCGGAATGGCCTGGGTGGCGGTCGCCAGCACCACGCCGCCGAACAGCATCGGGGCGACGTTGTCGCCATGCAGGCTGCCGCTGGCCACGGCTTCGCCGACCAGCGCCAGCGGATACAGCTGGGCGCGCGTCAGCGGCTGGTCCAGCAATGCGTTCGCGGCCACCAGCGCGGCCACGCAGGAGGCCGCCGATCCGCCCAGGCCCGATCCCAGCGGAATGCCCTTGCGCAGGCGCAGCGAGAAGCCGTGCGTGATGCCGTGGCGTTCGCGCAGTTCCATCAGGGCGCGCCCGGCGGTGTTGGCCGCGGCGTCCAGCGGCAGCAGCGCGACGCCATCGACGTCGCCTTCGATGGCCTCGATGCGCACGACGGGCGCATCCACGCGCGTCACCACGGCGTGGTCGCCCAGTCCCGCGAGCGTGTGCCCGAGCAGGTCGAAGCCCACGCCGATGTTGCCGACGCTGGCGGGTGCAAAGGCGGTGGCCCGTGCGGCGATCATCGAGATTCCGGTTCCCTGCGGGGTGTGCGCCACCGATCCTCGTGCATCGGCCGGGGGCGCGACAAGCGCGCCGTTCGCCTGGGCGACGTCGGACTGCAGGCTCGCCGCACCGTTCACAGGCGTGCTCCCAGGGCCTGTGCGATGGCCAGCACGTCGCCGAACACGCCGGCGGCGGTGACCTCCGGCCCGGCACCGGGCCCCTGCACCACCAGCGGATTGTCGGCGTAGCGCCGCGTGCGGAACTGGATGAGGTTGTCGGTCAGCGCGCCGTGCAGGCTGGCATGTCCCGGTTCGGGCGACACGAGCCCGACACGCGCGCGGCCCTGCGCATCGAGCTGCGCCAGGTAGCGCAGCGACCGGCCCTGGGCCTGGGCGGCCGACAGGCGCGCCTGCAGCGGGGCGTCGAGCTCGTCCAGGCGGGCGAGGAACTGCTCGCGGCTGACCGTGCGCAGCGCCGGTGGCACCAGGCTTTCGATCTCGACGTCCTCCATCGCCAGCTCGCGGCCGGCCTCGCGGGCCAGGATCACCAGCTTGCGCGCCACGTCGATGCCGGACAGGTCGTCGCGCGGATCCGGTTCGGTATAGCCGCGCTCGCTGGCCTCGCGCACCAGCTGGGAGAACGGCTGGCTGCCGTCGAAACGGTTGAACAGCCAGGCCAGGGTGCCCGACAGCACGCCGTCGACGTGGGTGAGTTCGTCGCCGGTGTCGAGCTGGCAGCGCAGCGTCTGGATCACTGGCAGCCCCGCGCCGACGGTGGCTTCGTAACGGAAATGCCCGCCGTGGCGCGTGGCGGCGCGGATCGCGCGGTAGCGCTCCAGCGGGCCACTGCCGGCGTGCTTGTTGGGGGTGACCACGTGGATGCCGGCGGCCAGCCATTGCGGGTAGTGCGCGGCGACCTCGTCGCTGCCGCTGCAGTCCACGATCAGCGCATGCGGCAGGTGTTCGGCGCGCACGTGCTGGGCGAAGCGGGTGAGATCCAGCGTCTGGCCCGCGTCGAGCCCGTCGAGTGCGCCGGCCGGGTCGAGCGCGCGTTCGGCCAAGTGCATCTGGCGGCTGTTGGCGATCGCGCGCAGGCGCAGGTCCAGGCCACCGCCATTGGAATAACGCGGCTGCAGCTGCGCCAGCTGGCCCAGCAGGGCGCGCCCCACCTTGCCCGGCCCGATCAGGCCGACCGATAGCGTCTGCGGCGACAGCCAGAACGCCGCGTGCGCCGCGCGCAGGCCGCGCACCGCGTCCTGCGCATCGACCACCACCGAGATGTTGCGTTCGCTCGCGCCCTGCGCGATCGCGCGGATGTTCACCCGCGCCTGCGCCAGGCCGTGGAACAGCCGCGCGGCGACGCCGTGCGTGCCAACCATGCCATCGCCCACCGCCGCCAGCACCGCGACATCGCGGTCCACGGTGACGCCTTCGACCTGGCCGTCGGCGATGGCTTCGGCGAAGGCCTGCGCCACCGCGACGCGCGCCGCTTCGGCTTCCTCGCCCCGCACCAGGCAGCAGATGGTGTGCTCGCTAGAGCCCTGGGTGATCATCGTCACCGAAACGCGCGCTTCGCGCAGCGCGGCGAACAGGCGCTCGGCGGTGCCGGGCACGCCGATCAGGCCGGCGCCGCTGAGTTCCAGCACCGCCATCGCGTGCACCAGGCTCAGTCCCTTCACCGGCGATGCCGCCGGGGCCGACTCGCGTGCGATGCGCGTGCCGGGCGCGGCGGGATTGAGCGTGTTGCGGATCAGGATCGGCAGCCCGGCCTGCATGGCCGGCGCCATCGTCTGCGGATGCAGCACCTTGGCGCCGAAATAGGCCAGTTCGCAGGCTTCCGCGTAGGACATCGACGCCAGGCAGACCGCGTCGGGCACCAGCCGCGGGTCCGCGCTGAGCACGCCGTCGACGTCGGTCCAGATGGTGAGTTCGCCCGCGCCGAACAGCACGGCGAAGATCGCCGCGGAATAATCGCTGCCATTGCGGCCGAGCGTGGCGATGCGGTCCTCGCCGTCGCGCGCGATGAAGCCGGTGATGACGACGTTCTCCTGCGGATGCGCGGCGCGCCACCGCGCGAGCCGGGCCTGGCTGCGGTCCCAGTCCACGGCCATGCCCAGTTCGCCCGCATGCACGACCAGCACGTCGCGGGCGTCCAGCCGCGCCCAGCCCGCCGGCTCAGCGCCCAGGACGGCATGCAGCAGATGCGAGGACAGCACTTCGCCCAGCCCCTGCACGGTGGCGTGCCAGTGCGGCTCGGGGGACGGGGCCTGCAGCAGGGCATGCAGGGTGTCGAGTTCCACCGCCAGGCACTGGCCGAGCACGCCGGCGGGGTCGAGCGACTGCGCCGTGGCCAAGTGCCGGTCCCGCAGCGCCTGGAAATCGGGGAGCCAGGCCTCGTCGGCCAGTGCGGCGTTCGCCAGGGCCGTCAGCGCATCGGTGATGCCCTGCATCGCCGAAACCACCACCACGCCCGGGCCCCCGGCGTCGGCCAGCAAAGTGGCTACGTTCCGGAAGCGGGCGGCGTCGGCCAGGCTGCTGCCGCCGAACTTGTGGGCACTGCGCAGGCGGAGGGAAGCAGGCGGGGCGGGCCGTTTTTCGGCCTGCGGCAGTGCGGGGGCGACGAGTGACATGGCAAGGCTCCTTGAGAGCCCCGCAGCGACCGGACCGGGAGCGCCCCGCATCCGGTTCGGATGCGGGACGGGGTGGTGGATTCCTAGTCCGACACGCCCAGCCGCATCCGCCACCTGGTGGTGGTCGTAGTGCGGGTGGTGGTAATCGCACGCGCGCCGGTCTGCGCGGGAGCGCAGCGGAAGTGGGCGGAGCGGGCGAAGGTGACGGGCATGGGCTAGTGATAGCGGGCGGCGCGGGGGGAAGTCAAATGACGATTTCGTGGCGCCCGCCCCCGGAACGCCGGCCGTGGAGCCCGGCGGACGTGCGCGCCGTCCATGTCCGAAGCAACGCGCGTGGCCCATGCGCCCGGCCATCGGAGAAGCCCGCCCGCGCCTTGTGGTCTAATGTGCCCCGAAGCGGGGGTACCGCGGGCGCCTGGCGCCGCGGTTGAGACAGACCCTTCGAACCTGATGCGGGTCACGCCGCCGTAGGGAGCTTCGCCGGACACGCCCCCGCGCCTGCAGGGCACGTCCGCGCGCCGCCGCTTCGTCGCGCCGCGATGATCTTCCGGCTGCCACAGATTCCACCGCGCCCCGGCGCGTCGGGAAGCTCCGCAGCCGGGATCGTCCGCAGTCCACACGCAACGAACCGGGACGAATGCCATGAATGCGGTGCCCCATCTCCTCCAGCAGGCCGAGCAGTTGTCGGCCGACGTCACCCGCCCGATCCCCGGTTCGCGCAAGATCCACGTCGAAGGCTCCCGCCCCGACCTGCGCGTGCCGATGCGCGAGATCGCGCTGGCGCGCACGCCCACCATGTTCGGCGGCGAGGAGAACGCGGCCCTGGCCGTGTACGACTGCTCCGGTCCCTACACCGATCCGGAAGCCACCATCCACCTCGCCCGCGGCCTGCCGCCGCTGCGCGCGCAGTGGATCGGCGAGCGCGGCGACACGCAGCTGCTCGACGGCCTGTCCTCGGCCTTCGGCCGCCAGCGCGAGGACGACCCGCGCCTGGACGCGGTGCGCTTCGGCCACCGCCCGCAGCCGCGCCGTGCACTGGCCGGCGCCAATGTCTCGCAGATGCACTACGCGAAGAACGGCATCGTCACCCCCGAGATGGAGTTCATCGCCATCCGCGAGAACCAGCGCATCGAGGCGATCCGCGAGGCGCACCTGCTGCGCCAGCACGCCGGCGAGACCTTCGGCGCCAACATCCAGAAGGTCATCACGCCCGAATTCGTGCGCGACGAGGTCGCCCGCGGCCGCGCCATCATCCCCAACAACATCAACCATCCCGAAAGCGAGCCGATGATCATCGGCCGCAACTTCCTGACCAAGGTCAACGCGAACATCGGCAACTCCGCGGTGTCCTCGGGCATCGCCGAGGAAGTGGAGAAGCTGGTGTGGGCGATCCGCTGGGGCGCCGACACGGTGATGGACCTGTCGACCGGCAAGCACATCCACGAGACGCGCGAGTGGATCCTGCGCAACTCGCCGGTGCCGATCGGCACGGTGCCGATCTACCAGGCCCTGGAGAAGGTCGACGGCCGCGCCGAGGAACTGACCTGGGAGATCTACCGCGACACGCTGATCGAGCAGGCCGAGCAGGGCGTGGACTATTTCACCATCCACGCCGGCGTGCTGCTGCGCTACGTGCCGCTGACCGCGCGGCGCGTCACCGGCATCGTCTCGCGCGGTGGCTCGATCCTGGCCAAGTGGTGCCTGGCGCACCACAAGGAAAATTTCCTCTACACGCACTTCGAGGAAATCTGCGAAATCATGAAGGCCTACGACGTGGCCTTCTCGCTGGGCGACGGCCTGCGCCCGGGCTCGATCGCCGACGCCAACGACGCGGCGCAGTTCGGTGAACTGGAAACCCTGGGCGAGCTGACGAAGATCGCCTGGAAGCATGACGTCCAGACCATGATCGAAGGCCCCGGCCACGTGCCGATGCAGCTGATCAAGGAGAACATGGACAAGCAGCTGCGCGAGTGCGGCGAAGCGCCGTTCTACACGCTCGGCCCGCTCACCACCGACATCGCGCCCGGCTACGACCACATCACCTCGGCCATCGGCGCGGCCATGATCGGCTGGTTCGGCACCGCGATGCTGTGCTACGTCACGCCCAAGGAACACCTGGGCCTGCCCAACAAGCAGGACGTGCGCGAAGGCCTGATGGCATACAAGATCGCCGCGCACGCCGCCGACCTGGCCAAGGGCCATCCGGGCGCGCAGGCGCGCGACAACGCGATGAGCAAGGCGCGCTTCGAGTTCCGCTGGGAGGACCAGTTCAACCTCGGCCTGGACCCGGAGCGGGCGCGCGAGTACCACGACGAGACGCTGCCCAAGGACGCGCACAAGACGGCGCACTTCTGCTCGATGTGCGGTCCGCACTTCTGTTCGATGAAGATCACCCAGGACGTGCGTGACTACGCCGCCGAACACGGCATGAGCGAAGAAGCCGCGCTGAGCGAGGGCATGGCGGAGAAGTCCAAGGAGTTCCTGGAGCAGGGCGCGCAGGTCTACCACAAGGCCTGAGCCTGATCCGTCCACGCACGGTCGCCAGCCGGATCCCACTGGCGGCCGTGGGGCCATCGCGCACGGGGCGCACCTTCCGGGGGGCGCCCGGCGCCGTCCGCGGTCGTACACTGGCGCCTCGATGACCACAACGCCCGACCTCCCCCGCGAACGATGGAGCGCCCGCGCGCGCCGCCACCCTTCCGCGTTCCTGCTGGCCGCGCAGCTGCTGAGCCTGCTGCTGTTCCCGGTGCTCGACGGGCACGAAGGCCGGGTGGTCTTCGGAGGCTTCAGCGTGCTGGTGCTGGTGCTGGCCGTGTGGGTGGTGAACCGCACGCCCTCGGTGAACTGGATCGCCTGGCTGCTGGCCGCGCCGGCCTGCGTGCTGTCGCTGCTGTCGGTGCTGTTCGACAGCCAGACCCTGCTGGTGTGGTCGTCCGCCTTCGAGGCCGCGGTGTACTTCTACGCGGCGGTCAGCCTGATCGTCTACATGATGAGCGACCATCGCGTCACCACGGACGAACTGCTCGCCGCCGGCGCGACGTTCACGCTGCTGGCCTGGGGCTTCGCCTACCTGTTCGTGGTGTGCCAGCACTGGTATCCGGACAGCTTCGCCGGCGCGGTGATGCCCGAGCGTCCCCGCACCTGGCTGGAGCTGCTCTTCTTCAGTTTCACCAATCTCTCGGCGACCGGCCTGGGCGACATCGTGCCGCTGTCGCCCGCCGCGCGCGTGCTGACCATGTTCGAGCAGCTGGCCGGCGTGGGCTACGTGGCGGTGGTGGTCTCGCGCCTGATCGGCTTGTCCATCCTGCGCGCATCCAAGCGCTAGGCCCGCTCAGCCCCTTCCCCGCTCCGCGGGTGAGAGGACGCGCTTGCGGACCACGGGGCCGCGGTCGAAGCCAGCTGGCTGTGCCTGCTGGCCGGGGCTGTGGGGATGGGGGACAACGATCGCCGGGCAGCCCTGGCGTGCCGCGATCAGTCCGTCCCGCGGCCTGCTCCTGAACCCGCGTTCATCCGTAAACACAGTCGCGGCGCCCCCTGCGCCTAGAATTCCCCCGCATCGACGGCGGTCCTGCGCTTCCGCCGCCCGTGATTCATCACCGCCGGCAGCCGGGACATCGCGGCCGGCGGCCCGCGTGCCCCGCGGGACGTCCACGTCCATTGGCACATCCGGCCGTCAGCGGTCGCAGTCCATCATTGCCGGCTCATGCAGACCAGTCCTCCGTCCACCGCCACGATGCCCGCCGGCCGGCTCCGCGTGGGCGAGTGCACGGTCGACTTCGCCCTGCGCGAGATCCTCGCGCCGTCGGCGCGGCGTCCGCGGCGCGTGACGCCCAAGGCGATCGCCGTGCTGGGCGTGCTGATCGAGCAGGGCGGACGCGTGGTGAGCCGCGACGCGCTGCTGGCCCAGGTCTGGCCCGGCACGCTGCCCACGAACGACGTGGTGACCCAGGCCGTTACCCAGCTGCGCAAGGCCTTCGACGACGAGCGCGGCAATCCCAGCTACATCGAGACCATCGCCAAGCATGGCTACCGCCTGCTGGCCGAAGTGGAAGCGCTGGAGGAACTGCCGCCCGCGCCGGTGCTGATGCCACGGGTGACGGGTGAAGTCGCCTCCCTGCCGGCGCAGGCGCCGGTGCCCCCGCTGCCGCCGCCGCCGCGCGTGCCGGTGCCGCCCACGCCGCCCGTCGTGCGCGGCTCCTGGCGCGCCATCGCGGCGGCGCTCGGGGTCGCGGTCGCGGTGGCGGCCGCGGTGCTGGGCTGGGCGACGCTGCGCGAGCCGTCGCCGCCCGCGCCCGTGCCGGCGCCATCGGCGGCCACGCGGTCGCTGGCGACGCCGGCGGTGCAGATGATCACCTCGGTCCCCGGCGCCGAGACCAGCCCCACGCTGTCGCCCGATTCGGCGCTGGTGGCCTACGTGGCGGTACCGGCGGGCGAGCGTCGGACCGCGATCCTGGTCCAGACGACCAGCCCCAGTCCGCCGCGCCAGCTCACCCATCCCGGTGACGACGCCGCCGACCAGTCCCCGGCGTGGTCCCCGGACGGGCGCGACATCGCCTTCCTGCGCGTGGTGCCTGATCGCGAATGCCGGGTGCTCGTGGTGCCGGCCAGCGGCGGCAACGAGCGCAACGTCGGCGTGTGCGATCCGCGCAACCCGCCCAGTTTCGACTGGACCCACGACGGTCGCGGCCTGGTCTTCGGCAGCCGCGGCGTCCCCGGGGGTACCGCCGGCCTGCGCGTGCTCGACCTGGCCAGCGGCGCCTGGCGCCCGATCGAGTACGGGGCGACCGCGCAGGATGTGGACTACGCCCCGCACTATTCGCCCGACGGGCGCTGGATCGTGTTCGTGCGCAATGCGCCGGCCGGTGACCTGTGGCGCATCCCGGCCACCGGCGGCACGCCGCAGCGGCTCACCCGCATGCACGGCGACATCCGCGGCTGGGACTGGACGCCGGACGGCCGCGGCATTGTCCTGGCGCGCTGGCACCACAGCGAAAGCCGCCTGCTGCGGCTGGACCTCGCCAGCGGCCTGCTGCAGGACCTGGGCCTGCCCGATTCGGTCGAGCCGGTGATGGCCGCCGCCGGCACGCAGGGCCTGGCCTTCGTCGAGGCGGTCAACTACTACGGCGTGCACCGCGCCCCGCTGGACGACCAGGAGGCCACCGGCGGCGAGCATCTGTTCGCCTCCTCAGGCCGGGACCGCCTGCCCGCCGTCGCGCCCGATGGCCAGCAGCTGGTGTTCACCTCCAGCCGCGCGGGCAGTTTCGGCCTGTGGTGGGCGGACCTGCGCGCACCCGAGTCGCTGCGGCTGATCGAAGGCCTCCAGCCGGAGTCCTGGCACCTGCCGGACTGGTCGCGCGACAGCCGGCGCCTGCTGGTGGTGGGCGAAGGCCCCGGCGGCCAGGGCGCCTTCGAAGTCACCCCCGCCAGCGGGCGGGTGGTGCGGCTGCCCATCCCGGCGGCGAACATCATCCAGGCGATGTACGTGCCCGACGCCCCGGGGCGCCTGCTCGTGCTGGCCGCCGGCGATACCGGCCGGCTGCGCCTGCACCTGTACGACCGCACCGTGACGCCCTGGCGGGAACTGGCCGGCCTGGACGGCGTCGCCGTGGCCCGCACCGACCCGCGCAACCTGCGCGTCCTGTTCACGAGGGCCGGCGAGCCCGGGCTGTGGCAGGGCGGCCTCGACCTCGCGCCGGCCAGCCTCCGCCAGCTCGACCCGCTGCGCCCCGAAGTCTCCCGTTTCCGGGCCTGGGGCGTGGGCGAGGACGGCAGCGTCCTGCTCCTGCAGCGCACCCGCGACTGCGCCAGCGCCATCCGCCGCCTGGGCGACGATTCGGCCCCGGTCTGCGTCGACCGGCAGCGCCGCGCAGGGCCCCAGGGATTCAGCGTGGCCCCGCGCGGCGATGCGATCTTCATCACGGTTTCCCTGTGGGACGGCGGCGACATCGGCTACCTCCCGCTGCCCAGTCCGCCCGAGGAAGCCGGCCCCGGCTGACCGCAACTCCTTGGCCGCAAAGGCAAAACGCCTTTCGTAACTCCATCGGAAAGGCTTTCGTGCCGATTTCGCACATTCCTCCGCCAAATTTCCTGAAGCCTGGGCCCGTCAAGGGCACAACCACCGGACACATCAGGCAAACGGTGGAGCAGACCAATGGAAGTCACGCAGTGGGCCGACCGCGGCCAGCAGATCCAGCCGCACGCGGCTGACGTTCTTCCGCAGGGCGCCACGGCCGGCTCGGCCGGCTGCATCGGCGTGGCCCGCCTGGGCAGCGTCCAGGTCGACGGCGGGTTCTCGATCTGGGTCCAGGTGCGCGGCACCGCCTGGGTGGAGGCGCGCGAAGGCCGCTTCCAGCTCCGCCGCGGCGAGTGGATCGCGTTCGAGAAGGACTCGCGCCCGCAGCTGCAGACCGACCGCCACGGCCTGTGCCTGGGTCTCCAGCTGGGCACCCAAGCGCTGCGCGCCCTCGCCAGCTTCGCCGACCTGGGCCTGTACGCCGGCCGCGGCCGGATGTCGCTACACGACCTGCGCCTGGCCATGCGCCTGTGGCGCGAGGCCGGCCTGCGCGCGGCCACCGCCGAGCCCGGTCCCGACGCCGCGGTGCTGCGCCCGCTGCTGATGCACCTGGCCAACGTGCAGAGCGCGCTGGACGAACACATCACCCGCTGCCCGGGCCGCTCGCGCAGCCGCAAGCGCCAGGTGTTCGGCCGCCTGCAGCGCGCGCGCCTGTACCTGGAAGGCAACAGCGACCGGGTCGTGCGCATCAGCGAGCTGGCCGAACTGACCAGCTTCTCCAACTGGTACTTCTCCAAGACCTTCCAGGGCCTGTTCGAGGAAAGCCCGCAGGCCGCGGCGGCGCGCCTGCGCGTGGAGCGCGCGGCGCACCTGCTGGACACCACCACCATGATGGTCGGCGAAGTCGCCGCCGCGTGCGGTTTCGACAACTGCTGCAGTTTCGCGCGTGCATTCCGCGCGCGCTTCGGCGTTTCGGCGACGCGCTACCGCAAGGCATCGGCAACCCAGGCGGTGACGCCGATCTCCGCAAAGGCATTGGAGGCGCCGGGCAAAGCGCCTCTGCGCACGGGGACGTAATGTGACCTTCACGTACTGAAGGGTTTCGACATCGGGCGCACGATGTTGCTGGAAGTACACGAGGTAGCAACGATCGCTCTGTGATCACGCGACAACACGGCCCCGCGAGGGGCCGTGTTTTTTTGTGCCCGTTGAGCGGATCGGCTCCTTCCCCCGCTTCGCGGGGGTGAGAGGACGCGCTTGCGGACCACTGGTCCGCGCGGCATCGAACGCCAGCAGGCTGTGCCTGTCAGCTCCTTCCCCCGCTTCGCGGGGGAAGGTTGGGATGGGGGAAGCAGGTCGCGAGGATCAGCCCCTTCCCCCGCTCCGCGGGGGAAGGTTGGGATGGGGGCCAACGATCGCCGCGACTCAGCTCCTTCCCCCGCTCCGCGGGGGAAGGTTGGGATGGGGGCCAACGATCGCCGCGACTCAGCTCCTTCCCCCGCTTCGCGGGGGAAGGTTGGGATGGGGGCCAACGATCGCCGCGACTCAGCTCCTTCCCCCGCTTCGCGGGGGAAGGTTGGGATGGGGGCCGCAGGTCGCCAGAGTGCCTGCTACCAGCAACTGCATTTGGAGAAGCACGCAGAGCGCAATTGCAGAGCGCAATTTACAGGCGCGAACTGTAGGCGCGGAGTGCAACACTGCAGCGCAATCGCCAAGCCGAAGCCGAAGCCGAAGCCGAAGCCGAAGCCGAAGCCGAAGCCGAAGCCGAAGCCGAAGCCGAAGCCAAAGCCAAAGCCAAAAGCGAAGCCGAAGGTCAAAGGCTTTCGCGCCTTTGGCGCGAGTTACTTTTCTTTGCTTGCCCAAAGAAAAGATAACCAAAAGAAAGGGCACCCCGGGGCTGCGCGCCCTGCACGCTGCGCGCGCAGGGTCCGCGAACGGGCCGGGACTTTTCGACAGTACATCCCTGTACTGTCGAAAAGCGGGCGGCATCCATGCCGCCCGCCCCTGCGGGGTCTGATCCGTCCCGCTCGCCGCTGCGCTACGGGGGCCCCGGAAGGTCAAACCCTGCAACGGCAACGGCAACGGCAACGGCAACGGCGACGGCAACTGCAACGGCAACTGCAACTGCAACTGCAACTGCAACTGCATCCGCATCCGCATCCGCATCCGCATCTGCATCTGCATCTGCATCTGCATCTGCCACCGCGACTGCATCACGCAGCGGCCGTCATCGCGTCGGTCGACGCGGCCCGCCAAAACAAAGAGCCGCCCGGAGGCGGCTCTTCATAGCCAAGCGCGATGCCCGAACTCAGAAGTTCGGCTTCTCGCTCTGCGCGTTGTAGCGTTCGAT
This sequence comes from Lysobacter solisilvae, assembly GCF_016613535.2. NCBI lineage: Bacteria > Pseudomonadati > Pseudomonadota > Gammaproteobacteria > Lysobacterales > Lysobacteraceae > Agrilutibacter > Agrilutibacter solisilvae. The sequence goes on from NZ_CP071518.1 coordinate 1,483,769, forward strand.
GGACTCGACCAGCACCTGCTTGGCTTCGGCGACGTCGCCCCAGCCGTCCAGCTTGACCCACTTGCCGGCTTCCAGGTCCTTGTAGTGCTCGAAGAAGTAGCCGATGCGGTCGCGCCAGTGCTGCGGCACGTCGGTGAGGTCCTGGATGTGGGCGTAGCCCGGATAGACCTTGGTGACCGGCACGGCGAGGATCTTCTCGTCGGCGCCGGCTTCGTCGCTCATGCGCAGCACGCCGACGGGGCGCACGCGGATCACCGAGCCGGGGATCAGCTGCAGCGGCATGAGCACCAGCACGTCGGCCGGGTCGCCGTCGCCGCACAGGGTGTGCGGGACGTAGCCGTAGTTGCACGGGTAGCGCATGGGCGTGGACAGCACGCGGTCGACGAAGATCGCGCCGGAGGCCTTGTCGACCTCGTACTTGACCGGCTCGGCGTCCTTCGGGATTTCGATGATGACGTTGATCTCTTCCGGCGGGTTCTTGCCGGTGGGGACGAGGTCCAGACCCATTGCACTGCTCCGAGGTTCTGCGCCCCGCGCGGAGGCGGCGGAGGCGGGTGGGGGATGAGGGCGCGCATTTTACGTGGTCGCGTGCTGCGGCGCAGCAGGACGGTCCTGCGCCTCTGCCCCTTCTCCGCCCGGCGGGGGAGAAAGGAGGTCGCACTTGCGAACCAGCCCCTTCCCCCGCTCGCGGGGGAAGGCTGGGATGGGGGCGGCAGGTCGCATCGCGGCTACGGCACGAAGGAGGCCTGGCTCCATTGCGCGGACCCGTGGTCCGCAAACGCGTCCTCGGACCCCCGCAAGCCCCGCCTGCCAGCGCCCTGCGCCTGGGCTTCTGATTCCGGTAGCGGGTGTCCGGGATCCAGACGCGAGCGGCCGAATTCCGGACGCGAGCGTCCAATTTTCGGTCTCGAGCGTCCAAATTCCGCCCGCGAGTTAGTGATTTTTGGACGCGCGCGTCCCGATTTCAGACGCCGCCGGGTGATTTTCGGACGCTCGCGTCCAAATTCTGGTCGTCGCCGGGTGATTTTTGGACGCTCGCGTCCAAATCCGGGACGTCGCCGAGTCTTTTTTGGACGCGCGCGTCTCTTTTTTGCCCGCCGCCGTGCAAAAAAGGGACGCTCGCGTCCCGTTTTTGGTAGCCGGGCCGATGTGTGCACGCTCGCACCCCCTCCCAGGGACGCCGGCGGGCAGTTTCGGGGGCGCTCGCGCCCTGCCTGGACGCTGGCCGGCGTGGTCCAGGCCGTCGCCGCGCCCAGCCCTGGCGGCACGCTCTGCGTCACCGCCTGCCGGCCCGCGCTGTCCATCGCCGGGCACCCTCCAACGAAAACGGCGGCCCGGAGGCCGCCGTCGTCGCTTGCTTTGGCACGGGTACGCGGAAGGATCGCCTTACAGCAGCGGCACCATCAGCAGCGCCACGATGTTGATGATCTTGATCAGCGGGTTCACGGCGGGGCCGGCGGTGTCCTTGTAGGGATCGCCCACGGTGTCGCCGGTGACGGCGGCCTTGTGCGCTTCCGAACCCTTGCCGCCGAAATTGCCGTCCTCGATGTACTTCTTCGCGTTGTCCCAGGCACCGCCGCCGGTGGTCATGGAAATCGCGACGAACAGGCCGGTGACGATCGTGCCGATCAGCACGCCGCCCAGCGCCTTCGGGCCCAGCAGCAGGCCGACCACGACCGGTACCGCGACCGGCAGCAGCGAGGGCACGATCATTTCCTTGATCGCCGACTTGGTCAGCATGTCGACCGCGCGCGAGTAGTCCGGCTTGCCGGTGCCTTCCATGATCCCCGGGATCTCGCGGAACTGGCGGCGCACTTCCTCCACCACTGCGCCCGCGGCGCGGCCCACGGCTTCCATCGCCATCGCGCCGAACAGGTAGGGGATCAGGCCGCCGATGAGCAGGCCGATGATCACCATGTGGTCGGACAGGTCGAAGGCGTAGGTCACGCCCGGATTGTTGGCCTGCAGGTTGTGCGTGTAGTCGGCGAACAGCACCAGCGCGGCCAGGGCGGCCGAACCGATCGCGTAGCCCTTGGTCACCGCCTTGGTCGTGTTGCCCACCGCGTCCAGCGGGTCGGTGATGTTGCGCACCTCCGGCGGCAGGCCGGCCATCTCGGCGATGCCGCCGGCGTTGTCGGTGATCGGGCCGTACGCGTCCAGCGCCACGATCATGCCGGCCATCGAGAGCATCGAGGTCGCCGCGATCGCGATGCCGTACAGGCCGCCGAGCGCGTGGGCCGTCCAGATCGCGGCGCACACCGCGATCACCGGCAGCGCGGTCGACTTCATCGACACGCCCAGGCCGGCGATGATGTTGGTGCCGTGGCCGGTGGTGGAGGCCTGCGCGACGTGGCGCACCGGCTTGAACTGCGTGCCGGTGTAGTACTCGGTGATCCAGACGATCGCGCCGGTCAGCACCAGTCCGATCAGCGCGCACCAGTACAGATTCATCGCGCCCAGGCTGCTGTCGGCCATCAGCTGGGTGGTGATCGGGTAGAACGCGATCGCCGCGATCACGGCCGAGACGATCACGCCCCGGTACAGCGCGCCCATGATCGAGCCGCCTGCCTTCACCTTGACGAAGAACGCGCCGATGATCGAGGCGATGATCGACACGCCGCCGAGCACCAGCGGGAAGAGCACGGCGTTGTGGCCGGCTTCCGTCAGCATCATGCCGCCCAGCAGCATCGTGGCGATGATCGTCACCGCGTAGGTCTCGAACAGGTCGGCCGCCATGCCGGCGCAGTCGCCGACGTTGTCGCCCACGTTGTCCGCGATCACGGCCGGGTTGCGCGGGTCATCCTCGGGGATGCCGGCTTCGACCTTGCCCACCAGGTCCGCGCCGACGTCGGCGCCCTTGGTGAAGATGCCGCCGCCCAGTCGCGCGAAGATCGAGATCAGCGACGAACCGAAGGCCAGGCCGACCAGGGCGTGCAGCGCCTCATCCATGGGCAGGCCCAGGTGGCGATAGAGGATCACCCAGTAGCCGGCCACGCCGAGCAGGCCCAGGCCGACCACCAGCATGCCGGTGATGGCACCACCGCGGAACGCGACGTCCATCGCCTTGCCGATGCCGCTGCGCGCGGCCTCGGCGGTGCGCACGTTGGCGCGCACCGACACGTTCATGCCGATGTAGCCGGCCGCACCCGACAGCACCGCGCCGATCAGGAAGCCGATCGCGGTATGCCAGCTGAGGAAGAAGCCGATCACCAGGAACAGCACAACGCCCGCCACGCCGATCGTCGTGTACTGGCGATTGAGATAGGCGCGCGCGCCTTCCTGGATCGCGCCGGCGATCTGTTGCATGCGTTCGTTGCCGGCGGGTTGCGCGCTGATCCAGCGCGCGGAAACGACCCCGTAAAGGATCGCGATGACGGCGCAGACCAGCGCCAAGGCCAAACCGTACTGCTCCAGCATGAACCCTCCCCCGAGTGGACAATTATGGAATTTCTGGGAAAACCGCAGGTTTTTTTGCAGGTGCGCCCGCGAGGCTTCCACGGGCGCAACGGCCCGACTATGGCACATTTCGGCGGCCGCAACGGCGCGGGGCCGTGACTGCGATCACGCGGCCGCGCGTCGCGCCGGGGTGGCCGCAGCGGCCCGTGCCAGGCCCCGATGGCGTGTCGTGAAAGCGGGATTCAGCCCGCGCATGCCAGCCTGCATCGGCTGCCGCGCGTGGTCCCGGCGGCACCCATGGCCACGCGAACCGCGCGTGGCGTCCACGCCGGGCCCGGTGGCCCGAGCCTGTCACCACGGAGTCGCCCCATGCTTCGATCGTTGCTTGCGCTGTCACTGCTGCCCGCCTTCGCGCTGGCCGCGGCACCCCAACCCGAGATCACCCGCCAGGCCGGCAAGCCGCAGGCCGTCGGCGTGGTCCACACCGTGCGCGGGATTCCCGAGGCGTGCGCCCGTTTCGAAGGCGTGTTCACCGGGCAGGCCGCCGACCCCTACCGGATGACACCGGTCAAGACGCACCCGCAATGCCAGCCGCGCGCGCGCCTGGTGTCGTTCGAGAAGGCCAGGCCGTCGGTGGAGAAAGGCTGGAAGTTGAACGAGCGCATTGTCGTCACGCGCGAGGGATGTCCCGCGCAGCAGGCGGTGGTGCAGGTGTGGCGCCGCACCGGCGCCGCGGCGCCGCCCAAGCTCGATGCGCAGGGGCGTTCGCGCATCTACCTGGAAGAGGCCAAGGCGCAGATCCAGGCCGGCGCCACGCCGGATGTCACCGTGTTCGCGGTCGGCATCGACGTGGCCAAGGGCGCCTGCCCGTAGTCCGCGCGCAACGCTCGTGCGGTCCGCCTTGCCGGGATGGCGAGCCGGTCGCCGACCGACAAGACGCTGCGAAAAACGAAGGCCGCGCAAGCGGCCTTCGTCATTGATTCGGGTGCGGCAGGCGATTCACTGCGCTGGCGGCACCGGCGGCAGCTTGCCGGGCGGGACGTGCAGCACGCTTTGCGCGATCTCGCGCGCGCAGTGCCACGCCAGCTGGTCCGATGCCACGCGGATCACGCGGGCCTGGTCGGCACCGAGGCGTTCCAGCGTGGGCGCATCCGCCTGCAGCCGCGTGTCCGGATGGCAGCGCTGTTCGGCGATCACCCGCCGGTCGCTGCTGCGCACGACCTTGATCTCGACGCCCTGGTGCACGTAGTAGCGTCCCGGCATGCGCGCGTTCGGCGCGAAGCCCCAGCGGTAGGTCTGCAAATGGAATTCGTAGTCCCGCTCCGTGCCCCGGACGGCGACCGCGCCCTGCGTGGCGGCGAGGATGTCGACCAGGCGGGAGGCGACCACGACGGCTGGATCGGCCAGCGGGGGCAGCGGGGGCTGGTCCTTGGCCAGCAGGTAGCCGAAGGGCTTGCCGTCGACACCCAGCTGCACCTTGTCGTCGACGTTCTCGCGGAATGCGGCCGGCGCGCGCACATACACGTAGATGCGCTTGCCCGCGAAAATCGCGGGGTCGATCTCGTCGACCGCAGTGGCGCGGGCGGGCACCATCGCCGCCAGCAGCGCGCAGAACAGGATCAGTGGCTTCAAGGCATTCCCCGTCGTGAAGTGCGCCCGCACCAGCCTGCGGGCGTGCCGGCGAGTATAAGGGCGCGTTCGGCAGGGCTGGCAATGCAACGCGCGCCATCGCGGTCCCCGCCGGCCCTCGCGCGCAGCAGGCGCCGGCGCCGGCGCGGCATCGGGGAGAGGACGAGAATGAAGCCGCACAGATGCGACGAAGGCCGCTTGCGCGGCCTTCGTCACCTGCGCGCCGGCGCCGCGTGTCGCGGTCGCCGGACGACATGGGCGGATTACTCCGCCTTCTTGAGCTTCTTCGACAGCGACATGAAGGTCGCTTCGTCGGACGGGCCCAGGTTCGGACGGCCTGCGACGATGCCCATGCCCAGCGTGCCCTGCACGTAGTAGGTTTCGCCGGCTTCGACTTCCATGGTCAGCTCGTCCTTGGTTTCGCCGTGCACGTTGTAGACGTGCGTGCCGGGCTCGACCACGGCCACGAAGTACTTGCCGCTGCGCAGCTTGCCCAGCTCGGTCTCGCCTTCGCGAACCTTGAAGCCGATGGCGGCGCCCATCATCTTCGACGGACGGAAGAACACGATCTGGCCCTTGTCGGCCGGAGCGGCGGCGATGATGCCGTTGGCGGCCGGCGCGGCGGCGACGGTGGCGGCGGCCGGGGCCGTGGCTTCCTGGGCGGCGGCGGTGGCGCCGGAAATCATGAGAAGGGCGAACAGCGCGGTGCGGTACGACAGGGACATCGACTTACTCCTGGTGATGGGTGGTGCCTTGGGTGGATCCGGAGACGTCGGACGCGTTGCTGTCCGCCGTCGGGGATGGGGTGGTCGGTGCGCTGGCATCGACCGCTGCCGACACCGGCGACTCGGCCGGCTTGGTGGCCGCCGACGCCGCTGCCGCGGCAAGGGCCTGCGCATCGAACTGCGTGTCCTGGGCCAGCTTGGCGTCGACCGCGGTGCCGGCCGGCACTTCGATCTCATGGCCGCGCACGAACATCGCGAACGGGCCCACGGCGTAGGCCAGGCCCAGCGAAAGGCCATAGGTGTCACGGCCACTGGTGCTGACCTTCAGGCCACGCAGGGGCAGCTGCTGGCCCGCGAACTCCAGATAACGGCCGGCCAGGAGCAGCTCGCCCGGCTTGCCGCCGCCGCGTGCCGGCATCGCATGCACGATCTCGCCCACACCGGTCGTGCCGGCGGGGACCACGACCACATCGCCCACCTTGATCGGCGAGCGCAGGCGCAGCGGGAACTTGTCGCCGCGCTTGTGGCGCGCGGAGTTGATGATCTCGCCGATCTCCAGTTCGACCAGCGTGCCCTGCGGCAGGCGGCAGCAGGGAGCCTCCGGCGCGACGGCTGCGGCGGGCGCGGCCTGCGGCGCCGTGGCATCGGCCGGCGGGATCGCCGCTTCGGACGGAGCGGCCGGTGCGGCAGCGTCGCCGGGCGACTGTGCCCAGGCGGGCGACAGCGCCAGCACGCCGGCCAGCACGGACAGGCGGAGAGTGATGTTCATCGGTGGCCTCGATCGCGGGAAAGGTGCGGGGCAGGAAGGTGCGGGCACGCGTCCGCGCCGGACGAGGCCATGGCGGTCGTGGCGTGCGGGCATGACGTGCGGGTCACCAGCCGGTGCCCGGCATGCCGCGGCGACAAGCGCGCGGCCCATTGCAGATGTTGCAAGCAGATCCCCGAAACGTTCCGCGGGACAGCGTGGCAATCCCCATCGCCAGGCTGTCGGGTGGTGTAGCGCAGCACTCCGGCCGACCCGGGAAGTATATCGGCTGCGGCACCGGGTTCCATGCGCCGTCGCATGGGCCGCGCTGGCACGCGCCTTGCAGAATTCATTCTGTGATTGTCACTGGCCGATCGCGCCGGGCACCCGCCCGCCGGCGGCGCCCACGCGTCCGCTGCGCGGGTCAGCCCTCGAAAGCGGGCAGGCGCGCCGGCACCAGGATGTTCTTGAGCGTCACGTAGCGGGGCAGGCCGTCGCGGCCATACGGCGGCGGGGCCTCGCCGCGGATCAGCGGCTCCAGGTACTGGCGCGCGGCGTCGGTGATGCCGTAGCCATCCTTGCGGATGAAGGCCTTGGGCATCTTCTTCTCGTGGTTGGCGATCCGGTCCAGCGGCGCGGCTTCGACCTTCCAGCGATAGGGCGCGTCGCTGGTGCGCGTGATCACCGGCATCACCGCGTTCATGCCCTTGAGCGCGTAGTCGACCGCGGCCTTGCCCACGGCCAGCGCCTGCGCCAAGTCGGTCTTCGAGGCCAGGTGGCGGGCCGAGCGCTGCAGGTAGTCGGGCAGGGTCCAGTGGACCTTGAGCTTGAGTTCGTCCTTGACCCGCCCGGCCAGGAAGGACGCGACGCCGCCCAGCTGGGTATGCCCGAACGAGTCCTTGCCGCCGCCGGCGTCGGCGACGAAACGCCCGTCGGCGGTCTGGATGCCCTCGCTGGCCACGACCACGCAGTAGCCCACGCGGTCGACCACCGCCTGCACGCGGCGCAGGAAGTCGGCCTCCACGTAGGGACGTTCGGGAAACAGGATCAGGTGCGGCGCGGCATCGGGGCCATTGCCGGCCAGGCCGCCGGCGGCGGCCAGCCAGCCGGCGTGGCGACCCATGGCCTCGTAGACGAAGACCTTGGTCGAGGTGTCGGCCATCGCCGCCACGTCCAGCGCACATTCGCGCACGCTCACCGCGGTGTACTTGGCGGCCGAGCCGAACCCGGGGCAGCAGTCGGTGACGGCCAGGTCGTTGTCCACCGTCTTGGGCACGCCCACGCAGGTCAGCGGATAGCCGTATTCGTCGGCCAGCTGGGAGACCTTGAGCGCGGTGTCGGCCGAATCGTTGCCGCCGTTGTAGAGGAACCAGCGCACGTCGTGCGCGCGCAGGACGTCGAGCAGGCGCTCGTAGCGCGGCCGGTCGGCATCGAGGGACTTGAGCTTCACCCGGCAGGAGCCGAAGGCGCCCCCCGGGGTATGGGCCAGCGCGGCGATGGCCGCGGCCGACTCGCGGGAGGTGTCGATGAGCTCCTCGCGCAGGGCGCCCAGGATGCCGTTGCGGGCGGCCAGGACCTTGACCTTGCGGGCCCGGGCGGTCTGGATCACGGCCGAGGCGGTGGCGTTGATGACGGCGGTGACACCGCCGGACTGCGCGTAGAGCAGGGTTCCCGAGGCCATGCGAATCAATGCTCCAGACTGGATGCGGTAAGCTGGCCGCCCCGTCCGGGCCGGGCGCGCAGACCTCTCTGGTCGGGTCCGGCCGCCGGGTGGCGTGCCGGGGCAGTGTAGCGCCGCGAGGCGCCAGGTCCTGTCATCCCGAGCGCGGTTCGGTCGGGGGTGTCCAGTCGGATGCGTCCATCGGGCACGTCCAGCGGGACTCCCGTCGGGCACGATCCAGTCGGGCAGTCGGGCACGATCCCGTGCACGATCCAGCCGGTGTACTGCACCGGTGTCCGGCGCCCCCCTGCGGAGCGCGCTGGGGATGACATAACCCAGGAGTGACGTTGATGCGATTGGTATTGCTCGGTGCCCCCGGTTCCGGCAAGGGCACGCAGGCCGCGAGGCTGAAGGACCACCTGCAGGTGCCGCACATTTCCACGGGCGACCTGCTGCGCGCCGAAGTGGCCGCCGGCAGCCGGCTGGGCCTGGAGGCCAAGGAAGTGATGGCGCGGGGCGAACTGGTCAGCGACGCCATCCTGCTGGGCATGCTCGAGGACCGCTTCTCGCGGCCGGACACCCACGGCGGCTTCATCCTGGACGGCTACCCCCGCAACCTGGCCCAGGCCGACGCCATGGGCAAGCTGCTGGAGCGCATCGGCCAGCCGATGGACTACGCCGTGCAGCTGGACGTGCCCACCGACCTGCTGGTCGAGCGCATCGCCGGCCGCGCCAAGGCCGAAGGCCGCGCCGACGACACCCCGGAATCGGTGCGCACTCGCCTGCAGGTGTACGACACCCAGACCGCGCCGGTCATCGACTACTACCGCCAGCACGGCCAGCTGACGGTCGTGAACGGCGTGGGCTCGCTCGACGACGTGTTCGCCCGCATCGTCGAGGCGATCGTGCCGGCGCACGAGGTGGGCTGAAGTCGGCGCCCGGCGGGTCGTTTCCGCCTCCGCTGTCCTGCCGAAACACCAGCGCCCCGGAAATCCCGGGGCGTTGTGCATTCGGGCTTCGGGCGCCGGCCTGCGCATTGGCTTGATCGGTGCCATCGATCTCGACGTCCGGAGAGTTTCGGGCAACTGGCGAGTGAGACCCGCACCTGAAAACGCGGGATGGAACGACCTGGGATGAGAAATCCCCGGAGGAAATCGGGGACAATCGCGGGATGAGCAGACTCCATATCCTGGGTATCGCCGGCACCTTCATGGGCGGCGTGGCGGCGTTGGCGCGCGAGATGGGCTTCGAGGTCGAAGGCAGCGACCAGAACATCTACCCCCCCATGTCCACCCAGCTGGAGCAGCTGGGCATCGCGCTGCGCCAGGGCTATGCGCCGGAGCACATCTCGGCGGACTGCGTCGACATCGTGGTCGGCAACGCGCTCTCGCGCGGCAACGCCGCCGTCGAGCAGGTCCTCGACGACGGCCGGCGCTACACCTCCGGCGCGCAGTGGCTGGCCGAACACGTGCTGCCGGGCCGCGAGACGCTGGCCGTGGCGGGCACGCACGGCAAGACCACGACCACCACCATCCTCACCTGGCTGCTCGAATCGGCCGGCCGCGCGCCCGGTTTCCTGATCGGCGGCGTGGCCGAGGATTTCGGGGTGTCGGCGCGCCGCGGCCAGGGCCGCGAGTTCGTGGTCGAGGCCGACGAGTACGACACCGCCTTCTTCGACAAGCGCAGCAAGTTCGTCCATTACCGGCCGGTGGTGGCGATCCTGAACAACCTGGAGTACGACCACGCCGACATCTTCCCGGACGTGGCCGCGATCCAGCGCCAGTTCCACCACCTGGTGCGCACGGTCCCGCGCCGCGGCCGCCTGATCGTCAACGGCGAGGACCGGCACCTGGCCGAAGTGCTCGCGATGGGCTGCTGGACGCCGGTGGAAACCTTCGGCCTGGATGCCAGCCTGTTGCCGCAGGCCGCCCAGCAGGAACTGCACGGCGACCGCGCCGATGCCGGCGCCGCCGCGCGCGCGCGGCCTTCCACTGGACGGCGCGCATGCTGCACGAGGATGGCAGCGCGTTCGTCGTCGTCCATGACGGCGTCGAGGTGGGTGAGGTGCACTGGCCGCTGCTGGGGCGGCACAACGTGATGAATGCCCTGGCCGCGCTCGCGGCCGCGAACGCGGTGGGCGTCGACGTGCGCACGGTGCTGCCGGCGCTGGAGCGTTTCCGCAGCGTCAAGCGGCGCATGGAAGTGATCGGGCAGGCCGACGGGATCACCGTCTACGACGACTTCGCCCACCATCCCACCGCCATCGCGACCACGCTGGCGGGCCTGCGCGCGAAAGTGGGCGACGCCCGGATCGTGGTGGCGATGGAACCGCGCAGCAACTCGATGCGCCTGGGCGCGCATGCCGACGCGCTGGCCCCTTCGCTGGACGGCGCCGACGCCGTGGTGTTCCTGCACCGGCCGGAACTGGCCTGGGACGCGGGCAAGGTCGTGGGCGGACTACGCGGCGAAGGCGTGGCCGCACCCGATGTCGACCGGCTGATCGCGCTGCTGCGCGAGCGCGTGCGGGCGGGCGACCATGTCGTGTTCATGTCCAACGGTGGTTTCGACGGCGCGCCGCGGCGGTTCCTGGCCGTGCTGCAGGGCTGAGGTGGCCTGCCCATTTTCCCGTCCCGACGGGCGGATGCCGTTGACGCGCGCGGGGACACGGCCGCGCGTACCGGGCGGGTAGACTCCGGCCATGGCCGATGAAACCCTCGGACTGTTTCCCCTGCACACCGTCCTGCTGCCCGGTGCCGCGCTGTCGCTGCGCGTGTTCGAGGCGCGCTACCTGGACCTGGTGCGCGAGTGCAGCCACCACGGCCGCGGCTTCGGCGTCTGTGTGATCCTGCAGGGCGAGGAAGTCGGCGCGCCTGCAGGCGCCGCGGCCTTCGGCACCGAAGCGGTGATCGAGGATTTCGGCCAGACCGACCAGGGCCTGCTCACGCTGCGCGTGCGCGGCGCGCGTCGCTTCCATGTCGAGCGCACGCGCGTGCGCGACAACGGCCTGCAGGTCGCGCAGGTGCGCTGGTGCGCGCCCGACGCCAGCGACGCCGTCAGCCCCGAGCACGGCCTGCTGCCGGTGCTGCTGGAGGCGATGGTGGAGAAGATCGGCGGCGAGCACGCGCGCGCGCCGCGCGCGGCGTTCGACGACGCGGCCTGGGTCGGCTGGCGCCTGGCCGAACTGCTGCCGCTGCACGACACGCAACGGCAGGCGCTGCTGCAGCTCGACGATCCGCATGCGCGGCTGGACCGGCTGCTGGAACTGGTGTCGTAGGACAGCCGCACCCGGCGGTCATTTGTGCGCACGGGGAAACACCGTGCAACCGCGAGGCGGGTCATCCAGCGAAGTGCCTGCGAACCGATCCTGGCACCCGCCGGGCGCGAACCTAATGCGTCCTCAGCCGCAGCACCGGCGCGCCGCCGTCGGGATGCGCGTTCTCGCGCGGGGCGAATGACTGCAGCGCCGCCCGGACCTGGGCATGCGCGTGGCCGTCGTCGGCCACCGGCAGCCACAGCGACGCGGTGTGCAGCGGCTTCTCGTACTGCAGCGTCTGCGCCGTGCCGATCCACAGCGGCGTGCCATCGGACAGGCGCGCCGGCGCGGGCCACAGGCGCAGGACCACCTGCTGGTTCGGGCGTCGCCCGGAGCGCAGGAACAGCAGGGCCTCCGGATGCGCGTCCAGGGTGGCCGGCAACACCACCTGGGTGATCGGCGGGGCGCTGACGTCGAGCAGGCCCAGGGTGTGCACCCAGTCCGCCTGCGGCTGGACGCGCCAGCCCTCGCCCTCCAGCGCACGCCGCAGCGGCGCCAGCGGGCCCGCCACCTGCACATCCAGCGCCCAGCGTCGACGGATGTCGCGTTCGTTGCGCTGCGGCGGGAGCGTGGCCCAGTCATGCTCCCACCACGCCTGCGCGGCGAGGGTCGTGGTCGGCGCGGCGGCGTGGAACTTGGCCAGCAGCCGGTCGGCGTGGCGCGGCGCGTGCCACAGCGCGGCGGCGACGAAGGTGGTGTAGAAGGCCCAGGCCAGCGGCCGCATCCAGAACGAGCGCACGAAGTGGCGGCGGTAGGCCAGGCCCAGCACCAGCAGCCACAGGATGCCGAACAAAGTCCCGCCGATGAGGTCGCTCGGCCAGTGCGCGCCCAAGTACAGGCGCGCGAAACCCACCACCGTGGTCAGCACGCCGGCGACCAGGTACGGCCACACGCGGTTGCGCCCCGGCAGTTCGCGCGCGATCAGCACCGCGAAGAATCCGAACACGATCGTCATCATGGTGACCGCCACCGACGGGAAGCCGAAGCCCTCCGGCGCGGTCGGCGGGCGTGGCATGTCGATGACCGCTTCCAGCAGCGAGGTGAACACCAGGCCGAACACGATCGCGCCGATCCAGTGCGCGGCGGCCATCCAGCGCTTGCGCCACAGCAGGTAAGCCAGCGCGACCAGGGCCGCGGGCCCCAGCACCTCGGCTTCGCCCAGGGTGGCCAGGCCCGCCATGAGCCGGTCGGCCAGCGGGTTGCGCACGCTCCACATGAACTCATGGACCGTGTGGTCCAGCGCCAGCGGGCCGCCATTGGCCAGCAACGAGGCCAGCAGGGTGAACCACAGCCAGCTGATGCCCAGCAGGCACACCGCCAGCACGACCAGCGACGGCGACTCGGGCCGGTTCGGGTCCACCAGCGCGATCACGTAGCGGCCCAGGCGCGGATGCGCGCGGGTCCAGCGCAGTGCGCGCGCCAGCAGGTTGTCGGCATGGCCGGCGAACCAGCGCCAGGTGTACATCACGCCGAGGAACACCAGCGCCACCGCCGCCACCAGTCCGCCCAGCACCAGCGCCAGCCGGTCGGCAACCGCGGCCACCGCGTCGTAGGACGCACCCAGGGCCCAGCCCGGCGCGAGGAACACCGCCGACCACAGCAGGCACGCCACCATGCTCGGCGGGATGTAGCGGCGCAGCGGCATGTGCACCATGCCGGCGATGGCGGGCACGAAGGGCCGCACGGCACCGATGAAGCGGGCAATGAAGATGCTCTGCATGCCCTTGCGGCGGAACAGCGCCTCGCTGCGATCCAGCCATTGCGGATACCGCGAGAACGGCCAGCGCTGGCGCAGCTGCACGCCCCAGCGGCGTCCCACCCAGAAGCTCACCGCATCCCCGCAGAACGCGCCCAGCGTGGCGGCGGCCAGCGCGTAGGGCCCGTTGACGTGCCCCAGTCCGATCATCGCGCCGATGGCGAACAACAGCGGCAAGGCGGGCACGAAGAAGCCCAGGATCACCACCGCGTCGCAGAACGCGATCAGGAACGTGACGGCACCGGCGGCGAAGGGATGCGCGTTGAGCCACGCAACGGCGCTGTCGATCCAGGTCGGTTCCATCGGCCGATTATGGGGGCGGTCCCGGAAAAACGAATGGCCCCGGCGACGTTTTTTCCCGCCGCCGGCGGCCGCGCGCGGCCCACCGCGTACACTGGCCCGATGTCGACGCACGCGCCCCCGGTCGCCACCACACCGCAGGAAGTCGCCGCGCTCAAGGCCGACAGCTTTGGCCGGATCGCCCTGATGCGCGGGCCCAAGGGCCTGTTCGTGCGACGGGACCTGGCGCACGTGCCGCCGTGGCTGCGCTTGCCAGCCTGGTGGCTGGCCCGCCGCGAGGCGCTGGCCCTGCGCCGCATCCATGGCATGCCGGCCACGCCGCAGTTGCTGGCCTGGACGGGCCGCGTGCTGGACCGCAGCTACCTGGAAGGTGCGGCGATGCACCTGCGTCCTCCGCGCGGCGATGTCGCCTATTTCCACCAGGCCCGCCGCCTGTTGCAGGAACTCCACCGCCGCGGGCTGGCCCACAACGACCTGGCCAAGGAAGCCAACTGGATGGTGCTGCCCGACGGCCGTCCCGCCCTGATCGACTTCCAGCTCGCCACCCGGGGCCACCCGCGCGCGCGCTGGATGCGGCTGCTGGCGCGCGAGGACCTGCGCCACCTGCTCAAGCACAAGCGCACCTACTGTCCACAGGCATTGACCGCGACCGACCGTCGCGTGCTCAAGCGCCATTCGTGGGTGCGCGAGGCCTGGTTCGCCACCGGCAAGCCGGTCTACCGGTTCATTACGCGCCGGGTGCTGAAGTGGGAAGACAACGAAGGACAGGGGCCGAAGGCCTGAAGGGCGAAGTGATGAAATACCTCCACACCATGCTTCGCGTCCGCGATCTCGACGCTTCGCTGCGCTTCTACTGCCAGGGGCTGGGCCTGATCGAGAAGCGGCGGATCGACAATCCGCAGGGCCGGTTCACCCTGGTCTTCCTGGCGGCGCCCGAGTCGCCCGACGCCGAGATCGAGCTGACCTGGAACTACGACGACGAGGACTACGGGAGCGCCCGCAATTTCGGCCACCTCGCCTTCCGCGTCGAGGACATCTACGCGACGTGCGCCCACCTGCAGGCGATGGGCTACACGATCAACCGGCCGCCCCGCGACGGGCACATGGCCTTCGTGCTCTCGCCCGACCTGGCCTCGGTGGAACTGCTGCAGGACGGCCACCTGCCGCCGGCGGAACCGTGGGCGTCCATGCCCAACACGGGTCGCTGGTAACCGCGCGCGGCGCACGCCGGGCGGGCCCAGACTCGCCCCTTGCCCGCACCGCTGCGACTCACGCGGCAAGGTGCGGCCGCCGTCGATGGGCGACAATGCGCGTCCCCCAGGAACGTCCATGTCCATGAGCCCCGCGCCCACGCCATCCGATCCCGCCGACCCTGCCAGCTCCGGTCCTGCCGGCTCCGGCTCTGGAGTGACTGCGTCCGCCGGCCTGTTCGCGCTGGGCGAACGCTATTACCTGCCGGTGTACCGGCCCCGGCGCGCCATCCTGGCGCGCGGCGAAGGCTCGCGGGTATGGGACCTGGACGGCCACGAATACGTGGATTTCGGCGCCGGCATCGCGGTCAACGCCTTGGGGCACGCGCATCCGGCGCTGGTGGCGGCGCTGACCGAGCAGGCCGGCCGGCTGTGGCACACCAGCAACGTCTTCGTCAGCGAACCGCCGCTGCGGCTCGCACAGGAACTGGTCGAAGCCTCGCGTTTCGCCGAACGCGTATTCCTGTGCAATTCCGGCACCGAAGCCAACGAGGCGGCGATCAAGCTCGTGCGCAAGTGGGCCAGCGCGCAGGGGCGCGAACCCGCGCGGCGCGTGGTGCTGAGCTTCGAAGGCAGTTTCCACGGCCGCACCCTGGCGGCAGTCACGGCCACCGCGCAACCCAAGTACCACGAGGGATTCGAACCGCTGCCGCCGGGTTTCCGCTACAGCCGCTTCAACGATCTCGACGCGGCGCGCGAAGCGATGGCGGCGGGCGACGTCTGCGCGGTGCTGGTCGAACCGGTCCAGGGCGAGGGCGGGGTGACCCCGGCCACGCGCGAGTTCCTGCAGGGCCTGCGCGCGCTGTGCGACGCCCACGGCGCGCTGCTGGTGTTCGACGAGATCCAGTGCGGCATGGGCCGCACGGGACAGTTGTTTGCCTGGCACGGCGACGAGTCCATGCCAGACGAGGTCAGGCCGGACGTGGTCACGCTGGCCAAGGCGCTGGGCGGCGGCTTTCCGATCGGGGCGATGCTGGTGGGCGAGAAGGCCGCGCAGACGCTGCAGTTCGGCGCGCATGGCACCACCTTCGGCGGCAACCCGCTGGCCGCCGCCGTGGCGCGTGCCGCGCTGCGCGAGCTGTCCTCGCCGGCCCTGCTGGCCAACGTGGCGCGGCAGTCAGCGGCGCTGCGTGCGGCGCTCGCCGGTATCGATGCGGAGCTGGGCCTGTTCGCGGAAGTGCGCGGTCGCGGGCTGATGCTCGGCGCGCAGCTGCGGCCGCGGTTCGCCGGTCGCGCCGCTGAAATCCTGGATCTGTGCGTCGCGGAGGGGCTGCTGTTGCTGCAGGCCGGCCCGGACGTGCTGCGCTTCGTGCCGGCGCTCAACATCGGCGATGCGGACATCGCCGAAGGCCTGCAGCGCCTGCGTGCCGCGCTGGGACGCTTCGTCGCCGGCTGAAAACGACCCGGCTGGCAGCAGTTTCCTGCTCGAAGCAGGCGCGCCGGGAGCGGCGCGCCCGCACCACCCTGCCTCAGCCGCGCACGAGCGCGAACGACTGCCGGGCGGCCTCGAGGGTGTGGGCGATTTCCGCCTCGCCATGCGCGCTGGACATGAAGCCGGCCTCGAATGCCGACGGCGCCAGGTACACGCCGCGTTCCAGCATCGCGTGGAAGAAGCGGTTGAAGCGCGCGGTGTCGGACTGCTTGGCCTGCTCGAAGGTTTCCACCGGCCCTTCGCGGAAGTACAGCCCGAACATGCCCGGCGCGCGCGTGGTGCTGAAGGCCACGCCCGCCTCGCGAGCCGCCGCTTCCAGTCCGTCGCACAGTGCGTGCGTGCTGCGTTCCAGCGCGTCGTGGAAGCCGGGGACGCGGATCAGGTCGAGCGTGGCCAGGCCGGCGGCCATCGCCACGGGATTGCCGCTGAGCGTGCCCGCCTGGTAGATCGGGCCGCTGGGCGCCACCTGGCTCATCAGGTCGCGGCGGCCGCCGTAGGCGCCCACCGGCATGCCACCGCCGATGATCTTGCCGAAGGTCGACAGGTCGGGCGTGATGCCGTAAAGCGCCTGCGCGCCGCCCAGGGCCACGCGGAAGCCGGTCATCACTTCGTCGAAGATCAGCACCGTTCCGTGCCGCGTGCACAGCGCGCGCAGGTGCTGCAGGTAGCCATCGCGCGGCAGGATGCAGTTGGCGTTGCCGACGATCGGTTCGATGATCAGGCCGGCGATGTCGCCACCGACTTCATCGAACAGCCTGGTGGCGGCGTCGAAGTCGTTGTAGGGCAGGGTGAGGGTAAGGTCGGCCAGTGCCGCCGGCACGCCGGGCGAATTGGGCAGGCCGAGTGTCATCACGCCACTGCCGGCCTTCACCAGGAAGCTGTCGCCGTGGCCGTGGTAGCAGCCCTCGAACTTCACGATGCGCGTGCGGCCGGTGGCGCCGCGTGCGACGCGGATCGCCGACAGCGTGGCCTCGGTGCCCGAGTTCACCATGCGCACCATCTCGCAGCTGGGCACGATGGTCGTGATGGCCTCGGCCATCGTCACTTCCAGCGCGTTGGGCACGCCGAAGCTCAGGCCGTCGCGCATGGTGCGCGCCACCGCGTCGAGCACTTCCGGGCGGGCGTGGCCGGCGATCATCGGGCCCCAGGAGCCGACGTAGTCCACGTACGCGTTGCCGTCGACGTCGAAGATGTGCGCGCCCAGCGCGCGCTGCGCGAAGAACGGCTCGCCGCCCACCGACTTGAACGCGCGCACGGGCGAATTGACCCCGCCGGGGATCAGTTCGCGGGCGCGGGTGAAGAGGTCGTGCGAGCGTGCATTGTTCATCGGGTCACTTCGGGAAGAGGGAAAGGTAGGCGCGGGTGGCCGCCGCCGGATCGGGGTCGTCGAACAGGCCGCTGATCACGGCGACCAGGTCGGCGCCGGCGGCGATCAGGGGCGCCGCATTGTCCGGGGTGATGCCGCCGATCGCCACCCGCGGCACGCCCAGCGCGGCGGCTTCGCCCAGGATGGAAACCGGCGCGGGTGGGGCGCCCGGCTTGGTCGTGGAGGGGTGGAACGCACCGAAGGCCACGTAGTCGGCGCCGGCGAACACGGCCTGGCGGGCCAGGCGCAGGTCGGCATAGCAGGAGGCGCCGATGATGGCCTCGGGGCCCAGTTCATGCCGCGCGAGCGCCACCTCGCCGTCGTCGCTGCCCAGGTGCACGCCGTCGGCGCCGATGGCGGCCGCCAGCGCCCAGTCGTCGTTGACGATGAGCGGGACGCCCAGGCCCCGGCACAACGCCTGCAGCGTGATGGCCTGCTCGGCGCGCAGATCCTCGTGGGCACTCTTGTTGCGGTATTGCAGCCAGGTCGCCCCGGCCCGGAGCACCGGCTCCACCCTTGCGAGCAGGCGGTGGGTGTCGGGTTCATCCGGGGTGATGGCGTACAAGCCGCGGCGAGGCCATCTCGCATTCATGCTTGAGCATCCTCCTTCCGAGCGGGACAATGCCGGTCCCGCAGTATGCGCACGAATCATTATCGACCCATGAGCGAAGTTGCCGCGACCACTGTCTACCGCACCTGGATGTGCGTTGTCTGCGGCTTTGTCTACGACGAGGCCAAGGGCCTGCCGGAAGAAGGCATCGCACCGGGCACGCGCTGGGACGACATCCCCGATACCTGGACCTGCCCGGACTGCGGCGTGACCAAGGACGACTTCGAGATGATGGAAGTCTGAGGTCGTATCAGGGGCCGCCGCCGATGCCCGGCCCCAGCGTGAGGACCATCCCTTCGCTGAGATTCATGCGCTCGGCCTGGCCGGCGTTGAGTTCCAGCACGTAGCGCGCCGGCGCATTGCTCGGGTATGGCGGGCAGCCGTTGCCCAGCGCGCAGGGCGGCACATCGCGCTGCTGCGAGACCAGCCGCAGCTGGCTGTCGAAGTACAGGATGTCCAGCGGGATGTGCGTGTTCTTCATCCAGTAGGCCTGCGGCTCCTCGCTTTCGTGCACGAACAGCATGCCGTGGTCGGCCGCCAGTTCGTCGCGGAACATCAGCCCACGCTCGCGTTCGCTCTCGTCGTCGGCCACTTCCACCGAATACCGCTGCCCGGCCAGTTCCACCCAGGACGCGGCGCTGGTGGCGCAACCGGCAAGCAGCCAGCAGGCGGCGAGGGCGAGACCGGAACGCGCGAACGACAGGGGCATCGTGTTTTTCTCCTTGGTGGCGGGGCGGGAGGACCATCGGCGAGGCCGCCGGCGGACGTCAAGTCGAAAAAATTTTCGCAGACCCCTTCCAAATCCGATTGTGCGTGTGCACAATGCGCGCCCCGCTGATCGGGACGCCCTGAGGGGCTGAACGGGAGGCGGGGGCGGCGGTAAGAAAGGGTGTTTGAAGGTGTTGACGGCCCTGAAAATCGCTGTATGATGTGCGGCTCCCTCGGGCACTTTGGTGCGGCGGGGTGGAGCGAAAAAGGGGTGAGGCGCTGAGGCCGATCCTGCAGATCTTTGACAGTGTGCGCAGGTAACTTGTGCGGACGTCTGGCCGGTGGAAACTGTCCATAAGCAGACGTTCGTAACAGAGCAACAAATGAATCAAATGCAGAAATGCAAGCGAGTAATTTGAGTTCTGGAACGGGCTCTGCATTCAAAAGATTGGATCTTCGGATCCTGTAATTTTAAGTGAAGAGTTTGATCCTGGCTCAGAGTGAACGCTGGCGGCAGGCCTAACACATGCAAGTCGAGCGGCAGCGCGGGGGCAACCCTGGCGGCGAGCGGCGGACGGGTGAGGAATGCGTCGGAATCTGCCTTTTTGTGGGGGATAACGTAGGGAAACTTACGCTAATACCGCATACGACCTACGGGTGAAAGTGGGGGACCTTCGGGCCTCACGCAGAGAGATGAGCCGACGCCGGATTAGCTAGTTGGCGGGGTAAAGGCCCACCAAGGCGACGATCCGTAGCTGGTCTGAGAGGATGATCAGCCACACTGGAACTGAGACACGGTCCAGACTCCTACGGGAGGCAGCAGTGGGGAATATTGGACAATGGGCGCAAGCCTGATCCAGCCATGCCGCGTGTGTGAAGAAGGCCTTCGGGTTGTAAAGCACTTTTGTCCGGAAAGAAAAGCCTAGGGTTAATACCCTTGGGTTATGACGGTACCGGAAGAATAAGCACCGGCTAACTTCGTGCCAGCAGCCGCGGTAATACGAAGGGTGCAAGCGTTACTCGGAATTACTGGGCGTAAAGCGTGCGTAGGTGGTTCGTTAAGTCTGATGTGAAAGCCCCGGCTCAACAGGAATGGCATTGGATACTGGCGACCTAGAGTGCGGTAGAGGGTGGCGGAATTCCCGGTGTAGCAGTGAAATGCGTAGATATCGGGAGGAACATCCGTGGCGAAGGCGGCCACCTGGACCAGCACTGACACTGAGGCACGAAAGCGTGGGGAGCAAACAGGATTAGATACCCTGGTAGTCCACGCCCTAAACGATGCGAACTGGATGTTGGGTGCAACTTGGCACTCAGTATCGAAGCTAACGCGTTAAGTTCGCCGCCTGGGAAGTACGGTCGCAAGACTGAAACTCAAAGGAATTGACGGGGGCCCGCACAAGCGGTGGAGTATGTGGTTTAATTCGATGCAACGCGAAGAACCTTACCTGGCCTTGACATGTCTGGAATCCTTTAGAGATAGAGGAGTGCCTTCGGGAACCAGAACACAGGTGCTGCATGGCTGTCGTCAGCTCGTGTCGTGAGATGTTGGGTTAAGTCCCGCAACGAGCGCAACCCTTGTCCTTAGTTGCCAGCACGTAATGGTGGGAACTCTAAGGAGACCGCCGGTGACAAACCGGAGGAAGGTGGGGATGACGTCAAGTCATCATGGCCCTTACGGCCAGGGCTACACACGTACTACAATGGGAAGGACAGAGGGCTGCAATCCCGCGAGGGTGAGCCAATCCCAGAAACCTTCTCTCAGTCCGGATTGGAGTCTGCAACTCGACTCCATGAAGTCGGAATCGCTAGTAATCGCAGATCAGCATTGCTGCGGTGAATACGTTCCCGGGCCTTGTACACACCGCCCGTCACACCATGGGAGTTTGTTGCACCAGAAGCAGGTAGCTTAACCTTCGGGAGGGCGCTTGCCACGGTGTGGCCGATGACTGGGGTGAAGTCGTAACAAGGTAGCCGTATCGGAAGGTGCGGCTGGATCACCTCCTTTAGAGACTAAAGACAGGCCAAGCCTGTCAGGCGTCCGCACAAGTGACCTGCATTCAAAGTTCCCGGTGGGGCATCTCACTGCGGGAGCGTCCCGTTTCGCGATGGGGCTTTAGCTCAGCTGGGAGAGCACCTGCTTTGCAAGCAGGGGTCGTCGGTTCGATCCCGACAAGCTCCACCACACCAGTTGGGCCCGATTTTTGGGTCTGTAGCTCAGGTGGTTAGAGCGCACCCCTGATAAGGGTGAGGCCGGTGGTTCGAGTCCTCCCAGACCCACCACTCCCGACGTGAACTTTGAACTGCGCACACATGAAGATTTGAAGCGGATGCGGCGTTGAGGCCGGATTCGCGTTCTTTGAAAATTGGGAATGTAGCGAGCGTTCTGAGACAATCGGTCTACAGACGTGTCGTGAGGCTAAGGCGGGACCCCGCGCGCAAGCGTGAGAGGTCCTAACATTTGAAATGTCGTTGATATTCGCGCCGGGGCTTTGTACCCCCTGGCACAAGACAAATCCCGAGGCGACTTGGGGTTATATGGTCAAGCGAATAAGCGCACACGGTGGATGCCTTGGCGGTCAGAGGCGATGAAGGACGTGGCAGCCTGCGAAAAGTGCGGGGGAGCTGGCAACAAGCATTGATCCCGCAATGTCCGAATGGGGAAACCCACCTCGCAAGAGGTATCTTCAGGTGAATACATAGCCTGTTGAAGCGAACCCGGAGAACTGAAATATCTAAGTACCCGGAGGAAAAGAAATCAACCGAGATTCCCCCAGTAGTGACGAGCGAACGGGGACCAGCCCTAAGCTGGGTAAGGTTTAGCAAAACGAGTTGGAAAGCTCGGCCATAGACGGTGACAGCCCGGTATGCGAAAGACCTCATCCAGTGAAATCGAGTAAGGCGGGGCACGAGAAACCCTGTCTGAATATGGGGACCATCCTCCAAGGCTAAATACTCCTGACCGACCGATAGTGAACCAGTACCGTGAGGGAAAGGCGAAAAGAACCCCGGGTGAAGGGAGTGAAATAGACCCTGAAACCGTGTGCGTACAAGCAGTAGGAGCCCTTCGGGGTGACTGCGTACCTTTTGTATAATGGGTCAGCGACTTACTGTTCGTGGCGAGCTTAACCGTATAGGGGAGGCGAAGGGAAACCGAGTCTGATAAGGGCGCATAGTCGCGGGCAGTAGACCCGAAACCGGGTGATCTAGTCATGCCCAGGGTGAAGGTTGAGTAACATCAACTGGAGGCCCGAACCCCTCCGTTGCAAAGGTAGGGGATGAGGTGTGATTAGGAGTGAAAAGCTAATCGAACCCGGAGATAGCTGGTTCTCCTCGAAAGCTATTTAGGTAGCGCCTCGCGTGAATCTTCTTGGGGGTAGAGCACTGTTATGGCTAGGGGGTCATTGCGACTTACCAAACCATGGCAAACTCCGAATACCAAGACAGACTGCGCGGGAGACACACGGCGGGTGCTAACGTCCGTCGTGAAAAAGGGAAACAACCCAGACCCACAGCTAAGGTCCCAAATTTATCGCTAAGTGGTGAACGATGTGGAAAGGCACAGACAGCCAGGAGGTTGGCTTAGAAGCAGCCACCCTTTAAAGAAAGCGTAATAGCTCACTGGTCGAGTCGGTCTGCGCGGAAGATTTAACGGGGCTAAGCGATAAACCGAAGCTTGGGGTGCATACTTTTAGTATGCGCGGTAGAGGAGCGTTCCGTACGCCGTTGAAGGTGGATTGAGAAGTCTGCTGGAGGTATCGGAAGTGCGAATGCTGACATGAGTAACGATAATGCGGGTGAAAAGCCCGCACGCCGAAAGCCCAAGGTTTCCTTGCGCAACGTTAATCGACGCAGGGTGAGTCGGCCCCTAAGGCGAGGCAGAAATGCGTAGTCGATGGGAAGCTGGTTAATATTCCAGCACCTCGCGTAAGTGCGATGGAGGGACGGAGAAGGTTAAGCAGGCGGGCGTTGGTTGTCTGGTGAGAGAGTTGAGGCGGTCCCCTTAGGCAAATCCGGGGGGCAACGTTGAGACTAAGGACCGGCCCATTAGGGCTAGGCTGCTGATATCACGCTTCGGGAAAATCTCCTAAGCTTCAGCTTACGCAGACCGTACCGTAAACCGACACAGGTGGGCAGGATGAGAATTCTCAGGCGCTTGAGAGAACTTAGGTGAAGGAACTAGGCAAAATAGTACCGTAACTTCGGGAGAAGGTACGCCCTCCATGGTTAATAGCTGAGGAGGGCCGCAGAAACCAGGCCGCTGCGACTGTTTATCAAAAACACAGCACTCTGCAAACACGAAAGTGGACGTATAGGGTGTGACGCCTGCCCGGTGCCGGAAGGTTAATTGATGGGGTCAGCCGCAAGGCAAAGCTCTTGATCGAAGCCCCGGTAAACGGCGGCCGTAACTATAACGGTCCTAAGGTAGCGAAATTCCTTGTCGGGTAAGTTCCGACCTGCACGAATGGCGTAACGACAGCGGCGCTGTCTCCACCTAAGACTCAGTGAAATTGAAATCGCTGTGAAGATGCAGCGTTCCCGCGGCAAGACGGAAAGACCCCGTGAACCTTTACTATAGCTTTACACTGAACGTTGAGTTCGTCTGTGTAGGATAGGTGGGAGCCTATGAAACCGAGGCGCTAGCTTCGGCGGAGGCAACCTTGAAATACCACCCTGATGTGCTTGACGTTCTAACCTAGGTCCGTAATCCGGATCGGGGACCGTGTATGGTGGGTAGTTTGACTGGGGCGGTCTCCTCCCAAAGTGTAACGGAGGAGCTCGAAGGTACGCTCAGCGCGGTCGGACATCGCGCACTGTGTGCAAAGGCATAAGCGTGCTTGACTGCAAGATCGACGGATCAAGCAGGTAGGAAACTAGGACTTAGTGATCCGGTGGTTCTGTATGGAAGGGCCATCGCTCAACGGATAAAAGGTACTCCGGGGATAACAGGCTGATACCGCCCAAGAGTTCATATCGACGGCGGTGTTTGGCACCTCGATGTCGGCTCATCACATCCTGGGGCTGTAGTCGGTCCCAAGGGTATGGCTGTTCGCCATTTAAAGTGGTACGCGAGCTGGGTTCAGAACGTCGTGAGACAGTTCGGTCCCTATCTGTCGTGGGCGTTGGAGATTTGAGAGGGGCTGCTCCTAGTACGAGAGGACCGGAGTGGACGAACCTCTGGTGTTCCGGTTGTCATGCCAATGGCACGGCCGGGTAGCTATGTTCGGAAGCGATAACCGCTGAAAGCATCTAAGCGGGAAGCGCGCCTCAAGATGAGATCTCCCGGGACTTCAAGTCCCCTAAAGGAACCATCAAGACCAGGTGGTTGATAGGCAGGGTGTGTAAGCACAGCAATGTGTTGAGCTAACCTGTACTAATGATCCGTGTGGCTTGACCATATAACCTCAAGTGGCCTTGGACTCGCGATTACGTCGCAGACCAACCAGGACCAACTCGCTACGTTCCCAAACCTTTACGCCCGCAGGGGGCATCCCCTTCGTGCAACAAGACGCAAGCAGGCGCCAAAAGCGCTGCTTCAACCAGCTTGCTCAGTGACAATAGCGTTGTGGAACCACCCGATCCCTTCCCGAACTCGGAAGTGAAACGCAACCGCGCCGATGGTAGTGTGCATCCGCATGCAAGAGTAGGTCATTGCTGAGCATTTACACCGAAGCCCCGACCCAAAAGGTCGGGGCTTCTTCTTTGCGCGAAACTAAATCCCAGACCCCTCGGAACTAAATGGACCGGCAGCGCCCGGCTGCATTGGACCGAGCACGTGTGAAATGGCGCCAGACCTGCCGCCGGCCGCGGATCGCGCGGCCAGATGGGGCCTCTGGAGGCACGGGTTCGCACGCGAAATCAGGCTCAGGCAGCGCAAATGCGCGTGACGGACTTCGATGCCGATGGCATCCCTTCGCCGACCAGGAAAAGCGGGCGCCGGCGGAGCATCCCGCCAGAAGCAGCGCCGCTCAGCCGCCGGCGCGGAAAGTCACCACCAGCACATCGCGCCAGGCCGGCAGCGCCGGATCGAGCGGGGCGACCGGGGTCACGCCGTGATGCACGCGCGCATCGTCCACCAGCGCGGCATCGAGTGCGGTGGCCAGGGTGAAGCTGCCGAGCAGGGTGCCGTCGGGCGAGTGAATGGTGGTCGTGCCGCTGGCGATATTGCGCCGCTCCACCATGAGCACAAGAACGTAATCGACGCCGTCCCGGTGGACGCCTTCCGGCGTGGGCTCACCGGGCTCGTCCGCGCGCGCCTCGATGCGGAACTGATGCACTTCGATGCGCCACGAGTCCACGGCAGGCGCGAGTCGCGTGAACAGTCCGTGGCAACACCGCAGGACTGTGCCCATCGTGGCGCCATTGCCCACCTCGGGAAGAATGGGCTCGAACCAGCGCTCGATGTCGCCCTGCAGCCGGTTGTAGTCGCTGGACTGATAGTGCGGCTGGTGTTCCGCCCGTTCGATGATTCCCTGCGCGCCTGCGCGATAGACGCCATGGCGCCGCAGCCTCCGGCGACCGGTCTGGGCCAGGTAGGGATCGGGCCCCAGTGCATTCCAGCTTCCTGCAAAAGCATCCCAGTCCTGGAGCGTGCCGCAGTGTTCCAGCAGTCCGCGCATAGTCTGCGCGTGAACGAATCCGAAGCCATCCCGGCGCAGCGCATCAATCGCGCTGCGAGTATCGGCGTCCAAGTCTGGCTCGAGCATCGCAGGCCGCGCCGGCTAGAGAACGATCGGCGGTTCACCGCCGACGATGACGACGTCAGCGGCGCGCCGGGCGAACAGCCCCACGCTCACCACGCCAGGAATCTGGTTGATCGCCGATTCCATGGCCACCGGATCGGTGATCGCCAGGCCGTGGATGTCGAGGATCCAGTTGCCGTTGTCGGTGGTGGTGCCCTGGCGCCACACCGGCTGGCCGCCGGTCATGGCCAGCAGTTCGCGCGCCACCAGGCTCCGCGCCATCGGCACGACTTCCACCGGCAACGGGAAGCGACCGAGTACGTCGACGCGCTTGGCCGGGTCCACGATGCAGATGAACCTGGCACTGGCTTCGGCAATGATTTTCTCGCGCGTCAGCGCCGCGCCCCCGCCTTTGATCAGGCGCTTGTGCGGGTCGCACTCGTCCGCGCCGTCGACGTAGAGCGAGAGCGGCCCGGTCGTGTTGAGGTCCATGACCTCGATGCCGTGCGACTGCAGGCGCTGCGTGCTCTGTTCGGAGCTCGAGACCGTGCCGGCGATACGGTGCTTGATGCGGGCCAGCGCATCGATGAAGAAGGCCACGGTCGAACCCGTGCCCACGCCCACGATCATGCCGTCCTCAACGTAATCGATGGCCTTCTCGCCGGCCAGACGCTTGGCTTCGCTCATCTGCATCATTCCAGGGAAAGGAGAAGTTTCCATTGCGCCGCGGTCACCGGAATGACGGACAGGCGCGATCCGCGCTGGATCAGCGAGAAGCCCTCGCCCAGCGCGTCGGCCTGGTCGCGGATTTCGTTGAGCGCGATGGTGCGCTTGAGCTTGCGCTCGAAGCTGACGTCCACCAGGTCCCAGCGAGGCTGTTCCTGCGTGGCTTTGGGGTCGTAGTAGTCGGACTTGCGGTCGAACTGGGTAGGGTCCGGGTAGGGTGCGCTGGCCACGGTCGCGACGCCGACGATGCCCGGCACGTCGCAACTGGAGTGGTAGAACAGCACGCCGTCGCCCACCTGCATTGCGCGCATGTGGTTGCGTGCCTGGTAGTTGCGCACGCCCGTCCACGGCTCGGTGCCGACACGCGCCAGGTCGTCGATGGAGAAGGCATCGGGCTCGGACTTCATGAGCCAGTAGCGTCGGCGCGAACTCATGCGGGCTCCGTCTTGGACAGGTGGGTGGTGGACTCCGTGCAGACGGCATCCATTCGCACGTCCCAGGCCTGCGCGCCCACTCCATCCACTTGCTGGATGTCGAACGCGGCGCCGACCAGGTGAGGCGGAGGCAGCCGCTCGTGGCGGAACGCGAGGGTGCGATCGTACCAGCCGCCTCCCATGCCGAGCCGATGCCCGCTTTGATCGAAGCCCACCAGGGGCAGCACGATCAGCGCCATGGCTTGGGCATCGAGCAACGACGTGGGCGCCAGGTCGGGTTCGGGAATGCCGAAACGATTCGTGACCAAGGGGTCGCCGGGACGCCAGGGGGCGAACCGCAGGCGCTGGTCTTCGCCGAGCACGGGCAGGCAGTAGCGGCAGTCGCCGGGAAGGCGCAACTGCCACGCATGCAGGGCGATTTCACCGTCGCTGGCCCAGTAACCGGCCACGTAGCCCGAGGTGGGAGCGAACGGCAGCGTCAGTAACTGCCCGGCCAGCGCGTCGGCGGCCTGGATGCGCCGCGCCGCGGGTAGTGCGCGACGCGCCTCGCGCAGGACCTGCCGCTGCGAGCGGCGCGAGATGGCGCTGTCGGTGCTCATGCGGCGACGCTCATGCGCAGCAATCCGGGCGAGGGGCCGCCAATTGTACGTGAGCGCCGGGGTGGCTTCCTGGCGCGGTGCGCGTCAGCCCATGGGGCGACGCGGGTGCGCCGGATTGCGAGAAAGAAAGTCCTCCGCCGTGTGCGATGCCTGCGAAACGACCTTGAACCCGGGGTTCAAGTGGGAACGCTTGGATGCCTTCGGGCTTCCCGCTACGAGGCGGACTTGCGCGCCTGGCTTCCGCTGCATCCCCATGGTCGTCTATAAGGGACAAGGCGAATGTTTGCGCACGCTGTCGCGCACAGCAGAGGACGTGGAAGAAGTATAGCGCGCACGATACGGTGACGGGGCCCGCTCGTCGGCACGAGTGACGTGCGATTCACGCGCGTTGCTGAAACTGCGACGGAGCGCGGCCTTACGCGCTGGTTCAGCGCCCGGCGGGATCGAACAGGCCGTCGAGCTTGCGATGCAGGTCACCGAGCGTGCGCGTGAGTTCGCGATCGCGTCCTTCGCTTTCCTGGCGTGCCTGCTGGAGTTCATGGGCAAAGTTGAGTGCCGCCAGCACCGCGACGCGATCAAGCGCAGCCATCCGGTTGTTGCCGCGGATCTCACGCATCTTCTGATCGAGCAGGCGGGCCGCGGCCATCAGGCTGTCGCGCTCGTCGGGCTCGCAACCGATGGTGTACTCGCGATCGAGCAGCCGGATGATGACCGGCTCGCTGGTGCTGGAACTCACGTGTGCTGCTCCAGCGACTTGAGCCTGGCGATCATGGCCTCGACCCGCGTCCGGGCCTGTTCGTTCTTGGCCAGCAGCGTGGAGCGCTCGGTCGCCAGTTGTTCCTGCTGCGCCCGCAGGCTCCGGTTCTCCTCGGAGAGCCGGCGCGCCTGCGCACCCAGGTCGTCCAGGCGCGCGGACAGGGTCTGCAGTTCGGCGATGAGCTGGTTGCGGTCCATGGCGCGATGGTGGGGGTCGGGCTGGGGCGGGTCAAGGAGGTGGCGACGGGCGAGGGCGCGCCCGGATGGGCGGCAAGGGCCGGTCAGAACGAGGTGGCGTGCCGGCTGGTCGCGGATGCCGCGACGGCCCAGCTGCGCAGGAAGTGCAGGCACTGGTCGGCGCCCATGGGCTGGGCCAGCCAGTAGCCCTGGATCTCGTCGCAGCCATGCTGGCGCAGGAACTGCACCTGCGCGTCGGTTTCAACGCCCTCGGCCACCACGGTCAGGTCCAGCGAGTGCGCCAGCGCGATGACCGCGCTGGTGATGGCCTCGTCGTCCGCGTCCCGGGTGAGGTCGCCGATGAACTCCTTGTCGATCTTCAGGGCATTGATCGGCAGGCGCTTGAGATAGGCCAGAGAGGAATAGCCGGTGCCGAAATCGTCCACCGCCAGGCCGACGCCCAGGTCCCGGATGGCCACCAGCGTGGCCGCCGTCTGCTCGGCGTTGGCCATGATCACGCTCTCGGTGAGCTCCAGTTCCAGCCGCTGCGGGGGGATCGTGCTGGCGGCCAGTGCGCGCTGGACCACGTCGGGCAGGTGGCCGCGCAGCAGCTGCAGCGCCGACACGTTGACCGCCATCGAAATCTCATCCAGCCCCTGCTCGCGCCAGTCGCGCAGGGTGAGGCAGGCCTCGTTCATGGCCCACTCGCCGATCTCCAGGATCAGGCCGCTTTCCTCGGCCAGCGGGATGAAACGGTCCGGCGGGATGTCGCCGTACTCCGAGCTGTGCCACCGCAACAGCGCCTCCACCCCCGTGACCTGCATGCGGGTCAGCGACAGGCGGGGCTGGAACATCAACTGCAGTTCGCCGCGGTCGAGCACCTTGCGCAATGCCGCAGAGATGTTGGCGCGCTCGCGGATCTCCACGTCCATCTCGTCGGTGTAGCGCATGAACGTGCGCCGGCCCGCCGCCTTGGCCTGGTACATCGCGGTGTCGGCGTGCTTGAGCAGATCGGTGGGGATCTGCGCGTGGTCCGGGTAGAGGCTGATGCCGATGGACGGCGAGATCGCCACGTCGTGGCGCTCGTCGATGTCCAGCGGCTGTTCGAAGGCGCCGATCACGTCGCGCGCGATCTGCTCGGCCTGCAGGGCGGTGTCGATGTCCTCGAGCACGACGGTGAATTCATCGCCCCCGAGCCGGGCCACCGTGTGCTGCGGGCCCACCGTCGCCTGCAGTCGCGTGGCGGCGGCGCGCAGGATCCGGTCACCGGCGGCGTGGCCGAGCGAATCGTTGATGTCCTTGAAACGGTCCAGGTCGAGGAACAGCACCGCGATCCGCTTGCCCTGCCGCCGCGCGCGGACGATCGCGCGCGACAGCCGTTCGGACAGCAGCGTGCGGTTGGGCAGGCTGGTCAGGGTGTCGTAGTTGGCGAGATAACGCAGCTCCTGCTCGGCCCGCTTCTGGTCGGTGATGTCGCTGAGCACCGCCACGTAATGGCTGCGCTGGTTGGTGGCGTCGAGCACCGCGCTGGCCTGCACCCAGCACAGGAATTCCTGGCCGTCCTTGCGTTGCTGCCACACCTCGCCGGACCAGCGGCCGTCGCGCTCCAGGCGCTGGCGCATCTGGCGGTAGAACTCCGGGTCGTGCTGCGCGCTGTCGAGCAGGTGCGTATCGCGGCCGATCACCTCCACGTCGCTGTAGCCCGTCATCCGGGTGAACGCCGGGTTGATCGAGATGAAGGAGAACTCGCGGTCGAACACGCACACCGCCTCGGCCATGCTGCGCAGGACCTCGCTGGCGATCCGGCGCTCGCGCTCGGCGTTGCGGGTGCCGGTCACGTCGCGGGCGGTCCCGGCGATGCGCAATGCGCGGCCGTGCGTGTCGCGTTCGACCACGCGGCCACGGGCGAGCATCCATGCCCAGTGCCCGTCGGGCAGGCGGACGCGGTGTTCGGACAGCAGCACGGGCGTGCGGCCCTTGAGGTGCTGGCGCAGCAGGTCCTCGACGCGCGGCCAGTCGTCGGGATGGACTTCGTGGCGGGTCACCTCGTCCATGTGGACGTAGCCGCCAGGGTCCTGCATGCCCTGCTCGTCGATGCGCATGGCGTGCATGCGCCCGCGCTTGAAGTCGTAATCCCAGAACACCTCGCCCGAGCCCCACAGCGCCAGCTTGAGGCGTTCCTCGCGTTCGCGGATGGCCTGGTTCAGACCCCGCTCGCGGCGGATGGCGCGGTGGCGGCGCCAGCCGAGCGTGAGCACCACCAGCAGTGCGGCCAGTACCTGGGCCGCGATGATCTGCGGATGCCGCCACCACGGGGGCGCGACATGCACGGGCAGGACGAGTTCGCCCGGGCTCCACACGCCGTCGCGGTTGGTGGCCTGCGCACGGAACGTGTACTGGCCCGGGGGCAGGCGGGTGTAGGTCACCTCGCGCTGGCGGCCGTTCTCGATCCAGCCCATGTCGAAACCGTCGAGCCGGTAGCGATACTGGATGTCCGCGGCAGGCGCGTAGTCCAGCGCGCCCACGCGCAGGCGCAACAGCTGCACGCCAGCGGGGATCTCCAGCGTCGCCGGCTGCCACCAGGCGGCCTGGGCATCGGGCGCTTCGCCGCCGGCCTGCGCCGACAGCAGGCGCAACGGGGGGCGGTAATCCGAATCGGCGATGGCGAGCGGATTGAAGAGGTTGAGCCCGCCCACGCCGCCGAACGCCAGCCGGCCGTCGGCAAGCCGCGCGACCGCGCCGCCGTTGAATTCCAGGTCCTGCAGGCCATCGGCCAGGCCGTAGAAGCGGTAGCGCCGCGGCTCGGGGTCGAAGCGCACGATGCCGCTGTCGGTGCCCAGCCACAGTCGTCCACGCGGCGACTCTCCGATCGTGAACACCACGGGCACGCTGCGGTTGCGCATGGCATCGGCCAGCGGATGGGCGAAGCCGATCCGGCCGTCCGCGCCCTCAACCACGCGACTCAGGCCGGCGTGGGTCCCGACCCAGATCGTGCCGTCGCTGCTTTCATGCAGCGCGCGCACCAGGTTGCCCGGCAGGCTGCCCGGCGCGTCGGTCGCATGGCGGAACTGGCGCAGCGTGCCGGTGACCGGATCGAGCAGCGCCAGCCCGTCGCCGGTCCCCAGCCAGATGCGGCCGCGCCGGTCCTGCAGCAGCGCGTGGACGGCCGGGTGCGGCAGGTGTCGCGTCGAACCGTCGCGGTAGGGGTAATGCACCACGCGGCTGGTTTTGGTCTGCAGGTGCAGGGCACCCTGTGCGCCCATGCCGAGCCAGATGTCGCCGGACCGGTCGACAAGGACGCTGCGCATCGAGCTGAGTGTGTGTGGCCCGAGCGCGACCAGCGTGGTTGCCCGGGTGCGCGGATCCAGCCGCAGCAGCCCGTGACTGGTGGCCAGCAGCAGCGTGCCGCCGGCCTCGCGCGTCAGCGCAAGCACGCGGCGGCGCGGTGGGCCGCCCGCGGGCGGCGGCGGCAGCGCCGCGGTCACGTCTTCGAAGTGATCGCGTGCCAGTTCGTAGCGGAGCAGGCGTGAATCGTCCGTCGCCAGCCAAAGCACGCCCTGCGTGTCCTGGACCATGCCGCGCACACTGTTGTCCAGCGAGGGGTTGTGCCCGCTGTCCAGGTCGAGCGCGTAGGTGAATCGCGTGCCGCGCGGGTCGGTCACCGCCACGCCGCGGAACTGCCCGCCCAGCCACAGCATCCCGCCGCGGTCGACCATCAGCGTGTTGATGCCGTCCTCGGGCAGGGCCGAGAGCACGCCGGGCTGATGGTGGATGACGCGCGTGCGTTGCGTGGACGGATCCAGCCGCACCACGCCATGCGAGCCCAGGGACAACCACAGCTGGTGGTCGGGGGTCTCCACGATCGAGCGGATGTCGGCCGCCGGCTGGTCCGGCGCGGGCCATACCCGCAGCAGGGAGTGATCGTCGGTCGCCAGGCGGTAGAGGCCGCTGCTGGCGCCGATCCACAACTGGCCGCGATGGTCGCGCATGAGGCTGCGCACCGACAGCGCCGGCCGCATGCGTTCCACGCCGCCGCGCGGGCCAACCCGGTACAGCCCCGCGGCGTTGCCGTACCAGACCGCGCCGTCGTTGCCGGCCGCCAGTGCCTGCCACGGGCTGGCGCGCAGCAGCTGCGGATCCTGCGTGATCACCGCATCGCGGGTGCCGGTGCGCGGGTCCAGTCGTTCCAGGCCGGCGACCGTGCCGACCCAGACCGTGCCGGCATGCGAAAGCAGGGCCATCACCTGGCGCTGCGCCTCGCCCCCGCCGGACACCTCGTAGCGACGGATCCCGCCATTGGTCAGGTCGACGCGGGCGACGTACTGGGAGTAGGAGCCGACCCACAGGGCCTGTTCCCCGTCCAGTGCCAGCGCGGTGATGTAGCTGTCGGGCAGGCTGGCCGGATCGCGCGGGTCGTGGCGGTACTGCGCGTAGCGCTGACCGTCGTACCGGTGCAGTCCCCCTTGGGTGCCCACCCAGACGAAGCCCTGTCCATCCTGGGCCAGAGCGTTGACCGTGTTCTGCGCCAGCCCGCGCTCGCCGCCGAGCCGCTCGAAATAGAAATCACGCGTGGCGGCGCCAGCACTACCCGCGAAGGCGAGGCAGGAGGCGACGACGACACCGAAAAATCGGGCTGGGAAAATTGGGGAAGGGCGCACGGACCCCGATCCGTATTGCTCCGGGCCAGTGTACGGCACCGCGCGTCTGCCGCCACCGGCGGGCCAGCCGCTAAACTGCGGTCACCCCCCGTCTGGCCGATCCCCGTGTCCGAAACGCCCCTGCCCCCTCAATCCGCCGTCGAGGCCGAAATCCGCCGCCTGGGCCTGTCGATGTCCCCTTCAGAATTCCACGGCAGCGTCTGCGGCTGGCTGGCCGGCGGTGGCGAGGCGGGGCCGGACTGGCTGGCCCGGGTCATGGCGGACGATGCCTTGCAGGCCGTCCCCGCCGACAGTCCCCTGGACCTGCTGCGTGCGGCCAGCGCGGCGCAACTGGCGCATCGCAGCTTCGAATTCGAGCTGCTGATGCCGGGCGCCGATGCCGGCTTGGCCGAGCGCAGCGGCGCGCTGTTCGACTGGTGCCGCGGCTTCGTCGGCGCCTTCGGCCTGGCCGCGGGCGACAAGGCGCTGCTCTCCGAGGACAGCCGCGAGGCCCTGGCCGACCTGGTCCGCCTCGCCGGCGCGCAGGCGCAGGACGAGGGCGACGAAGAGGACGAGGAAGCCCTGATGGAAATCGAGGAGTTCGTGAGGGTCGCGGTCATGCTGCTGCACGGCGATTGCGTGCTCGCGCCGCGCCACCGGCAGCAGTTCAACTGACGGCCACCGCCCGCTCATGTCCCTGCACAAGCCGCTCGCGATTCCCGCCCGCAACCACGTCCGCCGCCGCCGCCAGCTCATGCGCATGGCAGGCAACGACGCGATCCTGATCCTGCCCGCCGCCAAGGAAGTCGTGCGCAGCCGCGACACCCACTACCCGTACCGGCAGGACTCCGATTTCAACTACCTCACCGGCTTCCCCGAGCCCGAGGCGGTGCTGGTGCTGGTGCCGGGCCGCGCGCACGGCGAGACCCTGCTGTTCTGCCGCGAGCGCGATCCCGAGCGCGAAGGCTGGGACGGGCCGCGCTACGGGCCGGAGGGCGCGGTGGATGCGTTCGGACTGGACGATGCGTATCCGATCACCGACCTGGACGACATCCTGCCGGGCCTCCTGGAAGGCCGCTCCAGGGTCTACTACCACTTCGGTCGCGACCAGGAGTTCGACCTCAAGCTCATCGGCTGGCTGAACCGTGTGCGCGCGATGGTCCGCATGGGCGCGCAGCCGCCCCACGAATTCCTCGAACTGGGCCACCTCCTGGACGAAATGCGGTTGTTCAAGGATCGCGACGAACTGCGGCTCATGCAGCGCGCCGCCGACATCAGCGTGCGCGCCCACGAGGCCGCCATGCGCGCGGTGCGCGCGGGGATGCACGAGTACGAACTGCACGCGCAGGTCGAACGCGTGTTCCGCGAGCACGACGCCGAGCCGGCCTACGGCAGCATCGTCGGCGCAGGCGCCAACGCCTGCATCCTGCATTACCGGGCCAACAACGCGCGCGTCCGCGACGGCGACCTGGTGCTGCTGGACGCCGGCGCCGAATACCGCGGCTACGCGGCCGACATCACCCGCACCTTTCCGGCCAACGGCCGCTTCAGTCGCGAGCAGCGGGCCCTGCACGACCTGGTGCTGTCCGCGCAGCAGGCGGCGCTGGCGCAGGCGCGCCCGGGGGTGGCTTACGAAGAGGGGCACACGGCTGCAGTGGCCACGCTCACCGAAGGCCTGCTGCGGCTCGGCCTGCTCAAGGGCAAGCTCGAACGCAACATCGCCGACGGCCACTACCGGCGCTTCTATCGTCACAAGACCGGCCACTGGCTGGGCCTGGACGTGCATGACGTCGGCGAGTACCGCTTCGATGGCGACTCGCGCCTGCTCGAGCCGGGCATGGTGTTCACCATCGAACCGGGGCTCTACATCTCGCCGGACGACACCAGTGTCGAGGCCCGGTGGCGCGGCATCGGCATCCGCATCGAGGACGACGTGTGCATCACCCGCGACGGCCACGCCGTGCTGACCGACGCCCTGGCCCGCAGTGCCGACGAGATCGAATCGCTGATGGCCGCGTGATGCCGGACGGTCAGCCGCTCCGCCGGAGCCGGTGAGGGCGGCAGGCGCAGCGACGCCTGGCCCAGCACGTAGCGCCATCCATCCTGCTGGCGCACCCAGGTGTCGCTGAACCACAGCATGTAATCGAAGCGCTCGCCCTCGCGCGTCGAGCCCTTGAGCCACAGCTTGGCCGTCACGACCGCCGTGTCGCCCCACACGCGCACATCGCGGGCCAGTTCGTCCTGGCGCTCGTACGTACGCGAGGCGCGGCGCGCTTCGGCCAGCAGCGCCTCGCGGTCGAAAGTGCGGCCGTCGCCCAGGACGAGCACGAAGTCGTCCGCCAGCAGTCGGCCCATGGTGTCGGCATCGTTGGCTTTCACCGCGGCCTGGTAGCGGCTGTCGAGGGCGGCGACCTCGGCGGCGGCCGCAGGGGAGCCCGGCGGCACGGTCGCGCCAGCCAGGATGAAGAGCAGGGTGAACGGAGCCAGCACGGCCATCTGGGCACTCCATGGGACGGGGAGGCCACCATCAACGTCCCGCGGCCCCGCTGCTCGCCGGAATCGGCCATCGTTCCCCGGCCGCCGATGGTGGGTAAACCATCCGCACATCCCGCACTAACGCCGGATGCCTAGACTGGCGCCCATGTCCGCGCCCCGCGTCCTCGCCGTCCTGGTCCTGCTGCTGAGCATTGCGCTGCCCGCGCAGGCGCGCACGGTGTACCGCTGCGTGCGCGACGGCACGGTCAGCCTCGCCACCGCGCCCGAACCGGGTTCACGCTGCCAGGCCAGACAGATCGCTGACGACGCGGTGAAGCTGCCCAACCTGTGGGGCGCTCTGGGCGTGGTGAATGGCACGCTGTACGAACGACAGCAGGATGGCAAGACCGTCTACAGCACCCGCAACCTGCCCGGTTCGGTGAAGGTGCTGTCCTTTACCGTGCAGACGCCGCCCGGCGAGCCGGCGCATACCGGGCTGGGCGACGTCGGCAAGCCGCGGCTGGACCGCTTCGCGAAGCAGTTCCAGGCCGCGGCCCGCAGTACCGGGCTCGACGATGCCTGGCTGCGCGCGATCGCGCACGCCGAAAGCGGCTTCGACGAAAAGGCGTTGTCGCCGAAGGGCGCACAGGGCGTGATGCAGCTGATGCCGCAGACCTCGCGCGAGTACGGCGTGAGCGAGCCTTTCGCCGCCGGACAATCCATCGATGCGGGCGCGCGGCATCTGCGCACCCTGCTGCGCCGCTACAAGGGCGATCTGACCCTCGCGGCTGCCGCGTACAACGCCGGCATCGGCGCGGTCGCGCGCTACGGCGGCGTGCCGCCTTACCGCGAAACCCAGGCCTACATCGCCAAGGTTCAGGCCCTTCACGCCAGGTACCGCGAAGCGCTTGCGGCGGCCGCGCCGCGCAAGGGCCGGAGCATCGCCCGCTGAGGCGGTTCACGTGCTTGCCGCGCGATCACCGCGGCGCACGATGCGTGCAGGCAGCGTCGATCGCGACGTTGCCGAATCATTCAAGCAATGAACAGGCGATTCGTTGCGTCGCAGCCGACACAGCGTGAAAGCAGCGTTACCGCGCCCCTTCTCCTCACGACGCATACAGGCCGCAAGCGGCAGGGTTCGCCTGTCCCGCAGACACGTGCTGAAGCAGGTGCCGCCGCGGGCTTCGTCTTTGCACCCACAGGAGAAACACATGAAGACCCGTAATCGAAACCTGCTGACCATTGCCCTCGCCACCGCGCTGCTGTCGCCGGCCGCGTGGGCCGAGAAGGGTGGCAACCAGGGCGCGGGACAGGTGGTACGTGATACCGCGCGCACGACCGGATCGACCGTGAGTGACACGGTGCGCGATACCGACCAGGCGGCCCGCGATAGCGCGAACCAGGCGGGCAAGACCGTCAGCGAAACCGCGCGCGAAGCCAACGCGACGACCCAGGACACGACCACTCGCACGATGAATGATGCGAGCACCGACGAGCCCAAGACCAAGCCGGAACGCACCGCGAGCGAGCGCATGGTCAACAATCCGACCAATACCGAAACCGAGGACATGGAAAAGCCCACCTCGCCGGTGCCGCCCACCCAGTCGCAGGGTGCGGCCAATGCCCAGGCGCATGCCTCGGTCACGCAGCGCGAACTGTGGGGGCGTCTGGATACCGACCACGACGGCCAGATCAGCGCCGCCGAGAGCCAGGTCGACGCGGAGTTCAACGCCGGCTTCCAGGCGATGGATACCAATGACGATGGCCTGCTGACCGACGCCGAATACCAGGTCGCCGCCCGTGCCGACATCGGCGGCGCCGCGCAGGGCGGCGTCAATGCCGCATCGCATTCTGCGGTTTCGGTGCGTGACCTGATGGGACGTCTGGATGCCAACGCCGACGGTTCCATCAGCGCGACGGAGGGCCAGGCGGACGCTGGCTTCACCAGCAGCTTCTCGACCATCGATGCCAACAGCGACGGGATGGTCAGCAGCGACGAGTACCGTGCCTGGTCGAAGGACCAGCGCAAGTAAGCGCCGCTGCGGCAAGTCCGCGACAGCGCAGACCGGAAGGACGCCCTCGGGCGTCCTTCCTTTTTACGTCGTGGCGGAAGCCGCTAGCGGATCAGCGCGGTCGGCGCATCGAAAGGCAGCGACGACGCGCCGGTGCGGGTCACGGCGACTTCGACGGCGGGCAGCAGTTCGGCCGCGCCGTCCACCAGGACGAGGATCCGGCCGGCCTTGATCTCGCCGTCGAATTTCTGCCGCACCGGGTCGGGCAGGGAGGAGCCCACCAGGGAAGAAGCGAACATGCCCACCAGGGCGCCGGCGAGCGCCACCAGCCCGGTGCCGGCCCAGCTCATGCCCACCGAGGGGAACACCAGCACGGTGATCGCGCCGGCCAGCAGACCTGCCAGCCCACCGAACAGCGCGCCGCGCATCGCCGCGGGTACGAAGTCGCTGTCGGCTTCCTTGCGCTTGTTCGGGATATGGCCGACCTCGATGTCCGAACGCGCGACCAGCGAAATGTCGTCGTCGTGGATACCGGCTTCGCGCGCGGCCTGCATGGCGGCGCGGGCGGTGACAAGGTCAGGGGTGCTGAAGACTCGGCGGGTTTTCATTGACGCGCTCCTGCCTGCTACGACCGCGAACGGGCGTTTCCAAGCGCGCTACGCGGTCCCCAGCGCGACAGGGCCAGCTTTGCTCCGGAAAGGTTAGAGGCGCGTGATGGCTCGGCTGTGCGTCTCCGTGACGGGCCGCGCGCTACCTTGGGGTCTCCATTCCGCAGGCCCCCGCCATGCTGACCACGGTCCGAGTGCATTGTCCCTATTGCGGTGAACCGCTCGACCTGGGCGTTGATCAGTCCGTCGACCAGCAGCACTACGTCGAAGACTGCGGGGTGTGCTGCCAGCCGATCGAAGTGTCCGTCGCCATCGATGCCGCGGGTGAAGTGCTGATCAGCGTGATGCGCGACAGCGACGCTTGACGCATCCGAGGGCGAAATCTCCGCGCATTCGTAAACGTTGTGTTGCATTCAGGAATCTGCGCGGTGCGTGATGCGAACTGAATCACGGTTTTTGCCGATGCAGCGTGAGGGCCTAGTCGCAAACGTGTTGGCGTTGGTTAAGGCCGTGTCGACACGCGTGACAGCGACCGTCCCTCCGTTCATCCACACAGCGGCAAGGTGCTCGGCGTGCGGCATCCCCCGACATCCCCCGATGTTCGCCGCGCATATCACCTTAAGGAGATCAACCGATGAATCAGCTGTCCCGCAAGTCGCTGCTGGGGTCTTTCGCCCTCGTCGCCATGCTGTCCGCCCCGCTGGCCTTCGCTCAGGAAACCTCCACCACCACCGATCCGGCGCAGCCGCCGGCGGCCGACGCCCAGGCGCAGCCGACGACCACGTCCAACGATGCGTCCGCCGCGACGACTGCGGGCGACCCGGCCGCCAAGAAGAGCTGGGCCGACGTCGATGCCGACAAGGACGGCAAGCTGAGCAAGGCCGAGGCTGACAGCGTGCCCGCGCTTGCCACGGTGTTCGGCCAGGCCGACGCCGATGCCGACGGCACGCTCACCGCCGACGAATACAAGGCCTACGTCGCCAAGAACCAGGAAGGCGCCGAGAAGAAGGACGCCAAGCAGTAAGCTGCCCGGCACGCGATCGCAAAGAGTAGTACCGCCGGCTCCTGACCTCGCCGGCATCCCGCCACGCGGCCTCCGCGTTGCGGTCCCCCACCAACGGGCGGCCCTAGGGCCGCCCGTTGTCTTTGGGTCCGGACGCAGCTGTCCTGCAGGATTTCGCGCCGATTCATTCGCCCGGACGGGGCTTGGGCCCACCCACTGCCGCGGGCGATACTGTGCGCATGAATCGCATCTCGACCCGATCCACTTCCCCTATCGCGCTGGTCGGCTTCGACGGTGACGACACGCTGTGGCGCAGCGAGGACTACTACCGCACGGCGCAGAAGGATTTCGAGGCGATCCTGCAGGACTACGTCGACCTGGGCGATGCCAGCACCCACGATCGCCTGTACGCGGTGGAGCTGCGAAATCTCGCCCTGTTCGGCTATGGGGTCAAGAGCATGACCCTGTCGATGGTCGAAGCGGCGGTCGAAATCACCGACGCCCGCATCAGCGCTACCGACCTGCACCGCATCGTCACCCTGGGCAAGGAACTGCTGACCCATCCGGTGGATCTGCTGCCCGGCATCCGCGAAGCGGTGGAGGCGATCGCCGCCGACCACGACATCGTGCTGATCACCAAGGGCGACCTCTTCCACCAGGAGCGCAAGGTCCAGCAATCCGGCCTGGCCGACCTTTTCCAGCGGATCGAGATCGTCAGCGAAAAGGACGCCGGCACCTACGCCCGCGTGCTGTCGGAGTTCAACCTGCCGCCCGAGCGCTTCGCGATGATCGGAAACTCCCTGCGCTCGGACATCGCGCCCGTCCTGGAACTGGGCGGCTGGGGTGTCTACATGCCCTACCACGTGACCTGGGCCCACGAGACCGAAGCGCATGTGGACGTCGCCGAGCCCCGCCTGCGGCAGGTGGCCACGCCCTCGGAGCTGCCGGCCGCCGTGCGCTCGCTCACTGAAGCGCAACCGGCCTGAGCGCAGGGACCAGGGCGGCGCGTGCGTCCGGCCGCCTGATTGACGATTGACGACGATCTGGGCGGTGGCCGCGCATCCCGCAGCCCTTCGAACTCGCCGCCAAGGGCGCCCGGAGTGCCGTGAGTGCGGTTGTCTCTCCGTGGGGTCGGACATGGCAAACGGCGCCTGAGCGGCCTGGGTGGTTCACGCAAAAATTACGACGGCATTCACCCTCCCGATCGCATCGTCGCACCGTGCCCGCCACGGTGGCGGGTCCAGAGGAGAGAACAAGATGGCCACTCTGCTTCGATGGCTCGCGTCGGCGGCCCTGGCGGCCGGACTGGGGATGGCGGCGATGACCCCGGCTCCGGCGCACGCGCAGGACGGCTACCAGCTTGCGCGCGTCGTGGTTGACGTCGCCGACGTCATCTTCCGTGGCGGGTATCCGTACTACCGGTACGGCAACGGTTACGGCTACGACGATCGCCTGATCGTCGCGCGCGACCGCTACGGCCGCCCGGTCTATTACCGCCAGGTGGCGCGCGACTACCGCGGCGGTCCTCCGTACGGCAATGCCTACGGCTACCACCGCAACCGCAGTGGTTACAACAACGGCTACAACTACGGTTACGGAAATGGTTACAGCAACCGCTACAGCAACCAGTACAGCCAGCGTCGCGTGACCTGCGACCGAGCCGGCCGTTGCGTCACCCGGTACTACGATCCGCGCTACGACCGCCGCTACAACAGTGGCTATGGCGACCGCTATTACAGCGACCGCTACGACCGCTACGACCGCGCCGAGCGCTACTGGGATGGTTACCGCTGGCGGATTCGCAACGACTGACGCGCGGGCGGCGCGCGTGGGCGGGAAGGCGGCGCTGTCACGACAGCGCCGCCTTTTTTGTCGCCAGATGTCCTCGGCGCCGACGACATTGCACTGCGCCGCCAGGTGCTAGCCTTGGCCCATCCGGACGGAGATCCCCTATGACCAGACGCTTCACTACCACCTTCCTCGCCCTGCTCGTCGGCGCCTGGGCGCCGGTTGCCCTGGCCGCCGGACCCATCGACTGCCGCATGCAGTTCGACCTGTCGGGCTGGTCGCTTTTCTACAAGACCG
The DNA here is from genome assembly GCF_016613535.2 of Lysobacter solisilvae. NCBI lineage: Bacteria > Pseudomonadati > Pseudomonadota > Gammaproteobacteria > Lysobacterales > Lysobacteraceae > Agrilutibacter > Agrilutibacter solisilvae. The sequence goes on from NZ_CP071518.1 coordinate 1,524,854, forward strand.
CTTCGGGCGCGGGCACCGTCAGTTGCGACAACGGCCAGAGCATGCCGGTGAGGATCCGCGCCAAGGGCGGCGGCATCACGGTTGGCAAGTCGAGCATCCGCGACGGCACCGGCGAATTCTCCGGCGTCTACAGCATCGACGACGTGCTGGGTACCTACGCCAGCAGCGAGGCCCACGCCGGCGCTTCGCGTTCGAGCAAGGCCATGGCGATGACCAAGGGCAGCGTCTCGCTGGGCCTGGCCGGCAAGGGCGAGGGCTGGGACCTGGGCGTCGCCTTCGGCAAGTTCGTCATCGAACGCTGAGGTCACGGCGGGCCGGAGGCCCTCCGCGCGGCCTCCGGTCGGCCCGCCCGCGCCGTTGACGCCGCCACGGCTGGTGGAATCCGCAACCGCAGGTAAGTGTTCGATCGCCTGAGGCCCCGGCCTCACAAGTGATTCATCGCCCCGCGGCGAGCATCCAGTCGTTCCGCGGGGCGCCTGTCGTAGCGCGCCGGTGCATCCCACGTTTTTTCCAGGAGTCGCTGCATGTCTGCCACACGATCCAACCTGAAGTCTGGCGCGCTGGTGCTGATGCTGGCCCTGGCGGCCGCATCGCCCGCCGTCGGCGCCCAGGACCTCACCGTGTCCTGGAACCCCCGCAGCGGCGACGTCTGGGTCGACACCTTGCTCAACGACGTGAACCGTTACGGGTATGAATACCGCGAGCCGTTCATCGACGAAATGGTGCGCTACCACGCCGCGCCCCGTCCGCTCGTGGTCGAGCTCATCGAGCGTCGGCGCTGGGCGCCCGGTGATGTGTATTACGCCTGCTCGATCGCCGCGATCATCGGACGTCCGTGCCGGCACGTGGTCGACATGTACGAAGCCGACCGGGGCCAGGGCTGGGGCGTGATCGCGCAACGCCTGGGCATCAAGCCCGGTTCGCCCGAGTTCCACCAGCTTAAGAAGGGTTTCGTGCCCACCTATGACCGCTGGGCGCGTCCCATCGACCTGGATGACGACCTGCGCCGCGCCTTCCCGGGCCGGGCCAAGGGCGGCAAGGGACCGGGTGGCGGCGTGGTCCATGCCGGCGACCACGGCAAGTCCGGCGCCAAAGGGGCCGCCCACGGCGGATCCAAGAGCGCGGGCCACGGCAAGGGCGGTGGCAAGCCGGCCGGCCAGGCCACCCACAAGGGCGGCAGCGGCAAGTCCGCCAGCCACGGCGGCGGCAAGGGCGGCGGTGGCAAGAGCGGTGGTGGCAAGGGCGGCGGTGGCAAGAGCGGTGGCGGCCAGAAGGGCGGCAACAAGGGCGGCGGCAAGCACTGAGCCCGTGCGCGGGAGCGGCATACTGAGCGGATGAACTCCGCTCCCTCGCTCATCGTCCACAGTGGCGGCTGCCATTGCCGCCGCGTGCGTTTCCAGGTGCAGGCGCCCGCCGAGCTGGATGTGCTCGACTGCAACTGCTCGGTCTGCCGGATGACCGGCTTCCTCCACCTCATCGTGCCGGGCAGCCGGTTCGAGCTGCTCAGCGGCCGCGAGGACCTGACCGAATACACCTTCAACACCGGCACTGCCCGGCACCTGTTCTGCCGCCACTGCGGCATCAAGAGCTTCTACGTGCCGCGGAGCCATCCGGACGGCTTCGACGTCAACGCGCGGTGCCTGGACGCCGGCACGGTGACAGCGCTCCACGTCACGCCCTTCGACGACAACGACCGCGAGGCCCAGACCGCGGCCATCGCCCACCTGACCGACGACGCGTCCACGGCGCCTGCGTCCGGAACCCATCGTTCCACCCTGGGCGGGTCCTCGCCGCCCGAACCGGGGCAGGCTGCGGCCATGGACACCCCCCGCCTGCGCGTCACCGATTTCGATCCGCGCTGGCGCGGGGATTTCGCCCGCCTCAACATCGAGTGGCTCGAGCGCTGGTTCACCGTCGAGCCCATTGACCGGGAAGTGCTGGGCGATCCGGAATCGCACATCCTGGCCCAGGGCGGCCGCGTGCTCTTTGCCGTGCTCGACGACGGCGTCGCGCCGGCGCGGGCCGTGGGCACCGTGGCGCTCAAGCACGAAGGCCAGGGCGTGTACGAGCTGACCAAGATGGCGGTGGAGGAAGGCCACCGCGGCGCCGGCATCGGTCGCGCCCTGATGGAAGGCGCGCTGCGGGCGTACGGGGAAATGGACGGACGCGAACTGTTCCTCGAATCCAGCCTCAAGCTGGCGCCGGCGCTGGCGCTGTACGAAAGCGTCGGCTTCCGCCACCACCCGGCTCCGCGGCCGGGTTCGCATTACGCGCGCGCTGACGTGTACATGGTCTGGGAGCCCGACGGCGACGCCTGAGCGTGCGCACCGCGCGACCGGACGACGAACGTCGCGAGCGCCTGTGTCGCCGGGCCGCCGCTGGTCGCGGTGCCCAGGCCACCACCGCCGCCCACAGCAGGACCAGGCTGACCGCAAAGCCGCGGCGCGTGGGCGGGTGGGGCAAGTCGCTCATCGTTCGGATTTCAGGGCGGGAACACCTGTGCGTCGCTCTTTGTCACGGACGCCATCCCGGGCGCGGCTCCCCATAGGAAACAACGCGGCGCATGCGCGATCACGGACAGGCACCACGCGGCCGCACCCGCCGCGCGGACGTACAATCGGCGCCGATGAGCATCCCGCCCGCCATTCCGCCTTCCCAGCTGCGCCTGTCGGTCGCCCCGATGATGGACTGGACGGATACGCACTGCCGCGCGTTCCACCGCGTGCTCGCGCCGCATGCGCGCCTGTACACGGAAATGGTCCACGCCAACGCGGTGATCCACGGCGACCGCGCGAAGCTGCTGGCAATGGATCCGGCCGAGCATCCCGTGGCACTGCAACTGGGCGGAAGCGAGCCTGACCTGCTCGCGCAGGCCGCGGCGATCGGCGCGGCGCATGGTTTCGACGAGATCAACCTCAATTGCGGCTGCCCGTCGGACCGGGTGCAGGCCGGCCGTTTTGGCGCCTGCCTGATGCGCGAACCCACGCTGGTGGCCGCATCGGTGGCCGCGATGGTGGCCGCCTGCAACGTGCCGGTTACGGTCAAATGCCGGCTGGGCGTCGACGACGACCACGACTGGGACCACTTCCTGGCCTTCATCGACACGGTGGCCGCCGGTGGCTGCAGGATGTTCGTCGTGCATGCGCGCAACGCCTGGCTCAAGGGCCTGTCGCCGAAGGAAAACCGCGAAGTCCCGCCGCTGCGCTACGACTGGGCCTGGCGCCTGAAGCAGGAACGTCCGCAGCTGCAGGTGATCGTGAACGGCGGCATCGCCACGAGTGAAGAGGCCACCGCGCACCTGGCGCACGCCGACGGCGCGATGCTGGGCCGCGCGGCGTACCACGATCCCTATCTGCTGCACGCACTCGACGCCGCCTGGTTCGGCGGGCCCACGCGCACCCGCGCGCAGCTGCTGCAGGCCTATCGGCCCTACGTGGAGGCGCAGCTCGCGCGCGGCGTCTCCCTCAAGCACATCACGCGGCACATCCTGGGCCTGTTCGCCGGCGAACGGGGAGGCCGGGCCTTCCGCCAGGTGCTCAGCGAAGGTGCGCACAAGCCCGGCGCCGACTGGTCACTGGTCGAGCGCGCGCTGGCGCTGACCGAATCGTTCTCCACCTCCGATCCGCAGGCCGCATGATCACGCGCGACATCAACGCCTTCATGGACTTCGCGCGCGGCTGTCCGGCCGATTTCGGCCCGGCGACGGCGCGTGCCGCCTTCCTCGTCGCCCCGGATGGCTTTGCCCTCGCGCACGAGTCGGCACAGGACAACCGCTACATGGCGCAGGCCGACGGTTTCGATGCCGCGCGCGCCAGCGCGCAGCACCGCGCGCTGCACCGCGCGTTCGCCGCCACGCTGCCCACGATCTGCTTCGCCGGCGACCCGGCCACGCCCGACGCGCTGTTCCCCAACAATGTCTTCGGCACGGCCGCGGGACGCTACGTGGTGGGGCGCATGCGCCATCCCGTGCGCCAGCGGGAAGCGGACCGCGCCGACATCCGCGGCTTCTTCGCCGGCGTGCTCGACTACGCGGAGATCGACCTGTCCGGCCAGCCGCACGCGTGTGAACTCACCGGCGCGCTGGTGATCGACCGCGCCCGCGGCCTGGGCTTCGTGGGCCTGTCCGAGCGCTGTGACGAGGAAGGCGCGCGCCTGATGCACGAGGCCTTCGGCCTGCGGGCCAGCCTGCTGTTCGACCTGGCGCCCGGCGAATACCACACCAATGTCGTCCTGGCCGTGCTCGCGGGCCGCGCGGCCATCGTGTGCCCGCAGGGCTTTGCCGATTCCGCCGTCCCCGAGGCCATTGCCGGGTTGTACGCGCCCCATGGCGTGCGATGTTCGGCCGCCGAGCACGCCGCCTTCGTGGGCAATGCGATCGCGCTGACGCCGGACACGGTGTGGATGAGCGCGCAGGCCGGCCGCGCGCTGCAGCCGGCGCATCGCGGCATCCTGGAGGCCGCCGGTTTCACCGTGGCGACGGTCGAACTGGACGCGATCGAGGCGGGTGGCGGCTCGCTGCGCTGCTGCGTGGGCGAGGTGTTCTGAGGCGGCGCGCTGAACGACGACCGCGATGTGAAGGAAAAGTTCAGACCGGATTCACCGCTACGTTCCAAGAATTGCTCCCACACCGATACTCCCCGCCCGCCTCACCAGGCCAGCCAAGAACTTCGCGTCCCCCATGATTGCTTCCCTGCCCCGCCTCGCCTCGCTGCTCCTGCTGTCCGCGCTCGCCGCGACGGCGGGCACGGCGGTGGCGAAGGACCCGCGCGGGCAGGTGGGCCGGCCGGAGATGGGCCGTCCCGAGATGGGCCGCCCGGAGCCGGGCAACCAGGGTCGCGGTGGTGTGGAGCGTATGGACGGCGCGCGTGGCGGCAACCGCCACGACCGCGGCCAGGACCACCGCGAGCTGTCCGACGCGGTCCGCCGCGTGGAGCGCAGCACCGGCGGGCAGGTCCTCAGCGCCGAGCGCGTGCCGTTCGACGGTCGCGACGTCAACCGGGTCAAGGTGATCGATTCCAGCGGCCGCGTCCGGGTGTACATGGACGACCCGCAGCGCGCCTCGCGCAAGGCCCGCGAATCCGTGCCGGCGACGCCGCCCCCGGCGGAGTAGTTCGTCGCTCGGGAGCTCCCGGCGCGAAGCTGAACGGATGGGCCCCCCGGGCACCTCCTACACGCGCCGCCCACAACCTGAACGACTAACCTGAATGCACCCGGCCGCCAGGGCCACATGTTCAGGAGCCCGCCCATGCGCATTCTTCTCGTCGAAGACGAAGCCCCCCTGCGCGAGACCCTCGCCGCCCGCCTGAAGCGCGAAGGCTTCGCCGTGGACGCCGCCCAGGACGGCGAAGAAGGCCTGTACATGGGGCGCGAGGTGCCGTTCGACCTGGGCATCATCGACCTTGGCCTGCCCAAGATGTCCGGCATGGACCTCATCAAGGCGCTGCGCGAGGAAGGCAAGAAGTTTCCCGTCCTCATCCTTACCGCGCGGTCGAGTTGGCAGGACAAGGTCGAAGGCCTCAAGCAGGGCGCCGACGACTACCTGGTCAAGCCGTTCCACGTCGAGGAACTGCTCGCCCGCATCAATGCGCTCGTCCGGCGCGCGGCCGGCTGGAGCAAGCCCTCGCTGGAGTGCGGCCCGGTAACGCTGGACCTGGCGGCTCAGACCGTCAGCGTCAGCGGCGGCAATGTCGACCTCACCAGCTACGAATACAAAGTGCTCGAATACCTGATGATGCACGCGGGCGAGCTGGTCTCGAAGGCCGACCTCACCGAGCACATCTACCAGCAGGATTTCGATCGCGACTCCAACGTGCTGGAAGTCTTCATCGGCCGCCTGCGCAAGAAGCTGGACCCCGATGGCGCGCTCAAGCCGATCGAAACGGTGCGCGGCCGCGGTTACCGCTTCGCGATCCCGCGCAGCGGCGACTGACCCGCGGGCGCGATGCCCCCGGGGACAACGCAACCGGCGCGCAGGCCACGCCTCCGCGACCGGTTATCCTCGCGCATCCCCATGATCCACGCGCCCGTGCCCCAAGCCCTGCCGAGACCTGACCGGTGAGTTGGGGCCAGCCGCGTTCGCTGCAGATCCGCCAGTTGATGGCGGCCAGCCTAGGCCTGGTGGCTTTCCTGGCGCTGGCCGGTTACGCGCTGGACCGCGCGTTCCTGCAGACGGCCGAGAGCAGCCTGCGCCAGCGCCTGGAGAACTACGCGCTGGCCTACGCCGACAAGAGCGACTTCGCGCGCAATGGCGAGTTCATTCCCCCGTTCGATTCGATCGAACCGCGGTTCGAGCGCCCCGGCAGCGGCCTGTATGCCGAGGTCGTGCTGCCCAACGCGCACTGGGACTCGCATTCGGCGCAGGGCCCGGTGCTGCCCGCGGATGCGCCGCTGCTGGCGCCGAACGAAGAACGCTTCGAGGGCCCCTTGCCGCTGACCCAGATCAAGGGCATGCCGGGCGAGGTGTATCGCTACGGACGCGGCTTCATCTACAGCGTGGCCGGCGACCGCCGCGCGGAGTTCCCGTACACCATCTACATCCTGGAAGACACCACCGCGCTCAGCCAGCAGGTGACGGTGTTCCGCGCCGCGCTGTGGCGCTACCTGGGTGGCGCCGGCGTCATCCTGCTGCTGCTGCAGATGGTCATCCTGCGCTGGAGCCTGCGCCCGCTGCGCAACGTCATCGATGAACTCAAGCGCGTGCAGCGGGGCATCGCGTCGCGGATGAGCGAGCGCCACCCGCGCGAGCTCGAACCGCTGACCGAGAGCATCAACGCCTTCATCGAGAGCGAGCGCGAGAACCTGGACCGGCAGCGCAACACGCTGGCCGACCTGGCGCACAGCCTGAAGACGCCGCTGGCCGTGCTGCGCGCCCGCCTGGAGCATCCGGGGCACGAACACGAACCGCGCGAGCACGAACTGCGCGAGGAAGTCGACCACCAGCTGCGGCGCATGAGCGACCTGGTGTCCTACCAGCTCGCCCGCGCCGCGCGTTCGGGCCACCAGCTGTTCGCCGCGCCGATCGCGATCGAACCGCATGCCGAGCAGATCGTGCGCGGGCTGGAAAAGGTCTACGTGGGCAAGGGCGTGCTGTGCGAGTTCGAGATCGAACCCGGCGCCCAGTTCCACGGCGAGCCCGGCGACCTGCAGGAGCTGCTGGGCAACCTGCTGGAGAACGCCTTCAAGTGGGCGCGCTCTCGCGTGCTGCTGACCGTCGCGCCGGGCGAACGCACGGAAAACCGCCGGCCGGGCCTGCTGATCGCCGTCGACGACGACGGCCCGGGCATCCCGCCGGAAAAGGTCGCGCTGATCCTCCAGCGCGGCGTGCGCGGGGACGAGCGCGTGCAGGGACACGGCATCGGGCTGGCGATCGTGCAGGACCTGGTGCGCGGTTACCGCGGCACGCTCGACGTGGGTGCTTCGAAGGAACTGGGCGGCGCCCGCTTCGAGGTGAAGCTGCCGCCGGGCCTGTAGTCAGCCCGCCAGGCCCGCGAACGGCGACACGCCGTAGAAGCGCTCCAAGTGCGCGGCCACCTTCGGCATGGCCTCGCGCAGGACCGCCGGCGCGCTGAAGTGGTACTCGCTGGCGACGGCGAAGAATTCCTCCGGCGAGTCCGCGGCGTAGGTATCCATCGTCATCGCCTCGCCCCGGTCCACGCGCGCCGCGAAGGCGTCGTATGCGGCCTGGAAATCCCGCGCCCACCCGCGCTGCCACGCCGGCGGCAGCAGGGGCGTGCCGTCGAGCTCGCCATCGAGGATGTCGAGCTTGTGGGCCATCTCGTGCACCGCCACGCAGAAGCCGGCGTCGGGGTCCTCGCATTCGGCCAGCACGTCGGCCCACGACAGGATCAGCGGGTGGCCGGCTTCGCCGATCACTTCCTCCTCCCATTCGTGCAGCACGCCGGCGGCGTCTATGTGCGACTGGTTCACCCGGAAGGCGGCGGGGTAGACGATCAGCTGCGACCAGCCATGCAGCCCATTGGGGCCGTACTCCAGCAGCGGCAGGCAGCAGGCGGCGGCCAGCAGCGTGCGCTGGCTGTCGTCGAGCGACAGGCCCTGGACCGGGGTGATGGTCTTGTCGTGCAGGAACCGCGCCGACAGTGCGGCCAGGCGGGCATCGCGCGCGGCGTCGAGGGCGGCCAGCCACGGCAACTGGCCGCGCACGGCGGCCCACAGGTCGGGATCGATCGTGGCCGGCGTACGGCGCCGGCGCAGCCAGCCGAACAAGGCGTGGCTTAGCGGAACATGCCCGGCAGGAAGCGATGCCAGCGCACCGAGGGCACGCGGCCCGGCGCTACGTCGGAATCACCACCGCCTCGCGGCGACACCTTGGTCTTGTTGGCCGGCGGCAGCGAGGGCGCCGCCTCGCGCGCGGTCGCGCGCTCCGTGGTCTGGCGCGGGTTGTGGCCCGGGCAACCACCGTCGTCGGCCGCGCTCAACTTGCTTTCGCGCGCGACAGCGCCAGTACTGGCGATGGCGATCAGCAGGCAAAGTGCGGTGCGGCGCATGGACAGGGTCCTCACCCGGGAGTCCGGGCAACGCCAGACTATAGCCTAAAGAGGCAAGCTGCGAGCCCGGCTGGAGCTGGCGTCTTGTGGTGCGCCGCAGCAGCCGGGGCCCGCATAATCAGCTGAATATGGACGACCGCGCCCTGCTCGAGCACCTCCTCCGTGGCCCCGCGACCGGCGATGCGCTGGCCCGCGCGGCCGGCCAGACCCGCGCGGCCGTCTGGAAGCGCATCCAGGCCCTGCGGCAGGCCGGCGTGGAGATCGCCGCCCAGCCCGGCCGCGGCTACGCCCTCGCCCAGCCGCTGGACCTGCTCGACGCCGACATCATCCTGAAGAATTTACCGACGCCCGCGCGCGCCATGCTGGCCGGCCTGGAAGTGGCCTGGACCCTGGATTCCACCAACAGCGAGCTGCTGCGCCGCCCGCCGGCGGCCCACGGCGCCCAAGTGCTGCTGGCCGAGCGCCAGACCGGGGGCCGCGGCCGGCAGGGCCGGGTCTGGGCCTCGCCGCTGGCCGCCCACGTCTATCTGTCGGTGGCCCGCGGCTTCGCCGGCGGCCTGGCGCGGCTGGGCGGGCTGAGCCTGGTCAGCGGCGTGGCCGTGGCCGAGGCGCTGCACGCGCTGGGCATCGGGGCGGTGCGCCTGAAATGGCCCAACGATCTGGTGGTCGTGGAGACCCAGGGCCTGCGCAAGCTTGGGGGATTGCTGGTGGAAGGCGCCGGTGAACACGCCGGCCCCGCGCGGGCGGTGATCGGCCTGGGCCTCAACGTGCGGATGCCGCCGGCCGCCGCGGCCGCCATCGACCAGCCCTGGTGCGACGTCGCCGGCCTTTCCGGCACCCACGTCCCGGCCCGCAATGAAATCGTCAGCGCGCTGCTCGCGCACCTGCTGCCCGCGCTGGAGGTCTTCGACGAACACGGGCTGGCGCCCTTCCTGGCCCGCTACGCCGCGCTCGACGCGCTGCAGGGGCAGGCCGTCACCCTGGTCTCGGGATCGCAACGGCAGGACGGCCGCGCGCTGGGCGTCGCCGACGACGGCGCGCTGCGCCTGCAGTTGCCCGACGGACGCGAGCAGCACGTGCATGCCGGCGAAGTCAGCGTGCGCCGCGCCGCGGTGCCCGCATGACGGCCTGGCTGTTCGACCTGGGCAACACGCGGCTCAAATGCGCCGCCCTCGTGCAAGGCGACGCGGGTGCCGCGGTCGGCGAAGTCTTCGCGCTGCCGCACGCCGAACACGACCTCGCGCAGGCGCTGGCGGGCGTGCTGCCGTCCGGGCGCATCGAGGTCGCCCACGTGGCGAGCGTGGCCGATCCGGCGCTGCGGGTCGCGCTGCTGACCGCCTTGGCCCCGCGCTGCCGTCGCATCTCGTTGGCCCGCACGCAGCCGCGCCTGGCCGGCGTGCGGATTGCCTACGCGCAACCGCACAAGCTCGGCGTCGACCGCTTCCTGGCCCTGGTCGCGGCGCACGCCAGCAGCCCGGCGCCGGTGCTGGTCTGCGGCGTCGGCACGGCCCTCACGCTCGACCTGGTGGAAGCCGACGGCCGCCACGTCGGCGGACGCATCGCCCCGTCGCCGACCCTGATGCGCGAAGCCCTGCACGCGCGCGCCGCGCAGCTGCCCGAGGAAGGCGGCGCCTACGAGGTCTTCGCGCAGGACACCGAAGACGCCCTCGCCTCGGGCTGCCTGGGCAGCGCCGTGGCGCTGGTCGAACAGACGCAGCGCGAGGCCCGTGCCCGATGCGGCGCCGAGCCCGTACTGCTGCTGCATGGCGGTGGCGCGCAGGCGCTGGCACCGCACCTGCCGAGCGCGACGCTGCGGCCCTCGCTGGTGCTCGAAGGTCTCGCCCTCTGGGCGGCCGACGACCGGGGCCATTAAGATCGGCCCATGCTTGTCCGCGCCCTGCTTGTCCTGATGATCGTGCTCAACGCCGGCGCCGCCGCCTGGTGGATCGCACGCGACCCGACGCCGCCACCGGCGCCGGTCGAACCGCCGCCGGGCGTGGCCCGCCTGCAGCTGGTCAGCGAACGCGCGGCGTCGCCGGTGTCCGCGGCGGCCACGCCGGCGCCCGCACCCACCGCGCCCGTCGCATCCCAGGCCGCCACCGCCGATGCCGCGACGCCGCCGCAATGCTTCAGCCTGGGGCCCTTCGCCACGCGCGCGGCCGCCGACGCCGCCCTGGCCAAGGTGCGTCCGCTTGCGCAACGCGCGGCGGTGCGCACGCCGGTGACGCAGGCGCCCGCGCGCGGGTGGCGCGTGGTGATGCCGCCGCAGGCGTCCACCGCCGAGGCCGAAGCGCTGGTCGCCCGCATCACCGCGGCCGGCTTCAGCGACCTGCTGGTCGTCCGCGAGGGCGCGCAGGCCAATTCCATCGCCCTGGGCCTGTATCGAAACGAAGACGGCGCACGCAGCCGCGCGCAGGCGCTCAACGCCGCCGGCTTCGCCGCCCAGGTCGAACCCATCGACGGCGAGGCGACCGGCCCGCTGTGGCTGGAAGTCCGCGCCGACGCCGCACTGCCGCCGGCACGCGCGCAATCGGTCGCCGGTGCGAACCAGCACCGCCCGCTGGACTGCGCTTCGGTGCGCTGACGCTGCAGGACACGCAGGCTAGAATGGCCCCGCGCGTCGCCGACGCCCCTTCTCCACGCCGGCTTAGCTCAGTTGGTAGAGCAACCGCCTTGTAAGCGGTAGGTCGTCAGTTCGATTCTGACAGCCGGCACCAGAGCCCTCGATCACGACTTGCGGACCGGCCATTTCGGCTAAATGCGATCGCTCCGGACCGCGAACGGCGCCTCGCGCCCTCCCGACCAGCGCCATGGGATCTAGGTCCCATTCCAACGCCGTCAAGTCGAACCTAGGCTCGGCAGATCCGGCCATGCCGGTGTAGTCGACGGGAGTGGGCCATGCGCGCGATCCATTGGCTGTCAGGGCTTGCTTTGCTCACGGTCGCGTTGCACGCGCAGGCTGCCGTGGGACAGCAGGTGTATCCGGCAAAGGGGCAGAGCCCCGGGCAGCAGGCATCCGACGAAAGCCAGTGCGGCGCCTGGGCCACTGAACAGAGCGGCTTCGATCCTGCACATCCCCCCGTGCCAGCCACGGCCACGAACGCGCCGGTGACCGGCAGCGGAGCGCGGGTGCGCGGTGCCGCGGCGGGCGCCACCGTGGGCGCGATCGGCGGGAACGATGTTGGCAACGCGGCCGCAAAAGGCGCCGTGGTGGGCGGCGTCGTGCGGCGCAACCGCAATCGCATGGCGGCGTCCCAGCAGAACCAGGCCAACGCCCAGCAGGTGCAGGGCATGGAGCATTCGTATCGCATGGCACGCAAGTCGTGCCTGGAGGGTCGTGGCTACACGGTCAATTAGACGGCCGGCCGATAGTTCGCGCAGACGGAACTGAAGCCGTCGATCCGGTTCCGGTACGGCGTCCCGGCAATCTGCACGCGCCCCTGGGGTCACTCCGCACAGCGCCTGGACGGACCGGAAAGCCGACGCATGGAGGTCCGCCTCCGGATGTCCGGCCATACAATCCCGGCATGCGCCACTTCACCCGCTTGGCTCTGCATTGGCTCGTGGTCATCGCGATGATCGCGACCACCGCCGTGGCGCCCGCCCAGGCCGCCGGCGACGCCCTGCAGGCATACGCCACGGCGCAGATGGCGGCGGCCATGGCCGACATGCCCTGCGACGACGAAGCCCCGCAGTCCGCGCAGCATGAGATGCCCTGCGACTGCTGCACGCCGGCGTCCTGCGACCTGTCCGCGTGCCTGGGCACGGCGTGCCTGCCCGAATTGCCGCGTTTCGTAGCGGCCATTCCGCCGGCGGCGATTCCCTTGCCGTGGGTCACGCCCGCGCCGCCCACGCGCTTTGTAGATTCACCACTCAGGCCACCGATCGCCTGATCTCTCCGTAACACCCTGCCCGGGCGCATCGCGCCCGCATCGCCCTGTGCGGCGAACACGGAGAGTTCCAATGAAATCCCATCCACGCTGGGCGGCCCTCGGGCTGCTCGGCCTGCTGCCCGTGGTCGCGGCGGCCAAACCCATCGCCTTCGCCGACGGCACCACCGTCATGGCCGAGTACGGCGCGGGAACCATGAACGAGGTCCAGCTGTTCCATGCCCCGCGCTACTGGTACTCGGTGGGCGCAGGCTGGCTCGAGCTGGCCAGCGAAGACGGCAGCAAGCAGCGCCACATCACCTACCTGCGCGGCAACCTGCTGGTGAAGCGGTGGAACCTGCCCGGCGCCCAGGCCAATGTCTTCGTCTGGGGCGGCCTTGGGCAGGCCACCGGCAACGACTTCGAGGGCAGCGACTTCGCCCGCAATGCCGGTGTGCAGTTCGACTACGAGACCCGGCGCGTATACGGCGCCTACAAGGCCGACCTGCAGGAGAGCGACCACTTCTCGCATCGCATCGACACCCTGCAACTGGGCTGGGCGCCCTACAAGCACGACTACGACACCTTGGCCACCTGGTTCGTCCTGCAGGGCCGGCGCTATACCGGCGGCCTGGCCGAGGGCACCGAAACCGCACTGCTGGTCCGCTTCTTCAAGCGCGGCAAGTGGGTGGAAGTCGGCGCCACGACCGACGGCAGGCTCCAGGCCATGGCCATGTTCAATTTCTGATGAGGAAGCCACCCATGATTCGTTTCAGACTCCTGATTGCAGCGCTCCTGCTGGGACTGTCCCCGCTCGCATCCGCCACGACGATCGAGATGGACGTCAACGGCCTGGTCTGCGGCTTCTGCGCGCAGGGCATCGAGAAAACCTTCAGGGCCCTGCCGGCCACCGAGGGCGTCTACGTCAGCCTGGAGCACCGCCTCGTCGCCGTGAAGCTGAAGGACGGCAGCGACATCGATGATGTCACCTTGCGCAAGGCGCTGACCGATGCCGGCTACACGCTGGTCGCCATCCACCGGACGCAGCACTCACTCGACGAGATCCGCCAGCGGGTGAAGGCCGATGACTGAGGCCGCCGACCCCCGGTCTCCGCTGCGCCGCAACTTCAGCGCGGCGCTGCTCACGCTGCTGGCCAGTGGGGGCACGCTGGTGTGCTGCGTCCTGCCTGCCGTGATGGTGGCGCTGGGGGCCGGTGCCGCGCTGGCCGGACTGGTGACGGCCGTGCCGCAACTGGTCTGGCTGTCGGAGCACAAGGCGCTGGTGTTCGGCGTCGCCGGCGCGGCTCTGTTGTTCTCGGGCTGGATGCTCCGGCGCGCGCGCGGACTGCCGTGCCCGGCCGATCCCGCGCTGGCGTCGGCGTGCACTCGGTTGCGAAGGACCAGCGTGGTGCTGTGGTGCGCAGCCGCTGCGTGCACGGCGCTGGGCGCCGTGTTCGCCTTTGTCCTGCCTGCGCTGTCATGAGCCTTCGACGGGGCGTTCCGCAAACCGCCCTTCCCACGCCTGCGAGTACTGATCCCATGAATGATGCAACGCTGAAACTGCGCAGCACGCTCACCTGCCCGCATTGCGGCGGGCAGGCCGAGGAGACGATGCCGATTGATGCCTGCCGCTACTTCCACGAATGCACGTCGTGCGGACGCACGCTGTCGCCCAGGGCCGGCGACTGCTGCGTCTTGTGTTCCTACGGCGACGTGCCCTGTCCGCCGATCCAGAAGCACGGGCACTGCGGATGTGCCTAGCCCGGTCGTATCGCCCGGATCCCTGCAGGTGCCGTCGACATGGACGAACTCCCACCACGCGATCCGTGCATGTTCAGTCGAGCCGTTTCGTAGCCTCGGGCTGGTACGGCACGGCCATCACGCGCATGCGGGTCGTGCGACCTCCGGGAACAGGCCATTCGATGGAACTGCCCACGGCCAGCCCGAGCAGGGCCGTGCCCACGGGAGCCAGGATCGAAATCCGGTCGCGGGCGGCATCTGCCTCGTGCGGATACACCAGTTCGATCTCGCGTTGCTCTCCGGAGCCTTCATCCCGGCACACGACCCGGGAATGCATCGTCACGATGTCGGGCGGGACGTCCTGCGGCTCCACCAGCACGGCACGCGACAGTTCCTCCTCGAGCAGGGAGGCCATCGGCGTACTACGCGCTGTCGCACCCTGCAGCAGCGCTTCCAGTCGCCGTGCGTCATGAGTGGTTACGGTCAGGTTAGGGCGATCCATGGAGTTGTTCTCCGGCGGGCAACGCGCGCCAGGTTGCAGGGGAAAGAGGCAAAGTGCTCGCGCACCTGGCCTGGGGGTGAGTGACTGGGAGCCATGGGCTACTTCGGGGCGAAAAACATGGTTTCAAGTCGAGCGTGCGCCGCGTCCCGGCCATCAGCATTCCATCCTTGAACCGGTCGACGAAGCGGGCGGGGATCGCCATCACGCGTGTGTGACGGTCCGCCGTGCGCGCGTGGTTTCAACCCCACTCGAGCCGCGCGCGCGATGACGCACTTGCCCGGCCGCTGCAGGGCCGCGCGCTTTTCACCCCGGCGTAACAGACGTCGGCACCGCAAGGTGCTTAATCGCGCTTGCGAGGTGCGAAGCTGCAGTGCGGGCCCGACCGCTGCCTCGATGCGGCCAGCTTCCGCATCGAGCCCGCGACGCGCGGCATTCCCGTCGACAGACCAGGATGGCGACATGACCAGCAAGGGCCTTACCCGCGCCATCGGCTTGGCCGTCCTGCTGGCGCTGGCGGCCTGCAGCGCGTTGCCGCCGCGCCCTGAAATGCCGGACGCTTTCGCGCCGCCGCCGGCGACGCAGGGTGAGATGGCCGCGCGTCTGGCCCCGGAAGAGGCGCGCCATCCGGGCGAATCCGGATTCCGCCTGGTCAGCGCCGGGACCGAGGCCTACGCGCTGCGCACCTACAGCGCGCAGATCGCCACGCGCAGCCTGGATATCCAGACCTACATCTGGCACGGCGACCTCACCGGCAAGCTGCTGGCGCGGCGCGCGCTGGATGCCGCCGACCGCGGCGTGAAGGTGCGCATCCTGGTGGACGACATGGACGCGCGGGCGAAGAACGCCGGCTTCGCCGCGCTGGATGCGCACGGGAACATCGAGGTCCGGGTGTTCAATCCCTTCGCCAGCCGCGGCGGCGTGCTGCGCCGCGTCGGCGAACTCGCCACCGGCCTGCGGCGGCTCAACCACCGCATGCACAACAAGAGCTGGATCGCCGACAACCGCATGGCGCTGGTGGGCGGGCGCAACCTCGGCGACGAGTATTTCAACGCCAGTGCGGATACCAACTTCATCGATCTGGACCTGCTGATGGTCGGGCCGGTGGTGCCGCAGGTCAGCGCCAACTTCGACCGTTACTGGAACTCGCCGAGCAACTACCCGATCTGGGCGGTGAACAAGGCCCCGGCGGACGCGCAGGCGCTCGCCAAGGTGCGCGCGGTGCTGGAGGCCAGCCCGGCCGAACTGGCGGGCAGCAGGTACGCCACGGTGCTGCGCGAGGATCCGGACGTGCAGCGGATCATCGCCGGCGCGGGCAGCCTGCTGTGGAGCCGCGACTGGGTCTTCGTCAGCGACGACCCGCGCAAGGTCGATCGCAGCGGCGACCGGTTCGGCCAATCGGCGGTGCTGGCGGCGATTGCGCCCGCAATGCGCTCGTCGCAACGCGAGCTGCGCGTGATCTCGCCGTACTTCGTGCCAGGGCGCGAGGGCACCCGGGCCCTGCTGGAGATCGCCGCCACGGGCGTCGACGTCGAAGTCCTCACCAATTCGCTCGCCGCCACCGACGTGGCCGCGGTGCACAGCGGCTACGCGCGTGCGCGCAAGCAGCTGCTGGCAGGCGGCGTGGCGCTGTGGGAACTCAAGCCCGTTACCGCCGCGGCTTCGAATTTCAGCCTGGGCGGCTCGTCCGGCTCCAGCCTGCACACCAAGGCGCTGGTGATCGACGACCGCCAGGTCTTCGTCGGCTCCTACAACCTGGATCCCCGCTCGACCTCGCTCAACACCGAGCAGGGCGTTCTGGTCCGGCACCCGCAACTGGCGCGGCAGCTCACGCAGCTGTTCGCATCGCAGCAGCAGGGCACGCATGCCTGGCACGTGGAGCAGGTGGAGGGCCGGCTGCAGTGGAGCGACGGGACCAGGACCTGGACCGGCGAGCCGGAGGCGACGATGGGGCGGCGGATGCGGGTCTGGGTGGCGAAGCTGCTGCCGATCCAGTCGCAGCTGTAGGGGGCACTGATGGTCCCCGCAAGAAAAAGGCCGCCCGGAGGCGGCCTTTTCCAGTCGTGCAACTTCGACGGATCAGAAGCGCAGTTCAGCGCCCAGGGTCAGCGTCTTGGCCGTGACGTCCAGGCCGTCGCCGCTGCTCTTGAAGCGGTCGTAGTTCAGGCTCAGGCCGAACTTCTCGTTGAAGTCATAGCCCGCGCCGACGCCGATGTACGGCTTGGCCGAACTCGCCTCGGCTTCCTCGACCGAGCCGTCGTATTCGGCCGTGGCGACGCCACGGGCGAAGCCGGCGCGGCCGCCGATGAAGAAGCCCTTGTGGTCGCCGCCGAAGTTCTTCTTCGCGGCCACGCCGATGCCCACGCCGTGCAGCTTGATGCGGTAGTCATCGAAGCCGTCGTTGTAGGTGGCGCTGTAGACCTGGTTGTAGAAACCTTCCACGGCGAAGTTCGCGTTGAACCAGTAGCCACCACGGAAGCCCCAGGTGGTGTCGTTGTCGCTGGCGTCGCCGAAACCGTCGACCTGGAAGTCGAGATCGCTGCGGCCGCCTTCGACACGGATGAAGCCGCTGCCGTCGGCGAAGGCCGGTGCGGAAAGACCGGCCAGCGCCAGGCTGACGGCGAGCACGATGTGCTTGTTCACTGATTTCCCCTGTTATTTGTTTTTTGCCCGGTCATGCCGGGCGGGGGATGTTAAAAGATCATGAAGATGCCGGAAAGGCGCGTGGCCGGTTTTCCACCGGAAAACGGCGGGTTCGAAGCGGCCCGTGGTGAACCGGTCAGGTTTGCGCCTGCGCGAGCGCGCCCCCCGGCCGCACATCAGGGCGACCTTTGCCGATCGTGGCGAAAGCCCGGTGCGCACCTGCAGTCAGTCCCAAGCATGCGCCCCACGCTCCAGGCAGCGCCACAAGCGTGCCGCGGCCTGCGGCATCCAGGGATGCAAGCCAACGGCTACAGCCCCAGGTCGATTGCCTCGGTCACCGTGGTGGGGCCGCCGGTCAGTCCGTCGATGCGCACCAGGCCCACGAGCGGGCAGTAGGTCTTGTGCTCGATCGCGCCAGGCGACAGCTTCGACCATTCCTTGATGACCACGCAGCCATCGAAGTCGCCGATGGCGATGGATGTCGGGACGTCGATGCCTTTCACCTTGCCCATGTCCTCGGCGACACCTGCGTAGTACTCCTGCCGGTACTTCTGCCCGGGGCCAGGGTTCGCGAGCATGATCAGGCCGGCGACGGCGCCGTCGACACCGGCTTCCCACGACCCTTCCTTGCTCGTGCCCGCGGGATCGCCGTTCTCGTCGAACAGGTACTCGGTCGTGTCCTCGCCGAAGTACCAGACGTTGCCGGCGTCGTCCTGCGCATGCCAGTCGAAGGTATCCTCCAGCAGCACGTCGCGCCCGCCGTCGCAGTCCTCGTCCAGCCATTCGCGATCCTCGATCACGCGCGCGACCAGGCCGGCGTAGGGACCGGTAAAGGTCCTGGTGTCCTGCGTGACCACAAAGGAACCGACGATGCACTCGTCCTCGCCGACTTCGAAGTACACGATCTCCCGGCCCGCCGGGAGCGGCCAGTACGGGTTGTCGATCTGCAGCGGCGCGGAGAAGTTGGACAGCTGGAAGTCCGGCGTGACCAGGCCGCCGGCGTTCGCCGGTGCTGCGAACAGGCACAGGCCGGCGGCCGCGCCGCCCAGGAGATGCGCCCGCATTGCGGAAGTGATGGCGCTGCCCATGGCGCACCTCGGAGCGTGGCGGGGTCGGCTCGGGCATAGCGCGCGCGAAGGGAAGCCGCGGCGAAATTGCCGTTAGCGGTACGTGACCCGACCGTACATGCGGGTCGCGAACGTCGAGCTGGCCCCACTTTCCGGACGGCGTGCCCGGCAGCCCAAAAGAAAAGCCCCGCCGAAGCGGGGCTCTCCTGACATCAGCACGATCGCCCGCCACTTCACATCTGCGGCGGCACTTCCTCCTCGGCCCGCACACCCTGGCCGCTGAAGCGCTTGCCCAGCACGCGGCGCAGGGTGTCGAAGCCTTCGCTCTCCGCGTAGCGCTTGAGGATGCTGTAGCCGTCCAGTGCGGCGACCATGGCATCGGAGCCCAGCGCCATCTGCGTGTGGCGCGACTTGTCCACCAGCGTGGTCAGTCGCGTCAGGCGGACCTGCAGCGCGTCGTGCGAGGCGATGTCGCGCTTCATCTCTTCCACGTCGAAGCCGCGGGGCAGCAAGGCCAGGTTGTCGGAGATCACGTCGGCAGCGCCGCGCACGAAGGCCTCCGAGCCATCGCCCATCTTCACCAGCAGCCTGCGCTGGGAAGCCGACATGCCGACCAGGAACGGTTCCAGCGCCGCGGCCAGCGCGTCGATGGCCGTGTCCACCTGTGCCCACTGTTCGGGGCTGTAATGCTGATGCACGAGATTCTGTTTCATGTCTTCCCTGAGTCCTTGTGAGTGTCGCTCCAGGCCCGGCCACCATGGCCGGACGTGTGCAGCCACCGGGGCTGCATTGAACTAGCACGCAGGGCGATCGGGTCCGAGGACACGCTTGCATATGACGCGTGCTCATGTATCTGGCTTGTATCGGATGTGTCTGGTTTGTATCCGCGCCGGTGCGGATCATGGTTCTCGGAAGCGGGTGCCCGCTTGCGGATATCGGCTTGGAAACCCTCGCCTGCGCCGTGGATTGACGCGCGGCGTCGCAGGCGGCGCGCGCGTGCCTCGCCGCCGCCCCGAGCGACGCGAAGGACGTCCAACGCTTTCCGCCGCTGCTTCGCCGCACCCCATCGACGACGGCGCGGACCTGGCCGCTGTCTAATTTTTGTCCACGAGCTACCAAAAACGGGACGCGCGCGTCCGGAATTCAGACGCTCGCGTCCAAAAATCAGACGCTCGCGTCCGAAAAAGACACGCGCGCGTCCAAAAAAGAGTCGCTCGCGAGTGATTTCGGGACGACGGCGTGTGATTTCGGGACGCTCGCGTCCAAAAAAGACACGCGAGCGTCCGAAAAAGACTCGCGCGCGTCCCGTTTTCGGTAGCTCGCGGGCCGAATTCAGACGTCAGGCGCCGCTGCGAGGGGCGGCAGCGGGGCGCGGGAGGGTGGCGACCGGCACCGGAGTCGGCGGCCTGATCGCTCTGATTCCGCAGGGGTATTGACACACTTCCATAATTCCGGAAATATGGAATAATGGATACCGCCGCCGCCCTCAGCGCCTTGAGCGCCCTCAGCCACGACACCCGCCTGGCCGCCTTCCGCCACTTGGTGGAAGCCGGACCGGGGGGGCTGGCCGTGGGCGAACTGCGCGAGCGCCTGCAGACCCCGCCGGCGACCCTGAGCGCCCACCTCAACGTGCTGCGTGCCGCCGGCCTGGTACAGGACGAGCGCGTCGGCCGGGTCATCCAGGTGCGCGCCCACTACCCGCAGATGAACGCATTGCTCGCCTACCTCACCCAGAACTGCTGCGCCGGTGAAGGTGCCGCCGCGCAGGTCTGCTGCCCACCCACTGGAGAAACGAAACGATGAACCGCTTCCACGTGCATCTCAACGTCAACGACCTCGCCGCCAGCATCGGCTTCTACTCCAGCCTGTTCGGCAGCGCGCCCACCGTGCGCAAGGACGACTACGCCAAGTGGATGCTGGAAGACCCGCGGGTGAACTTCGCGATCTCCGCGCTGGGCCGCCCGGCGGGCGTGGACCACCTGGGCATCCAGGTGGACAGTGGCGACGAGCTGGCGAGCCTGGGCCAGCGCCTGGATGCCGCCGGCGCGGCAGTGATCCCCGAGGATGCCGCGGTGTGCTGCTACGCGCGCTCCGACAAGCTGTGGGCGCAGGACCCGCAGGGCACGCGCTGGGAAACCTTCCACACCGTGGGCGAGGCGACGACCTATTACGCCGGCGACGCCGCCTGCGCCACCGACGGGCAGGCCTGCACGCCCGACGTCACCCGCATGAAGCCGCGCACCGAAGTCGCCGCCAGCTGCTGCGCGCCGCAGTCCGGATGCTGCTGATGACGCAGCGTGTGCAGGAGGCGCCATGAAGCGCGTGCTGTTCGTCTGCGTGGAAAATTCCAACCGCAGCCAGATGGCGGAGGCGTTCGCGCGCCTCCACGGCGGCGACGAAGTCCAAGCGCTGAGCGCCGGGTCGAAACCTTCGGGTCAGATCAACCCCAAGGCCGTGCGCTTCATGGCCGAGCTGGGCTACGACCTGACGCGCCACGCGTCCAAGTCGCTCGACGAGGTCACGGGCGACTTCGATGCCGTCATCACCATGGGCTGCGGCGACGACTGCCCGTGGGTGCCCGCCAAGCGGCGCGAGGACTGGGCGCTGCCCGATCCGAAACACATGGACGACGACGGCTATCGCGCGGTGCGCGACGAGATCGGCGCACGCGTGATGTCCTTGCTGGCGCAGCTGTGATGCCACCGCTGCGCACGAAACTGCTGGCCGAATTCATCGGCACGGCGCTGTTGCTGGCCGCGGTCGTCGGCTCGGGGATCATGGGCGTGGCCCTGTCGCAGGGCAACGACGCGATCGCGCTGCTGGCCAATGCGGCGGCGACGGCGGGCGCGCTCTACGTGCTGATCGTCCTGTTCGGGCCGATCTCGGGCGCCCACTTCAACCCGGCCGTGACCCTGGCAATGCGTTGGCGCGGCCAGATCGGCAGCGCCGATGCTTTGGCCTACATCGCGGTCCAGGTCGGGGCCGCGGTGGCGGGCGTGCTGCTCGCACATGCCATGTTCGACCTGCCGCTGTGGCAGCCCGGCACCCACGCGCGCACCGGGCTGCCGCAATGGATCAGCGAGGCCGTCGCCACCTTCGGACTGCTGCTGACGATCCTGCTGGGCGTGCGTCATCGCCCGCAGGCGGTGCCGGCGCTGGTGGCTGCCTACATTTTTGCGGCGTACTGGTTCACCGCCAGCACGTCCTTCGCCAATCCGGCGGTGACCCTGGCGCGCGCGCTGACGCAGACCTTCGCGGGCATCCGTCCGGATGACGTGCCCGGCTTCGTCGTGGCACAGCTGGTCGGCATGGCGGCGGGGTGTGGCGTGGCCAGCCTGCTGGTGCCGGCCGTCACGCCCAAGGGCGAAACCGGGGACGTGCGGGCAGAACTGGCATCCCAGGAAATGCGGCGGCCCTGAGTTATTTCAGGGAGCACGCCCTTCGCTGGCCGGGGTGAGCCGGCCAGCGCAGACCACGTCGCGCTCAGGCCGTCACCGCGCCCTGCACGCGCCTCGGCGCGGATCGCCACCCCAGCAGGCGGGCGGGCAGATAGAGGATCGCCTGCAGCAGCGCGAACAGCGCGCCGAAGGTGATGCCGACCAGGCGGAACGGCAGCGACAGCAGCCAGACCAGCGGCCACAGCACCAGGGCCAGCAGGGCCAGCGGCCAGCACAGGACGAAGAGCACGCACCAGGCGAGCAGCGCGATCAGGGCCTTCATGTCGAACTCCTAGCAGCCGGAACGGACGGCATTCGCACCTTGCCCCCGAAGGAACCTCCCGGCAACCGGCGTGCGATGAAGCCGGCCAATCCGCGGACGAAGCCCCCCGCGTGGCGACGAAAAACCCCGGACAGCGACTGGTCGGTCGCCGAGGCGCGCCGCACGCGGCGACGCTATGGACGAGTCAGCCGGCGCCGCCGCTCGTGAAACGCCAGGCCAGCCAGGTCAACAGCACCAGCACCGACGGGCACACCCAGCCGAAGCGGGCCGCGATCGTGAACGTGTCGCCCTGGGGCTGTGCCGGATCCACGGGAGCGACCCGGGTCACGGCGGACGCCCAGGCCAGGTTGAGCAGCCAGCCCGCCGCGACACTAACGGCAGCGGCGACACGGATATCCAGCGCCGAATGCGAGATGAGCAGCCAGAACAGGGCCACGGGGAGGAACAGGGCCGCCAGCAAGACCGCGGTGACGAGGAACTTCGGCATGGCAATGGCGCCTGGGCTGAGCTGCGTCGAGCAGCGGCTTGAACTTGAATGACTCAATGATCTGTTTGGTAAAGCCAATCCAGGCTGGGAATCGCAGGAGCAAGAATGGGCTTCGCATACAGGGGTGAGTGCTTGATCGATCCGGCGAAACCCGCCTTCCCGATCAGATACGACATGCGTTCGAACTCTTCGGCACTGATCCTGGGGTCAAGCGTGACGGACGCGACAACCCTGTCAACGGGCACCTTGATCTGGGCGACGTCGCCAGGCACCTCCGAGACGTGCCGCGAGAGCACGAGGCGCACTTCCTGTTCGTGAGCAAAGGAGTCGCGCTTGTACAGGAGAACTGAGGCTGACCCCGGCGAGTAAGACGGAGCGCGAAGTACTTCCCGGAGGAAGTCACGCGACTCCAGCATGCATCTCAACTCCTCGCACGATCTGTACCGGACTTTCCCCAGATAGACCTGCTCCAGCGGGCTCTCGAACTGCGGCTTGCACTCCCTGAGCAGGGTATGGGCGTGGGCGGTGACAAGGACGCCGCGTCTGTCGCTCGAGTAGATGCGCCACATCGCGTCCGACTCCTCGCAAAGCGACCAGCACTGTGCAAACAGGCCTTCGTCGAAGTGTGGGATGCGCAGACGTCTGCCAGTATCGGACTCGATGATCTCGCGATTCAGTGGGTTCTCGTACGGGTCCTGCCAGTAAACCGAAGGCTTCACAAGCGAGAGCTGCTCATGGCGAACAAAATCGATGAATCGCTCGAAAGGAAATATGCGATGGATCAGCAACTCATTCCGCCCGAAAGAAAGCTCCTCGGCTTCGGTGAAATGGATGATCTGGCGGTCGCTGATTGACATGAGTAGTCGCCTGAAACCTGAAGCCTGAACCAAGCCAAGCCGCTGGACGAAACCGCCTCACTGCTCGGGCGCCGGTCCAGAGATGACGAACGCGATCGACGCAAGGAAAACGAAGAGCGCCATCGCGGTCCCCTCGACGAACCGTCGGGCCTCACTTCCGCGAGCGCCCGCGCTGCAACAGCAGCCAGCCGGAAATCAGCGCCGGCAGCCCGATGAACACCAGGCCCACGAGCGAAAGTCCCGTCGCCATGCCGTGCGCGTCAGGACTGCCGCTCGCGTCGACGACGACGATGGCCTGGATGAGATTGAAGCCCAGCAGCGCCGTGAAGAAGCCGCCGGCGACGAACAGGAGGGCTCCGAGGATTTCGCGAAGTATCTGCATGTGGATTGACGTCTGAAAGAAGCTGGGCTCGCGAAACGGCTGCGTATTGAGCGGGAGGTCAGGCCTAGCCGGCGACAGGCTCGAGCCATTTCGCAGGGAGCCAGCCGGAAACGCAAGGGCCCTCATAGGCACCCGGAGCCGGGGCAGGGGACGATACGCGACAGTCGAGGATTCCGTCCTGGGCCAGGACGACGGCCGACCATTGGGCATCGGACGAGGTGCCGCACAGATGCACCAGGTCGCCAGGCTTCAGGGTGATCACCTTGGCATGGCGCTGGCCCGGGCCCGTTCGCAGGGCGAGCGGCCGCCTGCTCGTCACGACGGCAAGACTGGTGCAGGCATCCATCCCGGGTTGATCGCCGACCTTGACCGGAACAGGCGGGGCGGCAGTGGCCGCAATAGCGAAGGTCAGCATCAGGAGTGTGATGCATCTAGTCATGGGGCCCGGACACCTCAATTGAAGCAGTACGGCTTGAATGGCGGGCGGATTTCACCGGCCGCACTTAACGACACGATGGTTGGCGCGCGGGTCGTACGCGGCGGACTCCCAGGGTGCGTACGTGATCCTGTCATGCACGCCCCAGAGATATTCGAACTGGCGGCCACCACCTGCGTCGACCGTGCCCAATGCGTACACCGCGCCGAACGTGCTCTCGAATCCATTCCTGAGTTCCACCCGGGTGACCGTCAGCGCGGTGCCCGCGGGAAGCTCCGCCAGCAGGGCGCGCCCGGGCGCCTGGTAATCGAGCAGGTCGGCCGAAGCATCGTCGGACTCGTACAGGTAGGCCACCCGTTTGAGCGTTACGTGGCCCGGTACGCCTTCGGGCGCGCACTCGGCACGCGAAATGTCACGCACGTGTGTGCAGGCGGCCAGCAGGAGTGTGACGAAGCAGGCGAGAAGTTTCATCCTCGATTTCCATGTCTGGATCAAGTGGAACCGCGACGCGCTTCTGCTCGTATGCCGTTCGTCAGAGGTCATTGACGACCACAATCCTGGGTCGGCCGGAATGAGCGGGCGGCTGCTGTGTCGGGGGTGCGCCGTGCGCAAGGATGGGGTCATTGCGCAATTCGTATTGCTGCTGGCGGTCCAGGCGGACGACCAGGGTGTCCGGATCGCGCCACAGGACGGTGACCTTGCCGGTGGCGTCGTTCTTGCCGCCGGCCTTGGTGGTGACGGCGGCGACGGCCACCTTCTCCAGGACGCTGCAGCTCCCGGCGGCCTGCTGCTCGACGATGGCGGCTACCAGGTACGTGCCGTTCTGCGCCTTGCAGCCGCACTCGCGGGCAACGGCCTTGAATGCATGGTCGGGCGATGGCGTCGAATCGATCAGACGATCCGGACATCCGAAGATGGAATCGGTGCATCCGCCGAGCAGGAGGGCGGTCACGACCAGGAGAGACGACGATTTTTCCATGAACTCCATCTCCCGGATCACGCCGCGCCGCGAAGCGGCTCGCGCTTGAAAAATGCTCAGTCCCCGTCCCGCCGCCTGGGCAAAACGGCATAGGCCACCAGCACCAACCCCATGAGCAATGGAATGCCCGCGGCGGCCGCATGGCCAAACCGCTCGCACAGCGCATTGATGATCGCGCCGGTGACCTTCCTTCCGGAGGGGCAGGAATCGGTTCGAGTGAAAAGGGCATAGGCCCAGCCGAAGGAGAAGGCGCCCAAGGCGCCGACCACGGGGCGCGAGTCCCAGAACCTGTCCCACATCCGCTTGAGTGCGGCATCCGGTGCGGCGTCCTCATCTGCGGTATCGGCAATCACCGGCCGCGGCGTTTCCGCAGGGGGTGCCGCGCGCTGCTCGTACGCGGCGCGAAGGTTCGCATGGTTCTTCGGATACTGGTGCTTGTTGATGCCAGCCAGTGCCTCTTCGAGCTCGCGAAGGCTGTACCGGGAGTAGTCGATGTCGCCGTCGCGCATGAGGTCCTGGGATGGTCGGATCGGAACTGACACTGGATCAGTGCCGGGCCGCGAAGGGATCAGGCGGGTCGGCGGTCAGGGGTTGACGCATGGAACACAAGCCCCGCCAAACCCAGTCCGACGATCGTAGCGCCGATGTCATGGGGGTCATAGATCCGCCCGCGGATGGGCTGCAGGAACTCCCACACGACCAGCCCGACCGCCGACACGATGCTCGCCGCGAAAAACCAGCGGCGGGTGGCTGGATAGGTGCCCACTGGGTTCTGGCCACACCAGACGCTCATGAAGGCGAAGGGCAGGGCTACGGCGGCAGCGACGTTGGGTAGCACGCCTAGTACGTAGTGGTAGATCTGGGGGCCGTCCAGATGCGCGCTGCGCGCCTGGTGCACCAGGCTCACCACGCCGAGCGAGGCGACGGCCAACATTCCATATTTCGTGGAGGGCTTCATGGACGGCTTCATGGGGTGTTGGTGTGCAGGCGGCTCGGGTGCGGTGGAATCACCGGGCGACGGGATGGCAGGCTGGCCGCGGTCTGGATGGATACGGACGCCGCCATGGGCGGGTCAGGCCTCGCGTGGCCACAGCGCGCGGACGAACCGCCAGCCCGCGACGATCCCGATGATCAGGGCCAGCGGCGCCCACAGGATCGCGGTCATCCCGTAAAGGGAGCTGATCGGGCCCGTCAGGCGCCACAGCACGGCCCATGGCAAATAGGTGATCGCGGCGGCGATGAGGAGACCTGCGAACACCAGCAGCACTTTGCGCAAGAGGGGAGGCATCGGTTGGGTTCGAAGG
Organism: Lysobacter solisilvae; assembly: GCF_016613535.2. NCBI lineage: Bacteria > Pseudomonadati > Pseudomonadota > Gammaproteobacteria > Lysobacterales > Lysobacteraceae > Agrilutibacter > Agrilutibacter solisilvae. The sequence continues at coordinate 1,551,341 of NZ_CP071518.1, forward strand.
CATGGACGCGAAGCGGCGCCGACCGATTGTCCGTGCGCCGCCGCGCGTTGACTAGCCCGCGGGCAGGAAGCGGGTGACCTTCTGGCGGAGCAGTTGAACCAGCGCCGGGTCCATGTACTCGTACTCGTCCGGGATGTCGAGGCAGATCACCCGCTTGCCGCCCAGGTGCGCGCGGAACTTCCTGGACAGCTTGTCGCGATGCGCCTTCTCCATGACGAAGATGACGTCCGACCAGGCCAGCAGCTCCGGCGATACCGGGGTATTGGCATCGTTGCCCAGGCCGGCGGACTGCGTCTCCACGCCGGGCCAGTCAGCAAAGATCTGCTCCGCCGTGGGGCTGCGCAGGCGGTTCTGCGTGCAGATGAAGAGGACGTTGCGCGACAAGGAGGCTCCTGCGGCTCGAGGTTGGACCTTCTGGCCGCCAGTGGTTGGATGCAATCGACGAAGGCTTCTAAAGCTATCCGCGTCGCGAAATGGCTTCAGCTCCAATGGAGCGTCAGCACCCGTCCGCGGCAAGGATCTGAGCCGGTTTCCCCGCACGGCACACGAGTTCATAGGCCTGGCCGGCCTTGAAATCGAAGCTCAGGCTCGAAACGCCCGTGGCTTGCGATTCATCGGGGCAGGAATACCAGACCGTCCGCAGGCCGGATGCCACCCGGGTCGTGGCCCTCTGGTCGAGGATCAGCGGCTGGCCGTCCACGGCCGTCATGCCATGGGAAATGCCTGCAAGCGCATGAAACGGGGCGACGAAGCGAAGCACCGCGTCGTCGGATGGCGCTGCTGGCTCGGCGGGTGGGGTGCCTGCCGTTGCGGCGGCAAGCGCTGATGCGACAAGTAATCCAGATAGGCTACCCATGATCCGTCACCTCGGTGTGGACGAGAGAAGAGTGCGACAGATCAGCACGGCAGGGGTTCCGCGGTGCGCGATCCCTGCGCCGGGCGGCCCGGTAAGGGCGACGAGAGGTGGATGACGGCTGCTGGAGTCCGAATCAGGCCGAAACCTGAAGAGGCTTCGGCTTGAACGGCTTGCTAGAACTTGCCGGCCTCGCCGCAGTCCGGTCCGGCGGAGCATTCGGCCCACCTGACCTTGCCCGTGCGGGGGCCGGAGGCGTCATCACTGGCGGCATCCAGGGCGGCGCACTCTTCCGTGCGCACCGTGCGATCGGCAAGGACCTTGTCCGCCTTCAGCCACTTGCCGGTGAAGTCGGACTCCTCGGCGACCTGCACGCAGTGCGCGAAGCCCGACTTTCCGCACGCAGCAAGGATGAAGGGCAGAGCCAGGAAGATCGCTGCTTGCCTGCGACGAAGTTTCATCCGGGTTCCCGTGACTGGATCAAGCAAGGCTGCGAAGCGACATGGAGTTTGAATGAGGTGTCGAGCGTCGCACGGCGGCGGCGGACCCTAGTCAAAAAAGTCAAAGATCGACCAGTCGATGTCGGGGAACTCGAGCCAAGACAGGTCGAAGTCGAACCACGAACCCGGACTTCCCAGTGACAGCGACTCGAGCATCTCCCGCTTCATGGCCAGGTAGTCGCAGGCCTCGCCGGCGGCCTGGTGGATGCGGTCGAAGTCGTAGTGCGTATTGAAGAGCGCATGCGACCAGCAGGCGACATCCATGGGGATGTCGCAGCGCTGGTTGGCGGCGCGCACCTGGTCGACCGAATAGAACTTGCGCTTGCCGTGGTGCTGGATCAGGTCGTCACCCACGCGTTTGGCCTGGGCCTGCTTGTCGCGCGGGCTGATGGCGCAGGGGGCGGTCTGGGCGGTTGTCATGCCGTGCTGTCCAATGAGGGTGTGTTGCGGCCAGGCGCTTGAAACCTGAAGCCAGGTGGTGCCGCGAAGCGGCTTCGGATTGAAGGAATCTTCAGGCGTCGCAGGCTTCCGTGAGCTTATTCAACCGGCTCCCCGGGAACTGCACGGCTCCGCGCGACGGGATGATGCCCGGAAGCACGCGCGACTCCAAATGTGGGTGGCCCAGGGTTCCGCGGCTGGTCCAGCGAGCCGGCCCGATGCTCAAGACGGCCAGAGCAGCTCCCGGAGTTCAATGTGAAACCTTCAGGATGGGATTGAATGACGGTCAGCGTTTCCTGACGCCCTGACGCCCGGCCCAGCGGCTCTTTTACCTGTTCTGGCGGGATCCAGGCCTGCCAGGACGGCCGCACCCCGGGACGTGGCGCCGCGGCGTCCCGGCGGGTATCGTTTCGCCTGCCGGCCCCGGGACCGGTGACGCTCTGACAGGGGATCCCTTGAATCGATTCATGTTCTGCGCAGGCGCGCTGGTCGCCTGCGTCGCTTCGCTTGCGTCCTTCGCGCCCACCCCCGCCCGTAGCACCGACAGGATCATGTCGGTGCCCAGCGAGCCTGCGAGGGCCAAGGCCGCGCGTCCGCCGGTCCACTGGCGCGCGACGAGTGTTCCCGCCTCGAGGGTTGCGCGCCTGGCTTTCGGCGAAATGCCGGTGCGCCGCCTGCTGGATCTGGAGCGCCACAACGCCCGGGACATCGCCAAACCCACGCAGATCGGCCTGGCCCGCACCACCGCCCGCGAGGGCATCCAGGTGTCCTTGCCAGCGCTGGACTGGTTGCCCGCGGCGAAGGGCGGCCACGTCGCCAGGATCGAGGTGCATTCGCCCGATGCGCTCGGCCTGCGCGTGGGCCTGTTGCTGCAGCGGTGGGATTCCCGCATCGAGCTCCGGGTCGGTGGCAGCGCGAGTGGCGAACCCCTGGCGCTGATCTCCGGCCAACAGGCCAGCCGCCTCGCCAACGAGCAGCTGTACTGGACGCCGTCGACCGACGGCGACAGGCAGACGATCGAGCTCTATGCCCCCGAGGGCGTTCCGACTTTGGGGGTCCGAGTCCAGGTGCCGCAGATTTCGCATCTGATCGCGGACAGCCGCCACGGATTCAAGCTGCTCAAGTCCGGGGAAGCCGGTGCATGCAACGTCGACACCGTATGTCGAGTGGCCGAACTCGGTCCGGCGTACGAGGCGGCCACGAAATCGGTTGCCAAGATGGTTTTCGTCATCGACGGCGGCACGTACGCCTGCACGGGAACGCTGTTGAACGATGCCGACACCGCCACGCAGATTCCCTGGTTCTACTCCGCACATCACTGCATCAGCACCCAGGCCGTGGCCAACACGCTGGAAACCTGGTGGAACTGGGAAAGCACGACGTGTGGTGAGCGGGCCCCGGGTCAGGGTCCGGCCTATGGTGCGACCTACCTGTACTCCGATCCGACCACCGACGGCCTGCTGCTGCGCCTGGGCGATGCGCCGGGCAGCGCCACGTTCGCCGGTTGGGATGCCCGTCCGCTGCCCACCGGCGTACGCGTATTCGCCATCCACCATCCGGCAGGCGACCGGAAGAAGGTCTCCGAAGGACAGCACGTCTCCACCAACACCGCCCAGCACATCGTGGGCTGGACGCGAGGGACCACGGAAGGCGGTAGCAGCGGTTCGGGCCTGTTCGTGCCGGACCAGGGCCAATACCTAGTTCGCGGTGGCCTGTTCCGTGGTTCGGCCAGCTGCGCGAACACCGGTTCGCTGTCCAACAAGGACAACCGCGACGAGTACTCCCGCTTCGATCTCGTGTTTGCGCACATCGAGCACTACCTGCGTCCGCCCAACGTCGCGCCGACGGCAGCCTTCGGCTTCGTGCTGGGCCTGGATGGCGTCGTGTCCTTCACCGACGCATCGACCGATCGCGACGGCCAGGTCGTCGCGTACCAGTGGACGTTCGGTGACGGCACCACGTCGACGGAACGTTCGCCCACGCACACCTATCCGGCGGGTGGCATCTATACCGCCACGTTGAAGGTCATCGACAATCGTGGCGGAACGGCGACAACGTCCAAGCTTGTCCGCACGCCCACGATGCTGCTGGAGTCGCAGCCGCTGACCCTGGCCGGTCCGACAGGCTGGGCAGCCTTCTATCGATTCACGGCGCCGATGTATGCCTCGAACCTGAAGTTCACCCTGTCCGGTGGCACGGGCAATGCGGACCTCTACCTGAGCCGTCAAGGTTGGCCCAACGGCAGCAGCTTCCAGTGGGCATCCCGGGGACCCTCCAATGCGGAGGCGCTTACGTTTGCCAAGCCCGCCGGTGGCTACTGGTACATCATGGTGCACGGCAAGCAGGCCTTCAGCGGGGCCACGCTGAAGGTGACTTACGACGGTGGCGACAAACCGGTCACGCTGTATGTCGATGACCTGACCATGACGGAGGGACGGTCCGGGCGCATGGGCTTCCGCACTTCGACCACCGCGCAGTCCGTCACCTTCACGGTCACGGTGGAGGACGGCACCGCCATCGCAGGCGTGGACTATGAGAAGCCGGCGCCGCAGACGGTGACCGTCCCGCCGGGGAGCCTGGAGGGGTCGTTCGCCATGATCACCCTTGACGACGCGCTGATCGAATCCAGTGAAACGGTGAAGGTCAGGATCACCAATCTCCGCGGCGGCGTGTTCGCGACGGACGGAGACGCAACCTTCGTGATCAAGGACAACGATGGCCGGCGCGGCATCAACGATTTCGACGGCGACAACCGTTCGGACGTGTTCTGGCGACATGCAACGACGGGGGCAAACGACATCTGGAAGGGCGCCAATGCCACCACGCGCCAGGCGACGCCCGCGGTCACTGATCCGAACTGGACGCTGCTCGGGAGCGCGGACTTCAACGGCGATGAGAAGTCCGACGTTCTCTGGCACAACAGCGCGACCGGGGCGAACGTGCTCTGGATGGCGGGCAATGCTTCCAACCGCGTGAACCTGGACAGCCAGCCCGACCCGAACCTGGTCTTTGTCGCCGTGGGACGTTTTGGCAACTACGGCGTCGCGGACATCGCCTGGCGCGACACCCGCACCGGATCGATCGTCATCTGGACCGACGGTCGCAGCGAAAATGCGACAGTGCGGACCCTGGGTTTGAACTGGACCGTCGTCGGAAGCGGCCTGTTCAGCACGGCGGACAAGGTCGGCCTGGTGGCTCGTGAACCCGGTGGCCATGTTTGCCTGATGTGGAGCGACTCGTGGTGGTGCCCATACGGTCCTGCGATAGTGCTTGTCACCGACCCCGACATGAAGGTGGCGGGCGTGGGTGACTTCGACGGGGACAACGAAGACGACGTGCTCTGGCGAAACGTTCGCACCGGGGCCAACACGATCTTCATCTCGTTCGCAGGCGAGATCCGCAGGAACCTTACCGCGGTGACCGACCTGAACTGGAAGGTGGCGGCGGTCGGCGACTACAACGACGACGGCATTGCCGACATCCTCTGGCGCAACGACAAGACCGGCGCGAACGACGTGTGGTATTCGGGCAATTCGGCCCTGCGCAAGCCGCTGGCCGCGGTGTCGGACCTGCGTTGGCGGGTTGCGCTGTGAGAACCCCCTCCCGCCCGGCGCGCCCGTCGGGCGGGAGGCGCGGCTAGACTAGTGGGACATCTTCCCGCGGCGCCGCGCTCGCCACGCTTCGGCCCGGTGGGAAGTCTTCTGGACACAGTCGCTGGCACGGCCCCTGCCGCGCCCCCGCACGGACCCACGCCATGACCCGAGTCTTTCGCCCCGTTTCCCTCATCGGCGCCCCCACCGACATCGGCGCCGGCCACCTGGGCGCGCGCCTGGGCCCGGAAGCGCTGCGGATCGCGGGGCTGGCGCAGGCGCTGGTCGCGCGCGGTGTCGACGTGGCCGACCGCGGCAACCTCGACGGGCCGCGCAATCCCTGGCAGCCGCCGAGCGAGGGCTATCGCCACCTGCCCGAAGTCGTCGAATGGAATCGCCTGGTGATGGAGGCCTCGCTGGCCGAACTGCGGCAGGGCCGCATGCCGGTGCTGCTGGGCGGCGACCATTGCCTGGGGCTGGGCTCGATCACCGCCGTGGCGCGCCATTGCCGCGAGACCGGCAAGAAGCTGCGCGTGCTCTGGCTGGATGCGCACGCCGACTTCAACACCAGCGACGTCACGCCTTCGGGCAACGTGCATGGCATGCCGGTCGCCTGCCTGTGTGGCCTGGGCCCGCGCGAGCTCACGCACCTGGGCGGCGACGCGCCGGCGATGCGGCCGGACGAGATCCGCCAGATCGGCATCCGGTCGGTGGACGAAGGCGAGAAGCGCCTGGTCAAGGAGCATGGGCTCGACGTGTACGACATGCGCTACATCGACGAGGTCGGGATGAAGCGCGCGATGGAGGAGGCCCTGGACGGCATGGACGAGAACACCCACCTGCACGTGAGCTTCGATGTCGACTTCCTCGATCCCGGCATCGCCCCGGGCGTCGGCACCACCGTGCCTGGCGGCCCGGATTACCGCGAGGCGCAGCTGGTGATGGAGATGATCGCCGACAGCGGGCGCATGGCCTCGCTGGACATCATGGAGCTCAACCCGGTCATCGACACCCGCAATGTCACCGCGGAAGTCGCCGTGGACCTGGTGGAAAGCCTGTTCGGCAAATCCACGCTGATGCGCGACTGAACCGCTTGCGCAGACTGCGACGTGCGCCACTTGCCTTGGCCGCGGTGGCCGCCGACGATGCGCGCCGTGCGGCGGCTCATGGCCGCGTCGCCCTCACCCCAAGACCCGCGGAGCCCCTTGTGAAGAAGCTGATGACCGTCCGTACCGCCGCCCTGCTCGTGCTCGGCCTGTTCGCGCTGGGCGCCCTGAGCGCCTGCAACACGATGGAGGGCCTGGGCAAGGACGTGCAGAAGGTCGGCCGCAAGGTCGAGGACAAGGCCAGCCGCTGAGGCGGCCCGTCTTGCCAGCCTGCTGCCAGGCGTGTTCCCGCGAGGGCTGGAGAAATCCGGCCCTCATGCCTTTTGGGACCTTCACGCCGGCCTGAATGCGCGCGTGCCGCCAGACTGAATCGCAGCTGATGTCGATCGGGCGACTGCACAGGAAGTTCATCGCCCCCCGGGTTAGATGCCACTGCGGACCCTGAGGCAGCCTTGGGCGTGAAGGGTCCCGTGAACAATCCGTGGATCGAAGGAGAAGGAAATGAAGCGTCTGATTTTTGTGATGTTGCTGGCCAGCATGTCCGGTGGCTTCCTCACCGCCTGCAACACGATGGCCGGTGTGGGCGAGGACGTGCAGGATGTCGGCGAGAAGGTCGAAGACAAGGCCGAAGACTGCAAGGACGCCAAGTGCTGATCAGCGGGTGGGTCCCGGCCATGGGCCGGACCTGAAGAAAAAGGGCGGCGCGAGCCGCCCTTTTTCTTTGCGCCGCGCGGGCCGGTGGTTTCGCGCGGTCCCGCGCCTGGCCTACCAGCCCGGAGGATCGGCGACGAAGCCGCCCGGGAACGCATGCGGGGCGTCCTCGTTCCAGCGGTCCCGCCGGTAGCGCGGCACCACGCCGCGGGCGACCAGGGCGTAATAGTCGTCGTAGCGCAGCTGGGTGACCTGGGCCGGGCTGCGCGAGGCGCGCTCGAAGCCGGTGTGCGAGACCGGCGACCATTCGCGGGCCCCGTGGCCCGTGCCCAGGCTCTGCTGCCGCGCTTCCTCGCGGGCAATGGCCTTGTCCGCGCGAGCGCTGGAGGCCGCGCTGGGCGGGGCGGCGGCGCCGTCGCTGGCCGCGGCATCGCGTTCGTAAGTGCCCGGCGCATTGCGCGGCTGGTAGATCGGCGCCGGCTGCGGGTAGTAGTAGGTCCGGGCCTCGGTGAAGACGGCCACGCCGATCACCCCGACGTTGTCGGGCCGCCCGGTGCGGGCGGCGTAGCTGTCCGGCAGGTCGGTGAAGACGAACTGGGCCACGTCGTCCATCGACTTGCGCCAGCCGTTGATCTCGGTGGACTGCCACGGCTCCAGCACGTAGCCGGCCTGCGACGGGTGCGCAGTCTGGCCGGTCACCGCGTTCACGCCGTCGATGGAGAGCACGACCAGCACGCGCTCGCCGCTGCTGTTGGTCAGGCGCACCGCGTAGCGGTGGCCGGGTTCTCCGGCGATCCAGGGCTGGCCGCGGTGGCGGAACTGCTCCAGCCAGTCGCCGCGGTCGCGGTCGATGACATCGACATCGACGAGGCTGGCCTGCACCGGCGAGCAGGCGGCCCAGGGCGGCGCACAGGGCGGCAAGCGGGACGAGGCGGCGGATCATGGCGCGGTCTCCAGGGAAGGTGCCGATGCAAACGGCCCGTGCCGGACATCGGGGTTGCCGGCCGTCCCGGCGGACGGCGGCGTTCAGCCCCTGCTTGGGGCCTCTGCTGGGAAAGCCGGGCCAGCGGGTAAACTTCCCGACCGCATTCCTGTCGTGCCGCCATGCCCACCCGAGATCTCACCCGCGTCCTCACCGGCATCACCACCTCGGGGACGCCGCACCTGGGCAATTACGTCGGCGCGATCCGGCCGGCAGTCGCCGCCAGCCGCCAGGCCGACGTGGAGAGCTTCTACTTCCTGGCCGACTACCACGCGCTGATCAAGGTCACCGATCCGGTGCGCGTGCAGCGCTCGACGCTCGAGATCGCCGCCACCTGGCTGGCCTGCGGGCTGGAACCGGACCGCGTCTGGTTCTACCGCCAGAGCGACATCCCCGAGATCCCCGAACTCACCTCTGGCTGCTCAGCTGCGTGGCCGGCAAGGGCATCCTCAACCGCGCACACGCCTACAAGGCGAGCGTGGACCGCAACCGCGCCGAGGGCGCCGACGACGATGCGGGGATCACCGCCGGCCTGTTCATGTACCCGGTGCTGATGTCCGCCGACATCCTGCTGTTCAACGCCCACCGGGTGCCAGTCGGGCGCGACCAGATCCAGCACATCGAGATGGCGCGCGACTTCGGCCAGCGTTTCAACCACCTCTACGGCGAACCGGCCGGCGAACAGTTCTTCACCCTGCCCGAGGCCGTCATCGAGGAGCAGGTGGCGACCCTGCCGGGCCTGGACGGCCGCAAGATGAGCAAGAGCTACGACAACACGATCCCGCTGTTCGCACCGCGCGAGCAGCTGCGCAAGCTGATCGCGGGCATCGTCACCGACTCGCGCGCTCCGGGCGAACCCAAGGACGCCGATACCTCGCACGTGTTCCAGCTGTACCAGGCCTTCGCCAGTCCGGCCGAGACCGCCGCCATGCGCGAGGCCTTTGCGCAGGGCATCGGCTGGGGCGAAGCGAAGGCGCAGCTGTTCGAGCGCATCGACCGGGAAGTCGCGCCGATGCGCGAGCGCTACGAATCGCTGATGGCGCGTCCGGCGGCCATCGAGGTGATCCTGCGCGAGGGCGCCGCACGCCTGCGCGCGCGCTACGCCACGCCGCTGCTGGCGCGGCTGCGCGAGGCCGTCGGGCTGCGGGATCTGTCCCGCACGGCCGTGGCCGGCGATGCGCGCAAGGAGAAGGCGGCACTGCCGGTGTTCAAGCAGTATCGCGAGGGTGCGCAGTTCTTCTTCAAGCTGGTCGATGGCGAACGCGTGCTGCTGCAGAGCGTGGGCCACGACAGCGGCCGCACCGCGGGCCAGCTGGTGGCGCGTGCGAAGCAGGCCGGTGGCGCCGCGTTGCGGGCGGCCGAAGGCGGCGCGGTGCACCTGGGCGACGAACTGCTCGGCCATCTGCATGACGCCGCCGAACTGGCGGATGTGGTCGAAGCCCTGGCGCGACTGGTCGAAACCGAATAGTCGACGGGGCAGGGCGGGCGCCTCGCCGCGATTGGCGTGAGGCGCTGGCGCGATGCCGGTGCGTTCGGTGCAGTGAGTGCGGGCTGAAGCGGCGTTGTCTGCGATGCGTGAAATCGCCCCGTATACCGCGCCACGCGCTTGACTCGGCCAGCCCCCGGCGGGATGGTGAACCCATGTCCGCCACGCGAGCGCCCCTGCACACGCATGCCGATGAAGCCGCCCGGCTGGCGGCGCTGGAGGCGTACGCCATCCTCGACAGCGCCCCCGAGCAGGCCTTCGACGACATCGTCAGGCTGGCCGTCACGGTGTGCGACGTCCCGGCCGCCTCGATCTCGCTGATCGACCGCGAGCGGGTGTGGTTCAAGGCGCAGATCGGCATCGACCAGCCGCAGGTGCCGCGCGAGTTGTCGCTGTGCAACCACGCGATCGACGCGCCCGGCCGCACGCTGGTGGTGGACGACCTGGCCATCGATCCCATCCCCGCTGCGCGTCGCCGCCGCCTGGGCGGCAAGCCGCCGCGCTTCTACGCCGGCGTGCCGCTGCTCAGTCCCGACGGCTACGCATTGGGAACGCTGTGCGTGGCCGACGTCCGGCCGCGGCACCTGAGCGACGTGCAGGTCGAGAGCCTGGAGCTGCTGGCGCGGCAGACGCAGCACCTGCTGGAACTGCGCCGGATGATGGTGGAGCAGGGCCGCCTGCTCAGCGCGCGCGAGCAGGCCGCGCAGACCGCGGAGCTGGCGCGCGCCGAATGGCAGCGCCGGCACGACGCCCTGCGGCAGAGTGCCAGCCGCGACCCGCTGACCGGGCTGCTCAACCGCGCGGGGATGGAGGAACTGCTCGCCGAGGCGCTGCTCACCGCGCCGAGCGAACGCGTGCGCTACACGCTCTTGCTGCTGGACATCGATTACTTCAAGCAGGTCAACGACCGCTACGGCCACCTGGCCGGCGACGAGGCGCTGCGCGCCGTGGCGCAGGCGGTCATCAGCACGATCCGCGCCGGCGACATCGCCGTGCGCTACGGCGGCGAGGAGATTTTGGTGTATCTGCCCGGCACATCGCTGGCCGCCGCCACCGAGGTCGCTCACCGCATCCGCGAGGCCGTCACGCGCGCGGCGCTGCCGTTCCGGCTGACCGTCTCGGTCGGCGTCGCCGCGGGCGACCCGACGCGCGACACGCCCGCGCAGACCTTCGACCGCGCCGACCAGGCGCTTTATCGCGCCAAGCAGGGCGGGCGCGACAGAGTGGCGGTGGACGATACGCCGATGCTGTCGTAAGCGGAGAAGGCGTGCTCCTTCCCCCGCTCCGCGGGGGAAGGCTGGGATGGGGAGGCGTGCTCCTTCCCCCGCTCCGCGGAGGGAGGCTGGGATGGGGAGGCGTGCTCCTTCCCCCGCTTCGCGGGGGAAGGCTGGGATGGGGAGGCGTGCTCCTTCCCCCGCTTCGCGGGGGAAGGCTGGGATGGGGGCGCGCCGCGCAGCGGCGCGTCAGGTCGCCGAACCGGAAAGGACAAGCGTTACCGAGTTAGCCGGAGCGCTCGTTCACGGCCACTCGTTCGGCACCGCCCCGCGTTCCGGGTGATGCATCTTCACCACGCAGAAGCGGTGTCCCGTGGGAGCTTCCATCACCCACCAGCGCTTGATGAACTGGATCTTCTTCGCACCCAGTGCTTCCAGCCGCGCGGCCTCGGCGTCGACGTCGTCGGACTCGATGTCCAGGTGCACGCGCGAGGGATGCTCGACCTTCTGCACTTCGATGTGCAGCTCGCCCGGCGTACCGCCGAACATCTGGTAGGTGCCGGGTACGTCGCCGGCATCGGCGTCCTCGATCTGCAGGCCCAGGGCCTCGCTCCAGAACGCGGCGGCCGGGTCGAGTTCACCGGTCTGGCAATCGATGATGAAACCAGCAAGACGGCTGCGATGGGCCATGTGGACTTCTCCTGGGCTGGTGGGCGTTGAACCGGTCGCGACTGCCTGCAGCTGCGCCGCATGGCGCGGGTTTCGACCCGCCGCCTAGCATGCGCGGCGTGGCGCCCCGGGACCCTGCATTCTCATCCCGCCGACGTGCTTCCGAAAAGCGGCGGGTCGAGACCCGCCCTATGAAGGTTGACAGTGCGGCAGGGCATCACGTCGAGCGCATAGGGCGGGTCTTGACCCGCCGCCTTGCATGCGGGCGTCACGCCCCCGGGCCCTGCAATCTCATCCCGCCGATGTCTTTCCGAAAAGCGGCGGGTCGAGACCCGCCCCATGAAGGTGGACAGGCGTCAGTTCGGTGCGGCCATGTCGTCCAGCAGCGCCTTCAGGAAGCGCGCCGCCTCGCCGCCCGTGCAGGCGCGGTGATCGAAGGTGATCGAGATCGGCAGGCGGCGGTGCACCTCGATGCCGCCGATCACGGCCACCACGTCGTGGCTGAGCTTGCCGGCGCCGATGATCGCCACGCACGGCGGGACCACGACCGGGGTGGCGTAGCGGCCGGCGAACATGCCGAAATTGGACAGCGAGATGGTGTAGCCGGCCAGCTCGCTCGACGGAATGCTGCGGTCCTCGACCTGCGCGCGCAGGCGCTGGATGCCGGTGCGGATGCCCGCGCCGTCGAGCATGTCGGCATTGCGCAGCGCCGGGACGAACAGGCCATCGTCGGTGTCCACCGCGATGCCGATGTCCACGTGCGGGTGCTGTGTGCGGGTGAGGTTGTCGCCGTCGAACCAAGCATTGAGCGCGGGCACGGTCTTGCAGGCAGAGACAATCGCGCGCACCAGGCGGGCGGTGATGTCCTGCTTGCCGATCCAGGCGTGCAGGTCGGCATCGTCGACCAGCGTGGTCGGCACGACCTTGCTGTGCGCGTCGGCCATCACGCGCGCCATGTTGCGGCGCACGCCCTTGAGCTGTTCGGGCTGGCCGCTGGCGGCAACGCCCGGCGGCTGGGTGCGCATCGGCTTGCCGGACTGCGACAGCGTGCTGCGGGCCGCGGGCGCCGGGGCCGCCGCAGGCGCGGGCGCCGCCGCACGCGCGGGGGCGGGCGCGGCGCCGGCCTTCGCGCTGCCGTCGGCGGCGGCGCGCTTGACGTCGTCCATGGTCACCACGCCGTCGGCGCCGGTGGCGCGCACGCGGGTGATGTCCACGCCCAGCTTGCGCGCCTGCGCACGCACGGCGGGCATCGCCTTGACGCCACCGACGGCGACCGCGCTCTCGCTGCGCACCGCGTCGGAGCTCTGCATCGCACCGACCACGGTGCCGCTGTCTTCGCGGATGGACTCCGTCTTCGTCTCGGGCTCCGGCGCAGCCGTGGGCGCTGCCGCTTCGGCGTGGCCGCCGCCGTGGTGGTGGCCGGTGTCCTGGCCTTCGGCGCGCTGCGGCAGCGCGGCGTCCACTTCGAACTCGGCGAGCATCCTGCCGGTGATGACGATGTCCCCCGGGCCGCCGGCGAGCTTGAGCACCTTGCCGGAGACCGGCGAGGGCACTTCGACCACGGCCTTGGCGGTTTCCATCGAGACCAGCGGCGCGTCGAGCATGATGGTGTCGCCGGGCTTGACCATCCACTCGACGATGGTCGCGTCGGGCAGGCCTTCGCCGAGGTCGGGGAGGAAGAACGTCTTGGTCATCGTCAGGTCCGCTTGTGGGGCGGTTTGAACCCGCCGCGAGGTGTCGAAAGGATGGAAAACGCCGGAGTGAGTCGCGAGGCGGCGGGTCGAGACCCGCCCTATACCGACATGGCCCGGTGCACCGCGGCCACGATCCGGTCCACGCTGGGCAGGTACTTCATTTCCAGGCGGAACAGAGGGATGTGCGTGTCGTAGCCGGTGACGCGCTCGACCGGCGCGACCAGGTCGTACATCGACTCCTCGGCCAGACGCGCGGCGATCTCGGCGCCGAAGCCGGCGGTCTTGGGGGCCTCGTGCACGATCACGCAACGACCGGTGCGCGAGACCGATTCGGCGATCGTCGCGAAGTCCAGCGGCCGCAGCGTGGCCACGTCGATGACCTCGCAGCTGATGCCCTCGCCGGCGAGCTTCTCGGCCGCTTCCAGCGATTCCTTCACCTGTGCGCCCCAGGTCACCAGGGTCACGTCGGTGCCGTCGCGCAGCACGTAGCACACGTCCAGCGGCAGCGCCTCGCCGTCGTCGGGCACGACTTCCTTGTACTGGCGGTAGATGCGCTTGGGCTCCATGAAGATCACCGGATCCGGTTCCCGGATCGCGGCCAGCAGCAGGCCGTAGGCGCGTGCGGGCGAGGAGGGCATGACCACGCGCAGGCCGGGCACGTTGGTGAAGATCGACTCGTTGGCCTCGGAGTGGTGCTCCGGCGCACGGATGCCGCCGCCCCACGGCACGCGCAGCACCATCGGGCAGTGCAGGCGGCCACGCGTGCGGTAGCGCATGCGCGCGGCGTGGCAGACGATGAAGTCCACCATCGGGTACATGAAGCCGTCGAACTGCGCTTCGGCGATCGGCTTCATGCCCTGCGAGGCCATGCCGACGGTGAGGCCGGCGATGGTGGTCTCGTCCAGCGGCGTGTCGAGCACGCGCTGCGGGCCGAAGGTCTGCTGCAGGCCCGCGGTGGCGCGGAACACGCCGCCGTTGACGCCGACGTCCTCGCCGAGCACGACGACCGTGTCGTCATGGCGCATCTCCCAGGCCATGGCCTGGGTGATCGCCTCGATGAGGGTGATCGCGGTGGGTGCAGCGGTGGGCGTGGCGGCGGCGGTGTCGATCTTGGGCATGGTCTCGGCCTTGTTCACGAGCGACCCTCCAGCGCGAGCGCGGCGGCGCGGTGCGCCTGCACGTCCGGCGGCATGTCGGCATAGAGGTAGTCGAACATCGCCTCCACCGGCTGCACGGGCGTGTTGAGGTAGGCGTTGATTTCCTCGTCCACGCGCTTGCCGCAGTCCTCGGCCCAGGACTTCTCCTCGGCTTCGCTCCAGGCGCCCTTCGCGGTGAGATAGGCGCGCAGGCGCGGGATCGGGTCGCGGCCCCAGGCCGACTTCACCTCTTCCTCGCCGCGGTAGCGACGTGCGTCGTCGGCGGTGGTGTGGTCGTGCAGGCGGTAGGTGAGGAATTCGATCACCGTGCCGCCCTCGCCGTTGCGCGCGCGCTGGGTGGCGCGGCGCATGCCTTCGAGCACGGCGATCAGGTCGTTGCCGTCGACCTGCAGGCAGTGCAGGCCGCCGGCCAGGCCCTTCTGCGCCAGCGTGGTGGCGCCGGTCTGCGCCGAGCGCGGCACCGAGATCGCCCAGCCGTTGTTGATCACGCACAGCACCAGCGGCGAGGTGTACGCGCCGGCGGAATTGAGCGCGGCGTAGAAATCGGTCTTCGAGGAGCCGCCATCGCCACAGCAGGCGACCGCGATGCGGTCCTCCTTGCGCAGCTTGAACGCCAGCGCGGCGCCGGCGGCCATCAGGCACTGGGTCGAGATCGGCACGCACCACGGGTAGTCGTGCTTCGGGCCGGCGAAGTCGTTGCCGCGTTCGTCGCCGCCCCAGTACAGCAGCACTTCGCGCGGCTGCACGCCGCGCATGAACTGCGCGCCGTACTCGCGGTAGCTCGGCGCGAAGACGTCTTCGGGGCGCATCGAGGCGCCGATCCCCACGTGGGTGGCCTCATGGCCCAGGCAGCTGGCATAGGTGCCCAGCTTGCCGGTGCGCTGCAGCGCGATGGCCTTGGTGTCGAACACACGCACGAAGAGCATCTGCTTGAACAGCGGCAGCAGGGCCTTCGGGTCGGCCAGGTCGGCCGGCGGCTCGGCCACGAGCGCGCCATCGGCGCCCAGGTATTGCAGGTGTTCGATTTCGTAGCGTGCGGCGATCGTCATCGCGGATCCTTCATCCCATCGTTCTCAGCCGCCCGATGATACCCGCCGCCGGTTAGCGCGGCGTTGCGCAATGCGGCAAGCGGGCGGCGTACGGTCGCGCCATGCAGCGCAGTGCTCCGGAAAAAACAAAGCGCGGCCGAAGCCGCGCTTTGCAGGGTGCATGTACGGGGGCGCCACGATCGGCGCCCGCGTCCGGCTCCGGGCCGGTCAGGACATCCCGGTCACGGCATGCCGGACAGGGGCATGCCGATCAAGGGCATGCCGATCAAGGGCAGCCGATCAAGGGCATGCCGATCAAGGGCATGCCGATCAAGGCACGCCCACGATGCGGTTGCGGTACTGCGCCTGGTTGTCGGCGGTATCGGCGTCCGGCGTGGTGCTGGCCACCGAGGCGTCCAGGGTGAGGAACTGCGTGCTGTCGCTGCGCGCGGGAATCCGCAGGGCCACGCCCAGGCCGCGCAGGCTGCCGGCGGCGACCACGCCGCTGGCGCGGCAGGTCAGGGCGAAGTCATGGTCGTCGCCATCCACGCCACAGGTCCAGCCCGGCGGGGCGACGAAGGCCACGTTGGCCGCCGGCGCATCGCCGCGCAGCGTGACCACCGGCTGCCAGGCGGCGTCCGGGCCGCGGTTGCCCAGCAGGACCACGAACGGCTCCAGTCGCCCGTAGTGCAGCTTCTTGGCGGGACCCGACAGCGACAGCCACAGGTTGGCCTGCGCGTCGACGGCTACCGAGACGGCGGCCTGGTTGTCGCCGTTGTGGCGGTCGGTGAGGACCGAGTTCACCGCCACGCCCAGGCGCAGCGCGCCACCGCCGATCGCGTCGGGGACGAGGACGGCCACGTCCAACCGTGCGCCCGCGCCGGTCGCCAGCGTGGCGATGGTGCAGGTGACCGTCGTGGTAGCGGGATCCTGGACGGGTGCCGCGCAGGTCCAGCCGGCCGGGGCGGTGACAGCCGGGGCGACCCGTGCGTCGAACACGAGGGCCACCGCGGTGCTGGCGGCGGCGCTGGGACCGGCATTGGCCACGTCCAGCGTGTAGCGGGCCGTCTGGCCGACGTGCACCGCCGGCGTGCTGGTGGCCAGTGCCACCGACAGGTCGGCGCTGCGGAAGGCCGGCACGGCGATGGCCACGCGCACCGGATCGTGGTCGGACACGCGCACCGGCACCGACATGTCGGCGTAGTTGTCGACGCCGAAGTCGGCGTTGATGCGGGCGTGGTCGACGTCGACGGCCAGTGCATCGGCCAGCAGCGACTGGTTCACCAGGGCGTGGTCGAGCGTCTGCGCGTTGCCCTCGAACACGTAGGAGTAGCGCTGCGCCGGGTCGGCGATCAGCTGCGAGCCGTCGACCAGCGGCGTGGTCAGCGGGCTGTCCACGTAGTCCAGCACCTGGTCGGCCGCGGCTTCCTCGCCACGCACGATGCCGAGCACGTCGACGTAGCCGTCGTTGAACTCGAAAGTGTTGAAGTCGCCCAGCAGCACGATCTTCTCGGCCGGGTTGGCCTGCTGGAGCTGTTCGACCAGGCCGGCCAGGTAGGCCGCCTGTGCGCCGCGCTTGGCCCGCACGCGGGCGCCCTCGCTGGCCCAGCCGCCCGAACCGGCACCCAGGCCGTCGACGCCGTTGAGCGAGCGCAGGTGGTTGATGACGACGGTGATCGGGTAGCTGGCGCCGTTGTCCTGGTGCACGCGCGCGCGCAGCAGCAGCGGCGGGCGGTCGTTGAGCAGGTCGGTCGAGCCGTTCGGGTTCAGCAGCGTGGCGTCCTTGCCGAACTGGGTGACCCCGAGCACTTCGACGCGGGCCACGCCCGCGCCGTTGTCGCGCGAGGCGACCAGGAAGCCGACGTTGATCCCGCCCACGTCGTTGCCGGGCACCAGGTAGGGCACGTAGGCCGGGGCGCGCGTGCAGGTGGCCTGCAGGCGGTCGGACAGCATCTGCAGGACGCGTGCGTTCTCCACTTCCACCACGCCCAGGATGTCGGGGGCCTTGAGGTAGTCGCAGATCGCCGCGGAGGTCTTGGTCAGGCGCTTGTCGAGGGCTTCGGGCTTGAGGGTCGGCGCGCCGTTGCCGTCGGCCACTTCGTCGAAGAAGCGCAGCAGGTTGAAGCCACCCACCGTCACCGCTTCATAGGGCGCGTCGGCCACGGCGGTCGGCGCCATGCCGCCGCTCACCTGCGGCGGGGTCGCCGTGTCGGGCAGCATCGCCCACGTGCCGCTGAAGTAGTCCAGCACGCCGAGCAGGCCGCTCACCTGGGCCCGGTTGTCGACCGACAGGGGCAGCGCGTCGATCTGGCCGCGGCTGCGCACCATCAGGCGTTCGGGGTTGGTGTCGAAGCGTGGCGGGTTCTTGCCGGCTGGAATCGGCGTCACGTCGAGCGCGGGGATGCCCGGCTCGCGGAACGGCGTGGCGACATCGGGCAGGGTGACGTAGAAGACGCCGTCGCTGGAGGCGGTGGCGTCGTCCTCGTCGATGCGGCCTTCCGAGGCGCCCACCACGACGGCGGAGGCGACGCTCACGCGCATGGCTTCGAAGCGCTCCAGCGTCGCCGGCTGCGCGCCGGGACCGAGGTCACCGGCGGTCAGTTCGACCGGCGCCGGCAGGGTTTCGCCGGTGGCCAGCACTTCGATCGTCGGCGCGCTGAGCTCGGTGATGGTGAGCTGGTGCGGGCCGGTGGCCGGAATGAATTCCTCCACCTTGGCCGTGACCCGCACGCGGTTGCCCACCGCGGCGGTGGCCGGCGGCGCACTGCCGGTGAACACGAACACCGCTTCGGACGTGGCCGCGTTGCCGTCGCCGGTGACGCTCTGCAGGAAGAAGCCGTTGTTGAACTTGCGCGCGGTGACGATGCCTTCGGTCACCACCAGCTTGTCGACATGGGCCGAGCGCAGGCCGTCGCCCTGGATCTGGGCGATGGTCAGCGCGAGGGCCTGCACCGGCGGCTCGACCACCGTGCCGCTGTTGCGCGGGTTGGGCGCCAGCACGGCGAAGTCGGCCTGGTTGTTCTGGGTGTCCACCGCGCCGTTGCCATTGCGCACGGCCGCGGTGGTGTTGGACAGGGTGGCGGTGGGCGCGGTCTCGGCGCAGGTGGCCGCCGTGCCGAAGCCCACGAAATCGACCACCGCGCCGCCGAGCGGGCAGGCGCCGCTGAGGGTGGTGGCATTGCTGACCAGCGCGATCTTGCCGGCCGTGCCGGACATGGCGATGGTGCCGGTGGCGTCGGGCGTGGGCAGGGTGACCGTACCGCCAGTGCCGTCGGCCTGCTTGATGAGGTAGTAGCCGCCGGCCGCGATCGTCCCGGCGAGGTTGGTGCGCGTCCAGCTGGTGCCGGCGGCCGAGGCGTACTGGACGCTCCAGCCGGCCAGGTTGACGGCGGTCGCGCCGTTGTTGCGCAGTTCGATGAAGTCGCTCTTGAGCGTGGCGCCGCTGTTGCCGCCGCCGCCATAGACCTGGCTGACGACCACCTGCGCGTGTGCACCGGTGATGGGCGCAATACCGGCCACTGCCGCCCAGACCAGGCGGCCAACATACTTGTTCATGCAGTTCCCCGAATTTGAAAAAGCCCGCACGATCCGGCCCAGGGACCCGGCCAGGACGGCCGTTGTGCGGGCGCAATTGTGCACGGCATTTTCCTCATATGCATTTCAGGAATATGACGGCGCGAGGTTCCAACCTGTCGGCCGCAGTCGCGTGGCGCGGGTAAGCGCACGGCACGTGGGGTCCGTCGTCGGATCGCCGGGCAGGGCGTCCCGGTGCGCTGTGCTCACCGGCGCTGCTGAACCGGCGGGGTCCACCCGCGATCCGCAATGACCTGGATCAAACGAGACCTGCCAGCCCATGCGTTACCCTTTAACGCTTGGCCAAGAGCCCGAGCCCATGACCGTCGACAAGAACACGCGCGCCCTCGAAACGGGCATCCTCACCGACCTGTCGGGCCGCCTGAGCTACGGCGGCTACCTGCACCTGGAGCGCCTGCTCAGCGCGCAGCAGCCGCTGTCGAGCCCGCCGCACCACGACGAGATGCTCTTCATCGTCCAGCACCAGGTGGCCGAGCTGTGGATGAAGCTGATGATCCACGAGCTGCGGGCGGCGACCGTGTTCCTGCGCAACGACCACGTCTGGCAATGCCGCAAGGTGCTGGCCCGCTGCAAGCAGGTGCTGCGCCAGCTGACCGAGATGTGGTCGGTGCTGGAGACGCTGACGCCGTCGGAATACATGGAGTTCCGCGAGATCCTGGGCCCGTCCTCGGGCTTCCAGTCGCTGCAGTACCGCACCATCGAATTCCTGCTGGGCAACAAGAACGAGGCGATGCTCAAGGTGTTCGCCCACGACGAGGCCGGACACGCCTCGCTCAAGGAAGTGCTGGACGCGCCGAGCCTGTACGACGAGTTCCTGGTCTACCTGGCCCGCTGGGGCCACGCCGTGCCCGAAGCGCACCGCGCGCGCGACTGGTCGCGCCCGCACGTGTCCGACCCCGCGCTGGTGCCGGTGTTCGAACGCATCTACGAGGACACCGCCACGTACTGGCGCGAATACGCGTTCTGCGAGGACCTGGTGGACCTCGAAACCCAGTTCCAGCTGTGGCGCTTCCGCCACATGCGCACCGTGCTGCGGATCATCGGCTTCAAGCGTGGCACCGGCGGATCGTCGGGCGTGGGCTTCCTCAAGCAGGCGCTTGAACTGACTTTCTTCCCCGAACTGTTCGAGGTCCGCACCTCCATCGGGCTCAATACCGGTCACGGCAGCGCCAATTACGGCGCGCCGGTGCCGGACGCGCCCGCGGTGTGATGGACCCGGTGGCGCACGACTGTGTCGGTGCGCTGCTGGTTCGGGACGGACGCGTGCTGCTGGGCCGTCGTGCCCCCAACCGGGCCTGGCTGCCCGATGCCTGGGATCTGTTCGGCGGGCATATCGAGCCGGGCGAGTCCCCCGAAGCCGCACTGCATCGTGAGCTGGCCGAGGAGTTGGGCGTGCGCGCGCTGGAGTGGGACTGGGTCGGGACGCTGGAAGGCGGGGACTGGCGCCTGCGCGTCGCCCGCGTGCGCGCCTGGTCGGGCGAGCCGCACAACCGCCAGCCCGCTGAACATGCCCACATCGAATGGTGCGGACTGCCGACGGCGCAGGCGCGGCTGGCCGCGGCGCATGCCGGCTTCCCGCCGATGCTGGCGCGGGTGCTGGCGGACGGCACGTAGCGCCCGCCATCTTCCGCAGTGCGCAGTGGCTTCGGGCTTACGGCAGCCGGATCCCCAGATCACGCGCCCCCCGGCAGCGGCCCACGGCGGCGTGCGTGGGCGTGCCCCGGCTTGTCCGGATTTGGCGGCCGGTCGCGGGGCCGGACCGGGCGCGCGGGTGGCGATTGCACGGCGGCCGGCGCTTGCGGGGCTCGCGGTCGGCGGCCGCCCCGGGCGTCCCGGATACGCCCGGGAATTGCTGCGCCGCAGCACCGCTTTCGGGTTTGACGTGCCCTGCCGCGTTCGGTGATCCTCGCCCGTCCCTCGCATCCGTGGGGGTATTTGTTTCCTGAATCAACGACGGGGGAAGCCGCATGAGCGGTGCCACAGAAGCAATGTCGCCGGGTGCACCAATCCCGGAATTCACGCAGGTAATGGGCCATCCGCGTCCCCTGTGGATGCTGTTCATGACCGAGTTCTGGGAGCGGTTCGCCTTCTACGGCATCCGCTGGGCGCTGGTGCTGTACATCGTGGCGCAGTTCCATGCTGGCAGTTCGACCGGCGAGGCTTCGGCCAACCAGACCTACGGCGCCTACCTGGCGCTGGTGTATGCCGGTGCGATCTTCGGCGGCTATGTGGCGGACCGGGTGCTCGGCTACCAGCGCTCGATCCTGCTCGGCGCGGTGATCATGGCGGCGGGTCTTTTCATGATCGCCATGCCCAATCCCGAGATCTTCAAGTTCGGGCTGGCCACGATCATCGCCGGCAACGGCCTGTTCAAGCCGAACATCTCGACGATGGTGGGCAAGCTTTATTCGCCGACCGATGAGCGCCGCGACTCGGGCTTCACCATCTTCTACATGGGCATCAACCTGGGCGCGATGATCGCGCCGCTCCTGACCGGCTGGCTCGCCGAACGCATGTTTGGCGGCACTCCTGACATGCCGGCCTACAAGGTCGTGTTCATGACGGCCGGCCTGGGCATGCTGATCAGCCTGGTCTGGTTCTGGTTCGGCCGCCGCCAGCTCGGCGGCATCGGTCGCCCGAACGAGGGCGGCGAGCACAAGGGCCGCGTGGTGTTCACCCTGATCGGCGCCCTGGTCGCGATCCCGCTGATCTACTTCCTGCTCTCCATCAAGGCGACCACGCTGCAGTGGTTCGTGCTGTTCCCGATGTTCGCCCTGCTGTGCATCATGATCCTGGTCGAAGGCATCAAGGAGGGCCCGGTGCAGCGTGACCGCGCCATCGCGATGCTGATCATCTTCACCTTCAACATCCTGTTCTGGATGTTCTTCGAGCAGGCGGGCAGCTCGTTCACCTTCCTCGCCGAGAAGATCGTCGACAAGAACGTCATGGGCTTCGCCTGGCCGGTGGCCTGGTTCCAGTCGGTGAACTCGCTGGCGATCATCGCCTTCGCGCCGGTCATGGCGTGGCTGTGGGTGAGGCTCGGCAAGGCGAACCCGTCGATCCCGCGCAAGTTCGGCCTCGGCCTGATCTTCAACGGCCTGGCCTTCCTGCTGCTGATGTTCGCGCTGACCTCGCTGCTCAACGCCGCCAACATGATCCCGTTCTGGACGCTGTTCATGGTCTACGTGATCCAGTCGATCGGCGAGCTGTGCCTGTCGCCGATCGGCCTGTCGATGGTGACCAAGCTGGCGCCGCTGCGCCTGGTGGGCTTCGGCATGGGTGGCTGGTTCCTGTCCACCGGCATCGGCAACAACCTGTCCGGCATCTTCGCCGGCCATGTCAGCGGCGAGACCGGCATGACCGCGGCGTCGGCGCTGTCGGGTTACACCTTCGGCTTCTGGGCCCTGGTGATCCCGGGCGCGCTGCTGTTCCTGATCGCCCCGCTGATCCAGAGGCTGATGCACGGCGTGAAGTAACGCCTCGATCCGCGCCTGCGGGCACGGACCGGAATACGAAAACGGCGGCCTCCGGGCCGCCGTTTTTTTGTCCAGGAAGAATAGGGTGGGCCTTGGCCCACCACGTGCGTTGGAGATGCGTGGGGTGGCGGATCAAGACCCGCCCAATGGATCGAGAGGCCGGGCAACGCTCGCCCACGGCCGGAGTGCGACGGCGCCGGGTCAAGCCCCGCCGGTAAACCTCACTCCTCAGGCAGCGCGCCGTCCGGGTCGGACTCCATGCCTTTCATGCCCTGGGCCAGCTTTTCCAGCAGCCGGTCCAGCTGCGCGCATTCGTCCGCATCCAGCGGCGACAGCAGGCGGCGTTCGTAGTCCAGCGCCACCGGCACGACCTCGTCGTAGATGCGATAGCCGTCGCCGCTGAGTTCCAGCACGGAACGGCGGCGATCATCGTCGTGGGTGTCGCGCTGGAGCAGCCCGCGTTCGAGCAGGCGCGCGACGGTGCGGCTGACGGCGACCTTGTCCATCGCGGTGCGCGCGGCGACCGCATTGGCGGACAGGCCGGGGTAGCGGCCCAGGACCGCGATCACCCGCCATTCGGTGACCCCCAGTCCGAAACGGCGCGCATACGCCCCGGCAATGGTCTGGCTGACACGATTGGACAGCACGCTCAGCCGATAGGGCAGGAACCGGTCGAGTTCCCAATGGGCATGGCCCTGGGCCGGCTGGCCCGACGGGGCGGCCTTGGCCGGAGCGGCCGTAGCCGCGGACGCGGAGCTAGCCGCATCCTGACCGGCGGTCGGGTTCTGGCTTGTTGTTGGTTTCATCTGAAACTATAGTCGGCGTTCGGGCACGCTCCGCGGCCCTTCGCGTCCCACGTTAACAGGAGTCTTCGCCATGAGCGCCCAGACCGCCGCGACCGGCCCGAACCTCGGCATGCAGGTCACCACGTTCGAAAATCCGCTTGGCATCAACGGCTTCGAATTCGTCGAATTCGCCGCGCCCGCCGGCCAGGCCCCCCTGCTGCACAACTACTTCCGCAAGCTGGGCTTCACCGCGGTGCTGCGTCACAAATCGCGCCCGATCACGGTGTACCGCCAGGGCGGCGTCAACTTCCTTGGTCAACGAGGATCCGGACAGCTTTGCCGCGGACTTCGCCGCCCAGCACGGCCCCAGCGCCTGCGGTTTTGCGATCCGCTTCCAGCAGCCCTCCAAGGTCGTGTTCGACACCGTCATCGGCAACGGGGGCGAGGCGGTGACCGACAAGGCCGAGACGAAGGCCGTCGACGCGCCGGTGGTCAAGGGCATCGGCGACTGCATGCTCTATCTGGTCGACAAGTACGGCGACAAGGGCTCGATCTACGCCGACGACTACCTGCCCATCCCCGGCGCGGACCAGGACCCGAAGGGCTTCGGCCTGACCTTCATCGACCACCTCACGCACAACCTGTTCTTCGGGAACATGGCCAAGTGGTCGGACTACTACGAGCGCCTGTTCAACTTCCGCGAAATCCGCTACTTCGACATCAAGGGCGCCAAGACCGGCCTGGTGTCCAAGGCGATGACCGCGCCGGACGGCGTGGTGCGCATCCCGCTCAATGAATCCTCCGACCCCAAGTCGCAGATCAACGAGTACCTGGACGCGTACAAGGGCGAAGGCATCCAGCACATCGCCTGCTTCACCGACAACATCTACGACACCGTGGAAGCGATGCGCGCGCAGGGCGTCGAGTTCCTCGACACGCCCGACACCTATTTCGACGTGATCGACCAGCGCGTGCCCAACCACGGCGAGGATGTCGCGCGCCTGCACAGGAACAAGATCCTGATCGACGCCGACGCCGAGACCAAGCAGCGCAAGCTGCTGCAGATCTTCACCCAGAACGCGATCGGCCCGATCTTTTTCGAGATCATCCAGCGCAAGGGCAACGAGGGTTTCGGCGAGGGCAATTTCCAGGCCCTGTTCGAGAGCATCGAACGCGACCAGATGAAGCGGGGCGTGCTGTAAGGCGGTAGAAACGGTCGGCATCAGGCCTCGGGCAGGTCAACCCGCAACGGATACTTGGCAATGGCGGGTCAAGACCCGCCCTACGGACCCATATGAAATCGAACGGCTACCAATCTGGTTTCGGCAACGAATTCGCCACGGAGGCGGTCGCCGGCGCGTTGCCGGTCGGGCGCAACTCGCCGCAGCGCGTCGCGCACGGGCTGTACGCCGAGCAGCTGTCGGGCACCGCGTTCACCGCACCGCGCGCCGAGAACCGGCGCAGCTGGCTGTACCGCATTCGACCGGCGGCGATGCACGGGGCGTTCGAGCCCTTCGCGCAACCGGCCTTCCACAACGACTTCGACGGCGGGCCGGTCTCGCCGGACCAGCTGCGCTGGAGTCCGCTGCCGCTGCCGGCGCAGCCCACCGACTTCGTCGACGGGCTCTACACCATGGCCGGCAACGGCTCGGCCGCGGGCCAGCATGGCGTGGGCATCCACCTGTATGCGGCCAATGCCCCGATGCAGGGGCGCTTCTTCTATGACGCCGATGGCGAGCTGCTGATCGTCCCGCAGCAGGGCCGACTGCATATCGCGACCGAACTGGGCGTGCTGGACGTGGAGCCGCAGGAGATCGCGGTGATCCCGCGCGGCGTGCGCTTCCGGGTCGAACTGCCCGACGGCGCCGCGCGCGGCTATGTCTGCGAGAACTTCGGCGCGCTGCTGCGCCTGCCCGACCTGGGTCCCATCGGCAGCAACGGCCTGGCCAATCCGCGCGACTTCCTCACCCCGCACGCCGCCTTCGAGGACAGCGAAGGGGAGTTCGAGCTGATCGCCAAGTTCCAGGGCCACCTGTGGCGCGCGCCGATCGGCCACTCGCCGCTGGACGTCGTCGCCTGGCACGGCAACTACGCGCCCTACAAGTACGACCTGCGCCGCTTCAACACGATCGGCTCGATCAGTTACGACCACCCCGATCCTTCGATCTTCCTGGTGCTGCATTCGGCCAGCGACACGCCCGGCACCAGCAACATGGATTTCGTGATCTTCCCGCCGCGCTGGCTGGTGGCGCAGGACACGTTCCGTCCGCCGTGGTTCCACCGCAACATCGCCAGCGAGTTCATGGGCCTGGTGCACGGTGCGTACGACGCCAAGGCCGAAGGCTTCGCGCCGGGTGGCTGCTCGCTGCACAACTCGATGACCGGGCACGGCCCGGACGCGGCCACGTTCGACAAGGCCAGTGCCGCGGACCTGTCCAGGCCGGACGTGATCGGCGACACGATGGCCTTCATGTTCGAGACGCGCGCGGTGATCCGTCCGACCCGGCAAGCCATCGACGCCGCCCATCGGCAGCGCGACTACCAGGCTTGCTGGGCCGGCCTGCGCAAGCAGTTCCGCGCCGCGGACGCGTAGGCTCGCGACAGGGTTTCGCGCGGCCTGCACGCCGCGTGGATAGGCTGCGGACTCCGATCCTGGAGTCCGCGATGCTGCCTTCCGCCATTCCACGCCTCGCCCCGCTCGCCGCGTTCGTCCTGGTGATGGCCGCCTGCAATGGCGCCGGCACCCCGCCCGCGACCGACGCCACGACACCGGTCGCCGAAACCACCCCGTCCGCCGAGCCTGCGCCCGCGCCGTCCACCGGGACGCCGCCGCCGGCCGAACCGGTACCGCCGCCGGCCTCCGAACCTCCCGCCTCCGATCAGCTGGCCCGCTTCGACGGCTACGGCGACATGCGTTTCGGCATGAGCGCGCAGGACGCCCGCAAGGCCTGGGACGGGGAACTGGGTGGACCCACCAGCGGCTCGCACTGCTACTACGTCAATCCGGTTTCCAATCCGGAACAGGCCTACTTCGCCCTGATGATGGACGGCGGAAAATTCGTCCGCTACGACGTCGGCAACGATCGCGAAGTCGCCCCGGGCGGCGGCAAGCGCGGGATGACGCAGGCCCGGATCGCGGAGCTTTACGGCGACCGCGTCGAGGTCACGCCGCACAAGTATTCCGACGGCAAGTACCTGCGCATCAAGGACACCGCCGGCAACGGCGTGCTGGTGTTCGAGACCGACGGAGCGGGCAAGGTGACCGAATGGCACGTCGGCGTGCCGCCGCAGGTCGACTACGTCGAAGGCTGCAGCTGACCTGACGTGTCGCCGGGCATCGCCGGTCCCGGGCCGGCGCCGCCGGACCGGCCCGGCGGCCACCCGCGACGGCAGTCCACGTTGAAACGGTAAGATCGATCCACCCTATCGGAGGCGACCACGATGATCCTGGCAGTCGGCTTGTTCGCGCTGGGCCTGGTGCTGCTCGCACTGGGCGGCGATTCGATCGTCAAGGGCGCTTCGGGCCTGTCCAGGAAGCTGGGCCTGTCGCCCTTCACCACGGGGCTGGTGCTGGTGGCCTTCGCCACCTCGCTGCCGGAGCTGGCGGTCAACCTCACCGCCGCCCTGCATGGCCAGGGCGAGCTGGCGCTGGGCAACGCGGTGGGCAGCAACACGGCCAACGTCGGGCTCACCCTGGGCGCGGCCGCGCTGGCCGCGCCGCTGGTGATGCGCTGGCAGACGCTCAACCGCCTGCTGTGGATCCTCGTGCTGGGCACCGTGGCGGTGCTGGTGCTGGGCGCCGATGGCAGGCTCTCGCAGGTCGAGGGGCTGGCGATGCTGCTGGCCTTCGTCGGCGTCTTCTTCTATGCGCTGATGCGCAGCCGCGGCGAGTCGCGGGAACTGCGCGAGGACATCGCCCGGTTCGCGGAAACCAGCACGCTGCCGATGCAGAACGTCATCCGTTTCGTCCTCGGCGCGCTCCTGCTGTGGATCGGCTCGCTGCTGATCGTCGGCGGGCCCGGCGTGCACCTGTTCGGCCTGGATCTGTCGGATGTCGGCGCCTCGCACATCGGCCAGGGCATGGGCCTGTCGCCGGTCCTCACCGGCCTGATCCCCGTCGCGATCGGCACCGCGTTGCCGGAAGTCGCCGCCGCCATCGCCGCCGCCCGCCGCGGGCAGGGCGACATGGTGATGGGCCACGTGCTGGGCGCCAGTGTGTTCAACATCCTGGTGGTGATCGGCGGCATGGCGGCGTTCGGCTCGATCGACCTGCCGATGACCCAGATGAGCCTGAAGCCCCTGGTGAGCAGCTTCTCGCTGCCACTGGGTTACGAGCTGCTGGCCGCGCTGGCGTTCGCGCTGATGCTGTACCCGGTGCTGCGCGGCGACATGCGCGTCAACCGCACCGAAGGCGGCCTGCTGCTGCTCGCCTACGCCCTCTACGTCGCCGTGGAACTGTTCGCCAGCCGTTAGACTCGCTCCCCATGAGCGAGCCACCCCACGCGCCGCACGGCGCGGTCTTCCACCTGCCGCGCGCCCTGCGCTCGCTGGTGGAATTCTTCCGCCTGGAGGCGGCGGGCGGGATCACGCTGATCGCCGCCGCCGCCCTGGCGCTGGCGATCGCCAACTCGCCGTGGGTGCACCAGTACGCCGCGGTGCGCGACATGACGATCCAGCTGGGCACGGGCGAGGTCAGACTGGCCAAGCCGCTGCTGCTGTGGGTGAACGATGGCCTGATGGCGATCTTCTTCCTGCTGGTGGCGCTGGAGATCAAGCGCGAAACCCTCAGCGGCCAGCTGGCCGGCCGCGAACGACTGATCCTGCCCCTGGTCTGCGCCTGCGCCGGCGTCGCGGTGCCGGCGCTGTTCTTCATTGCGTTGAACCACGACGACCCGGGCGCGATGCGTGGCTGGGCGGTGCCCACCGCCACGGACATCGCCTTCGCGCTGGGCGTGCTGGCGCTGCTGGGGCCGCGCGTGCCGGTGGGCATGAAACTGCTGCTGTCGACGATCGCGGTGGTCGACGACCTGATCGCCATCGTGATCATCGCGCTCTTCTACTCGCATGGCCTGTCGCTGCCGGCGGTGGGCCTGGCGGCCGCCGTGCTGGCGGCGATGGCGCTGCTCAACCGCCGCCGCGTCCTGGCGCTGTGGCCTTACCTGCTGCTGGGCCTCGTGCTGTGGGTGTGCGTGCTCAAGTCGGGGGTGCACGCCACCTTGGCCGGCGTCGCCACCGGGCTGATGATTCCGCACGTCGATCCACGCAACGCCATTTCCGACGAGGTCGAGCACTCGCCGCTGGAAACCCTCGAGCACGCCCTCCACCCCTGGGTGGCCTTCGCGATCCTGCCGGTGTTCGCCTTCCTCAATGCCGGCCTTCCGCTGGGCGGGTTGCGCGCCGAGGATGCGCTGGCGATGCTGCCGCTGGGCATCGCCCTGGGCCTGGTACTGGGCAAGCCGATCGGCATCGTGGGCGCCGCGTGGGCGATGCGCGCGCTGGGCTGGGCGCGGTTCCCGGCCGGCATGGACGGGCGCGCAATGCTGGGACTGGGGATGCTGTGCGGCATCGGTTTCACGATGAGTCTGTTCATCGCCTCGCTCGCCTATGCCGAACGCTGGCGCTACGACGAGTCGGTGCTGGGCGTGCTGGGCGCCTCGCTGATCGCGGCGGTCCTGGGTGGCCTGTGGCTGCGGGCGGTCCTGCCGCCGCGCGTGCCCGCCCCTGCGGCCGAAGAACGGACTTCCGCCATTCCTGACGGCCCGGAGCGCGAATGAAGCACGCACTGGTTTTCGGCGGCAGTGGCCAGATCGGCCGGCCCCTGCTTGGACGCCTGCTGCGCGATGGCTGGCGTGTCACCGCCGTCTCGCGCCAGCCGCAGCACGAACGGCTGGGCCTGACCTGGCTGCGGGGCGACTTCGACGCGATGCCCACGCTGCCCGAACAGGTCGACGTGCTGCTCAGTTGCGGGCCGCTGGATGCCTTCGCCCGCTGGTATGGCGGCAGCCGCCTGGAATGCCCGCGCGTGGTGGCCTTCGGTTCGACCAGCATCGAGGTCAAGCGGGGTTCGGCCGACCCGCACGAACGCGACCTGGCCCAGCGCCTGCGCGAAGGCGAGGAGGGCGTGATGGCCGCCGCCGCCGCGCGCGATGCGGCGGCCACGTTGTTGCGGCCCACGCTGGTCTACGGCGCGGGCCGCGATGCCACGTTGACGCGCATTGCCCACCTGGCCAGCCAGTGGGGCCGCTTTCCGCTGCCGCGGCGCGCCTGCGGCCTGCGCCAGCCGGTCCACGTGGACGACCTGGCCAGCGCGGCGTTCTCCGCGATCGGCAGCGCGGCGTCGCATGGCCAGGCCTATGCGCTGCCCGGCGGCGAAACCCTCGCCTACCGCGACATGGTGCTGCGTGTGCTGGAAACCCTGGAGCCCGTGCCGACCCTGGTCGAGTTGCCCTCGCCCTTGTTCAACCTGGCCCTCGCCATGGCGCGCCTGACCGGACGGGGCACCGGGCTGGGCGAGGCGGCGGTCCTGCGCATGCGCACCCACCTGGTGTTCGATCCCGCACCGGCACAGCGCGACCTGCGTTACGCGCCGCGCGGCTTCGCGCCGACGGCGCGCATGTTCGAAGCGCGCACGGACGAGGACGACGCGGCGGACTGAGCCGCGATGCGGGGCAGTGCGCTTGCGCTCAGGGATCTCTGCTCAAGGAGCTTCTACTTAGGGTGTTTCCGCCGCCGGCACGGACCGCGACTTGGCGATCCCGCGCAGCGCGATGATCAGCACGCCGCCCAGCACCATCGCGCCGCCGATCCACAGCCGCGGGCCGGGCCGATCGCCCCAGAACGCGATGCCCAGCGACACCGCCAGCACCGGTACCAGCAGCAGCCACGGCGTGACCTGCGCGACCGGGTGGCGCTGCACCAGCAGGTAGTACAGGCCGTGGCCGAACAGCGAGGACACGAAGGCGGCGTACAACGCGCCGCCCCAGGCCACCGCGCTGGCCGACGGCAGCTGCGCCAGGCCGCCTGGCTCGAGCACGACGCTGATCGCCAGCAGCGGCAGCACGCTGAACACCGCGGTCCAGCCCTGCTGGCTGAAGACATCCAGCCCCCTGAGCGGTTTCATCAGGACCGTGCCCAGGGCGAGGAACGCGGCCGAAATCACCATCAGCACCAGCGACAGCGGCCGGTCCAGCACCAGCGGATCGAAGCCCAGCACCAGTACGCCGGCGAAGCTGACGCCGATGGCCAGCCCCGTGCGCCAGGCGAAGCGTTCGCCCAGCACCCACCAGGCCAGCAGCGTGGTCATCGGCACGTAGCTCTGCATGACGATTGCCGGCGAGGACAGGTCGCCGGCGAGCTTGAGCGCGGTGAAACTCAGCCCGAAGTGCAGCACGCCGATGCACAGCGCCACCGCGATCAGGCGCGGCCACTGCCCGGGTGCGGGCCGCTTGAGCATGAAGGACAGCGGCAAGGCGAGCAGCGCGAAACGCAGCGCGG
This sequence comes from Lysobacter solisilvae, assembly GCF_016613535.2. Classification (NCBI taxonomy): domain Bacteria; kingdom Pseudomonadati; phylum Pseudomonadota; class Gammaproteobacteria; order Lysobacterales; family Lysobacteraceae; genus Agrilutibacter; species Agrilutibacter solisilvae. The sequence goes on from NZ_CP071518.1 coordinate 1,582,058, forward strand.
TGAACAGGAACGGCGGGATCTCGCGCAACGCCAGCGCCGATGTCAGGAAGTTGATCGACCAGGCCAGGCAGATCAGCAGGATGAGGCCGACGTCGCGTGCAGGCATGGGGACCAGAGTGAGTAGGGGCGTGCGCGTGAGCGAGGGCGACGGGCCGTGGCCGTCGCGCGGGAAAGTCGGTGGGAACGCAGCCGCGGTCGTGTTGCGCGGCGGCCGCGCGACGTCAGTAGGCCCAGCCCAGCTTGCGGAACAGCTTGGCCAGCACCCACGCCGGGCCGATCAGCAGATAGGTCAGGTCGGTCAGGAAACTGGGCTTGCGGCCTTCGATCTTGTGGCCGACGAACTGGCCGATCCAGGCCACCACGAATACGCCGATCGCCGTGTACAGCAATCCGGTCGCGCCGAGCGTGTCGTACAGGTACTTGGTGAACCAGCCCAGCAGCACGAACGCCGCGAGCATGCCGAAGCCCAGCGGCTTGGATGCCCGGTAATAGAACATCCAGGCGCCGAACATCGCCAGGCCGGCCCACAGGCCGGGCCGGAACCAGCTGCCCGGCGAGGGGATGCACCACAGCAGCGCGATGACGCTCCACAGGATCGCCGGCACGCAGATCACGTGGATCAGCTGGTTGGTGGGGTTGCGATGGTCGCCCGAATAGCTGGCGAACCAGCGGTCGATCGGGCGTTCGATCGGGCGGTCGGCGGTGGCGTTCATTGCGGGTTCCCAGGGAGCGCTGGGGGGACTGTACGCCATGGAAGGGAGCGGTGGCGCGGGACTGAAAAGCCCGGCATCAGCGGGCGGACGGGGATAGGCGACACCCGTTCCGGTGGGTGACGCACCGGGGCCGTCACTGCCGACCCCAGACCAGCGCAGGGCCGGGCAGTGGCCCGTCGGCCGCCTGCCCGAAAACCTGCCGGAGGTGCCGCTCACCCGGCGGGCGGGCCGAGGCCCGCGCTGTTCAATCGACGCGGATGCCCGCCAGCTTCTCCAGCGCCTCGGCGTACTTGGCGCGCGTGCGTTCGATCACCTCGGCCGGCAGGCGCGGGCCGGGAGCGCTCTTGTTCCAGTCCAGCGTTTCCAGGTAGTCGCGGACGAACTGCTTGTCGTAGCTGGGCGGGCTGGTGCCGACCCGGTACTGGTCGGCGGGCCAGTAGCGCGAGGAGTCGGGCGTGAGCATCTCGTCCATCACGTACAGCCGGCCGTCGGCATCGGTGCCGAACTCGAACTTGGTGTCGGCCAGCAGGATGCCGCGCTGGGCGGCGTAATCACGCGCGAAGGTGTACAGCCGCAGCGTCGCGTCGCGCACCTGCTCGGCCAGGTCGGCGCCGACCAGTTTGACCGCGGTGTCGAAATCGATGTTCTCGTCGTGGTCGCCGACCGCGGCCTTGGTCGAGGGGGTGAAGATCGGCTCGGCCAGCTGCTGGGCCTGCTGCAGGCCGTCGGGCAGGGTGATGCCGCTGATGCGGCCGGTGCGCTGGTAATCCTTCCAGCCGCTGCCGATGATGAAACCGCGCGCGATGCATTCCACCGGGACCGGCTTCAGGCGCTTGGTCACCACCGCGCGCTGGTCGTACATCGCCACGTCCACGCCGGCGGGCAGCACGCTGGCCACGTCGATGCCGGTCAGGTGGTTGGGCACGATGTGTTCGGTCTTGCCGAACCAGAAGTTGCTGATCTGGCAGAGCATCTCGCCCTTGCCGGGAATGGGGTCGGGCAGGACGACGTCGAAGGCGCTCAGGCGGTCGGTGGCGACCATCAGCAGGTAATCGCCGGACGGCGTGCCCGCCGGCAGCTGCGCGGCGGGCAGGTCGAACACGTCGCGCACCTTGCCGCGATGGCGCAGCGGCAGGCCCGGCAGGTCGGATTCGAGCAGGTAGGGGCGGTGCAAAGTCGTGGACAACGCGGGTTCCTCGCAGGTGGCGCGGACTCCGTCGGTGGCGGCCTCGCGGGGCGCGGGCGCGCGACGGGGCCGGGCAGTGTACGCCGGTCCGGGTGAGGCTGCAGGTACACTGGCCGCCCCGCGTCCCGAGCCCTGTTCGAGCCCCATGAAACGCTGGTACGGCAAACTGCTGGGCTTCTTCGCCGGTGCCGCCCTGATGCGCGCCAACCCGCCGCTGGGCGCGCTGATCGGCCTGCTGATCGGCCATGCCTTCGACGCCGACTGGTTCCGGTTGCGCCAGCGGGACAACCCCTACGGCGTGCTCGGCCTGAGCGCCGACGCCACCGATGCGGACATCGACCAGGCCTATCGCCGCCTGATGGCCCAGTACCACCCCGATCGCCTCGCCGGCGCCGCCGTGGAACTGCGGCAGCAGGCCGAGGCGAAGGCCCGGGAGATCAACGCGGCCTACGACCGCATCAAGACACTGCGCCGGCGGTGATGGCGGCGGCCACCCCGGCAGGCCATCCCGCGCCGCGGCGGCCCCTGTCGGCCGTGCCGGCGGGTTCCAGTCCCTCGCAAGGCGCCCCTGGGGCGCGCGCGGGGCGGGCCCACGTCCCGGCGATGCGCTGTTCCACTGTTTCCGATTCCCCATGAGGTCGTCCATGCAATCCACGGTCATCGCCCCCTCCATCCTCTCGGCCAACTTCGCGCGCCTGGGCGAGGAGGTCGACAACGTCCTAAAGGCCGGCGCGGACTGGGTGCACTTCGACGTGATGGACAACCACTACGTGCCCAACCTCACCATCGGCCCGATGGTGTGCGAGGCGCTGCGCAAGCACGGCGTCACCGCGCCGATCGACGTGCACCTGATGGTGCAGCCGGTGGACCGGCTGGTGCCGGATTTCGCGAAGGCCGGCGCCTCGATGATCACCTTCCACCCCGAAGCCAGCGCGCACGTGCACCGCACCGTGCAGCTCATCAAGGCCAGCGGCTGCCAGGCCGGCCTGGTGCTCAACCCGGGCACGCCGGTGGAGGTGCTGGACTACGTGCTGGAAGACCTCGACATGGTGCTGCTGATGTCGGTCAATCCCGGCTTCGGCGGGCAGTCGTTCATTCCGTCCGCGCTGGAGAAGCTGCGTCGCGTGCGCGGCATGATCGACCGCAGTGGCAAGCCGGTCCGGCTGGAGATCGACGGTGGCGTCAAGGCCGACAACATCGCCGAAATCGCGCAGGCCGGCGCCGATACCTTCGTCGCCGGTTCGGCCATCTTCAACGCGCCGGACTATGCGGGCGTGATCAAGCGGATGAAGGATGCCGTCGCCGGGGTCCGCTGAGCAGGACCGTCCCGTGGCGCGATGGGGATAACTTTCCCAATTTTGTGGATAAGTGCGCGGTGCCTGAGGCGCTGCAACCGCACGCCTGGGGTTCGGAGCCTCATCGACGGGCCTTCGGACGTCCGGATGTCGGGTGGTTGAGCCTCAGCTGCCGGGTTTTGTGCCCCAAACGACCGGCTTTGCTGCGGACGGACGCGCGGGTCAGTGTCACGCGTGAGGCAGGTGAACCCGTCGAATCCGACACTTATCCACCGCAAAAGGTCTGGACGCTCCATGCCCGAGGCTTTGATCCTCGTGCGCGGCGCTTCGTGGTCGAAGCTTCGGGCCTGGAAGGCGTGGCTCGTGCCCCGAACCGACGCGGGTGCGGCCCCGGGGCCTGTGCGTTGCCTGTCGACTCCCGCCGTTGCCTGGTCGCGCGGACAAACAAAAAAGGCCGGCCAGATGCGCCGGCCTCCGTCGAATAAGGGAGGCGATCCTGCCTCCGCCCGTCGTCCTTGGGAATGGACTCTGATTCTCCGTGGGGGCGGTTACAGCGGTATTACGCTGCCAGGAGCGGTAACGGCCCTGGGGCTGATCGTCTGCAGCGCGCGGCGGCGCGCCTGGGCATTCGAGGCGGTGTGGATTCGGCCTGGCGCGATTGCAGCGCGCGGCGGCGCGCCAGGTATTTGAGGCAGCCTGGATTCGGCCTGGCGCGGCGCGGTATGACGAATTGCCATGTGGGCAAGAGCGAAGCTGCCTGGCGCGGCTTCCGGCTGCGTCTGCCCGCCGGCCGGGGCATCGGCGGTAGCCCCTCTACGCAGCGCGCGGCGGCGCGTTCGGCATCCGGGGCCCTATGGAATTGGTCTGGCGCGGCTTCCGCGTGCGTCTGCCCGCCGGCCGGGGCATCGGCGGTGGCTCCTCTACGCAGCGCGCGGCGGCGCGTTCGGCATCGGGGGCCGTCTGGAATTAGTCTTGCGCGGCGCGGCGCGGCATACTGCCCCGCCGCATCAAAGCCCGCTGCGCATGCAACTGGACGCCGAACAGTTCCGCCAGCTCGCCGAGGCTGGCCATACCCGCATCCCGGTCGTCCGCGAGGTGTTTTCCGACCTCGACACGCCGTTGTCGGTCTACCTCAAGCTCGCCGACGGGCCGCACACCTACCTGTTCGAATCGGTCGAGGGCGGTGAACGTTTCGGCCGCTATTCGATCATCGGGCTGCCCGCGCGCTGCGTGTACGCCTTCGCCGGCCACACGCTGTTCGTGACCCAGGACGGCGAGCTGGTCGACAGCCGCGTGGTCGAGGATCCCTTCGCCGAAGTCGAACGCCTGCGCGCCGCGCACAGCGTGCCGCGCATCGAAGGGCTGCCCGGGTTCACCGGCGGGCTGGTCGGCTGGTTTGGTTTCGAGTGCGTGCAGTACATCGAGCCGCGCCTGGCGGCGCCGCGGGCCGACGGCGAGCACAAGCCCGACGAACTGGGCACGCCCGACATCCTGCTGATGCTCAGCGAGGAAGTGGCGGTATTCGACAACCTCAAGGGGCGGCTGTACCTGATCGTGCACGCCGACCCACGCGAGGAGCGCGCCTTCGCGCGTGCGCAGCGGCGGTTGGACGAGCTGACCCATCGCCTGCGCCAGGGTGGCCCCGGTTATCCGGAAACGCGTGACTCGATCGGGCTGGACGAAGGCGATTTCATCTCCGGCTTCACCCGCGACGGCTTCATTGCCGCGGTGGAGAAATCCAAGGAGCTCATCCGCGCCGGCGACATCTTCCAGGTGGTGCTGAGCCAGCGCCTGAGCGTGCCGTTCAAGGCGCGCCCGGTGGACGTGTATCGCGCGCTGCGTGCGCTCAACCCGTCGCCGTACATGTATTTCCTCGACGTGGGCGGCACGCAGGTGGTCGGTTCCTCGCCCGAGATCCTGGTCCGCCTGCAGCACGATGCCGCGGGCATCGGCGAAATCACCGTGCGACCGATCGCCGGCACGCGACCGCGCGGCGCCACGCCCGAGGAAGACCAGGCGCTGGAATCGGAACTGCTGGCCGACCCCAAGGAGCGCGCCGAACACCTGATGCTGATCGACCTGGGCCGCAACGACGTCGGACGCGTCAGCCAGCCCGGCAGCGTGGAGGTCGGCGAGCAGTTCGTCATCGAGCGCTACAGCCACGTCATGCACATCGTCAGCGAGGTCACCGGCCAGTTGAAGCCGGGGCTGAGCTACGCCGACGTGCTGCGCGCGACGTTTCCCGCCGGCACCGTCAGCGGGGCGCCCAAGGTGCGCGCGCTCGAGGTGATCCGCGACCTCGAACCGATCCGGCGCAATGTGTATTCCGGCGCGGTCGGCTACATCGGCTGGCACGGCGATGCGGACACCGCCATCGCCATCCGCACCGCGGTGATCCAGGACGGACGCCTGCACGTGCAGGCCGGCGCCGGCATCGTCCACGATTCCGATCCGGCCAAGGAATGGGACGAGACCATGAACAAGGGACGCGCGCTGTTCCGGGCCGTGGCCGAGGCCGCTCGTGGCCTGTGAGGCGCTCAGACGTCCGGCTGAATCGTCGGCTGAATCGTTCCTGCTGAATCGTTCCCGCTGATCCAGTTGGCACTGGGCCCTCCGATTGCGGGTCACCGCGACGGACGGTAGGTCCATCGCGACCGAACGGTCCGAAAGCTGCGGGCCGCCCGTCAGTGCGCCGTCCGCACCGCGACACCCTCAACGTTCTATTCACAGAAGGCACGGTTCACTCGTTACCAGAGTGTCCGTACGTAGAACGATGCAGTCCTGCGTAATCGAGGGAGTACGCCATGCATCCGATTTCCGATGGGAGCGTCCAGTCCCGTTTCGCCAATGGTTTTGCGCGGACGGTGGAACTGATATGTCCCCAGTGCAACGAAAAGTCGATGTTCGAGGCCCAGCCGTGGCAGGAGCACGGCGGCAAGATCGTTGCGACGCAGATGCACTGCCTGCGCTGCACGAAGGCCATGCTGCTGGTGCAGGTGCTGGACGATGAGGGCGGCTGCCGCGCCGACTCGCTGTCCACCGATCCCGCACCGGGCGGTCGCCGCCCGATGGAGGGCGTCGATCAACTGCATGCGTTGTCGCCGCCGCTGGCGCGCAGCTACGACTCGGCGCTGAAGCTTTACAACCACGCCGAATGGGGCCCGTCCTCGCTCAGCATCCACCATCTGCTGGAAGGCCTGGCCGCGCGCCTGCTCGGCCCGGACAAGCGCGATGCGCCGCTGAGCCGGCAACTGGAAGCATTCCCGCGCGAGATCGACCTCACCCGGCCCCTGCAGGACATCGCGCAGCTGATGGCGCCCGACGGCGCGTTCGGCCGCCATTTCGACGACGAAACCTCGATCGACAAGGGCACCGCCGAACACCTGATGGAGCTGACCGAACTGCTCATCCAGTACCTGGTGGTGCTGCCTGGCGAGATGGCCGAACTCAAGCGCCGCATCGCCACCGCGCCCGTGCCGCTGCGCCGCGGCACCACGGTAGGCGGGGTGGGATGACGCAGCCGCGCGCCGGAAGGCGGCGCGGACACGAATGAAAGGGCGCGGCACGCCGATAAGTTGCGTGCCGCGCCGGGGCGGGGAGGGCGGCTGGGCCGCCTTGATCGCCCGGTTTACGCGCAGCGCGTCACGCCTGCGCCTTGCTCATCGCGATGAACGCCTTCTTCAGGCCGTCGCCGCTTACCGCCGTGCCGCCCAGCGACCAGCCGCCATCGACCGGGATCACCGCGCCGGTGACGTAGGCGGCCATCTTCGAGCCCAGCCACAGGCAGGCGTCGGCAATTTCGCTGTCCTCGCCGAACCGGCGCAGCGGCACGCTGTCGCTGACGATCTGCGCCAGTTCCTTCGTCGGCGCCAGGCGCTTCATGCCCTCGGTGTGGGCGATCGGACCGGGCACCACCGAATTGACACGGATGCCCGCCGGGCCGAACTCGATCGCACCCACGCGCGTGATCATGTCGACGCCGGCCTTGGCCGCGCACACGTGCATCTGCAGTTCCATGGGCTGGAAGGCCTGCGGCGCGGAGATGTTGATGACGCTGGCACCGGGCTGGCGGAGGAATTCGAAGGCCGCGCGCACGACGTTGAAAGTGCCCAGCAGATCGATGTCGACCACGGTCTTGAAGGCGTTGGCCGACATGCCAAGCGCCGGTGCGGGGAAGTTGCCCGCCGCGCCGGAGACCAGCACGTCGATCTTGCCGAACCGTTCGTGCGCCTCGCGCAGCGCGGCCTCCACGGCCGCGTACTCGCGCACGTCGGCGGCGAAGCCGGCGGCGTCCGGACCCAGCTCGCGCAGCTGGGCCACTGCGGCGTCCACCTTGGCCTGCGAGCGTGAGAGCACGCTGACCTTCGCGCCAGCGCGGGCGAAGGCCTGGGCGATCCCCAGGTTGATGCCGCTGGTGCCGCCGGCGACGAAGACGTGGGCGTCGGCGTAGGAAAAGGGCTGGGTCATGCGGGGCTCCGGAAAGGGTGGGGTGGCGGCGCCCCTGGAACGGGACCATTCGCCGGCGTACGCATACGATAGCGTCCTGCGGCCGGCGTGCGACCACCCTGCGGCAATCCGTGCGGCAATCCGTGCGGCCGGCTAGGGTGAATCACGGCCCCGGCGGGGCTGCCGGCGCGGGGGTTCGAGGAACTGGCCCGCAGGGGTGTGCGCCTCCGCCCGGGCCGGGTCGGAACCCGGCCGAACGCGAGCCAGGCGGGGGTCTCCCCACCCGGCCGAGGCGGTGAAGCGTCGGCGCAGCGGTCGGGCGCGCCCGCCCCGATCCCCGTCCCCGGCGGATGCGGACTCAGACCGAGCGGGTCGCCACCGCAGGCGGGATCGCCGCCGCGCGGCGGGCAGGCGCCAGCACGGCCAGCTGGCCGAGCAGCCACAGCATCGCGGCGCCCACCGGCAGGTAGGTCAGTGGCAGGCGCGGCAGCTCGTACATGCCGATCAGCAGCTGGTTGATGGCGTAGGCCAGCAACATGCCCACGACGATGCCGATGCTGGCCAGCAGGAAGTTCTCGGTCTGGAAGTAGCGCAGGATCTGCCCGCGGGTGGCGCCCAGTGCGCGGCGGATGCCGATCTGCCGCGTGCGCTGCTGCACCCAGAAGCTGGCCAGGCCGACGATGCCCATCGCGGTCACCACCAGCAGTGCGATGCACACGATGGCCAGCAGCCACGCCATCTCGCGGTCCTTCTCGTAGTACGCGTCGCGCATTTCCTCGACGGTCTCCTGCCGCAGGATGACCCGGTTGGGATCGATGCGATGCAGGGTCTCGACCGCGCGCGCCAGCAACTCCGCGCGCTGGGCGGGGTCCTGCGCGCGCAGGATGTAGTTCGGGAAGGATCCCTTGATGGGCAGCAGCACGGAGTAGTCGTACACGGCCGGATCGTTGTGGCCGTGCGCCTGCGCCAGGTGCTCGACGATGCCGACGATGGTGATGGGTGCATCGCCCCAGGCCAGGAAGGACTTGCCCAGCGGATCCTGGCCGGGGAAGAGCTTCTCGGCCATGGCGCGGCTGATGATGGCGGCGGGAATGGCCACCTCGCTGTCAGGCGCCTCCAGCGTCTCCCAGTCGATCAGCTCGCTCGGCGTGAACCGCCGGCCCGCGACCAGGTTCAGGCCCATCGCGTCGACGACCTGCTCGTCGCCGACGTAATAAGCCGCTTCGAACAGCGGTGACTGCTCCGGCGTCAGGGTGATGTCCAGGCTGCGCCCCATGATGCCCAGCGGAATCGAGTTGGACGCCGAGGCTGCCTTGACGCCGGGCAGCGCGCGCAAGGCCGCCAGGTCGGTTTCGGTGAGCGCCGCGGCGCCCTCGACGGCCGCGGTCTTGTTCATCTGCAGGCGAACGACCTCGTTCTCCGCCAGCCCGGTCGGACGGTCCATCAGTTCGATGCGGGTGCGGATGAGGAAGACCGCGTTGCACAGGATCGCGCAGCTCAGTGCGATCTCGAGGACGATCAGTGACGCCGCGGTCTTGTGGCGACGCAGTGCGGAAAGAATGGGGCGAATGTCCATGGCGATCTCCGGGATTCTCGCGTCGGGCCCGCGGGGGCGCCCGCGATGACGTTGCGTCCGTGCGTGGTGGTGGGAAGGCGCGGACGGCGATGGCCATCCGCTGCCTCCGGGCAGCTGTGCGTTATTGCGACTTGAGCTGGATCGCCGGCGTGACCTGGCACGCGCGCCAGGCCGGCAGCATGCCCGCGACCAGCGTGGCGACGACGGCCAGCACGAAGGTGATCACCAGCATCGCCGGGTCCAGCTGCGCCAGGTCGGCGTAGCCGGCCGACCGCTGCCGTATCGCCCACAGGCCCAGCAGCGCGATGCCCAGTCCAAGCGCACCCCCGACGAAGCCGATGACGCCGGCTTCGACCAGGTGCTGGGTGAAGATCGCGCGCCGCGATGCGCCCAGTGCCCGGCGCACGCCAATCTCGCTGGAGCGGCGCAGGAACTTGGCGAGCAGCAGGCCACTGGTGTTGAGCAGGCAGACCACCAGGAAGCCGAAGGCCAGCCACATCTGCAGGCGCACGTCGCCGGGCACCACCTTGTTGTGGTCCAGCCACTCCATCAGGCCGCGCAGACGCACGTTGGTCGGACGCTGGAAACGTCCCGCGGCGCGCTGCTGGTCGGAATAGTTGGTCAGGTACTGCCGGTAGGCCTCGACCTTGGCCGGGGAATCCAGCTGCACCCAGTACTGCAGCCAGGCGCAGGGACTGTTGACGCTGGTCGGGCCTTCCGGGTCGTCCTCGAAATCGTTCTCGCCCCAGCAGTGCATGCGGCCGGCCACGTCGAGCTTGAGGTCGCGCGATGTCGAGAACGGAATGAACACCTGTTCCACCTCGCCGTACAGGCCGCCATAGAGGTCGTAGAACTTGGGCGTCGGCCGCCAGTCGTCGAGCACGCCGACGATGCGCAGGTCGTTCTGGTTGACCTGGACGGTCTTGCCGACGCTGTCCTGTCCGCCGAACAGCTTGTCGTTGAGGGTGCTGGAGATGACGGCGATGCGGCTGCGGGCATCGTCCTCGGCGGCGTCCCAGCCGTTGCCGTACTTGAAGGGAGCTGCGAACATCGGGAAGAAATCACTGGACGTATAGCGTGCATCGGCCGAGAACGCGCCCAGTTCGGCGCTCTGCGGCTTCACCAGCACGTTGCCGCGCTTCATGACGGCCTGCCGGTCGGCGCGCTTCTGCCGGAGCAGTTCCTCGGCGTCGTGCCGCGTCATCTGGTCCTCGGGTTCCTCGCCCGGCGTGAACTCCTCCATGTCGGCCGAGTCCAGCTGCGGGTAGAACAGCAACTGGCTTCGACCGGGTAGCGGGTCGCCGGACAGGATGTGGAACACGGTCAGCGTGGTCATGCTGGCGCCGATGCCCAGCGCGATGGCGATCACCATCAGCGCCGTGAGCATGCGGTTGCGCCGGAAGCTGCGCACCGCAAGGTTCAAATAGTATCCGTACATGATGGCTCTCTTTTCGCGTGGTCCGCGGCAGTAAGGACTGGCTTGCCGCACGGCGCCCGACGGGCACCGGCTGCGGCTGGGTCCGCCAGGGCTGCCTCAGGGTTCGGCGTGGGCCGGAGTGGGCGGCGCCACGGGCGCACGGCCCGTGATTTCGGTCAGGTCCGTCGCGACGCCGTCCACGATGTGCACGTTGCGGCGTGCGCGCGCGGCCAGTTCGGGATCGTGCGTCACCATCACGATGGTGGTGCCCTGTGCGTTGATCTCCTCGATCAGCTCCAGCACGCTGCGCGCCATCTGCGAATCCAGGTTGCCGGTCGGTTCGTCCGCCAGCAACAGGCGGGGGCTGCCCGCCAGGGCGCGTGCGATCGCGGCGCGCTGCTGCTGTCCGCCGGACAGTTCGGCCGGGTAATGGCGCATGCGCGACGCCAGGCCGACGCGGCCCAGCGCGTCCTCGATGCGCTGCTTGCGCTCGGCCGCCGGCATGCCGCGGTAGCGAAGGGGCACGTCGACGTTGTCGAACAGGTTGAGGTCCGGGATCAGGTTGAAGCCCTGGAAGATGAAACCGATCTTCAGGTTGCGCAGGCGCGAGCGGGCGTCGTCGGACAGGTTGCTGACGTCCTGGCCATCGAGGATGAACTGGCCGCCGGTGAAGGTCTCCAGCAGGCCCGCGATGTTGAGCAGGGTGGTCTTGCCCGAGCCCGACGGGCCGGTGATGGCGACGAACTCGCCTTCCCTGACGTGCAGGTCGAGCGAGCGCAGCGCGTGCGTCTCGACCAGTTCGGTGCGGTACACCTTGGCGATCTGGCGCATCTCTAGCATGGGAATGATCCTGCGATGGTGTGGAAGTTCGGGTGGCGGGCGATGCCGGCGGCACGTCGCCGCAGGCCCGGGAGGAAGGCCGGATGCGCAGGGCAGGAACGCGTCCGTGCGCGACGGGATGTCACTTGCGGTTGTGGCATGGAGCGGCGACCGGAATTCATGGGCGGGACCTTCAGTTGACGCGCACGCGCGGCGCGTTCTCGAACAGCTGCGTGCCCGAGACCACGATGCGGTCGCCCGCCTCCAGGCCACTGACGATCTCCACCGAATTCAGGCTGGTGGCGCCGGTGCGGATCGGCCGGCGCACCGCACTGCCGCCATCCATGACATAGGCCATGTTGCCGCCGTCCTGCTCCAGGAACGGGCCGCGTTCGACCATCAGGACGTTGCGGCGCGTGTCCATCACGATGCGTGCCGACAGGCGCTGGTTCTGGCGCAGTCCCGGCGGCTGCTTGCCCTGCGCGAAGCGCAGGCGGGAATTGACCTCGCCGTTGACCACCTCGGGCGACACCGCCGAGACTTCGGCGCCATACGGCTTGGCGTTGCTGGTGATCTGCGCCGGCATGCCGATGGCCAAGTCACGGGCAAAGCTTTCGGGCACCTTGATCTCGACCTCGAACACCGACAGGTCGACCACGCTCAGGATCGGCGCCTGCGCCACGACGTTGGTGCCCTGCGCGATCTGCACCTGGCCCACCTGGCCGTCGAAGGGCGCGCGCAGCGTCAATGCGTCGACCTGGCGGCGGATCTCGTCGGTGAGCGCGCGCTGCCGCTGTGCCTGCAGGCGCTTGTTGCGCGTATCCAGTCCCGCGCCCTGGGATTGCAGCGCGAATTCGCGGCGGGCGGCGCCAAGACCGAGGTCGGCCTTCTTGAGTTCGTCCTGTGCGCGGGCCAGGTCGACCTGCGGTACCGCGCCGCCATCGAAGGCGCGCTGGAAGCGCTGCAGGTCGCGATCGGCGGCGACGCGGGCGATCTGCGCCTGTTCCATCTGCTTGCGGGCCTCGGAGCGGGCCAGTTGTGCGTCGAGGGCGGCGCGATCGGCGTCGGCTTCCATGCTGGCCAGCGTGGATTCCTCCTGCACCAGCGTGCTGCGCAGTTCGGGGCTGTCGACCACCGCCAGCACCTGGCCCTTCTTCACCGGGTCGCCGGCGACCACCTTCAGCGCGACGGTGCCGGCCGCGATGGCGTACAGCGTCGGGCTGTTGGCGGCGATGACACGACCGTCGGCGCTGAGGTCGCGCACCAGGTCGCCGCGACGGACCTCGGCGATGCGTACGCGCGAAGCGTCGTAGGAACGCCCGCCGCCGGTCCAGCCGGCGATGACCCAGGCGGCCAGCCCGATCACGGCTGCACCGCCGACCGCGCCGATGATCCAGCTGCGCTGGCGACGCGCGCGCGCCGCGGGGGCGCCCAGCGTGGTGTCCTGGCCGGAGGTGTCCCGGATGGCAATGCGGACGTGTTCGTTCATGCGGATGTCGAGGCTTCGGAAGCAGTGGCGGAGATCAAGACAACGCAAGCGGCGTGCCAACGCCAAGTGCCTGATTTCGTGGATGGAACGAGGTGCCGGAGTGTCCGCCCGGACGGTGCCGGTGTCCGCGCGGACACCGGCGGACGCGGGCGCCGGGCAGGCGGCCCAGGGGCCTACAGCGCTTCCAGGACGGGCTCGTCGAAGATGTCGGCATCGCGCGGGTCGGACATCCACGTGCCATGCGCGATCGTCGCGTCGACACGGTCGGGGCGTTCGATGCGCGACACCAGCCCGTCGCCCAGCACGATGACCTGGTCGGCCAGATCGAAATAGCGGTCGTCATGGGTGATCACCACGACCGCCTTGCCCCTGGCGCGCAGGCCCGGAAGGATCTGGTTGTAGAACACGGCCTTGAAGGTCGGGTCCTGGTCGGCCGCCCATTCGTCGAACAGGTAAAGCTGCTTGTCGTCGATCATCGACGCCAGCAGCGCCAGCCGGCGGCGCTGGCCGTCGGACAGCGCGAGCGTGGAGAACCGGCCGTCGCGGAACTGCACTTTGGAGTCGAGCTGCAGGGCGCGCAGGTAATGGTCCACCATGGTCGACAGGCCCTCGTCCGCCACGCCGAGCAGCTGGTCGAACAGGTGGTAGTCGGAATAGATGGCGCTGATCGCCTGGCGGTAGGTGCCGATCGATTCGTCGGTGATGGCGTGGTCGCCGAAGTACACCGTGCCGCCGTGCGCGCGGTAGTGCAGGGTAAGCAGCTTGCCGAGGGTGGATTTCCCCGACCCGTTGCCACCCACGATGAAGGTGATTTCGCCCTTGTCGAAACGCAGGTCCAGCGGTCCCACATGGAAACCGCTGCCGCCGGCGTCGTAGCGGTAACCCACCGCCTCGAATCGGATGTGGTCCCACTCGCGGGCCGGCTCCTGCCGCGGCGCGATGGCCTCGGCCGGAATCTCCTGGAACAACGTGGCCACGCGCTGCATCGACACGCGCGAGATGGACAGCTGCGGAATGAAATTCAGGATCACGGCCACCGGTCCGGTGACGTAGAGCAGTGCCATGACCACGCCCACCAGCTCCTGGTTGCTGATCACCCGGTAGTTGACGAAGATGAAGATGATCGAGCCGATCACGAAGAAGCTCAGCAGGTCGCCGTAGTTGCTGGCCGAGCGGACGATCGTGTTGCCGGTCTTTTCCTGCCGCCGGACCTCGTTCTCGTGCGCCATGAGCACCGAGTCGAAGAAGGCTTGGCGCTTGGTGTCGTTGAGCTTGAGCTCCTTGATGCCGCGGATCAGGCCGTGGATCGACCCCTGCAGGCTGTCGAAGCTGCGGCGGGCGCCGATGAAGTAGCGCCGGCCGATCATCATCGGTACCTGGTAGCTCAGCGCGCCGAAGGCGATGCAGCCGAGCACGAACCAGAACACGTCGGAGTTGAGCACCAGCAGGAAGCCGAGCATGCCCACCAGCGTGACCATGCTGATGAGGATGTCTGGGAGCAGGCGGGCGCCCATCACGATGCGCGGCACGTCGGTGGTCAGCGCGGTGATCAGCCGGGCCTCGCCGATGGACTCCAGCGCCGACAGCGGCGCCGATGCGATCTGCTGGTACAGCCGTTCGCGGAACTGGGAGGCCACGTTGATCGCGACCCGGGTCAGCATCACCTGCGACAACGTCCGGCTGACAAGGATGAAGAGGCAGACGGCGATGAACACCATCGCGAACGGCGCGTTCGAGACCTCGAGGGACGCGATGCGCGTAGGCGCCTGGGCGATCTCGTCGAAGCGCATGTCGCCCGGCTTGAGCACGCTGAGGATCAGCGGGATCAGCAGCGAATAGCACACCCCCGAGACGCCTCCGAGCAGGATCGACAGGAACACCCGGTTGGGCGCCTTGCGGGAGAATTCAGCAAACATGTTCATGCCGCGGTTCCTGATGTGGCCTGCGTCCCTGCACCGGCGCCGGGCTAGTGGGCAGCGGGTTTCCCGGACGCAGCGGGTGCGTCGTCCAGGGTGAGAAAGCGGGCGTCGCGGAAGGGCACGACCATGTCGTCGTAGTGCGGACTCATGAAGTTCCCGGACTGCCCCGTCGAGTTCATGTAGTAGTGCGACGTGCGCGCGCCGCGCAGGGCGATGATCTGGCGGAAGCCCGGGCCGAACTTCTGCAGATAGCCGTCAGCGCCCTTGAAGTCCGAGGCGGCGACATTGATCGAACCGGCGGAGCCGCCGTTGCCGATGCGCCGCTGGAAGATCCGGTCGAGGGGCTTGAAGTCGCTGAAGGGCGTGTGGTCATAGGCGGTGCGCTGGACGCCGTCCCAGCGCCAGCTGGCCATGCTCCAGTCGCCCTTGAGCTTGTACAGCTCCCACAGCGCGCTCTTCTGCGAATCCGCCAGGGCTTCCTCGCAGGTCTCGGGCGCGGGCGTGCCGGCGTCGTCGCACCACGTCGATCCACCGTTCCTGGCCGAGGATTCACCGGCCAGTGTGCGCAGATAGTCCAGCGGCACGTCTTCCTGCAGGCCCCGCAGGATGCGGTTGGCGGGTTGCTGTTCCCAGGAGCCCTGCAGCGCTGCTCCGAACACGCGCTGACGGAAGTGCCGCATCCAGACGCTGAAGATCGCCGCGGCCTGGCTGTCGGCGCGCATGTCGCCATTCCAGTCCTTCAGGTACTCGGCGGCCTGCGAGGCGTGTTCGCCCCTGGGCAGGCGCTTGCGCAGCACGGACATCATCGCTGCGGCGTCCATGTCGACCGTGTCGGCCTGGATGTGCTGCATGTCCTGCGCCGTCAACCCCTTGCCCGATGCGATGCGCTGCCGGAGCAGGTACTCGATGCGACGCGCGCGCGACGTGGGCGCCCAGTCGTGCGAGATGAAGTAGGGATCGTCGTGGTTGGCGACCGGGTTGTTCGCGTTGACGATGAAGCCAGAGGGCGGGTTGTAGCTCTGCGGCCATTGCGAGGGCGACACCTGGCCCGACCAGCCCCAGGCGTCATCCCAGCCGGGCGAGGGCAGCGTGCCTTCGCCCTGCCTGCGCACCGGGATGCGCCCGGCGCCCAGGTAGCCGATGTTGCCCGCGCGATCGATGAAAAGCAGGTTCATCGCCGGGGCGACATGGCGTGCCAGCGCTGCCTTGAAGCCTTCCCAGTCGCGCGCCTGGTTGAGGCGGAAGAAGGCTTCATAGCTGGTGTCCCCGGCTTCCAGTGCCGTCCAGCGCAGGGTGACGGGCTGGCGGAAGACGCCGTGGTAATCGCTGATGACCGGCCCATTGCGGGTGGACCGGACCTTGAGCGTGACCGGAGCGTATCGGCGGCGCAGCTGCTCGGGAAAATCGGCACGCACGTCGATCGTCTCCACGCGCGTACTGAACGGCAGCCACTGGCCCTGCGCGAGATAGCGCTCCCCGGATGCATCGGTGCGCTCGAAAAACAGGTCCTGGACGTCGGCCATCATGTTGGTGCCGCCCCACGCGATGTGCGCGTTGCGCCCCAGCACCACGACCGGCAGGCCGACCAGACTCATGCCGGAGACCTTGAATGCCGGCGCATCCACGTTCATCGCGTACCACAGCGAAGGAATCTGCAGCCCCAGGTGCGGGTCGTTCGAAAGCAGGGCCGCGCCGTCGCGGGTGTGGCGCCCGGACACCACCCAGGCATTGCTGCCGACGTTGGTGCCGCCGATGGCATGCTCGGTTTCCAGTTGCTGCTGCAGTTGCGCCAAGGCTTCAAGCGGTGCGGACGGTCGCCCTGAAATCGCCGCGACGGTCGCCGGCGCATCGGCCGGATAGTTGGGGAAGAACGCCGTCAGCTGCGGTTCGCTCAATGCCTGCCGCGCCACGTAACGGTCGATCTCGCGACGGAAATTGCCGCCCAGGTCCAGCGCGAATACCTTCACCCACGCCAGCGAATCGAGCTCGGTCCAGGGCTCGGGCTTGATCCCGAGCACGCGGAACTCCGCGGGCAGGCTGTGCCCTTCGGCGATCCACGCATTGATGCCTGCCGCGTAGGCGGTGAGCGAGCGCTGCGCCTGCGGACTCAGTGCCGGCCACGCCGATCTGGCCGATTCGTAAAGGCCGAGCGTGCGGAACCAGACGTCGGTATCGATGCTCTTCTTTCCGAAGACCTCGCTCAGGCGACCGCTGGCGAGGCGACGCTGGAGTTCCAACTGCCACAACCGGTCCTGCGCATGCGCATACCCGACCGCATGGAAGGCGTCGATATCGGTGGTGGCGCGGATGTGCGGCACCCCGTTTTCGTCGCGGGTGATCGACACCGGCGCCGAGACTTCACGCGTGAGCTGGAAGGTGCCTTCCGGCGGAAGGCTGGCGCGCAACGAGTGGTGCAGCCATGCGGCGCCGCCAATCACGGGCAGCAGCACCAGCACGGCCAGGCGGGTGGCCAATGGATAAGGAATGGATTTCATTGCTGGTCAGCCGACGGCTGCAGGCCGGATGCATTCGCCGTGCGACCCGATGACGGGAGAGGCGATGCGGAAGGAAGAAATAGCTGGAAACAAGCCGTTTCGCGCGGTGTGCGCACGGGTATCGGGGACGGGCTTGGATCGCTTCAGAGCGGGCCGGAAGGGTTCCGGGCAGGTGCGTGACGGCACCGGTGCACGCATCCCGCGAGCGGTCAGACAGGGGGAGCAGGCGCGTCCCATGATTCCTTCATCCTTGAAATCCGGCCCGGAATATACATCACGGGCCGCACTTGACCAACGCCCCTGTCGGTGGAAGACTGCGCCGCGTCGAATAGTATTCGACACGCTGGCAGGGGGAAAACATCTTTTTGTCATCAGGGCGAAACCTCGGACGAGGTTGATTGCCCTGGATGAAGATGTCTGTCGGCACGGGTCGCGAATGGAAGTGCGCACTTGCAGTTTGCTAGGGGATTGGCGTGGAAAGTTTTCCTGAGATCGCGCTTCATCGCGCGCAATTGCAGCCCGATGGCATTGCATGCCGCTTCTTCAAAGGGGCCGGGCTGGCCCAGGAAGTGCTGACCTTCGCGTCGCTGTTCGAGCACGCCTCCGGCCTGGCCCGGCATCTGCAGGCGCAGGGGTTGTCGGGCCAGCGTGCCGTGCTGGTCTGCAAGTCGCAGAAGAATTTCGTCATCACCTTCTATGCCT
Organism: Lysobacter solisilvae; assembly: GCF_016613535.2. NCBI lineage: Bacteria > Pseudomonadati > Pseudomonadota > Gammaproteobacteria > Lysobacterales > Lysobacteraceae > Agrilutibacter > Agrilutibacter solisilvae. The sequence goes on from NZ_CP071518.1 coordinate 1,600,115, forward strand.
GCCTGTTCGCGGGCGTGGTTGCGGTACCGGCCTCGCCGCCGAGGCGGCAGGCCCTGCAAAGCCGGCTCCAGCACATCGTCCGCGATGCGGACGCGCGGGCGATCCTTTTCGATTCCGACGACCTGGCCAACCCGGAGCTCGCCTTCGAGGACGACGCCCTGGTCGGCATCGACGTGCGTGACATCGCGCAGGACACGGGGCTCGCCTACGCTTCGTGGCGGCCGGTCATTCCCCAAGAATCCGCGCCCGCGTTCCTGCAGTACACCTCGGGCTCCACCGGGGATCCGAAGGGTGTCGTGGTGACCCACGGCAACCTCGTGCACAACTGCGCGACGATCCAGGACGCGATGGAGCTCTCGCCGGACTCCCGGCTGTTCACGGCGCTGCCGCTGTTCCATGACATGGGCCTGGTCGGCGGCGTGCTTCAGTTCATGTACTCGGGCTGCTCTGCCGGCTTCATGTCGCCGGCCGAATTCGTGCAGTACCCGGAGCGCTGGCTGCAGATCATTTCCAGGTTCGGCATCACCGTCAGCGGCGGGCCGAATTTCATGTACGACCTGGCTGCGCGCACGATCCAGCCCGGGTCGATCGAAGGCGTCGACCTGTCGACGTGGCGAGTGGCGTTCTGCGGCGCCGAACCCATACGCGCCGCGGTGATCGCCCGTTTCACCGAGCGTTTCGCCAGCCACGGTTTCAACGCGGGCGCGTTCTATCCCTGCTATGGCATGGCCGAATCGACGCTGCTGATCACCGGCGCGCGGGTCGGCATGGTGCCGTCGCTCCATCCGCACGAAGGCACCGACGTGGTCGGCTGCGGCCTGCCGCGCCGCGATGCGCGCGTGGAGATCGTGGACCCCGACACGTGCACGCGCATGCCGCCGGGCGGCTGCGGGGAGATCTGGGTCAGCGGACGCAGCGTCGCCGATGGTTACTGGATGCGGCCGGAACTCAACGAGCAGGTGTTCCGCGCACGGATCGCCGGCGTCGGGGATGGCGCGCCGTGGTTGCGCACGGGTGACCTGGGCTTCATGCAGGACGGACAGCTCTATGTCACCGGCCGTCTCAAGGACCTGATCATCGTCAACGGCCGCAAATACGTGCCGCAGGACATCGAAGACCGCTGCGAGCGCAGCCACGATGCCCTGCGTCAATCCGGTGGCGCGGCCTTCGGTGTGCGCGACGGCAACGGCGAGCGCCTCGTCGTGGTGTTCGAGCTCAAGCGTGAGTGGCTGCGGCGCCATCCGGAGTGGCCGGTCGTGCTCAGCGCGATGCGCACCTGCGTGAGCGCTGAATACGGCCTGCCGGTCTCGGACATCGTCCTGCTCCGACCTGGCGCGCTGCCACGGACGTCGAGCGGGAAGGTGCGCCGCAGGCAATGCGCGACGGATTACCTGACGGGAGCGCTCGAGCGCGTCGCGGCGGCCTGACCGCAAGAGGCAGCCGCGGTACCCGTTATTCGTGGTGAGTGCACGAGCCGCGCCTTATGGCGCGGCATCGCAATGGAATTGGTGTGGTCAGGGAGGAAGTGCGATGAGCAGGCACGAGCAGTGGCTGAGGGATGCGTTGTCGGAGCTGATGGAGGTCGACCGATCGCAGATCTGCGTGACGCAGCCATTCGCCGAACAGGGTGTGGACTCCCTGATCGGATTGCGGCTGACGCGCAAGCTGGAAGAGTTGCTCGGTGTCGAGGTCGAACTGGAATGGCTGTTCGACAACCCCAGCATCCGTGAGCTGTCGCAGTTCCTGGGTGAGCGGTTCGGCGAACTCGAAAGCAGCCAGTCCGTCCAACTCGAACTCGACTCCAGGATCCCCGCATGACGCACCCGATCCAGGCCGGCGAGTGGATGCCGTTGTCCGCCGCACAGCGCAGCCGCGGCTTTCTTTACCGCTTCGACCCGGCGGCCCAGGGCAGCCACAACAACGTCTTCACCGCGGTGGTCCACGGGGACCTCGCCCGCGGGACGCTGGCACGCGCCCTGCGCCAGTTGGCCGATCGTCATCCGATGCTGCGCGCCCGTTTGCGCGATCGAGATGGCGAGTTCGAGCAGTGCATCGGACCCTGCGTCGACGTGCCGTTGGCGTGGGTCGATGCGTCCACCATGGGCGAGAACGCCCTGCTGGAGCTGGTCCGGCGCGATGGCGCGCAGGCATTCGACCTGGATCGCGGGATGTTGATGCGCGCTGCCGTGTACGCGCGTGGAGCGGGCGAACATGTGTTGATGCTGGCTTTCGACCATATCGTGGTCGACGGCTGGTCGTACTGGCAGCTGCTGGAGGAACTGGGTGGCCTGCTTGCGCGCGACGACAGTCCGGGCAACCCTGTCGCCGACGGCCCCGGCTATCACGACTACGTGCGCTGGCAGCAGGACTGGCTCGCCAGCCCGGCCGCCGCCGCCCAGCGTTCGTACTGGGAGCGTTGCATCGGTGACGGCCCGCAGGTCCTGCAGCTGCCTACCGATCGTGCGCTGACCGCGGGCACGGGTGATCGCGATGAAGTCACGCTGACGATCGAGCCGGAACTCACCGCCCGACTGCACGCGCTCGCCCGCCGTCACTCGGGGACGCTGTTCACCACGCTGCTGGCGGCCTACCAGATGCTGCTGCACAGGCACGCCGGGCAGGACGACATCTGCGTGGGTGCGCCCATGCCGGGGCGCAGCCGCGCCGAATGGGACCGCGTGGTCGGCGATTTCGTCAATCCCATCGTGCTGCGGACGCAGTTCGATGCCGGCCTGCGCGTTGCGGACGTGCTGCGCAGCGTGCGTGGCACTGCACTGCGCGGCATGAGCAACCAGGACTATCCGTTCTCCCGCCTCGTCGAGGAACTGTCGTGGGACCGCGCGTCGTGCCAGCACGCCTTCTTCCAGACGATGTTCGTGTTCCAGAACGCGCGCCAGGGCGGCGGTCTGCCCGCCTTGTGGAATGACGGGGATGCAACCTGCCGGGTCCGCTGGGGCGGCATCGAACTCACGCCATACGCGGCCTGCCGCAGTGGCGGCGACGAGGGCATGGGGCTGATGCTGGAGACGATCGAACTGGAGGGCGGCATACGCTGCGCCTTCAAGTTCGACACCGCGCTGTACGACCGCGCCACCATCGACCGCCTGGCCGGGCACTGGTTGATGCTGGTCGAGGGCATGGTCGCCGATGACACGCAACTGGTCTCGCACCTGCCATTGCTCTCGCATGACGAGCGAACGCAGCTGCTGCTTGGATTCAACGACACGCACCTGGAGTACGCGCGGGACGGGCTGATCCATGGCCTGTTCGAGGCGCAGACCGCGGCGCGTCCCGATGCCATCGCACTGGAGCATGCGGGCCGGCACCTGAGCTATCGCGAGCTCAACGAACGAGCCAACCAGCTGGCCCATCATCTGATCGAACGCGGTGTCCGGCCGGACGACCGGGTGGCGATCTGCGCACAGCGCACGGTCGACTTGGTCGTGGGCATGCTGGGCATCCTCAAGGCCGGCGGCGCGTACCTGCCGCTGGATCCGAATTATCCGGCCGACCGCCTGGCCTACATGCTCGCCGATGGTGCGCCGCGCATCGTGCTGACGCAGACGGCGCTGCGCGACAGCCTGCCGATGCTCGGCACGGCCGGCGCGCCGCTGTTGTTGCTGGACCAGGAACTGACAGGCGGATCGAAATCCAACCCGCAGGTGCCGGGCCTGAGCGCGCGCCACCTGGCCTACATCATCTACACCTCGGGTTCGACCGGTCAGCCCAAGGGCGTGATGATCGAACACGTCAACACGGTCAATCTGCTGGCCTGGGCAAGGACCTGTTTCGACGACTCCCAGCTGGCGACCACGCTGCTGTCGACGTCGATCAACTTCGACCTGGCCGTGTTCGAGTTGTTCCTGCCGCTGAGCACCGGCGCCACCGTGCGCCTGGTGCAGGACCTGGTCGCGTCCGCGACGACGCTGGCGGGCACCACGCTGGTCAACACCGTGCCCTCCGCGATGGCCGCGATCATCGGCGAACCCGGGCTGGCGTCGACCGTGGGCACGGTCAACCTGGCCGGCGAGCCGCTGAAGCGCGAACTGGTGGAGCGGATCTTCGCGTCCAGCCACGCGCAGCGCGTGGTGAACCTGTATGGCCCGTCGGAGACGACGACCTATTCGACGTGGGTCGAGATGCCGCGCGCTGAAGGGTTCGCCGCGCACATCGGCCGTCCGATCGGCAACACGCAGGTCTACATCCTGGGCCGTGCGGGCGAGCCGGTGCCGGTGGGCGTGACGGGCGAGCTGTTCATCGGCGGCCATGGCGTGGCGCGCGGCTATCTCAACCGGCCCGACCTCACCGCCGAACGCTTCCTGCCCGATCCGTTCAGCGATGAGGTCGAGGCGCGCATGTACCGCACCGGCGACCTGGGTCGCTGGCGCGCGGACGGCACCATCGAGTATCTGGGCCGCAACGACTTCCAGGTCAAGATCCGCGGCTTCCGCATCGAACTGGGCGAGATCGAGTCGCGCTTGGCCGCCTGCGAGGGGGTGCGCGAAGCGGTCGTGGTCGCGCGCGAGGACGGCGCCGGCGACAAGCGGCTGGTGGCCTACGTCGTCGCCCACGACGATCAGGAGCTGCCGGTGGCGCCGCTGCGCGACCAGCTGGCGCGCGACCTGCCCGAGTACATGATTCCGGCGGCGTTTGTCCGCCTGGCGGCCCTGCCGCTGACCCCCAACGGCAAGCTCGATCGCCAGGCGCTGCCGGCGCCGGACGCGTCGGCCGTCATCACCCGCGCGTACGAGGCGCCGGTGGGCGAGCTGGAGACGCGCATCGCCGGCATCTGGCAGGACCTGCTGGGCCTGGCCCAGGGTCGGCCGCCACGATCACTTCTTCGAACTGGGCGGCCACTCGCTGCTCGCCGTGCGCCTGGTGACGCGCCTGCGCACCGTGCTGGGCGTGGAGGTCGCATTGCGCGACGTGTTCGCGCAGCCGACGCTGGCGCAGCTGGCCCAGCTGGCGGCCACCGCGTCGACCGCCGCGCAGGACGTGATCCTGCCCGTGGACCGCACGCAGCCCCTGCCGCTGTCGTGGGCGCAGCAGCGCCTGTGGTTCCTCGACCAGCTCGATCATGCCGCCGGCGCCGCGTATCACATCCCGGCCGCGCTGAACCTGCGCGGTGAACTGGACCAGGCCGCGCTGCGCGCGAGCCTGGACCGGATCGTGGCGCGCCACGAGAACCTGCGCACCACGTTTGTCAGCCACGACGACACACCGCAGCAGGTGATCGCACCGGCCGACATCGGCTTCATGCTGGTCGAGCACGACCTGCGCGGCCTGGACGCCGCCACGCAGCAGGCGCAACTGGCCGAACTGGGCGCCGCCGAAGCCGCCGCGCCGTTCGACCTGGCCACCGGCCCACTGATCCGTGGCCGGCTGCTGCGCCTTGGGCGAACACGAACACGTGCTGCTGGTGACCCAGCACCACATCGTCTCGGACGGCTGGTCCATCGGCGTGCTGGTGCGCGAAGTCAGCGCGCTGTACGCGGCCTTCTGCCAGGGTCACGCCGATCCGCTGCCGCCGCTGCCGATCCAGTACGCCGACTACGCGGCCTGGCAGCGCCAGTGGCTGCACGGCGAAGTGCTGGAAGAGCAGACCCACTACTGGCACCAGCAACTGGCCGGCGCGCCGGCGCTGCTGGAGCTGCCCACCGACCGCCCACGTCCGGCGGTGCAGAGCTATCGCGGCGACACGGTGTCGCTGACCCTGCCGCGCGCCCTGCGCGATGGCCTGCAGGCGCTGTCGCAGCGCCATGGCACGACGCTGTTCATGACCCTGCTGGCCGGCTGGTCGGCCCTGCTGTCGCGCGTGAGCGGGCAGGACGACATCGTGATCGGCAGCCCGGTGGCCAATCGCCAGCGCGCCGAGATCGAGCCGTTGATCGGCTTCTTCGTCAACACGCTGGCGCTGCGCGTGGACCTGGCGGGCGATCCGACCGTGGCCGACCTGCTCGCGCAGGTGAAGGCCACCACGCTGGGCGCCTGGCAGCACCAGGACCTGCCGTTCGAACAGGTCGTCGAAGCACTGCAGCCCTCCCGCAGCCTCAGCCACAGCCCGCTGTTCCAGGTGATGTTCGCGCTCGACAGCGCGCCGGCCGCAGCCGAGTTGCGTCTGCCGGGGCTCTCGCTGACGGCGAGCGAATCGGGCGAGCCGACGGCGAAGTTCGACCTGTTCGTATCGCTGACCGATACCGATGATGGCATCACTGGCCAGTTGGTGTTCGCGCAGGACCTGTTCGACCGCAGCACCATCGAACGCCTCGCGGGCCACTGGCTGACCCTGCTCGACGGCATGCTCGCCGATGACGCGCGGCGCATCGCGCGCGTGCCGCTGTTGTCGCGCGCGGAGCGCGACCAGCTCTTGCGCGACTTCAACCAGACGCAGGCGCAGTACCCGCACGACGGCCTGATCCACGAGCGTTTCGAGGCGTTCGCGGCCATGCAGCCGGACGTGACCGCGCTGGAGTGCGACGGCCAGACCCTGAGCTATGGCGAGCTCAATCGCCGCGCCAACCAGGTTGCGCATCGGCTGATCGCCCTGGGCGTCAAGGCCGATGACCGCGTGGCGATCTGCATGGAGCGCAGCGCCGGAATGATCGTCGGCGTGCTGGGTATCCTCAAGGCCGGCGGCGCCTACGTGCCGCTGGATCCGGCTTGTCCCGCCGAGCGCCTGGCGTACATGCTCGCCGACAGCGCGCCCCGGGTGGTGCTGACGCAGGCCGCATTGCGCGATCGATTGCCGGTCGCCGATGCATCGTCCGCGCCCACGCTGGCGCTGGACGAGGAGGTCTTCGACGGGCCGACCGCGAATCCGCGGGTGCCCGGCCTGGCCTCGCGCCACCTGGCTTACGTGCTTTACACCTCGGGCTCGACCGGCCAGCCCAAGGGCGTGATGGTCGAGCATCGCAGCGTGCTGCGGTTGGCCATCAACAGCGGATTCGCGTCGATCGGTCCGTCCGACTGCGTCGCCCACTGCGCCAATCCGGCCTTCGATGCCTCGACCTGGGAAATCTGGGCTGGCCTGCTCAATGGCGGCCGCGTGCTGGTAGTTCCGCAGGCGGCCGTGATGGATCCGGCTGCGCTGAACGAAACACTGCTGCGGGGCGGCGTCACCGCGCTGTGGCTGACCGCAGGCCTGTTCAACGAATACGCGGACGCATTGGCGCCGGCCTTCCGGCGACTGTCATTCCTGCTCAGCGGCGGCGACGTGATGGACCCGCGCACCGCGACGCGTGTGCTGCGCGGGGCGACGCCCCCGCGCGAGCTGATCAACGGCTACGGCCCCACGGAAACCACCACGTTCGCTGCGACCTTCCGGCTCACGCCGGCGGATGCGGCGCTGCGCGCCATTCCGATCGGCCGTCCGATCGGCAACACGCAGGTCTACATCCTGGGCCGTGCGGGCGAGCCGGTGCCGGTGGGCGTGACGGGCGAGCTGTTCATCGGCGGCCATGGCGTGGCGCGCGGCTATCTCAACCGTCCCGACCTCACCGCCGAGCGCTTCCTCCCCGATCCGTTCAGCGATGAGGTCGAGGCGCGCATGTACCGCACCGGCGACCTGGGTCGCTGGCGCGCGGACGGCACCATCGAGTACCTGGGCCGCAACGACTTCCAGGTCAAGATCCGCGGCTTCCGCATCGAACTGGGCGAGATCGAGTCGCGCCTGGCCGCCTGCGAGGGGGTGCGCGAAGCGGTCGTGGTCGCGCGCGAGGACGGCGCCGGCGACAAGCGGCTGGTGGCCTACGTCGTCGCCCACGACGATCAGGAGCTGCCGGGGGCGCCGCTGCGCGACCAGCTGGCCCGCGACCTGCCCGAGTACATGATTCCGGCGGCGTTCGTCCGCCTGGCGGCCCTGCCGCTGACCCCCAACGGCAAGCTCGATCGCCAGGCGCTGCCGGCGCCGGACGCGTCGGCCGTCATCACCCGCGCGTACGAGGCGCCGGTGGGCGAGCTGGAGACGCGCATCGCCGGCATCTGGCAGGACCTGCTGGGCCTGGACCAGGTCGGCCGCCACGATCACTTCTTCGAACTGGGCGGCCACTCGCTGCTCGCCGTGCGCCTGGTGACGCGCCTGCGCACCGTGCTGGGTGTGGAGGTCGCATTGCGCGACGTGTTCGCGCGGCCGACGCTGGCGCAGCTGGCCCAGCTGGCGGCCACCGCGTCGACCGCCGCGCAGGACGTGATCCTGCCCGTCGACCGCACGCAGCCCCTGCCGCTGTCGTGGGCGCAGCAGCGCCTGTGGTTCCTCGACCAGCTCGATCATGCCGCCGGCGCCGCGTATCACATCCCGGCCGCGCTGAACCTGCGCGGTGAACTGGGCCAGGCCGCGCTGCGCGCGAGCCTGGACCGGATCGTGGCGCGCCACGAGAACCTGCGCACCACGTTTGTCAGCCACGACGACACACCGCAGCAGGTGATCGCACCGGCCGACATCGGCTTCATGCTGGTCGAGCACGACCTGCGCGGCCTGGACGCCGCCACGCAGCAGGCGCAACTGGCCGAACTGGGCGCCGCCGAAGCCGCCGCGCCGTTCGACCTGGCCACCGGCCCACTGATCCGTGGCCGGCTGCTGCGCCTGGGCGAACACGAACACGTGCTGCTGGTGACCCAGCACCACATCGTCTCGGACGGCTGGTCCATCGGCGTGCTGGTGCGCGAAGTCAGCGCGCTGTACGCGGCCTTCTGCCAGGGTCACGCCGATCCGCTGCCGCCGCTGCCGATCCAGTACGCCGACTACGCGGCCTGGCAGCGCCAGTGGCTGCACGGCGAAGTGCTGGAAGAGCAGACCCACTACTGGCACCAGCAACTGGCCGGCGCGCCGGCGCTGCTGGAGCTGCCCACCGACCGCCCACGTCCGGCGGTGCAGAGCTATCGCGGCGACACGGTGTCGCTGACCCTGCCGCGCGCCCTGCGCGATGGCCTGCAGGCGCTGTCGCAGCGCCATGGCACGACGCTGTTCATGACCCTGCTGGCCGGCTGGTCGGCCCTGCTGTCGCGCGTGAGCGGGCAGGACGACATCGTGATCGGCAGCCCGGTGGCCAATCGCCAGCGCGCCGAGATCGAGCCGTTGATCGGCTTCTTCGTCAACACGCTGGCGCTGCGCGTGGACCTGGCGGGCGATCCGACCGTGGCCGACCTGCTCGCGCAGGTGAAGGCCACCACGCTGGGCGCCTGGCAGCACCAGGACCTGCCGTTCGAACAGGTCGTCGAAGCACTGCAGCCCTCCCGCAGCCTCAGCCACAGCCCGCTGTTCCAGGTGATGCTGGCGATGCATGACCTGGGCGACGACGCGCTCGCGTTGCCGGGCCTGGACCTTTCCCAGGCGCGCCCCGCGCAGCGGCACGCGCAGTTCGACGTGTCCCTGTCCATCTCCGATACGCGCGACGGTCTGGCCGTGGACCTGGTGTATGCGACCGACCTGTTCGACCACGCCACGATGGAGCGCGTGCTCGGGCACTGGGCCACCCTGCTGCAGGGCATGACGGCGGACGACGCACGGCGTGTCAGTCGACTGCCGCTGTTGTCGCCGGCGCAGCGCGAGCTGCTGCTCACGGGCTTCAACCCGGCGCCCAGCCACTTCCCCCAGGATCGCCTGGTCCACGAACTGTTCGAGGCACAGGCGGCGGCCTCGCCTGACGCGACCGCAGTGCAGTTCCATGGGGACGCACTCACCTACGACGCGCTGAACCGCCGTGCGAACCAGCTGGCTCACCATCTGGTCGCGATCGGTGTCGGCGCGGACGACCGTGTCGCCATCTGCATGGAGCGCGGCCTCGACATGATCGTGGCGGTGCTGGGCATCCTCAAGGCCGGCGGCGCCTACGTGCCGCTGGATCCGGCGTATCCCGCCGATCGCCTGGCGCACATGCTGGAGGACAGCGCACCGCTCGCGGTGCTGACGCAGGCGTCGCTGGAGCCGGTGCTGGCATCCCTGGCCGGAGTGCGCAGGATCCTGGTCGACGGCGAGACCGATGTCGCGCAGATCGCGCAGCATCCCGAGAGCCAGCCCGACCTGGCCACTCGAGGAGTGCGGCCGCAGCACCTGGCCTACGTCATCTACACCTCGGGGTCGACCGGGCGTCCGAAGGGCGTGATGGTCGAGCACAGGCACCTGGTGTCGTCCACGCTGGCGCGGATCGGGGAGTACGGCCGCTGCGAGAGCTTCCTGCTGCTGTCGTCGATCGCATTCGACAGCTCGGTCGCGGGCATCTTCGGCACCCTGTGCACCGGCGGCACGCTGCATGTGCTGGAGAAGCAGTCCACGCAGGACCTGGACGCGATCTGCGATGGCATCGCGACCGGCCGCGTCACCACGCTGCTGTGCGTGCCGACCCTGGCGCGACTGATCCTGGAGCAGCTGGCAGCGCAGCCCCGGACCGACGCGGGTCCGACGCACCTGAGGGAAGTGATCGTCGCGGGCGAAGCATGCCCGCCGGCCCTTCGCGAGATGGCCGCCGCATGCGAACCGCCGCTGGTGCTCTACAACGAATACGGCCCGACCGAGGGCACGGTGTGGGCCACGGTCTATCGTGCCGGCGATGCCCACCCGGGCACGCTTCCGATCGGGCGGCCGGTCGCGAACACGCGCACCTACATTCTGGACGGGGCCGGCGAGCCGGTGCCGATGGGCGTGGCCGGCGAAATCTTCGTCGGCGGCCAGGGCGTGGCGCGCGGCTATCTCAACCGGCCCGACCTCACCGCCGAGCGCTTCCTGCCCGATCCGTTCGGCGCTGGCGACGATGCGCGCATGTACCGCACCGGCGACCTGGCGCGCTGGCTGCCGGACGGCAATATCGAATACCTGGGCCGCAACGACTTCCAGGTGAAGATCCGCGGGTTCCGCATCGAACCGGGTGAAATCGAGGCCCGGCTGGCCGCGTGCCGCGGGGTGCGCGAGGCGGCCGTGATCGTTGGCGAAGATGCGGCGGGCGACCGTCGCCTGGTGGCGTATGTCGCCGGCCACGACGAGGCGCCGCTGTCGGTGGCGGACCTGCGCGACGAGCTGGCGCGTGAACTGCCCGACTACATGATCCCGAGCGCGTTCGTGCGCCTGGGGGCACTGCCGCTGACCCCGAATGGCAAGCTGGACCGCAAGGCACTGCCGGCTCCCGACCAGTCCGCCGTCGCCACGCGCGCGTATGAAGAGCCCGCCGACGAGACGGAACGCACGATCGCCGGCATCTGGCAGCAACTGCTCGGCCTGGACAGGGTCGGGCGCAACGACCACTTCTTCGAACTGGGCGGGCACTCGCTGCTGGCGGTGCGCCTGGTGACGCGCCTGCGGGCAGTGCTGTCCGTGGAAGTCGCGCTGCGCGACGTGTTCGCGCAGCCGACGCTGGCCCAGCTTGCGCGCGTGGTCGACGGTGCCGCTGGCACCACGCAGTCCCGGATCCTGCCGGTCGATCGCAGCCAGCCGTTGCCGCTGTCCTGGGCGCAGCAGCGCCTGTGGTTCCTGGATCAGCTGGACGACGCCGCGGGTGCGGCGTATCACATCCCCGCCGCGCTGAACCTGAGCGGCGACCTCGACCGTGACGCGCTGCGCGCCAGCCTGGACCGCATCGTGGCGCGCCACGAGAACCTGCGTACCAGCTTCGTCAACGTCGCCGGCGAGCCCCGGCAGCTGATCGCGCCGGAAGATATCGGCTTCGCGCTGGTCGAAGTCGACCTGCGCGGCCTCGATCCGGCCGCGCAACAGCAGCGCGTGCAAGCGCTCGGCGAGGCCGAGGCGCGGGCATCGTTCGATCTGTCGACTGGCCCGCTGATACGCGGCCAGCTGTTGCGACTGGCCGAGCGCGAACACGTGCTGCTGGTAACCCAGCACCACATCGTCTCCGATGGCTGGTCGACCGAGGTGCTGGTGGGCGAAGTCGGCGCCCTGTACGCGGCCTTCTGCCAGGCCGGCGCCGATCCGCTGCCGCCGCTGCCGATCCAGTACGCCGACTACGCGGCCTGGCAACGCCAGTGGCTGCAGGGCGAGGCGTTGCAGGCGCAGGTCGATTTCTGGCGCCAGCAACTCACCGGCGCGCCGGCGTTGCTGGAATTGCCGACCGATCGTCCGCGCCCGCCCGTGCAGAGCTACCGGGGTGACCGCGTCGAGGTGCGCCTGGACGCCGCGCTCAGTGCTTCCCTGCGCTGCCTGGCCCAGCGCCACGGTGTCACGCTGTTCATGACTTTGCTGGCGAGCTGGTCCGTCCTGCTCTCGCGCATGAGCGGGCAGGATGACATCGTGATCGGCAGCCCGGTGGCCAATCGCCAGCGTGCCGAAATCGAGCCGCTGATCGGCTTCTTCGTCAACACCCTGCCGCTGCGCGTCGACCTGGCTGCCGACCCTACGGTCGCCGGGCTGCTTGCGCAGATCAAGGCCACCACGCTGGGTGCCTACGCACACCAGGACCTGCCGTTCGAGCAGGTGGTCGAAGCGCTGCAGCCCACGCGCAGCCTGAGCCACGGCGCGGTGTTCCAGGTGATGCTGGCGCTCAACAACGCGTCTTCGGACGCGTCGCTGAGCCTGCCGGGCCTGGCGTTGTCCGTCGTCGAAACGCGGCAGCAGACCGCGCAGTTCGACCTCACGCTGTCCCTGGCCGAGGGTGCCGGGGGCCTGACCGGCAGCCTCAACTACGCAACCGACCTGTTCGATCGCAGCACCGTCGAACGGATGCTGGACCATTGGCGCACGCTCCTCGACGCGATGGTGAAGGACGACGCCATCCAGGTGAGCCGACTGCCGCTGCTGTCCCCGTCACAACGCGAGCAGATGCTCGTCGAATGTCGCGGTGCGTGCACCAGCTTCGCGCAGGACCGCCTGCTGCATGCCGGCTTCGAAGCGCAGGCACAGGAGCGCCCCGACGCCACCGCGGTCGTGTTCGATGGCCAGAGCCTCACTTACGGCGAGCTCAACCGGCGTGCGAACCAGGTGGCGCATCGCCTGATCGCGCTGGGTGTGAAGCCCGACGACCGTGTCGCGATCTGCGTTGAGCGCGGCCTGGGGATGCTGGTTGGCCTGCTGGGCGTCCTGAAGGCAGGTGGCGCGTACGTTCCGATGGATCCGGTGTATCCGGCCGATCGCCTGGCGTACATGCTCGAGGATGCCGCACCGCGCGTAGTGCTGACCCAGGCCTGCCTGCGCGAGCGGCTGCCGATGCTGGCTTCGGAGGGTCGGACCCTGTTGGTCCTGGATGAGCCGGCCGCGCAGGCCGGTCCAACGGCCAATCCGCAGGTCGACGGCCTGACGCCGCGCCACCTGGCGTACGTGATCTATACCTCCGGTTCCACCGGACGTCCCAAGGGCGTCATGGTCGAGCACGCGCACGTGACGCGCCTGTTCGACGCCACGCAGGGCTGGTTCGCGTTCGATCACCACGACGTGTGGACGCTGTTCCACTCGTTCGCCTTCGATTTCTCGGTCTGGGAGATCTGGGGTGCGCTGCTGCACGGCGGGCGGCTGGTAGTGGTGCCCGAACTGTGCGCGCGTGCGCCGGCAGAGTTCTACGGCCTGCTGGCACGCGAAGGCGTGACCGTGCTGAACCAGACCCCCAGCGCGTTCCGTTCGCTCATCGCGGCCCAGGCCGACAGTGAGGCTCCGCACGTGCTGCGCACCGTCATCTTCGGCGGCGAGGCGCTGGAACTGCACACGCTGGCACCGTGGATCGAGCGCAACGATGCCGAACGCACCCGCCTGATCAACATGTACGGCATCACCGAGATCACGGTGCATGCCACCTACCGTCGCATCACCGCAGCCGACGTGTACGAGGCACGCGGCAGCCTGATCGGCACGGCGATCCCGGACCTGGCCCTGTACGTGCTGGATGCCCACGGCGAACTGCTGCCGCCGGGCATCACCGGCGAGCTGTATGTCGGCGGACACGGCGTGGCGCGCGGGTACCTCAACCGCCCGGACCTGACCACCGAGCGTTTCATCGATGATGCGTTCTCCGGCGAAGCCGGCGCGCGGCTCTACCGGACCGGTGACCTCGGTCGCTGGCTGCCGGATGGCGAACTCGAATACCTGGGGCGCAACGATTTCCAGGTCAAGATCCGCGGCTTCCGCATCGAACTGGGCGAGATCGAGGCCAAGCTGTCGGCTTGCGCCGGCGTGCGCGAGGCCGTGGTCGTCGCGCGCGAGGACACGGCCGGCGACAAGCGCCTGGTGGCCTATGTGGTGCCACACGCGGATACCGTGCCATCGGCGACGGAGCTGCGCGCGCAACTACTCGAGCACCTGCCCGAATACATGGTCCCCAGCGCGTTCGTGCGCCTGGACGTCCTGCCGCTGACGCCCAACGGCAAGCTGGACCGCAAGGGCCTGCCCGCTCCGGACCTGGCGTCGGTGGCAAGCCGCGCCTACGACGCGCCGCAGGGCCCGGTGGAAGTCGCGATCGCCGAGGTCTGGCAGGAACTGCTGGGCCTGGACCGCGTCGGCCGCAACGACCACTTCTTCGAACTGGGCGGGCATTCGTCGCTCGTCATCCGTCTGATCGATCGCCTGCGCCAGCGCGGCCTGGTCGCGACCGTGCGCATGGTGTTCATGACGCCGGTGCTGAGCGCCCTGGCGACCCAGCTGGTGGAAGACACGGCGGCCAGCGCACACGCGCAGGTCGCGCCGAACCCGATCACCACCGCCACGACGGCCATCACTCCGGACCTGCTGCCGCTGGTGCAGCTGACCCAGGCCCAGATCGACGCCATCGTCGACCAGGTCCCCGGTGGCGTGGCGAACATCCAGGACATCTACCCGCTGTCGCCGATGCAGGAAGGCATCCTGTTCCACCACCTGCTGGGCGGCGAGGGCGATGCCTACCTGGTGCGCACCGTGGTGGCGCTGGAGGACCGCGACCGCCTCGACCGCTTCCTGGAGGCGATGCAGATCGTCATCGGGCGTCACGACATCCTGCGCACGGGCGTGTACTGGCAGGGCCTGGGCAAGCCGGTACAGGTGGTGCATCGCCACGCGCCGCTGCCGGTCCACGAGATCACGCTGTCGACCGCCGAGGCGGCGCTGCCGCAACTGATGGCGTGCACCGATCCGCGCCGGATGCGGCTGGACCTGCAGCGTGCACCGCTGCTGGCCGCGCACGTCGCCGCCGATCCCCAGTCGGGTGAATGGCTGCTGGCGCTGCTCAGCCACCACATCATCGACGACAACTACACCATGCAGCTGCTGCTGCAGGAGATCCAGCTGCTGGTCCAGGGCCGGGAAGCCGAATTGCCGACGCCGGTGGCGTATCGCACGTTCATCGCGCAGACGCTGGCGGTGACCGACGAGGAGCACGAGGCCTACTTCCGCCGGCAGCTGGGCGACGTGGACGAACCCACCGCGCCCTATGAACTGCTGAATGTCCAGGGCGATGGCGGTCACATCGACGAAGCCCGCGTCGCAATCGCCGACGCCCTGTCGCAACGCCTGCGCGAGAGCGCACGGCAGCATGGCGTGACCCCGGCGGTGCTGTTCCACCTGGCCTGGGCGCAGGTCCTGGGACGGTGCAGCAACCGCGACGACGTGGTCTTCGGCACGGTGCTGTCCGGCCGCATGCAGTCCACGGAGGGTGTGGGCCAGGTGATGGGTGTATTCATCAATACCCTGCCGATCCGCATCCGCCTGGGCACGGTCGGCGTAGCCGACGCGGTGCGCGATGCGCATCGCGGCCTGAGCGAACTGCTTGACCACGAGCAGGCCTCGCTGGCGCTGGCGCAGCGCTGCAGCGGCGTGCAAGCCCCGCTGCCGCTGTTCACGGCGCTGATGAACTATCGCCTGAGCGGTGCCGTGGCGCCGGTGGAAAGCGCGTCCTCGTCGACGCCTTTCGAAGGCATGCGGGTGATCGGCGTCGAGGAGCGGACGAACTATCCGCTCTCGATGTCCGTCGACGATCTTGGCCAGGCCTTCGCGCTGACCGCCCATTGCGTGGCGGGCGTGGATCCCAGGCGCCTGGTCGGCTACATGGAAATGGCGCTGGACGGACTGGTGGCGGCCCTCGAGCACGCGCCTACGCAGCCGGTCGGCCACCTGCCCGTGGTGCCGGACGCCGAACGCCAGCACCTGCTCGTCGGCCTGAACGACACGGACGTGGCCTATCCGCATGATCAACTGCTCCACGGGCTGTTCGAGGCGCAGGTCCTCCGGCAGCCCGATGCGACGGCGGTGGTCTGCGAGGGCCAACGCCTGAGCTATGACGAACTCAACCGCCGCGCCAACCAGGTCGCACACCGCCTGATCGCGCTGGGCGTGAAGCCGGACGATCCGGTGGCCCTGTGCGCCGAGCGCAACGCGGGCATGGTGGCCGGCCTGCTGGGCATCCTGAAGGCCGGCGGTGCGTGCGTGCCGCTGGACCCTGCGTACCCCGCCGACCGCCTTGGCCTACATGGTGGAGGACAGCCGCCCGGTCGCACTGCTGACGCAGTCGCTGCTGGCCGATGCCGTACCGCCGGCCTCGCTGATGCCCGGCGCCGGAAACGCCGTGCTGGTGCTGGATGCCGACACCTCGCTCGCCACGCTGCCGGATCACAACCCGGACGTTGCGGGCCTGACCTCGGCGCACCTGGCCTACCTGATCTACACCTCGGGTTCGACCGGCCAGCCCAAGGGCGTGATGGTCGAACACCGCGGCCTGGTCAACTACGTCATAGACGCCGCGCGCCTGTTCGGACTGGTGCCGGGCGACCTCGTGCTGCAGCAGAATTCGCTGAATTTCGACGTGTCGATCGAGGAGATGTTCCCGGCCTTCTGCGCCGGGGCAAGCGTGGCGCCCACCGGCGGCTTGTTTGGTACACCCAGCGCCGACGAAACGCTGCCACTGACCGTCGTGCACATCACCGCCGCGCATTGGCACACCCTGGTCACGCAATGGCAGCGGGATCCGGAGCAGGCCCACCGCCAGCTCGCGGGCATCCGGCTGTTCAACGTCACCGGCGACGCCGTCTCGACGCAGAAGCTGCAGGCCTGGGACGCGGTGCGTCCGCCGGCGCTGAAGCTGATCAACACCTATGGCCCCACTGAAACCACGGTGACCTGCACGGCCGCGTACGTCCAGCACGATGCGCTCAACCAGTCGATGTCCAGCGCCACCATCGGCCGGCCGCTGGCCAACACGCAGATCTACATCCTCGACGAGAACCTGCAGCCCACGCCGCTGGGCGTGGCGGGCGAGATCTACATTGGCGGCGACGGCGTCGCGCGTGGCTACCTCAATCGGGAGGACCTGACCGCTCATCGCTTCGTGCCTGATCCGTTCAGCGCGCGGCCGCACGCGCGCATGTATCGCAGCGGCGACCGCGCCCGCTATCGCCCGGACGGCAACATCGAGTTCCTTGGCCGCAACGATTTCCAGGTCAAGGTGCGCGGCTTCCGCATCGAGCTGGGCGAAATCGAGGCGAAGCTGGCCGCGTGCGAGCAGGTGCGCGAGGCCGTCGTGATCGCCTACACGGCGGCGCCCGGAGAGAAGCGGCTCGTGGCCTACGTGGTGCCGGAGGCGGGCGAGGAGCTCTCGGTGGCCAGTCTGCGCGACCGGTTGGCGCAGGAACTGCCCGAGTACATGATCCCCGGTGCGTTCGTGAGCTTGACCGCATTCCCGCTCACGCCCAACGGCAAGCTCGATCGCAAGGCGCTGCCCGTGCCCGACCAGGCAGCGGTAGCCAGCCGCGCGTACGAAGCGCCCGTCGGCAGCGTCGAGAAGGCCCTCGCGCAGATCTGGCAGCAGGTTCTGGGCCTGGAACGGGTGGGGCGACATGACCACTTCTTCGAACTGGGCGGCCACTCGCTGCTGATGATCAGCCTGATCGAACACCTGCGTCAGCGCGGTCTCAGTGCCGACGTGCGCACGGTATTCCAGGCACCGACCCTGAGCGCACTGGCGGCGCAGCTCGTGTGCGGGCCGAAGGCGGCACGCCGCCACGAAGTCCCGCCCAACCTGCTTGCGCCGGACACCGGCGCCATCACGCCGGAGCTGCTGCCGCTGGTGCGGTTGAGCCAGGACGAGATCGACCGGATCGTGGCGGAGGTCCCGGGTGGCGTGTCCAACGTGCAGGACATCTACCCGCTGGCGCCGCTGCAGGAAGGCATCCTGTTCCACCACCTGCTGGAAGCCGAAACAGGGGGTGACACCTACCTGTTGTGCACAGCGACGGCGTTCGACAACCGTCAGCGCCTGGACGGTTTCCTCCAGGCCCTGCAGCAGGTGGTCAACCGGCACGACATCCTGCGCAGTTCGATCCACTGGCAGGACCTCATCCGGCCCGTGCAGGTGGTCCACCGCCGCGTGACGATGCCGGTCACCGAACTGGCGCTGTCGGCGGACGCACCCGCGCTGCCGCAACTGATGGCCCGCACCGACCCGCGCTTCATGCGCATGGACCTGCGACGTGCACCGAACCTGGCGGCCTACATCGCGCCGGAGCCGGAAACCGGCCGCTGGCTGCTGGCGCTGATGAATCACCACATCGTCTGCGACCACATGGCCCAGGAACAGATCCTGGCCGAAATCCAGGCTTTGCTGCAGGGACACGGGGCGACGCTGCCACCGGCCACGCCCTACCGCGACTTCATCTCGCGGACCCTGGCGGTGCCCGAAGGCGAGCACGAGGCCTACTTCCGTGCGCAGCTGGGCGACCTGGACGAACCCACGGCGCCGTTCGGGATCCTGGACGTGCAGGCCGACAGCGCCGGCGAAGTGCGGGAAACGCGCATCCGCCTGGACGAGGCCCTGTCGCGGCGCATCCGCGAATGCGCACGCAGGCAGGCCGTCAATCCGGCCGTCCTCTTCCACGTGGCCTGGGCCCAGGTGCTGGCGCAGTGCAGCGGCCGCGACGACGTCGTGTTCGGCACCGTGCTGTCGGGTCGCCTGCAGGAGACGGAGAGTACCGTCCGCGTCGTCGGCATGTTCATCAACACGTTGCCGCTACGCATCCCGCTGGCGAACGTGGGCGTGCGCGACGCAGTGCGCGACACCTACCTGCGCATGAGCGAGCTGCTTTCGCACGAACAGACCCCGCTCGCCGTCGCGCAGCGGTGCAGCGGCATCCAGCCGCCGTTGCCGCTGTTCACCGCGCTGCTCAACTACCGCCACAACCCCGACGAATCGAGCACGCCGTCGCATGTCTGGGACGGCATCGAGGTGCTCAGCGACGCGGTGCGGACCAACTATCCGGTGACCATGTCGGTCGACGACTTCGACGTGGCCTTTGGCCTGGTCGTGCAGTGCGGGGCGGGGATCGAACCCGACCGGATGGTCGGCTACCTCGCCACCGCGGTCGGTGAACTGGTGGTCGCGCTCGACGAGCGGCCGGAACTGCCGGTGCGTCACCTCGCCACGATGCCCGCCAGCGAACGCGACGAGGTCGTGCACGGCTTCAACGCGACGCAGTCGCCGTACCCGCAGGACGCGCTGATCCACACGCTGTTCGAGGCGCAGGCCGCGCAGCAGCCGCAGGCCGATGCCGTCGAGTACGACGGCGTGCGCCTGTCCTATGACGAGCTCAACCGCCGCGCCAACCAGGTCGCCCATCGCCTGATCGCGCTGGGCGTCAAGCCCGACGACCGGGTGGCGATCTGCACCGAGCGCAGCCTGGACATGGTCGTGGGCCTGCTGGGCATCCTCAAGGCCGGCGGCGCCTACGTGCCGCTGGATCCGGCCTATCCCGTCGACCGCCTGGCCTACATGCTGGCCGACAGCGCGCCGATGGCGGTGCTGACCCAGGCCGTGCTGCGCGACGAGCTGCCGATGCTCACCGCAGCCGGATGCCCGCTGCTGGTGCTGGACCGCGACTTCGCCGACGCCGCCGAACCGGCGAACAACCCGGCGCTGCCGCTGAGCCCGCGCCAGCTGGCCTACGTGATCTACACCTCCGGTTCGACCGGCCAGCCCAAGGGCGTGATGGTCGAACACCGCAGCGCGGTGAACTTCTGGCAGGTGATGGGCCGCACCACGCACCGGACCTGCGCGCCGAACTCGCGGGTGGCGCTCAACGCCGCGTTCTCCTTCGACATGTCGCTCAAGGGCCTGCTGCAGCTGCTGTCCGGGCATTGCCTGGTGCTGATCCCGCAGGCGATCCGCGCCAGCGGCCCGGCGCTGCTGGGCTTCCTGGAACAGCAGCGCATCGATGCGCTGGACAGCACGCCCTCGCAGCTGGAAGGCCTGCTGGCCGCCGGCCTGCTGGAGCCGACCGGCTACCGGCCGCGCAACGTGCTGCTGGGCGGCGAGCCGATCGGACCGGCGATGTGGGAACGGCTGAAGGCCTCGCCGGTGGTGTGCTTCCACAACATGTACGGCCCGACCGAAGCGACGGTGGATGCGACGATCCAGTGCATCGCCGACAGCCGCGGCGGCCCGGTGATCGGCAAGCCGCTGGGCAACGCCCGCATCTACCTGCTCGACGGGCAGGGCCAGCCGGTGCCGGTGGGCGTGGCGGGCGAGATCCACATCGGGGGCGTGGGCGTGGCCCGCGGTTACCTGCATCGTGCCGAACTGACGGCCGAGCGCTTCCTGGCCGATCCGTTCGCCGGTACGCCGGACGCGCGTATGTACAAGACGGGCGACCTGGGTCGCTGGCTGCCCGATGGCAACCTGGAATACCTGGGCCGCAACGACTTCCAGGTGAAGATCCGCGGCTTCCGGATCGAGCTGGGCGAGATCGAGGCCAAGCTGCGGGCCTGCGCGGGGGTGCGCGAGGCGGTGGTGATCGCGCGCGAGGACACGCCGGGCGACCAGCGTCTGGTGGCCTACGCGGTGGCCGACGACGGCGTGGAGCTGTCGGTGCCGCAGCTGCGCGAGGCGCTCGCGCAGGAGCTGCCCGAGCACATGATCCCGAGCGCGTTCGTGAGCCTGGCGGCGATGCCGCTGACGCCGAACGGGAAGCTGGACCGGCGCGCGTTGCCGTCGCCGGACCAGAACGCGGTGGCCAGCCGTGCGTACGAAGCCCCGCTGGGCGAGGTCGAACAGGCGATGGCCGCGATCTGGCAGGAACTGCTGGGTCTGGACCGCGTCGGCCGCCACGACCACTTCTTCGAACTGGGCGGGCACTCGCTGCTGGTGATGCAGCTGGTGATCCGCATCCGCGAGCAGTTCCAGGTGGACATCGCGTTGCGGACCCTGTTCGAACGGCCCGGTTTGCTGGAGCTGTCCGAATCCATCCAGGCGCTGCAGGAAGAAAGCTTCCTCGGCGAGGACCTGGCAAGCATGCAGAGCGAGCTGGACTCGCTCTCCGAAGAAGAGTTGCGCCAGATGTTGGAGCGAGAGTCGATCAATGAGTGACAGGAACGAGGCGCTGGACGCGCTGAAGCGGACCATCCTGCAGAACCGGATGAAGCAGCGCATGGCGCAGCGCGCGGGCGAGGGATCGGGCCAGGGCATTCCGCTCGCGGACCGCAGCGCACCGATCCCGCTGTCGTGGGCGCAACAGCGCCTGTGGTTCCTGGACCAGCTTGACCAGGCCGCGGGCGCGGCCTACCACGTCTCGGCCGCGCTGCGGCTTTCGGGCAAGCTCGACCGCGCCGCGCTGCAGGCCAGCCTGGACCGCATCGTCGCGCGCCACGAAAACCTGCGCACGTGCTTCGCCAGCGTCGACGGCACGCCGCGCCAGGTGATCGCACCGGAAAACGTCGGTTTCACCATGGTCGAACAGGACGTGAGTGCACTCGATGCGCGCGCGCAGGCGGAGGCCCTGGCGGACATCACCGCGCGTGAGGCCGGCGCGCCTTTTGACCTGGCGACCGGACCGTTGATCCGCGGCCGTCTGCTGCGCCTGTCCGAACAAGAGCACGTGATGCTGGTGACCCAGCACCACATCATTTCCGATGGCTGGTCCAACGGCGTGCTGGTGCGTGAAGTCAGTGCGCTGTACACGGCTTTCAGCCAGGGCCAGCCGGATCCCTTGCCGCCGCTGCAGATCCAGTACGCCGACTATGCGGCCTGGCAGCGCCAGTGGCTGCAGGGCGACGTGCTGCGCAGGCAGCTGGATTTCTGGCGTGATCACCTCGGCGGCGCCCCGGCGCTGCTGGAACTGCCGATCGACCGGCCCCGGCCGCCGGTGCAGGGCTATGCGGGCGATTTCGTGGAAGTGGACCTGAGCGACGAGCTCAGCGCCGGGCTGCGCGCCCTGTCGCAGCGGCACGGCGTGACGATGTTCATGACCCTGCTGGCGGCCTGGTCGGTGCTGCTGTCGCGCCTGAGTGGACAGGACGACATCGTCGTCGGCAGTCCGGTCTCCAATCGCCCGCGCTCGGAAGTCGAGCCGCTGATCGGCTTCTTCGTCAACACGCTGGCGCTGCGTGTGGACCTGTCCGACCAGCCGACCGTGGCGGGACTGCTGGCGCGGATCAAAGCGACGCTGGTGGCCGCGTATGCGCACCAGGACCTGCCGTTCGAGCAGGTCGTCGAAGCGCTGCAGCCCGAGCGCAACCTCAGCTACAGCCCGGTGTTCCAGGTGTTGCTGAGCATGAACAGCACGGTCGGCGCCGATGCGCTCAAGCTGCCCGGTCTGGAACTGGCGCCGATTGCCACGCCGCAGGTGAGTTCCCATTTCGACCTCGACCTGGGCTTCGCCGATTCGGGCACCGGCCTGATCGGCAAGCTGACCTATTCGACCGAACTGTTCGATCGCGCGTCGGTGGTCCGCTTCACCGAATATCTCGTCGCCGTACTGCGGGAAATGGTCAGCGACGACACGCAACACGTCAGCCGCCTGTCGCTGTTGTCGACGGCCGAACGCGACCAGGTCGTGCACGGCTTCAACGCGACGCAGTCGCCGTACCCGCAGGACGCGCTGATCCACACGCTGTTCGAGGCGCAGGCCGCGCAGCAGCCGCAGGCCGATGCCGTCGAGTACGACGGCGTGCGCCTGTCCTATGGCGAACTCAACCGCCGCGCCAACCAGGTCGCCCATCGCCTGATCGCGCTGGGCGTCAAGCCCGATGACCGCGTGGCGATCTGCACCGAGCGCAGCCTGGACATGGTCGTGGGCCTGCTGGGTATCCTCAAGGCCGGCGGCGCCTACGTGCCGCTGGATCCGGCTTATCCGGTGGACCGCCTGGCCTACATGCTGGCCGACAGCGCGCCGATGGCGGTGCTGACCCAGGCCGTGCTGCGCGACGAGCTGCCGATGCTCACCGCGGCCGGATGCCCGCTGCTGGTGCTGGACCGCGACTTCGCCGACGCCGCCGAGCCGGCGAGCAACCCGGCGCTGCCGCTGAGCCCGCGCCAGCTGGCCTACGTGATCTACACCTCCGGTTCGACCGGCCAGCCCAAGGGCGTGATGGTCGAACACGGCAGCGCGGTGAACTTCTGGCAGGTGATGGGCCGCACCACGCACCGGACCTGCGCGCCGAACTCGCGGGTGGCGCTCAACGCCGCGTTCTCCTTCGACATGTCGCTCAAGGGCCTGCTGCAGCTGCTGTCCGGGCATTGCCTGGTGCTGATCCCGCAGGCGATCCGCGCCAGCGGCCCGGCGCTGCTGGGCTTCCTGGAACAGCAGCGCATCGATGCGCTGGACAGCACGCCCTCGCAGCTGGAGGGCCTGCTGGCCGCCGGGCTGCTGGAGCCGACCGGCTACCGGCCGCGCAACGTGCTGCTGGGCGGCGAGCCGATCGGCCCGGTGATGTGGGAACGGCTGAAGGCCTCGCCGGTGGTGTGCTTCCACAACATGTACGGCCCGACCGAAGCGACGGTGGATGCGACGATCCAGTGCATCGCCGACAGCCGCGGCGGCCCGGTGATCGGCAAGCCGCTGGGCAACGCCCGCATCTACCTGCTCGACGGGCAGGGCCAGCCGGTGCCGGTGGGCGTGGCGGGCGAGATCCACATCGGGGGCGTGGGCGTGGCCCGCGGTTACCTGCATCGTGCCGAACTGACGGCCGAGCGCTTCCTGGCCGATCCGTTCGCCGGTACGCCGGACGCGCGTATGTACAAGACGGGCGACCTGGGTCGCTGGCTGCCCGATGGCAACCTGGAATACCTGGGCCGCAACGACTTCCAGGTGAAGATCCGCGGCTTCCGGATCGAGCTGGGCGAGATCGAGGCCAAGCTGCGGGCCTGCGCGGGGGTGCGCGAGGCGGTGGTGATCGCGCGCGAGGACACGCCGGGCGACCAGCGTCTGGTGGCCTACGCGGTGGCCGACGACGGCGTGGAGCTGTCGGTGCCGCAGCTGCGCGAGGCGCTCGCGCAGGAGCTGCCCGAGCACATGATCCCGAGCGCGTTCGTGAGCCTGGCGGCGATGCCGCTGACGCCGAACGGGAAGCTGGACCGGCGCGCGTTGCCGTCGCCGGACCAGAACGCGGTGGCCAGCCGTGCGTACGAAGCCCCGCTGGGCGAGGTCGAACAGGCGATGGCCGCGATCTGGCAGGAACTGCTCGGCCTGGACCGCGTCGGCCGCCACGACCACTTCTTCGAACTGGGTGGGCACTCGCTGCTGGTGATCAGCCTGATCGAGCGCATGCGCCAACGCGACCTCGCGGTGGATGCGCGCACGGTGTTCATGACGCCCGTCCTGAGCGCGATCGCTGCCCAGCTGACGCCTGCGGGCCCGTCGGTCGCGCATGAGGTCGTGGTACCCAATCCGATCACACCCGACACCACCACCCTGACACCGGACATGCTCCCGCTGGTGAGGCTCACCCAGGGCGAGATCGACCGCATCGTCGCCGGCGTGCCCGGCGGCGTGGCCAATGTCCAGGACATCTACCCGCTGGCCCCGCTGCAGGAAGGCATCCTGTTCCACCACCTGCTCGATGGCGACAGCGAAGGCGACACCTACCTGCTGTCGTCGGTGCTGGCGTTCGACGAACGCCATCGCCTCGACGGCTTCCTCGCCGCCCTCCAGCAGGTGATCGACCGCCACGACCTGCTGCGCACCGCCGTGCACTGGCAGGACGTCGGCACGCCGGTGCAGGTGGTGTACCGCGATGCCGTGCTGCCCGTCACCGAACTGGCGCTGTCGGCGCAGGAGCCGGCGCTGCCGCAGCTGCTGGCGCGGACCAGTCCACGCCGCCTGCGCCTGGACCTGCAGCGCGCGCCGATCCTGGCCGCGTACACCGCGCAGGATCCGGATTCCGGGCAGTGGTTGCTGGCGCTGCTCAACCACCACATGGTCTGCGACCACATCGCGCAGGAAGTCCTGCTGTCGGAGATCCGCACGCTGTTGCAGGGGCAGGGCGCGACCCTGGGCGCGCCCGTGCCGTACCGCAACTTCGTCGCCCGCGGGCTGCAGGTTCCGCAAGCGGACCACGAGACCTACTTCCGCGAACAGCTGGGTGATGTCGACGAACCCACGGCCCCGTTCGGCTTGCTGGACGTACAGGGCGACGGCGGCGAGCTCGACGAGGCGCGCGTGCGCCTGGATGACCTACTTGCCCAGCGCATCCGCGACAGCGCGCGCCAGCACGGCGTCACTCCGGCAGTGCTGTTCCACGTGGCCTGGGCGCAGGTGCTGGCGCAGTGCAGCGGCCGCGACGACGTCGTTTTCGGCACGGTGCTGACCGGCCGCCTTCAGGATGCGGGATCGACCGACCAGGTCGTCGGCATGTTCATCAATACCCTGCCGATCCGCATTCCCCTGGCGCAGGTCCGGGTTGCCGACGCGGTGCGCGATACCGGCCGCCGCCTCGGCGAGCTGCTGGCGCACGAGCAGGCGCCGTTGGCGCTGGCGCAGCGCTGCAGCGGCATCCGGGCGCCGCTCCCGCTGTTCACCTCGCTGCTCAACTACCGACACAGCCACGAAGCCAGCAGCGCCGAAGAACGGGCGTACCTGCTCAGTGCCTGGGAGGGCGTGCAACTGCTGAGCGGGCAGGCGCGGAGCAACTTCCCGATCTCGGTGTCCATCGACGATCTGGGGCAGGGATTCGGCCTGAGCATCAGCGCGTTACCGGGTCCCGGTGCGGTGCGCCTGGCCGGCTACATGGAGCGCGTGCTGCGCGGGCTGGCAGACGACCTGCAGGGTCAGGGGCGACGCCAGCTGCGCAGCCTCGCGATGCTGCCGCACGCCGAGCGTGACCAGCTGCTGCGGGAATTCAACAGCGACCCTGTGGACTTCCCGCAGCAGGCCCTGCTGCAGGAAGTATTCGAGGCACTGGCGGCGCGGCAGCCCGAAGCGCCCGCGGTGGAGTCCGGTGGACAGTGCCTGGACTACGGCACGCTCAACCGCCATGCCAACGCCTTGGCGCATCGACTCATCGAGTGCGGCGTGAGGCCGCGCGACCGCGTCGCGATCTGCGCCGGACGCAGCCTGGACATGGTCGTCGCCATGCTCGCCACGCTGAAGGCCGGCGCGGCCTACGTGCCGATCGATCCGGAATATCCCGCCGAGCGCGTCGCCTGCATGCTGACCGACAGCGAGCCCGCGGTGTTGCTGGCGCCGCGCGACCTGCATGAACGGCTTGCGGTGCTGGCCTCGTCGTCGTGTCCCGTGCTCGCGCTGGACGAAGCCGACATGTCGTCGCAGACGACCTCCAACCCGCAGGTGGCGGGCCTGTGTTCGCGCGACCCGGCCTGCGTCATCTACACCTCCGGCTCGACCGGACAGCCCAAGGGCGTGCTGGTCGAGCACCGCGGCATCCTGCGGCTGGTCATCAACGGAACGGCGCAACTGCAATCGGGCGATGTCCTGGCCCATTGCTCCAATCCATCCTTCGACGCATCGACGTGGGAGATCTGGGGCGCACTGCTCAACGGTGCGCGTCTGGTGATCGTGCCGTCCGCGGTGGTGATGGACCCGGTGGCCTTCAACCGTGCGCTGGTCGAGGCGCGGGTGAACGTCGCGTTCCTGACGGTCGGCCTGTTCAACGAGTACGCCGACGCGCTGGTCGAGGCCTTCGCCGGCCTGCGCATGCTCCTCACCGGCGGCGACGTGATGGATCCGCGCAGTGCGCTCCGCGTGCTCGGACTGATGCAGCCAGCCGCGCGACTGCTCAACGTGTACGGCCCCACCGAAGCCACGACGTACGCAACCAGCTTCGACGTGGACACCGCCGTGGATCCGATTCGTCCCGTTCCGATCGGCCGCCCGGTGCCCAACACCCGCGTCTACATCCTCGGCAGCGGCGGTGAGCCGGTACCGGTGGGCGTGCCGGGTGAGATCCATATCGGTGGCCCTGGCGTGGCCGGCGGTTACCTGCATCGTCCTGTCCTGACGGCAGAGCGGTTCGTCATCGATCCGTTCACCGACGTGGCCGATGCCACGATGTACCGCACCGGTGACCTGGGGCGGTGGCGCACCGACGGCCAGATCGAGTTCATCGGCCGCAACGACGCCCAGGTGAAGATCCGGGGATTCCGCGTCGAACCGGGCGAGATCGAGGCCCTCGTGAGGACCTGCGAGGGCGTTCGCGAAGCGGTGGTCATCGCCTTGCCGGACGCCGGCGGCGACAAGCGCCTGGTCGGCTACGTGGTGTGGGAGGCCGATGCGGCCGAAAAGTCCACGTCACGGCTGCGCGAGCAGGTGGCGAAGATCCTGCCGGGCCACATGGTGCCCGCGGCTTTCGTCAGCCTCGCCGCCCTGCCGCTGACGCCGAACGGCAAGCTGGACCGCAAGGCCTTGCCGGCGCCCGACCAGGACAGCCTCGCCGACGGCGCATATGAAGCGCCGCGGGACGGCATCGAACAGGTCGTGGCCGGCATCTGGCAGGACCTGCTCGGGCTGGAGCGGGTGGGCCGCCACGACAACTTCTTCGAACTGGGCGGGCACTCGCTGCTGGCCGTGCGGCTGGTGACGCGCCTGCGCGCCACGCTGGGTGTCGAGATCACGCTGCGGGACCTGTTCGCGCGCCCATCGCTGTCGAGCCTGGCACTGGCCGTGGCACGCGCCTGCCCAAGCTCGCATGCGGCAATCGTGCCGGTCGATCGCGGCCAGCCGTTGCCGCTGTCGTGGGCGCAGCAGCGCCTGTGGTTCGTCGACCAGCTGGATCATGCTGCCGGTGGGACCTACCACATACCCGCGGCCCTTCGCTTGAGCGGTTCGCTTGACCGCGCCGCGTTGCAGGCCAGCCTGGACCGCATCGTCGCGCGGCACGAAAGCCTGCGCACGACCTTTGTCGCCGGGCTGGACGGTGAGCCGCAACAGGTCATCGCGCCGGCGGCCATGGGATTCACGCTGCTGGAACACGACCTGCGCGGGATCGACCACGCCACGCAGGACGTGGCGATCGCCGAGCTGACCGTCAGCGAATCGCGCGCGCCCTTCGACCTGGCAACGGGGCCGCTGATCCGCGGCCGCCTGCTGCGCCTGGCCGAACACGAGCACATCCTGCTCGTCACCCAGCACCACATCATTTCGGACGGGTGGTCGGTCAGCGTGATGGTGCGGGAACTCAGCACCCTCTACGCAGCATTCCAGCGAGGACAGCCAGACCCGCTAGCGCCCCTGCCCATCCAGTACGCCGACTTCGCCGCCTGGCAACGCGGCTGGCTGCAGGGCGAGCGGCTGCAGGCCCAGATCGACTTCTGGCGAGACCACCTGTCCGGCGCGCCGGCGCTGCTCGAGCTGCCCACCGATCGGCCTCGGCCGCCGGTGCAGAGCTATCGCGGCGACCGCGTCGACGTCTGCATCCCGCCGGACCTGGCGCAGGCCATGCGCGGGTTGGCGCAGCGTCATGGCGTCACGCTGTTCCTGGTCGTGCAGGCGGCGTGGGCGATATTGCTGTCGCGCCTGAGCGGCCAGAGCGAGGTCGTCATCGGCAGTCCGATGGCCAACCGCCAGCGCGCCGAACTCGAGCCCCTGATCGGCTTCTTCGTCAACACGCTGGCGCTACGCGTGGACGTCCCGGGAGACACCAGCGTCGGCCAGCTGCTGGCGCGCAGCAAGGCGGCGTTGCTGGGCGCCTTCGCCCACCAGGATCTGCCGTTCGAGCAGGTCGTCGAAGCGCTGCAGCCCGAGCGCAATCTCAGCCACAGCCCGGTTTTCCAGGTGTGGTTGAACCTCAATGCCGCGGCCGCCGCGGGTGACGGTCAATTGCATCTGCCCGGGTTGACGCTGTCGCCGGTCGACATCGAACAGCAGACCGCGCGCGTTGACCTGTCGCTGGCGCTGACGGACCTGGCGGGCGATGGCCTGGCGGGCAGCCTCGTCTATGCGGTCGACCTGTTCGACCGCACGACCGCGGAGCGCATCGCGGGACACCTGACGACCCTGCTGCAGGCGATGGTCAGCGACGACACGCAGCGGGTCAGCCGTTTGCCGCTGCTGTCGACGGCCGAACGCGACCAGGTCGTGCACGGCTTCAACGCGACGCAGTCGCCGTACCCGCAGGACGCGCTGATCCACACGCTGTTCGAGGCGCAGGCCGCGCAGCAGCCGCAGGCCGATGCCGTCGAGTACGACGGCGTGCGCCTGTCCTATGGCGAACTCAACCGCCGCGCCAACCAGGTCGCCCATCGCCTGATCGCGCTGGGCGTCAAGCCCGATGACCGCGTGGCGATCTGCACCGAGCGCAGCCTGGACATGGTCGTGGGCCTGCTGGGCATCCTCAAGGCCGGCGGCGCCTACGTGCCGCTGGATCCGGCCTATCCCGTCGACCGCCTGGCCTACATGCTGGCCGACAGCGCGCCGATGGCGGTGCTGACCCAGGCCGTGCTGCGCGACGAGCTGCCGATGCTCACCGCGGCCGGATGCCCGCTGCTGGTGCTGGACCGCGACTTCGCCGACGCCGCCGAGCCGGCGAGCAACCCGGCGCTGCCGCTGAGCCCGCGCCAGCTGGCCTACGTGATCTACACCTCCGGTTCGACCGGCCAGCCCAAGGGCGTGATGGTCGAACACCGCAGCGCGGTGAACTTCTGGCAGGTGATGGGCCGCACCACGCACCGGACCTGCGCGCCGAACTCGCGGGTGGCGCTCAACGCCGCGTTCTCCTTCGACATGTCGCTCAAGGGCCTGCTGCAGTTGCTGTCCGGCCATTGCCTGGTGCTGATCCCGCAGGCGATCCGCGCCAGCGGTCCGGCGCTGCTGGGCTTCCTGGAACAGCAGCGCATCGATGCGCTGGACAGCACGCCCTCGCAGCTGGAGGGCCTGCTGGCCGCCGGGCTGCTAGAGCCGACCGGCTACCGGCCGCGCAACGTGCTGCTGGGCGGCGAGCCGATCGGCCCGGTGATGTGGGAACGGCTGAAGGCCTCGCCGGTGGTGTGCTTCCACAACATGTACGGCCCGACCGAAGCGACGGTGGATGCGACGATCCAGTGCATCGCCGACAGCCGCGGCGGCCCGGTGATCGGCAAGCCGCTGGGCAACGCCCGCATCTACCTGCTCGACGGGCAGGGCCAGCCGGTGCCGGTGGGCGTGGCGGGCGAGATCCACATCGGCGGCGTGGGCGTGGCCCGCGGCTACCTGCATCGTGCCGAACTGACGGCCGAGCGCTTCCTGGCCGATCCGTTCGCCGGTACGCCGGACGCGCGTATGTACAAGACGGGCGACCTGGGTCGCTGGCTGCCCGATGGCAACCTGGAATACCTGGGCCGCAACGACTTCCAGGTGAAGATCCGCGGCTTCCGCATCGAGCTGGGCGAGATCGAGGCCAAGCTGCGGTCCTGCGCGGGGGTGCGCGAGGCGGTGGTGATCGCGCGCGAGGACACGCCGGGCGACCAGCGTCTGGTGGCCTACGCGGTGGCCGACGACGGCGTGGAGCTGTCGGTGCCGCAGCTGCGCGAAGCGCTGGCGCAGGAGCTGCCCGAGCACATGATCCCGAGCGCGTTCGTGAGCCTGGCGGCGATGCCGCTGACGCCGAACGGGAAGCTGGACCGGCGCGCGTTGCCGTCGCCGGACCAGAACGCGGTGGCCAGCCGCGCGTACGAAGCGCCGCTGGGCGAAGTCGAACAGGCGATGGCCGCGATCTGGCAGGAACTGCTCGGCCTGGACCGCGTCGGCCGCCACGACCACTTCTTCGAACTGGGTGGGCACTCGCTGCTGGTGATGCAGCTGGTGATCCGCATCCGCGAGCAGCTGCAGGTCGACGTGCCGCTGCGCGCCCTGTTCGAACAACCGGTGTTCAGCGCCCTGTGCGAAAGCGTCGTCGCCGAACAGCTGAAGCGGTTCGCGACATCGGACGTCGCCGCCGTCGAGGACGAATTGAGCGATCTAACTGAAGAGGAACTCCTCGCAATGCTTTCGGGTGCATCACATGAGCGCTGACCAGAACCAGGCCCTGCAGCAACTGCGTCGCGCCGTCGCGCTCCAGCGGCTGCAACAGCGCGGCGGCCCCCAGCAGGATGTGGCGATCGTGCCGACCATCCCGACGGTCGATCGTTCCGCTCCGCTGCCCGTGTCATGGGCGCAGCAGCGCCTGTGGTTCCTGGATCAGCTCGATCACGCCGCCGGCGCCGCCTATCACGTGTCGTCTGCGCTGCGGCTGACGGGCGAGCTCAACCGCGACGCACTGCAGGCCAGCCTGGACCGCATCGTCGCGCGCCACGAAACCCTACGTACGCGTTTCGTCATCGTCGATGGCGCGCCGCGGCAGGTGATCGGCGCCGAGGACAGCGGCTTCCTCCTGCTCGACCAGGACCTGCGTAGCCTCGATGCATCGGCGCAGGCCGCCGAGATGGCGGAGCTGAGCGCCAGCGAAGCCTGTGCACCCTTTGACCTTTCGACCGGTCCGCTGATCCGCGGCCGCCTGCTGCAGTTGGCACCGCGCGAACATGTCCTGCTCGTCACCCAGCATCACATCGTCTCCGACGGCTGGTCGACCGGCCTGCTGGTGAAGGAAGTCAGTGCGTTGTACACCGCGTACTGCAAAGGCCAGGACGATCCCCTGCCGCCGCTGCAGATCCAGTACGCCGACTATGCGGCGTGGCAGCGTCAGTGGCTGCAGGGCGACGTCCTGCAGGGACAGATCGACTTCTGGCGCACGCACCTGCAGGGCGCGCCGGCGCTGCTGGAGCTGCCGACCGACCGGCCGCGTCCGCCAGTGCAGAGCTACAACGGCGCGCGCGCCGAGGTGAGCCTGTCGGTCGAACTCAGCGCCGCGCTGCGCGCACTCTCGCAGCGTCATGGCGTCACCCTGTACATGACGCTCCTCGCCGGCTGGTCGACGCTGCTGTCGCGCCTGAGCGGCCAGTCCGACGTGGTGATCGGCAGTCCGGTCGCCAACCGGCAGCGCTCGGAAGTCGAGCCGTTGATCGGCTTCTTCGTCAACACCCTGGCCCTGCGGGTGGACCTGACCGGCGAGCCGACCGTCGCCGAGCTGCTGGCGCAGGTGAAGGCCACCACGCTGGGCGCGTACGCACACCAGGACCTGCCGTTCGAGCAGGTGGTGGAAGTCCTGCAGCCGGCACGCAGCCTGGCGCACAGCCCGGTCTTCCAGGTGTTGCTGGGCCTCAACAACACGCCCGGCGGCGGCGAACTGACCTTGCCGGGCCTCACGCTCGCGCAACTGCAGACGGCGCGGCACTCCGCGCAGTTCGACCTGGCCATGTCGCTGTCCGACAGCCCGGAAGGTCTCGCCGGCAGCGTGATCTACGCCAGCGACCTGTTCGATGCCGCCACGATCACCACGATGCTGCAGCGCTGGACCCGGCTGCTGGAGGCGATGGTGGCCGACGACACGCAGCGGGTCAGCCGCTTGCCGCTGCTGTCGGCGCCCGAACGCGAGCAGGTGCTGGGCGCGTTCAACGCCACCGACACCGCCTATCCCGATGCCACGCTGATCCATTCGCTGATCCAGGCGCAGGTGGCCCGCCAGCCCGACGCGATCGCGCTGGAGTTCGACGGCCAGCGGCTGGACTACGCCACCCTCAACCGCCGCGCCAACCGCCTCGCCCATCGCCTCATCGCTATGGGCGTGCAGCCCGACGACCGCGTGGCGATCTGTGTGGAGCGCGGCATCGGCATGGTGGTGGGCCTGCTGGGCGTGCTCAAGGCCGGCGGCGCCTATGTGCCGCTGGATCCGGCCTATCCGGACGACCGCCTGGCCTGGATGCTCGGCGACAGCGCGCCGGTGGCGCTGCTGACCCAGTCCAGCCTGCGCGATCGCCTGGCGGCGTGGGCGGCGGTACCGACGCTGGAGCTGGATGCGCCCGACGACGCGTCCGACGTCTCCGATCACAACCCCGAGCCGGCCGGGCACCACCCCGGCCAGCTGGCCTACGTCATCTACACCTCCGGTTCGACCGGCCGGCCCAAGGGCGTGATGGTCGAACACCGCGGCCTGTGCAACCTGGCCACGGCGCAGGTGCGCCTGTTCGATGTGCGGCCGGGCAGCCACGTGCTGCAGTTCGCCTCCTTCAGCTTCGACGCCAGCATCTCCGAGATCGTGATGGCCCTGTGCGCCGGCGCGTGCCTGCACCTGGCCCCGCGCGAGGCCCTGCGCCCGGGCGCGCCGCTGCTGGCGACCCTGCGCGAGCGGCACATCACCCACGTCACCCTGCCGTCCTCGGCGCTGCAGGGCTTCGCGGTCGAGGATCTGGCCGACACCGGCCTGACCCTGATCCTGGCCGGCGAGGCGCTGCCGCCGACCGCCCGCAAGTGGGCGCGCGGCCATCGCCTGATCAACGCCTACGGCCCGACCGAGACCACCGTGTGCGCGAGCGCGTACGTCGTGCCGGAACAAGACAGTGGCGTGATCCCGGCAGGCACGATCCCGCACAGCACCATCCCGCACAGCACGATCCCGATCGGCGCGCCGATCGCGAACACGCGCATCTACATCCTGGACCCCGCCGGCGAGCCGGTGCCCGTCGGCGTGGCGGGTGAGCTGTACATCGGCGGCGTGGGCGTGGCCCGTGGCTATCTCAACCGGCCGGAACTGACCGCCGAGCGCTTCGTGCGCGACCCGTTCGCGCGCGGGAATGCGCGCATGTACCGCACCGGCGACCTGGGTCGCTGGCGGGCGGACGGCAGCATCGAGTACCTGGGCCGCAACGACTTCCAGGTCAAGCTGCGCGGGTTCCGCATCGAACTGGGCGAGATCGAGGCGCAGCTGCTGGCCTGCGAAGGCGTCCGCGAGGCGGCCGTGATCGCACGCGAGGATGGCGGCGACCGCCGCCTGGTCGCGTACCTCGTTGCCGGGGGCGATGTCGAATTATCGGTGCCGATCTTGCGCGACCGCTTGGCGAGCGCGCTGCCCGAACACATGGTGCCCAGCGCGATCGTGCGCCTGGAGGCGCTGCCGCTCACGCCCAACGGCAAGCTGGACCGCCGGGCGCTGCCCGCGCCGGACCACGCCGCGGTCGCCAGCCGCCCGTACGAAGCACCGGTCGGTGCGACCGAACAGGCCATCGCCGCGATCTGGCAGGACCTGCTCGGCCTGGAACGCGTCGGCCGCCACGACCACTTCTTCGAACTGGGCGGGCACTCGCTGCTGGTCATCAGCCTGATCGAACGCATGCGCAACGCCGGCATGGACGTCGACGTGCGCGCGGTGTTTGCCGCGCCGGCGCTGAGCGCGCTGGCTGATCGCCTGCACAGCGGCGCAGCCACTGCCGCCCGCGCGCCGGTCCCGCCGAACCTGATCACCACCGATACCACCCATCTGACCCCCGACCTGCTGCCGCTGGTGCGGCTCACGCAGGAAGAAATCGACCGCATCGTGGCCGGCGTACCCACCGGGGCATCCGGCATCCAGGACATCTATCCGCTGGCGCCGCTCCAGGAAGGCATCCTGTTCCATCACCTGATGGGCGGGGAGGGCGACACCTACCTGCTGCGCATGGTGGTTGCGTTCGACAGCGGCGCGCGGATGCACGACTTCGTGAAGCTGGTGCAGACCGTGGTCGACCGCCACGACATCCTGCGCAGCACGGTGCACTGGGAAGACCTGCCGCAACCGGTGCAGGTCGTGCATCGCCAGGTCACACTGCCTTTGCACCAGATCACGGTGGCGTCCGGCGAAGCCGTGCTGCCGCAGTTCCTCGCCGCCACCGATCCCCGGCGCCTGCGCCTGGACCTCCGGCAGGCGCCCATGCTGGCGGCTTACACGGCCTTCGATCCGGACAGCGGTGAATCGCTGCTGGCCTTGCTGAGCCACCACATGGTCTGCGACCACGTCGCGATGGACCTGATCCTGTCGGAAATCCAGCTGCTGCTGGAAGGGCAGGGCGACCTGCTGCCGGAGCCGGTCCCGTACCGCAACTTCATCGCGCAGGCGCACGCGGTGCCCGACGCCGAGCACGAAGCCTATTTCCGCCAGCAACTGGCCGACATCGACGAGCCGACGGCGCCATTCGGCGTGCTGGCGCAGGAACATGGCACCTCGCACGAGGAAAGCAGGATCCAGTTCAGTGACACGCTGGCGCAGCAGATCCGCGACGCCGCACGCCAGCACGGCGTGAGCACGGCCGTGCTGTTCCACGTGGGCTGGGCGCAGGTGCTGGCGCAATGCAGTGGGCGCGACGACGTGGTGTTTGGCACCGTGCTCTCGGGGCGCATGCAGAGCTCGGATGCCGCCGACAAGATCGTCGGCATGTTCATCAACTCGCTGCCGATCCGGATGCCGCTGGCCGGCATGACCGTGACCGATGCGGTGCGTGAAGCCTATGCCCGCCTGGGCGAGCTGCTCGCCCACGAGCAGGCCCCGCTGGCGCTCGCGCAGCGCTGCAGTGGCGTACCGGCCGGCCTGCCGCTGTTCACGGCTTTGCTGAACTACCGGTTCAACAACGAACCGGGCCAGACCTCGGACGCGGCCGCGACGCAGGCGGCCTGGCAAGGCGTGCGCGTGCTGTCCCGCGGCCGCACGCACGGCAGCTATCCGATGACCATGTCGGTCGAGGACTGGGGCCAGGCCCTGGGCCTGTCCGTGCTGCACATGCCGGGGATCGATGGCGAACGCCTCGTGCGTTACCTGGAACAGGCGATGCAGTCTTTGGTGGACGCGCTGGCACATACGCCGGCGCTGCCCATGCGACAGCTGGCGGTGCTGCCGCCGCAGGAACGCGAACACCTGCTGCGCCTGTCCGGTGGCGACGAGCGTGCGTGGCGGGAAGACGTCCTGGTACACGAACTGTTTGAAGCACAGGCGCGGGACAATCCCGACGCGGTGGCGCTGGTGTGTGCCGGGCAGACACTGACCTACGGCGAACTGGACGGTCGCGCCAACCAGTTGGCCCGCTTCCTGCGGACGCTGGGCGTCAAGCCCGACCAGCGCGTCGCCATCTGCATGGAGCGCGGCATTGAAATGGTGGTCGCGCTGTTGGGCGTCATGAAGGCTGGTGGCGCCTACGTGCCGCTGGATCCGCATGCGCCCGCCGAACGCCTGGCGGGCATCCTGCGCACCGATCCTCCGCTGGCCCTGCTGACGGTGCTGGCGGTCGAGGAATCGCTGCCCGCGCTCAGCCTGCTGCGCGTGGTGGTCGTGGACGACGAGCCGGCCATCGCACGCCAATCCGCCCAGGCGCTGGATCGCGCCGATGGCCTGACGCCGGCGCACCTGGCGTACGTGATCTACACCTCGGGTTCGACCGGCATGCCCAAGGGCGTGATGGTGCCGCACCAGGGCGTGGTGAATTACCTGATGCATGCCAGCACCGGCTATCTGCGCGACGACATCCGCGGCGCGCTGGTCGCCACGCCGCTCGGCTTCGATGCCACGGTGACGACGCTGCTGGCGCCATGGCTGGCCGGCAAGCCGGTCGTCCTGCTGGCAGAAGAAAGCGAGCAATGCCTGGTGCAGCTGCTGGAATACTGCCGCCGGCCGGAACCGTGGTTGTTCAAGCTGACGCCCGCGCACCTGGATGTGCTGTCCAACCTCGCGCACGCCGCCCCGGTCGCCACCGCGCACCGCCTGGTCGTGGGTGGCGAGCAGCTGACCGCCCGCACCCTCCGGCGCTTCCGCGAAAACGTGCTGCCGCACGCGATTGTCGTCAACGAGTACGGCCCGACCGAGGCGGTGGTGGGTTGCACGACGTTCGTGAGCGACGGACGCGAGCCTGCCCTCGCCGGTGACATCGTTCCGATCGGCCGGCCCATCGCCAACACCCGCCTGCACATTCTGGGCAGCGCCGGCGAGCCGGTGCCCGTCGGCGTGGTGGGCGAGATCTTCATCGGCGGCGCTGGCGTCGTGCGCGGTTACCTCAACCGGCCGGCGCTGACGGAAGAGCGCTTCGTGCCTGATCCGTTCGCCGCGGACCCGGGCGCACGCTTGTACCGGACGGGCGATCTCGCCCGCTGGCGGCCGGACGGCAACATCGAATACCTGGGACGCAATGACTTCCAGGTCAAGATTCGTGGCTTCCGCATCGAGCTGGGCGAGATCGAGGCGCGCCTGGCGTCCTGCGCGGGCGTGCGCGACGCGGTCGTGCTGGCGCGTGACGACGCGGCGGGAGACCAGCGCCTGGTGGCCTATGTCGTGCCCGAAGACGAGCAGACCGCAGTGTCTGTCGTCGCGCTGCGCGATCGCATGCTGCGCGAGCTGCCCGACTACATGGTGCCCAATGCGTTCGTCACCCTGGCGGCATTGCCCCTGACTTCCAACGGCAAGGTCGATCGCAAGGCGCTGCCGGCGCCGGACCAGTCCGCCGTGGCGGCCCGCGAGTACGAGGCACCGACAGGCGAGCTGGAGTGCGTGATCGCCGGAATCTGGCAGGACCTGCTGAGCCTGGAACGCGTCGGCCGCCACGACCACTTCTTTGAACTGGGCGGCCATTCGCTGCTGGCGGTGCGCCTGGTGACACGCCTGCGCGCGGTGCTGGGCGTGGAAGTGCCCCTGAGCGAGATCTTCGCCCAACCGACCCTGGCGCAACTGGCGGCTTGCGTGTCCGGCGCGGCGGCATCGGCCCAGGGCGCGATCGTGCCCGTCGACCGCAGCCGGGCGCTGCCCCTGTCCTGGGCGCAGCAGCGCTTGTGGTTCCTCGACCAGCTCGACCACTCGGCCGGGGCGGCGTACCACATCCCGGCCGCGTTGCGCCTGAGCGGCGAACTGGACCGCGCGGCACTGCGTGCGAGCCTGGACCGGATCGTGGCCCGCCACGAAAGTCTGCGCACCCGGTTCGTCAGCGTCGACGGTTCTCCGCAACAGCTGATCGCCCCGGACGACGCCGGATTCGCGCTGTTCGAGCACGACCTGCGCAGCCTGGACGATGCCGCCCAGGAAGCGGCCGTCGCCGAACTCGGGGCAAGCGAGTCCCGTGCACTCTTCGACCTGGCCACGGGCCCGCTGATCCGCGGACGCCTGCTGCGCTTGGCCGAGCACGAACACGTGCTCCTGGTCACGCAGCACCACATCATCTCCGATGGCTGGTCGATCGGCGTCCTGGTGCGTGAGGTCTGCACGCTCTACACCGCCTTCAGTCAGGGCCAGCCGGACCCGCTGCTGCCCCTGCCGGTGCAGTACGCCGACTACGCCGCCTGGCAGCGGCAATGGCTGCAGGGTGACGTGCTTCAGCAGCAGATCGATTTCTGGCGCAACCACCTCACCGGTGCCCCGGAACTTCTGGAGCTGCCGACCGACCGGCCGCGGCCCGCGGCGATGAGCTACGCCGGCGCCAGCGTGCCCGTGCGTTTCTCCCGCGAACTCAGCGACGCGCTGCACGCACTGTCGCGCCGCCACGGCGCCACGCTCTTCATGACGCTGATGGCGGGCTGGTCTGCCCTGCTGTCGCGCTTGAGCGGGCAGGACGACATCGTGATCGGCAGCCCGGTCGCCAATCGCCAGCGCACCGAAATCGAGCCGTTGATCGGCTTCTTCGTCAACACGCTGGCCTTCCGGGTCAAGCTGGACTCCGACCCGAGCGTCGCGCAGCTGCTCGCCCAGGTGCGGGCCACCACGTTGAGCGGTTACGCCCACCAGGACCTGCCGATCGAGCAGGTCGTCGAAGCTCTGCAACCGGCGCGCAGCCTGAGCCACAACGCGCTCTTCCAGGTGTCGTTGAGCCTGAACAACACGCCGGGCGACGACGGCCTCTCGCGCCTGCCGGGCCTGACGCTCTCGGGCATCGATGGCCACCAGAAAACCACCCGCTTCGATCTGTCGCTGTCGATGGTCGACTCGGCCGACGGCCTGGTCGGCGCGGCGATCTACGCCACCGATCTGTTCGATCGGGACACGATGGAACGGATGCTGGGGCACTGGGTGTCGTTGCTGGCGGCCATGGCGGCCGATGACACGCAGGCCGTCAGCCGGCTGCCCCTGCTGACGCCGGAGGAGCGCGAACACCTGCTGGTCGGATTGAATGGTCCCGCGGTGGACTACCCCCGCGACGGGCTGGTGCATGCGATGTTCGAAGCGCAGGCGGCACGTCAACCCGAAGCCGTCGCGCTCGAGTTCGCCGGCCGGCAACTGAGTTACGGCGAACTCAACCACCGTGCCAACCAGGTCGCCCACAGGCTGATCGCGTCGGGCGTCAGGCCCGATGACCGCGTCGCGGTCTGTGCCGATCGCGGGCTGGCCATGATCGTGGGCGTGCTGGGCATTCTGAAAGCCGGCGGCGCATACGTCCCGCTGGATCCGCTGTATCCCGCCGATCGCCTGGCCTGGATGGTGGCCGACAGCGCGCCGGCCGTGGTGCTCGCGCCATCGGCGTTGCGCGAACGGCTGCCGATGCTCGCCGCAGCGGGCTGTCCGGTGCTGTCGCTCGAGGACATCGCGGCTTCCGCGCCGGACACGCCGCTCGCCAACCCCCATGTGCCCGGGCTCACCTCGCGCCACCTGGCCTACGTGATCTACACGTCGGGATCTACGGGTCAGCCGAAGGGCGTGATGGTCGAGCATGCGTCCGTGATGAACCTGCACACGGAGCTGGAGCGCACCATCTTCGGCGCGCTGGGCGCACACGACCGGGTGGGGCTCAACGCCGCACTGTCGTTCGACAGCTCGATCAAGTCGCTGCTGCAGTTGTTGTCCGGCCGCTGCGTCGTGGTCGTTCCGCAGGCGGCGCGTGCGGAAGGGACGGCATTGCTGGAGTTCCTGCGCTCGGGACGGATCGACGCGATCGACTGCACGCCGGCGCAGCTGGAATCGCTGCTGGCCGCGGGCCTGCTGCAGGAATCCACGAGCCACGCGCCCAAGGCCGTGCTCATCGGCGGCGAGGCCATCCCGGCGCCCACCTGGCAGCGGCTGGCGCGTTGCACTTCGACGCGGTTCTTCAACGTGTACGGCCCGACCGAATGCACGGTGGACAGTTCGATCGCGCTGATCAACGGCGCGGGCGAGCGCCCGCAGATCGGCCGGCCGATCGCCAATGCGCGGATCTACATCCTCGACGCACAGCGGCAGGCGGTGCCGATGGGCGCGTTCGGCGAGCTGTACATCGCCGGCGCCGGCGTGGCGCGCGGCTATCTCGGCCGCCCGGACCTGACCGCCGAACGCTTCGTCGAGGATCCCTTTGTCGATGGACCCATTGATGCGCGCATGTACCGAACGGGCGACGTCGGCCGATGGCTGCCGGACGGCACGATCGAGTTCACGGGCCGCAATGACTTCCAGGTCAAGATCCGCGGCTTCCGCATCGAGCTGGGCGAGATCGAAAGCCGGTTGCGCGCCTGCGCGGGCGTCCGCGAGGCGGTAGTGATCGCCCGCGAGGACGCGACCGGCGACAAGCGCCTGGTGTCCTACCTGGTGCCTCACGAGGGGGCGGCGCTGTCGGCCGCCGCACTGCGCGAGCAGCTGCTGCTGGAACTGCCTGACTACATGGTGCCGGGCGCCTTCGTCACGCTGGCGGCGCTGCCGCTGACGCCGAACGGAAAGCTGGACCGCAAGGCGTTGCCGGCCCCGGACCAGGCGGCGGTGGCCAGCCGCGCCTTCGAAGCACCGGTAGGCGAGGCCGAGGAAGCCATCGCCGCGATCTGGCAGGAACTGCTGGGCCTGGACCGCGTCGGGCGCCACGACCACTTCTTCGAACTGGGCGGCCATTCGCTGCTGGCGGTTCGCGTCGTGGTCCGGCTCAAGGACGTACTGCAGGTCCAGGTGGACCTGCGCGATGTATTCACCTCGCCGCAGCTGTCCACCCTGGCCGAGCTCATCGTCGAGCGGCAGATCGCGCAGTTCGATCCGGCCGAGCTGATGGCCGTGCTGGATTCGATGGAGGAAGCCGCGCCGGCGCAGTAAGGGTAAAGGCGGCGAACGGATCGGGAGACATCCCGGGCATCACGCGCCGGGCGCTGCGAGCGCACGCGGGATGGTGCAGGGGCGGCAGGCGGGTGCGACAGGAAATGGGCAGTACTGGCGCGGCAAGCGACTGGACTCGGATAGGACTGGCGGCGGTTACACGGAAGGCAGGCAAGGATGGAACACAAGGCGCTCAATACGCTCTCGATCGCGGACAAGCAGCGACTGCTTGCGCTGGCCCGGGCGAAGCTCACCCGGCAAGCGGCAACGGGAAATGTCATCCCGCGCGCCGACCGCACCGCGCCGTTGCCCTTGTCGTGGGCGCAGCAGCGACTGTGGTTCCTCGACCAGCTCGACCCCGCGGCAGGCGCGGCGCACCACATCCCGGCGGCGATGCGGCTGAGGGGTCCGCTGGATCGTGCCGCGCTGCGCGCCAGCCTGGACCGCATCGTGGCGCGCCACGAGAACCTGCGTACGCGATTCACCAGCGTCGACGGGGCGCCGCAGCAGGTGATCGCCGCGGAAGACACCGGATTCGCGCTGGTCGAACACGACCTGCGGGCGCTGGACGACGCGGCCCGGGCCGCCGCCGTCGCCGAGCTCAGCGTGCTTGAAGCGCGCGCCCCCTTCGATCTCGCGGCCGGACCGCTGGTCCGCGGCCGGCTGCTGTGGCTGTCCGAACACGAGCACGTGCTGCTGGCGACCCAGCACCACATCATTTCCGATGGCTGGTCGACCGGCGTGCTGGTGAAGGAAGTTGCCGCCCTGTACGCCGCCTTCAGTGAAGGGCGCGCCGACCCGCTGCCGCCGCTGCCGATCCAGTACGTGGACTACGCAGCCTGGCAGCGGCAGATGCTGCAGGGTGACGTGCTCGCGGCGCACCTGGATTTCTGGCGATCGCATCTGCAAGGTGCGCCGGCATTGCTGGAGGTTCCGACCGATCGGCCGCGTCCGCCAACGCAGAGCCATCGCGGCGCGCGCGAGGAAGTCCGGCTGTCGTCCGAGTTCGCTGCGGCGCTGCGGGCATTTTCGCAGCGCCATGGCGTGACCGTGTTCATGACGCTGCTGGCGAGCTGGTCGACGCTCCTGTCGCGGCTGAGCGGCCAGGGTGACGTGGTCATCGGCACCCCCGTCGCCAACCGGCAGAGTTCGCAGATCGAGCCGTTGATCGGCTTCTTCGTCAACACGCTCGCCCTGCGCGTGGGCTTTGACGCCGATCCCACCGTCGCCGAACTTCTGGCGCAGGTGAAGGCCACGACGCTGGGCGCGTACGCACACCAGGAGCTGCCGTTCGACCAGGTCGTCGACGCGTTGCAGCCGGTGCGCAGCCTGAGCCACAACGTCCTGTTCCAGGCGATGCTGGTGCTGAACAACACGCCCGATGACGGCGCGCTGGGCCAGTTGGCCGGCCTGTCGCTGTCGACCATCCAGGTCGAGAACTCGAGCGCGCAGTTCGACTTGTGCCTGTCGTTGGCCGAGGGCGCCAACGGGCTGAGCGGCGTGCTCATCTACGCCAGCGACCTGTTCGATGCCGCCACGATCACCACGATGCTGCAGCGCTGGACCCGGCTGCTGGAGGCGATGGTGGCCGACGACACGCAGCGGGTCAGCCGCTTGCCGCTGCTGTCGGCGCCCGAACGCGAGCAGGTGCTGGGCGCGTTCAACGCCACCGACACCACCTATCCCGATGCGACGCTGATCCATTCGCTGATCCAGGCGCAGGTGGCCCGGCAGCCCGACGCGATCGCGCTGGAGTTCGACGGCCAGCGGCTGGACTACGCCACCCTCAACCGCCGCGCCAACCGCCTGGCCCATCGCCTCATCGCTATGGGCGTGCAGCCCGACGACCGCGTCGCGATCTGCGTGGAGCGCGGCATCGGCATGGTGGTGGGCCTGCTGGGCGTGCTCAAGGCCGGCGGCGCCTATGTGCCGCTGGATCCGGCCTATCCGGACGACCGCCTGGCCTGGATGCTCGGCGACAGCGCGCCGGTGGCGCTGCTGACCCAGTCCAGCCTGCGCGATCGCCTGGCGGCGTGGGCCGCGGTGCCCACGCTGGAACTGGATGGGCCCGACGACGCGTCCGACGCCCCCGATCACAACCCCGAGCCGGCCGGGCACCATCCCGGCCAGCTGGCCTACGTCATCTACACCTCCGGTTCGACCGGCCGGCCCAAGGGCGTGATGGTCGAACACCGCGGCCTGTGCAACCTGGCCACGGCGCAGGTGCGCCTGTTCGAGGTGCGGCCGGGCAGCCACGTGCTGCAGTTCGCCTCCTTCAGCTTCGACGCCAGCATCTCCGAGATCGTGATGGCCCTGTGCGCCGGCGCGTGCCTGCACCTGGCCCCGCGCGAGGCCCTGCGCCCGGGCGCGCCGCTGCTGGCGACCCTGCGCGAGCGGCACATCACCCACGTCACCCTGCCGTCCTCGGCGCTGCAGGGCTTCGCGGTCGAGGATCTGGCCGACACCGGCCTGACCCTGATCCTGGCCGGCGAGGCGCTGCCGCCGACCGCCCGCAAGTGGGCGCGCGGCCACCGCCTGTTCAACGCCTACGGCCCGACCGAGGCCACCGTGTGCGCCACCGCGTACGTCGTGCCGGAAGAAGACACCGGCGCGATGTCTACAAGCACGATCCCGATCG
Source organism: Lysobacter solisilvae (assembly GCF_016613535.2). Lineage (NCBI taxonomy): Bacteria > Pseudomonadati > Pseudomonadota > Gammaproteobacteria > Lysobacterales > Lysobacteraceae > Agrilutibacter > Agrilutibacter solisilvae. The sequence goes on from NZ_CP071518.1 coordinate 1,643,698, forward strand.
GCGCGCCGATCGCGAACACGCGCATCTACATCCTGGACCCCGCCGGCGAGCCGGTGCCCGTAGGCGTGGCGGGTGAGCTGTACATCGGCGGCGCGGGCGTGGCCCGCGGCTATCTCAACCGGCCGGAACTGACCGCCGAGCGCTTCGTGCGCGACCCGTTCGCGCCCGGGAATGCGCGCATGTACCGCACCGGCGACCTGGGTCGCTGGCGGGCGGACGGCAGCATCGAGTACCTGGGCCGCAACGACTTCCAGGTCAAGCTGCGCGGGTTCCGCATCGAACTGGGGGAGATCGAGGCGCAGCTGCTGGCCTGCGAAGGCGTCCGCGAGGCGGCCGTGATCGCACGCGAGGATGGCGGCGACCGCCGCCTGGTCGCGTACCTCGTTGCCGGGGGCGATGTCGAACTATCGGTGCCGATCTTGCGCGACCGCTTGGCGAGCGCGCTGCCCGAACACATGGTGCCCAGCGCGTTCGTGCGCCTGGAGGCGCTGCCGCTCACGCCCAACGGCAAGCTGGACCGCCGGGCACTGCCCGCGCCGGACCACGCCGCGGTCGCCAGCCGTGCCTACGAAGCGCCGGTCGGCGCGATCGAGCAGGCCATCGCCGCGATCTGGCAGGACCTGCTCGGCCTGGACCGCGTCGGCCGCCATGACCACTTCTTCGAACTGGGCGGGCACTCGCTGCTGGTGGTGCGCCTGGTGACGCGCCTGCGCGCCACGCTGGGTGTCGAGATCGCGTTGCGCGACGTATTCGCGCAACCCGAACTGGCAGTGCTGGCACGCATGGTTTCCGACGCGCGCGTGGTATGCGAAAGCGCGATCGTACCGGTGGACCGGAGCCAGCCGCTGCCCCTTTCGTGGGCCCAGCAGCGCCTGTGGTTCCTGGACCAGCTCGACCACGCGGCCAGCGCCGCGTACCACATCCCGGCCGCGCTGCGCCTGCGCGGCACACTGGATCGCGTCGCGCTCGGGAAGAGCCTCGACCGGATCGTCGCGCGGCATGAAAACCTGCGCACGAGCTTCACCAGCGTCGAGGGCGAGCCGCGGCAGCTGATCGCACCGGCGGACTGCGGATTCACCCTGATCGAGCACGACTTGCGCGGGCTCGACGAGACACGTCAGCCGGCTGCTGTCGCCGAAATGGCGGCCAGTGAAGCGCGGGCGCCGTTCGACCTGTCGACGGGGCCGCTGTTCCGCGGCCGGCTGCTGCGCCTGGCCGAGCACGAACACGTGCTGCTGGTGACCCAGCACCACATCATTTCCGACGGCTGGTCGATCGGCGTGCTGACGCAGGAAGTCGGGGCGCTGTATTCCGCTTTCTGCCAGGGCCAGGACGATCCGCTTCCGCCGCTGCCGGTCCAGTACGCCGACTACGCCGCCTGGCAACGCCAGTGGCTGCAGGGCGACACGCTGCAGGGACAGATCGACTACTGGCGCGATCACCTGGAGGGTGCGCCCGCGCTGCTGGAACTGCCCACCGACCGGCCGCGACCCGCCGCGCGCAGCTACCGCGGCGACGGCGTGCCGATCCGCCTGTCGCGCGAACTCAGCGCCGGCCTGCAAGGGCTGTCGCAGCGTCATGGCACCACGCTCTTCATGACCCTGCTCGCCGGCTGGTCCACCCTGCTGTCGCGGCTGAGCGGACAGCACGATGTGGTCATCGGCAGCCCCGTGGCCAACCGCCAGCGTGCGGAGATCGAGCCGCTGATCGGCTTCTTCGTCAACACCCTGGCGCTGCGTGTCGACCTCGCCGACGACCCCACGGTTGGCGGGCTGCTGGCACAGGTCCGGGAGACGACCCTGGGCGCCTATGCGCACCAGGACCTGCCGTTCGAACAGGTCGTCGAGGCGCTGCAGCCTGAACGCAGCCTCAGCCACAGCCCGCTGTTCCAGGTGATGTTGACGCTCAACCACCTCACCGCCGCCGGCGAATCCAGCCTGCCGGACCTGTCGCTGTCGCCGATCGAGAACGCCAAGCACAGCGCGCAGTTCGATCTGTCGCTGTCGATGACCGAAACGCCCGACGGCCTCGTCGGCGGCCTGGTGTTCGCCACCGACCTGTTCGACCGCAGCACGGTCGAACGCATGGCGGGGCACTGGATGACCCTGCTCGCCGCCATGGTCGCGGACGACTCCCAGCAGCTGAGCCGACTGCCGCTGCTGTGCGCGGCGCAACGCGAGCAGGTCCTGCATGGCTTCAATGCGACGCAAACCGAGTTCGAACGCGACAGCACCCTGCACGCGCTGTTCGAGCGGCAGGTCGAACGCACGCCCGATGCAATCGCGCTGGAGTGCGACGGCCAACGCGTGCCCTACGGCGAACTCAACACCCGCGCCAACCAGGTCGCGCATCGACTGGTCGAGCTGGGCGTTCGCCCCGACGACCGCGTCGCAATCTGCGCCACCCGCGGCGTCGACATGGTCGTGGGCATGCTCGCCATCCTCAAGGCGGGCGGAGGCTACGTGCCGCTGGACCCGGGCTACCCGCTCGACCGGCTCGCCTACATGCTTGCCGACTGCACGCCGGTGGTGGTGCTGACGCAGGCCGCACTGCGCTCGGAGATGCCGATGCTCGGCGCGCTTTCCGTGCCCGTCGTCCTGCTCGACGCGGAATTCCCGTGCCGGGACGGCGAGGCCACGTCGAGCGCGGACGCGTCGATGAATCCCTGCATCGATGGCCTCACGTCGCGTCACCTGGCTTACGTGATCTACACGTCCGGTTCCACCGGCCAGCCCAAGGGCGTGATGATCGAGCACTTCAATGCGGCGAACCTGCTGGCGTGGGCGCACGCCAGCTTCACCCCGGAGCAGTTGGCGACGACCGTGATGGCGACGTCGATCAATTTCGACCTGGCCGTCTACGAACTGTTCGTCCCGCTGGCCATCGGTGCGACGGTGCGGCTGGTCAAGGACCTGGTCAGCGCGGGTCCCGCACTGGCCGGCGCGACGCTGGTGAACACCGTGCCCTCGGCGATCGCGGCGGTCCTCGCCACCGACGGAGTGCCGGCGTCGGTGAACACGGTCAACCTGGCGGGAGAACCGCTCAAGCGCGAGCTGGTGGAGCGCGTGTTCGCTTCCAGCCAGGCGCAGGCAGTTGTGAATCTGTACGGGCCGTCGGAAACGACGACCTACTCGACCTGGGTGTCGATGCCGCGTGCGCAGGGCTTCGTGCCGCACATCGGTCGGCCGATCGCCAACACGCAGGTCTACATCCTGGATGGCGCGGGCGCGCCGGTGCCGGTGGGCGTCGCCGGCGAGATCCACATCGGCGGCGCCGGCGTGGCCCGCGGCTATCTCAATCGTGCGGACCTGACCGCGCAGCGTTTCCTCGCCGACCCGTTCGCTGACGACGCGAACGCGCGCATGTACCGCACCGGCGACCTGGGCCGCTGGTTGGTCGACGGCAACATCGAGTACCTGGGACGCAACGATTTCCAGGTCAAGATCCGCGGCTTCCGCATCGAGCCGGGCGAGATCGAGGCACGCCTGGCGCGCTGCACCGACGTCGGTGAAGCGGTGGTCATCGCCCGCGACGACGCCAACGGCGACAAGCGCCTGGTGGCCTACGTCGTGCCCACGCCGGGTGCGGCCATGTCCGTCCCGGCGCTGCGCGGCGAACTGCTGCAGGTGCTTCCCGAATACATGGTGCCCAGCGCGTTCGTCAGCCTCGCGTCGCTGCCGCTGACCCCGAACGGCAAGCTGGATCGCAAGGCGCTGCCCGCGCCGGACCAGGACGCGGTGGTGAGCCGCGCGTACGAAGCGCCCGAGGGCCACGTCGAGCAGGCCCTTGCCGGAATCTGGCAGGAACTGCTTGGCCTGGAGCGCGTCGGCCGCCACGACCACTTCTTCGAACTCGGCGGCCACTCGCTGCTCGCCGTGCGCCTGGTGACGCGCGTGCGCAGCGCGCTTGGCGTCGACCTCGCCCTGCGCGATGTTTTCGCACAGCCGACGCTGGCCGCCCTCGCCCACGCCATCGTGGCCGGCGAGGCCAGCGTGCAGCAGGCGATCCCGACGGCGGATCGCAGCCAGCCGCTGCCCCTGTCCTCGGCGCAGCAGCGCCTGTGGTTCCTGGACCAGCTCGATCACGGCGCCGGCGCGGCGTACCACATCCCCGCGGCGCTGCGGCTGCGTGGCGTCCTGGATCGCCAGGCGCTGCAGGCGAGCCTGGACCGGATCGTGGCGCGGCACGAAAACCTTCGCACGCGCTTCGTCGGCATCGAAGGCGCGCCGCACCAGGTGATCGCGCCGGAGGATGCCGGATTCACGCTGCTGGAACACGACCTGCGCGGCCTCGACGATGTCGCACGGTCGGCGGCCGTCGCCGAGCTGGGTGCCAGCGAGTCCCGGGCGCCCTTCGACCTGGCCACCGGCCCGCTGGTCCGCGGCCGCCTGCTGCGCCTGGCCGAAGACGAGCACGTGCTGATGGTGACCCAGCATCACATCGTGTCCGATGGCTGGTCGACGAAGCTGCTGGTGCAGGAAGTCAGCGCGCTCTACACCGCTTTCAGCCAGGGGCGGGACGACCCGCTGCCGCCGCTGCCGATCCAGTACGCCGACTACGCGGCATGGCAGCGCCAGTGGGTGCAGGGCGACGTGCTCGGCGCGCAGCTCGAGTTCTGGCGCCGGCACCTGTCCGGCGCGCCGGCGCTGCTGGAGCTGCCCTCCGACCGTGCGCGGCCGCCGGTGCAGTCGCATCGTGGCGCGCGCGCGGAACTGCACGTGCCCACCGCACTCGCGCGCGGGCTGCGCGCACTATCGCAGCGCCATGGCGCCACCTTGTTCATGACCCTGCTCGCCGGCTGGTCCGCGCTGCTGTCACGGCTCAGCGGCCAGCTGGACGTCGTGATCGGCAGCCCGGTGGCCAACCGCCAGCGGGCGGAGATCGAGCCGCTGATCGGCCTGTTCGTCAACACGCTCGCACTGCGCGTCGACCTGCGCGATTCGCCGACCGTGGCCGAGCTGCTGGCACAGGTCAGGGCCACCACGCTGGCCGGCCAGGCCCACCAGGACGTGCCGTTCGAACAGGTGGTCGAAGCCCTGCAGCCACCTCGCAGCCTCAGCCACACGCCGGTGTTCCAGGTGATGCTGGCGGTCAACCATGGCGCGGCGGGCGCGGCGCTCGATCTTCCAGGCCTGGCGATGTCCGCCATCGAAAGCCCTGGCGTGTCGGCCAAGTTCGACCTTTCGCTGACCATGACCGACACCGGCGAAGACCTGGTCGGTGGCCTGGTCTACGCCACCGACCTGTTCGACCACGCGTCGGTGCAACGCATGCTGGGCCACTGGCTCGCGCTGCTGCAGGGCATGGTCGACGACGACACCCGCGCCGTCGCACGCCTGCCGCTACTGTCGGTTGCCGAACGCGGACAGCTGCTGGCGGATTTCAACGCCACGCATCTCGACGTGCCGCACGACGCGCTCATCCACGCGCGCTTCGAAGCCCAGGCCGCGCGAACGCCCGAAGCGATCGCCGTGGAGTACGCAGGGCAGCGGGTGAGCTATTGCGAGCTCAACCGGCGCGCCAATCGCGTCGCGCACCGCCTGATCGCCCTGGGCGTGAAGCCCGACGACCGCGTGGCGCTGTGCGTGGACCGCAGCATCGAGATGATCGTCGGCGTGATCGGCATCCTCAAGGCCGGCGGCGCGTACGTGCCGCTCGATCCCGCCTATCCGCTCAACCGTCTGGCCTACATGCTGGGCGACAGCCAGCCGGTCGCGATGCTGACCCGCGCGCACATGGGGCCGCTGGTGCAGCAGCTCCAGGACGCGGGGTCCGCTTCGCTGCCGGTGCTGGACCTGGACGAGGACGTCCTGCTCGCCGCGCACCCGGATACCGATCCCAACGTAGCGGCACTGACCGCGCACCACCTGGCGTACGTGATCTACACGTCCGGATCGACCGGTCAGCCCAAGGGCGTGATGGTCGAACACGCTTCGGTGCTGAACCTTTGGGCCGAACTGGAGCGATCCGTGTTCGGTGCGCTGGACGCGTCCGCGCGGATCGGTCTGAACGCATCGCTGGCCTTCGACGCCTCGGTGCAGTCGCTCACCCAGTTGCTGTCCGGACGGACCGTCGTGATCGTTCCCCAGGACGTGCGCGCCGACGCCGCCGCCTTCGTGGCGCTGGTGGCGCGCGCAGGCCTCGCCGCGCTCGACTGCACGCCCGCGCAACTGGCGCTGCTGCTGGCCGAAGGCCTGGCGGAACGCACGCCGGCGCTGAAGGCCGTCCTCGTCGGCGGCGAAGCCATCGCTCCCAGCCTGTGGCAGCGGCTGGCGGGCTCGCATTCGCCCGCCTTCTTCAACGTGTACGGTCCCACCGAATGCACGGTCGACAGCACGATCGCGGACCTGCGTGACGCGCGGCCGTCCGATCCGCCGCACATCGGGCGGCCGGTCGCCAACGCACGCGTGCACGTGCTCGATGTCGCCGGCGAGCCGGTGCCGATCGGCGTCACCGGCGAGATCCATATCGGCGGCGCCGGCCTGGCCCGCGGGTATCTCGGCCGTCCGGACCTGACCGCGGAGCGCTTCGTGCAGGATCCGTTCGGCACACGCCGCGATGCACGCATGTACCGGACGGGCGACCTGGCGCGCTGGCGTCCGGATGGCACGCTCGAGTACCTCGGCCGCAACGACTTCCAGGTGAAGATCCGCGGTTTCCGCATCGAGCTGGGGGAAATCGAGGCGAAGCTGGCGGCGTGTTCCGGCGTGGGCGAGGTAGCCGTCGTCGCGCGCGAAGACGCTGCAGGGGGCACGAGGCTGGTGGCGTACTTCACCACCGACGATGCCGATGCTGAGCCTTCCGTGGCGGCGCTGCGCGCGCACCTGCTGCGCGAACTTCCCGAGCACATGGTGCCGGGGGCGTTCGTGCGCCTGGAGAAGCTGCCGCTCACCGCCAATGCCAAGATCGACCGCAAGGCACTGCCCGCTCCCGACGAATCATCGGTGGCCAGCCGCGCCTACGAGGCCCCGGCGGGCGAAGTCGAGCAGGCCATCGCCGCGATCTGGCAGGACCTGCTGGGCCTGGAACGCATCGGCCGGCATGACGTGTTCTTCGAACTGGGCGGGCATTCGCTGCTCGCCATCAAGGTCATTCATGCGATCGGCACTCGACTGGGGGTTACGGTGCCCCTGTCGGCGCTGTTCTCCTCGCCCACCGTCGCCGGCCTGGCGACGGCGATCTCGGCCGACGACCGACGTGCTTCGCTGATCGTTCCGCTGCAGACGATGCCGCTGCAGGCACTGCCGACGGGCACGCCCTTGTTCTGCCTGCACCCGGTGGGTGGACAGGTCAACTTCTACAGGCCCCTGGCGCGACGCCTGGCCGGGTCGATGCCGGTCTACGGCGTGCAGGCACGCGAGGCCATGGGGGCTGCGGACGGCCTTACGGATCTCCAGGCCATGGCACTGGCCTACGCCGCCGCGATACGTGCCACCCAGCCGGAGGGGCCGTACCGGCTGCTGGGCTGGTCCACGGGCGGGCTGTTCGCCGCCGCCGTGGCGAACGTGCTGCGCGAGCAAGGCGAAGCCGTGCAGTACCTCGGGCTGGTGGACACGCGATCCAGCTTCGTCCAGATCCCGCCGACGGACGAGCAGGCCCTGCTCCGCGCGGCGATCGTGGAACTGCACGGCGCGGGCTTCAGCCTGCGCGACGGTGCGAGTCCCGCGGCGCCGGAGTTCGCGCCGCTGCTGCGCATGGACTTCGAGGAGGCATCGCCTCACCTGGCCCGCTGGCTGCAGCCGGCGCCCGACGCCGCGGCCTTCGAGCACCTCAAGCAGCAGTTGCCGGTCACCCGCCGGCACATGGGTGTGCTGGAGCGGTACGCGCCACAGCCAATGGACGTCCCGGTGCAGGTGTTCTGGGCCGGCGTGCGTCCTTCCGGTGGGCAGCCCGCGCGCGACGCTGCGGCCGATGGCTTTACCCCGGCCGCGGCCACCCACGTCATCCAGGCCGACCATTTCGGAATGCTCGCCGAGCCCCACGTGGGCGAGGTGGCGGCACTGATCGAGGTGTTCCTGCAGTCGGCGCACGCGCAGCCACCCGTGGCCGCGCGGCACGCGCCCGCCGGACATGCACGCCCACCGCAGGCAAGCCCGGAGCAGGCGGGCCTGGAACCCGCACACACGGAGGTGATCTGGTGAACCACGCCACCCAGCAGTGGAATCCCTGGCTGATCCGGGCGCCAGCCCCACACGCGCGCATGCGCCTGTTCTGCTTTCCCTACGCCGGAGGCAGCGCGTTCAATTTCAGTGCCTGGCGCGGCCGGCTCGATCCGGGCGTGGAGATCTGCGCCGTGCAACTGCCCGGTCGCGGAGCGCGCATCGGCGAGGCGCCGATCGCGACGATGCCGGCGTTGCTGCGGGCGATGGCGCCGGCGATCACGCAGCTCAATTCCCTGCCGTTCGCATTCTTCGGACACAGCGTCGGCGCGCTCATCGCGTTCGAGTTGGCCCGCTACCTGCGCCTGCATGGCGTGCAGGGACCGGAGCACCTGTTCATGTCGGGCTGCCAGGCGCCGCAGTTCCGCAGCCCCTCGGCCGGCCTGCACCGGCTGCCGGACGCGGCTTTCATCGAGGAACTGCGCGACTACAACGGCACGCCCGAGGAAGTGCTGGACAACCGCGAACTGATGGCGCTGATGCTGCCGACGATCCGCGCCGACTTCGCGCTGGCTGAGGAGTACAGCTATCGCTCCGGCCCGCTCCTGCAGGTGCCCGTCAGCGTCTATGCCGGTACCCAGGAAGACATCCGCGCGCCGGGCCAGGTGGACGGCTGGCAGAAGGAAACGACGGGGCCATGCGCGGTCACTTGGTTCGACGGCGGCCACTTCTTCATCAACTCCCAGCGCGACGCCGTGATCGGCCAGCTCAACGCCGACCTGGCGCCTGCGCCCGATGCGGCGAAGGAAGGCACGTCCTGACGCCGCGGCCGCGACACGGCTGGGCGGCGCCGCCCGTTCGGCCTTCGATTTCCTTCCCACCATCCACACCGTTTGAACCCTTGGCACGCACGCAATGGAGGCATCCGCCATGAAGATGAACCCGCTGTTCTCGACCTCGACCCACCATCCGGTCGTCATCACGCCAGGCGCCGACAGCAGCCTGGGCGCGCTCCATGAATACGTGTCCCAGAACCAGCCCGAGATCCAGCGCCTGCTGCTGCAGCACGGCGGCCTGCTGTTCCGCGGTTTCGGGCTCAACGGGGCGGAGGATTTCCACGCCTGCTCGCAGAGCCTGGGCGCGAGGCCGTTCGGCTACGTCGGCGGCGACTCGCCACGCAACCGCGTCGTGGCCGACGTGTTCACTTCGACCGAATACCCCGCCACCGAAGTGATCTCGCTGCACAACGAAATGTCCTACCTGCCCAGTTGGCCGACGCGCCTGTTCTTCTACAGCCACATTCCGGCCAGCACGGGCGGGCAGACCTCGCTGGCCAACAGCGGCGACGTGCTGCGCGCGCTTCCGCAGGAGATCGTCGACAAGTTCCGCGCGAAGAAGGTCAACTACATCCGCAACTTCCAGTCGAAGATCCCCTTCGGCAAGAGCTGGCAGGCGACCTACCAGACGCAGGACCGCGCCGAGGTCGAGCAGATCGCCGCCGAGCAGGGTTCGGTCTGCACCTGGACCGACGACGGCACGCTGCGCGTGAGCACGCGCTGCGACGCATTCGCGACGCACCCGCAGACCGGCGAGGAAGTCTGGTTCAACCAGGCCGAGCAGTGGCACGCCTCGTCGCTCAACCCCGCGATCCGCGGGATGTTCGAGCAGATGGTCGGCAAGGGCAACCTGCCGCACGAATGCGAGTACGGCGACGGCGAGCCGATGGACGAGCAGACCCTGGCGGAGGTCCGACGGATCCTCGACAGCAACAAACTGCTGTTCGACTGGCAGCGCGGCGACCTGCTGGTGATCGACAACATCCTGATGATGCACGGCCGCGAATCGTTCAAGGGCGAACGCAAGACGCTGGCCTATCTGTCGTCGACCTGACGAACCCGCGATCCGCCGGTGGCGTCGACCGCGGCCGGCATACCGCATTGCTGCATACCCACGGCCCCACGGCCTCCAAAGTCCCAATCCCGGAAATTCCCATGCATTCGAACAACGCGGTGTACCTCAAACCCCAGGCCAAGCTCGAGCCCCTGTCCTGCGGGTGGTACGCGTGGCCGTACCTCATCGCGCCCGCGCAGCTGGCGATGAACCTCAACTTCCGGCTCCTCCCGTTGCTGGAGTCGTTCGTTTCCAATCCCGCCACGCACGTGGCCGCCAACGCGGATCCGAAGATGTACGGCGGCCCCTTCGTGAGCCTGGCGATGGAGGACGTGGGCCGGGTCGAGCAGCTGATGGCCGACACGCGCCGGCGGTGCGCCCCGCTGCTGACCTTCGCGCAGGACTACAAGGAATTCTCCAGTCAGCTGGAGACCGAGGCGGGCGGCTACTCGCTCAATGGCTTCTACGCCAAGCTGCCGCCGTCGCTGCGCGGCCTGGTGGAATGCCTTTACGACACCAACGACCACGCGCACGTGCGCCTGTTCGAGGACCTGGTCTACGACGAAGCGATGACGGCCGGCACGCAGGAGATCCTCCTGCAGCTCACCGGCGAGCAGGACCGCCACTTCTTCATGAGCACGCCGCGCCTGGATGGTCCCGACAGCCTGCGGCTGCCGCTGGCCTTCGCCGATGGCCGCCTGGACGCCCTCGCCCGGATGCGCACGCAGCCGCGGCCGTTCCAGGAGATCGTCGACCTGCTTGGCGTGGCCGCGGAGGACGTCGCCACCTTCGCGCAGTTCTTCACCCCCGACGCGCCGGCGCGCAGCGGCGTGCCGCGCTACACGGGCGAAGGCGTGCGCATGCGCTACTTCGGCCATGCCTGCGTGCTGCTGGAAACGAAGGAGACGGCGGTGCTGTTCGACCCGATGGTCGCCTTCGAGACGAAGAACGATGGCCGCTACACCTTCTGCGACCTGCCCGAGTTCATCGACCATGTCGTGCTGACCCATTCGCACCAGGACCACTTCTGCGCGGAGATGCTGATCCAGCTGCGCCATCGCATCGGCCAGGTGATCGTCCCCTCCAACAACAGCGGCAATATCGCCGACCCGTCGATGAAGCTGCAGCTGCAGGCGCTCGGATTCGACGACATCCAGGTGCTGGATGCGTTCGAGCGCGTGGAGATTCCCGGCGGTGAGATCCTCAGCCTGCCATTTACCGGTGAACACGCCGACCTGAGCATCTTCAGCAAGCAGGCCATCGCGCTGACGCTCAAGGGCCGCAAGATCGCCTTCCTGATCGACTCCGACGGCGTCGACGGCATGCTTTACGAGCGGCTGATGCGCCGGATCGGGCCGGTGGATGCGCTGTTCCTGGGCATGGAATGCCACGGCGCGCCTTTGGCGTGGCTGTACGAGCCGTTGCTGGGCAAGCCGGTGAGCCGCCGCAACAACGAATCGCGCCGCCTGTCCGGCGCCGACTGCGAGCGCGCCTCGAACGTGCTCAGCCAGGTCAAGCCGCCGCGAGTGTTCGTGTATGCGATGGGGCAGGAGCCCTGGCTGCAATACATGATGGGACTGAAGTACGAGCCCGACAGCATCCAGCTCATCGAGTCCGACAAGCTGCTCGCCCAATGCCGGCAGTCGGGGATCGAAGCCGAGCGCCTGTACCTGAGCCGCGAGGTGGAGTTCGAGGCGGCGCAAGCGCCGCCGCGCGCGCGCGTGGTCGATCCGGTTGCAGGCAGCGCGGCCGCTTCGGCGCAGCTGGCGCCGGCCTGAGGAAACCAAACCATGCGACTGCGTCCCGGCACGGCGGCGCGGTCGCCGGTGCCGCGTGGCCTGACGGGGTGTTGAGCCCGCGAACTTCAATGCAATTCAAAAGGGGGAGCAGTGATGCGTAACGAGAACGGAATCCAGAAGAACGGCCAGCCTGACGACGCCTTCCAGGTGTTCCAGGACATCGAGTCGGCGGTTCGCAGCTACTGCCGGCGTTTCCCGGCGGTCTTCGCCACGGCACGCAACGCCGTGATCGAGGACGAGCAGGGCCGCCAGTACATCGACTTCCTGGCTGGCGCCGGCGCGTTGAACTACGGGCACAACAATCCCAAGGTCCGCGACCGGCTCGTCGAGTACCTGATGAGCGACGGGATCGCGCAGTCCCTGGACCTGCACACGTCGGCCAAGAAGGATTTCCTGCGCGCGTTCCAGGACGTGATCCTGGCCCCGCGCGGCTTCGACTATCGGGTGCAGTTCACCGGACCGACCGGCACCAACGCGGTCGAGGCGGCGCTCAAGCTCGCCCGCAAGGTGACCGGACGCCGCAACGTGGTGGCCTTCACCAACGCCTTCCACGGCATGACGCTGGCCTCGCTCGCCGCCACGGCGCGTGCGTCCAAGCGCGCGGCGGCCGGCGTGTCGCTGCACGACGTCATCCGCATGCCTTACGACGGCTTCCTTGGCGAGGACATGGACTCGATGGACGTGCTCGAGGCCATGCTGTTCGGCCCCGGTTCCGGCGTCGACCTGCCCGCGGCCATCATCCTCGAGACGGTGCAGGCCGAAGGCGGCATCAACGTCGCATCGCCGCAGTGGCTCGCCCGCGTCGCCGCGCTGGCGAGGAAGCACGAGGTGCTGCTGATCGTCGACGACATCCAGGCCGGGTGCGGCCGCACGGGCGCCTTCTTCAGCTTCGAACGGGCGGGCATCCAACCGGACCTCGTGTGCCTGTCCAAGTCGATCTCCGGCTACGGCCTGCCGATGTCGCTGGTGCTGATCCGTCCGCACCTGGACTGCTGGGAGCCGGGCGAGCACAACGGCACGTTCCGCGGCAACAACCTCGCCTTCGTCGCCGCCACCTCGGTGCTCGACTACTGGCGCGACCAGGCGTTCTCCGAGTCGATCGCGCGCAAGTCGCGGCTGGTCGGCGAGCGACTGAGGGCCATCCGTGACACGGCCCCGGCCCAGATCAGCGCCGTGCGCGGCCTGGGCCTGCTGCAGGGCCTGGTGTTCAACGATCCGCAACTGGCCAACGCGGTGTCCAAGGCGGCGTTCGAGCGCGGCCTGATCGTCGAGCTGTGCGGGCCGGCGGAGAATGTCGTCAAGCTGATGCCGCCGCTGCTCATCGAGGACGACGTGCTGGCAGACGGCCTGTCGCGCCTGGCCGAGGCGGTGCGGGCCTGCATGAATGCGGCGGCCGACCTGACCCTGCGCCTGGACCCCTTGCAGCCGGTCATGGGCTGAGTTCCCGCGGACGGACGGGCAACATCGGGCCCGGGGAAACATCGGAGCGGTCACCCGGGTGACCGCTCCGGCGCGGCGAGTGGATGCCCGCGACCGCGGCAGCGACGCTCATGCGCAGTCATCATGAGCCCGCCAGGAACCGTGTTCTATAGTGCCGGGCCGCCCTGGCCGAGGCAGCTGCCCGCATGGCGGGCCCGCGAACGGACCCAGCCGTCGCTGTGGGGTGGAAGCCCCCAGCGGGGTCCCGCACAATGGCGCTCCGCCGCCGGCCGGGGACCGTGGGTCCACGCACGGGCGCCGGTGCCCCCTGCGTGAATCGCGCCCCGGTGTGATGCAGGTGCTCAGGAAATCTACGGGTCGCGCTCCATGCTGCTGATGATCGACAACTACGACAGCTTCACCTTCAACCTCGTGCAGTACCTGCAGACGTTGGGGGCGGAGGTCGAGGTGGTGCGCAACGACGCGCTCAGCGTCGAGGAGATCCGGGCCATGGCGCCCGCGCAGATCATGATCTCGCCCGGCCCGGGCACGCCCGACCAGGCCGGCGTCTGCCTGGACGTGATCCGCGAACTGGGGCCGACCATTCCCCTGTTCGGCGTCTGCCTGGGCCACCAGGCGCTGGGCCAAGTGTATGGCGGCGATGTCGTCCGCGCGCGGACCATCATGCATGGCAAGACCTCTCGCATCCGCCACGAAGGGCAGGGCGTGTTCACCGGTTTGCCCGATGGCTACGAGGCCACGCGCTACCACTCGCTGGTAGTCGCCCGCGACACGCTGCCCGGGTGCCTGGAAGTCACCGCATGGACGGAGAACGAGGATGGGTCCTTCGAGGAGATCATGGGCCTGCGCCATCGCGAATTCCCCGTCGAAGGCGTGCAGTTCCATCCCGAATCGATCCTCACCGAGCACGGGCATGCCCTGCTGAAGAATTTCCTGGAACGGTGAGCCGGACATGAGGAGCGGGCAGGGGGCAGGGGGAACGACACGCGTTCGCCGCCTGGCTGCCGAGGCAGCCCCAAGGCTCCGCCCGGACTGCACGGCCGATGCCACCTGTGTGCGCTATTCCCGCGGCTCATTCCCGCTTTCCATCCCCGCAGCCGCCGCATCCCCATGCCCCTGACTCCCCAAGAAGCCCTCCAGCGCACCATCGAGCATCGCGAGATCTTCCACGACGAGATGGTCGACCTGATGCGGCAGATCATGCGCGGCGAGGTCTCGCCGACGATGGCCGCGGCGATCCTCACCGGCCTGCGGGTGAAGAAGGAAACCGTGGGCGAGATCGCCGGCGCGGCCACCGTGCTGCGCGAGTTCGCGCGCCCCGTGCACGTCGCCGACCGCACGCACCTGGTGGACATCGTCGGCACCGGCGGTGACGGCGCGCACACGTTCAACATCTCCACGGCGTCGATGTTCGTCGTCGCCGCGGCGGGCGCGAAGGTGGCCAAGCATGGCAACCGCAGCGTGTCGTCGAAGTCGGGCAGCGCCGACGTGCTCGAGGCGCTGGGCGCCAACATCGAGCTCGGGCCGGAGCAGGTGGCCACCTGCATCGAGCGTTGCGGCATCGGTTTCATGTTCGCGCCGGTCCACCATCCGGCGATGAAGGCGGTCGCCCCGGTCCGCCGCGAGATGGGCGTGCGCACCATCTTCAACATCCTCGGGCCGCTGACCAATCCCGCCGGCGCGCCGAGCATCCTGATGGGCGTGTTCCATCCCGACCTGGTGGGCATCCAGGTCCGTGTCCTGCAGGAACTGGGCGCGCAGCGTGCACTGGTGGTGTGGGGCCGCGACGGAATGGACGAGATCTCGCTGGGCGCCGCCACCCTGGTGGGAGAACTGCGCGACGGCGTGGTCCGCGAGTACGAGGTGCATCCGGAGGACTTCGGCATCGCGATGGCCGCCTCGCGCAACCTGCGCGTGGCCGACGCGCTCGAATCCCGGCAGATGCTGCTGCACGCGCTCGACAACACGCCCGGCCTGCCGCTGGAGATCGTGGCGCTCAACGCCGGCGCCGCGTTGTACGTGGCCGGCGTCGCCGACTCGATCGCGGACGGCATCGCCCGCGCGCGCCAGGCCGTGGCCTCCGGCGCCGCACGGGCGAAGCTGGACGAATTCGTCCGCACCACCCAGGCCCTGGCCGGCGCCTGACGCCAGCCTCGCCCCGAATTTTCCAGACGGTTCCCGATGACCAGTCCCTTCGCCCAGTTGCCCGAACCGCCGTACTACGCGGTGATCTTCTCGTCACTGCGCAACGGCGACGACGACGCCGGCTACCAGGCCGCCGCCGAGCGCATGGTGGCCCTGGCCTCGCAGCAGCCGGGATTTCTCGGCGTGGAAACCGTGCGCGGCGCCGACGGCTTCGGCATCACCGTGTCGTACTGGGAAAGCGAAGCCGCCATCCTGGCCTGGAAGCACCAGGCCGACCACGCCGCCACCCGCGCGCACGGCCGCAGGCACTGGTACGAGTACTACGAGTTGCGGGTGTCGAAGGTGACCCGGGCGTACGGAAAGCCCGCCCCCCGCGAAAATGAAGCCGTGTGAATGAAGAATGCCGCGCGTGCGGCCCGCGCAAATGAAGCCTCGACTTGAAGAATGCCGCGCAGGCGGCGCGTCCCCGCGGAAATGAAACCCCCTGATGGCAATGCCGCGCGGGCGGCCTGCGTCGACAAGCAGCGACGCTCGAAAAAATTCCCCGCCGCCGACCCAAACGAAGCCTCTCCACAGAACAATCCCGCACGGGCGGCCAACGCCGGCAAACAGCAGCGCTTCCCGCTTTCTCCGCAGATCGCGGCGACACCCGCTGCACCGGCCGCCGTCCGCCCCTAAAATCCCCACCATGACCGACATCCTCACCACCATCCTCGCGCGCAAGGCCGAGGAAATCGAACAGCGAAGCCGCGTGCGGCCCCTGTCGGAACTGCGTGACCGTGCGCGCAACCAGCCGGCCACGCGCGGGTTCGTGCGGTCGATGCGCGACCGGCTGGCTGCCGACCTGCCCGCGGTCATCGCCGAAGTGAAGAAGGCCAGCCCCTCCAAGGGCGTGATCCGGGCGGATTTCCGTCCCGCCGACATCGCCCGCAGCTACCAGGCCGGCGGCGCCGCCTGCCTGTCGGTGCTGACCGACGTCGACTTCTTCCAGGGCAGCAACCTGTTCCTCAGCGAGGCGCGCAACGCCTGCACGCTGCCGGTGATCCGCAAGGACTTCATCGTCGACCCCTACCAGGTCTACGAGGCGCGCATGATCGGCGCCGACTGCATCCTGCTCATCGTCGCGGCGCTGGAGGATGCCCAGATGATCGACCTGGCCAACCTGGCCGGCGAGCTGGGCATGGACGTGCTGGTCGAGGTCCACGACATCGACGAGCTCGAGCGCGCGCTGCAGACCGACTGCGAGCTGATCGGCATCAACAACCGCAACCTGCGCACGTTCCAGGTGTCGCTCGACACCACGCTGGAGATGCGCCAGGCCGTCCCGCCCGACCGCATTCTGGTAACCGAGAGCGGGATCACCTCGCGGCAGGACGTCATCCGCATGCGCGAGGCCGGCGTGCACGCCTTCCTCGTCGGCGAGAGCTTCATGCGCGAGCCCGACCCGGGCGCGGCCCTGCAGCGGATGTTCGGCGCGTGAGCGTCAAGGGCCGGCAGTATCCGAAGGCGCAGGCGGGCGCGCCGCTGGTCGTGTTCGATTTCGACCACACGCTGTACGACGGCGATTCGGGCTCGCACCTGTTCGCCTGGCTGATCCGGCGCTCCTGGTGGCGCCGCCTGCTGGCGCTGCTGATCGCCCCGGTGTTCGGGCCGATGGTGGCGTTCCTGCCGACCCGGCGCTTCGGCATCCGCGGCTTCATCTGGGTCGGCACGGTCGGTTTCCACCGTCCGCGCGACCTGGACGCACTGATCGACCGCTACGTCGCCCTGCACACCGAACAGATCCGCCAGCGCCTGCTGCCGCAGGCCATCGAGGTCCTGCACCGCCATCGCGAAGCCGGCGACCGCGTCGTCGTGGCCACCGGCGCGCCGCCGGAACTGGCGCGCGCGATCCTCGCCTTCGTCGCCCACGAGGACATGCCGGTGGTCGGCACGCAGGTCGGCCCCAGCCTGTTCGGCATCGGCGCCAAGCGCCACTGCCACCATGCGATGAAGATGACGATGCTGCGCGAGGCCGGCTTCTCCGACGAGATCGCCGTGGCCTATTCGGACAGCACCGCCGACCTGCCGCTGCTGCTGGCGGCACGGCGTGCGGTGGTCGTCAACCCGCAGCACCGCAACATCGAGATCTTCCGCCGCCGACTGCCGGCGGACACGGTGTACCTCAACTGGGGCTGCGCGAAGCGCGCCGGCGAGCCGGTCACCTGAGCGTCAGCGCCGTCGGCGCGGATCGCGGACACCATCACCGGAGACATTCATGCGGGTCAGTCGTGCATTGGCGGTGCTGTTGGCCGGCTCCGTCCTGGCGTTGGCGGGCGCCAACGCCGCTGCGCGGGACGTGGACGTTCGCCACGAGGCCTACGACGCCACGGCCAGGCCGCCCGTTGCGGACCCTGCCGTGGTGGCCCTCTTCGAGCCTGCCACGTTCGTGGGGTCGGAGGGCGTGCGACTGCCCTACCGCCTGATGGCGCCGGCGTCGGTGGCTCCGGGCCGGCGCTACCCGCTGGTGGTGCTGCTGCATGGCTCAGGTGCCATCGGCCAGGACAACGAACAGCAACTGGGCGCGGTCGCACGCGCGTGGGGCGAGCCGGCCCTGCGCAGGCGCTTTCCTGCCTACGTGCTCGCGCCCCAGGTGCCCGTGCGCAGTGCCGATTACCGCCCCGACCGCGACGGCTTGCCGGCGTCGATGCCCGGGGCATCGCTGCCGGCGGTGCTCGCGCTGATCGACCAGGTGGGCCAGCGCGCGGACGTCGACCCCGACCGAATCTACCTCGTCGGATTCTCCATGGGCGCCTCGGCCGCACTCGCTGCGCTGGTGGAAAGGCCGCGGCAGTTCGCCGCGGTGGTCGGCTTCGCGCCGGTGCCGCCGGCGCGCGAGCTCGCCGCGAGCGTGTCGCCGGTGCCGATGCTGCTGGTCCACGGCAGCGCCGACGAGGAAAACCCCTTCGCGGCCGACGAGGCGTGGGTGCGGGCCGTCACCGCCGCCGGCGGCCGCCCGCGGTTCATCGTGATCGACGGCATGGCGCACGAGTTTCCGCAGCAGATGCTGAGCAGGCGCGACTGGCGCACGTGGCTGTTTGGGCGGCGCAGGGCCGGTTCGCGCTAGGGCGGGGTGGTCGCGACGGAGCCCCCGCTGCTGGCATCGACCCGCCTAGGGGTTCGTAGCCCGGGGCTTTCAACAACGAAGCTGGTCAAGCGAAGCGCACCCGCGGGGTCTTGCGGGGCTACTGAATCTGGTCTCGTGGGCAAACCCGATTGTTTGCCATGCGCGGCGCGCGGCGGCGCGTTTGAGGGCTGCGCGGGAATTGCGTTCGCCCTGGCGCCCCTCAGTCGCCCAGCAGCTTGATGAAATGCCGCGAGCCTTCGATATACCCGCAGTCCAGGTAGAAGGCGTGGGCGCCTTCACGGCGCAGGTTGCTGGTCACTTCCAGGCGCACCGCGTGCGCCTTGCGCGCCACCGACTCGATCTCGCGCAGCAGCTGCCGGCCGATGCCGCGGCGCGCACAGTCGGGCGAGACCACCAGCGCCGTGATGCGGGCCAGGTCGGCGCCGCGGGTGATGGAGTAGCGCGAGTCCATGGCCACCAGGCCGCAGACCTTGCCGTCGATCTCGCCCAGCAGGAGCGAGGTGCGGGGGTCGTGCAGCACCCGGGAGATCCGCTCGGCCGCTTCCTCGCGCGTGCAGGGATAGCCCAGTTCGCCGAGCAGGGCGCCCACGTCGCTGGCGTCGCCCAGCTGCGCCGGGCGGATGCGCAGCGGCGTTTCGGGCGAACCGGCCAGCTGGGCCATGGGTCGGCTGGACCCTAGCGGGTGCCGTACAGGACGACGGTCTTGCCGCGGGCGTGCAGCTTGCCGTCCACCTGCAGCTTCTTCAGCACCCGGCCGGCCATTTCACGCGAGCAGCCCACCAGGCGCGAGAGCTCCTGGCGGGAGACGCGGATCTGCGTGCCCTGCGGATGGCTCATGGCCTCGGGTTCCTTCGCCAGGTCGTGCAGGGCGCGGACGATGCGGTCGGTGACGTCGAGGAAGGCCAGGCGGCCGGCCTTGCGGCTGGTGTCCAGCAGGCGGCGGGAGATCTGCGCGCCGATCTGGTACAGCAGCTTGGGGGCGTCGACCGACAGCCGGGTCAGCAGCAGGTCGTAGAAGCGCTCGTGGCCGATTTCCGCCAGTTCGCACGGGGTGCGGGTGCGCAGGACCACCTCGCGGTGGTCGCTTTCCACGAACAGGCCCAGCTCACCGATGAACTCGCCCGGGCCCAGGTAGCCCAGCACCAGCTCACGACCGTCGTCTTCCTCGGTGATGATGCTCACCGAACCGGAGATCAGGTAATAAATGGTGTTGGCCGGATCGCCGGGGCGGAAGACGTCGGTGCGCGAGGGGTAGCGGCGGCGGTGGCAATGCGCCAGGAAACGCTCGATGGTCGCGTTGTCGGGCATCAACGGGCTGTGGGTCTTGCGTAGTGCGATCACAGGGTCTACCAGGGATGCGGTCATCGACGGGACGGAAGTGCGGCAGGCGGCAGCATAGGGTCAAAGCCCGCGCATGGGCAAATAGTGCCGGATATTGCCCCGGTTCGTCAGGCGCTGACCTCCAGCGGCCAGCCGCGCCGCTTCACGGGGCCCTTCCCCGACCGCCCGCAGACTGGCCAGCGGGCCCCGGGGCCTGCGTTTGGCCCCCGGGGTCGATTGCCGCATAATCGCGGCCCTCCCGCCGCCCCACCTGGACACCGAAGTGGTCAAGCCGCTGCCGCGCCTGAAGCTCCAAGGTTTCAACAACCTCACCAAGGCGCTCTCGTTCAACATCTACGACGTGTGCTTCGCCGCCTCCGAGGATGAGCGCAAGCGCTACATCGAGTACATCGACGAGGCCTACAACGCTGATCGCCTGACCCAGATCCTGACCGATGTGGCGGACATCATCGGGGCGAACATCCTCAACATCGCCCGCCAGGACTACGACCCCCAGGGCGCCTCGGTGACGATCCTCATCTCCGAGCAGCCGGTGATCGACAAGGCCGACGCCAAGGGCGTGATCGCCGACGCGGTCGTGGCCCACATGGACAAGTCGCACATCACCGTCCACACCTACCCGGAAACCCATCCGGACAGCGGCATCGCCACCTTCCGCGCCGACATCGACGTGGCCACCTGCGGCGTGATTTCCCCGCTGAAGGCCCTGAACTACCTGATCGAGAGCCTGGAATCGGACATCGTGGTGATGGACTACCGGGTGCGCGGCTTCACCCGCGACATCAAGGGCCGCAAGCACTACATCGACCACAAGATCAACTCGATCCAGGACTACCTGGCCAAGAACATCAAGTCGCGCTACGAGATGCTCGACGTGAACGTCTACCAGGAAAACATCTTCCACACGAAGATGCACCTGAAGGAGTTCGACCTCGACACCTACCTGTTCGAGGAAAAGGCCAAGAACCTGTCGTTCAAGGAGCGCATGAAGATCGAAGCGCGCCTGAAGCGGGAGATCGAGGAGCTGTACCACGGGCGGAACCTGGTCGACTGACGCGCGCCAGGTGTATCGATGGCAGCCGCAGGCGTTCAACGCGCCGCGCTCTGATCGACCCCAAGGAAAAAGGCCGGCATAAGCCGGCCTTTTTTATGGCCGTCCCTCCGCCGCTTCCCGGGGCAGGGCAGGGCTGGGGTGGGGTGGGGTGGGGGAAGGAGGTCGCCCGGATTCCAATGTCCCTGCTACCTCCCCCGCTTCGCGGGGGGAGGGGCCAGATGCAGGCGGGGGAAGGATCCGGTCCGCCAAAAAGAGCCGCGGGCGCATGGCGACTGGTGCAACGGTTCGCCAAAAAGGCGCAACGGTTCGCCAAAAAGACCCGCGCGCGCATGCCGACTGGTGCAACGGTTCGCCAAAAAGACCCACGCGCGCATGCCGACGGGGGCGACGGTTCACCAAAAAGACCCACGCGAGGGTGCCGGCGGTGCGGCGGTCCACCAAAAGACCCAAGCGAGGTTGCCCACTGGTGCGGCGGTTCACCAAAAAGACCCGCGCGAGGGTGCCCACTGGTGCTGTAGTTCGCCAAAAAGACCCGGCGGAGGGCCGCGCGGGCGAACTGGAGGGCGCGCAATGCAGCCTGGCGAACGTGGATCCGGAAATCGCTGCGCGCTGCGGCGCGCTTGAATTTCGCCGCTACTACATCGTTGGCGGTGGCCTAGACCCGGTACGCCACCGTCTTCATCAGTTTCGACGCCAGGGCCATCACGGTCGGCACCGGCGGCGGCAGGCGGCGCGCGCCGCGGGCCCGGGCATGCTCGGCATGGCGGGCCTCGTCGGCCTTCATCACGCCCAGGATCGCGCGGCTGCGCATGTCGGCGGGGGGCAGGGTCTGCAGGTGCTCGTCCAGGTGCGCCTCGACCTGGCGCTCGGTCTCGACCACGAAACCCAGGTTCCAGCCGTCGCCGCGCAGTCCGGCGGCGAGGCCGATCGCGTAGCTGCCGGCGTACCACAGCGGGTTGAGCAGGCTGGGCCGGCTGTCGAGTTCGGCCAGGCGCTGCGCGCACCAGGCCAGGTGGTCGGTCTCTTCCTGCGCCGCCGCCATCAGGTGGGCACGGGTCTGCTCGTCGCGGGCCACGGCGGCCTGGCCGACGTAGAGCGCCTGGGCGCAGACCTCGCCGACATGGTTGATCCGCATCAGGCCCGCCGCGTGGCGACGCTCGGCGTCGTCGAGCACCACGTCGGGGGCGTCCGCGCCGGGGTTCGGGCGTTCCGCATGCGGTGCGCCGAAGACCGTGTCGAGGGCGTTCTGGATATCGGAGAGCCAGCGGTCGAGCGGGGTGAGGGTGCGGTTCGCGGTCATGGGGGGCAGTGTACGGAAGGGGTCGTTGCGGCGCGTCAGTGCGACGCGCCGGCGGCCAGCGCCGAGGCCAGGAATTCCAGCGGATGCAGCACGGGCGCAGCGCCTCCCCCGGCCAAGTGCAGGCGGCAGCCGATGTTCGCGCTGAGCAGCAACTGCGCGCCGCTGCGCGCGAACTGGTCCAGTAGCGGCGCCCGGTACTCCGCGGCGGTGGCCGGGTCGCGCAGCATCTGCAGGCCGGCGGCGCCGCAGCAGCCCAGGCCGGCGTCGAGTTCGACCACTTCCAGCTGCGGCACGTTCCGCAGCAGCCGGCGCAGGTCGTCGACCGAACCCACCACGTTGCGCTGCGTGCAGGGCAGGTGCAGCGCCACGCGCAGCGGGGTCGGCTGGAAGTCCAGGCGGTCCGCGCGGGCGGCAATCCAGGCGCTGGCGTCATGCACGCGCGGCGTCCCCGGCGTCGCCAGCGCCTGGGCGACCGCCTCGTGGCAGCCCGTCGCCAGGCTGAGGACCGTGGCCACGCCGTCGAAGGCCGCCCGGTTCGTTGCCTGCAGTGCCTGCGACGCGGGCACGTCGCCGGCATGCGCGTGCAGGCTGCCGCAGCAGGCCTGGCGGGGCACGCTGACCACGGCGACGTCCAGCGCCGCGCACAGCCGAGTGACCGCGCGCCGCAGGGGCGCTTCGTAGACGTCGGCGACGCAGCCGCTGAACAGGGCGACGCGCTCGCCGCCAGCCGGCGTCGGGTGCTGGTTCGAGGCCGGGGCGCGGTCCGCAGCCGGCGAACCGGGAGCCGGGGGCGGCCGGGCCAACAGGTGCAGCCGGGCCGGGAGCACGCCGTACAGCCGCTGGTAGGTCCGGAGCAGGCGGCGCAGCCACGCCGGCCGGGCAGCCAGGGCCAGGACGACGCGCTCGAGCCACCCCGGCGGCCGCCGGTCCCGCTGGCGCTGGCGCGCCAGGACCAGCAGGTGCCCGTATTCGACCCCGGCCGGGCAGACGGCCTCACAGCGGCGGCAGCCCAGGCACTGGTCCAGGTGGGTTTCGCCGGCGGGCGAGGGGGGGATGGTCTCCAGCGCCCAGGCCCGGGCCAAGGCGATCCGGCCCCGCGGGGACTCCGATTCCAGGGCGCTGCGGCCGTAGGTAGGGCAGCTGGGCAGGCATAATCCGCACTGCACGCAGCGGTCCGCCAGAGCCAGCAGGGCGTCCGGACGGCCCCCGTCGCGCGGTCCGGTGGAGCCGGCAGGGGCGGCGAGGGCGACCGGGGGCGACATGGCCGGCGATGCTAGCACGCGGGTTTTCCGGGCTTGCGCCGCTGAACGCAGCTGGCTATCATCCCGCTTCTTTCGTTCCACCTCCACAACGCGAGGCGAAGTTCCGCGGGCCGCCGGCCTGTGCAATCAGCCCGACCAGGTAACCCCAAGAACTCCGTCATGAATACTTTTACCGCCAAGAACGAGACCGTCCAGCGCGACTGGTACATCGTTGACGCCGAAGGCAAGACCCTCGGCCGCCTGTGCACCGAACTCGCGCGCCGTCTGCGCGGCAAGCACAAGCCCGTCTACACCCCTCACGTCGACACCGGCGATTACCTGGTGGTGATCAATGCCGAGAAGATCGTGGTCACCGGCAAGAAGCTGACGGACAAGATGTACTACCGGTTCACCGGTTACATCGGCAACCTGAAGTCCGAAACCCTGGGCCAGGCGCTTGAGCGCCACCCCGAGCGCGTCATCGAGATCGCCGTGAAGGGCATGCTGCCCAAGAACACGCTGGGTCGCGCGATGTACCGCAAGCTCAAGGTCTACAAGGGCTCCGAACATCCGCACGCCGCGCAGCAGCCGCAGCCGCTCGACTTCTAAGGCATCCAGCACATGGCACTCCAGCAGAATTACGGCACCGGCCGTCGCAAGTCCTCCACCGCCCGCGTGTTCCTGCGCAAGGGCGATGGCAAGATCACCATCAACCAGCGTCCGATCGACGAGTTCTTCGGTCGCGAGACCGCGCGCATGATCGTGCGCCAGCCGCTCGAGCTGACCAAGTCGACCGACAAGTTCGACGTCGTCGTCACCGTCGCCGGCGGCGGCATCACCGGCCAGGCCGGTGCGATCCGCCTGGGCATCTCGCGCGCGCTGGTCGAGTATGATGAAAGCCTGAAGAACGAGCTTCGCAAGGCCGGCTTCATGACCCGCGACGCCCGCGAAGTCGAGCGCAAGAAGGTCGGTCTGCACAAGGCACGTCGTGCCACCCAGTTCTCGAAGCGCTAATATTCGAGACTGTAGTTTCAAGCCAGTTTCCACAGCCCCGTCGCCAAGCGGTAAGGCACCTGACTCTGACTCAGGCATTCGGTGGTTCGAATCCATCCGGGGCTGCCAGCTTCAACAAGAAACCCGCCGAAAGGCGGGTTTTTTGTTGCCAGCGCCACGGCCGCGGCTGTGCGCCGGCGAGCCGGGCTGGGGGCGGCCGGTCGCGGCGGGCCCGACGCAAAGCCGTTCCGCGGCAGGTCCGCAACGCACCCCGACGCCGCGTCCCTTACATTTCCCCTTCCGCGACGGCGCCGCCGTTCCCCGTCTCCCTGCAATTAATTACAATTGCAACTATCGCGCCCCGGCGCTGGATCCCCTGGAGTTCCCATGAAGCTCGGTTCCCTGAAGGAAGGCGGCCGCGACGGCACCCTGATCGTGGTGTCGCGCGACCTGACCCGCGCGGTGCGGGCGACCGGCATCGCCGATACCCTGCAGCGCGCGCTGGAGGACTGGTCGAACGTCGCGCCCCGGCTCAACGCCCTGTCCGAATCGCTCAATGCCGGCCAGGCCGCCGATGCGTTCGACGTCGACATGGCCGCGCTCGCCGCGCCGCTGCCGCGCGCCTATGAGTTCGTCGACGGCAGCGCCTACCTGCCGCACGTCGAGCGAGTGCGCCGCGCCCGTGGCGCGGAAGTGCCCGAGAGCTTCTATGTCGATCCGCTGATGTACCAGGCGGTGAGCGCCGGCTTCTACGGCCCGCGCGACCCGGTGCGCGTGGTCAGCGAGGACTACGGCATCGACCTGGAGGCCGAAGTCGTCATCGTCACCGACGACGTGCCCATGGCCGTCACGCCCGAGGCCGCGGCCGCGCATATCCAGCTGGTCGGCCTGGTCAACGACGTGTCGCTGCGCAACCTGATCCCCAACGAGCTGGCCAAGGGCTTCGGCTTCCTGCAGTCCAAGCCGCGTTCGGCGCTCAGCCCGGTCTTCGTCACCCCCGACGAGCTGGGCGAGGCCTGGCAGGACAGCAAGGTGCACCTGCCGCTGGTGACGCACATCAACGGCGCCTGGTTCGGCGCGCCGGAGGCGGGCGTGGACATGCAGTTCAGCTTCGCCGACCTGGTCGCGCACGCGGCCAAGACCCGTCCGTTGTCGGCCGGCACGATCGTGGGATCGGGCACGGTGGCCAACGAGGACACCTCGCTCGGTGCTTCCTGCTTCGCCGAGCGCCGCACCGTGGAGACCCTGGAGACGGGCAAGCCGGTCACGCCCTTCATGTCCTTCGGCGACACCGTGCGCATCGAAATGCGGACCCGCGAGGGCCAGGACATCTTCGGCGCCATCGAGCAGCGCATCGTCCGCGAGGCCGCCGGCGCCTGACCGGCGGCGGCGCCACGCCGGCGAAGGGGATTCCCCCCGGAGCCCGCGGCCCGCTAAGGTGCGAGCAGCGCAATGCGGACCTGCCGCCGGCAGGTCCGGGAATGTTCGGTGGGGCACCATGACCGATCAAATCACGCTGTACTCCTACTGGCGGTCCAGCGCCGCCTACCGCGTGCGCATCGGCCTGAACCTGAAAGGCCTGCGCTACGAGATCCAGCCCGTGCACCTGCTGCGCGACGGCGGCGAGCAGCACACCCCGGCCTTCCGCAAGACCAACCCGCAGGGGCTGGTGCCGGTGCTGGAGCACGGCAACCGCCAGCTGCGGCAGTCCCTGGCGATCCTGGAATACCTCGACGAGACCTGGCCCGACCGGCCGCTGTTGCCGGCCACCGCGCGCGCACGCCAGCGCGCCCGCGCCATCGCGCAGGCGATCGCCTGCGACGTGCATCCGCTCAACAACCTGCGCGTGCTGAAGTACTTCGAGCACGAGTGGCACGTGCCCCAGCCCGAACGCGACACCTGGGTGAAGCACTGGATCAATGAAGGCTTCGCCGCGATCGAGGAAATGCTCGGCGGCCACCTGTCCACCGGCCAGTACTGCGAAGGCGAGGCCCCGACCATCGCCGACTGCTGCCTGGTGCCGCAGGTCTACAACGCACGCCGCTTCGGCGTGGACATCGCGGCCTATCCGACCATCGCGCGCATCGAGCAGGCCTGCCTGGCACTGGCGGCCTTCGACCTGGCGCGCCCGGAACGCCAGCCGGACCGGCCGGAGTAGACAGCTCCTTCCCCCGCTGGGCGGGGGAAGGTTGGGATGGGGGCCGACGGTCGCCGCGTCCTCAACCCAGCCACGGCCTGCTTGTTGGCCGCTGCACAAGATCAAATGCACTTGCCCGGGGAAGGTTGGGGGGCGGCACGCCAAGTCCCTCCCGCGACGCAGGCCAGGAAGCGGATGTCCAGAAAGCAGAACGCCCGGGTTTCCCCGGGCGTTCCCATAAGCAGGCTGCGAGATGCGCGGCGCTTCAGCCGCCCGAGCTGGCGAACACGTCCGCGTAGGGATCGTGCTCGCCGGTACCGCCCTCGGACAGGCGGAACTTGAGGTCCAGGCCGTCGCGCGAATCGGCCGCGCGCAGTGCTTCCTCGCGCTCGATGCGGCCTTCCTTGTACAGGCGGAACAGGCACTGGTCGAAGCTCTCCATGCCTTCCTGCAGCGAGCCTTCCATCGCCGGCTTGATCTCGTGGACCTGGCCGCGGCGCATGAGGTCGCGGATCATCGGCGTGTTGATCAGCACTTCGGTCGCCGGCAGGCGGCGGCCGTCGACGCCCACGACCAGGCGCTGGGAGATCACCGCGCGCAGGTTCAGCGCGAGGTTCATCAGCACGTTCTTGTGCGCCGACTCGTGGAAGAAGTTGAGGATGCGCTCGAGCGTCTGGTCGGCGTTGTTGGAGTGCAGCGTCGCCAGGCACAGGTGGCCGGTCTCGGCGAAGGCGATGGCTGCCTCCATCGTGGTGGCGTCGAGGATTTCGCCGATCAGGATGACGTCCGGCGCCTCGCGCATCGCGTTCTTGAGCGCGTTGTGGAAGGCGTGGGTATCCAGGCCGACTTCGCGCTGGTTGACGATCGACTTCTTGTGCTTGTGCAGGTACTCGATCGGATCCTCGATGGTGAGGATGTGGCCCGAGGTGTTCGAGTTGCGGTGGTCGATCATCGAGGCCAGCGTGGTCGACTTGCCCGAACCGGTGGAGCCGACGATCAGCACCAGGCCGCGCGGGGCCATGATGATGTCCTTGAGCACCTGCGGCAGCTGCAGCTCTTCGATGGACGGGATCACGCTGCGGATCGCGCGGATCACCATGCCCACTTCGCCGCGCTGCTTGAACACGTTGACGCGGAACCGGCCGGCCTCGGCCAGCGCCAGGGCCATGTTGAGCTCCAGGTCGCGTTCGAAGATCGGGACCTGGCCCTCGTCCATCAGCGAATAGGCGATCTTCTTGACCATGCCGGCCGGCAGGCCGGTGTTGCCCAGCGGATAAAGCTTGCCTTCCACCTTGATGTATACCGGCGCGCCCGTCGTCAGGAACATGTCCGACGCGTTCTTTTCCGTCATCAGCTTCAGAAAGTAGCCGATGTCCATATGCACAACCCCTTCATTCGACTTGGGCGCACCGTTGCAAGGGCGCCGCGAGCATGACGACAATGGCCGCGGACGAAGTTACACCCAACCCCGTCACCACGGCATCCCCCTAATGAATGCAAGCTTCGCACACTTCAGATACCTGTCGGTGGCACTGGTTCTCTGTTCGGCCCTGAGCGGCTGTGCGAGCCTGCCGCCTCCCACCGGCGAGATGGCGGCCGCCCAGCAGGCCGTCAGCCGCGCCGACAACGCCGACGCGGACCAGTACGCCCCGCAGCAACTGCAGGCCGCGCGCAACGAACTGGCCCAGGCCCAGGCGGCCATGGCGGCCGGGGACGACGACGAGGCGCGGCGGCTTGCCGCGCTTGCATCGGCCGATGCCGACCTGGCCCTCGCCCGCAGCCGCGCGGCGCAGACCCGTTCGGAGGCGGACCAGCGCCTGGACGAGATCGACCGGCTTCGCCAGCGCCTGCGGATGGAGGCCGAACCGCACCGTCCGATCGCCCTGGAGGCCGGCGCGGCCGGGGGCGACTACGCCGCCCGGCTGGCCGCCATCGGTGCCGACCCGCAACTGGCGAGCCATGCGGCCTACGAGCGCCTGCAGGCCCAGCAGGCCGTCGACGCCCTGGCCGTCGCCCGCAGCCGGCAACGCGCGGACGCCGACGCGCTGGCCGCCCGCCGGGTCGAGATCGCCGAACTGAGCGCCCGGGTGGAGGCGTCCCGGCGGGCGATCGACCAGCTCGATCGCGAGCGTTCCGAGCTGCTGGTCGAGGCGAGCCGGCGTGATGCCGAAGCGGCCCGCGCCGAGGCCGAGCGGCTGCGCGTCGAAGCGCAGATCCAGGCCGAGGAGGCGCAGCGCCTGCGCGAGCAGGCCGCCATGGATGCCGCCGCGATGCAGGACGTGGAAGCGGCCATCGCCGGTGCCAGCGACGCCCAGACGTCCAAGCTGCGCGCCGCCCGCGAACGCGAGGCCAAGCTGGCCCGCGAGGAAGCCGAGCTCGTCGCCGGCGGCAAGCTGCCGCCCTCGCGCTGGGACAACCGCGGCGAAGTCTTCACCCTGAGCGCGGACGCCTTCGCCGCAGGCACGGCCACGCTGAGCCAGCGCGGCCAGGCGAGCCTGCGCACGCTGGCGGCCTACCTGGCGGCCGGCGCCGGCAGCGCCGTCCGGATCGAGGGGGGTCGACAGCAGCGCCAGCCTGGCCCAGAAGCGCGTGGAGGCCGTGCGCGACGCCCTCGTGGCGGCCGGTGCGCAGCGCCAGCAGGTCCGCGCCGCGGTCGGCGCGGCCGGCAAATCCAAGCCGCGGGTCGAGGTCGTCCTTTCGGCGAAATAGGTTCATGAATCAATGAGTTACGGCTGGCTTCGCGGCCATCCGTGACGCACTTGCCACTTGTCTGCTGCCGCTTGTGATGCCCGGTAGGGAGGAGTAGGGTCAAATGACCGGCGGCCCGACCGCCCGGCCATGAGACCGGCCCATGACGTTGAGCGTCCCGTCCCAGGATCCCGCCGCCGCAAGCCAGGTTGCAGCGGGCCTGCGCGAAGCGGGTCCGCTGACGGTATCGCCGGTTGCATCCACCGCACACGCAACGCCCCGGTCTCGCGGCCGGGGCGTTTTTTGCGTCCGGGCCCACCCCAAGGGGCCCAACGTAGGTCGTAGGCAACACCCGCAGAAGACCCGCGGTACCAAGGCAATCGCTGAGGAGGCACACATGTTCGAAGAACAACCGCAGCAGCAGATCGAGGCGCTGATCCGTTCCAACCCGGAATTCCGTCAGCTCTATCAGCGCCACCGCGATCTGGACAAGAGGGTGATGGACGCAGAACTGGGCGTACTGCCGATCGACGATATGACCCTCGGCCAGATGAAGCGCGAGAAGCTTGCAGCGAAGGACCGTCTGATCCGCCTGTACGACTCGGAAACCCATTGATGCTGACCCGATGCGGGCGCGGCTGGCGGCATTGGCCGCGCCGCCCCGCAGCCCCGGGGCCGCTCCAGTAGAGCGGACCCGTCGCGCCGCCGCCGCAGGGCGGGGCGCTCCCGCCTCCTCGACGCGGGCGGCGGCGGCCTTCCTCGTCGGAACGCCGCCGCCCGCGCTGGAGGTTTTCCGCGGTCCCTGCCGCCGCGCCGGGTGCGACCGGGGCTTCGCGCCCGCCGTCAAGCCTGCCGCCACCCCGCGGCCCCCCGCTAGAATCCGGCGACCGCCACGACTGCGTGGCCCGAAGCCGATCCCATGCCCATCCATGACTCCGTACTGGAACTGATCGGCGCCACGCCGATCATCAAGGCCCGCCGACTCGATACCGGCCCCTGCGAGCTGTACTTCAAGCTCGAATCGCAGAACCCCGGCGGCTCGGTCAAGGACCGCATCGGGCTGTCGATGATCGAGGGCGCGGAGCGGGCCGGGAAGATCAAGCCGGGCGACACGCTGGTGGAAGGCACCGCCGGCAACACCGGCATCGGCCTGGCGCTGGTCGCGCAGCAGAAGGGTTACAAGCTGATCCTGGTGGTCCCGGACAAGATGAGCCGGGAAAAGATCTTCAACCTCAAGGCGATGGGCGCCCGCGTCGTGCTGACCCGGTCGGACGTGGCCAAGGGCCATCCGGACTACTACCAGGACATGGCCGAGCGCATCGCCCGCGAAACCCCGGGCGCGTACTTCATCAACCAGTTCGGCAATCCCGACAACCCGGCCGCCCACGAGTTCGGCACCGGGCCGGAGATCCTGGAGCAGATGGCGCAGGTCGGCGGCCTGGACGCGCTGGTGTTCGGCTGCGGCAGTTCCGGGACGATGACGGGCCTGTCGCGCTGCTTCGAGCAGCACTCGCCGCACACCGAACTGATCCTGGCCGACCCGGTCGGCTCGATCCTCGAGGAATACATCAACCGCGGCACGTTGAGCGACAAGTCGGCCAGCTGGATGGTCGAGGGCATCGGTGAGGACTTCCTGCCGCCGATCTCCGATTTCAGCCGGGTGAAGAAGGCCTACGCCATCCCGGACAAGGAGAGCTTCCTCACCGCGCGCCAGCTGCTGGAGAAGGAAGGCATCCTGGGCGGTTCTTCCACCGGCACGCTGCTGGCGGCCGCGCTGCGCTACTGCCGCGAGCAGACCACGCCGAAGAAGGTGCTGACGCTGGTGTGCGATACCGGCAACAAGTACATGTCCAAGATGTACAACGACTTCTGGATGCTGGACAACGGCTTCCTGGAGCGCGAACCCACCGGCGACCTGCGCGACCTGATCCTGCGCCCGTTCTCCAAGCGCGACACGGTGGTGGTGGGCCCGGCGGACCTGCTGATCACCGCCTGGCAGCGCATGAAGCTGTACGACGTCAGCCAGCTGCCGGTGATGGACGGCGAGCACATCGTCGGCATCGTCGACGAGAGCGACGTGCTGCTGCATGTCTACGGCGACGAGGCGCGCTTCCGCGACCCGGTGTCCACCGCCATGGTCAGCAAACTCGACAAGCTCGATGTGCACGCCCCGATCGAATCGCTGCTGCCCGTGTTCGACCGCGGCCACGTGGCGATCGTGATGGAAGCCGACCGGTTCGTGGGGCTGATCACCCGGATCGACCTGCTGAACTTCCTGCGCCGCCGCGTGCAGTAGGGCGGGCGGCCCCCGGGGCGCGGCCCCTCACACTCCTCCAACAGGCGCCCGGCGGGCGGGTGGTAGACTCCGCCGCCGTGCGTGAAATCAACCGGATGCAGGCAATGAGCGACGAAAAGATGGGCGCGAAGCCCGGACTGGGCACCCTGGCCATCCACGGCGGGCAGTCGCCCGATCCCAGCACCGGCGCGGTGATGACCCCCATCTACGCGACCTCGACCTACGCCCAGTCCAGCCCGGGCGAGCACCAGGGCTTCGAGTATTCGCGCAGCCACAACCCGACCCGGTTCGCCTACGAGCGCTGCGTCGCCGCGCTGGAAGGCGGCACGCAGGGCTACGCGTTCGCCTCCGGCCTGGCGGCCACCTCCACCGTGCTGGAGATGCTGGACAGCGGCAGCCACGTCATCGCGATGGACGACGTGTACGGCGGCACCTACCGCTTGTTCGAGCGCGTGCGCCGGCGTTCGGCGGGGCTGGACTTCAGCTGGGTCGACCTGAGCGACGAGGCCGCCTTCGAGGCCGCCATCCGGCCGAACACGAAGCTCGTCTGGATCGAAACCCCGACCAACCCGCTGCTCAAGCTGGTGGACATCGAAAAGATCGCGCAGATCGCCCGCAGGCATGGCCTGATCGTCGCGGTCGACAACACCTTCAGCTCGCCGATCCTGCAGCGCCCGCTGGAACTGGGTGCACACCTGGTGATGCACTCGGCGACCAAGTACCTCAACGGCCACTCCGACATGGTGGGCGGCATGGTGGTGGTGGGCGAGGACGCGCACATCGCCGAACAGATGACCTTCCTGCAGAACGCGATCGGCGGCGTGCAGGGCCCGTTCGACAGCTTCCTGGCCCTGCGCGGCCTGAAGACGCTGCACCTGCGCATGAAGGCGCACTGCGAGAACGCGCTGGCGCTGGCGCAGTGGCTGGAAAAGCACCCCTCGATCGAGAAGGTCATCTACCCCGGCCTCGCCTCGCATCCGCAGTACCAGCTCGCCCAGCGGCAGATGAGCGGCGGCGGCGGCATGATCAGCATCTTCGTCAAGGGCGGCCTGGAAGGCGCACGCCGGATGATGGAGCGCTGCCACCTGTTCACCATCGCCGAATCGCTCGGCGGCGTGGAGAGCCTGGTGAACCACCCCGCGATCATGACCCACGCCTCGATCCCGGCCGAGCGCCGCGCGCAGCTGGGCGTCACCGACAACCTGGTGCGCCTGAGCGTGGGCGTGGAAGCCCTGGACGACCTGCAGGCGGAACTGGCCGAGGCGCTGGCTTGATGCCCAGCGCCCGGCGCGGCCAGGCGACGGAGACCGACCGGTGAGATCGCTGCTGGCCGACCTGGTGGGCAGCCTGCGCAACCCGGAATTCTGGGCGCTGTCGACCTGGCTCGACATCGTCGTGCGCTACCGCCAGTCGCGCCTGGGCGTGGCCTGGCTGCTGGCGCCGCCGGCCATCTACGTCTGGGGCCTGGGCGCGTTCTTCGCCACCATGCAGGGCGCGCAGCTGAACCGTTTCGCCGCGCACGTGGGCCTGGGCTACGCGATGTTCCGCACCATCAACAGCGTCATCGTCGAATCGACGGTGGCCTTCGCCGCGTCCAGTGCGTTCATCCTGGACGGCCACCTGCGGCTGACCGACTTCGCCCTGCGCGTGGTGGCCAAGGCGCTGTTCTATTTCTGCATGGCGCTGCCGATCATCGGCATCGCGCTGGCGATCTTCCCCGACCTGCACTGGGACGGCATGGCGATGGCCCTGCTCTGGTTCCCGGTGATCGTGCTCAATGCGATGTGGATCGCGGTGGTGTTCGGGATGATCGGCGCGCGCTTCCCCGACCTCAGCCAGTTCATCAACAACATCTTCATCTTCGCGTTCCTGTTCACACCGATCATCTGGTACGCCGACTCCATGCCGGCCGGCAGCCTGCGCGGGGCGGTCATGCGCCTGAACCCGCTGTTCCACATGGTCGAAGTGGTGCGCGCGCCGATCCTGGGCGAGATGATCGAGCCGTTCACCTACTACTACCTGATCGCGATGACGGTCGCGGGCTGGGCGGTCGCCGCGCTGCTGTACCGCCGTTACGCGCGCTTCGTGCCGCTGTGGATCTGACCGGGACGGCATCGGCATGAACATCGATTCCAAGAGCTCCGCGTCCGGCGACATCGAGTCCACGACCCCCGCGTCGGGCGTCGTCCATTCCAGGAGCGGCGTCGGGTCCACCGGCCCGGTCTCGATCAAGGTCGAGCGGCTGGCGCTGTCGGTGCCCATCTACCTGCAGCGCGAGCGCAAGGCCCGTGGTTGGGCCGGCATGTTCCTGGGAGCGGCCCTCGACCCGCCCCGCCGCGAACTGGTGAAGCTGCTCGACAACGTCACCTTCCACGCCCACGAGGGCGACCGCGTCGCCATCCTGGGGCGCAACGGCGCCGGCAAGTCCACCCTGCTGCGCGTGCTCAACGGCGTCTACGCCCCCACCAGCGGCACGGTGCAGGTGCGCGGCAGCTGCCAGGCCCTGCTGAACATGTCGCTGGGGTTCAACGGCGAGGCGACGGTGCGCGAGAACATCTTCCTGCGCGGCACCGCGATGGGGATGAAGGGGGTCGACCTGCGCGACCACATCGACCCGATCCTGGAGTTCTCCGGCCTGCGCGAGAAGTCCAACCACCGCCTGCGCACGCTCTCCGCCGGCCAGAAGATGCGCCTGGGTTTCGCCATTTCCACCTCGTTCCAGCACGACGTGATCCTGATGGACGAATGGGTCGGCGCGGGCGACGCGGACTTCATGACCAAGGCCACCGAGCGCATGCAGAGCCGGGTGAACGGCAGCAAGATCGTGATGCTGGCCAGCCACAGCGCGCAGCTGCTGCGCGAGGTCTGCAACAAGGGCATCGTGCTCGAGCGCGGGCGGCTGGTGTACGGCGGCGACATCGTGTCGGCGCTGAAGTACTACCACGAGCTGCTGGCCGGACTGCGCGTGGCGCCGGAGGAGACGCCGGTCGAACTGGGCGAGGTCTCGGGCAACGCCTACGGGTTCGTCGACGAGATCCGGGTCGAGGACGGCGCCGTCCACGTGCGGGGCTGGAGCGTGAGCGCCATCGGCGAGCCGCTGACCGGCCTGGTGATGCTGGTCGCCGGCGCGCGCCACCCGGTCGCCGCGGTGGAACGTTACCGCCGGCCGGACGTGGTCGACCACATGGGCCTGACCGACGACGAGTGCGGGTTCCGGGCCCGCTTCGACCTGCCGCTGGTGCGCAGCCTGGCCGACCTCGGGCCGGACGTGCAGCTGATGGTGGGCGAGAACGTCCACCAGGCCTACGATCCCCTGCGGCTGGCCGACGATGTCATCGCCGCTTTACAGACCGCAGGCTAGTCTCCGGCGGTTTTGCCACGCCGCCGGACCGGTCGGGCTGACGGGCGCCCCGGCCCCGTGGCAAAGTCACCCATTGTCCCGCCTGCCTTTTTCCGCCCGACCCACCGCCAGAAGCCGCATGCCCCTCGCCTCCATCGCCATCGCCCTGGTCAGAACCGTCGAGGTCCACCGATGCAGTTGATCGTCCTGGGCATGCATCGTTCCGGCACCTCGGTGCTGGCCAGGCTGCTGAACCTGATGGGGGTGTACTTCGGTCCGGAGGGCATCAGTACCGGCGCGAACGAGGAAAACCCGAAGGGCTTCTGGGAGCGCAAGGACGTCCGGCAGCTCAATGACAACGTCCTGCATGCGGTCGGCTGCGACTGGAACCGGGTACTGGAGCTGGACGTGGCCGCCCTGCCCAAGGCGGTGTTGGACGATTTCAACAAGCGGGCTTCCAAGCTGGTCCTGGAGCTGGACGGGCACCGCCCATGGCTGCTGAAGGAACCGCGCCTGTGCCTGCTGCTGCCGCTGTGGCGCCGCTTCCTCGAAGTGCCCGTGGGCATCCACATCTACCGCAATCCGGTCGAAGTCGCCTCCAGCCTGCACAAGCGCAACAAGATCCCGGTCCCGGCCGGACTGGGCCTGTGGGAACGTTATGTCCGTTCGGCGCTGGACGCTTCGGCGGACATGCCCAGGGTCGTCGTGTCGCATCGGCAGCTGATGCAGGAGCCGCTCGACGCCGTCACCCGGCTGGCGCAGGACCTCGAGCTCGCCGGCGTGCCCGGACTGCGCATGCCCTCGCCGCGCGAGATCGAAGCGTTCGTGCAGACCGACCTGTACCGCGAACGCGATTCGCGACAGGACCTGCAGGTGTACGCCAAGGCGCCCCAGCTGGCGCTGTTCAGGACACTGGAAGCGGGCAAGCTGCCGGGTCCACGCAACAAGCCGGGCGCCTACACGGCGCTGGCCGAATACGAAGCGGCATTGCCGCCGCTGCAACCGCCATCCAACGAGGTCAAGGTGACGGAAACATCCCAGGGGACACTGCAGGGCCAACTGGCGCTGCGTGAGCAGGAAATCAAGTTCGTCCGCGAACTGTCGAGCAAGTACGAAGCCGACCTCAAGCAGCGCGATGCGTGGCTGGTGCGGATGGAGGAAAGCCAGAAGCAGGCGCAGCAGGAATTCCAGCAGGCGCGCGAGCGCATCAGCAGCCTGGAGCCGGGCATCCGCGCGCGCGACGAGCGGATCAAGGTGCTGGAGGCCGCCCACACCGCCGACCGCGATGAAGTCGCGAAGCTCCAGGCAGGCATCCGCGCGCGCGACGAGCGGATCAAGGTGCTGGAGGCCGCGCACAGCGCCGACCGCGAACAGATCGGCAAGCTCGAGCCCGGCATCCGCGCGCGCGACGAGCGGATCAAGGTGCTGGAGGCCGCGCACAGCGCCGACCGCGAACAGATCGGCAAGCTCGAGCCCGGCATCCGTGCGCGCGACGAGCGCATCAAGGTCCTGGAGGCGGCCCACGAACAGGACCGTGCCGAAGTCGCGCGCCTTACCGGTGAACTGCGCAGCGGCACCGCCGCGCTGGAGCGCGCGACCGGCGAACTGGCCGCCGCGCGGGCCGCGGCGCTGGAGCTTGAAGCAGAGATCCACAAGCGCGACGAACGCATCCACGCCGCGGGCTTCCAGGCCGAGGCCGCGCGCGAATCCGTGGCGCGGCTGGAGCTGGGGGTACAGAAGCGCACCGCACAGCTGGAAATCCTGGAGAAGGAAGCCACCGTCCTGCGCGCCCAGTACGCCAAGAGCGAACAGGCCGCCGCCGCCGCCCGCGTGCAGGCCGAACAGGCGCTCGAAGCCGCCCGCGTGCAGGCCGAACAGACGCTCGAAGCTGCCCGCGTGCAGGCCGAGCAGACGCTGCAAGCCGCCAAGCTCCGGCTCAAGGAAAAGAACGAGGCGCTCACGCGCCAGATCCAGGCCATCACCGGCGAACTGGGCGGCCTGCGCACCCAGCTCAAGGCCAAGGACACCGCGATGCGCGAGCTTCGCGAGCTGCTGCGCACCCGTGAGCACGAGAACGGCCTGGTGGCCGCCGCCCGCCTCAAGGTGGAACGCACGCTGGAAACGCGTTACGCCGAGATCGCCAAGCTCAGCGAGCTGGTGATCGCCCGCGACCAGGAGCTGGCGCGCAGCGCGCAGGAGCTGGAAGCATCGGAGCGCAAGCTGCAGAAGCAGCACCAGGTCAGCGTGCAGCTGGAGAACGAACTGGCCGGCATCCGGCGCAGCCGCGCCTTCCGTGTGCTCAACCGCGTCCAGTCGATGTCCGGACGCCTGGGCCTGTCGCGCAAGCCGCTCGCCCTGCTGTCGCATGACGCCACCCTGCTGCGCCAGTCGGACGTGTTCGATTCCGCGTGGTACCTGGCGCAGTACCGAGATGTCGCCGACAGCGGCATCGATCCGATCGAGCATTTCCTCCGCTTCGGCGCCTCCGAACTGCGCAATCCCGGCCCCGGTTTCGATACCGCCGGCTACCTCAAGCGCAATCCCGATGTGTCGGACTCCGGCCTGAACCCGCTCCTGCACTACATCACCCACGGCAAGTCCGAAGGCCGCAGTCCGAAATGAATGAGATGGAAGACAACGTCAAGCTGATCCGCGACTCGGGCATCTTCGACGAGCAGTGGTACCTGACCGAATACCCGGACGTGCTGGCGCTGGGCCTGAGCCCCGCGCAGCACTACCTCACCATCGGCGCGCAGCTGGGCCGCCATCCCGGGCCGGCGTTCGACGCCGCCTGGTACCTGTCGCACCACAAGGACGTCGCCCAGGCGCGGATGAATCCGCTGCTGCACTACCTGACCTACGGGCGTTTCGAAGGACGCGAGATCCGTGGCCTGGTTGTGGAAGGCAAGCCCGCGGCCCCGGCGAAGGCCGTCGTGGCGCAGGACGCCGCGGCATCCGACCCGGATGCCAGCTTCACCCTGCTGCCGGCCGCGGCCGGCCGCATGCCCGACCTGTTCCGCCTGCGCGCGATGGCGCCCGCCGCGCGCATCGCGATCGTGACCTACACCGCGTCGGCCGCCGCCGCCGCGAGCGTCGACGCGTTCCTGCAGCAGCAGGCCGAGCCGTTCGACCACATCGACATGTGCCCGACCAGCATGCCGCTGCGCAGCCGCCCGCCGGTGGCCGCGCGCTGCAAGCGCAAGGTCACCCTGGTGTATCCGGACCGGCATGGCCCGGCCGCACCGTTCGTGCACCTGGTGGACTCGGGCGTGCTGTCGCAGTACGACGCCGTGTGCTGGCTGGTCCGTCCGACCGCCGGCGAGCCCATCGTCATCCAGGGCGCCGACCGCATCGCCGGCCTGGTGCGCGACCAGGGCGACATCGGACTGGTCAGCGACCACATCTGGGCGCGCTCGGACTGGGGCGGACCGGAGGCCAGGCGCCTGCTGAGCACCTTCCTGCCGCGCCTGGGCCGCAAGCTGCCGGCGCAGGTCGTCAGCGGTCCGATCGGCGACGTCATCTGGATCAACCCGCTGCTGCTGCGCCAGCTGCGCGCGGTGCCGGTGCGCCCGGAGGAACTGCTCAACAAGGAGGGCAACGCCTCCGAAGCGGGCCGCCACGCCCTGCAGGCGCTGCTGGCCGTGTTCGCGGCCGAAGGCGACATGGCCGTGATCAACTGCGACGCCGCCGCCAAGCGCCTGCCGCCGGCCGCCGGCGCCGTGGTGCCCGCTCGCACGGCGGCAAAGCAGCGCAAGGTCAAGGCAATCGCCTTCTACCTGCCGCAGTACCACCCGATCCCGCAGAACGACCTGTGGTGGGGCAAGGGTTTCACCGAGTGGAACAACGTCGTGCGCGCGCGCCCGATGTTCCGCGGCCACTACCAGCCGCGCGTGCCCGCCGACCTGGGTTATTACGATCTGCGCCTGGATGCCGTCCGCGAGCACCAGGCCCGCCTGGCCCAAGCCAATGGCGTGCACGGCCTCTGCTATTACTACTACTGGTTCAACGGCCAGAAGCTGCTCAACCAGCCCATCGAACAGATGCTGGCCTCGGGCACGCCCAACCTGCCGTTCTGCGTGTGCTGGGCCAACGAGAACTGGTCGCGCAACTGGGACGGCCAGAACCGCCACGTGCTGCTGGAACAGCAGTACTCCATGGAAAGCAACCGCGCCTTCATCCGGGAAATGATCCCGATGATGAAGGACCCGCGCTACATCCGGCACCACGGCAAGCCGGTGCTCGTGGTCTACCGCATCCGCGTGATCCCCAACTGGCTGGAAACGGTGCAGATGTGGCGCGAGGAATGCCGCCGCGCCGGCATCGGCGAGATCCACCTGTGCGCCGTGCGCTTCGGCCTGGAACCGCTGGAGGGCCCGCCGGCGCAGTTCGGCGTGGATTCCTACGTGCTGTTCCCGCCTCACGAGACGCGCCGCGAGGACGTGCGCTCCGAGCAGGTCGACATGGCCCGCCACTTCAACGGCGAGCTCTTCAGCTACGACGCCGTGGTCGACGGCGACATCACCCGCTTCGCCGACGGCTACCCGTGGCCGGTGCACCGCGGCGCGATGATGGGCTGGGACAACACCGCCCGCCGCCTCAACGACTCGCGCATCTTCGCCGGCTCCACGCCGACGCGCTTCCGCTACTGGTTGAAGAACATCATCGACCAGGAGAACCAGCACAACCGCGACGACGAGAGCCTGCTGTTCATCAACGCCTGGAACGAATGGGCCGAGGGCACCTACCTGGAGCCCGACCAGCGCTTCGGCACCGGCTATCTCAGCGCAGTGAAGTCGGCGCTGGCTGGCTGCGACACCGGCCCGGTCACGGTCGCGCCCGAGGCCCCGGTGAAGGTGTCCGTGCCGGCGCCCAAGGCCGCGGTGCTGCAGCAGGTCGCGCCGCTTCCCGGCAACGTGAAGAAGGGCGTGGCGGTGAAGCCGGCCTGGCACGCTGGCGACAAGTCCCGCATCCCGGGCGCGCCGACCGTGCTGCTGTGCGCCCACATTTCCGGCCACCAGCTGTTCGGCGGCGAGCGCAGCTTCCTCGACGTGCTCGACGCGATGGGCCGCATGCAGCTCAACGTCGTGGTCACGCTGCCCAGTGGCAAC
Organism: Lysobacter solisilvae; assembly: GCF_016613535.2. Lineage (NCBI taxonomy): Bacteria > Pseudomonadati > Pseudomonadota > Gammaproteobacteria > Lysobacterales > Lysobacteraceae > Agrilutibacter > Agrilutibacter solisilvae. Next base: position 1,683,696 of record NZ_CP071518.1, read on the forward strand.
AACACCGCCTACGTGGAGGAAGTGCGCAAGCGCAGCCTGGGCGTGCACGTCTTCGCCTACCCGCAGTGGGTCGCCGACCGTCCGGTCGACGAGGCGCTGACGCTGGTGTTCGCCGACATCATCGCCCGCCACGACGTCGACATCGTCCACGCCAACACCATCGTCCTGCTCGAACCGCTCGCCGCGGCGCGGCGGATGGGCCGCAAGGGCCTGGTGCACTCGCGCGAACTGATCACCCTGGACGAATCGCTGCGTGAGCGCATCGGCCTGTCCTCGCAGGAGATCATCCGCCGTGTGTTCGCGATCAGCGACTACGTGATCGGCAACTCGCTGGCCACCGTCGCCGCCTTCCGCCGTGAAGGCCGCACCTTCTACGTCAACAACGCCGTCCGTCCGGACGACCTGGACCTGGCCAACAAGGTCGGCAAGACGGTCCGGTTCGCCGTGGTGAGCAGCAACATCCCGAAGAAGGGCGTCGCCGATTTCCTGGAAGTCGCGCGCCTGTGCGAAGGCCGCGTCGACAACGCCCAGTTCCTGGTGATCGGCCCGGAAAACAAGCAGATCGAGGAGTGGCGCGAAGCGCAGCAGCGTGGCGAGATCCCGGCCAGCGTGAAGTTCATGGGCTACCGCGACACGCCGCGCCAGGCGATGGTCGAGGCGCACGTGGTGCTCAACCTGTCCAGCTTCGCCGAATCCTTCGGCCGCACCGTGGCCGAAGCGCTCGCCGCGCGCCGTCCGGTGATCGCCTACGAATGGGGCGCGCTGCCCGAACTGATCGAACACGGCGTCATCGGCTACCTCGCGCCGTACCGCGACACCCAGGCCGTCGCCGACCACGTGGTCGAGCTGTGCCGCGATCCCGCCCGCATCGTCGAAATGGGCGAGAAGGGCCGCGCGGCGATGCAGGCCGGCTTCACGCCCGACGCGCTGCACGACCGCCTGCTCGATGCGTACCAGTCGATCTTCGCCCGCCCGCTGGAAGGGGCGGCCGCGGCCGCCGCTCCGACGGACGCCGCGTCGACCGCCACCGTGGCCAGGGCGCGCAACACCACCATCGTCGTGCCGGTGTACAACGCCTGCGACGAAGTGCGCGCCTGCCTGGACTCGCTGGTCCGCAACACCGATCTCTCGCGCAACCGCGTCATCGTCATCAACGACGGCAGCACCGACCCGCGCGTGGCGCAGATGCTCGAGGAGTTCAACGGCAAGCCGGGCATCACCCTGCGCCCGAACCCGGGCAACCTCGGCTACACCCGCACGGTCAACATCGGCCTGCGCGAGGCGGGGGACGACGACGTGGTGCTGCTCAACAGCGACACCGTCGTGACCCCGCAGTGGCTCGAAGGCCTGCGCTCCACCGCCTACGCCGATGCCCACGCCGGCACCGTCACCGCGATGAGCGACAACGCCGGCGCGTTTTCCTTCCCGGTCATGGGCAAGGCCAACCCGAAGCCGGCGCAGGTCAGCCACGACGACTACGCGGCCACGATCGTGCAGAAGGCGGCGGCATGCGAACCGGTGGAGGTCCCGACCGGATCGGGCTTCTGCATGTTCATCCGCCGCGACCTGGTGGCGCAGATCGGCGAGTTCGACGAGCAGGCGTTCCCGCGCGGTTATGGCGAGGAGAACGATTTCTGCATGCGGGCGATGAAGGCCGGCTGGCGCAACCTGATCACGCCGCGGTCCTTCGTCTTCCACGTCCGCAGCGCGAGCTTCGGCGACGAGAAGGCCAAGCTGGTGCAGGCCGGCGTGGACGTGGTCACGCGCCGTTATCCCGAGTACTCCAGGCTCACCCGCGAAGCCTTTGCCTCGCCGCAGATCCGCGCGCTGCACAACGCCGTGGCCTCGGCCGTGGCCGCGATCGGCGATGGCGCCGAAACGGCCACCGCTTCCGCGCCGGCGGCCCAGTCCAGCACCGCGCCGCCGCCGCCCACCGCCGTGATGCGCGCGGCCGCGCAGGAGGAACGCTGGCTGAAGATCCTCACCGGCGAGCTGGTGACCGACGACGCTCCGGTGATGCCCGACGAGAAGTACCAGCGCATCACCTCCGGACGCGATGGGCGCCGGATCATGACCGACGCGCTGATGTTCCGGAACTTCATGAAGTCGCTGCTGGCCGAGCACGCCCGTCCCCTGGCCGCCGACACCCGGATCCTCGAGTTCGGCTGCGGCTGGGGTCGCATCCTGCGTACCTTCCTCGACGAGGTGTCACCGGAATACCTGGTCGGCATCGACGCGCAGGAATGGATGCTCGACGTCGCGCGCCAGACCACCCGCCGGCCCGGCTACGACATGTACTGGCGTACCGAGGCCCTGCCGCAGGGCGACCTGCCGGCCGAAAGCTTCGACCTGATCTACGCCTACTCGGTGTTCTCGCACCTGTCGGAGAAGGCGGCCAACGCCTGGATCGCCGAATTCGCCCGCATCCTCGCGCCAGGCGGCCTCGTCTGCGTGACCACCCGGCCGCGCAAGCACATGCAGGTGTGGGAGAACGCGCACGAGCACACCGAACACACCGACGGCTATGCCAAGGTGTTCGCCAACGCGCAGCGCGACCTGGAGCGCTATGACCGCGGCGAGTTCATCTTCCACCCCGGCGGCAGCCACGAGCTCAAGGATGAACTCTACGGCGAGGCGGTGGTGCCCGAGGCGTATGCCCGCAAGCACTGGACGAAGGACCTCGAATTCGTCGGCTACTTCGAGGACTACGCCAAGAGCTATCTGCAGCCGGCGATCGTGCTGCGGAAGAAGCGCTGAGATTCGGCGCTTAACGGACTGGAGACGAGATGTTCGGACTGCTGAAGCGCAAGCTTGAACCGGTGACGTCCCCCTCGCTCGAGGGGCCTGTCACCGTGGCCTGCAACATCTGTGGTTCGGTCGAGTTCGCCGACGTCAACGGCCGCAAGGGCGTGCTGTGCGCGCGCTGCGGCTCCTACGAGCGCACGCGGCTGATGAAGCTGTTCATCGAGGCGCTGCGGCTGGGCCCGAAGACCCGCGTGCTGCACCTGGCGCCCGAGCGTGGGCTGTCGGTGTGGTTGAGCCAGCAGTTCCGCGACTACGTGCCGGCCGACTACGACCTGCCGCGGTATTCGCACATCCCGGGCATCGTGAAGGTCGACCTGTGCCAGCGCGACTACGGACTGTCGGGCAAGTTCGACCTCATCCTGCATTCGCACGTCATCGAGCACCTGCCGATCAACTACGCGGTCGTGCTCATCCGGCTGCACAAGATGCTGGCGCGCGACGGCCGGCACATGTTCTCCGTGCCGATCTACGGCAAGAGCTACGAGGAATCGCTGGCCACGCTCAGTGCCGAGGAAGCGACCCGCCGGTTCGGGCAGTTCGACCACGTCCGGCGGTTCTCGCCGGTCGACATCGGATCCACGATCGGTTCGGTGTTCGACATCCCCGAGCAGTACGACCTGCTCGAGCACTTCAGCGAAGCCCAGCTGCGCGCCGCGTCGGTGCCCGAGGATGCCTGGAAGACCTACACCGGCAACTCGGTGTTCTGCCTCAAGCCAGGCGACCTGCTCGTGTGACTCCGGCGCGCCGGGCGTACGCCCGGTCCGCGCGACCCCAGATAACCCGATCCCGGAAACGCGATCCCAGCAACAGGCAGTTCGGAGCACGTCTTGAATACCCAAGCACCCGCCAGGCCGGAAGAAAAGTACCTGCTGGAGATCGACGGCTACTGCCCGATCTGCGAGCACGCGGCCCGGTTCGTGGCCAAGGACAAGTGGCTGCGCGGCGCGCTCTCCTGCGCCACCTGCGAGAACGGCTCGGTGCCGCGCGAGCGCGCGCTGGCGCACATGCTCAACCGCGTCGCGCCGGACTGGCGCAACCTGCGCATCCATGAGTCCTCGCCGGCCACCCGCGGCATCTCGGCCAAGATCCGCCGCCAGTGCGCGGGCTACATCGGCAGCCATTTCTTCCCCGACCAGCCGATGGGCACGATCGTCCAGGGCTACCGCAACGAGAACCTGGAAGCGCAGACCTTCGGCGACAACCAGTTCGACATCGTGATCTCGCTGGACGTGTTCGAGCACGTCTTCCAGCCGGGCCGGATGATCCAGGAGATCCACCGCACGCTGAAGCCGGGCGGGATGTACATCTGCACCTTCCCGATCCGCAAGCACCAGGTGGACTCGCACGTCCAGCGCGCGCGGCTCAACGCGGACGGCACGGTGGAGCACCTGGTGGAAAAGCCCGAGTACCACGGCAACCCGATCAACAGCGAAGGCGCCCTGGTGACCTTCGACTACGGCTACGCCATCCACCAGATGATCTCCACCTGGGCGGACTTCGACGTCGAGATCTCGCGCTTCTCCAAGCAGGACATGGGGGTGCTGGGTGAGTACACGGAAGTGATCGTCTGCACCAAGCGGCGGACCGCCAACGCCTTCCAGCGGCGCTGAACCGCCCCCCCGGCCCGGCCTGCCGCCAGGTGCGGTGAGCGTGGCGCCGACGGGCCCCCTGCTACAATTTTCCCAATTCATCGACACACTTCCCCAGGATCTACCCAATGCAAATCAAGCTGGGCAAGGCCGTTCTGCCGGCCGCTCTCCTCGTCACCGCGCTGACCGCCTGCAACCAGAAGGCCGACACCCCCGCCACCCCGTCGGCGACCCCCGGCCCCGTGGCGGTGGAACCGGCCCCCGTCGCCGCCAAGCCGATGTCCATGCGCGCCACCGACGTGCGCATCACCACCGGCGCCCACCAGAACAAGAGCTGCAACATCGAGCGCTCCAACGGCACGCTGTTCTGGCCGGACCAGCCCCGCGCCAGCCGCAGCCAGACCATCGAGATCGGTGGCTGGGTCGTGGACGAGGACACCAAGTCGGTCCCGCAGGGCGTCAAGCTGCGCCTGCAGACGGCCAATGGCATCTCGGCCTGGGAACAGGACATCAGCGAGCGCGTCGAGCGCAAGGACGTGGCCAACAACCTGAAGGAAGAGGCCTACCTGAAGGCCGGCTTCAAGGTGAGCCTCGACGTGCCGGACCTGGCGCCGGGCGACTACGTGGTCTACCTGGCCTTCGACGACGGCGGCACCGAAGCGATCTGCGGCATCGGTCGCCGTCTCACCCTGACGCCGTAACCGGCGCCGGAGAACGACGATGCGGCCTGCCCCCAACGCACGCCGCATCGATGTGGTCCGCCCGGCGACGCCGCGGTGTCGCGGGCGGGACCGCACCGTTCCTGACCGGTGCGACAGGGCTGCCGCCCTGACCGCCCGCCGGTCGTTCCAACCCCCGAGTCTCCTGCGTCCGTCCGGCCCCGATCGCGGGGCGCCGACGCTCCCCCGCATGCCCACGCCGCAATTCCCCCCCACCGCCGGCCTGCCGAGTCCGCCCGCAAGGGTCCGGGCAGGCGACGCCGTGCGCGCCGGCTGCGGGAGTCGCGCATGAACGGCCCGGCCCTGCTCGCGGCGCCCGAGGGCGGATGGGCCCCGGGCTGGTACCTGATCGAAGTCCGGCCGGCCGCGGCCCAGTCCGGGCAGCTACTGCAATGGCGGGCACTCAGCGCCGGCACGGACCTCGCGCTCCCGCTGGCCGCGCCCGACCCCGCGGGCCTCTCGCGCACCGTGCTGATGCTGCCGCAGGCGGCTTCCGGCGCGGTGGTCACGCCCGAGGCTGCGGACACGGCTCCCGTCGCGGGGCAGGGACAGGGCGTGGATGACGTGCGCGTGCGGCGGCTGGGTCGCCTGGCCGCGATGGCCCACATGCTGGGTGCGCTGCGCACGCCGCGTGGCGCGCTCGACTGGCGACGCGTGCTGGGCACCTTGTCCGACTTCCTGGCCTGGCCCGGCGACACGCGGGGCGCGGACCTGCTCTGGGCCCGCTACCAGCGCACCCTGAGGCAGGCCGACAGCAGCTTCGCGCCAGCCGTCCTGCGCCAGGGCTGGTGGTCGCGCCCGCGCCCGCTGGAACTGCAGCCCGCCGGCCAGCTGGAACCATTGGCGGCCGGCGAAGGCACGTCGGCCTGGCTGGCCACCGGGGAGGATCCCTGGTTCCGCCTCGGCCGCGAGGGCACGGTCGCGCGTCTGGCCGCAGGCTGGTACCGCGTGCGCATCGCGGTCGATCCCGACGATGGCCCGATCGCCAGTCCGTGCCTGTATCCCGACTTCGGCCACGGCTCGATGCAGAGCGAGATGATCCCGCTGCCCGAGCCCGCGGCCGACGGCACGATCGACGTACTGGTGATGCTCAAGCAGCGCGTGCGCATGCTGCGCTTCGACCCCAGCCTGCGGCGCGGCCGCTTCGGCCTGCGGCGTTTCGAGCTGCACCGCGTCGGCCGCTGCGCCGCCTTCCTGCGCATGCTCGCGGGACGTCGCCGTCCCGACGGCAGCCTCGACCTGGGCGGCGCGCTGGCCGACGTCGCCCGCTTCGTGCGCGTGTCCGGCCAGCGCGGCCTGTCCAACGCCGGGGCCGATCTGTTCGCCCGCTATTCGCGCGAGCTGCAGGGACGCACCAACGGCTACGCGGACTGGGTCAGCCGCTTCGACTCGATCGGCGCCGCCGACCTGCAGGCCATGGCCGCACGGGCGCAGCAGCTGCGCGACGGCCCGCTGATCTCGCTGATCGTGCCGGTGTACGAGACGCCGGAGCGCTGGCTGCGCCACTGCATCGAAAGCGTGCTGGCCCAGGCCTACCCGCGCTGGGAACTGTGCATCGCCGACGACGCCTCGCCTTCGCAGCGGGTGCGCGACGTGCTGGCCGAGTACCAGCGCCGCGACAGCCGCATCAAGGTCGCGCTGCGCACCACCAACGGCCACATCGCGCAGGCCTCCAACACCGCGCTCAAGCTGGCCACGGGCGACTACATCGGGCTGCTGGACCACGACGACGAACTGCGCCCGCACGCCCTGCTGGAAATGGCCGAGGCGATCGTCGCCCAGCCGGCGCTGCAGCTGCTGTATTCGGACGAGGACAAGATCGACGAGGAAGGCGCGCGCTTCCACCCGTATTTCAAGCCGGACTGGAACCCGGACCTGCTGCTGTCGCAGAACTACGTATGCCACTTCACCGTGATCGACACCGCGCTAGCGCGCGAGGTGGGCGGCTTCCGCGTCGGTTTCGAGGGCAGCCAGGACCACGACCTGATCCTGCGCTGCAGCGAGCGGCTGGACCCGTCGCGGATCCACCACGTGCCCAAGGTGCTCTACCACTGGCGCGCGATCGAAGGTTCCACCGCGCTGGAGCGCGACGCCAAGGACTACGCCGCCGACGCCGGCCTGCGCGCGGTCGACGAACACCTGCAGCGCATCGGCGCCGACGCCGCGGCCGAGCCGATGCCGCACGGCCACTACCGCGTGCGCTGGAACGTGCCGGAGCCGGCGCCGCGCGTGGCGATCCTCATCCCCACCCGCGACCGGGTCGAACTGCTGCGCACCTGCGTGGAAAGCGTGCTCGAACGCACGCGCTATCCGGCGCTGGAACTGATCGTGGTCGACAACCGGTCCAGCGACCCGGAAGCGCTGGCCTACCTGGACGAGCTGCGTGCGCGCGAAGGCGTGCGCGTGCTGGTCCACGACGCGCCGTTCAACTATTCGGCGATCAACAACATGGCCGCGGCGGCGACCGACGCGCCGGTGCTGTGCCTGCTCAACAACGACATCGAAGTCATCGGCGAGGGCTGGCTGGCCGAGATGGTGGGCCACGCCATGCGCGCCGACGTCGGTGCGGTCGGGGCGATGCTCTACTACCCCGACAACAGCATCCAGCACGCCGGCGTGATCCTGGGCGTGGGCGGCGTGGCGAACCACGCCTACGTCGGCCAGCAGCGCGGACACGCGGGCCACGGCGCGCGCGCGAAAGTCACCCAGAACCTGTCGGCCGTTACCGGCGCGTGCCTAGTGGTGCGTCGCGCGGTGTACGAACAGGTCGGCGGCCTGGACGAACAGCTGCAGGTGGCCTTCAATGACATCGACTTCTGCCTGCGCGTGCGCGAGGCGGGCTACCGCAATGTCTGGACGCCCTTCGCCGAGCTCTACCACCACGAATCGGCCTCGCGCGGCACGGACGCATCGCCGGAACAGGCTCAGCGGTTCCTGGGCGAGGTCCGGCACATGGAGACCCGCTGGCGCGCGCTGCTGCAGCGCGACCCGGCCTACAACCTCAACCTGAGCCTGGACGACCTCAATTTCGGCCTGGCCTTCCCGCCGCGCACCTCGACCACCGATGGCCGGCAGTGGCCCGCCGACATCGCCTGATCGCGGCGACGCGGGCGACCGCGAGCCCGTGGCCACGCGCTCCCCGCTGCGCGATGTTCCCTTTTCTGCCGGCCATGAGCCGGGCCGGCCATGACGCACGGTAGGACGGACACCCTGGCCCGTCGTCGGCTGCCGGCCATCGTCGCGCGCGTGGCGCTCGCCGTCGTGGCGATCGTGCTGCTCGCGCTGGCCCTGCCGCGGCGCAGCGTCGAGCTGACCTTCCAGGCGCAGGCGTCCACCGCCGGCCGGCTGCAGCTGTTCCATGACGCCGACGGCGCCTACTCGGAATACGCCTCGCAGTGGTTCGCGCTGTCGCCTGGCGCGCCCCGGCCGCAGGCGCTGGCCATCGCGGGCGACGACGCGCGCCACCTGCGCGTGGATCCGCCCGCCACCGCCGCCACGCGCCTGTGCGCCCTGCGCGTGGACGGGCAGGCGGCGCAGTTCACCCAGGTCCATGCGGGCGAACTCGATGTGCGTCGCGAGGGCGACTGCCTGGTGCTGGCGCCGCACGCGCAGGCGCGCGATCCGCAACTGATCCTGCGCCTGGAGGGCGCCAGCGCGGCGCAGGTGAAGCGGGCCGCGCGCTGGCAGCGCATCTTCGTCGCGGGCAGCCTGCTGCTCGTGCTGGCCGTCGTGTTCGCGCTCTGGCGTCGCCGCGCCGCCCTGGGTGCACGCCTGCGCGCGTGGCCGGCCGTGCCCGCGCTCGCCGTGCTCGACCGCCGGGCGCACTGGCTGTGCGCCGCGCTCATGCTGGCCTTCGGCCTGGGCCATGCGGTGCTCACGCCGCCCGGCGCGGTCGCCGACGAGGAAGCGCACCTGGCCAAGGTGATCCGCATCGCCGGGGGCTTTGCCTTTGGCGATTCGGGCGATGCCCCGATGCCCGATCCGCGGCGCATGTACGGACCGTTCAAGGACTACACGGTCAACAAGGCGCCGTTCACCGCGGCGCAGCTCGCGGCGCAGCGTGCGCAGCCGCTGCAATGCACGGCTGTCGCGGGCACGCGTTTGGCCAAGGGCGCCAACGGCTATTTCCCCCACCACTACGCGCTGCCGACGCTCGCCTGGGTCGGCGGCTGCGCGGCGGGCCTGTCCTTCGGCGGTTTCCTGCTGCTCGCGCGCCTGCTCAACCTGTTGCTGGCGGTCGCGCTGGTGGCCTGGGGCGTGGCGCGCGCACGGCGCGGCAAGTGGGCGCTGGTGCTGGTGGCGCTGCTGCCGATGTCGCTGTTCCAGATGGCCTCGCTGTCGGCCGACGCGCTGACCCTGTCGCTGACCCTGGCGTGGCTGGGGCTGGTGTCGGGGCTCGCCGGCGGCGGCATCAGCGTGGCGCGCGCGCAGGGCCCGCTGTGGCTGCTCAGCCTGTCGATCGCGCTGCTCAAGCCCGGCGCCGCCTGGATCCTGGCGGCGCTGCTGTTCTGCCGGCCCGCGTACGCGCGCGAGCCGCGTGCGTTCGCCCTCGACCTGGTCAAGTTCGTCGCGTTGCCCTGGGTGATCCACGCAGCCTGGATCCTGGCGGCGGTGGGCGATGCGCCGGTGCTGGCGGGCGTGGATCCGAAGGCCAATCTCGCCCTGTTGACCGCGCACCCGTTCGCGTTCCCGCGCCAGCTTCTGAACGCCTTCAGCGGCGGCGAGGGCCTGCTGCTGTGGCAGCGCCTGATCGGCGTGCTGGGCTGGCTGGACGTGCGTCTGTCCCCTTGGGCCTACTGGGCCGGCACCGGCGCGGTGCTGGCCGCCGTGTGGTCGCATCCGGCCGACGCTCCGCCGCGCCCGCGCGAGGTGGCGCCGCTGGCCTGCTTGTTCGCGCTGGGCGCCACCGCGGTGCTGGCGCTGCCGCTGTTCCTGTACTGGACGCCGACCGGCGCACCGGCCGTGCTCGGCCTGCAGGGCCGCTACTTCCTGCCGACGCTCGCCTTCCTGCTGACCTGGTGCGGCCTGCGTTCGCCCGACCGGCTGCGTGCGGCCTGCATCGCGCTGATCCTGCTCGCGGTGGTGGCGCTCAACGTGGACGCGCTGCTGCGCCTGCACGACGCCTATTTCGTGACCGGTCGCGTGCCCTAGCGGCGAGTCGCCGCGCTAACCGAAGAGCCGGCGCTGCAGCGGGCGCCGTGCCGGCGCGGCCATGTCGTAGGCGAGGAAGGCCAGCAGCAGCTGCAGGCCCGCCAGCAGCGACAAAGCGGCGATGATGATCGTGCCCAGCGGATTGGCCACGCCGGTGCTCACCGAACGCCACCAGTGGTAGCCGCCGTGCACCGCGCCGAAGCCCAGCAGCGCCACGCCGAGCACCAGCTGCAGCGAGGCCAGCGAGAAATCGCGCAGGAAATAGTTGTAGACGATCCGCTTGCCCAGGTTGCGCAGGTGGCCGGCCAGGAACGGCCCGATGATGCGGCCGATGCGCAGGTTGCTGGATTCATCGCCGTAGACGGCCGGCATCGGCACGTCCTCGACCACCGCGCCGACCGTGTTGAGGCGGAACAGCAGGTCGGTCTCGAAGAAATAGCGCGGGCTGAGCTTGTCCAGCGGCAGCCGGCGCAGCGCGGCGGCGTGGATGGCGGTGTAGCCGTTGGTGGGGTCGAACAGGGTCCAGTAACCGCTGGACGCCTTGCTCATGAACGACAGGATCGCGTTGCCGACCAGCCGCTGCACCGGCATGCGGCCGACGACTTCGACGTCGAAGAAGCGGTTGCCCTTGGTGTAGTCGGCTTCGCCCTGCAGCAAGGGGGCGAGCAGGTCCGGCAGCAGCGACGGGTCCATCTGGCCATCGCCGTCGAGCTTGACCACGATCGTCGCGCCACGGGCCAGCGCTTCGCGATAGCCGGTGACCACCGCCGCGCCGACGCCGGCATTGCGGTCGTGGCGCAGCACCACCACGCGCGGGTCGTGGCAATGCTGGCGGACCTGGTCGCCGGACCCTTCCGGGCAGGCGTCGTCGACCACCAGCACCAGGTCGACGGGCGCGCCCTCGACCTGCGCCGGCAGGCCCGCGATGACCTCCAGGATGTGGCGGCGCACCCGGAAGCACGGGATCACGATCGCGACCGAATCCAACCCGGGGCTGCGCCCCGTGGTCGTCACGCCCGCGGTCTGGACCTGCATGCCTGCCGTCCTGCTGCCGCCGCGTGGCCGGTCAGGCCAGCGCCTGGTGCAGCTCGGGCAGGATGGTGAACAGGTCGCCCACCAGACCGATGTCCGCGATCTCGAAGATCGGCGCGTCGCCGTCCTTGTTGATCGCCACGATCGTGCCCGCGTCCTTGATGCCGGTCAGGTGCTGGATCGCGCCGGAGATGCCGACGGCGACGTAGAGCTCGGGCGCGATGATCTTGCCGGTCTGGCCGACCTGCAGTTCATTGGGCACATAGCCGGCATCGACCGCGGCGCGCGATGCGCCCACCGCCGCGCCGAGCTTGTCGGCGAACTCGTAGATGACCTTGAAGTTCTCGGCCGAACCCACGCCGCGGCCGCCGGACACCACGCGACGCGCGCTCTGCAGGTCGGGACGGTCGGACTTGCCGGCCGCCAGGCCGACGAAGCGGGTGTGCGTGGGCAGGGTCGCGGTGACGCTGGCCGCTTCCACCGCGGCGCTGCCGCCGCGCGCGGCTTCCGGCCACGAGGCCGTGCGCACCGTGGCGACGACCGTCTGCCCGGCGGGCGCCTCGACGGTGATGATCGCGTTGCCCGCATAGATCGGACGCTTGAAGACGTGGCTGGCTTCCACCGCCATGACGTCGGAGACCTGCGGCACGCCCAGCAGCGCGGCCACGCAGGGCATCAGGTCCTTGCCGAATGTGGTGGAGGGGCCGAACACGTGCGTGTACCCGGCGGCCAGCGCGGCCACCTGCGGGGCCAGCACCTGCGCGATGGCGTGCGCGTTGGCCTCGTTGGCCACGGTGAGCACGCGGGCGACGCCGGCGATCTGCGCGGCCTGCGCGGCGACGGCGGCCGGGTCGGCGGCCAGCACCGCGATGTCGATCGCGTCGGGCTTGAGGGCCTGCGCGGCGGACACGCACTTGGCGGTGGCGGCGTTGAGCTTGCCGTCGAGGTGTTCGGCGATGATCAGGACTTTGGACATGTTCGTTTCCTTGTTCCGTCGTTCCCGGGGGCTTCAACTGAGGAGCGGGCGGGAACCCAGTGTCTTTGGTGGTTGCGACAAAGTCGCTGGCCCCCCGCGTGCGCGGGGGTGACGAGCGTCAGAGCAGACCCTTGGCCTTGAGCGCGGCAACCAGTTCGGCCGCGTCCTTCACCATCACGCCCTTGCCGCGCTTGGTCGGCGCGGCGTGGTGCGTGGTCTTGAGGCCTTCGGCGGCATCGACGGCCAGGTCGGCCAGCGCGATGGTCTCCATCGGCTTGCTCTTGGCCTTCATGATGTCGGGCAGCTTGATGAAGCGCGGCTCGTTCAGGCGCAGGTCGGTGGTGATCACCGCGGGCAGGTCGACTTCCAGCGTTTCCAGGCCGGCGTCGACTTCGCGCGTCACCGTAGCCTTGCCGCCGGCAACTTCCAGCTTGCTGGCGAAGGTCGCCTGCGGGCGGCCCCACAGCGTGGCCAGCATCTGGCCCGTCTGGCTGGCGTCGTCGTCGATCGCCTGCTTGCCCAGGATCACCAGGTCGGGCTGTTCCTTCTCGATCAGCTTGAGCAGGATGCGCGCCGCGGTCAGCGACTGTACCGGCTGGTCGCTGACCACGTGGATGGCGCGGTTGGCGCCCATCGCCAGGCCGTTGCGCAGGTGGGCCTGGGCGTCGGCCGGGGCGATCGTGGCCACGATCACTTCGGTCGCGATGCCCTTGTCGCGCAGGCGCAGGGCCTCTTCCAGCGCGATCTCGTCGAAGGGGTTGGCCGACAGCTTGACGCCATCGGTGATCACGCCGGAACCGTCGGGCTTGACCTGGATGCGGACGTTGTAGTCCACCACGCGCTTGTAACCGACGAGGATCTTCATCGTGCGGGAATTCCTGTGGGATTGGCCCTGTGGGGGAGCCCGGTGGGAGTGGGACGCGACCTGCCGGTCGAGCCCGCGATTCTATCAGGGCCGCCCACCGGCACCGCTAACGACACCGCCCGGGCGCCGGCCCCGGGGCGGCGGGGAAGGGGTCCCGGTCCGGCGGCCGCGCTTGGCCGCGCGCGGGCACTGTGGTAACCAGCAGGACCGGCATCGAAGGAGGCGAGGGTGGGCATCGGGTCATTGAGCGACACGCTGGCGCAGGACGCGGAGGGCATCTGGCGCACGGGGGCCACCCACCAGGTCTCCTATGCGCAGCACGGCCATGGCGAGTGCTTCCAGGTCGAGGACCGCTCGTTCTGGTTCCGCCACCGCAACGACTGCATCGCCAGCCTGGTCGCGAACCACCCGTTCCGCGGCGCATTGCTCGACATCGGCGGCGGCAACGGCTACGTGGCCCGCCGGCTGGCCGACGAGGGCCACGAGGTGGTGCTGGTCGAGCCGGGCGAAGTCGGCGCCCGCAACGCGCGCAAGGGCCGGGGGCTGGAGCACGTGGTCTGCGCGACGGTCCAGGACGCCGCCTTTCGGCCGGGCAGCTTCGGTGCGCTCGGCCTGTTCGACGTGATCGAACACATCGAGGACGACCGCGGCTTCCTGCAGGCCAGCACGCCGCTGCTGGCCCCGGGCGGGCGCCTGTACCTGACCGTGCCCTGCCATGCCTGGCTGTGGTCGGGGGCGGACGTCGAGGCCGGGCATTTCCGCCGCCACACGCGCGCCAGCCTGGAGCGGCTGCTCGACGGGCTGTACCGCATCGACTACCTGGGCGGCTTCTTCCGCCCGCTGGTGGCCCCGCAGTACCTGCTGCGCGCGCTGCCGTACCGGCTCGGCCTGGGCCGACGGCAGAGCCTGCTGTCGGCGGAGGCCGAACACGGCGCCGGCGACGGCCTGGCCACGCGCGCCATCACCGCCCTGCTGCACCGCGAACACGCGCGCATCGCGCGCAACCAGGTGCTGGGCATGGCGCTGGCGCCCAGCGCGCTGGTGGCCGCCACCCGGCGCTAGCGTTCAAGGGCCGGCCGGTCGCGGTCGGCTATGCTTTGCGGCCCTGTCAGCGGCGAGACGGCGATGCTCCATCCGGTGGTCCTGAGCGGCGGCAGCGGCACCCGGCTGTGGCCCCTGTCCAGGCAGAACCAGCCCAAACAGTTCCTCTCGCTGATCGGCGACCACTCGCTGTTCCAGGAGACCGTCCTGCGCGCCAGCCGGCTGCCCGGCGTGCAGCCGCCGGTGACGGTGTGCAGCGACGACCACCGCTTCATGGTGGGCGAGCAGCTGCAGGGCGTGGGCATCGGCAACGGCGGCATCCTGCTCGAACCCATGGCCCGCAACACCGCGCCCGCCATCGCGCTGGCCGCCCTGCACGTGGCCGCCGGCGACCCCGACGGCCTGATGCTGGTGATGCCGGCCGACCACCTCATCGAGGACGAGGCCGCCTTCCGCGAGGCCGTGGCCAGCGCACGCCGTTTGGCCGAGGCCGGCTGGCTGGTCACCTTCGGCATCCGCCCCGACTACGCCGAGACCGGCTACGGCTACATCCTGCGTGGCGAACCGCTGGACGAGGCCGGCTTCCGCGTCGCCCGCTTCGTCGAGAAGCCCGACCTGCCCACCGCGGAGCGCTACCTGGCCGAAGGCACCTACGCCTGGAATTCGGGCATGTTCCTGTTCCAGGCCCGCCGTTACCTGGAAGAACTGGCCACGCACGCCCCGGCGATCGCCGCCGCCGCGCGCGAGGCCCATGCCCGCGCGCACACCGACCTGGACTTCACCCGCGTCGATGCGCAGGCCTTCGCCGCCAGCCCCAGCGACTCGATCGACTACGCGGTGATGGAGAAAACCGACCGCGCCGCGGTCGTGCCCGTCAGTTGCGGCTGGAGCGACATCGGCTCGTGGTCCTCGCTGTGGTCGGTCGCGCAACGCGACGAGGACGGCAACCGCCACGAGGGCGACGTCATCTCCGTCGACACGCGCGGCAGCCTGGTGCGCGCCTCCGAGCGCCGCATGATCGCCACCATCGGCGTCGAGGACCTGGTCATCATCGACACCGCCGACGCCACGCTGGTCGCGCGCAAGGACCGCGTGCAGGACGTCAAGACGATCGTCGACCGCCTCAAGGCCGACGGCCGCACCGAGCACCTGTTCCACCGCAAGGTCTACCGCCCGTGGGGCAGCTACGACTCCATCGGCGTGGGCGAGCGCTTCCAGGTCAAGAAGATCGTGGTCAAGCCCGGCGCCGCCCTGAGCCTGCAGAAGCACGCGCACCGCGCCGAACACTGGATCGTGGTCTCCGGCGTCGCCGAGGTGACCTGCGACGAGCGCGTGTTCGACCTGCACGAGAACGAAAGCACCTACATCCCGCAGGGCAGCACCCACCGCCTGCGCAACAACGGCGCCGACCCGGTGGTGCTGATCGAAGTGCAGTCCGGCGGCTACCTGGGCGAGGACGACATCGTCCGGCTGGAGGATGTTTACGGGCGGTCGTGAGCAGTCTGGTGGCCTGATGCGCGTCATTCCCGCGCCACTTCCCGTCATCCCCGCGAACGCGGGGATCCAGGGCCTTTCGCGGGTTGAGCTCGTCATCCCCGCGAAGGCGGGGATCCATGGACGTTGACGCCATCAACCAACGACGCTGGATCGCCCGCTTCGCTGTTGACCTACTCACTTGCGCGGTTTCGCCACGCCACCTTCAAGTCGTCATCCCCGCGAAGGCGGGGATCCAGGGACTTTGGCTCGCCCCGCCACCAGCAGCTCGTCATCCCCGCGAAGGCGGGGATCCATGGACGTTGGCGCCCCATCAGCTCGCCATCATCCCCACGAACGCGCGAAGTGCCCTTCAACAGCGCAACTGGTCATCCATGTTCGTCGATGACGCAAAAGTCCATGGATCCCCGCCTTCGCGGGGATGACGAGCCGGGGAAGCCCGGAACGGAATGTTGACCCGCGGATCGCCCTACCGCCCCAACGCCACCAACCGCCCCGCAAACCGCTCCACACTCCCCGGCGCCTGGTCGAAGAACAACGACGGCTCGCACAACTCCAGCTCCAGCAGGCACGGCGCGCCCGCATCGTCGCGCACCACGTCGACGCGTGCGTAAAGCAGTGGTTCCTTCAATCTCAACTGTTCCGCCGCGGCCACCAGCACCTGCTGCGCGAGCGCGCGTTCGTCATCGGCAGGCACGCGCGCGGTGACCGCCTCCGGCTCGAATTCCCCGGCGTCGTGCGCGGGCAGCCGCAGGCCCTTGCCGATGGCATGGCTGAACTCGCCGCCGAAATACAGCAGCCCGGTCTCGCCGTCGCGCTCGACCGACGGCAGGAAGGGTTGCAGCATCGCGCTGCGGCCGGACTCGAGCAGCCGCGCCAGGTGGTTGGACGCCGCGAACTCCTGCGCCGCCGTATAGCGCTGTGCATCACGCGAGCCCGCGCCGACGGCGGGCTTGATCACGAACTGTGCGGCGTCGACGCCTGCCTCCAGTCCGTGGTCGCCGAGGAACGCCTGCAACGCCGGCAGCGGCTCCTCATCCGGCTCGACGAAGCGCGTCGGCACCACCGGCACGCCCCGCGCCGCGAGGTCGCGCAGGTAGTGCTTGTCGGTATTCCACGCCAGCACGTCCAGCGGATTGAGCAGCCGCGCGACCGCGTCGACGCGCCGGCACCAGCGCAGGAACTCCGGCAGGCGCCGGGTGTAATCCCAGGTCGAACGCACCAGCACCACGTCGAAGCGCGCCCAGTCGACACTGGCGTCGTCCCACGCCCGCGCCACCACGTCGATGCCGGCGGCGGCGCACGCATCCAGCAGCGGCGCGAGGTCCGCATCCCGGCGGACGTGGTCGATGGCGGTGGCCAGGGCGAGTCGCATGCGGGCGGGGAGGGGAACGTGGAAACCGGAGTATGTCGCGGTCCCGGAAGAATTGGTGGGCGGATCGGCCCGCTCCCCCGCTATGCGGGGGAGGGTTGGGGTTGGGGCGGCAGATCGCGGTGAAACCCGAAGCCAGATTGCTACTGCATTTCAAACTCGAGACAAAGGGCTCTGATCTCGCTCCTCCCGGCACCCCTTCTTCGAAAAAAGAAGGCCCCGCAACGCGAGGCCTCCATGCCGCACCCGCCGCCGTGGCGATCAGGCCTCGCGCGGCTCCGGCTCCTCATCCCGCGCACGCCGCCCCTTCGGTCCGAAGCGCTTGCCCAGCTCATTGTTCGTGCCGTCCAGGCCCTGTCCCTTGCCCGCCAGGCGCAACACCTGGAAGCCCAGCACCGCGGCCACCATCACGTCGCTGCCCAAAGCCGTGTCGGTATCGCGCATGCGCTCGACCAGCTGGAGCGCGCGGGTCAGGCGCGCGTTGAGGGCGTCATGGTCGGCCAGGTCGCGCGCCATCTCCTCCAGGTCCAGATTGTCCGGCAGCAGGCCCCTGTTCTCGCGCATCGCATCGAGCGCCTTGCGGCAGAACGCCTCGGACCCGTCGCCCATCTTCAACAGCTTCCGCCGCCCCCGCGCGCCATCCAGGCTGACCAGGATCGGTGCGCTGGCCTGCTCGAGCGCGGTCAGGGCCTGGTCCATGGCGGCCCACTGGGTGTCGTCGAAGTGCACCGCGGCAATGTTCTGACTCATATCCATTTCTCCATGTCGTTGAGGAACTTCCCTTGCACCGGCCCTCATGGCCGACTAACCGAATTCTCACGCACAACGCGGGCGGGTCCGGCCACGTCGGGCGGTGCGGGGCAGATGATCTGATGGCATGAGGCGGGTGGCCGCGGAGGGGCCGCCGTATGCGGGCAGGTAACGGAAGCGATCGCAGAACCCTGCGGAGTCATGCGGCCATGCGCCGGGCGCGCTTCCGGAAGTGTCGGGCCATATGCGGCCATATGTCCGGAGAGTCTCCGGGAGTGTCGCGACATATGCGGGCATATGTCCGGACAGTCTCTGGGAGTGTCGCGATATATGCGGGCATATGTGCGGAGAGTTTCCGGGAGTGTCGGGACATATGCGGCCATATGTCCGGACAGTCTCCGCAAGTGTCGCGACATATGCGGGCATATGTCCGGACAGTTTCCGCGAGTGTCGCGACATATGCGGGCATATGTCCGGGGAGTTTTTCGGAGTGTCGCGACATATGCGGGCATATGTCCGGACAGTTTTCCGGAGTGTCGCGACATATGCGGGCATATGTCCGGAGAGACTCCGGGTGTGTCTCGATATAGCGGGCATATGCCGGGAGGGGTTGCGGGAACTGTCCGGATGTATGCGCGGGTGTGGCGGACACTCCTGGGAACAGTCCGGAGACAGGCGGACATGTCCGCCCGTCGCACCTGCTCCCTCCCCCGCTTGCGGGGGAGGGTTGGGGTTGGGGCCGCCGGTCGCGGGGATCTCACCTAATCTAGGGCTTGGCTGCTTCGGCGCACGCCGCATCGACTGCAACAACCGGCCTGGAGCCCTGATGCCACGAGTCCTTGCAAAGATTGGGGTCGGGTTTGCCCTCGCTTGCTCGGCGGGATGCGCGACTGGAGCTCAAACCCAGGTCGTCACTCGTAGAGGCTCGCAAGAGTTTCTCGCGGCTGCCTTGGTGACTCGCCGCGCAATATTCGGCAGCTTCGCCGTGCTGGCAATGTGCCTCGCCAGTTCGTGCAAGACGCAGGAGCCGCTAAGCAGCTTGCCTCCATCGATAGCATCGCAGGCGGATTGCGCCCGGCTCTGGGGTGGGCTTTTCGCCGAGTGGACGGAGGCCGGAGGCGGGCTGAAGGCATCAGTTCGCGCAACACGCGCACAGATCCAAGCCGATAAGCGCTCAAGGCTTGCACAGATCGTGAGGGTGACGTGGCAGCTTCAAATGGAAACACCCCATCCAGCTTTCGGCTCCTGGCCAGTGGGCCGAGCCGAGATCACGGGAGTAGCATTTGCCTTTGGCGATGCCATTCACCAGGACCAGGCGCTGGTCGCAGATGCTCCCGAAGGTTGCCTTAGCGTTGCATGGTTCCAAAAGGCACTAGCAAAGGAACTAGAGAATGAAGGCCTTGGCGAACCGGGCCTTAGGCGGCTGGAAGAAGCCCCCGCTTCGTTGGATTGGACACGTCCGGACGCAATAGTGTGGGCCAGGCACTGGCTCCTGGTTCGATCTGCAAGCCCAGACGGCCAATGAGAAAGCTGGCGCTGTCGTGGTGGCCGGCCAACGTCTCGGCACTGCCGCAATCAAGTCGAATCTTGTCGGTGGCTTTGAGTGGTCGCCGTGGAAGTCGGCTGCCGCGCGCAGGCTCGACGGGCAAAGTCCATGGATCCCCGCCTTCGCGGGGATGACGAAACGATGGTGTGGCTCGATGGGTTGCCAGTTGTTGCGCGCTTCACGCCGGACGACAAGTCACTGGATCCCCGCGTTCGCGGGGATGACGAGGGTGGGTTATGCGCGTCCGGCTCCGAGTGCAACGTCCATGGATCCCCGCCTTCGCGGGGATGACGGACTGTTGAGATGGCGTCCTTGGTGACGCCCCCGGGTACAGCGTCGGCAGCCGTCCCTCAAACCCCCGCCAACACCTCATCCGCCTTCTGCAGCACCTCGTCCATGTGCTCCTCCAGCCCCGCCCACAGCGGCATCCGCACCAGCCGGTCGCTGACCGAATCGGTCACCGGGAGCGCGTCGCCGTGGGTGCGCGCGTAGCGCTGGCCGGCGGGGGACGAGTGCAGCGGGATGTAGTGGAACACGCTGCCGACGCCGCGGGCCTTGAGCTGGGCGATGTAGTCCGTGCGCGCTTCCAGCGAGGGCAGCAGCAGGTAGTACATGTGGGCGTTGTGGGTGCAGTGGGCCGGCACGATGGGGCGGCGCAGGCGGCCGGCGGTTTCGTGGGGGGCGGCCCAGGCGTGGTAGCGGTCCCACAGGGCCAGGCGGCGGTCGGTGATTTCCTGGGCGGCGTCGGTCTGCGCGGCCAGGAAGGCGGCGGTGACTTCGCCGGGGAGGAAGGAGGAGCCCACGTCGACCCAGGTGTACTTGTCGACCTGGCCGCGGAAGAAACGGCTGCGGTTGGTGCCTTTCTCGCGGATGATCTCGGCCCGTTCGCCCATCTCCGCGTCGCGGCACAGCAGGGCGCCGCCTTCGCCGGAGATGATGTTCTTGGTCTCGTGGAAGCTCAGCGCGCCCAGTTCGCCGATCGCGCCCAGCGGGCGGCCGCGATAGGTGGACATGATCGCCTGCGCGGCGTCCTCGATCACGGCCAGGCCGTGGCGGCGCGCGATGTCGCAGATGGCGTCCATCTCGCAGCCCACGCCGGCGTAATGCACGACGCAGATCGCCTTCGTGCGCGGCGTGATCGCGGCCTCGATGAGGGTCTCGTCGATGTTGAGCGTGTCGGGACGGATGTCGACGAACACCGGCACCGCGCCGCGCAGCACGAACGCGTTGGCGGTGGAGACGAAGGTGTACGAGGGCATGATCACTTCATCGCCCGGCGCCATGTCCAGCAGCAGCGCCGACATCTCCAGCGCCGCGGTGCAGCTGTGCGTGAGCAGCGCGCGGCTGGCGCCGGTGTTGGCTTCCAGCCAGGCGTGGCAGCGCTTGGTGAACGGGCCGTCGCCCGACAGGTGGCCGTTGGCGTGGGCCTGGGCGATGAGGGTGAGTTCCTGGCCGGTCATGTACGGCCGGTTGAACGGGATCACTTGGTGCACTCCAGGATGACGTGCGAATACGGCACCAGCAGCAGGTCCTCGCGGCGGATGACTTCGACCCGCGAGAAACGGGCGTCGACGAGCGCGGCGTAGCCTTCGGCGGTGCGCACGTGCTGGCCGCGGTCGCGGCGGGCCAGGGCGCGGCCAATGCGCGACTGGCCGGGCCAGTAGCCGCCGTCGAGGGTGACCAGGCGGCCACCCGGCGCCAGCCGCTCGTACAGGCTGCTGATCAGGCCCATGGCGGCGGGGTCGTCCAGGTGGTGGAGCAGGCCGATGGCGATGGCGAGCTGGCAGGGCGGCAGGGCTTCGCCGACCAGGTCCTGCACGTCGGCGCAGTGGAAGATGCCGCGGTCGCCGTAGCGGTCGCGCGCGGCGTCGATGTAACGCTGCGACAGGTCGAAGCCGTGGTACTCGATGTCGCGTGGCAGGCATTCCAGGATGTCGGCCGGGCCGCAGCCGACGTCGACCACGACGTCGCCCGGCTGCACGCGCAGGTGCTCCTGGCTCAGCTTCCGGCGCGAGCGCTCGGCGCCCAGCAGCTTCTGGAAACCGCTGTAGACGGCCGGGTGCGAGAGGATCGCGCGCAGCCCGTCGGTGACCTGGGCCGGCCCGCTCACGCGGTCACCGCCAGGACGGTGATGCCGCCGACGATCATGACCGTGCCCACGATCTTGCCCATGCTCAGCGGCTCGTGCAGCACCAGCGTGGCGAACAGCAGGATCAGCAGGAAGCTGGTGGCGGTGAGCGGGTAGGCGGTGCTCAGCGGCAGCTTCTTCAGCGCGAGCATCCAGAACAGCGAGGCGGCGAACGCGGCCGCCAGGCCGCTGATCACCCAGGGGTTGACCAGCATGTGGAACAGGAACGACAGCTTGGGCGCCACGCCGTGCGGCAGCGGCCCCGAAAGCGAGGCCTGCCATTTCAGGACCAGTTGCCCGTAGACCGACAGCAGCACGGTCAGGGCGATGAATGCGTAACCCGTCATGGAGGCGATGGTTTCCAGCAGTGAGGGCGCCGGAGTCGGCCGGCACGGCCGTGCGCGGAACGGTCCGGCGCGGGATGAAAGCGGGCCCGCGAAAAGGGCCTGGATCGGCGCCCGCTCAACGGCGCCGCAGGATATCCGATCGGGCCAGCATGCACGTTTGCCCGTCTTCATCCAGGACCTGGGCCACCGCCTGCATGGGTCCGGACTCGCGCAGGCCGCCGGGAATGCGCACGACCAGCCGGTAGGCGACGTCCGCCAGCAGGGGCCGCAGGAAGGCCTGCTCGAGGTGGCGGATGATCGTGCCGGGGCCGGGCGCGTCCGTGCCCAGCACGCGCGACAGTTCGGTCGCCGCCAGCACGCCATGGGCGATGCAGCCGGGGAAACCGGCCGCGCGGGCGGCCGCGGCGTCCACGTGCAGCGGGTTGGCGTCGCCGGAGACCTCGGCGAAGCGGCGGATCTGCTCGGCGCTGAAGGTGAGCGGGCGGTCGACGATGGTCTGGCCGGCGCTGAGCAGCGCGTTCACGTGCCAGGTGTCGAGCGCCTCGAACAGGTGGAAGCCCTCGCGCGCCCAGACCTTCTGCACGGCGTAGTTGTGCACCTGGGTGGAGACCTTCATCTCGCGCGCGCCCCGCGAGCGGGCGACCGCCTGCGTGTGGCGGATCAGGTCGCCGTAAAGCCCGCCGCCGGCGGCATCGGGCGCGACGCCGTAGAGCACGCCTTCGAACACCGGCGCGGCGTCGTGACCTTCGCCGGCGTGCTCGTGGCCGGCGTGCTCGTGACAAGCGGCGAACGCGACGATGCGGCCTTCGCGCCGCGCGACCCACAGCGTGGAGCCCGCGTCGGTGACGTGGTTCTCCGCCCACTGCTGGTAGCCGGCCAGGATCTGCTCGCGGCCGAACAGCGGGTTGGCGTGATAGTGCGCAACGTACTGGCTGAAGGTGTGCGCGATCAGCACGCGCAGTTCGGGCAGGTCGTCCGGCGTGCCCAGCGAGAACGCGAGGTCGGCGTTGCGCAGCGGCGCGGGCGCGTATCGATCGAGATCGCATCGGTAGTACACGAGCGTGTCGGCGTGCAGCACCGGCAGCGCCCAGCGGGCCAGGCCGGCGATGCCGGAGGCCGCGCCCGCCGGCGTGCGCAGGATCGCCACGTCGCAGCGCGCCTGCAGGATCTGCGCGGCCAGGGTCTTGGCGTCGACCTGCGGCGCGCGGCCGCGCCACACCTGGAGGTCGAAGCGCGCCGAGTCCAGCGGCGAGGGCTGCAGCACCGGCGGCGCCTCGCTCATGCCTGGACTCCGTGCGCGGGCTCGCGCGGCGCGGCGGGCGTGCGGTCGGCGACCAGGTAGTAGGGGCGCGCCTTGGCATCGACGAACAGCCGGCCCAGGTAGAGCCCGATGATGCCGATGCAGAAGATGGCCATGCCGCCGACCAGCCAGATCGAGGCGATCACGCTGGTGAAGCCGGCCACCTGCACGTCGCCCTTCAGATAGCGCAGCACGCTCCAGGCCACCATCGCGAAGGCGATCGCGGCGAAGGCCAGGCCCAGCCGCACCACCAGCCGCAGCGGCTTGTCGGAGTAGGACAGGATGATGCCGGTGGCCAGGCGGCGCAGGCGCTTGAAGGTGTAGGTGCTGCGGCCCTCGTTGCGGCTGGCGTGTTCGACCGGCAGGGCAAGGTGGTGGTAGCCCGTCCACTTCACCATCAGCGGGAAGCAGCGCTCGCGCTCGGGCATGGCGTTCACCGCGTCGATGACCTTGCGCGAATAGGCGCCGAAGTTGGCGGTGGTGTGGTCCTGCGCCACGCCCGTCATCCACGACAGCAGGCGGAAGAACAGCCAGGACATCAGGCGCTTGAACGCGCCATCCTGGCGCTGCGTGCGCTGGGCGAACACCACTTCGACCTCGCCCTGCAGCGCTTCGAGCAGGCGCGGGATCTCCTCGGGCACGTCCTGCAGGTCGCAGTCCATGACCACCACCTTGCCGCCGCGGGCGTGTTCGATGCCCGCGCTGATCGCGTAGTGCTGGCCGAAGTTGCGCGCCAGCCGCAGGCCGCGCAGCCATGGGCGCGTGGCGGCCAGTTCGACGATGCGGGCCCAGGCGCCATCGGGGCTGCGGTCATCGACGAGGATCACCTCGAAGGCCTCGCCACGCGGCGCCAGGCTGGCCGCGATGCGGTCGACCAGATCCTCCAGGCACCCCTTGCAGCCGTATACGGGCGAGACGACTGAGATGGCGGGATGCGGAGTTTCGGGCATGGGCTCGGGCAGGGGGAGGGGAGGGAGGTTCGGCAAGGCGACGGCGTGGGGCGCGTGGCGGGGTGCGCTGTACGGGTTCGCGGGCACGGGCGCGTCCCATGGTGCGCGGCGACGGGCCCTTGGGCCCAAGGATAGACTGTAGCCGTCATGGGATCGATCCGGTACGGTCGGCGCCCTTCGATCCCGCAACCGCCAGGCCCCGTGCAGATGCAGCCCACCGACCGCGACACACGCCCCCTTCGTGCCGCCGATCCGGCCGTGGCCGATGGCCCGGTGGCCGATGGCGCGTTCTCCCGCTGGACCGGGCTGCTGGCCGCCCTGGCCGCGGTGCTCGCGGGTGCGGTGCTGATCTTCGGTGGCCTGGGCGGCGATCGCCTCAACGGCGACGAGCACAACGCGATCGTGTTCCTCACCGACGGCCTGTGGGAGTACCTGCGCAGCTTCCATTACGGGCACGTGATCAAGCTGCACGTGTGGCTGCTGCACGAAGCCTTCGGCAACTCCTTCTTCTGGTACCGCATGCCGGCCGCGCTTGCGGCGACGGCCGTGCTGGTCTGGCTGGCGCTGTACCGCGCGCCGGGGCTGGCGGGGCGCGGGATCGGCCAGGCGCTGGTGGTGCTGCTGCTCGGGGCCAATGCCTCGTTCCTGAATTTCGCGCGCTGGGGCATGCCGGGCTACGCCGAGACGCTGCTGGCCGGGTCGGTGCTGCTCGGCCTGGTGCTGGCGGATGTGATGAGCGCGAATGTGATGAGCGCGAATGTGATGAGCGCGAATGTGATGCGTCCGGCCGTCGCCTCGGCGGACGGCCTCCCGCGCTGGACCTGGCCGCGCCTGCTGCTCATCGCGCTGCTGCCGTGGCTGTACCCGGCGGCGGTCATCCTGCTGGGTGGCATCACCGCGTACCTGGTGCTCGACCTGATGCTGCGCTACGCGCGCGGCGTGCGTACCGGCGCGCTGCGCGCGCTGGCGCACGCCCTCGTGCCGGTCGTGCTGGGCCTGCTGTCGTTCGTGGCCTACCGGCTGAGCGTGCCCGACGCGCACTGGGAGCGCGCCCGCGCGCACCACAAGGCGTTCTCCTCGTGGCAGGCGCAGGGCGGTGACGGCGCGGCCGGGTTCGTGTGGGAATCGCTGCGGGCGGTCGGGCGCGACCTGGCGCGCATGACCACGCTGTCGAGCGACTCGCCCTTCGCCGCGCTGACGCCGCTGTACGCGCAGCTGGTGATGCTGGTCGGGGCGCTGTGCGTGCTCGCACTCGCGCTTGCGCTGTGGCGGGCCTGGCGCCTGCGCGCGGCCCGGCCGGCCGCGGACGTCGCCTTCCTGCGCGGGGCCGCGCTGCTGTGGACGGTGCTGCTGTCGGGGCTGGCCGTCACCAACGCCGCGGCCCTGGTCGACGCCTTCCCGGTCGGCAGCCTGCGTCACCTGTTCTTCCTGCTCGGCGTCCCGGCCCTGCTGGCCGTGCTGTCGCTGGGTTACCTCGGCCAGCGCCTGGGCGCCGTCGCCCGCGCCGTCGCGGGCCCGTGGCCGGTGCGGGCCGCCCGCGTGGCCGGCCTGCTCGCGCTGGTCGCGCTGGGTGTCGGCCTGGCCCAGGCCGGCTCGACGCAGCGCCGGGTGG
Organism: Lysobacter solisilvae; assembly: GCF_016613535.2. NCBI lineage: Bacteria > Pseudomonadati > Pseudomonadota > Gammaproteobacteria > Lysobacterales > Lysobacteraceae > Agrilutibacter > Agrilutibacter solisilvae. The sequence goes on from NZ_CP071518.1 coordinate 1,709,373, forward strand.
AGGCCGACAAATACGCGCGCCTGCTGGAGATCCTGCATGCGCCGGACAACAACGTCGTCTATGTCTGGTCGCCGGGCTTCTACTTCGCCGGCGCCACGCTGCCCGGCCAGGCGCGCTTCCTCGACCTGGGCCGCGGTGGGTCGCAGGACCAGCTGCGGCAGGCCCTCAAGGCGCTGCAGGACCAGGGCGGCGGACGGCTGGCGGTCTTCACCAGCGAGGCCACGGTCGGCGATCCCGCGCTGGCGCGCCTGGTGGGGGACTTCGGCCTGCGGATCGAGCGCCAGGCCGACTACGGCAGCTACGAGGCGATTTCCTTCCGGGTCCCCGATCGCGCGCAGCGCGCGGCCACGGTCTCGCGCACCGTCGAACTGACCGTCCCGCTGCCCGCCAGCCCGATCGTGTCGGTCCGGCTGGATCCCTCGCAGCGCACCCAGGCCTCGGTGACCATCGAGCAGCTCGTCTTCACCGACGCCAGCGGCCCGCACCCCGTCGACGTCTGCGGCGACCGCGGCATGGCCTCGATGCGCACCACGCGCCTGGGCAGCGGCCCCGGCTGCACCTTCGTCTTCGGCAACGGGGCCAACGCCGGCTGGATCGGGCCCAGCGCCCTGAAGAACCTTGGGCACCTCGACCGCCCCGCGCTCGCTGCGGGTGCGCCTGACCGGCGAACTCACCGATGAGGTCCATGTCTACCTGGACCAAGGTACGGGGTACAGCTCGCCGATCCGGCTGAAGGTCCAGCCCGCGGTTACGCGATAATCACGCCGGTCGGCCGTCCTGGTTTCCACCGGGACGGCCGCACCCCCACACGCACAGTCGAAGGAATCCCTGCATGGCCGTGAGCCCCCCCTCCGCGCGACGCGACGCGGGCAAGCTGTACCCCAGTGCGCAGGCAGCGCTGCAAGGCCTGGTGGCCGATGGCCAGACCCTGGCCGTGGGCGGTTTCGGCCTGTGCGGCATCCCCGAGGCGCTGATCGCCGCGCTGCGCGACTCGGGCGTGACCGGCCTGACCGCGATCTCCAACAACGCCGGCGTCGACGGCTTCGGCCTGGGCCAGCTGCTGGCCACGCGCCAGATCAAGAAGATGATTTCGTCCTACGTGGGCGAGAACAAGGAATTCGAGCGCCAGTACCTGGCCGGCGAGCTGGAGCTGGAGTTCAACCCGCAGGGCACGCTGGCCGAGCGCCTGCGCGCCGGCGGCGCGGGCATTCCCGGCTTCTACACACGCACCGGCTACGGCACGATCGTGGCCGAGGGCAAGGAGACGCGGCAGTTCGACGATGGCCACTGGTACGTGCTGGAAACCGCGCTGAAGGCCGACGTGTCGCTGGTCAAGGCCTGGAAGGCCGACCGCGCCGGCAACCTGGTCTTCCGCAAGACCGCGCGCAACTTCAATCCCGCCTGCGCGATGGCCGGCAAGGTCTGCGTGGCCGAGGTGGAGGAAGTGGTGGAGGTCGGCCAGATCGACCCCGACCACGTGCACCTGCCCGGCATCTACGTGGACCGCATCGTCCACAACCCCACGCCGGAAAAGCGCATCGAACAGCGCACCGTGCGCGCCTGACCGAACCTGCAGACAAAGGAACCCACCATGGCCTGGACCCGTGACCAGATGGCGCAACGCGCCGCGCAGGAACTCACCGACGGCGCTTACGTCAACCTTGGCATCGGCCTGCCCACGCTGGTGGCCAACTTCATCCCGGAAGGCATGGATGTCTGGCTGCAGAGCGAGAACGGCCTGCTGGGCATCGGCCCGTTCCCGAGCGAGGCCGAGGTCGACGCCGACCTGATCAACGCCGGCAAGCAGACCGTCACCGCGCGCGAAGGCGCGAGCTACTTCGGCAGCCACGACTCCTTCGCGATGATCCGCGGCGGCCACATCGACCTGGCGATCCTCGGCGCGATGCAGGTGACCGACCGCGGCGACCTGGCCAACTGGATGGTCCCGGGCAAGATGGTCAAGGGCATGGGCGGGGCCATGGACCTGGTCGCGGGCGTCAAGCGCGTGGTGGTCCTGATGGAGCACAGCGCCAAGAGCGGCGAGCACAAGATCCTGCCGGAATGCACCCTGCCGCTGACCGGCGTGGGCGTGGTCAACCGCATCATCACCGAGCTGGGCGTGATGGACGTCACGCAGGACGGCCTGGTGCTGCGGGAACTGGCCCCGGGCGTCAGCGAAGCTGAACTAGTCGAAAAAACGGGTGTGCCGGTCAAGGCCGCTTAGCCCGGGTTTCTGGATTCCCGGACCGCTTGCCGGTCCAATCGGGGTGCCTGTCGCGCGCGTGTCCATGAATGGGCCGCGCGTGCGCGATCGCGCGCGGCGGGTGTGGTATTCATGGCGGGCGATGAGGGGGTCGTCGCCGGCATTGGCCGTCAGTTCTGTGGGGCATATTCCATGCGTATTGGTCTTCCCGTAATTCTCCTGGCCGGCCTGGTGGCCGGCTGCACCGCGGAGCGTGCTCCGCAGCAGGCGGCCAACGAGGCCGCTGCGTCGGCCACGTCGGCCATCGCCGCGATGAGTGGTGGCGTGTCGCTGATGGCGCCGCGCGTGGACCGCGTCGCCGGCAGCTTCGCGTCGCTGCCCGATCACGGCGCGCTGCTGGCCTACGACGGCAAGCGCAAGGTCACCCGCTCCGGCGCCTACACCTGGCACCCGGTCAAGCTGAGCGAGACGCACGCGCTCCATGCCATCGGCCCCGGGCACGAGCTGGCGCTCACCGCGCCCAATGGCCAGCCGATCCGACTGCAATACCTGCGCCATGTGGAGCACGAGAACGGCAACTGGAGCTGGGTCGGCCGCGCGGAAGGCGCGCAGCCCGGCAGCGAGGCGATCCTGACCTTCGGCGACAAGGCCGCGTTCGGCGTCATCCCGCAACGCCAGGGCGGCACGCTCCGCCTGAACATCGGCGGCGGCCAGGCCTGGATGATCGAGGCCGACCCGACGATGCTCGCCAGCCTGGAGAGCGCGCGCACCGGTCCGCGCGCGCCCGATCATCTGGTCCCGCCGCGTGAGCTGCTGCGCAAGCGCATGGGCAACGCTGGTATCGCGGATGCACTCGCGGCCAAGCTCGAAGCCGCCCCGCTGTCCACCAAGGCCGACGCCACCAACACGGTCGACGTCCTGCTGGGCTATACCAACGGCTTCGCCGCCCGGCTGGGGGGCCAGTCGCAGGCCAACACCCGGCTGACCTTCATGGTGCAGGTCGCCAACGAAGCCATGGCCGCCAGCCTGATGCCCGGCCGCATCCGCCTGGTGCACACGCTGCAGGTGACCTACCCGGACAACACCAGCAACCAGGACGCGCTGTACGCCCTGAGCGGCGTGTCGTGCACCGAGAACTCCAACGGCAGCCTCACCTGTACCGATGTCGCGGTGCCGGCCGCCCTGCAACCGCTGCACACGGCCCGCAACACCTACGGCGCCGACCTGGTCTCGCTGGTACGCGTGTTCAACGAGCCGGAGAACCAGAGCTGCGGCATTGCCTGGCTCAATGGCGCCGGCCGCACCCCGATCACGTCCTCGGACGCGCCCGGCGGCATGTCGGTGGTGAGCGATTCGAGCGGTTATATCTTCCCGGACAACCAGCGCTATTGCCGCGAGGCCACCCTCGCCCATGAGCTGGGCCACAACATGGGCTCGGCGCACGACCGCGACACCTCCGACGGCGACGACAACATCCTGCAGAGCAACGAATACGGTCGCTACGACTATTCGTTCGGGTACCGGACGTCGGCGGCGGGCAACTTCTTCACCGTCATGGCCTACGGCGACACCGGCCAGGATGAACTGAACAAGTTCTCCAATCCGCGCCTCAACAACTGCAAGGGCTCCTACGCCTGCGGCGTGACCAACCAGGCCGACAACGCGCAGAGCCTGACCAACACGATGCCGATCATCGTCACCTTCCGCTCGGCGGTGCAGGAAGCCAACGTGGCCCTGATGCCGCAGGTCGACGCCAACGCCGACGGGCGCTCGGACCTGTTCTGGCACAACCCGACGGCGGAGCGGATCCAGCCCTGGCTGATGAATGGCACCACCTTCGCCTACGGCGTGGCCAGCACGATCGGCAACATCTACCGCGTGGCCGCGGTGGGCGACTTCAACGGCGACGGCCGCGCCGACCTCATCTGGCGCGACATCAACCGCACCGTGCTGTGGGAGTGGCAGGCCAAGGCGACCGGTGGCTACAACGTCGTGCAGCTGCGCACGTTCCCGGCCGGCTGGGATATCGGCGGCGTGGGCGACGTGAACCGCGACGGGCGCAGCGACCTGATCTGGCACAGCCCCACCCAGGAGAAGTTCCAGGCCTTGGCTGATGAACGGCACCACGTGGACGTATGGCGCGGTGCAGTCGCGTCCGGGCGCGTTCGTGATGATCGGCGCGGGTGACTTCAACGGCGACGGCTACGCCGACCTGCTGTGGCGCGACGGAGCCCGCACCGCGGTCTCGGCCTCGATCGGCACGGCCAGCGGCACCTTCGGGTCGGCGGTGACCATCCGCTCCTATCCCACCGGCTACGAGGTCGTGGGCCTGCGCCGGGCCAATGCCGACGCCCGCAGCGACATCTACTGGCACAGCACGACGGCCGGCAAGATGCAGGCGTGGCTGATGAACGGCACCGCCTTGACCTACGGCGTCGCCAATACGGTCGGCAGCATCTACCGCGTGACCAGCATGGGCGACTACAACGGCGACGGCCTGTCCGACGTGATCTGGCACGACACCGCCAAGACGCGCCTGTACGAATGGCAGGCCAAGCCGGACGGCACCTACACGGTGGTGTCGCTGCGCACCTATCCGGCGGGCTGGACGGTGGTGCACTGACGCCCACCGTCGCGATTGGCAACAAGAAGACAGCCGCCGAAAGGCGGCTGTCTTCATTGGGCGGGTAGAAGAACAGCCGCCGAAAGGCGGCCGTCTTCATTGGGCGGTAAAAACAGCCGCCGAAGGGCGGCCGTCTTTATTGGGCGGAAAAAACAGCCGTCGAAGGGCGGCCGTCTTTATCGGGCGGCAAAAAACGGCTGCCGAAGGGCGGCCGTCTTTATTGGGCGGTAAAAAAACAGCCGCCGAAAGGCGGCTGTTTCATTTGGGAAAGCGCGACGTCATCCGCGACGGGCCTGCATGCCCCTGGCGCATCCGCCCGACCGACTAGAGGTTCTGGTAGTTCGGTCCCGCGCCACCCTCGGGCGTGACCCAGGTGATGATCTCGTACGGGTCCTTGATGTCGCAGGTCTTGCAGTGCACGCAGTTGGCGGCATTGATCTGCAGGCGCTTGGCGCTGCCGCCGCCGGCCTGCGCTTCCTCGACGATCTCGTAGACGCCGGCGGGGCAGAAGCGGGTGCAGGGATTGTTGTATTCCTCCACGCAGCGCGTCACGCAGATGCTGGTGTCGGCCACCTTGAGGTGCACCGGCTGGTCTTCGTCGTGTTCGGTGGCGGCGTAGTACACGCCGGCCAGGCGATCGCGCGGCTCGAGCGTGCGGTCGGTGTAGTCGCGCCGGGGCGATTCGTGCTCGCCGACCTTGTCCAGCGAGGACCAGTCGGGCTTGTTCTTCAGCGTCCAGGGCGAGTGGCCGCCGGTGAGCGTTTCCCATGCGGCGTTCAACATGCCCCACCACAGCCCGCGCTTGAAGCCGGGCTTGATGTTGCGGACCTTCTTCAGTTCGGCCATCGCGTCCGACGCGCGCAGTTTCGCGTCGAAACCGGCGGGCGACAGCTGCGCGGCGTGCAGGTGTTCGGCGGCGAGCATGCCCGAGCGGATGGCCTGGTGGGTGCCCTTGATCTTGGGCACGTTGAGCAGGCCGGCGGTGTCGCCGATCAGCAGGGCGCCGGGCATTTCCACCTTCGGCAGCGACTGCCAGCCGCCGGTCACGATGGCGCGCGCGCCCGCGGACACGATGGTGCCGCCTTCGAGCAGCGGCTTGACCAGCGGGTGGTTCTTCCACTGCTGGAAGGCCTCCCACGGCTTGTACTGCGGGTCGCGGTAGTCCAGGCCACTGACGTAGCCCAGCGCGATGCGGCCCTTGTCCAGGTGGTAGAGGAAACTGCCGCCGTAGGTGTGGGTGTCCGCCGGCCAGCCGAAGCTGTGGACGATCTTGCCGGGCTGCACGCGCTCGGCGGGCACCTGCCACAGTTCCTTGATGCCGATCGAGTAGCCCTGCGGGTCGCTGCCGGCGTCCAACTGGAAACGCTTGACCAGGCGCTTGGTGAGATGGCCGCGCGCGCCTTCGGCGAGCACGGTGACCTTGGCGCGGATGTCGATGCCGGCGGTGTAGCCGGGCTTGTGGCTGCCGTCCTTCGCCACGCCCATGTCGCCGATGCGCACGCCGATGACGGTCCCGTCGTCGGCGTGCAGCGTTTCGGACGCGGCGAAGCCCGGATAGATCTCCACGCCCAGCGCCTCGGCCTGCGGGGCGAGCCAGGCGCACATCGCGCCCAGGCTGACGATGACGTTGCCGTGGTTGTTCATGCCCGGCGGCACCGGCAGCTTGCGGCCGCCGTCGCGGGTGAGCAGCCAGAATTCGTCTTCCGTGGCGGGCACGCAGATCGGCGGCGGGTTGTCGCGCCACTGCGGCAGCAGGGCGTCGAGCGGACCGGTTTCGATCACCGCGCCCGACAGGATGTGCGCGCCGATGGTCGAGGCCTTCTCGATCACGCAGACCGAGAGCTCGGGGTTGAGCTGCTTGAGCCGGATCGCGAAGGAAAGCCCGGCCGGGCCCGCGCCGACGGTGACGACGTCGTACTCCATCACGTCGCGTTCGATATCGGGGGCGGTTCCGGGTACGTCGGTCATTGCGTGGCTCCGCTGGCGCTGCGTGGCTGGTGGTGGGAGGACCTGGGAGGACCTGGTCAGCGATTTTCGCGGCTTGGGGCAGCCCGGGGCAAATCGCGGGCGCCGGGCCGCGCGGCACGGACCCCGCGTTCCGGCGAAAATCGCCCCATGACCGCGCCTTTGCAGCCGCTGGCCCTGGAAGACGCAGAGGTCGCCCTGGCCCAGGGCTGGCTGGCGCCCGCGGCCGCCGACGCCCTGTTGGGTGCGTTGCGCGCGCAGGTGCCCTGGGAAGTCCACCGCATCCGCCTGTTCGGGCGCGAGCATGCCTCGCCACGGCTGAGCTGCTGGATTGGCGACCCCGAGGCGGTCTACCGGTATTCGGGCACGGTGTTTGTCCCGCATGCGTGGCCGCCGGTGCTCGACGCACTGCGGCGGGCGTTGCAGGACGACCTGGGCAGCCCGTTCAACAGCGTGCTGGCCAACCGCTACCGCGACGGGCGCGATGCGATGGGCTGGCACAGCGACAATGAGCCCGAACTGGGGCCGGTGCCCGTCATCGCCTCGGTGAGCCTGGGAGCGACGCGCCGCTTCCTGCTGCGCCATCGGGTGCGGCGCGACCAGCGCTGCGCGCTGGAGCTGCCGCATGGCAGCCTGCTGGTGATGCGCGGGGGCACCCAGCGCCACTGGCAGCACGCCCTGCCACGCACGGCGCGACCGGTGGGCGAACGGATCAACCTGACGTTCCGCTGGGTGCTGCCTGCAGGCGGGTGATCGCCCGGCGGAGACGGTCGTCAGCAGTCAGCGGTTGCCTGCAGCTGCGGTTGTGGCCGCGCTACGTGGCCGCGCTGCAGGCGCCGTGGCGGTGCGAGACACCGCGCTGCGGGCCGACGCGCTCAGCGCGCGTCGGCGGATGCGCCCCGGCCGCTGCGCTCGAAGGCTTCGCCGGTGGTCAGCGTCCAGCCCGCCAGGTCGTTGCTGATCTGCGACAGCGACCGTTCGAACGCGTCGACGACATCGGGTACCGCCGTCGAGCCGGCGGGTTGTGCCTGCAGGAACGTCTGCGACCCGGCCAGCTGCAGGCTTTTCACGTGCAGCAGCTTGGCGGTGACTTCGACGGTGGCCGACGGCACGGCGGCGCCGGCGTAGTCGGCCTCGAAGCGACGCACGTCCAGCAGCAGCCGGTAGTGGGCGCCCACGCCGCTGCCCTGGCGCGTGACGCCGGGGAGGCGGCCGGAATCCTCCAGCGCGTGCAGCACCGCGTCCTCGATCATCTCGCTGGGTGTCTTCGCCCACTCGGCGCCCTTGTAGACCTGCAGCTCGTTGGGCGTGGGCCGTACGGCGATGCGCAGGCTGTCGGCATTGCGCGCGCCAAGGGCGCGGCCGATCGACAGCTGCCAGCGCACCTGCGGCCAGCTCTGCGTTTGAGCCGCGCGCACGACCGGCGCATAGCTGGTCGAGGGCTCCTTCTTGCCGCCCAGCAGCGAGCCGCAGCCGGCCAGCGACGCGGCCACGAGCGCCAGGGCGCTCCACCGCACCAGGGGCGCCGCCACGGCGGCGCGTACGAGGGTTGCCATGCTCATTCGGGTTCGAACTCCTTGGGTGCGTCTTTGCCCAGCAGGTATTGCGCGGGACCGCCATCGAGGCGGTCGCTGATGCGGCGCAGGTCGCGGACCAGGGCGCGCAGTTCGCCCAGCGTCGGACCGAGCTGGCCCAGGCCGTCATTGGCGAAGCTGGTGATCGCGGCGCGGTTGTCGTTGACCAGGCCATCGACGCCACCGGCCGCGGAATCCAGCTTGCCCAGCGTGCTGTCGAGACGGTTCACCAGCCCCGGCAGTTTCTTGACCAGTTCGCGGTCGATATCGCTCACGGCCTTGTCGGTGGTGGCCAGGGTCTTCTCCAGCTGCTCGCTGGAGCGGCGCGCGGAGACGATCATGGTGCGCAGGTCCTCGCGCTGGTCGCCGATCGCGCCGGTCATGGCTTCGATGCTGGCCAGCGAATTGGAAATGCGCTTCACGTTCTCGTCGCTGAGCAGTTCGTCGACGCGGGCGACCAGCTTGTTGGCTGTGTCGGCGATGTTCTGCAGGGCGGAGGCCTCGGTCTGGATGACCGGGATCTCGTTGGGGTCGACGTCGGCCAGGCGCGGCGCGTTGGGGCTGCCGCCGGTGAGCTGGATGACGGGCGGCGCGGTCAGGCTGGGCGTGGAGATCTTCGCGCGGGTATCGGTCTTGACCGGGGTGCTGGCCTGGATGCGGATCGTGGCCAGCACGCGCCGCGGGTCGTCCGGGGCCAGGCGCAGGGCGTCGATCGTGCCCACCGAGATGCCGTTGTAGAGCACCGGGCTGCCTTCGGTGAGCCCGGTGACCGGCTCGTTGAACACCACCGCGTAATGGCGCCAGTCCTTCTCCGAGGAGTACTTGGCCGCCCACAACGCGAACAACAGCAGGAAGAGCGTCACCACGAGGGTGAACACACCGATGAGGACGTAGTTGGCCTTGGTTTCCATATGTCAGTTGCTCTCGCCGGGGGCGGTCTGGAGGGAGGTTCCTTCCAGGGTCCGCCTGGCCGCGCGCGCACGCGGGCCGTGGAAATATTCCTGCACCCAGGGGTGGTCGAAGGTTTCGATCTGCGCCATCGGCGCGCAGGCGACCACCTTGCGGTCGGCCAGCACGGCGATGCGGTCGCAGATCGCGTACAGCGTGTCCAGATCGTGCGTGATCAGGAACACGGTCAGGCCCAGGGCCTGCTGCAGCGTCCGGATCAGGTTGTCGAAGGCGGCCGCCCCGATCGGGTCCAGGCCGGCAGTCGGCTCGTCCAGGAACAGCAGCGGCGGGTCCAGCGCCAGCGCGCGCGCCAGGCCGGCGCGCTTGCGCATGCCGCCCGACAGCTGCGAGGGCAGCTTGTTGATCGCATCGGCCGGCAGGCCCGCCAGTTTCACCTTCAGCAGCGCCAGTTCGTAGCGCAGCGAGTCCGGCAGGTTGCGGTGGTACTCCTTCAGCGGCACCTGCACGTTCTCGCCGACGGTGAGCGAGGAAAACAGCGCGCCGTCCTGGAACAGCACGCCGGTGTTCTGCTCGATCAGCCGGCGGTTGTTCTGGTCCTCGCTGCGCGCGTCCACGCCCAGCACTTCGATCTCGCCGGCGTCGGGCCGGCGCAGGCCCAGGATCGAACGCATCAGCACCGACTTGCCGGTGCCCGAGCCGCCGACCACGCCGATGATCTCGCCGGGGCGCACGTCCAGGTCCAGGCCTTCGTGCACGACCTGTTCCCCGAAGCGGTTTACCAGACCCCGGACGCGGATGATCGGCGCGGTCTGATCCACGTCGGGGGGCATGTTGCTGGCCAGGACTGCGCCCATCAGTACCCCATCTTCATGAACCAGATCGCGGCGGCGGCGTCGAGGATGATCACCAGCGAGATCGCCTGCACCACGGACGAAGTGGTGCGCTCACCGACCGACTCGGCGGTGCCTTCCACCTGCAGGCCTTCCAGGCAGCCGATCAGCGAGATGATCAGCGCGAAGAACGGCGCCTTGATCAGCCCCACCACGAAATGCCGGAGTTCCATCGTGTCGTGCATGCGCGCCAGGTACTGCGTGGGCGGGATGTCCAGGCCATAGGCGCCGACCGTCAGGCCACCCAGCAGGCCGAACACCATCGCGACGAAGGACAGCAGCGGCAGCATCACCAGCAGGGCCAGCACGCGGGGGATGACCAGCAGATCGATCGGATCCAGGCCCAGCGTGCGGATCGCGTCGACCTCCTCGCGCGCCTTCATCGCGCCGATCTGCGCGGTGAATGCGCTGGCGGTGCGGCCGGCCAGGATGATCGCGGTCAGCAGGACGCCGAATTCGCGCAGGAACGCGATGCTGACCAGCTCCACCACGTAGATCACCGCGCCGAAGTCGCGCAGGATGTTCGCGCCCAGGAAAGCCACCACCGCACCGACCAGGAAGCACAGCAGCGCGACCAGCGGGACGGCGTCCAGGCCGACCTGTTCCATGTGGTGCACGGTGGCGATCGGACGGAACCGGCTGGGTTCCTTGAAGGTGCGCGCCAGCTTGACCAGGGTCTCGCCGAAGAAGCCGACCAGCGCGCGCACTTCCTTGAAGTTGTCCGCCATCGCGAAGCCCAGGCGGGCCAGCGCCGCGGCGACGCCGTACTCGCGCTTCCTGCGCGGACGATCGTCGGCGATGTCCTCGATGGCGCTGACCAGGGCCCGGTGGTCGTCGTGGAACTGGATCTCGCCGAAGTCCAGGTCGCGCCGGCGCGCGAATCGCAGCAGCTGCAGGACACCCAGCGTGTCGAGTCGCTCGATGCCGGTGGCGTCGACGGCGGTGGCCTCGCGGGGGGCGAGCGACAGCGCCTGGCTGATGTGTTCGGCGTTGGCCAGCGTCCATTGGCCACTCAGCCGCAGGCGCAGCGGAGTGCCTTCGGAGACCAGCTGTGGGAGGGACACGGTAGGCGCAGTCATCTTGTCGGTGCAGGATACAGGCGCGGACGTGGATGTGGTTCACACGGCGGGCACGGACGCGGCGGGCGCGCGATGGACCGACCGCGTCTATGGGGCCGGCGGCGGGCCATGCGATGCTGTGCGGCATGGCTCCCTTGCCCTACGCCCCCCGCCCCCCCGTCATCGGCGCGGACGTCCCCCCGAATGACGTCAGCGGAGTGTCGGCGAGTTTCACCGAGCGCGTCGCCTTCCTGGTCGAACTGGCCGGTCGCCTGCATACCTACGGCACGACCGCACAGCGCCTGGAAGGGGCGGTCACCGCGGTGGCCCACCGGCTGAAGCTGGCCTGCGAACCCTGGTCCAATCCCACCGGCCTGATCCTGACCTTCAGCGAACCAGACCGCAGGGAAGGCGAGGTCGATGTCACCCGCGTGCTGCGGCTGCCGCCCGGCGACACCGACCTGCACCGGCTGAGCGAAACCGACCGCATCGCCGACGACGTCCTCGTCGGCACGCTGAACCTGGAGCAGGCGCACGCCGCGATGGCGGCGCTCGATCGCCCCCGCAGCTCGCGCACGCGGGCGGTGGAAGTAGTCGCCTTCGGCCTGGCGGCGATGGGCATCGCCGGCCTGCTGCGGCTGCCCTGGCTGGATATCGGCGTGGCCGGGGTCAACGGCCTGCTGATCGGCCTGCTGATCGAACTGGCCGCGTCGCGCCCGCGCCTGAAGGAAGCGTCGGACGCGATCGCCGGCATGCTCGCGGCCTTCGCCACCGTGCTGGTGGCCAGCGTGACGCCGCTCAACCAGAACACGGTGATCATCGCCTCGCTGATCGTGCTGTTGCCCGGCCTGGGCCTGACCAACGCGATCAACGAGCTCACCAGCCAGCATCTGGTCTCCGGCACCGCGCGCTTCGCCGGGGCGGTGACGACGGTGGCCAAGCTGACGGTCGGGGCGGTGATCGCGCTGTACATCGCCCAGATCATCGGGCTGACGCCCCAGGTGCGGGCGCTGCGCCCGCAGCCGGCCTGGGTCGAAGGATGTTCGCTGGTGGTGGCGACATTCGCCTTCGCCGTGCTGTTCCGCGCCAGCCGCCGCGACTACCTGCGGGTGATGCTGGCCGCGGCCAGCGGCTACCTGATCGCGCGCTTCGCCGGCGAGGCCTTCGGCCCGACGGCGGGCATCTTCCTGGCGGCGCTGGTGCTGACCGCCGCCGGCAACGGCTTCGCGCGCTGGTGCCACCGGCCGGGCGCGATCATCCGGGTCCCCGGCATCATCACCCTGGTCCCCGGCAGCAACAGCCTGCGGGGCCTGCTGACGCTGGTGCAGCAGCAGGACGTGGTGGTCGGACAGGACGCGCTGCTGGGCGTGATGAATGTCCTGCTCGCGCTGCTGGCCGGCCTGCTGTTCGGCAACCTGCTGCTGCCGCCGACGCGGAACCTTTAGCTGGCGCATTGTCGGCACGTCAGCGTCGTCAGCACCGGCCCGTCCGCGCTGGCGCCGGCGAAGCGACGGACGCGAAAGGGCGACGGCCAGGCGCACCAGCAAAAACGCCGGGCGCGGCCCGGCGTTCGTGGAGCGTGGCGACCAGGATCGGCGACCAGGATCGGCGCGGCCAGGATCAGCCGACGACGATCAGCCGATCAGGTAATCCTCGATCCGGCCGCCCTGTTCGAGCTTGATGGCCAGCCAGCGCGGCGGCTTGCCGCGGCCGGCCCAGGTCTCGGCGGTGTTGTCGGGATTGCGGTACTTCGGCGCCACCTTGCCCAGCTTGTAACCCTTGGTGCTCTTGCGGCCCTTCGGCGCTGCGGTGACGGCGGCCGGCGTGCGGGCCGCGCGCGCGGAGCCGGTGCCGAACAGTTCGGCGATCGTGTAGCCCTCGGCCTTGGCCAGTGCGGTCAGGCGGCTGCGCACGGTGGCCAGTGGCTTGCGCTTGGCCAGCGTCGTCTTGCGCTTCTTCGCCTGGTTGATCAGCAGGTCGAGTTCCTTGGCCGACAGGCCATTGATGTCGATGGACATGGAAGCTCCGGATGGCAGGGGATGAGAGCGGCGCGCGGCCGATGCATCGATGGTAGCAGGCCGCGTCCGCGCACCGGGCCGCCCGATCGGCGTGCCGCGGCGGCGCGGACGGGCCGCGCCTCAGGCGACGCCCAGGCGGGCCAGCAACGCGGCGCGGTCCAGGTTTTCCGCTTCGCTCGCGCGCCGGTGGCGGTACTCGAAACTGCCCGACGCCAATCCACGCTCGGACACGACCACGCGGTGCGGGATGCCGATCAGCTCGATGTCGGCGAACATCGCGCCCGGGCGCAGTCCCCGGTCGTCGAGCACGGCCTCGATGCCGGCGGCGTTGAGCTCGTCGTACAGCGCCTGGGCGGCGTCGCTGACGGCCGGGTCGTTCTTCGGATTGATCATGCACACGGCGACGTGCCACGGCGCCATGGCTTCGGGCCAGACGATGCCGTTGGCGTCGAAGTTCTGCTCGATCGCGGCGGCCACGATCCGCGACACGCCGATGCCGTAGCAGCCCATCAGCGGGACCGAAGCGCGGCCGGTCTCGTCCAGCACCGTGCACTGCATGGCCTCGGCGTATTTGCGACCCAGCTGGAAGACATGGCCGACCTCGATGCCGCGGGCGATGGACAGCGTGCCCTGGCCATCGGGCGAGGCGTCGCCTTCGACGACGTTGCGGATGTCGGCGACCTCGTCCGGCTCGGGCAGGTCGCGGCCCCAGTTAACGCCGGCCAGGTGGAAGCCCTTTTCGTTGGCGCCGACCACGAAGTCGGCCATCGCCGCGACGCTGCGGTCGGCCACCACGCGGATCGGCGCGCGCGGCGCGACCGGTCCCAGGAAGCCGGGCTCGCTGCCCAGGTGCGCGTCGATCTCGCCCTCCGTGGCCAGCCGGTAGTTGCCCAGGCCGGCCAGCTTGGCCAGCTTGATCTCGTTGACGACGTGGTCGCCGCGCACCAGCGCCAGCACGAACTGCGGCTGGCCATCGGCGTCCTCGCCCGTCAGCGCGACCGACTTGACCGTACGCGCCAGGTCGATGCCCATCAGCGCCGCGACGTCCTCGCAGGTCTTCTGCACCGGCGTGTCGATGCGGCGCATCTGCTCGCTGGCCGCCGCGCGCGCGCCCGGCGCGAGGGCCTGCGCCAGTTCGACGTTGGCCGCGTAGTCCGAGCCGCTGGAGAACGCGATCGCGTCCTCGCCCGAATCGGCCAGCACGTGGAATTCGTGCGACGCGCTGCCGCCGATCGCGCCGGTGTCGGCGAACACCGCGCGGAACTTCAGGCCCAGGCGCTGGAAGATGCGTCCGTAGGTGTCGTACATGTTGCGGTATTCGCGGCCGAGGTCTTCCTCGGTCAGGTGGAACGAATAGGCATCCTTCATCAGGAATTCGCGCGCGCGCATCACGCCGAAGCGCGGGCGGATCTCGTCGCGGAACTTGGTCTGGATGTTGTAGAAATTGACCGGCAGCTGCTTGTAGCTGGCCAGTTCGCTGCGGGCGAAGTCGGTGATGACTTCCTCGGCGGTGGGGCCGTAGCAGTAGCCGGCCTCCTTGCGGTCCTTGATCTTGAGCAGCTGGCCGCCGAACTTCTCCCAGCGCCCGGTTTCCTCCCACAGCTCCTGCGGCTGGATGGTCGGCATCAGCAGTTCGATCGCGCCGGCCGCGTCCATTTCCTCGCGCACCGCGCGCTCGACCTTGCGCAACACGCGCAGGCCCAGCGGCGACCAGGTGTACAGGCCGGCGGCGAGCTTGCGGATCATGCCGGCCTTGAGCATCAGCTTGTGGCTGATGATCTCGGCTTCGGCGGGGGTTTCCTTGCTGGTATGGAGGTGGAACCGCGACAGGCGCATCGGGAGACTTCGGACGAGGGGAAGCGGCATTTTGCCATCGATTCCGCCACGTACCGCCCGATGGAGGCCGTCCTGCGCGGCCCCGCCGGGCTCAGTCGACCTCGGGCAGGTCCGCGTCGCGGTTGCCGTGGACCTCGATGCCGGCCCTGGGTTCCATGTCGACCCGCTCGTACTTGCGCCCCTTGGGCGGCTGCGCACTCACCTGCAGGTGGCCCTGCGCGTCACGCCAGCGGTACAGCACCGGGCGCGCGGCTTCCGCGGCGGCGGCCGCCTGCCGTTCCTGTTCGATGCGCTCGAGCTCACGCTCCTCGCGTGTACTCCACCACCACCCGCCCACGCCCAGTCCGGCACCGAGCAGGAGGGCCACCGACAGGCGCACGCGCGGGCCTCAGGTGGCGCCGGCGGCGCAGGTGTTCTTGAGCGTGGTCTCGGCCAGGTGGACCTGCGCGGCCGTTTCCTCGGCCGTCATTTCCTTGTCCGGCTTGCCATCGCCGTCGGCATCCAGGCCCACGGGCCCCTTGGCGTCCTTGAGGCGCTGCAGGTTCATCCGGGCGATGGCGCAGCGCGGATCCTCCGTCTTCGCCGCGGCGGCGGCGGGCGGGGCATCGTCGACGTTGCGGTTCTTGTAGGCCGTTTCCGGGGGCGGAGAGTCGGAGTAGTGGGTCACGCCCTTGGCGTCCTTCCACTGGTAGACCTGCCCCGCCAGGACGGGCAGGGCGGCGAGCAGGGCCACCAGGCCCAGACCGATGCGGATCGTGCGAACAGACATGGGGCACTCCGGAACGCGGTGGCGAGGGTCCGATTGCAGCACCGTGGGCGCGGCCAGGCAAGCGACGGGGCCGGTTCTGTTGACGGTGCGCGCGGTTTCAGGCCCCTAGGGCTGTCGGGTTCAGCTGGCCGGACCGGGTGGACCGGGGTCCCCGGGGGAGGGCGGCGCAGTTCGGGGCGGATACACTGGCGCGATGGAATCACCGCCCTCTGCCCGACCCCGCAACCGCGGCATCTACCTGCTGCCGAACCTGTTCACCAGCGGCGGGCTGTTCGCGGGCTTCTACGCCATCATCGCCGCCACCCAGGGGCAGTTCGAGAATGCCTGCGTGGCCATCTTCATCGCGGCGATCCTGGACGGCGTGGACGGGCGCGTGGCGCGCCTGACCAACACGCAGAGCGAGTTCGGCATGCAGTACGACTCGCTCGCCGACCTGATCAGCTTCGGGCTCGCGCCGGCGCTGGTGATGTACCACTGGGCGCTGTCGGCCACCCGCATGGACGGCGTCGTGCCGGGCAAGATCGGCTGGATCGGCGCCTTCCTGTACGCCGCCTGCGCGGCGGTGCGGCTGGCGCGCTTCAATGCGCAGGTCGGCCAGGTCGACAAGCGCTGGTTCATCGGCCTCGCCAGCCCGGCGGCGGCGGGACTGGTCGCCGCGTTCGTATGGACCTGCGTGGATTTCGGGTTCGTCGGCGAAGAACTGCGCTATCTCGCGCTGGCGGTGACGGTCACCGCGGCGGTGCTGATGGTGAGCCGCCTGCGTTATTTCAGTTTCAAGGGCAGCGGCCCACGCAGTGACCGCGTGCCGTTCGGCTCGATCGTCGTGGTGCTGGCCGCGGTGGTGGCCATCGCGATCGATCCGCCCTCGGTGCTGCTCACCATCGGCGTGGCGTATGCATTGTCGGGCCCCGGCTACTGGCTGTGGCGCAAGCTGCGGCGCGTGCCCTCCGACGCAGTGCCTCCGGACGCGCCGCGATGACCGCAGCCGCCGCGCCCATGCCGTGGGACGCGCAGCAGCGCGAGTGGCTGCAGGCGCTGGGGTACGACGTGTTGGGCCTGGCGTCGTCGGCCGCGGCGGCCGAGCCGGCGCCGGAGCGCGACCTGGCCGGGCCCGCGTCGCAGCCGCGGGCTACGCGCGAGATGCCGGAGGCCAGGGCCGCCGAGGCGTCGCGTTCGCACCATCCCGTGTCCGCCGCCCGCGTGCCGGCCGACGCCGCCCTGCTGCGTGCCCTGGCGCGCGCGGCAGGGCGCGCCCCCGATGACGGCGAACTGCTGCGAGCGCTGCCGACCCTGTCCAGCCTGCGGGGCAGCCCGGCGGCGCGTCGCGCCCTGTGGCCGCGGCTGCGTGCGCTGAGGCGCGGAGCGCCCCGGTGAACGCCTGGAGCAAGCAGACCCCCGCGATGGGCCTGCGCCCGATGCGCGAGGACGACCTCGTCGCGGTGCACGCGATCGAAGCGCGGGCCTACGAGTTTCCCTGGTCGGTCGGGATCTTCCGCGACTGCCTGCGCGCGGATTACCCGTGCTGGGTCATGCACGACCAGGGCCGGATCGAAGGCTATTTCCTGATGTCCATCGCGGCCGGCGAGGCGCACGTGCTCAACGTGTGCGTGGCGCCGGAACTGCAGGGCCAGGGCCACGGTCGCCGCCTGCTGCAGGCGCTGGTGCAGATCGCCCGCGGCCGCGGCGCGGCGCGCATCTTCCTGGAAGTGCGCCCGTCCAACATCGGCGCGATCGGCCTGTACCACCGCGAGGGTTTCAACGAAATCGGCCGCCGTCCGCGCTATTACCCGGCCCGCGACGGACGCGAGGACGCGCTGGTGATGGCGATGGAGCTGTTCCCCGAGGACTGAGGCACGTCCCCCGGTTTCGCCGGGAACGCGGCAACCCACGCCCCCACCCCAATCCTCCCCCGCTGGCGGGGGAGGGTGTGGTCAACCCAGCTTGGCGCGCTGCTGCTGCAAGGCTTCCCGCTGCGTGCGCCAGTCGACCAGGCGCTGGCGCTCCTGTTCCACCACGGCTGCGGGTGCGTTGTTGACGAAGGTCTCGCTGGCCAGCTTGCCCTGGCACTTGGCGATCTCGCCCTCCACGCGCTTGATCTCCTTGTCCAGGCGCGTGCGTTCGGCCGACAGGTCCACCAGACCTTCCAGCGGCACCAGCAGCTTCATGTCACCCACCACGGCGGTGGCCGAGGCCGGTGCGTCGGCGACATCGGCCAGCAGTTCGATGCCCTGCAGTTTGTTGAGGAAGCGCAGCTGGGAGTCGAAGCGCGCCAGGCGTTCGCGGTCGGCCGGGTTGGCGTCGGCGACCAGCAGCGGCACCGCCGCCGACGGCTTCACGTTCAGTTCGCTGCGCACGCGGCGCAGTTCCGAGACCATGGTCTTGAGCCACTCGACGTCGGCTTCGGCCTGCGCGAAGGCGGCGGTGTCGAGGTCGCCGGCCTGCGGATAGGGCTGGTGCATGATCGTCGTGCCGGTGATGCCCAGGCGCGGGGCCACCGCCTGCCACAGCTCTTCGGTCACGAAGGGCACCAGCGGATGCAGCAGCGCCAGCAGGCGTTCCAGGACATGGAGCAGGGTGTGGCGCGTGCTCTGCGCCGCGTCGGCGTCATCGCCGTTGAGGGCCGGCTTGGCCAGCTCGACGAACCAGTCGCAGAAGTTGTTCCAGGCGAATTCGTACAGTGTCTGCGCCAGCAGGTCGAAGCGGTAGGCGGCGAAATGCTCGGCGGCCTGCGCGGCGGCGCGATCGAGCTGGGTGAGGATCCAGCGCTCGGCATCGGTGCGCGGCTGCGGTGCGCCGGCAAACTGCGCGCCCTCGGTGTTCATCAGCACGAAGCGGGTGGCGTTCCACAGCTTGTTGCAGAAATTCTTGTAGCCCTCGGCGCGGCCCATGTCGAACTTGATGTCGCGCCCATGGCCGGCCAGTGCGGCGATGGTGAAGCGCAGCGCGTCAGCGCCGAAGGCGGGAATGCCCTCGGGGAACTCCTTGCGCGTGGCCTTCTCGATCTTCGGCGCGTCGGTCGGCTTCATCAGGCCGGTGGTGCGCTTGGCCACCAGGTCCTCGATGGTGATGCCATCGACGATGTCGATCGGATCGAGCACGTTGCCCTTCGACTTGGACATCTTCTGCCCGTGCGAATCGCGGATCAGGCCGGTGATGTAGACGTCCTTGAACGGCACGCGGCCGGTGAAGTGGTCGGTCATGAAGATCATGCGCGCCACCCAGAAGAAGATGATGTCGAAGCCGGTGACCAGCACCGAGGACGGCACGTAGCGGTCGAACCCGCGCGCATCCATGGCGGTCGCGTCGGGCCAGCCCATCGTGCTGAAGGGCCACAGCGCGGAGGAGAACCAGGTCTCGAGCACGTCGTTGTCCTGGCGCAGCACGGGCGCCTGCCCGCCGTGGGCCGCCGCGGCCTTGCCCCGGGCTTCCTGCTCGTCGCGCCCGACGTAGATGTTGCCGGCCTCGTCGTACCACGCCGGAATGCGGTGGCCCCACCAGAGCTGGCGGCTGATGCACCAGTCCTGGATGTTCTCCATCCAGTGGCGGTAGGTGCTGATCCAGTTGGGCGGCACGAACTGGATCTTGCCGGTCTCGACCAGCTCCAGGCCGCGCTGTGCGAAGCCGTCCATCTTCACGAACCACTGGTCGGTCAGGTAGGGCTCGATCACCTGGCCGGTGCGGTCGCCGCGCGGCACCTGCAGCTTGTGCGGCTTGGTTTCGACCAGCAGGCCGGCCGCTTCCAGGTCGGCGAGCACCGCCTTGCGCGCGACATAGCGGTCCAGGCCGCGGTAGCGCTCGGGCACCGAATCGTTCGTCACCGCGTCGGGGGTGAAGATGTTGATCATCGGCAGCTTGTGGCGCTGGCCGACCTGGTAGTCGTTGAAGTCATGCGCCGGCGTCACCTTGACCACGCCGGTGCCGAACTCGCGGTCGACATAGGCATCGGCGATCACCGGGATCTCGCGATCGGTCAGCGGCAGCTTCACCGTCCTGCCGATCAGGTGCGCGTAGCGCTCGTCGTCGGGGTGGACCATGACCGCGGTGTCGCCCAGCATGGTTTCCGGACGCGTGGTGGCGACGGTGAGGAACGCACTGCCGTCGGCGAGCGCGCCGTCGACCAGTGGATAGGAAATCGACCACAGGTGGCCGTCTTCTTCCTCGTTGACGACCTCCAGGTCGGAGATCGCGGTCTTCAGGACCGGATCCCAGTTGACCAGGCGCTGGCCGCGGTAGATCAGGCCCTGTTCGTGCAGCTTCACGAAGGCCTCGATGACGGCCTGCGCCGCCATCGGGTCCATCGTGAACACGCTGCGGCTCCAGTCGCCCGACGTGCCCAGGCGGCGCATCTGGCGTTCGATGGTGTCGCCGGACTGCTGCTTCCACTCCCAGACCTTGCCGATGAAGCCCTCGCGCCCCAAGCCGTCGCGGGTCAGGCCTTCCTGGCCGAGGTTGCGCGCCACCACCATTTCGGTCGCGATGCCGGCGTGGTCGGTGCCCATCTGCCAGAGCGCATCGAAACCGCGCATGCGGTGGTAGCGGACCAGCGCGTCCTGCAGGGTGTGCTGGAAGGCGTGGCCCATGTGCAGCGTGCCGGTGACGTTCGGCGGCGGCAGCAGGATGGTGTACGGCTCGCCCTCGCCGCGCGGCTTGAACGCGCCGCTGCTCTCCCACTGCTGGTACAGGCGGGTTTCGAACTGGGTGGGGTCGTAGCTGGAGGACAGGCTGGTCATGGGATGCAGTTGCTCGTGCTCGTCATCCCCGCGTGCGCGGGGATCCGGTGACTTTTGGCGGACGCGACCGCGACCGCTTCGATGGATACGACGCCGGTAGCGCGGGTCGCGCCTGGCGCCGGGTGCGGGCCGCGCGGCTTGCGCTGCGCGGTCGCGGGTTCAGGCTGCAGGCTTGAGTCCGCTGTACAGCGTCCACGCGCCGATGATCAGGAAGCCGGCCCCGGCCACGATCTTCAGCGCCGTCGGGCTGACGAACTTCGCCAGCGCCTGGCCGGCGATCACGCCGATCGCGGTGGCGACCAGCAGCGCCGCGCCTGCCGCGAAGAACACCTTCCACGGGCTGACCTTGCCTTCGGCGGAGAACAGCAGCGTCGCCAGCTGCGTCTTGTCGCCGAGTTCGGCCAGGGAACACCACGGCGAAGATGCCGGCGAGTACCTTCAGTTCCTGCATTGCGCACCTCGTCTTGCCGGCAGTCTGCCTGCCGCGCCTACATGTCGTGCTTGTTCACGTCCAGGCCGCGGGCCTGGTACTGCTTCCAGCGTTCGCGCAGCGGGCCGCGCGCCTCCGGATCGGCCGGGACCACTTCCAGCACGCGCTCGAAGCTGCCTTCGACCGCCGCGTCGCGCAGGTTGATCACCAGTGGCCGCAGCGGTGCGTCGACGTCCGGTGCCGCGATCAGCACGGCCGCTTCTTCCTCGTCGATGTCCGCGCCGGCGATCTGGTGCGGGATGTAGACCTCGTCGCCCATGTCCCACAGCAGGTCGTCGATCTGCTCGGCCTGCGCGGCGTCGCGCGCCAGCACCAGCGTCCACAACCCGGCGTCGTGCGCCTTGCGCGCGAGTTCGCACACCAGGCGCAGCGGCTGCGCGCGGAAGCGATCCTTGGCGATCAGGTAGAAGTCGGCGCGAGGCATGGGTTGGGAATCGGGAAGCGGGAAATGGGGGGCATGGAATGGGGAACGGGGGAAGCAGCAGGTCGGGCTGCGAGGCCCGGCGGGGAGCGCTGTGGCTCCCCTGTTTCCCGTTACCCGTTCAAGGATTGCCGTCAGACGCGATCCAGCAGCCACTGGCTCAGCATGCCTACCGGCCGGCCCGTGGCCAGTCCGCGCTTGCCTTCGTCATTGGCGACGCCGGCGATGTCCAAGTGCGCCCAGCGCTGGCCTTCGGTGAAACGGGCCAGGAAGCAGCCGGCGGTGATGGCGCCGGCCCAGCGGCCGCCGATGTTGTAGACGTCGGCGAAGGTCGAATCCAGCAGCGACTGGTACTCGTCCCACAGCGGCAGGCGCCAGCCGCGATCGAACACGTGCTCGCCGGCGGCGATCAGTTCGGCGGCCAGGTCGTCGTCCTTGGTCATCAGGCCGCTGGCGTACTTGCCCAGCGCGATGACGCAGGCGCCGGTCAGGGTGGCCACGTCGACCAGTGCGGCCGGCTCGAAGCGCTGCGCATAGGTGAGCGCGTCGCACAGGATCAGGCGGCCTTCGGCGTCGGTGTTGCCCACTTCGATCGTCTTGCCCGACATCGAGGTGATCACGTCGGACGGACGGTAGCTGTCGGCGTCGGGCATGTTCTCCACGGCCGGCACGATCACCACCAGGTTGATCGGCAACTGCATGCCGACCGCGGCGACGAAAGCGCCCATCACGCTGGCGGCGCCGCACATGTCGTACTTCATTTCCTCGATGCCGCCCTGGGTCTTCAGGTTGATGCCGCCGGTATCGAAGGTGATGCCCTTGCCGACCAGGACATAGGGCTTGGCGTCGCCGCCGTTGTTCCACTTGAGGACCACCAGCTTGGGCGGATTGGCCGAGCCGCGGGCGACGGCCAGCAGCGAGCCCATGCCCAGTTCCTGCATCTGGGCGCGATCGAGCACCTCGCATTCGGCCTTGTCGAAGCGGCCGGCGAACTCCTGCGCCTGCTGGGCCAGGTAGGCCGGATTGCAGATGTTGGGCGGCAGGTTGCCCAGCTCGCGGGTGAAGGCCACGCCGGCGGCGATGGCCTTGCCATGGGCCAGGGCGGCGGCGTCGTGGCCGAGCACGGTGACCGACTTCAGCCCGGTCTCGTCGCGCTTCTTGTTCTTTGCCCCGAGCGTGGCGACGTAGGCATAGCAGGCGTGGTCGGACACGATCACCGCCTGGCGCACATTCCACGCCTGGTCGCGGCCCTTGACCTCGACCTCGCTCAGTGTGAGCAGCGCGTGAGTGACCGGCCCCACCTTCAGCGCGCGCGCGGCGTCACCGATGGCCTTGATGTACTGCGGCACGCCGAACTTGGCCGAATCCCCCAGTCCGACCACCAGCACGCGCGGCGCGGTGACCCCGGCCAGATCGTGCAGCAGGGCCGTCTTGCCGGTCTTCCCGCTGACGTCG
Organism: Lysobacter solisilvae; assembly: GCF_016613535.2. NCBI lineage: Bacteria > Pseudomonadati > Pseudomonadota > Gammaproteobacteria > Lysobacterales > Lysobacteraceae > Agrilutibacter > Agrilutibacter solisilvae. The sequence continues at coordinate 1,732,314 of NZ_CP071518.1, forward strand.
CCGCGTTCCAGCAGCGCGGTGAGGCGGCCACCGGAGGCGGTGTCCAGGGCCTGCGCGGAGGGCGTGAGGCTGCGGTCGGCGAAGGCGCCGACGATGATGCAATCGGTCTGGGCGGTCGCGGGCGCAAGGTGGTTCAGGTCGAATTCGAGGGACATCCAACAGATTCCGGGGGCAGGGTTAGGGAGGTCCGTACGGAATGACGCACGGAACTCCGTACAATCATCCGGCTCCGGGCGCTGGCACTTCCGCGGCCGGACCAAACTCCAAGTCTAGCAAAGCCCCCCGATGCCCAAGCTTGATCGGTACCTGTTCGGCGAATTTCTCCAGGCCACCATCGCCGCGGGCGTGGTCCTGATGATCGTGGCCTTCGGTGGGGTCTTCACCAAGGTCCTGGGCGACATGGCATCGGGCCGGGTCCCGGTGGGCATGCTGGTGCCCCAGCTGGGCCTGGTGATGCTCAACTGGCTGCCCCTGATCCTCCCCCTGGCGCTGATGATCGGGCTGATGCTCGCCATGGGGCGCCTGTACCGGGATTCGGAAATGCCGGTCATCGCGGCCGTGGGCGTGGGCCCGCGCCGCCTGCTCAAGCCCCTGATGCTGCTGGTCCTGCCCCTGGTGGCGGTCGTCGCCGCCTGCTCGCTGTGGCTGGGGCCGCTGGCCGAGCGGGTCTCCAAGGAGATGGTGAATTCGGCCAGCCGCAACCTGATCGTGGCCGGGCTGCAGCCGGGCGCCTTCACCGAGATCCCCGGCGGCGGCGGCGTGATCTTCGTCGGCAACATGTCGCCCGACGGCAGCAAGTTCAGCCGGATCTTCGTTTACCGGCAGAAGAAGGACCGCCTGGACGTCACCACCTCCAACGACGGCGAGGTCTCGGTGGACGCCAAGGGCGAGCGCTACCTCACCCTCAACAACGGATTCGAGGTCGAAGGCCCGCTCGACGGCGGCCTGGCCTACCGCCTGATGAGCTACAAGCGCAACGAGATCGCCATGCCGGCGGGCGGGCGCAAGTACGACCCCAACGACCCGGAGATGCTCTCCACCCTGCGCCTGATCGGGGACAAGCGCATCGACGCCAACGCGCAGCTGCACCGCCGCATCGCACCGCCGCTGCTCACGCTCGCCTTCGCACTGATGGCCATCCCGCTGGCGCGCAGCACGCCCCGGCAGGCGCGCTACGGGCGTGTCATGACCGGCTTCCTGGGCTACATGATCGGCATGAACCTGATGCTGCTGGGCACCAAGTGGCTCGAGCAGGGCAAGATCGCCGCTCCGCTCGGCCTGTGGTGGCTGGTGCTGCCGCTGCTGGCCGTGGCGCTGTGGCTGTATTTCACCGACGGCCGCATGCGCCGTCCGCGCGCGGCGCGCGCCTGAGGCACGACGGATGAGACCTTTCCCCAAGATCCACGATCTCTACGTCGGTCGCATCGTCTTCGGCACCGTCGTGCTGACCTGGGCGGTGCTGCTGGGCCTGGACCTGATGCTGAGCTTCATCGAGGAGTTCAGCGACGTCGGCAAGGGCACCTACGGCACCGTGCAGGCGATGTCCTACATGGCCTTCACGCTGCCGCGGCGCGCCTATGAGCTGTTTCCGTACGCCGCGGTGGTCGGCGCCCTGATGGCGCTGGGCCAGCTGGCTGCGTCGTCCGAACTCACCGCGCTGCGTGCCGTCGGCCTGTCGCGCCGGCGCCTGAGCATCGCCGTGGCGGGGTCGCTGGCGGTGCTGACCCTGCTCATGGTCGTCAGCGGCGAAACCGCCGGCCCCTAGGGCGAGCGCCGCGCCAACGCGCTCAAGGCCAGTTCCAAGAGCCGCGACATGATCGTCGCCCAGTACTCGGGCCTGTGGGCCCGCGAAGGCGACATCATCCTCAACGCCAATGGCGGCGAGGAGCGCGACAACGGCACCGACCGCTGGCTCGAGCTGCGCGATGTGCGCCTCTATGAATTCCAGGAGGACGGCCGGCTGAAGTCGATGGCCGTGGTGAAGCGCGCCGAGCACCGGCCCGGCGGCTGGCTGCTGCGCGACGTCACGCGCACGAATTTCTCGGCCCGTTCGGTGACCCAGACCAAGATCCCCGAGGAGCGCTGGGCCTCCAAGCTCGACGCCGTCGCCCTGACCGCCGGCACCGACAAGCCCCGCTACCTGGCCGGCCGCGAGCTGAGCAGCGCCATCGACTACCGCAAGCGCAACGACCTGGATGCCAGCGAGTTCGAGGTCATCTACTGGGGCCGCTGGTTCTACCCGCTCAACGTGCTGGCCTTGTGCCTGGCCGCGGTCCCGTTTGCCTTCGGCACGCTGCGCAGCGGCGGCGCGGGCAAGCGCCTGTTCATTGGCATCGTCTTTTCGCTGGGTTTCTGGCTGCTGCAGCAGCAGAGCGTGCGGCTGGCGCAGGTCTACCACTTCGATTACCGCGTGGCCTATCTGCTGCCGACCATCGTCATGCTCGGCGTATCGGCCATGCTGTTCCGGCGGCGCTCGGGCTGACCGCCCGCCGGGCGATACCCGTCAGCTCGCCACGCGACGGGTATCGCGGGATCACGGGACTACGCGTTGGCCGGCGGCTTGATCTTGACGTCGGGATCGCACTGGATCGTGCAGTTGCCGTTGACGGTGTCGGTGACCAGGATGCTGTACTCCGCGTCTTCGACCTGCACGTTGGCATCGACGATCGTGCCGGACCGGTTGCCGCCGTTCCAGCTGAGCTGGTTCTGCGTGTCGTTGCTGAAGGTGCAGCTGGTGATCTGGTAGCGCTGGTCCGCAATCAGCTGGAGCGGCGCGGTGTCCCGACCCTCGCCCGCGGTGGAAATCAGTCCGCCGACACTGTCATCGCCGCCGGTATAGCAATAGCTGTAAGGCTGGCCATTGGACGCGTTGACGTTGTGCCAGCCCGGATCGCCGGACGAGAAATTGCGCACGTCGAGATTGATGTTGGGGGTGTTGTTGGGCATGGTCGTGTTCCTTTCGAGGGCAGGCCCTGCGGGGCCGGGGGGAGGCGGGCGCTAGGCCCGTCGTGCACGTCCGATGCGGGCTGCCGTTCATTGCGCGGCGACGCGCGCCGCCGGTGGAAACGGTTGCATCGGGATGTAGCCGGCGGCGTCGAGGCGTTGCCGGTGTGGCGTGGCCTCGACGTCCTCGCCCAGGTGATGCAGGACGCGCACCAGCGGATCGAGCCGGCTGAAGGGAACCCCGGTGGCGGCATCGTCTTCAAGCAGTTTCCTGGCGCGGGTCCACCTGGCCGCGGCGTCGGCGCCCTGGCGCTGCTGCTGCGCCACCTCGCCCTCCAGCAGCCAGGTCCGGGCCAGCCACAGGCGCAGCGCTTCGTTGTGCCCGGCCCGCCATGCCGGGTCGATCAGCGTGCGCGCGGCGGCCAAGTGCCTGCCGGCCGAGGCGGCGTCGCCCTGGGCCAGCGCAAGCTGGGCCTGCAGGTTGCGCGCGCGCACCAGCCAGCTGAGCACGCGTTCGTTCCTGGGTTCGGCACGGTGCGCGCGGGTGAGGATCGCGGTGGCTTCCGTCGCGAGTGTTCCGGCCGCCGGTGCATCCGCCGTCATCGCCAGCTGCGCTTGCCACCAGCGGCAGATCGCGGGTGACACCTGCCAGCCGTTGTTGGCCGGATCCTGCCGTGCCAGGGCAAACGCCAGCGGCGTCGCGGTTGCGATGCTGGCGCGCGCCTGGTCCAGGCGACCGCGCTGGGCCTGCACATCCGTGAGCAGGATCAGCGCATCGATCCGCACTTCCTTCCACTCGGCATTGGCCGGATCCTCGGCGGCGTTGCGGCTCATGCCGGCCACCTGCTGCGCATAGAAGCCCTCCGCGTCCGCGAGCTTTCCCTGTCTTGCCGACATCAGGCCCAGCCACGCCGCGGTATTGGCGTCCTCGTAGCGCAGCTTCAGGTCGCGCGGGCGCTGCCGCAGCCATTTGCGGTACAGCTCGCGCTTGGCGCGCATCTCGCGTTCGGCGTCCGCGAACCGGCCCAGGCGCTCGTCGAGCACGGCCAGGTTGTGGTGGCCATAGGCCACTTCGCGTTGCCAGTCGAAGTTGTCCGGATCCATCGCCGCCAGCTTCAGCGCGCTGTCCTTGTACTTGCGGAACCAGACGCCGGTGTCGTCGTGGCGGCCCTGCTCCAGGGCCACGAAGCCGATCCAGTATTCGGCCTGCGCCAGGTCGAACAGGCGCTGCCCGTTGTCCGGCGCGCGCTGGTACAGCGCGGTGCTGCGTGCGTGCGCCTCGCGGAAGGCGGACATGGCGGCGTCGTGGTTGCCTTCTCCCAGCCGCACTTCGCCGATGCCGGTGAGCGAACGGGCCTGCTCTTCCAGCGCGCGGTCGCTGAGGTCGCGGGGATCGAGCGTGGCGAAGTAGCCGGTGGCCTTGTCATCGACCGAACGCATGAGGTCGAGCCGGCCCACGGTCGTCAACTTCTCGCGCAGGTCGCCCAGCATGAAACCCAGGATGTCCTCGGCCTGCGCCTGCCGGCGCTGGGCGTCGTTGCGCGCGACCCAGGCCGTGGCGGCCAGGGCCAGGGCCATGGCCATGCCCGCCAGGGACGCGGCGGCGACCATCGACCACTTGCGCTGCCGCCGTTGCGCCTCGCGACGGGCAAGGCTGTCGTAGCCGATGCCGAGCAGGCCGGCGACGAGCTTGAGGAAGGCGCGTTCGCGGCCGTCGCCCTCGCGGCGGGCATCGGCGGCCAGCGGTTCGACCGGACGACCATCGCTGCCGGGCGCCAGCGCCGCGGGCGGGAAGCACTGCTGCGCGGGGTCGGCGCTGCCGGGTTCACCGGCCACGACGAAGCACAGCACGCGATCGTCGCGGCCGCCGGCGCGGAAGGCTTCGACCTCCGCGTTGACCCAGCGCGATTGCGCCGCCGAGGGCGAACACACGACGATCAGCGCCGCCGAATCGTCCAGCGCGCCGCGGATGCTGCTGCCCAGGTCGCCGGAGCTGGGCAGCTCGTCGCGATCGCGGAAGAAGGTGCCCAGCCGGGCCGTGATCTGGCCGTGCGCGCCTTGCGTGCCCACCAGCCGCGATGGCACGCGATAGGTTTCCAGCCGGCGCAGCAGCCAGCGCGCCCATTCGGCATCGGCGTGGCTGTAGCTGAGGAAGGCGCGGAAACGCGTGGGCATGTGAGCTCCGGTCCATCCGGAACAACGCCCGCGGGTCCGGGGGGCGGTCAGGCGAAGGCCACACCCGGATGGGGGTCGGAGCGATTCGTCCGTGCAGAACGGCCGAGCCGGTCGATCAGGGCCGGTCTATCAAAGCCGGTCGATCAAGGCCGATCGATCAAGGCCGACCGATCAAGGCCGTCGTCCACAGCGGATCGGTCAAAGCCGCGAATGTTCCAGCGGCCGCTCGCGGTGCATGAGCGTCCATTCGGCGTGTTCGGCCAGCGCCGCCTCGCCGAGGGTGCGCAGGACCTGCTGCTGCTCGCCCACCCCCCGACTGCTGTTGAGCCGGCGCCGGGCCGCGCCGAAGATGCGCAGCATGTAGCGGTACTGCTTGATCAGTTCCTTGTCCGCCTTCTTGTAGGCATAGGCCTCGTGCACCGCCGCCGCCACCGACACGATGCCCATGGTCGACACCAGGATGTGCTGCAGGTGCGGGTCGAACCAGCGCGAGAAGAACGCCAGCACGGCGCTGAGGCCCACGCCGATCCACAGGCACCACAGGCCGGCGAGCTCCGCCCGGCGATGCAGTCCGGCGCGCCGCGCCGCCGCGACCTCGAAGTAGCGCAGCTGGCCATCGGATTGCGTGGTGCCGATCCACTCGCGCACCACGGCCGCCACCTCGGGTTCGCCCGCGGGTCGCAGGAGGCCTTCGAGGCTGCCGCTGCGCATGACGTTGCGGATCCAGCCCAGCTCCGCGTCCTGCTTGTGCATGAAGTTGTCGTGCGCGAAGGACGGCGAATGCAGGTCGGCGATGCCCGCGCGCCGCCAGAACGACTGCACGCGCAGCCCTTCGGCCAATGCGCGGTAGTCCAGGTACTTGCGCTGCCATTCGCGGCGCCGCGACACCGACACCACGCCCATGCCCGCCAGGAAGAAGACCAGGAACAGGTTGATGATCAGCTGGTGCGTCGCGACGTGCGTGTACAGGAAGAACGCGAAGCCCATCGCCGCGGCCAGCAGGTAGACGACCTTCAGCACCCGGTTGACGCGGCGCTGGTAGGTACGCGCCAGCCAGTCGGCGGTGACGAACATCGCGTGGATCGGGCAGTCCGGGCCATCGGCCACGCCGGGGCGTTCCGCGGCAATCGCGTCGGCGTATTTGCGGCAATCGGCATTGAAGGCGGCCTGGCGGCTGTACATCCGGTCGAACGTCGCCGGCATGGCCGCCTGCGCCACCACGGCGTCCTCGGCGGTGAGCCACAGCCCCTGGGTGGACGCGGGTTCGACGTCCCCGTCGCGTCGCGTGGGCAGGTGGTAGACCACGGTTTCCTCGTCCAGCCCAAGCAGGGCCAGGGTGGTCCCGCGCCGACGCTCGATCGCGCCCGGCAGTTCGCCGTGCAGGTGGAAGCGCACGATCTGCGCGGTGCCGCCGAGACGGTCGGATTCCAGGCCATCCCAGAGCGCGAGCAGCACGTGGCAATGGCTGGAGATGAAGATGCCGGCCTGTGCGTACTGGCGGTCCCGCGCCGGACCGCGCACCGCCACGTCCGCCAGCGTCACGCCCGAGCGCAGGGGCAGCGGAACCAGTTCGGCCTGCTGCAGTTGCCGTTCGAACAACGCCAGGTTGTCGGCGGATGCGAAATCCTCGCGGTACAGCTCGACCGGCAACGGCAGCGGCGCGACCACGCGCAGGCCCAGCTCGAACGCGACCTGCGCGACCAACTGGTCGCTGCCCTCGGCGAGCGAGGACAACAGCATCACGGGCAGCTGCGGATAGCGGGCCGCCAGGTCGAGGAAGAAGGCCCGTACCTGCGCCTGGAGCGGGGCGATCGCGGAGGGATGCAGGTGCCGATGCCCGGTGATGCCGACCAGCAGGTGGGTCGCGTCGAGAGCAGGCATGCGGTGTCCAACGCCGACGGCACGCACGCCGCGGGTACTCAGTGGCGAACGCGAGAGCGCTGGGGCTCAGGCCATGAGGCGGGGGAGGGGCGATCGCGGACAGCGATCGCGCCAGGCAGGCAGGGGCCGCGTCAGCGCCTGGGCAGGCGGACCAGGCGCGTGCGGGAGGCCAAGTCGTGCCAGGTCGACTTCGCAGGCGTGAACCAGGCCCACCAGAAGCCGAGGCCACCCAGCAGCAATGACAACGTGCCCACGGCGTAACGGGTCCACAACTGGGACCACGCCGGCACCCCCGCATCGCGCGAGACCAGCCGCAGCCGCCACGGACGCATGCCCAGGGTCTGGCCGCCGCGGCGCCAGCTCACCGTCGCGTACAGGCCGGCGATGACCCAGCACGCCAGCCACAGCAGCCATGCCAGTAGCGAGAACGGCGGGATGTTCTGGCGCGGGTCGTGATGCCCGAGGAAGGTGAAGCCCACGGTGAACACCACCGAGACCAGCATCCACAGCGCCAGCGCGGGCCACAGATCGTAGAAGAGCGCGAGCAGGCGCCACGCGATGAGCGGCTCGGGCGGGGTATCGGCGGCGGCGGCGGGCGCGGCGGGCGGGGCGTCGGAGGTCATCGCGCCAGCATATAAGCTTTGGCACGATGAGCCCGCGCACTGCTGCCGACCGCCGCCAGAGCACCATGACCCTGCCGCCCGTGCCGGATGCGGACGCGCGCGACATCGGCCAGTTCCTGGATGCGATCTGGGCCCACCAGGGCCTGGCGCGGCAGAGCCTGGACAGCTACCGGCGCGACCTGGAAGGCTTCGCGCGCTGGCGCGAGGGCCGCGGCGGCGGGCTGGCCGGCGCCGACCGGGCCGCCCTGTTCGACTACCTGGCCTGGCGCAGCCAGCAGGGCTATGCGCCCCGCAGCACCGCGCGCCTGCTGTCGGCGCTGCGGGCCTTCTTCGCCCATCGCATCCGCACCGGCGCGCGCGCCGACGATCCGACCGCACTGCTCGACCCGCCACGGCTGCCGCGCAGCCTGCCCAAGGCGCTGGCCGAGAGCGAAATCGAGGCCCTGCTGGCGGCTCCCGACACTGACAGCCCGCTGGGCCTGCGTGACCGGGCGATGCTGGAGCTGATGTACGCCTGCGGCCTGCGCGTGAGCGAGCTGGTGAACCTGCCCTCGACTGCCGTGAACCTGCGCCAGGGCGCCCTGCGCGTCACCGGCAAGGGCAGCAAGGAACGCCTGGTGCCCTTGGGCGAGGAGGCCCAGCACTGGCTGGAGCGCTACCTGTCCACCGCCCGTCCCCAGTTGGCCGGCGCACGCGCCCTGGCGCCGCTGTTCCTGAATGCGACCGGGGAGGCGCCTACCCGGCAGCAGTTCTGGCGCCTGGTCAAGCGCTACGCGGGCGCGGCGGGGATCGAGCCGGCCCGGATCAGCCCTCACGGGCTGCGCCACAGCTTCGCCACCCACCTGCTCAACCACGGTGCCGACCTGCGCGCGCTGCAGTTGCTGCTCGGCCACGGGTCCCTGTCCACGACGCAGATCTACACACTGGTCGCGCGCGAGCACCTCAAGCAGTTGCACGCCCGCCACCATCCGAGAGGGTGAGACGGCCCTTCGTGCGCCGGGTCGCTTCCCGGTGTCGCCCTGCGTGCCACAATCGGGAACCTGCCGAACCTTCCGGCACTCCAATTTCCGGACTTCCACGCTAGGACCCCCATGAAGCGCATCGTCTTCGCCCTGCTGGGCGCCATCAGTATTTCCGCCTGCGCCCAGGCCCCGCAGCCCAATGCGGCGGCACAGGCGCCCGGCGCCCAGGCCGCATCGGCCAAGGGCCCCATGGTCAGCGCCGCGTCCGCGACGGGCGCGAAGGCGACGGCCGGCACGCCCGAAGCCCGGGCCATCGAGGCCGTGCGCCGGCTGAATCCCAAGATCGTCGTCGACCGCGTCGGCCCCTCGCCGATGAAGGGCTTCCAGGAAGTGGTGGTGCAGGGCCAGATGGCCTACGTCAGCGATGACGGCCGCTACCTGTTCCTGCCTGGCCCGCAGGGCGCGCTGTACGACACGGTCGAACAGACCAACGTCAGCGAGCTGTCGATGGCCAGGACGCGCAAGGAACTGCTCAAGACGGTGCCGGTCAGCGAACGCATCGTGTTCGCGCCGGCCAACCCGAAGCACACCGTGGCGGTGTTCACCGACGTGGAATGCGGCTACTGCAAGAAGTTCCACAGCGAGATCGCCGAGTACAACCGCCAGGGCATCGCCGTGCAGTACCTCGCCTTCCCGCGCATGGGCCTGGGCAGCGAAGACCACAAGAAGATGATTTCGGTGTGGTGCTCGTCCGACCGCCGCAAGGCGCTCACCAACGCCAAGGCCGAAGTCGCCATTCCGTCGAAGGACTGCAAGAACAGCGTGACGATGCAGTACGACGTCGGCCAGCGCGCCGGCCTCACCGGCACGCCGATGATCATCGCCGAGGACGGCACCACGGTCGGCGGCTACCTGCCCCCGGCCGAACTGCGCCAGGCGCTGGACAAGCTGGCCACCGGCAAGCAGGCCCCGGCCGCGTCCACCGCCGCCGACCCGGTAGCCGCCACGGGCGGCTGAAGCCGGGGCCGGGCGCACGGCGCCCGGGGTCCACCGCGAAAGGCCGCGCCCAGCGCGGCCTTTTTCATGGCGCGATCGTTCGGCGAACCCGCCTGCGTACGCCCCGGGCGGCTGCGGTCCGCCCGCCCGCCCGGACCTCCATGGGCGTCCGGCCGGCAGGGGCGGCTACAATAGCCGGCCCGTACCCCACGGTTCCCCGGACATGATGGTCCTCGAGGGCGCTGCCGCCCTGTCTTCGTTCCGCCGCGAACGCCTGCAATCCCGTCTCCAAGCCGTCCATCCCGACCTGCGCCTGCTCGGCGCGTGGTGGACCTACTGGGTGCTCCCCGACACCGACGCCGCTCCCGACCGCGCGACCCTCGCCCGGATCCTGCAGGGCGGCTTCGAGGAGGCCCCGCGCGAAACCGGCGCCGTCTCCCGCTACGTCACGCCGCGCCTGGGCACGCTGTCGCCCTGGGCCAGCAAGGCCACCGAGCTGCTGCGTGGCGCCGGACAGCCGGTCCGGCGCGTCGAGCGCGGCCTGCGCTACGACCTGGCGGGCTGGCCCACCGACGCGGCGACCCAGGGCGCCCTGGCGCGCCTGCTGCACGACCCGATGACCCAGTCGCTGCTGGATGCCCGCGACGACGCGGCGCTGCTGTTCGCCACGCCCGCGCGCGGCGAGCTCGAGCGGATCGCGCTGGCGGATCTGGAGCAGGCCAACGCGCGGCTGGGCCTGGCGCTGGCACAGGACGAAATCGCCTATCTGCGCGAGCGATACGGCGCGTTGGGCCGGCAGCCGTCGGACGTGGAGCTGATGATGTTCGCGCAGGCGAACTCCGAGCACTGCCGGCACAAGATCTTCAACGCCAGCTGGACGATCGACGGACGCGAGCAGCCGAACTCGTTGTTCAAGATGATCAAGAACACCCACGCCACGACGCCGCAGCACACGCTTTCGGCCTACAGCGACAACGCCGCGGTGGTGGAAGGCTATCCGGCGCGCCGCTTCCGTCCGGCGCCGGACTCGCACGCCTACCGCAGCGAGTCCGAAGTGCCTTCGGCGTTCTGCATCAAGGTCGAGACGCACAACCACCCCACCGCGATCGCACCGTTCCCTGGCGCGAGCACCGGCAACGGCGGCGAGATCCGCGACGAAGGCGCCACCGGCCGCGGCGGTCGTCCGAAGGCCGGCCTGTGCGGGTTCTCCGTGTCGCACCTGCGCATCCCCACGCTGCCCCAGCCCTGGGAGACCGACCGCGCGCTCAACCCGCGCATGGCGCCCGCGCTGGAGATCATGCTGGACGGCCCGCTGGGCGGCGCCGCGTTCAACAACGAATTCGGCCGTCCGAACCTGGTGGGCTACTTCCGCAGCTTCGAGCTGGGCGAGGGTGCCCACGCGCGTGCGTACGACAAGCCGATCATGCTCGCCGGCGGCCTGGGCGCGATCGACCGCGTGCAGGTCGACAAGCACCCGCTGCGTCCGGGCGATGCGGTGATCGTGCTCGGCGGCCCGGCGATGCTGATCGGCTTGGGCGGCGGCGCCGCCAGCTCGGTGGCCTCCGGCGAGAGCGCCGAGGAGCTCGACTTCGCCAGCGTGCAGCGCGACAACCCGGAGATGGAGCGCCGCTGCCAGGAAGTGCTCGACCGCTGCGTCGCACTGGGCGAGGACAATCCCATCGCCAGCGCCCATGACGTCGGCGCGGGCGGCCTGTCCAACGCCATTCCGGAGCTGCTGCACGACTCCAGCGTCGGCGGCGTGATCGACCTGGCACGCGTGCCCAGCGACGACCCCTCGCTGTCGCCGATGCAGCTGTGGTGCAATGAATCCCAGGAGCGCTACGTGCTGGGCCTGCCGGCCGAGCGCGTCGCGCAGTTCGCCGCGCTGTGCGAGCGCGAGCGTTGCCCGTTCGCGGTGGTGGGTTACGCCACGGCCGAGGAACACCTGGTCGTCGGCTACGGCGCCACCGTGGCCAACGCCCGCGAGAGCGGTCGCGACTGGCCGATCGACCTGCCGATGGACCTGCTGTTCGGCAAGGCGCCGAAGATGCACCGCGACACCCGCCGTCCGCCCGCGGCCCCGTGGCCCGCGCTGGACTGGCAGGGACTGGACCTGCACGAGGCCGCGCTGCGCGTGCTGGCCCATCCGACCGTCGCGGCCAAGCAGTTCCTGGTCACCATCGGCGACCGCACCGTCGGCGGACTCACCGCGCGCGACCAGCTGGTCGGTCCGTGGCAGATGCCGGTGGCCGACTGCGCGATCACGCTCTCGGGTTTCGAGGGTTTCGTCGGCGAGGCGATGGCGATCGGCGAACGCACGCCGCTGGCCCTGCTCGACGCCGCCGCCGCCGCGCGCATGGCCGTGGGCGAGGCGATCACCAACCTGGTCGCCGCGCCCATCGACGCGCTGGACCGCATCAAGCTGTCGGCCAACTGGATGGCCGCGGCCGGGCACCCGGGCGAGGACGCCCGCCTGTTCGACGCGGTCAAGGCGGTCGGCATGGAACTGTGCCCGCAGCTGGAGCTGAGCATTCCGGTGGGCAAGGATTCGCTGTCGATGCAGGCGCAGTGGCACGCCGACGGCGAGGCCCACAAGTCGGTGTCGCCGGTATCGCTGATCGTCACCGCATTCGCGCCGGTCACCGACGTGCGCGAACAGCTCACGCCGCAGCTGGAGCGGGAAGAGGAATCGGAGCTGTGGCTGATCGGACTGGGCGCGGGCAAGCAGCGCCTGGGTGGTTCGGTGCTGGCGCAGGTGTATCCGCAGGCTGGCGCCACCATGACCAGCGAAGGCGTCATGCCGGCCTTCGCCGGCCGTTCCGCCGACCCCGACGACGCGGCCGTGCCGGACCTGGACGACCCGCAACGCCTGCGTGCGTTCTTCGAACTGATCCGCGACGCGCGGGTGCACGGCCTGTTGCGCGCGTACCACGACCGCAGCGACGGCGGCGCGCTGGCCGCGCTGTGCGAGATGGCCTTTGCCTCGCACGTGGGCCTGGACATCGATCTGGACGGCTGGGGCGATGACCGCAGCGCCGACGCGCTGCGCACCCTGTTCAACGAGGAACTGGGCGCGGTGGTGCAGGTCGCCTCGGAGGACCGTGCCGAGTTCGCCGACCTGGTCGCGCGCCACGGGTTGATCGATTGCGCGCAGCGCATCGCCCGGCCGACCAGCGCCCCGGTGATCCGGGTGCGGCAGGAAGGCCAAGTGCTGGCGCAGTGGCGATGGGACGAGCTGTTCGACGCGTGGTGGTCCACCACCCACGCGATGCAGAAGCTGCGCGACAACCCCGAATGCGCCGACGAGGAACGCGCCGCCGCGCGTGATTTCGGCGCTCCGGGCCTGCGTCCCAAGCTGGGTTTCGACGCGACGCAGGACGTGGCCGCGCCGTACCTCAACCTCGCGGTGCGTCCGAAGGTGGCGATCCTGCGCGAGCAGGGCGTCAACAGCCAGATCGAAACCGCGTTCGCATTCGACCGCGCCGGCTTCCAGGCGTTCGACGTGCACATGAGCGACCTCATCCACGGGCGCTTCAAGCTCGATGACTTCACCGGCTTCGTGGCGTGTGGCGGCTTCAGCTACGGCGACGTGCTGGGCGCCGGGCGCGGCTGGGCGACGTCCGTGCTGGAACGCAGCGCCCTGCGCGAGGCGTTCGCCGCGTTCTTCCAGCGCAGCGACAGCTTCGCGCTGGGCGTGTGCAACGGTTGCCAGATGCTGTCGCAGCTCAAGGACCTGATCCCGGGCGCGGAGCACTTCCCGCAGTTCCTGCGCAATCGCAGCGAGCAGTACGAAGGCCGCCTGGCGCTGCTGGAAGTCGCCGACTCGCCGTCGCTGTTCCTGCGCGGCATGGCCGGATCGCGCATTCCGGTGGCGGTGGCCCACGGCGAAGGCCGTGCGAGCTTCGATGCCACCGGCGATGCCTCGCGCGTGGCGATCGCCCTGCGCTACATCGAAGGCGATGGCACGCCCGCGACCCGGTACCCCGCCAATCCGAACGGCTCGTCGCATTCGATCGCAGGCCTGAGCAGCGACGACGGCCGCGTGACCATCCTGATGCCGCATCCCGAGCGCACGCTGCGCAATGCGAACTTCAGCTGGGCGCCGCGCGACTGGCGGCAGGCCACCGGCACGGATGAATCCCCGTGGCAGCGGATGTTCGCCAACGCGCGGGCCTGGGTGGACTGATCCTCACCGCGCGCCTGGCCCGGCAGGGCGGCGCGCCGTCGGGCGATCCGCCGGCGACAGTGCCTACCGGGCGCAGGGGGACAACACGTCCGCCTGCCACCCGGTTTCAAAACAACGACGGCCCGCGCTGGCGGGCCGTCGCTTTTACAGTCGGTGACCGGCGCCGATCAGGGAATCTCGACGTTGGCCTCGCCGTAGCAGTTGGCCACAGCCGTGTCGAATCCGCTGACCACGTTGCGCACCGCCGCGCCCACGGACGTGCCGCAGAGCACGCCGGTCGACCCGGCGCGACCGCTGCCGTTGAGCGTGTTCTCCACCACCGTGACGCGGCCGCTGGCCTGGTTGCGGATCGCCTGCTCGACGCCGGTGCCGGTGGCCGCGACGCCGCGCACGCGGTTGCCGCTGACGGTGCCGGCCTGGTTGAGATAGGTGTAGATGCCCGAGGCATTGCCATTGCCGCCCGCGTCGCCGGTCGGGACCACGCCGTTGACCGTGTTGTCGATGACGTCCACGTCGTAGGCCGTCGCGATGCCCACCGCGTAGGTCAGGTAAGTCGGATGGGTGGAACCGCCGGTGGTGAGCACGGTGTTGCCGCGGGCGACGGACCCGTCGCCGACCAGGTTGATGCCCTGGAAGGTCATGCCGTTGAGCGTGTTGTCCTCCACCACGTGGCCGCCGCCGGTGAGGTTGATGCCCACGCGGAAGCCGCGGATGTTGCACCGGCGCACCGTCACGCCCTGGCGGTCGGCGGAGGTGCTCACGCCGTGGCTGTCGGTGCCGGTGCCGGCCTGCAGGCCGCCCAGCTTGAAGCCGTTGCAGTCGATGGTGATGTTGTTGTTCGCCACCGTGATGGCCGCCACGTCGGTCAGTCCGGTCGACAGGTCCTTGCGCAGGCACCACACGCCCTGGGTCGAGATCGTCGCCGGGACCGAGTCGATGAAGCCGGTGCAGTTGTCGTAGCTCTCGGCAGCCTGGGCGGCGTGGGGAGCGAGCAGGACGGCCAGGCCGAGCATGGCCAGAAAGCGGTGGGTCATTCGTGTTCTCCCGGTGGCGCGAGGGTCGCGCAGCCTGCGGACCGCAACGGCCCGCGCTCGGCGCCCCGCGCCGGTGCAGTGGCCGGTCGCGGGTCGCCATAGGGCTTATCGGCCCGGGAACGGGAGTCTTGATGGGGGCGGGCGGGATCGCAGGGGCACTGGCCGTGATCGCACCCGCCTGGCCGTCACTTCATGACGTTGCCGCCCTCGTCGGCGCAACCGGCGATCGACGTTTCGAAGGCGTAGACCGTGTTGCCGATGGCGCCATCGGTGGTCCCCGGACACGCCAGCCCGGTGCTGCCCGGGCCGACGACGTGGTTGTTCCGCACGCTGTTGTAGTTGCCCGTGGCCAGCAGGATCGCGTAGGCCCCGCCCGTCGGGCCCACCGAAACCAGGCCGCGCACGCGGTTGTGCTCGACCGTGCCGCCGGTGGAATTATCGGCGCGGATGCCGAAGGCGTTGCCGTTGCCCGAGCCATCGACGCCGGGCAGCACGCCGACGACGGTGTTGTCGACGATGTCGATGTCGCCGGTGGTGATGATCGCGTTCGCGCTGCCGACGGTCACCGTGGTGCCGCCGGTGTCGCGCACCAGGTTGCGGCGCACGACCGAGCCGTCGCCGTCGACGCGGATGCCGGTGCGCGTGTTGTTGTCCAGGCGGTTGTCCTCGACCACGTGGCCGCCGGGGCCGCTGACCAGGTAGATCCCGCGATAGAAGCCGCGCACGCTGCAGTGGCGTACCACGACGTTGGAGCGCCCGACCGCGTGGATGCCGATGGCCATCGTGGCCGTGCCGGCGGACAGGCCGCCCAGCTTGAAATCGTTGCAGTCGATGGTGACGTTGTTGGTGTTGATGGTGATCGCGGCGCCGGAGGTCAGCGCGGTCGACGCGTCGTGGCGCAGGCACCACGTGCCCTGGCTGGAGATTTCCACCGGCAGCGAGTCGATGAAGCCGGTGCAGTTCTCGTAGCTCTCGGCGGCGGTCACGGGTGCCGCCCACGCCAGGGCCAGCGCCGCCAGGGCGAATGGGCGCAGGGCGCGCGGGAACGGCAGGCGATTGCGGATCATGGAGTTTCCCGGGCTGATGACGGACCGGCGCAGCTTAGCCGGAAGACGGCTTCGGCGTTGCCCCGGGCGAGCGTTTACGATAGGCACGCCCGCAGGTGCGGCGCGACGGGGAAGACAGCGACTTGACCGGTCCATTGCTATCGATCGTGGTGATCTGCCACAACATGCGCCGGGAAGCGCCGCGGACGCTGCATTCGCTGTCGCGTGGCTACCAGTTGGGCGTCGAGGAGCTGGACTACGAAGTGCTGGTGGTCGACAACGGCTCCGACCAGCCGCTCCAGGCCGACCAGGTGCGCGCCTTCGGCCCGCAGTTCGACTACCTGTTCCATCCCACCACCTCGCCCTCGCCGGTGCCGGCCATCAACGCGGCCGTGCGCCGCACGCGCGGCCAGTTCGTGGTGATCTGCATCGATGGCGCGCGCATCCTCTCGCCGGGCATGCTGCGTTTCATCGCCCTGGGCACGCGGCTGGCGCCGCAGCCGGTGGTCGGTGCGCTGGCCTGGCACCTGGGCCAGAAGATCCAGAAGGTGGCCATGCTCGAGGGCTACGACCGCGACGTCGAGGACGCGCTGCTGGCCGGCTCGGGCTGGGAGACCGATGGCTACCGCCTGTTCGAGGTGTCGTGCCCTGGCCAACTCGTCGGGCAACGGCTGGTTCCAGCCGATCTCCGAATGCAACTGCGTGACCGTATCGCGCGCGATGTTCGACGCGCTGGAGGGCTTCGACGAACGTTTCGTCCTCCCCGGCGGCGGCCTGGCCAACCTGGATTTCTACAAGCGCGCCTGCGAAGCGCCGGGCGCCCAGCTGGTCACCCTGCTGGGCGAGGGCACGTTCCACCAGTTCCACGGCGGCGCCGCGACCAACGCGCGGCCCGAGGTCCATCCGGGCGAGCGTTTCCGCCAGGAGTACGAACAGCTGCGCGGCCGGCCCTACGCCAAGCCGACCGTGCGTCCCATCTACCTGGGCAGCCTGCCGCGCCAGGCGCTGCCCTTCCTGCGCCTGTCCGCCGAGCGCGCCTGACCCTCTCCTTTTCCGCTAGCCATGACCCAATCGATTCCTTCCGATCCCGCTCCCCGGCGTTCCGCCGACAATCCCGACGTCGCCGGCGCGGCCCCACCGCTGGCCGATATCACCGCCCCCATCGTGATCGCCGGCCGCGGCGGCAGCGGTACGCGCCTGTTCTCCGTCGTCCTGCAGCAGCTGGGGGTGTTCCTCGGCAACCGGCTCAACCGCAGCGACGACTCGGTCGAATGGGTGGAAACCATCTACCGCCTCGGCGTGCATCGCCTGGCGACCGGCGCCAGCGCGGCCGATGCCGTCGACGCACTGCGTGCGTGCGCGGCTGGCGTGCTCGCGCAGGCGCCGGACGAGGTCTCGCTGTGGGGCTGGAAACTGCCCGAGACCATGCTGATCCTGCCGGACGCCGCGCAGGCCTTCGCGGCGGCGCGCTTCGTGCACGTCGTGCGCCACCCGCTCGACACGTGCCTGCGGCGCACCCACATGACCTCGCGCATCGACAATCCGATCGGCGAGGCCACGCTGCGCGCGGCCTATCGCCAGCTGGGCTGGGAGCGCGATCCGGCGGCCGATCCCGACCACATCCGCAACGCCGCCTCCTGGGCCTACCAGCTGGCCGATGCCCAGGCCTTCTTCGCCCGTCTGCCTCCCGGCCGTGGCCTGACGCTGCGCTACGAATCGCTCTGCGACGAGCCCGACGCGACCGCCGCGCAGATGGCCGCGTTCGTGGGCGTCGCACCCAGGCCGGTGGCGCTGCGGGTGGACGACGCGCGCCGGCGCCTGTGGTCGCCGGGCGACGAACGCATCGATGAGGTCTGGGCCGTGTGCGGCGCACTGGCCGAGGCGCACGGCTATACACGGGACGGCGGCGCATGAGCAGTGGCCCGCGTTACGTCCTGGTGCTGGGTTGCCAGCGCAGCGGCACGACGCTGATGGGACAGATGCTCGGCGCCCATCCCGACGCCTTGCTGATCGACGAGGACGAGGGCGCTTACAAGCTGGTCAATGCGCTGGTGCAGGGCGATCCCGTCGAGCCCGTGTTCGACGAGTTCGCCCCGCGCGCCCTGCGCAAGTACGCCGATGCCCGCCAGCGCGAGGGCCGCGCGCCGACGCACGTGGTGCTCAAGGCGCCCAATGCCACCTTCCATCCGCAGGCGCTGGCCCGCAGCGCGCAGCCACTGGCCTGCGTGTTCGCGCTGCGCGACGTGCGCGAAGTGGCGCACTCGATGGCGAGCCTGCAGGCGGTGCCCTTCCTCGAGAACCAGCGCCGCAAGCTCGAGCAGGCGCCGGAGATGGCGGACCGCTTCGCGTCGCAGATCCGGCGCCTGGCCGATCCGACGCTGCCCGCTTCGCTCGGCCACGCGATCATCTGGACGCTGAAGTCGGGCCTCTACCGTGACTTCTGCACCCCGCCGCTGGACGCGCTGCCGGTGCGCTACGACCGCCTCGTGGAAGACCCCGCCGGCTGGCTGGCGCGGATGCAGGCCCATGTCGGCCTGCCGCAGGCGCCGCATGCCCACCACGAAGTGATGCAGGGCCTGGCCGTGGGCGACACACAGCGCGGCCGGGCAGTGGACGGCGACTCGCGCGGAAAGTGGAAGGACGCCTTCACCGCGCAGGAACTGGACGCGATCCAAGCCGAGGCGGGGCCGCTGATGGCCGAACTGGGCCTGCCCTGGTAAGGCTGCGGCGCGCGCCGCACTGCCCGTTCCCATCTCGCGAAGGCTCGTGACGCGCGCCGGCCACGGCGACGCGGGTTACAGCATCGCGACGATTTCGCCCGCCGCACGCAGCGGCCCGGACTGCAGGTCGAACGCGTGGGCCCGGGCGCATTCGCCCATGGCCTGCGCCCGGCGTTCGAACGCCTGCAACTGCGCGGCACCGCCCTGCGGGTCCAGCAGCAGGCCCAAGCCCGCGGCCTGGATGCGTTCCCCGAGCAGCCGATGATTGTGGTGGCCCGGCCACACCAGCACCGGCACGCCCTGCGCGAGCGCCAGCCAGGTCGATCCCGCACCGCCGTGGGTCAGCGCGACGCGGCAATGGGCGAGCAGGGCGGGCAGGGGCACCACGCCGACGTCGAGCGTCCGGCCATCGAGGCGTACGCCCTGGCTGTCCACCTGCACGACGTGGCGCGCGCCGCAGGCACGGGCCAGCGCCTGGGGAAACCCCGCCGGCAACGGTGTGCCGGTGGAGCCGGTGGCGATCAGCGCCACGTCGCGCAGGCCGGCCAGGGCGTCGGGCAGCGGTCCATCCGGTGCCCAGGCGCAGGCGCCGGTCAGGCGATGGTGGACCGGCAGCGCGGCGTCGACGTCCAGGATCCAGTCCGGATCGGCCAGCAGGACGCGGTCGGCCTCGAACAGCGCGGCGGCGTTCGCCAGCGGTGGCAGCCCGCGCGCCTGGCGCCGCGCATTCCACGACGCGCCGTGCTCACGCCACTGCAGGTCCTGGTGCGTGGCCTGCGTGGCGTGGGCGAGAAAGGCGTTGGTCAGGTACACGCTGGGCAGGCCCGGCTCGCCGATGGCCAGCCGCCAGGGAACGCTGGCGCAATCCAGGCACAGGGCGTCGTAACGGTGTTCGACCAGCTGCGCCGCGACCGCGTCCGCGAACGCCTCGAACTGCGCCGGTGTGTGGCCGGTATCGATCGTGTCGAATTCGGGGGCCAGCAGCCGTGCGTGGAAGCCGTGCCGGTCGGCGCCGATGAAGCGGCTGCCAACGCCGTGCGCGTCGCGCAGGGCGCGCGCCACCACCAGCGCACGCGCGGCATGTCCCAGTGCCGGCCCGACCACCCACAGCACCCGGCGCCCGCGCGGGGCGACGCTCAAGGCGCTGACGCTCGGGGGTCGGCCGGTCCGGGGCTTTCCCCCGGGGCCGCCGGGTCATGCACGGCGTAGCCGAGCGAACTGACGAAGTCCAGGTCGTCCGGATCGAACTCGGCCAGGCACTGGCCGGCGTGGCGCGAGCGAGGGGGGTGCTGCACTTCGTCCAGCACCGCGGCCATCGCGGTCGGATCGCACTCCAGGAAGCGGCACAGCGCCTGCGTCTGCCCGACGGGGTCGTGGCACAGCAGGTCGTAGTCGAGCCAGTACATGCGCTGCGGGTTCGCCGCGTGTAGGGCACGCATGTGGGCGTGCACGCGGCACCAGTAGGCAAGCGAACGCGCGGGGGTGACGGGGCCCGGCCCGCCGAGCACGTGCTTCCCCCACAACTGGAGCTGGTTCTGGTTGGCGCTGAAGGCCATGTCGATGCCGTGCCGCACCACGTGCACGTAGCGCAGCGTCGGCAGCCGCCGCCACAGGCGCTCGATCACGACGTGGGTATTGGGTTCCTTCCAGCCCCAGCGGCGCGGCGCGACGGGCTTCGCGTGCATCGTGCCCGCGGCGATCAGGGTACGCGCGCGGGCTTCCATCCATTGCGCGCTGTGCTGCGGCGAGCGGTCGATGCGCGCCAGGGCCTGCAGCCATTCGACGGTGTCCGCATCGAAGCGGGCCACCCCCGACAGGACGTCGGCGAGCACGCGGACGAGGGCGTCGAACTCGGCGTCGTCGCACTGCAGGATGTCCGCGCGCTTGAACAGCAGCGTGAACCACAGCGTGTCGGACGCATCGTTGAGGTCTTCGCCGGTATGGATCCCGGCGGCCTGCAACAGGCGCGCGACGATGCGGGTGCCGCTGCCCCCGACACCGCCGACCGCCACCGGCGGCGCGAGCGCCGCCGGGATTTGCGTCATGACATTCACTGAACCTCGAAGGTCACCGTGCGCTCGGTCTTGCCGTTCACCGCCAGCTCGATCGAGTTCTTGCCGGACGGCCAGCCATCGGGCTTGCTCAGGCTGATCACCGTGCGCTTGGTGCCGGGCTGGTCCACGCGCATGCCGTAGTCGGCCAGCACGGTGCCGTCGGCCGTCATCCACTTGGCGTAGATGGTGTATTCCTTGGCCGAACCGCTGGTTTCCACTTCGGCGTAGACGGTGTCCTTGGGACCGAACTTTTCGGTCGGGGCGCCGAGGGTGTGCTTCTCGGTGTCACCCGAGCTGCTCAGGCGCACGTTGACGACCTTGGCGTCCACCGGCGTCTTGTCGCGCTCGGGCATGGCCAGGTCCGGGCGCTCGGGGCCGCCCTCGGTGGCCATCGGATCGGCGGGCTGGGCGGGCGGCTGCTCGGCGGTCGGCGTGGCGGCGGCGTCGGGCTTGGCGGTTTCGGGGGCCGTGGGCTTGCAGGCGGCCAGCGCCAGGGCCAGGGCGGTGATGCAGATAAGGCGAGAAGTCAAGGTGGTTCCCTCAGGTCGTTCGAAAGGAGTCGGTCCAGGATGGGCCCGCCGCGCAATGCACTGCGGACCGGCGCGGTGAAGGATATCCGGGAGGCGGGTGCGACGCAGCATGGCGTTTCAGTCGGCGAAATTGCCGCCTCCATCCACGCAGGTGTCGTAGGCGCTGGTGGAATAGTTGCGCACCCGGTTGGACAGGCAGACCGGGCGATGGGGGTCGGCATTGACGTCGATGCCGATACCGGCGGTCGGGACCGGATTGACCAGCACGTTGCCCTCGACCACGGTCAGGAAGCCCACGTCGCTCTTGATCCCCACCGCGCCGCCGCCATTGGGCAGCACGCCGGTGATGAAGTTCCCCCGCACCAGTCCCGACGTGCCGTTGAACAGCAGGCCCTGGGCGAAGCCTTCCGCGTCCGGGCTGCCGGCCACGCCGTTGACCATGTTGTCGACGACCTGGATGGCGTCGCCCTGCACGATCAGGCCGGTCACGTCGCCCTGCGCGGCGCCGCCGGTCTCGCTGATGCGGTTGTTGCGGACGATGCTGCCGTCGCCATCCACCCAGAGGCCGACCGCGCTGGAGTTGTCGATGCGGTTGTCCTCGACCACGTGCCCGACGCCGCCGGACACATGGATGCCGGCCCAGAAGCCGCGCAGCATGCAGTTGCGCACGGTCAGGTTGCTGCGCAGCTTGGCGGAAATGCCCTTGGTCTGCGTTGCCGGTCCGGCCGACATGCCGCCCAGCTTGAAGTCGTTGCAGTCGATGGTGATGTTGTTGGCCTCCACCGTGATCAGCGCTCCACTGGCCACCGACGAGCCCAGGTCCTTGCGCAGGCACCACGTCCCGCGCGAGGAGATCGAGGTGGGTACCGAATCGATGAAGCCGGTGCAGTTGTCGTAACTCTCGGCCGCCTGCGCCGTCGCCGCGGGCAGCGCCAGGGCAAGGAGCATGCAGGCGAGCAGGCCGCGGGAGGGCAGGTGTGCGGACGGGACGGGCGTGCGGTTCATGGCGGACTCTCCGGCGGGATATGGCCGCTTCCATGCGCAGGCGCGATGCGGCAGGCCATCCGGGCGCCACCGCAGTCAGGGCATTGGAAGCCCGCGGCGGTAGCGGCTGCGTGAGAGTTGCCGGGTCGCCGGCGGGCCACCGCGCCCCGGGCGCGCCGTGCGTGGAAACGAAAACGGCAGCCCGGAGGCTGCCGTCGTCGCGTGCCGCTGAACCGGTCAGCTGCCCGGTCGGTCAGCTGCCGGGCGGTCAGTTGCCCAGCACGTTGCCGCCGTCGTCGTCGCAGCCGGACAGGCCGGTGGCGAAGGCCGCGATGGTGTTGTCCTTGGCGGTACTGGCGGTGTCGTCGCAGCTGATCGCGATGCCGTCGCCCACGCCAATGACCTGGTTGTCGGTGACGATCAGGCGGCTGATGTCCTCGCCGGCGATGCCGTGGGACTCGCCGGAGCCGTCGCTCAGCACATTGCGGATGCGGTTGCCGGTGATGCTGGCGCCGGTCGCGCCGTTGGCACGGATGCCGAAGCCGCTGCCGTTGGAACCCGCGCGCGGCGCCACGGTATCGATCGTGTTGTCGATGACGTCGGTGTCCAGGCTGGTCTCGATGCCGAGCACGTCGCCGGTCTGGGTCGAGCCGCCGGTGCTGAGCACCAGGTTGCGGCGCACCACGCCACCGGCCCCGGAAACCTGGATGCCGATCGAGGTGTTGCCCTCGAAGCGGTTGTCCTCGACCAGCGGGGCGCCTTCGCCGACCTTGGCGCCGATGAGGAAGCCGCGGATGTTGCAGTTGCGGACGACCGCATTGGGCTTGTCGAGCACGTTGATGCCCACGGCCTGCGTGCCGTCGCCGGCCGCCAGGCCGCCGATCTTGTAGCCGTTGCAGTCGATGGTGACGTTCGCGGTGTTGACGGCGATGGCGTCGCCGCTGGTCATGGCGGTGCTCAGGTCCTTGCGCAGGCACCAGGTGCCCTGCGAGGAAATGTTGGTCGGGATGGAGTCGATGAAGCCGGTGCAGTTGTCGAAGGCCTCGGCGGCCAGCGCCGAATGGCTCAGGGGCAGCAGGCCGGCCAGCGCCAGCAGGGCGCGGAAGGTGCGGGTGTTCATGGTCATGTGGTCCTGATCGTGTGCGATGCCGGCGGCGCGGGTTGCGCGGCTGCGCGGCGGGCGGAAACGTGCCTGTTGGGATCTGGCCTGGGCCTTAGAGCTTGACGACGTCGCTGCCGTCGTCCGAGCACTGGGAGACACCGGTCTGGAACCCGTTGATCACGTTGTCGCGCGTGATGCCGGCATCGTCCGCGCAGGCGATGCCGAACAGGCTGCTGCCGGTGCCGTCGCCGATGACGTGGTTGGCCTTCATCACCACCCGGGAGGACACCGCGTTGAAGATGCCGAAGGTGCTGCCCGCACCCAGGACGGTCAGATTGCGGATGCGGTTGCCGCGGATGCTGCCACTGGTGTTGTCCGAGGCGGAGATGCCGTAGGCCTCGCGGTCGGCACCGCTGGCCACGAACACCGAGGACACCGTGTTGTCGATCACGTCCACGTCCATGGCGGTGACGATGCCGGCCGCCGTGGTGGAGATCGTGGAGCCGCCGGTGTCGGCGATCAGGTTGCGGCGGATCACCGAGCCGTCGCCTTCCAGGTACACGCCGGTGCCGGTGTTGCTGTTGAAGCGGTTGTCCTCGATCACGTGGCCGCCGCCGGACAGGGCCGCGCCGATGTAGAAGCCACGCACGTTGCAGTTGCGGACCACCGCGTTGAGGCGGCCGTCGGCCAGGATGCCCGTGGTCTTGGTCGCCGCGCCGGCCGACAGGCCGCCCACCTTGAAGTGGTTGCAGTCGATGGTGACGTTGTTGGTGGCGATGGTGATCGCCGCGCCGCTGGTCAACGCGGTGCTGACGTCCTGCCGAAGGCACCAGACCCCCTAGGTGCCGATCGAGACGGGCAGCGCGTCGATGAAGCCGGCGCAGTTGTCATAGCTTTCGGCGGCCGAGGCCTTGCCGGCCAGGCCGCAGGACAACAGCAGTGCAGTTGCAAACAGATGGTGCAGTTTCATGGTGGTGGCGTCCCCACGCCGGGAAAGATCCACAAGCATACCGCCGTCACAGTCCGTTGCGTTCGTCGGTCGCTTATAACCGTTCGTCGGTCCCGGCCCGGTCGGTCCATACGCGTTGGAATGGAAGGAGACCGCTGGCGACGGAGAGATGGCGCCCGGGCCGGGCGCCCTCCCGGGGAAGAACTGCAGGCGAATCAGGGACCGGTTGCCCGGGCCGATGACGCTCCGCCCGGCCGGACCAGCGCACCGCCGAGCGCCAGCCTGCTGCATCGCGGACAGTCGCGATCGCGCGCCTGCAGCAGGCGCACGCGCGGTCCGCGGATCACGGCTCCAGCGTGTTCCCGCCGGCGTCGGTGCAAGCCACCAGCGGGTCGGCGAAGCCATCGATCACGTTGTCCCGGGCCCGTCCGGTCCCTTCCTCGCAGCTGATGCCGACGCCCGTCCCGGCGCCGACCAGCTGGTTGTCGACGAAGCTCACGCGCCAGGCGTCGCGGCTGTGGATCCCGTAACTGACGCCCGCGCCAGCGTGGACCAGGCCGCGGACGCGGTTGCCGCGCACGCTGGCGCCTGTGCTGTCGTGCACCACGATGCCGTACGCGCTCGCCTCGCCCTCGGTCCCGGGCGTCGGCTCCACGCCGCTGACCGCGTTGTCGAGGATGTCGACCGTGCCCCAGGTCGAGATGCCCACGGCCGAGGCCAGCAGGCTGGTCGAGCCGCCGGTGTCGCGCACGATGTTCCGCCGCACGATCGATTCGTCGACCAGCGCCAGGGAGATGCCGCTGTAGGTGTTGGCCTCCAGCCGGTTGTCCTCGAACAGGTGGCCGCCGCCGCCGATGAAGGAAATGCCGTCGCGGAACCCGCGGATGTTGCAGCGGCGCACCGTGGTGTTGAGCTTGCCCTGGGCTTCGATGCCACGCATGTTGGTGCCGGCGCCCCCGCCGAGCCCACCGAGCTTGAAGTCGTTGCAGTCGATGGTGACGTTGTTGGCGGTGATGTTGATCGCCACGCCGGACGTCATCGCGGTGGACAGGTCCTTGCGCAGGCACCACACGCCCTGGCTGGACACGGTGGTCGGCACCGAATCGATGAAGCCGGCGCAGTTGTCGTAGCTTTCGGCGGCGCCTGCAGTGGGCGCGGCGAGGGCCAGGCAGGCAAGGGCGAGCAGGGTCGTGGCGTGGCGGGTGTTGATCATCGTGGCGCCTCCAGGGCGCGGCGGGGTCGAAGGATCCGGGTCGTGCGGCCCGGCCAGGAGTTGCTCATCCCGGCAGGGCGCCGACGCGCGCGCCCCACCTACGCGCAGGCGGGGCGCGGCGATCCTACATGAACGCCGCGCGGGTTCCGGGTCGGTCCGGCGCCGCCGCCGCGGCCGTCAACTCACCACCAGTCGTTGCCGCCGGAGTTGCGGCAGGCGTTCATGCCCGTCCCGAAGCCGGTGATCGTGTTGCCGGCGCAGAAGGTATCGGTGGCGCCGAAGCCCATGATCCCGATGCCCGCCTGGGCCGGTTGATTGGCGATGCGGTTGTCCGCCACCGCCACGCGGGTCACGTTGACGAAGATGCCGTAGGTGAGGCCGCCGCTGCCCGGCACCAGTTCGCGCACCTGGTTGCCGCGCACCTCGGTGCCGGCGCCGAACGCGGAGATGCCCGTCGTGGTGCCGCCGGCGACCGCGGAGAACGCGCCCACCACGGTGTTGTCGATGATGTCGCCCTCCGCGACGATCGCCGCGGTGGAATAGGGTCCGCCGCCGGTGTCGAACACGCGGTTGCGCTGCACCAGGTTGGCCGTGTTGGTGCCGTAGCGGATCGCCAGCGCGGTGCCCAGGTTCTGGTCGAAGCGGTTGTCCTCGACCACGTGCCCGCCGCCGCCCGACAGGAACAGGCCGATGAAGAAGCCGCGGATGTTGCAGTGACGCACCGTGGCATTGAGGCGATCGCTGGCATACACGCCCCATGCGGTGGACGCCGGGCCCGCGGCCAGTCCGCCCAGCTTGAACCCGTTGCAGTCGAGGGTGACGTTGTTGGCCGCGATGACGACGGCATTGCCACTGGTCATCGCCGTGCTCAGGTCCCTGCGCATGCACCACACCCTGCTGGGAGATGTAGGCCGGCAGCGATTCGATGAAGCCGGTGCAGTTGTCGTAGCTCTCGGCGGCGGCTGCGGGACGCGCGTGCAGCGCGAGGAGCAGGCCCAGGGCGGCGAGCAGGTGGCGGATCGTCATGGAAGCTCCGGAGAGAAGAAGGGACTCGGCGCGGAATGTGGCCGCGCCTCCCGCTCTTTTACGCGCTTGCGCCCCCATTCCGGCCGCGGCGTGCCGGTGGCGCGCGCCCCGGAGGCGTTCGTCCGGCTGGACGGTCGCCGCCCCGGCGGGGAAGCACGGGCCCATCGTCAACGCGAGCCCTGCGACGCTACGGCGGGCCCGACACGCGCCCGATACCGCTCAGGGCACCGCCACGTTGCCGAAACTCTGCGTGCACCCGCTGTACGACGTCGCGTAGCCGCTGACCACGTTGCGGCTGCACGCCATCTCCACCCCGGACGCGCGGATGCCGATGCCCGCGCTGCCGCCGGTGCCGGCGACCGTGTTGTCCACCACGGTGGCCGGCCAAGACGGCACGAACGCGACGGCCGCGATGCCGGACGCGTTGGCGTCGCCCATCACGCCGAGCACGCTGTTGCCGCGGGCCTCCAGGGCGTAGGCCCTCAGCTTGATGCCGACGACCTCCACCGGCGAGGGGCCGGCCACGAACACGTTGTCCACCCGGTTGCCGCTGATGTCCGCTTCGGCCGTGATCCCGTAGGCGACGGCCTCGCGCGCGTGTCCGCCCGTGTCGAACACGTCGTTCCGGCGGACGCGGTGGTCCGCCCCCGTGGTGGCGATGCCGGCCACCAGGTTCTGGTCGAGCCGGTTGTCCTCGACCAGGTGCCGCTGCCCGCTCAGGTTGATCCCGGTGTGGAAGCCGCGCAGGCTGCAATGGCGCACGGTGATGTTGCTGGTGCGTTCGTTGGCGAAGATGCCGACCGCCATCGAAGCCGGCCCGGCGGCCATGCCGCCGATCTTCAGGTCGTTGCAGTCGATCACGACGTCGTTGGCCGCCACCGTGACCGCGGCCCCGCTCGTGATCGCGGTGGACAGGTTGGACCGCAGGCACCAGATGCCGGGTGCGCTGATGGTGGCCGGCAGCGCGTCGACGAAGCCGGTGCACGAATCCAGGGACTCGGCTGCGGCCGCGGCGAGAGGCAGGGTCGCGCATGCGAACAGGGCAATGCTGCGGGCAAACGCATTCGTTCTGGCGTCTGTGGTTTTCATTGCAGCAGGTTCTCCGGCGCGTAAGCGCAACCTTCCAGGGGGATCCGCCATCGGGTCAGCGTATTGCCACGGCACAGCGCGCCGGGTTCGGCCCGGATGCCGTGGATATTCCACGACGATCCCATAAGGCGGTTGTCCATGGCGATCTGGTTGGCAGCACCCAGCCAGAGGCCGACGCTGTATCCGTCAGCAGACTGGCTGACCCTCCGCACCAGGTTGCCCCGCGCTTTCGAGCCAACCCCCAGGAGCTCGATCCCGATGCCGGCATAGTCTTCGTAACCTGCCCACACTCCGGACACGGTGTTGTCGACGGCGTCGCCCGCCACCAGGATGCCAACGGCGTTCGTGACGTCATCGCCGGATCCGGTATCGGTCACCAGGTTGCGCTGCACGAGGTTGTGCGCACCGTCGACACCGATGCCGAGGACGCCGGAACGCTCGATCCGGTTGTCTTCCACGCGGTGGGCGCCGCCGTCGATGCCGGTGGCCAGGACGCCGATATAGAACCCTCGCACGGTGCAGTGGCGCACCGTTGCGTTAAGGCGGTCGGTAATGCGCACGCCGTAAATGGCCCGGTCGGTCGAGATGACCGCGTGGTCGTTGCAGTCGAGGGTCACGTTGTTGGCCGCGATGGTGATGGCGGCGCCGGACGTGAGCGCCGTGGACAGGTTGCGGTCCAGGCACCACACGCCCTGCGTGGCGATCGTGGCCGGCAGCGAAGTGACGAAGCCGGTGCAGCCGCTGCGGCTTTCGGCCGCATGGGCGGACGGCCAGGGCGACACCAGGCCACCGAGTACCAGCAGCACAAGTACGGGTCGGTTCATTGCGCCCCCTGACGCGGATCCGGACTGGCGAATCTATCGGGTCGGTGGCGGGCTGTCGCGGTCCGGACCATTCAGCAAAGTCAGCGGCCCAAGTGCCGTGACCCGCGGCTGGGACGATCTGACCATGACGCATACGGCGGTCACCCCGGCCGCCGGCCTGCCGCCCCCGCACCCGGGCTGATAAAGTCCCGGTCTTGCCGAATCGGGCGTGCTGCCGGGCTGGATCGCGTGAACGCAGTAGTCAACGACACCACCATCGACCCCGGCGCGGACGAGCGCATCGTCAACGCGCTGCTGGAAAAGGGCCGCCTCAAGGAGGCCGACCTCGGCCGCGCGCGCCGCCTGCAGGAAGAGTCCGGCGGCAGCCTGCTGGGCCTGCTGTCGCGGCTGGGCCTGGTCTCCGAGCGCGACCACGCCGAGACCGTCGCCGCCGTGCTCGACCTGCCGCTGGTCAGCGCCAAGGACGCCCCCGAGCTGCCGCCCGAAGGCGTCAGCCTCACCCTGCGCTTCATGAAACAGTTCCATGTCTGCCCGGTCGCCGAGACCGAGCGCAGCGTGGACGTGCTGATGGCCGACCCGCAGGACAGCTACACCCTCGACGCCGTGCGCCTGGCCACCGGCCGCGAGGTCCACCCACGGGTGGCCCTGCGCTCGGAGATCGAGGACCTGATCGAACGCTGGTTCGGCCAGGGCCGCAGCGCGATGGGCGCGATCGTGGAGACCGCCGAAGGCGAGGGCAGCGGCGAGTTCGAGGACGTCGAGCACCTGCGCGACCTGGCCTCCGAGGCGCCGGTCATCCGCCTGGTCAACCTGGTCATCCAGCGCGCGGTCGAACTGCGCGCCTCCGACATCCACATCGAGCCCTTCGAGAACCGCCTGAAGGTGCGCTACCGCATCGACGGCGTGCTGGAAGAAGGCGAGAGCCCGCCGGCCAACCTCACCGCGGCGGTGATCTCGCGCATCAAGATCATGGCCAAGCTCAACATCGCCGAGCGCCGCCTGCCGCAGGACGGCCGCATCATGCTGCGCGTGCAGGGCAAGGAACTGGACTTGCGCGTGTCCACCGTGCCCACCTCGCACGGCGAATCGGTGGTGATGCGCCTGCTCGACCGCGAGACGGTCGTGTTCGATTTCCACAAGCTGGGCTTCACCGACAACTTCCTGCCGCAGTTCCAGCACGTGCTCGACCAGCCGCACGGCATCCTGCTGGTTACCGGCCCTACCGGTTCGGGCAAGACCACCACGCTCTACACCGCGCTGTCCAAGCTCAACACCCCCGACGTCAAGATCATCACCGTCGAGGATCCGGTCGAATACCAGATCGAAGGCATCAACCAGATCCAGGCCAAGCCGCAGATCGGCCTGGACTTCACGCACGCGCTGCGGTCGATCGTCCGCCAGGACCCGGACATCATCATGATCGGCGAAATGCGCGACCTGGAGACCTGCCGCATCGCGATCCAGTCCGCGCTCACCGGCCACCTGGTGCTGTCCACGCTGCACACCAACAACGCCGCTGGCGGCATCACCCGCCTGCTCGACATGGGCGTGGAGGACTACCTGCTGACCTCCACCATCAACGGCATCCTCGCCCAGCGCCTGGTGCGCCGCCTGGAGCCGACGCACGCCGAGCAGTACCCGGCCTCGCCGGAGGAGATCGAGAAATTCGGCCTGCGCCGCTACCAGCCCGAGGGCGAGATCTTCCTCTACCGCCCGCGCGGCTCGGCCCTCGCCCCGACCGGCTACCTGGGCCGCACCACGATCATGGAATTCCTCGTCATGAACGACGAACTGCGCCGCGCCGTCATGCGCCACGCCGGCATGGGCGAGATCGAACAGATC
This sequence comes from Lysobacter solisilvae, assembly GCF_016613535.2. Lineage (NCBI taxonomy): Bacteria > Pseudomonadati > Pseudomonadota > Gammaproteobacteria > Lysobacterales > Lysobacteraceae > Agrilutibacter > Agrilutibacter solisilvae. The sequence goes on from NZ_CP071518.1 coordinate 1,762,493, forward strand.
GCCCGCCAGGGCGGCATGCGCACCATGTACGAGGACGGCATCATCAAGGCGATGATGGGCGAGACGACCATCGAGGAAGTGCTGCGGGTGACGGAGGATGCGTAAGGACGGGCTTCGTCATTCCTCCTTGATCGCGAGGCTCTGAAGCAGGAAATCCAAATAATGAATCGTCATTCCCGCGAAGGCGGGAATCCAGCGCCTTGGAGCCCACTGTGTCGCGAGGTTCTGAAACTCGGATCAAGTAACAAATCGTCATTCCCGCGAACGCGGGAAGCCAGCGCCTTGGAGCCTTGTCATGGAACGACAGCCCGCGGTGTACGTCCTGGCCAATGGCCGGAACGGCACCCTGTACATCGGAGTCACAAGCGACCTGGTCGCCAGGGTCTGGCAACATCGCAACCACGTGGTTGACGGCTTCACGAAGCAGCACGGCATCGGTGCGCTGGTGTGGTACGAACTGCACGCTACGATGGATTCAGCCATAACGCGGGAAAAAAGGCTCAAGAAGTGGCGCCGGGCGTGGAAGATTGACCTGGTTGAACAGACCAATCCATATTGGCGCGATCTTTGGCCGGACATCGTTGGTTAGACGGAAGTCGCTGGATTCCCGCGTTCGCGGGAATGACGAGCAAAGAGGAAGGGCATTCGTGCCGGAGCAGTCCCGAGCTGAAGAACTCCCGAGCCAAGTCACTCCGAGCCAGACGCCAAGCCAGCACAACCCCACCCCGGACCCCCATGCCCCTCTACCACTACCAGGCCCTCAACTCCCGCGGTGAACTGCTCGACGGCCAGATGGAGGCCGCCAGCAACGCCGAGGTGGTCGCGCGGCTGCAGGAACAGGGGCATCTGCCGGTCGAGGCGCGGCTGGCAAGCGAGGGTGGGGGGGCGCCGTTCTGGAAGAGCCTGTTCAAGCCCAAGCCCTTCGCCGGCGCGCGGCTGGTGCAGTTCACCCAGCAGCTGGCGACCCTGCTCGGCGCCGGACAGCCGCTGGACCGCGCGCTGGGCATCCTGCTCGAGCTGCCCGAGGACGAAGCCTCCAAGCGCACCATCACCGACGTGCGCGACGCCGTGCGCGGCGGCAGCGCGCTGTCGACGGCGCTGGAGCGCCAGCACGGGATGTTCTCGCGGCTCTACATCAACATGATCCGCGCCGGCGAGGCCGGCGGCACGCTGCACGAGACACTCTCGCGCCTGGCCGAGTACCTCGAGCGCGCCCGCGCGCTGCAGGGCAAGGTCGTCAACGCGCTGATCTACCCGATCATCCTGCTGGTGATGGTCGGCCTGAGCCTGCTGTTCCTGCTGGGCTACGTGGTGCCGCAGTTCGCCGGCATGTACGAAAGCCTGGACGCCGAGCTGCCCCTGTTCACCAGCCTGGTGCTGGGCGTGGGCCTGTTCGTGCGCGATTTCTGGATCATCCTGCTGGTGATCCCGGCCCTGCTGGCGTGGTGGTTCGACCGCAAGCGCCGCGACCCGGTGTTCCGCGAGAAGTTCGACGCCTGGCTGCTGCAGCGCAAGCTGGTCGGCCCGCTGGTGGCCAAGGTCGAGACCGCCCGCCTGGCCCGCACCCTGGGCACGCTGGTCCGCAACGGCGTGCCGCTGCTGACCGCCCTGGGCATCGGCCGCAACGTGCTGGGGAACCGGGTGCTGGCGGCCGATGTCGAAACCGCTGCCACCGAGGTCAAGAACGGCGTCGCGCTGTCCACGGCGCTGGCCCGGGGCAAGCGGTTCCCGCGCCTGGCCCTGCAGATGATCTCGGTGGGCGAGGAGTCGGGCGCCATGGATACCATGCTGCTCAAGACCGCCGACACCTTCGATGCGGAAACCAGTCAGGCGCTGGACCGCATGCTGGCCGCGATGGTGCCCGTGATCACCCTGATCCTGGCCAGCGTCGTCGGCATGGTCATCCTGGCTGTGCTGTCCCCGATCTACGACCTCACCAATTCGATAGGTTGATCCCATGAAAGCAATGAAGTTCAAGCGTTCGTTCAAGCCCGTGGCCGCCCGCGCCGCGCAGCGTGGTTTCAGCCTGATCGAGATCATCATCGTGGTGGTGCTGATCGGCGGCATCGTGGCCTTCGCCGCATCCAAGATCATGGGCGGCAAGGACAGCGCCAACGTCAAGCTCGCCCGGAGCCAAGTGCAGACCATCGCGCAGAAGATCGAGCAGTTCGAGATGGACACCGGCCGCATCCCGAACACGCTGGAGGAACTGGTCACCGCGCCCGGCGACGCCTCCGGCTGGCTCGGCCCGTACTACAAGGCCGGCGACCTCAAGGATCCGTGGGGCACGCCGTTCGAGTACCGCACGCCCGGCACCAATGGCCCCTTCGACCTGAAGAGCCTGGGCGCCGACAAGAAGTCCGGCGGCACCAGCGTCGACGCCGACATCGTCTTCGAATGACCGCACCCGCGCCGGCGCGGGCCGCCGGCGCCGATGCGATCGCACGTCCCGCCATGAAGCACCGCCACCACGGGTTCACGCTGCTGGAGATGCTCGTGGTGATCACGCTGATCGCCGCGGCGACGCTGCTCGCCACGGGCATCGTCACCGGCGGGCTGTCCGGCATCCAGCTGCGCAGCCAGGCCAAGACCCTGGTCGCGCAGCTGCGCTACACCCGCGCGCAGGCCATCGCCACCGGCCGCCCGCAGCGCTTCACCATCGATCCGCAGGCGCGCACGTGGACCGCTCCCAACGACCGCGACGGCGAGATCCCCGAGAAGATGACCATCGTCTTCACCGGCGCGCGCGAAGTGCAGCCGCGCCGCGGCGAGGGCGCGATCATGTTCTTCGCCGACGGCGCCTCCACCGGCGGCCGCGTGCAGCTGAGCGTCGAGAAGCAGGCCTGGAACATCGACGTCACCTGGCTCACCGGCGAAGTGAAGCTGCGCCGCGGCGAGGTGACCCGATGACCGCGCGCCGCCCCATGTCCCACCGCCACGCGCCGGGCCCGGTCCCGCGCCAGCGCGGCTTCACCCTGCTCGAGGTGATCGTCGCCTTCGCGCTGCTGGCCGCCGCGCTGACGCTGCTGCTGGGAACGCTGTCCGGCGCCGCCCGGCAGGTGCGCTACGCCGCCGACTCCGGCACCGCCGCGCTGCACGCGCAGTCGCTGCTGGCGCAGCTGGGCGTGGGCGAAACGCTGGGCACCGGCCGCGACAACGGCGACTTCGACAACGGCCGCTACCGCTGGGAACTGGACGTCCATCCGTGGAAGGACCCGACCCAGCCGGCCAACACCCCGCAGGACCTGTCCGCGCCGCGCATCGTCGAGGTCCAGCTGCTGGTGACCTGGGGCGACGCCCGCCCCAGCCAGCGCCTGCTGCTGCGCTCGCTGCGCATGCTGCCGCCCAACGTGGACGCCGAACTGTGAGCGCGCGCGTCCACCGCCGCACCGCCGCACGCACCGCGCGCGGCTTCACCCTGATCGAGATCGTGCTGGCCACGATGCTGCTGGCGATGGGCCTGGCGCTGGCCTTCGCCACCATCGGCGCGGCCACCAAGACCACGCAGCGCGGCGAGGCCATCGCCTCCAACAACGAGCGCGTGCGGGCGGTGGAAAGTTTCCTGCGCCGCCGGCTCGTCGGCGCGCGCCCCGTGCCCTACACCTTCGACCAGACCTCCGGCCTGGCCAAGCGTTTCGAGGGCGAGCCCGACCGCATGAAGTTCGTCGCCGACCTGCCCGACTACCTGGGACGCGGCGGCCCCTACCTGCATGAATTCATCATCGAGCGCGACGGCGAGCACCTGCGCCTGAGCCTGTCACTGAGCATGGTGCTGGCCGGACAGGTGGTCGAGGAAACCGACCCGCGTCCGCCGGAAATGCTGGCCGGCAACCTGCAGTCGGCACGCTTCCGCTACCGCGCGCTGTCCGCCGAAGGCGGGCTGGGCGAGTGGCAGGAACGCTGGGAGAACGTCGACCAGATGCCGCTGCTGGTGGAAGTCACCCTGACCGACGTCGGCGGCCGCCCGTGGCCGCCGATGGTCGTCGCGCTGCCGCTGGCCACCAGCGTCGTGGGCACCGCGCCCCCGGACATGCTGTGAGCGGCGCCGTCGCCACCGCAGGTCGCTTCCGCCGCCGCGCCCGCGCGCGCGGCGCCGCGCTGCTGCTGGTGCTGTGGCTGATCGCGCTGCTGGCCGCGCTGGTCGGCGCGTTCGCCCTGATCGCCGGCACCGAGCACCTGCAGGGCCGCGTGCTGGTGCGCGGCATGGTGGCCGAGAACGCCGCCCGCGCCGGTCTGGAATACGCGCTCACCCGCGTGGCCGCCAGCGACCCGCGCCGCCAGTGGCTGCCTGACGGCCGCGCCCATCCGTGGCGTTACGGCGGCGCCGACATCCAGGTCAAGCTGGTCGACGAGAACGGCAAGATCGACCTCAACCAGGCCGACATGACCCTGCTGACGACCTTCCTGCAGGGGTTCGAGATCGAACAGCAGCAGGCGATGCAGCTGGCCGCCGCGATCATGGACTGGCGCGACCCGGACAACCTCAGCCAGCCCGCCGGTGGCGGCGAGGACGACGACTACGCCGCCGCGGGGCTGCCCTACGGCGCCAAGGACGCCGAGTTCGAGAGCGTCGCCGAGCTCGAGCAGGTGATCGGCTTCACCCCCAAGCTCTATGCCCGCATCGAGCCCTACCTGACGGTGTTCAGCGGCCGCGCGCGCCCGGACCCCGCCTTCGCGGCGGCCCCGGTGCTGAACGCGATGGGTTTGGACGGCCGGCAGGTCGTCGCCCTGCGCGAGCGCTGGAATCCGGCCTCCGGCCAGCCGCCGCCGGCCTTGCCCGACGGCGGTTCGCTCGTGGGCGGCAGTAGCGGCACGTATAGTATTGAGAGCCGCGCACGGCTGCCCGACCGCCGCGAAGCGGTGCTCAGGGCGGTGGTGCGTGCAGGCGGCACGGTGCCGGGCACGTCCTACACACCGTTGCGGTGGCAAGCCGGTGACTGACCGGTCCACCGGCGCGGCCACGGACGGCACGATGGCGAAGGGATGCGCAGGCGCGAGGCGCGGGTGCATGATCCGCCAGGGGCTGATCCAGCAAAGGATGTACCGGCCGGCCGCCGTCGTGGCGACCACGGGGCACGCCACGGCCTTCGGGTCCGGCGCCCGGCGTCATGGCGGGGCAGGGTGCGGCGGACACGCGTGCCGGAAGGCGGCGTGCCGCGAACAGGCAGGCGGTGAAAACGCGTGCGGCAGGCATGCACGCGGCGGGAGTGCACGCGGTACCGGTGCATGCGGTAGAAGGGCATGCGGTAGAAGGGCATGCGGTAGAAGTGCATGCGGTAGAAGTGCATGCAGCACAAATGCACGGACCCGACGGGCATCGCAGGATGCGCGCGGTCCGGGAATCATCCGACCGGTCCGCACCCGCGGCCCGGCCAGCCAGGAGAAGCCAGCATCGCCACCGTGAATCCCACTGCCCCCACGCGGCTGCAGGACCGGCTCGGCCGGTTCCGCTCGCGCCTGGGAGGCACCTCACGCGGGCCGGGCGGCTTCCTGGCGTGGTGGGGGCGCGCGCTGGCCGCGTGGCTGCCGCCGCAGGTGCGCCAGCTGCTGGGCATGGACCGCGGCCGCCTGCTGCTGCAGGTGGAAGGCGACAGCCTGCTGCTGCGCCTGCAACGCGGCGACGAGATCGCCGACCTGGGCACCGTGCCCACCCTGTCCGAACTGGTGGGCACCGACGCCGACGCCAACGGCCGCGACCTGCTCGCCCCCGTCCTGGGCCCGCGCCTGTCCGACCTGCCGCGCTGGCTGCTGCTGCCCGCCGCCACCTCGCTGCGCCGCCGGATGCCGCTGCCAGCCGCCGCCGCCGAGCGCCTGCGCGACGTGGTCGGCTTCGAGATCGAACGCCAGACCCCCTTCACCATCGACGCCGTCGCCTTCGACGCCCGCGTCGTCAACCGGCGCGAGGCCGACGGCCCGATCGACGCCGAGCTCGTCGCCGTGCCGCGCACCGCCCTGGCCCCGCAGCTGGCCGCCCTCGGCCCGCTCGCCCCGCACCTTGCCGGCATCGACGTGGCCGCCACCGACGGCACGCCGCTGCAGGTCAACCTGCTCGATCCCGCCCTGCGCCGCCGCACGCGCGACCCCTGGGCGCTGTGGAATTTCGTCCTGGCCGCCGTGGCCGTGCTCGCCATCGCGCTGGCGCTCTACCAGGTCCTGCTCAACCGCCGCTTCGCCGCCGAGATGCTCGAGGCCAAGGTGAAGGAACAGACCGCCCCGGCCCAGGCCGCCGCGGCGCAGTACCAGGAACTCACGGCCCTCATCGAGGGACAGAAGTTCCTGCAGCGCAAGCGCAGCGAGACGCCGACCGCGGTGGAAGTCATCGACGAGCTCAGCCGCCGCCTGCCCGACGGCACCTTCCTGGAGAAACTGGCCATCGAGGAGAACCGCCTCACCCTGATCGGCCTGAGCAACGAGGCGCCGGCGCTGATCGGCCGCCTGCAGGACTCGCCGCTGTGGCGCAACCCGGCCCTGGCCGGCGCGCTGCAGACCGATCCGACCACGCACAAGGACCGCTTCACGCTCACCGCCGAAGTCGGCCCGGAACCGAAGGAGGGCGCCCGTGCAGGTTCCGGTCAGTAAGCGCGATCGCTGGCTCGCCCTGGGCCTGCTGCTGGGTTTGGTGCTGCTCGGTTATTTCATGCTGGTCCACCCGTGGTGGACGGTGCCGATGCAGGAAACCGACGCCCAGATCGAGAACCTGCAGGAGCGCGAACTGCGCCTGCGCATGCAGGTCCGGCAGGCGCCGCAGGTGCGCCAGCGCCTGGAGGCCGCGCGCGCCCAGCTGCAGAACACCCCCGGCTTCCTGCCCGAGCGCAGCGCCGAACTGGCCACCGCCTCGCTGGTGCAGCGCCTGGAGACCGTCGTCGCCCAGGCCAGCCCCGGCAAGCGCAGCTGCGAGATCTCCAACCGCTCGCCGCTGCAGGAGTCCGGTCGCGAGACCGTCTACGAGAAGGTCACCGTGCAGGTCCGCCTGCGCTGCGGCACGCCCGAACTCACCAGCGTGCTGCACGCACTGGAAGGCGGCACCCCGCGCCTGTTCGTCAACAACCTCAACGTGCTCGGCCAGCGCGTCTTCTTCAACCCGGGCGAAGGCTCCTCGCAGGGCGGGCTGGACATCAGCTTCGACCTGTCCGGCTACCTGCAGCCCGCGGCCGGCAGCGCCGCCGCCGCGCGTCCGGCGGGCGCCCGCGCGCCGGCCGGCATGACGACCGACACCAGCATGCCCGAGGTCGACAATGCGCTTTGACAGTGCCGGCCCCCGCACCTGGCTGCTGGCGGCCACCGCCTTGTGGGCGGTCGTCGTGCTCCTGCTCGCGCTGGCCGGCATGGGCCAGAAATACCCGCTGCTGCCCGACGACGACAGCCTGCTGCGCCGCCTGCCCACGCTGCCCAAGCCGGTGCCCGAGCGCCTGGGCCCGCTGGGCCAGTACGCCGAAACCGCCAGCCGCCCGCTGTTCGCCGACGACCGCCGCCCGCATCCGTTCTCGCTGCAGCCCGAAGGCACCGAGACCCAGGCCAAGGCCTTCGACTACGTGCTGACCAGCGTGCTGATCACGCCGGCCTTCAAGATGGCCATCCTGAAGGCGCCCGACGGCAACACCGCGCCGCTGCGCGTGCGCCTGGGCGAGGCGCACGAGTCGCTGCCCGGCTGGATGCTGCAGACGCTCAACCCGCGCAGCGCCGTGTTCGTCGGCCCCGAAGGCGAGCGCACCCTGGAGCTGGGCGTGTTCGACGGCGTCGGCGGCGAAGCGCCGACCGTGGCCAGCACCGGCCCGGGACCGAACAGCAGCACCGTCCCCACCGACGCGATGACCGAACCGCCGGCGCCGCCGATCCCGGCCGTGGCCGAGGCCAACGCCCCGATCACGACCCCGGCCGATCCCGCCGCCCCGCGTCCCTCGCCGCCGCAGAGCGAGCAGGCGCAGATGGACGCCATCCGCAAACGCATCGAGGCCCGCCGCGCGCAACTGCGGCAGGAAGCCCTGCAGGAGCAGCAGCAGCTGCGCCGGCAGAACCAGAAACCGCCGGTCAAGTAGAGTCCCTGCATGAATTCCCACCCGATCCCTCCGACCGGTAGCGTCTCCATGGCTTCGCGTACCACCCTTTCGCGTCCCGCCTCGCGCCGCATCGATCTCAACACCCTGGCCCAGCGCGCGATCGCCAGCGCCGTCCTGCTCGCGCTTGCCGCCTGCAGCACCGCGCCGGTGGCCGACATCCGCCGCGACGCCAATCCCCAGGCCCTCAAGACCCAGGCCGGCACCTCCTCGGCCGATGAAGTCGTGCTGCCGGCCCGCGACGGCGTCCAACCCCTGCCCGACACCGAGCAGGGCCCCCGCCCGCAGATCCGCCGCGGCACCGGCCAGGTGATCAACCAGCAGGCCGCCTCCGCGCCGCCGCCCGCGCTGCCCACCACCGGCGGCGGCGCCACCTTCAACTTCGAAGGCGAATCGCTGCACGCCGTGGTCAAGGCCATCCTGGGCGACATGCTCGGCCAGAACTACGTCATCGCCCCGGGCGTGCAGGGCACCGTCACCCTGGGCACGCCCAAGCCGGTCAGCCCGGCCGAGGCGCTCAACCTGCTGGAGATGGTCCTGGGCTGGAACAACGCCCGCCTGATCTACACCGGCGGCCGCTACAACGTCGTGCCCGCCGACCAGGCCCTGGCCAGCGGCGCCGTCGCCCCGCGCACCGGCGCGCCGTCGCTGGCGCGCGGCTACGAAGTCCGCGCCGTCCCGCTGCGCTACATCTCGGCCACCGAGATGGAGAAGGTGCTCAAGCCTTACGCGCGTCCCAACGCCGTGGTCAGCGTCGACAACGCCCGCAACATCATCAACCTGGCCGGCACCCGCGCCGAGCTCGAGAACTACCTGCGCACCGTCGAGATCTTCGACGTCGACTGGCTCTCGGGCATGTCGGTGGGCGTGTTCCCCCTGACCACGGGCAAGGCCAACAAGGTCGTCGCCGACCTGGAAAAGGTCTTCGGCGAATCGTCCAAGTCGCCCGTCGCCGGCATGTTCCGCTTCATGCCGCTGGACGGCGCCAACGCCGTGCTGGTGATCACACCGCAGGCCGCCTACCTGGACGACATCCAGGAATGGCTCGAGCGCATCGACGGGGCCGGCGGCGACGTCCAGCTGTACTCCTACGAGCTCAAGTACATCAAGGCCAAGGACCTGGCCGATCGCCTGGCCGAAGTGTTCGGTGGCAGCCGCAGCGGCGGCAGCAGCAGCGGCAATGGCCAGGTGTCGATGATGCCGGGCCTGGAGTCGGTGGAACTGCGCGACACCGGCAACGGCAGCGCGGCCGACATCAAGGGCGGCAGCGGCGACAGCGGCAGCGGCGACAGCGGCATGTCGGGCACCGGCGAAGGCATGTCGCTGGGTGGCGGCAACGGCAACGCGGGCTCCGGCAACGGCACGGTCACGCTGGAAGTGAACGGCGACCGCGTCGGCGTGTCCGCCGTGCAGGAAACCAACTCGATCCTCGTGCGCAGCTCGCCCGGCGCTTGGAAGTCGATCAAGGATGTGATCGCCAAGCTCGACGTCATGCCCTTGCAGGTGCAGATCGAAGCGCAGGTCGTCGAGGTCACTCTGTCGGGTCACTTGAAATACGGCGTCAGCTGGTTCTTCGAGAACGCGGTGGACGCCACGCGCGTCAATGGCGGCGCGGGACTTCCCGACGCCACCGCGCGGTCGTTCTGGGGAGACATCGCCGGCTCCATTACCAACAACGGCATCGGCTGGACCTTCCTGGGTCGGAATGCAGCCGCCATCGTGAGCGCACTGGACCAGGTCGGGGACCTGCAGACGCTGCAGGCGCCTTCGGTCCTGGTACGCAACAACGTCGAAGCGACGTTGAATGTCGGCGCCAGGATTCCAATCTCGTCGGTGACCTTCAATCCCAACCAGGGCACCGAGGGCACGGTCAGCCAGGTGCAATACCTGGATACCGGTACGATCCTGAAAGTCCGTCCCCGCGTAAGTCGCGACGGGATGGTCTTCATGGAAATCGTCCAGGAGATCAGTACCCCGGGCATCGTCCCGGACGTCAACGGCAACGTCCGCATCGACTCGAGCAAGCTCAAGACCGAGGCCGCCGTGCAGAGCGGTGACACGATCATGCTGGCCGGCCTCATCAACGACTCCGCCAGCAAGGACGCCGACGGCGTGCCCGGGCTGAGCCGGATCCCGGTGATCGGCGCGCTGTTCGGCACCCAGGAAACCAATACGATCCGCAAGGAAACGGTCATCCTGATCACGCCCACCGTCGTGCGCAATCCGCAGGAAGCGCGCGACCTCACCGACGAATACGGCCAGCGCTTCCGCGCGATGCAGCCGCTGCAGCAGAAGCCGCGGGATCCGCGCAAGCAATAGTGCCGCGAGGCCGGACACTCCCGCGAGTGTCCGGCCATCGGCGCGCGTGTGCGCTGGCCTGGCTGGCTCTCCGGTGCTGCGCGCAGCATCGACAATCGCCAAGGGGCGCGGCATAACGGCGGTGGATTGTGGAAAAACTGGCGATCTTCTTGAGTGCTGTCGTTGTCTTGAGTGGCTGCACGTCCACCGCCCTGCGACGGTGCGACGAGTTGGCACTCGATTCCGGCTGGTCTCGCTCGCAACCGCCGGTCAATAGCCGGGAATTGCTTGGCCTGACGAAACCGCTAGCTCCAGAGTCTCGGCAAGCTTGGTACTCCAGCGGGGCTCAGTTTCGCGTGTGCAATTACCATGAGTGGAGCGATGTCGTGTATGACTTCACAAAAGTCGATGGAGCTTGGCGAGCTGAGGTCCATGCTTTTGGCTGGCGTGAGTAGTTCGCCACGCTTGGCTCAGGCGTCAGCTGGCACGTGAAGTATCCACTCACCATTGGTGCTCTTGTTCTCATTGGCCTCTATGTCATTGGCAGTGCCGCCTATCAGGTGGCGAACAATGAGCAGTGCCCGGTCGCTGTTGAGTACACACTCCAGAAAGCGGACGAATCCAGTGCCGCCAGGCTCAAGCGAGAGACGGAGCGCTTCGCCAAGAAATCTGGTTACAGGTTCATGGGCTCGAGTTTGGAAGGGACGCTGACCACCTACGCAATAACCGACGAAGACCGCGCTATCGTTAACTTCAATGACGCAACAGAACAGAACATAACGGTATCGTTCTACGACTGTAGGACGGGTGGGGATGGCTCGGCGACTGGCTATGCATGGCTTCAAGAAGTCGGAAGGAAGTACTTGTGACACCTATGCCACCTAACAATTCTTTCAAGCCCAAGCCGCTTCGCGGCTCGGCTTGATTCAGCCGTCAGGCCCTAGATGAGCGATATCTTGATTCCAATCGTAGGCATTCTCGCCACCCTGCTGGGCCTGATGTTCCTCGTCGGCTGTTTCGTGCGGGTGGATTCGCAGCGCTTCCTGGAGCGCGCGGGCGGTGATCCAAGCAAGATCCACAGGCTGGAGACGCTCCAGGACGCGTGGTCCACGATTGGCAAGCTGCGGCAATTCGTCGCCTCGTCAGCTGCGCTTCTGATATTTGGCGTCGGCCTTCTTGCTGTCTGGGGTAATCCTGCTCTCGGTAAGTACTACTGGGTCGTCCCAGCCATACTGCTCGCCAACTTGGGTTTGATTCTGCTGGTTCGTAGGGATGCTGTGCGTTCGCTTAATCCACTCCTGCCCGGACACGCCGAAGTGCTAAAGGTCCTCAAGCAGAGCATCCGCATGTGCATTTCCTTCAGTGTCGTGTTCCTGGTGCTCGTAGCCAGGGGCTGACAATTCATTCGAGCCGAAGCCGCTTCGCGACTCGGCTGATTCGTTAGCGATTTCAGGGTTTGCCATGTCTTCTGCCGAGTTCACGCGACTGCTGGCGCATCACCTTGGCGAGTACCCCTACATGCTGATTGTCACCGCAGGCCTGGTCCTTGCAGCTTTTCGCTGGAAACGTACCTGGCCAATGCGATTTGCAACCTTCGGTCTTGGGTTGGTGCTCGTGCACTCCTTGTTGCAAATGGGTTTGCGCCACCTTGGCAACACAAGCACTTATGGCCGCTACTTGGACGCCGACGCTCACGCTTGGCTTGCGCATTACGGTGGCCCAGGCGTTGAGTTCGTCGGCTGGTTGCTCGTTGTAGTGGCACTGCATCAGTTGCTTCGACCTGGCTCCTCGGCAGTGGCCAACAATTCATTCAAGTCAAAGCAGCTTCGTGGCTCAGCTTGATTCAGGCACTAGCGCCAAGGACCGATCCCATGCAGTCAAAATTGAATCTGATGTTGCTTGTGTTGGCCGGTGCCATGACCACCGGATGCGCGTCGAGCCTGGTAACGAACGTAGGCACGCCGGTGTCGGCGTCCGCCTACAACAAGGCAATGGCAGACCAAGGGCGGGCGTACTACTGCGGGAATGGAAAATGCGACGTGCCGCCTTCGCTGATCAGGGCAACCGCGCCTCACTATCCGGCAGGGGCGTTGGCAGCGGGCCGCACCGGGTGGGCGTCCGTGCTGTTTGACATAGAAGCCACCGGCGACATCTCGAACGTCCGACTGGAATCGGCGAGCGCCCCCGAGTTTGGCGAGGCGGCACTCGCGGCGATCCACACATGGAAGTACAAGCCAGCCAGGCTCAAGGGCAAGCCCGTCAAGATCGGCTCGGTGCGGCAGCCGATACCGTTCACGCTCTGAAGTCCGGCTCTAGAACGCATGTCAGTTTATTCAGTTGTGATGATCTCCAGCGCGGTGATCTGCTTTGCGTTTGTAGCGCTCGGCAGCTGGTTGCTGCGGTCCCTCGTGCGCATACGTGCAAGCAGGGCCTTGTTCGCGGCAGTTGTCGCGTTTCCGCTGTGGATTCCTTGCTCGGCAGCAATAGGCCAGCTTCTCGATGCCTATTACCATCCGCCCAGCGCCCTGGAAATCATCAGTGCCTTCGCCACCATAAACGCCGTCGCGGTATCTGTGTTTGCAGTAGTCGCAGCCGTTTCCTTCTGGCTGGTGGTTCGCCAAATGAATCAGCGGGCCAACAATTCATTCAAGCCGGATCCGCTTGGCGGCCGGGCATAGTTCAGGCGTTAGAGGATGGAAATGGCCGCACCGCAGATCAAGCGACCCATGCGTCTCTGGGTAGCTTCCCTGATGAATATCCTGGTCGGCTGCCTCAGCCTGGCCATGCTTGTCTTCCTCAAGACCTCGTCGCGCGTCCCAGCGGAGATACACCTCTCAGCGATTGCCACCGCAACGGCAGCAACCACCGCTGGCTTCCTCGTCTTCGCATCGGTAATGGCCCTGCTCGGCAAGCCACGCTGGCGCCGCCTGATGCTTCTGGCGGCCGTGAGCTTCTACGGCAGCATCATGGTTCAGAATGCACTTCTTCTCGCTCAGGCGGAGGACAGCCTGGTTCCCGCTAGCAAGCTGACATCCCATCTAATCCGCAGTGGTCTCGAGGTCGCTATCAACCTCTGGGCGTTACTCAGCCCAAGAACGCGGCAGTACTTTGATCGTGAGTTGGCTGCGCCATGAAAAACAGTTCATGCCAAGGACGCTGTGCGGCTCGGCTCAACTCAGGCATTGGACCTAACAAGAAGCCTCATCGGAAGTGACGTGACTCGATCAACGGTACTCATTGCAATGGTGGTCTGCCTGGGATGTGCGCACACGGCTGCCGAGGATCACACCCAGACAAGTGACGTCTCCGAAATCTATGCGCAGTTCCTTGGCGACTGGACAGGCAAGGACAAGGACCCGCTGAGTGTTTCGCTTTCGGCCGACGCCCCCTCCGCGGACGAAATGAAGGAAATCGCCGAGTGCGTGGACAACGGCGCAAGCACGCATTGGGTGCGCCCCGAGCCAATTGCCGACCTCAGTGGCCTCGTTGGGAAGCTTCCCTATGTGCGTATGGTTGATCCCAGCCAATGGAGTCCGCAGGATCCAGGTGAGCTCATCGCGAGAGGGCAGTCCATTGAGTCAGCCGTCGAGAGTGGCTACGCCCACGGGTTGATGACATTTTCTGCCATAACTTTCGATCAGTCTGGCCAGAAGGCCGCCTTTGCTTATTCATTTGATTGCGGCCGCCTGTGCGGGCATGGCGGTACGGTCATCTTTGTTCGGACGCAAGGCGGTTGGGTCGAGAGCGCTAAGCAGTGCGGCGCTTGGATCTCGCACCATCCCGATGTCAGGCCCGGCAATTCATTCAAGACGTCGCCGCTTCGCAACTCGGCTTGACCCCTCGAAGCTCCCCCATCAAGGAAAGGAATCCCACATGGCTCGACTCTTGCTGCTTGCCCTGCTAGCCGTGTCATTCAATGCGAGCGCCATCGTCATTCGGGACGACGTGGACGACTCGAAGTATCGGGTTGCGGCATCTGATTTTCCCGCGCTCGTTGATCTGCCTGGCGAGGGGCATGGCGTGCTGATTGCCCCGCAGTGGGTGATCACCGCCGCCCACGCCGTCACGTGGCAACCCGGGATCAAGCAGGTCACCATCAATGGAACACCCAGGGACGTTGAGCGGCTCGAGATCCATCCAGGCTACAAAAAGCCGCCGCAGGACCTGCTTGACCAGGCGCTCGCCACTTGGGATTGGACGCTTTTCAGGGTGCTGCTCTCGTCATCGGATGACGTGGCGCTTCTCAAGCTGGCGCAACCGGTGGCTGACGTTTCCCCTGTCGCGATCCGCAACGGCGAAGACGAGTTCGGCCAGGTCGTCATGTTCCTTGGAAAAGGCGCTACGGGCACCGGCGTGACCGGGTACGACTTCAGTGACCCTCACCGCATCGAGCTTCGCCGGGCGTACAACCGGATCACCAGCGCCCATGGCCGCTGGCTCTGCTACATGTTCGATCAGCCGTCGGAAGCGCTGCCGCTCGAGGGCGGGTCGGGGAGCGGCGACAGCGGCGGGCCCATCCTTGTCCAGGCGGGCCAGGACTGGTTGTTGACCGGACTGACGTCGTGGGCCGATCCTCAAAGCACCCTAAGGACGCCCGGGCGGTATGGCCAGGTCAGTTGCAATGTCCGCCTGAGCCACTACAGGGATTGGATTGAAAGCGTCAGCGCCGCGCAGCCATGAGCGGGGCTGACCAAGCCGCTTCCTGGCCCGGCTTGATTCCAAGAACGGGGTCAGAGACCCTTATCTACGCTAGTCCCCACGACTTGGGCCCTCGCACATCGCGGCGCCTGAATTTCAGGAGTTCAGGTGTCAGCCCGAATGGACAGTCGACAGGAATTTCTAACCGAGTTTCTTTCCGCGCTCGGCGCGAGGGAGATCCGGAACCTGTGTGTCACACCAGCGTCCGTTTCCGGCACGGTGGTCTACGATCCGAGCGATCCGGAAGAGCAGCAGGACTTCCGTTGGCCTGTTCCGGAGAACGCAGCACCTTCGCCGGCAGTGGTCCGCCTGGCCGGCCTCATTCGCCGGGCTCGCCTGCTCCACGGTGACAGGTTGACGCCATCGCGCCAGGAGCTTCTTGCACGCTTCAACGCTGGCCAGGATTGGGTGTGCCCGCCCGATCAGTTCACGGCTATCCTTGAGGAGCTTCTGCAAGTCCAGGTGCCGATGCTTGATGAGGGCGTCGAGAGTGACTACTACTTCATGCACGAGTAGTGGCATGGGATTTTCGAAACCCAATGGCTGCGCGACCGGCTGCGGGCTAATCAGGCGTAAGGCGACATGACACATTCCCGGACTCTGACGTGCGTTCTACTCGCCATCTCCCTGGCCGCCACCTCCCTTGCCTCCGCCGAAGACCTCGCCGGAAGCCGTCTCACCTATTCCGGGCTGGGGCCGCTGAGGATTGGCATGACCCTCCAGGACGCAAAGCGAGTCGGCCTGGAAATTGCCGTCATTGAGCAGTTCTCGGATCTCGAGACGTGCGGTTTGGCCAGGGTGGTCGGCGGCGACGACATCCTGCTGCTGTTTGAAGACAATCGCATCGCCAGGATCGAGTCGCATCGCGACAGGTTCTCGACCTTCAGTGGCGCCAAGGTGGGTGATTCCGAGGCTCGGATCAGTGAGATCTATGGCGCCAGGCTCAAGGTCGAGCCGCACCAGTACGACCCGGATGGTCACTATCTGATCGTCACTTCGAGTGATGGGAAATCCGCGATGGTTTTTGAGACGGACGGGAATCGGGTGACTGACATGAGGGCTGGCCTGCTGCCGGCGGTGCGGTATGTCGAGCACTGCCTGTGACCCACCGTCAGGTGCCGGAGCCTTCATTCAAGCCCAGGCCGCTTCGGCGTCCGGGCTGATCCAGGTCCTTGTTCGGATGTTGAGAGTCCTCGCGATATCGGTATCGTTCTGTTGACCGGCTGCTCCCGGCAAGCTGATGGCTTTCCGATCTCCAAAGCCAGTGGACCTTGCGAGAGCGAGGTGTCCAAGCCCCAGCGGATCTCCATAAGTGCCTTGCTCGCCCACCCGGAGCGCCATGAGGGCAAGCCGGTGACGGTCGTTGGCTTCTACCATGGCTCGTTCGAGCACTCCGCAATCTACCTGGCGCAGGCGGACTTTCAGCACCATGTGCGCGCCCATGGAATCTGGGTGGCCAACCGCATTCCGGACTCGCTGAGTGATCGGTACGTCGAGCTCGACGGAATCTTTACGTCCTCACGAGGCCATCTTGGCCAGTGGCCGGGCACCATTTGCGGCATCAGCAGGGCAGTTGCCGCGGGGGCAGATGCGCCCTGACACTTCATTCAAATCGAAGCCGCTTCCAGACTCGGCCAATCGGGGCGTCTGTCGCCGGGATTGCGGCCGAACTATTCAATAAGCTGAGCGGCTTCGCGACGCCGCTTGGTTGAGGTGTTCCAAGGAGACGTCATGACGGTCAAGCGCATGGATAACGTAGGCATCGTGGTGGAAGACATCGGTGCCGCCATCGAGTTCTTCGTGGAGCTCGGCCTGACCCTCGAAGGCCGCATGCCCATCGAAGGCGAATGGGCCGGCCGGGTCACCGGACTGCGCGGCCAGCGCGTGGAAATCGCCATGACGCGCACCCCCGACGTTCACAGCCGTCTCGAACTCTCGCGCTTCGACGCGCCCGCCATTGCTTCGGATCACCGCACGGACCCAGTGAACGCACTGGGCTACCTGCGCGCCATGTTCGCCGTCGAGGACATCGACGACACTCTCGCCCGGCTCACGAAGCTCGGTGCGTCGCTGGTCGGTGAAGTCGTCGATTACGAAGGGATCTATCGGCTCTGCTACATCCGTGGTCCGGAGGGAGTGCTGATCGGTCTTGCCCAAGAGATTGCGCAGCAGACTTCCCGATGAGCACGGAACAAAACGGGATGGAGATCAGCTCCGTCCCTCTATTCCCCAGGCTCGTAGGAAGGGCATCTGATCGACCGGGACATACCGGTCTCTCACCCGGTTCCTATTGCTCACGATCACCGATCACTGTCGAGATCTGCCGCCGCCAGGGTTGGGCCTGCCAAATGAACTGGCCAGCAGCCGGTGCGGCTGCAAATATCTGAAGTGCATCCCAAACCCAGAAGGCCCTGTAACATGGGCGAGCGGGGCGGCAGGGGGCCGCCCGAGTTGGGGAATTCATGAAGTTCTTGTCCGGCGCGGCTAACCGCGGCCGCGTGCTGTGCACGCTTTTCGCAATCTCGGCCACCTTGGCCTTAGCTCCCAAGCCCGCTCAGGCCCAGATGAGTTGGGGTGAGGAGTACGCCCGTCGAGTACGCGCGACGGAACAGGTCTCCCCATTGGGCGATGACGCCTTCGGCGACAGCATCAGCTTGTATAACGGCACCGTCTCTTTCAAGGCGACCGACATCTCCCTGCCGGGCAACAACGCCCTGCCGGTTCGGCTGAGCCGCTACTACGATCCGCAAGACGTGTCGCTGCCGCATTTTCTGGGCACCTGGGACCTGGATATTCCGCACATCAGCGCAGTGGCGCCGAGCGGACACAACGGCGGCTTTCCTGTGCCGCAAAGCTATACGTCGTCAGGTGTGGAATGGCAGAACGAGACGTACTGGAGCGGCAATCGCTTGAACATGGGCGGGAGTGGCAGTGATCTGCTGACCGGCGCGCTGAACGACCCGAAGCGTTCATTCCCCAGCTTCCTGACCAGCGATGCAGTGCACACCAAAGACGGCTGGTATTTCTCGGCCATCCCGGTCCGTAACGGCGCGGGCTACGGATACAAGGGATACGCGCCCGACGGCACCATCTATACGTTCGACTGGATGCTCGAACGCGACTATTCGGCGATCAGCCATCCCACGCGCACCATCAATGGCTCCGCGCCCATCCTGTACCGCAAGAAGATCGTGGTGTTCGTCAGCAAGATCGAGGACCGCTTCGGTAATTGGGTCAAGTACGAGTGGGACGAGGATCAAGGTGAAGAGGGCCGCCTCAACCGCATCCATTCCAGCGACGGGCGCGAGATCGTGCTCACCATGGTGCTCAAGGGCACGACCAACTACGACCGCAAGATCTGGGGCCTGACGTCGGCAACGGCTGCAGGACGCACCTGGTCGTATGACGGCGAGAACGTCACGAATCCTGATCTCACAAGGTGGACGTACAGGCGAGAGGGGCATCGCCTCGACACGATTTCGTACGAGCGGATCGATCCGCCCGTGGGCACGGGCGGCACTGGCGGCTACATCATCGAGGAGGAGGTCGCCTGCTCGCCGGCCCAGAAGTTCGAAGCGGGGCAACTGACGAAGTACTTCGTGACGCATCCCTCCGGCGCACAGGCCGAATACACCCTTAAACCCATGCGACACGGGCGGACGAATGTCCCCTTCTTCTGCGACGGTGGAAATCCGCAGGCCGAGCAGATCGGCGGGCGCAACGGGTACGCGACCTACCACGACGTGTGGTCGCTGCAGAGCAAGAAGGTCACGGGCGTGGGCCTGGACTCGATGGACTATGCCTATTCCTACGAGGGTCTGGCTCAAGGGTATGAGCCGCCGGAAAACCCTAATTGGTTTCCGTACAACGAGCCGGGCTGGATCGCGGCGAACGTCCGACCCCTTCCCAATCGCAAAACCGTCACGGTTGTCCAGCCTGACGGAACCAAGCAGATTCATACCTTTGGCAAGGACTACGGCGTCGACGATGGGTTCCTGCTCCAGGTGCAGACCCTCAAGGACAACGTGGTCTACCGGACGGTGACCCATGGCTACGTCACCGAGGCCGAAGCACTGGCGCTGCCGTTTCCCGAGAACATGGGCTTCAGCGGTGTGCGCTTCGCCGACAAATTGCCGTACGCCAACCGGCCGATGAAGTCCACTACGATCGTCCAGGACTCCCAGAGCTGGACGTCGGCAGTTGCGTCCACCTGCAACGGCAACAACACCCTCTGCTTTGACCGCCTCGCTCGATCCACCGTCGAGATGAAGTACAACTCGATGGGCTCGACCCGAAGCGACGCGACCGAGTACTACGACCGCACAGACCTGTGGGTGCTGGGGCAGGTGCTACGCACTTTGAGTGTGGCCGGCGGAAAGACCATCGAGAATGTGCAGACCGACTACGACACCGGCAATGCACTGCCGTTGGCTACGTACGGGCCTTGCCTTTTTCCCGATGGCGCTTCTTCCTGCGCAGGCAAGCGGACCGGCCAGATGACCTATCGGTTCGATCCCAAGGGCGTCGAAGGTAGCCAGAATGCGACGCTGGCCACCGTGGCCGACGGCCGCGGAAACGTCACCACACTCACGGAATGGATGCGCGGTATCCCGCAGAAAATTCAGCACCCGGCGACACCGGGCGCGAGCGCCATCGATTCCATCGAGCAGGCCCTCGTGAATGCCGATGGCACATTGGCCTGGGTGGAAGACGAGCTGGATAACCGCACCTGCTACACGTACGTCGCCGGACGCCTGGACAAGGTGACCTACCCGTCGGAAGCCACGGCCGGGACGTGTGACGAGAGCAAGTGGCTGTCCACGACATTCAAGCTCGAGCTGTCGACAACGGCGGCCTATGGGCTGCCCGCCGGACACTGGCGCGCCATACGATCAGCACGGGCAATGCGCGCAAGATCGTCTATCTGGATACGTTCTGGCGCCCCGTCGTCGAGGAGGCCTTCGACAACGCCACCGCGTCGACCACGCGCAGCGTCAGCGCAAAGCGCTACGACCTCGGCGGCCAGCCGGTTTTCCAGTCCTACCCGCAGCGCACCCTATCGAATTATTCGACGGTCACGACGGGCACACGCACCACTTACGACGCCCTGGACCGCGTGGTCCGAGTGGACATGGATTCGGAGCTTCCGCCGGAACCGCCCGCCACGCAAGGCGCCGTCCTGACCACGCTCACCGACTACTCCAACGGTGAAGTGAAGGTCACCAATCCGCGCAACGTCGTCACCACCACGCGGTTCATGAGCTTCGACAAGCCGTCCACCGAGATGCCGGTCGAGATCCAACATGCGGAAGGCGTGGTCACCGTCATCGGGCGCGATCCCTTCGGCCTGCCCACGTCCCTTACCCGCAAGAACGCAGCCGGCACCGTGTCGTCGACCCGTTGGTATTCCTACGACAGTTACCGGCGCCTTTGCCGCACTCTGGAGCCGGAAACCGGGTCCACGCTGACGGGATGGGATGACAATGGCAACCCGGCCTGGAGTGCGTCCGGACTGTCGTCCTCCACGCCCTGCGATTTCACCGGCACGGCTGCCACAACGCTCGCGCGCAAGGTCAGCCGCGAGTACGACGCCCGTAACCGCGTGATCGGCCTCAGCTTCCCCGACGGCCGCGGCAACCAGGCCTGGACCTATACCGCCGATGGCCTGCCGGCCACGATCACCACCTACAACGGGCAGGGCAACACCGAGCCGGTGATCAACGCCTACGCCTACAACGGCCGTCGGCAGTTGGCCGGCGAGAGCGTCAGCCAGCCCGGCCGCTACACCTGGAACCTGGGCTACGGCTACAACAGCTACGGCTATCAGTCGGTCAGCCTGACCCAGCCCAGCGGAGAAGTGATCAGCTTCGCGCCCAATGCGCTGGGCCAGACCATGCAGGTGACCGGGTTGGTGAACTACGCCACCGGCGTGAGTTACCACCCCAACGGCGCGATCGCACAGTTCACGTATGGCAACGGCATCGTGCACACGATGACGCAGAACGTCCGCGGGCTGCCGTCCCTCAGTGCCGACCAGCGGCCATCGGACAGCAAGTGGGTGCACCGCGATGCGTATGAATATGACCAAGTCGGCAATGTCATGGCCATCATGGATTCGGCCACCGATCGCATCGATGCGATGGGCAGCGGCGACCGCAGCATGTCCTACGACGGACTGGATCGCCTGCTGACGGCGACTTCGTCGTGGTTCAACGGCGCCAGCACCGGGAACACTGCGCGCTACACCTACGATGTCCTGGACAATCTGACTCGGGCGACCCTTCGGGGCCGGGACGAGTACTACTGCTACGACGGGCGCCAACAACTGACCAGCGTCCGTACCGGGGGGTGCCCGGGCGGTGGTGCCATGACCCATGTCTTGGAGTACGGCATCCAAGGCAACTTGTCGAACAAGGATGGCGTGGCTTACATGTTCGATTTCGGAAACCGACTCCGTTCGGTGTCGGGCAAGGAGAGCTACCGCTACGACGGCCACGGCCGGCGCGTTCAGGCCACCTCGACCGCGGGCCTGGGTGACATCCTGTCTCAGTACGGACAGGACGGCGTGCTGCGCTATCAGCAGGATTTCCGGCGTGATGTGGTGTTCAACCACGTTTACCTGGCCGGCAGCCTGATCGCCACGCGCGAGACGGTGATGGGCACTTCGACTAACATCATCAAGTACCAGCACACCGATGCGCTGGGGAGCCCCGTGGTGATCACCGATGCGGGCGGAAACATTATCGAACGCAGCAAATTTGAGCCGTACGGGTTGCTGATTAACCGGCCGCTGCAGAATGGGCCGGGGTATACGGGGCATGTGAGCGACAAGGAGACAGGGCTCTCGTACATGCAGCAGCGGTATTACGACCCGGGCATCGGAAGGATGCTCTCGGTCGATCCTGTTACCGCAAATCCGAATACAGGCGCGAAGTTCAATCGCTATGCGTACGGACTCAACAACCCTTATCGGTTTACTGATCCGGATGGGCGAGACGATCTCGACATGTTCGCTCTAACCGACCCGCTTCGCGTTCCAGCGCTGCGCTTTAGCATGCCTGGTTGGTTTACCGTAATGGGTCACGGTGGTTATGCGGGCACTACTGAATATGCCTTAAGGAATGACGCGGGCAAGCTGGTTCCGTTTACGGGACCGCGACTCAATGCCGAATATACTGCCAATGCCATTAAGCAGGCGGGGTTTGAAAATTGGAAGTATGGCGGCGTGTTTTTTGGGGCACTGCCAAGGCGGAACTATTGCAACTGAGGTAGCGCAAAGACTGAATGCTCCTGTAATGGCTACAACCGGATTTGTTTATACCCAAGGCAACAACAAGGGCGGGGACATCACTTACCGGGCATACAACGCGGAGAATAGCGATGGCAGCCCCGCTGGTGGTCGAACTACCTTCAATGTCTATAGTCCCAATGGTGCTGTGAGCGCCAGGTACTCTGAAATTGTTCAGAAGAAGGATGGTTCGGTTTGGGGTAGACAGGCAGTGGCTGGGACAGGTTCTCGAATTCCAAAGATGGAGAAACTCAAGTGAAGGCGAAGTTGCTCCTATTTTTTTTGCTTGTTTTGCCGGGCACTCCAGCTTTTTCCTCGCCGACGGTTCCGGCGAGGAAGTGCCATATCGACGATAGCGCCAACTACCAAATTGGCGGCGATGTTGCCAAATACGTAAAGGCCGCTATAGAGGGAGATCTTCGCGCAGCCCAGGCGATCGTGTCTTACTTCCGTTCGGTGTCCGAACACGCGAAGGCTGATTCAACGGTCGGCTGTCAATTTAGAGTTTGGAAAGAGATTGCTGCGGCGAATGGGGATGGTCAGTCGGCCTACGAATTGGCAATTGGGGCCGATCGTAATGATTGGTATTCCTGCGGGCGATCAAAGTATTGGGCGTCGTTTTTTTATCAGGCGATTTACCGTGCTGCCAAAGAATGATCGCTCCGCCGATTTGGATTTCAAGCTTGCGCAAATGAAGCGTGTTTTGGATAAGGGTTGTCCAGGCCTTTGAAGGCGCGAACCAAAGAGACAGATTTAAGGGGGATCTAAGGAGGCGGAGGCAGTTGATCCGATCCCAGAAGGCATAAGGCCCGCAGCGATGCGGGCCTTGTACTTTGTGCATGAGTTGAAGGATTCGCGATCGGCTTGCGCCAGCACCGCTCGATGACTTGCATGTCGAACTGCTGGCGTGCGCGCGGTAGTTGGGTGATGCGATCCATCTGCGTTGCCGAAGAACGGGGTCAGAGACCGTTATCTATGGCCCCGCGATGACCTGCCTTGCAGGGCCTATGGGCCGGCCGAACCTGGAGTGGTCGTCCAAGGATCGCTTCAATCCGCGCTTGGAACCGCGCAGTGCCTAGCGCCTTCTGCTGTTGGGTGTATTGCCGGATCTCTTCGGCCCGCCCCGAGGCGAGCTCGCTGTCGAACAGCGCGCGGTAGGCTTCGTGCAGTCCGGGTCCCTGGGGCCCGAGTGCGAGATATTCGGGATGTGGCCTGATCAGGCGATCGGGCTCGCCCCAGGCGTTGCAGCGATGACTGGACCAGCGGTAGTCCGCGGGACTTTGCACCATGCCCGCGCGCACTGGATTTAGCTCGATGTAGCGATAGCACGCCAGCGCGTATTCCTGGCTATCCACCAGGCAGGATTTGTACCGTCCTTCCCAGAGCGCGCCGCTTCGCCGGTACCGCGCGTTGATATAGGTCACGTAGTTGCGACCGAGCGTCTGCATCACCCGACTGCCGGCTTTTTCTGCGGCAGGTGTCAGCAGCAGATGCACATGGTTGGTCATCAGCACGTAGGCATGCACGGCGCACGGATGTTTCAGGCACGCCTCGTGGAGCAGCGCCAGGTATGCCAGGTAGTCATCGTCGCGGTAGAAGCAGGGTTGACGATCATTGCCGCGCTGCACGATGTGCTGTGGAATGCCGGCGATGTCCGGGCGAGGTGGTCGTGGCATGCTGAAGCCCCAGGGATGGAGTCGTCAGCCTGCAGCTACTCATGCAGTGAATCGTCGGGTGCCGGCTCCCAGGATCGTAGGAATGGCACCTGTTCAACTGTGAGATAACGGTCTCTGACCCCGTTTTTCAGACAACGAGGCATTAGCTGACCAGTGGGTAGGCGAAGTATGGCCAGGAGTGAGCTTCTAATGATCAAGCGCGCGTCTTTAGTTGCACTGTTGCTCTGCAGCAATTCATCGATTGCGGCGCTCCCGCAGTATGCCCGACTAACGATTCTAGATCGTGGTTTTGAAGACCGATGGCCCGTCGCAACTTCCTTCTATGTAGATGAAAGCAAACACGAAATCATCTTCGGCGATTCCGCGATCATTCTGGAGCCATGCGACTCTTCTTGGCGATGCCTTGAGACGCCGTTCATGACCTTTGCTGTTCCGACGAATTGCTCAATGATCTCCAGTTCGGGACGGTGGGTTTATAAAGACCTCAGCTATCGCATTTCGACCGTACTGAACCCCGACGAAACAGATGTGGCCAGCTTGCGCTATGCCGTAGAAGTTCGGAACGCGGATGATGAGCGTGTCGCCACCGCCATTTACTCCAGCGGCCGAGGGCTGCTGCTGATTGGAATGATAAGAAGCGACCACGGGACCAGCAGATTGGACCACTATTCGCTCGTGTCCGAGCATGGCGCGCTCTCCGGTGGGTGTCCCATTAAGTGGGGGCCTAGATCAAAGGAGATCAAAGGGGACGGAGGTAATTAAGCCAGCCCCGCAATGACAGGTGGTGGGCCTGCCCCGTGCGCCCCACACCCCATCTAAGTCAAACTCCGGCCACATGGCCGAATCCGAACCACCCATCATCATCATCCCCGTGGGCGTCGACGACGACGCCCTCGACGCCTGTCTCGCCGCCCTCGACGCCCACACGCCCGCCGGTACGCGGGTGTGGCTGGCCGACGACGCGCAGGCCGGGCCGCGCGGGCAGGAGCTGATCCGCCGCTGGCTGGCGGCCACCGCGCTGCACGCTGACTGCACCCGCCGCCAGCGCCCGGTGGGGGAGGTGGCCCACCTGGACGAAGTGCTGCGCGCCTGCGCCGACTGCGACGTGATCGTGCTGGCCAGCGACGCCCAGCCGCTGCCCGGCTGGTACGCGCGCCTGACCCACAGCCTGCGCGCCGACGGCGCCATCGCCTCGGTCACCCCGTGGTGCAACGCCGGCGAGACCGTCTCGTGGCCGCGCATCGGCGAGATCAACGCCGTCCCCGCCGACCCCGCGCAGCTGGCCCGCGCCGCCGCCGCCATGCCCGGCCACCACGCCGAACTGCCCAACGCGCTGACCCACGCCGTCGTCCTGCGAGGCAGCGCCCGCCAGCGCGCCGGCGGCCTGGACACCACCAGCTACCAGTCCTGGTACGCCGCCCTGATCGACCTGTCCCTGCGCCTGTCCGGCCTGGGCTGGCGCAACGTGCTGTGCGAAACCGCCTTCGTCGCCCGCCAGGGTGAAGGCGGCCCCGCCGACGGCGACCTCGACGCCCTGGCCGCCCGCTGGCCCGCCTGGCACGCCCGCGTCGCCCACTTCCTGATGGACGACCCCCTGCACGCCACCCGCGCCCAGCTGGCCACGCTGCAGTCCACCCTCGGCCCCCCGGAGGCGCAGGGTGATCTGTTCGCCTGAGGCGTCTTCCCCCGCCCGCGCATCCGCCCCTTCCCCCGCTCGCGGATCCGCCCCTTCCCCCGCTGGCGGGGGAAGGCCGGGATGGGGGCCGCAGATCGCCGCGCACCAATCCGCCCCTTCCCCCGCTCGCGGGAGAAGGCCGGGATGGGGGCCGCCGGTCGCCGCGAACCCCACCCCGCCGATCGCCAGATACTCTCCTCCATCACCCCTGACCACCCCGCGTCGCCCTACATGACCACCCCCCCGACGCCCGCCGCGCCCACCACCCCCGCGCCCCCCCACGCGCCCGCGCACGATATCGCCGTCCTCATCGTCACCCACCACAGCGCCGAGACCATCGAGGACTGCCTCACCCGCGTCTGCGCCGCCGACGGCGTCGCCGCCATCCGCGTGGTCGACAACGGCTCCGAAGACGGCACCCTGGAAATCATCCAGCGCGTCGCCGCCCGCGACGCCCGCCTGCGCTTCATCGCCAACCCCGACAACCCCGGCTTCGCCGTCGCCTGCAACCAGGGCGCCGCCGACCTGCCCACCGACGGCCCCGCCGCCCACGCCACGCCCTGGCTGGCCTTCGTCAACCCCGACTGCCTGATCGAGCCCGACACCCTGGCGCGCCTGCGCAACCACGCCCTGCGCACCGGCGGCGACGCCCTGGTCGGCGCCGACCTGGTCGGCGAGGACGGCCAGCGCGACGCCGCCGCCCGCCGCCGCGACCCCGACTTCGGCGCCATGCTGCACGGCCTGCTGCGCGCCCGCCCCGCCGCCACCCGCCTGGGCCTGCCGGTCGACGACCACCGCGCCCTGCAACCGGTCGAAGCGATCTCCGGCGCCCTGATGCTGCTGCCGCGCGCGCTGTTCCAGACACTCGACGGCTTCGACCCCGGCTACCGCCTGCACGCCGAGGACCTCGACCTGTGCCGCCGCGCCCGCGCCACCGGCGCCACCGTCGCGGTGGCCAACGACGTGCGCGTGCTGCACGTGCGCGGCGTCTCCAGCCGCGTCCGCCCGGTGTTCGTGGAATGGCACAAGCACCGCGGCCTGTGGCGCTACTTCCGCAAGTTCGAAGCCGCCCGCCGCGGCGTGCTCACGCGCCTGGGGGTGTGGGCGCTGGTGTGGGGGCGGTTTCCGGTGGCGGTGGTGAGGGCTTGGGGGCGGGGGTAGGGGTTAGGCCTTTCGGGCGCTGCGAGTGCAGGCGCTTTGGGCGTCGGGAATCCGCGTTTGCCGGCGGTAGGAAAACGCCTCGGGTATCGGTAGGAAAGCGCGCCGGGCTGGGTGGGAATTCCACTGTGTATCAGGGGCGGGGTCTGACACATTTCGATACAAAAATCTGATGGACACGCGCAGCGGCCGGCACCTAGCATCAAGGTGAACCCCAAGGAAATGGGGCCCGGAAAATCACGATAGAAAAGGATTTCTATGAATATTCGGACGCGCAGTCTGTTGGTGCAGTGTGGTGCGTGGTTGGTCTTGATGTTGGCGGCGGCATTGCTGTCAAAGCCTGCAAAGGCGCAAATGAACTGGGGCGAGGAATACGCGCGACGGGTCAGGGCTACCGAACTCGCCGCTCCCTTGGGGGATGACGCCTTCGGGGACAAGATCAACCTCTACAACGGTACGGTGTCCTTCCGCGCTACCGACATCTCCATTCCAGGCAACAACGCGCTTCCGGTGCGACTGGAACGACATTACGAGCCCCAAGACGTCTCGCTTCCACGATTCCTGGGCGTCTGGGATCTGGACATTCCCCACATCGCCGATGTTGCCCCCGCCAACTACCACGGAGGGTTTCCCGTCCCGGCCACCTGGAGTAACGGCTCCATGGAGTTTCGCCGGGACTGGTATTCCAGCGGGGCTCGATTGTCCGCCAACGGCGGAGGCGGCGACATCCTCCAAGGCGCGGAAGATCCCAAGCGCGTATTTCCGGCAGCAATGTCCATCAATACGCCCCGTACAAAGGACGGCTGGTACATCGCGACAATTCCGCACGCCCGAAACGGAGAGGGATTCGGCTACATCGCGCATGCTCCGGACGGTACGAAATACACCTTCGACTGGCTGATCGAGCGCGATTACTCCGCCATCGCTCACCCGTGGCGGACAGTAAACCTGCCGCAAACCAACATCCTCTATCGCAAGAAGATCCTGCTTTTTGTCAGCAAGATCGAGGATCGTTTCGGCAACTGGGTGAAATACGACTGGGAGGGCGAACGACTAACTCGTATCCATTCTAATGACGGCCGTGAGATCACGCTGCGCATGGAGATCACCAACCAGACCAATTACGGGCGAAATGTCTGGAGCCTGATGTCGGCAACCGCAGCCGGAAGGACCTGGACCTACAACGGAGGTCCGGACGTCATCAATCCTGATGGCAGTCGCTGGAAGTATTTGCGCGAGGGTCATCGACTCGATGTGATCAGCTACGAGCGAATTCCCACGTCGCCCGTGGGCAGTTCCGGGCTTCGTCGAAACGATGAGGTTCCATGCTCTCCCGCGAATGTCATGGTCCAAAGCACCGTGAAGTACACGGTTAGTCATCCATCCGGTGCCATTGCGGAATTTGAGTTCCAACCGATGCGGCATGGGCGAACCCAAGTTCGTTACCAGTGCCTTAGCAACGGGGCGCCGGACAATGAGACCTCGGACTCCTACCGAAACGATTACGCGACCTTTCACGATGTCTGGTCGGTGGTAAAGAAGCGAATCACTGGTCCCGCGTTGCCCGAGGCAGTCTACCGATACGACTACGCAGGACTCAGGCAGGGATATCAGGCTCAAGATGAAAGTCAGTTTCCCTTCGAACCTGGCTGGAACGCGCGGTTCGCGCCGGCATCGCCCAACCGAAAGGTCGTT
This sequence comes from Lysobacter solisilvae, assembly GCF_016613535.2. NCBI lineage: Bacteria > Pseudomonadati > Pseudomonadota > Gammaproteobacteria > Lysobacterales > Lysobacteraceae > Agrilutibacter > Agrilutibacter solisilvae. Next base: position 1,791,035 of record NZ_CP071518.1, read on the forward strand.
ACAGTTCATCAGCCCGACGGGACCGAACAGATCCATACGTTCGGGAAGGACTGGGACATCGATGAAGGCCAGTTGCTGAAAGTGGAGACGCGCAAGGACGGAGTCTCCGTTCGAGCCATCACTAACACTTACGTGTCGGCAAGCGAAGCAGCCGCGCTTCCATTTCCGGCTACGTATGGCCGTACCTTGATCCGAAATGGAGACCTGCTGCCGCACGCCAGTCGCCCGCTGAAATCCAAGATTACAGCTCAGGACGGGGCCACATTCAGTTGGACAGTTGCCAATACGTGCGGCGGCCTGCTCTGCTTCGATCGCCTCGGTCGCCCGACCGTCGTGGTGAAGGATAGCTCGCTCAACGCAGCGAGGGTCGATTCGACGACCTTCTACGACGACACTACTCTGTGGGTGCTCGGACAGGTCGCGCGCACTCACGTCTCGGGCGCTGGACTATCTGTTGAGACCGGACGGACGGATTACAGCAGCCAAACGGCGCTCCCGGTCGCATCCTATGGCATGTGCACGTCTCCATGCCCCGGACTACTCCAGAACCTGCTTGCATACAGGTTGGATCTGCCGCTCGGAGACCCGCAGCGAGGAACACTAAAGTCCGTTACCGATGCGGCCGGGTCTGCCACCGAGCTCAATAGCTGGTTTCGTGGAACGCCCCAGGAGATCCACCATCCTCCAACCGGCGAATCTCCTGGTGGTGCCTTCGAGCGCGCGCTCGTTAACTCTGACGGTTCGTTGGCTTGGATAGAAGACGAGAACGACTACCGCACTTGCTACACCTACGATGCCATCGGCCGGTTGGCATCAATTACCTACCCGTCGGAATCGGCCACGGGCACGTGTTCTGAGGGCAAATGGCTTCCAACCACCATGGAGTTCAAACCCATCCCGGCCTCCGAATACGGAATTCCCGGGGGGCATTGGCGGCGAACGGTCAGGACTGGAAACGCTACCGCCGTAACTTATTTTGACGGGCTCTGGCGCCCCGTGGTTACGGAGGAGTTCGACGCAGCGATGCCGGAAATGACCCGGACAGTCAGAACAAAGCGGTACGACAGTTTCGGGCAGCTTGCCTTCGAATCAAATCCAGTCCGCGAAATCAATGCGGTCACCGATCCAATTCCGGGAATTCGTCGCAGATACGACTCGTTGCAGAGACTCCTTAGATCAGAGCAAGACTCAGAGCTCGGGGAGTTGGTGACGACAACCGAATATCTCGAAGGATATGTCGCGCGTCGAACGGACCCGAGGGGTGTAGTTAGCACTACGCGCTATCTGGCCTTCGACAATCCTGCAACTGATTGGCCTGTCGAGATTATCCAGGCGAACTCGAGGCTTGAGCAGGCCAATACAATCATCTCGAGGGATGTATTGGGGGCAACCAAGGCAATTACCCGTCGCGATCCCCGGGGTGGCCCGAGCGCAACACGAACCTACGCGCTGGACAGCTTCCGGCGAATCTGTGGCGTAAGTCAGCCCGAAAGCGGAGTGGCACTAACAGGCTATGACCAGGTCGGAAACCCCGTCTGGAGCGCATCAGGCCTGCCTAACGGAACGCCGTGTGATCCAGAGGGTGACTCTGCAGAGATTCTAGAACGGAAGGTCAAAAAGACATTTGACAGGCGCGGACGGGCAACCCAGCTGCGCTTCCCGGACGGCAGGGGCGATCAGCGGTGGACGTACTCCCCAGACGGCCTAGTAACCCAGATAACAACCTTCAACTCGGCGGCATCCGGACAGCCCGTCGTCAACGCCTACTCGTACAACCGACGCCGCCAGCTCACAGGCGAATCTGTCAGCCAGCCAGATCGGTACACCTGGAGCCTGGGTTACGGCTACAACGCGCTGGGTCACGCGTCGGTGAGCCTGACTCAGCCCAATGGAGAAGTGATTGATTACTCGCCCAATGCCTTGGGTCAGCCTACAAGGGTGCGTAGCGAGGAAGCTCTTTATGCGCGCGGAGTCGAATACCACCCCGGCGGCACGGTGAAGTCATTCACCTATGGCAACGGCATTTACTTTCAGGCTGACCTCAACGAACGCGGGCTGTTAGGACGGCTGGCATACACGCGAGTGGACGATGGCGTCGAAGTCGTAAACAACCGGTTGGTCTACGATTCCAACGGAAACACCGCCTTGATATCGGACGAGGCCTCGGTAGGGTACCAGCGTGGAACCCGCGTGATGACCTACGATGCATTGGGTCGCCTGATGTCAGGGCAGTCTCCAAGATTCACTGGAGTACCTGGAGGTCAGATCAAATATACGTACGACTCGCTAGATAATCTCGTTCGAGTCGTAGCGCCTGGCAGGGACCATCACTACTGCTACGACACTGCTACATGGAAGCTCACCAATGTCCGCAGCGTCGGATGCGCACCAGGTTCCGGGTCGACTGTGATCGGAATGGACTATGACGTACAGGGCAATCTGAAGAACAAGAATGGTCAATTGCTTGATTTCGACTATGGAAACCGGCTGAGAGCCTTTGCTAGCAAAGAGTTCTACCGGTACGACGGATACGGTAGGCGCGTGCAGGCAACGTCAGGCGCAGGAGAAATTCTCTCTCAATATGGGAACGATGGTGTGCTGCGTTACCAGCAGAACTTTCGTCTCGGTCAAGTGAGCAATTACATCTATTTGGGCTCTAGGCTAATTGCAGAGCGGCGTGTGGGCATGGGCGGCACAGCATCAGTGACCTATTTTCAGCATACGGATCACTTAGGTAGCCCTGTGCTGATCACAAACCGGTTTGCGCAGCCTGTTCGCTGGAATGACTACGAACCATATGGGCTACCTGTTGGTCGAGATCATGCTGATACTCCAGGCTTCACTGGGCATGTGGAAGACAGTGCATCTGAACTTCTCTATATGCAGCAGCGCTATTACGACCCGGCCATTGGGCGATTCTTAAGCCTCGATCCGGTGACGGCCAACGGCAACACCGGAGGCAACTTCAATCGGTACTGGTATGCCAATGACAATCCGTACCGATTCAAGGACCCGGATGGGCGAGAGGTATGCAAGATTGGCGGGCAATGCTTCGGCAATCCCTTCGAAAAGGATATGGAACGAAAGTATTCGTTGCAAGCAGCAGCAGGAACTGCCGCTGCGCACGCATCGAAAGTGCAAAATCGACGCCTACCAAACGGGGAGCCTCCGGCAGGTCCATTTGAACCTTCCGAAACCAAGGGGGAAGTTGTCGAAAATGGGATGGTGCAGAGAAATGAGGCCGTCAAATCAAACATCGCAACCCTGCGCGCAGCTATGGATATCAAAGGCCTTAAGGCGGTTCCCTTGATCGTGACAGGTGGTGAAAGCTATGTCGCCAAAGACGGAAGGGTTAGGTCCGTCACCGATGGCAGCCTTATACCTAATCGACTATCAACCTCAGCTCACAACGTCGAAAATGGGTCGCGCGCGATAGACTTGAGGGCGCCTTCAATGCCTCATGGCCAATTTATTCACATTGTCACCGAGTTTACTGAGTTTACAAACAATACCAACGATTACGCGGACATGCATGATCACTTGGGGTTGCCAAACCGGCCTGAGTTCAATTGTTCTTCTAGTGTCTGCACTGAACCATAGGGGGCATCTTGTGAAGATGTTACTGGCACTGCTGATTCTATTAGCTGTAAAGCCCGCGATTGCTGAAGGCGTGCACACTGTTCCTGTCGATATTCGAGACCACTTCAAGAGTAGTGGCTGCTCAGAAATTACGGATTATTACTCGGAAAGCAGGGTGATTGAGAAGCCCTACATGTATCGTGTTAAATCAGTTATAGCGGGCAGGGAGGTCGATAATGACTATTCCTTTATTGCATGGTGCAGATCAAACAAGAAGGACAATGAAACGCAGTACATCCTCGTGGGTCAGCTAGGAGGCGGGACGTGGCCTGGCGGATGCAAGTTGCCAATCCGCGAGTTTGATTATGCGGGTGGCTTGAGCGTCAAAGTAAGGAGTGTGGATTTGAGTGCGTTTACGGATCTTGCGCGCAGGAGTGTTGGTAAGAACTCAGCGCGTGGGCCTGTGATTCGCTCGGAAAGAGATGGCCTTGTCTACGAGGTTTTCTGTCATCGTAAATCATGGGTAAGGCGCAGTACTGATTGAGGACTATTAGTGGCGTTGACATTTCAGTATTTGGCGATTCTTGCATCGGTGGTAGCCGGGCCAGTGCGCTCTGAGGATTTGATCGCGACTCTGGCCGCCTACGCTGAATAGAAGTTTCGGTGGCCATTCCCGCGACCCCCGGTGGCCGGACGATCTCTGAAGTTGACGATGTCGGCCGTTTCATCGGACTAGCCGACGTGTGCTCCTCTCGAAGGATTCCGGTCGACGACGCGACCACCCGCCTGACGGGCAAGTCTGAACCGCGGCCGCGCGCTCGTGAAGTTTACGATCCAGAAGGCATCGCTATGCCCGCACAAAGCGCGTCCGAGGATTCGCCAGTAGGGTCTTCCCTGAGTGCAATGATGCAGGCCTCGAGTTTCTGTCGCTGCAGCTCGTTCAGTACTTTTTGCGTGTCTGACTGCGCTTCCTTCAATTCTGTGGACTTGAATGCTTCGAAGAATGAGCCCAGGGCCGACACATAGGCGCGCAACAAATCTGCAGGAATCTTTAAGGCGGCGATGAGTTCACTGTCCGTTTGCTGCTTGTGCTTGGTTAATACGCCATCAGTGAATGTTGTGGTGTTGTCGGTCGAGGCAAACAGGGCGCGGGGAAGCTCAATGAAATACGTCGGAGATTCATCTGGCAACATCACGACCGCTTCCTTTACGACTCCTTCAAGCTCGGCGCGCACCACGTAGGGCATGTTCACCCTGTAGAAGTAGCCAGCCACCTTGGTGGGCACAGGGACTGCACCGGAGTCACCAGGCGGCGGCCTCCAACCAGCCCTTTGCAAGCTCACTTTGACATTGCAGTTCAGGGCGACCTGCAATTCGACGGTGCGCTCGCCAGACGGGTCAAGTTGAAACCTTCCTGCCTTGCCCATGTACGCGGTCAAGTTTGCCGTGCCGGTTGTGGGGCAGCGCTGCGGCTCCTCCTCAGTGGTTTCTCCGTCATCCGACGTGGCTATGGACGCCGCGTCCGCCGCAAGCGCCTTGATGAAGTCGTCGATCTGGCTGGTGTACTTCGCGGTTGTTGCCGACAACAGACCCTGTTCGGTGACGTTGATCTCCGCGTCGGTTTGGCCGACGCCGTTGCGCCCGATCCGGGCGACATAGATGGGGCCGGCGGCATCTGCGAACGACGTGCCTTCTGTCACCGTCAGCACCGGCGACTTGCCCTCCTCGAAGGCGACACCAACGTTGATTCCGCGTTTGGGCAATCGGTACACCAGGCCATCATCCGAATAGGTGGGCGGATTGCCGGCCTGATGCGAGCGGACGCTGGCGCATCCCGGCAATGCGATCGTGACGATAAGGCTGCACACCAGGTACGCCCATTCACTGCGCTTCATGTCGAGTCCTCTCAACGTTCCTTGGAAGCGAAAACTACGTTCGCGATGTCCCCCATGGGGATGGTGACCTCCACAGGGCCGTGCCAGTCTTCGATTCCTGTTGCGGTCAACTTGTGCCTCGGCCGCATGACAACCTCTGCATTGGCTGCCACGATTGCCTTGCAAGGCGACTTCAGCTTGTCGTTATGCTGCTTACCTGAGAAAAGAAAGAATGGCGCGCCAGAACGCTTGATCGACCATAGCGTATCGGCGGATTGGTAGTCGGCCCCGCCGAACTTCGGCGGACACTGAAGCCCTTCGACACGGACGACATCCCCAAGCAAGGGGGATTGGCCGAGCCTCTGCACGTAGTCGTCAAATACATACATCGCGATTACCGGATTTACCTTGACTCCGAAAGCGGTTGCGCCTCGATCTTCCGGCGCGAGCAGGTCGCCGCTCGCGACCAGGCGTGCCTTGAGGTCAAAGGGCATCGCGCGCGGCAACAAATGGCGGACCATTGAAGACACGAAAGTCACCAGAGGCGCCGCTTGCGAAGTTCCACTCAGTCGCGTGAGGGACATCGTGTTGTCCGTCCAGGACTCGATCATGCAGCCAGGCGCGGCGATGTCGACCTTGTCCCCGCGATTGCTGAAGCTTGCGATCCGCCCATTGCCATCCAACGCGGCGACGGTCACTACATTGACCACCGACTCGCCACCAAGTATCGCCGGATAGATGCTTCGAAGTTCGACATCTCCACTGTCATTGCCTGCCGCGACGACGAAGAGCGACAGCTGATGAGATTGAAACAGGGGTGGGAATGCCGTCCGCACGCCATCTGCGCGCGGATCGGATCCCACGCCATCGTAGGCCAAGCTCATGTTGACGATCCATGGTGTGGTCTCGATGATTTCAGTGCCCAGGGCCTTTGGTGCGCCATCAAACGGAACGTTCGTCGCGTCTGCGACATTGAGGACGGTCAAGCGCAGTGAATCCTGCAAGAGAGGAACCTTGCTTCGGTCGCGCGCCGGGAAGTCGGGACCACCCAGGATGATGCCCGCAACGTGCGTGCCGTGGCCATAGATGGCAGGATCCTGCGATGTACCTCTCACAGTAATGGGCAAGCGCGTTTCGACTAGGTCGTAGGCCTTGGCAATGTTTCCATTCGGACTGCTACGGAAGAAGCTGGGGTCGAACGGACTGTTTGCAAAACTACCGCTGGGATCGGCGCCCATGAAGCCGTTGTCCACGATCATTACATCCACTTCCATGGTGGGCTTGGCATGGCTCTTGCTGTGCAGCAGCGCCCGCTCAATGCTTGGGCCGTCCAGGGCAGCGCTGGCCTGTGTGCACTTCAGATCCGCGTTGCTCGCCAGGCGTGCCTCAATCGGTACGATGAGACGGCCCCTGGAGGCCTCAACCGCCTCTACCCCTTTCGCAGCCTCAATGTCGCTTGCGAGCTGCACCGCGAGGTTCGCCGCGTCAGGTCCTGAGATCGTGAACTTCACAGGCTGGGTGATGTATTTCGGGCGGAGGACGTCCCCGCGGTGCAGGTCCGCGAGTTTGTCCAGCGGCATGCCGAAATATTCCACCAGTTGCTTGTCGTCGGGCTTTTTCCCCGTCAAGCGTTCGAATAGAGCCGCCGCGTTATCGCTTTCCCGTACGACGATCTCAACGGGCTTCCCGCTGCTCGTAGCGTCGTACACATACAGGCACGCCGGAAACATGGTGGGCGCCATCGGATCATCTAGCGGCATGTCCAGACTTAGGCCGGACATCCCGTTGGCTTTCTCGAGCGCGGGGAGGTAGCCGTCCTGCACCGATCCGCAAACCCGCTCGATGACCTGTCTGATCGTGGCGCCGGAGGCTTTTTCATCGGGCGAGACTTCCCGTGCGTTGGCGCTCTCGGCGATTGCTTTGACCAAGTCCCGATCGATGCTTTTCTTCACCGCCCTGACCATGATTTTGTGAAAATCGAAGGGGCCGCCTGCGCTTGCATTTGGCGCGGTGCAGAGGGTAAGCACTAGGACCCATACGGAGCAGGATTTCATGGCTAGCTCCTACACGGAAACGTGCCCGCATCGCGGGTCACGCCGCAAACAATCTTGGCGTGGTTCGCATTGCGACCCTGCCAATCCTTGACCCACTGGCGGAACGCGGCCGTGCCCGTTGCGGATATCTTGGACACGATGTGATCGGAGCGTCCGGTGGCGCCAGGCGCGATAGCGGAGTTGACGCCCACGATGCGTCGTGCCCCCTTCTGGTCGAGCTGCGAAGCGCCCACGAACATGGGTCCGCCTGAGTCCCCGGGACAAAGTGCCGGCGTCGGTTTTCCCCGGGAATCGATCAGGACATAAGCGCCGTCGCTCAGGCGGCGTGTCGGTGCTCGTGCGATGCTGGCGTCGCCGATTCGCAGGATGTTGGCCGATGCGGTGGAGACGACCTTGCGATTGACGATACGGGTGTCTATGCACCCATAGCCGGTCAACAATACGCGGTCTTTGCGCGCCAGCGTGCTGGTTGTATCAAGCACTTCGACGCGCAAAGCGGCGATCGCTTGTGGTGCGTCTCCACGATAGTCGATGACGCACAACGCGTAGTCTTCTGCCCCACGTGGCGCCGACGCATCCTTGGCAGGTGGCCGCCTGACATACGCTGGATGCCGTTCGCAGGCCATCGGATAGCGACTGCCGAATCTTTTGAGCGCGGCCTCTCGCAGCTTGCCGCGCTTGTCTTCCACGCAATGGGCTGCTGTTAGCAGGATGTTCGGTCCAATCAACGCGCCCGAGCAGGAGGCCTCGCCAAACTTCGCGAAGACCAATGCGGGCCAATCGCTGCGAGTGACCTTGATCCCGTTGGAAAGCGTGAACCTGCCGGAAGGGAGGCGCTCGTCCGCGAGTACGAAAGAGATGTCCTCGGCTGTTTCGGCGGTCGGCGCCGCGGCTGGAGCTAAGGTCAGTGCTTGATTGGTTCGACTAGCGGCCTGGCTACAAGCTACGCAGCCGGCGAGGAGCGCCGAACCAAAAGCCCGCTTCGCTGTTGCGATCGACCCGAACGCATTCGCCCGGCGCATGGCATGCCTCCATTCTGCTTGGCCGAAGTCCCTGTCTACCGCGGCATGCTGCTAGCAATGAGAAGAACGCGCCTTGCACTGACCTATCGGCCACCTTGCTTGGCTCATCCCCCGCATGGGGGAGTGAGCGCCGCGAGCATCGGAGCCTGTCTCGTTCGTAGAGATCTTTGCCGCAATCGGCGTTACCTCGGATGAGGTAAGACCTCATTTGCCGCGCGAACGTCGCGGTCGCTGGCCAGTGCGCAGCCCCTTGAGTATCGCAATTCAGAAGCAGCTTGCCTTCTCAATCCTTCCCCAACCTCCGATACACCCGCACCACCACCTCCTCCGCCACCAGCATCACCACCACCACGATGATCAGCGGGATGATCCCGTGCCAGCGGCCGTCGAAGTGGACGTTCTCGCCGAACAGGAAGGTGATCGCGTCGAGGATCACGAACTTCGAGCCGAACAGCACCAGCCAGGCGAAGAAGAAGCGCAGGAACTTGTTGAAACCGCCGGGCCGCTTCTTGAAGAACACGGCGACCTGGTGTTCGACGGCGATGGTGGCCTTGAGCAGCACCTGCAGCACGATGGCCGCGAGCAGGCAGGTGCTGAAGCTGTCGACGTGCACCCGGTCCCAGTACTGGGCGAACAGGCCCAGCACCACCAGGTCCATGAAGACGCCGGTGTAGTAGCGCACGAAGGTGCGCTGGGCGGTGGAGGGGGCCTCGGCCGTGACCGGCATCAGCGTTTCGGTGCTCATGGAGCGGCCTCCTTCGGCGTGGGCAGCGCGCCCGCGGCCCGCCGTCATGGCCGTCGGGCCCCAGGGGGGCTCCTGCACTGTGGCCTCGGCTTCGCCGGCGGCGCAATCGGCCCAAGGGGCTATGCGGGGGCGGGGCGGCGATGCGGTGAGGCGGGTATGCGTCGCCGCGGGGCCCGATACAGCCGCTCGCCGTCGGCCGCAGCCGAGCCTCTCGACGCTGGCGGCGTGCCGCGAGCTCCTGGCGGGCCGGGCAATCGCCGCCCCGCGCACCCACGCACGCCCGGATGGGCGCGGCCCCTCAGCCCTTGATAAACCTCGCCACCGCCTCGCGCACCGCGTCGTCGTTGTCCAGCGCGCCGTGGGTGGTCGCGCGGGTCGCCGCGGCGCCCTGCATCCAGCTGAAGCCCGGCGTGCGCAGCTGGCGCACGTTGACGCCCCAGGGGTGGGCGGGCAGGGCGGGGACGAGGTGCTTCTCCATGCCCAGCAGGGGCGTCTCCTCGTGGTCCTCGAAGGAGCGGCTGACCAGGTACAGCAGCGAGTGGCCGTAGGGCTTGCAGGTGCTGTCGGCGCGTTCGGCCGCGTCGGTGAGGTTGCTGATCAGCACCGGGATGTTCTTCGCGGTGATCAGGCCGCCCAGCTGCTCGTGGAACAGGTCCAGGCGCACGGCCGGGGCCAGCATGCTGATCGAGGCCACTTCCAGGTGCTGCTTGATCGCGCGCGGGCCCAGGTAGCTGTGCACGATGGCGCCGGCCGAATGCCCGATCAGGTGCAGGCGCAGCTTGGGCAGGCCGGCGGCGGCCTGGAACTGCTCGAACAGCTGCACCACGCCGGAGGCCTTCTGCTCCGCGCCCTTGGCCTTGGCCTTGGGCCGCGGGCGGCTGAGCGCGTCGGCGTTTTCCTTCATCTCGCCCCACATCTTCTGGCCGGGCCGGCGCGCCAGGCCTTCCATGCGCTCGTTGAGCCAGTCCTTGATCTCGCGGCGGAAGCGGCTCCAGCGTTCGCCACCGGTCTTTTCCGCCTCGCCGGCCACCGCGTCCTCGAAGATGTTGCCCAGGGTGTCGAAGGCGCCGGTCTCCCACATCAGGAAGATCGGGAAGATGCGGTGGCTGTACAGGTGCGGGATCCACGCGCGCGCGGTGGCGGCCGCGGCGTCCTCGGTGGTCAGGCCGCCGTGGGCGTAGATGGCCACGTCGAGGTGGCCGTCGGCGGGGATCGCCCACTTGTTGGCGGCGTAGCGCATGTGGTGCTCGACCAGCAGGCGCAGGTCGCCTTCGTCGGTGCGGAAGCGCCCGCGGTCGCTGAGCTTGCCTTCGTTCTCCATGTTGACCACGAAGGGCGAGATCTCGTGGTCGGCCAGGGTGGTGTGGCGCGAGATCACCGCGCGGCCGGCGCGGTCGGTGCGCAGCGAGGGCGCGCGCGCCACTTCGTCGTGCTCGGCGGTCACCACGCCCAGCTGCACCACCCAGCAGTCCATCGCGTTGGCCAGCCAGTCCTCGTAGCGCAGCACCGCGAAACCGCCGCGGCCCCACTTGGCGCTCCAGGAGTTCTGCACGATGAAGCCGTCGTTGGTGTAGCCGACGATGGCGAAGGCGTGGCCGAGGTCGCGCGAGCCCTGGCCGGCGGGGATGATCGGCACGTCGTCGGGGCCGGCGGGCGCGGGCGTGTTGCGCGTGCCCAGCATCGTGTCCCAGCCGGTGTGGGTGAAGGCGCTGGCGTAGATCGCGCGCACTTCGTGCAGGGCCACGTGCATGTCGCGGATGTTGGCCGGCTCGATGCGGTAGTAGGCGCCCATCGGCCGCTTCACCGCGTCCAGCCACCAGTCGGAGTCGTCGTTGGTGGCCGCGGGCATCTCCATCGTGTCCCACAGCCGTTCGGCGCTGGCGCCGTGCTTGCTCCAGCCCTTGAGCGCGCCGCGCAGCGAGGAGCCGGTGTCCACGCCTTCGCCGTCCAGCGCCCACTCGTCGTAGCGGCGGGCCATCGAATAGAGCATGTAGCCGCTCATGCCTTCGACGGCGCGGTCCTCGGTCTCGGCGAGCAGGTACTCGATCACCGTCGACAGCGCGAAGCCGGTGCAGGCGTTGGTCTCGCCCTGCTGCTTGGTCGGCCGCGGGTTGTTGGGCAGGCGCGTGGCCGGCGGGGCGACGGCAATGGCGGGGCGGTATTCCCAGTCGCGCAGGTCGACCGGGTCGGGGCGCACGTTGCGCACGCGGTCGTTCTCGCGGCGCATCGCGGGCACGGGGGCGAAGTCCTCGCGCCCCGGCGGCAGCGTGTCCGGCGCCGGCGGCACCGACAGCCCGGCCCTCGCGGCGCGCACCGGCGCCTTGGTGACGGTGGCCTTGGTCTCCGGTTCGGGCGGATCGCCGGGCGCGGTGTCGGCGGGCGGCGGGCCGGCGGGGACGACGCCGGCCAGTTCGTCGGTCCAGCGCTTGTGCGCGTCCGCGAGGCGGGTGTCGTAGTGGTTGGCGGCGTAGCCCGGGCCGTTGTAGGCCTCGGCGAAGGCGGCCCAGTTCTTGGTCTTCAGCGCGTCGAGGAAGGGCGGGCGCGAGACGAACTTCACGAACAACGCCAGCTGCTGCGTGCCGCTCTCGTGCTGCGCGGCGACGAAGGCCTCGACGTCGGCGCTGCCGCAGTAGGGGTAGTTGAAACCCATGATCTGGAACAGGCCCCAGCTGGCTGCCTGCAACGCCGCGGTGCGATCGAGCTGGCTGGCGGCGTCGAGGCGCGCCCACTCGCCGGCCAGCGTGCCCGAGTACTTCTTCGGGTCCCAGTGGCGATGGCTGATGGCGGGGTGGGAGTCGCTGTAGCGGCCGCCGGTGAGGCGGTGGAAGGCGTGGCCTTCGAACAGGATCTTGGGACGCAGATCCGGCGCGGGCAGGAAGCCGCTGCCGGCGGCCTCGACCTCGGCGACGGCGCGCAGGGTGGCTTCCTCCACCTGCAGGGCGCGGGCCAGGTCCTCCCAGACCTTCTTCTCCACCGTGGTGCGGATCGTGGGTTCCATGCGCGCCTCCGTGCTCCGGTCCAGGGGTGATCCTAGCAATGGCGGGACGCGCCACTTGAGACGGGCCCATGGGAGGCAACGCGGGTGGGGGTGGGGGTGGGACAAGGGGGGACGCTTGAGCAGAGCGACGCTTCTGCTCCCTCCCCCGCTGCGCGGGGGAGGGTTGGGGTGGGGGCCGACGATCGCGTCGCATCCAGGGAGGAGCGGGATTGCTTTCCCCGCGCTGCGGGAAGACCTGATTCGCGGCGATCGGTGGCCCCCATCCCAACCTTCCCCCGCAAAGCGGGGGAAGGGGCAGATTCGACGCGATCGGTGGCCCCCATCCCAACCGTCCCGGCCAGCAGGCACAGCCTGCTGGCGTTCGATGACGCGCGGACCAGTGGTCCGCAAACGCGTCCTTTCACCCCCCGCGGAGCGGGGGAAGGGGCAGATTCGCGGCGATCGTTGGCCCCCATCCCAACCTTCCCCCGCGGAGCGGGGGAAGGGGCTGATCCGCAGCGGGGGAAGGGACGATCGCAGCGGGAGAAGGAGGCGCGGCTCAGTCGCCGAAGCGCGAGCGCACCTGGGCGTCCTGCGGCATCGACGTCGCCGCGCCCACCTGTTCCGTCGACAACGCGGCATAGCGGTTGGCATAACGCACGTGGGTTTCGAACGCGGCATCGGGACTGCGGGCCAGCGACGCGGCCAGCGCACCATTGAACGCGTCGCCGGCGCCGGTGGTGTCGACCGGGGTGACGGGTTCGGCGGGCACGCGGTAATGCAGGTGCACGTCGCCGCGGCGCTGGTCGGAGGCGTGCGAGACGAAGCAGCCGGCGGCGCCGAGGGTGACCACGACGGTGCCGTCGCGCAGCAGGTCACGGCACAGCGAATGCAGCGTGGACTCGTCCTGCGTGGCCAGGTGCGCGGGGTCGATGGTCTGGCCGGTGTGCGCCAGCAGCTGCGCGGCGAACTCGGATTCGTTCGGGGTGAGGATGTCGGCCATGCGCAGCAGGCTGGCGGGGATCTCGGCGTCAGCGGGCGCGGGGTTGAGCACGGTGACGGCGCCGCTCTGGCGCGCCAGGGAGAAACCGCGGGCGACGGCGGCCGTCGGGGATTCCAGTTGCGCCAGCACGACCTGCGCGCGGCCGATCGCCTCGCCCTGGGTCTGCACGAAGTCCTCGTCGAGCTCGGCGTTGGCGCCGGGGGCGACGACGATGATGTTGCGGCCCTGCGCGTCGACGAAGATGCCGGCGGTGCCGGTGGGGCGCGTGGCGCGCAGGTCGCGCAGGTCGATGTCGTCGGCGGTGGCCAGCGCGCGCGCCAACTGCGCGCCCACGTCCTCGCCCAGCGCGCAAACGAAGTGCGTCCGCGCACCGGCCCGCGCCACGGCGGTGGCCTGGTTGAAACCCTTGCCGCCGGGACCGGCCAGGTACTCGCCCAGCCCCAGTGTCTCGCCCGGCCGCGGGAGCGCCGCCACGCGCCAGACGTGGTCGACGTTGAAGGAACCGATGACGAGAACGGTGGGCATGGCAGGGCCTGCAGGGAGCGGTGTGGCGATTGTGGCGCGTCGGGGTGGGGTTGTGCGGAAAGCCACGCCCGGGTAAGCGGGGTGCACCCGGGCTCTTTCGGACAGGGCGTCGGCGCCTCACCCGGGTGCGCTGCGCTTACCCGCGCTACTTCGCTGGTTCCTGCTGCCGGGGGCGCGCCCTGAACCGGGTGACAAGCCATGCGCCCGTGCCGAACATCGGCAGGGCGACGAACACGGTCATGAACATGGCGGACATGATCGCGTAGACCCCACCGTGACGCGTGTCGTAGCGCACGCCGTCCCACGCCATTACGGCCGATGCGATCAACAGCAGCAGTGCGACGATCAGCAGCACGCAGCCGACCGCGTGGGCCACGCGGGCGGCGCGCGAGCGGCCCGTGGAGGCCGGAAAGGTGAGCGTTGTGGGTGCGACGTAGGGGTCGTGCGTGGTCATTTCGAATTCGACTCCCGGACCGGAACGCTACGGGGCGGGCGCGGCGCGCGAAACGATATCCAGCGCCACGGCTTCCGCGGTGCGGATGCCATCGACGCCGGCCGACAGGATGCCGCCCGCGTAGCCGGCGCCTTCGCCGGCCGGGAAAAGGTGGGTGACGCGGGTGGGATGTAGGGATCGTGCTCGCTCATTTCGAATTTCGGCCCTGTCAGAGTCAGCGACGCCCGCGGAGCATAGCGTGCCGCCACTGGCCACATTCGACGGCGCGAGCATCGCAACGCAACGGCCGCTGGTTCAGGGCCGCTCCACTGCGCGCGGGTGTCCGCCGGGCGCGGCCTTCGCGCCGTCGTCCACATCCACGAAGTTGTCCCGCGGTTTCACGTCCACCAGCAGGGAGCGGGGATCGACGCCGACGTGGCCCGGTTCGCGTAGCTCGGCCACCTGTGTCCTCTTTCCTTTGGATGAGCCAGCGGACCGGTCGCACAGCGGCAACGACCGCTTACGGTCGAAAGCGGACTCCCGTAGCTCCACTCTGCGATGCAACGCAAGTCCGGTTCCAGCACGTTAAAGCGCGGCAAGGGGCTGATTGAACTGCAGACTCGCCAACTTCGACTGTCAATCGTTGGCGCTGCTCGTAGCGAAGCCCGACAGCACCTGCGACGCAAAAGCTTCAGCATCCATTGGCCTGCCGAGCAGAAACCCCTGGAGGGTGTCGCAACGTAGCAACTGGAGCATCCGAACCTGTTCCTCGGTCTCCACGCCTTCCCCAGTCACTCGCATGCCCAGCGCATGCGCAAGCTCAATGATCGCGCCGGAGATCGCGGCGGCTTGCGGACCCTGTGTAAGAGCGCTGACAAAGCTGCGATCGATCTTGATCGCATCGATTGGGAGCCTCACGAGGTAGTTGAGAGAGGAATAGCCGGTTCCAAAATCGTCGATTTCGATTCGGCAGCCTAATGTGCGCAAGCCCTCCAGCGTTGAAATACTCCGAGTGATGTCCTCCATCAGGACGCTTTCCGTCACCTCGATGTCCAACGGCTGGTTACCGGCAAAGGGCTCCAGCAGGCGTTTGGCTTCCTCCAGAAAATCCTTGTGGCGCAGTTCGCGTACCGACACGTTGACGGCGACGCGAAGCGCTGGACGGTACGTGCGCCGCCAATGCAGGGCGGTCCGGAGAGCTTGCGCCATGACCCACGCGCCAACCGGCACGATCAATCCGCTCTCTTCCAGAGCTGGAATGAAATCCTGCGGGGAGACCAGGCCCTCTCGGGGATGACGCCAGCGCAGAAGGGCCTCGGCACCTGCAAGCCGCCGGGTCGTTGCATCGAACTTGGGCTGATAGTGAAGCTCGAGTTCCTCGTGCTCCAAGGCTCGGCGTAGGTCTCGCTCCAAATCCAGTGCTCGGGCTATCCGCCCTTGGAGCACCTTGTCGAACTCAGCGACGCGCTGACCTGCCTTGATCGCTGATGCCAGGGCGGAATTGGCGTTACGTTCAAGCTCTTCTGAATTACCGGCAACTCCGGGCGCGATACCCGCCCGAAGTGTTATGTGAATCAGCTCATCGCCAACGATAAAGCCGCTCGCTTCCAGATCTTCCAGGCGCGCATCAAGGTTGGCCGCCTCCGTCTGGAGGGTGTCGCCCTGCTCCCAGGTCAGGAGAAATATAGAGCCTTCAACATGGGCGGCGAAACCGCCCAGGGCGCCGAGACTCGCGCCCGCCCGTGCAAGGAGCTCATCTGCGAAAGCGCGGCCACGTGCGCTCGCAATACTGCCCAGGCGAGCGATCTTGACGGCCGCGACGACGATGGCCGTATTGGCGGGACGGCTGCCAAGATGGTCCAGGAACGCGTGCCGGTTCGGCAGGCCGGATACTGGATGATGGAATGCGAGGTACCCCAACTGTTCGCGCTTCTCGAGAAATCGCAAGCCGAAGTCAATTTCATCAGCCAAGCGATGCAGCAATCCAATCTCGTCGATGTCGTACTCGAGCTCCTTGTCGGAGTACAGGTTCAAGAATCCCCATGGTCTTTCGCCAAGGGGTAACGCCACCTGCGAGCGAATGCCGCGCTCAATCATGTCCCTGGCAACGGCAAGATGACGTTCGCAATTGGCAAAATCGAAGACTCTCACTTCCCTGCACTCATTGGCAGCAACCTCGTCCGGGTGGTCTTTACCGCGCCCGTTCAAGTGCAGCTCGAAGATGGGACTCGAAGCAATCGCATCAAGCAGCTCGTGTGAACCACTACGTGCGACGATCGTAAACGAGTTGCTGTCGCCGACGCGTTCTGCGAGCAGGGCCGCCTTGAATCCTGCCTCCCTGACGGCCGTGTCGCAGGCGCCAGCCAGGAGTTCCTGACGGCTGTTGGCTCTAAGCGCGATGTTGCTGATCGCGCTCAAAACAGCGTGGATTCGGTTGACATGCTCAATCTTCTGGATGTTCTTGAGCTTTTCAGTCAGGTCTGGGCTGACGCCGCGGTATCCCGCAACCTTGCCGTGCTCGTCATAGGTGGCGACGCCAGTGCTCTCGAGCGTTTTCCAGTATTTGTCACGATGCAGCCACTGAAGGCGCCAGTTGGTGAAGGTGCCCCCAGTCCCGGCAATTTTCGGGAATTCCGCTTCAACTTCCTTCCGGCTGCCCTCGCTCAGCAATTCCGGCACATAGGCGCCGATCAAGCACGCGGGGTCATACCCCAGAATGGCTTTGACTGCCTGATTGGAATACATCAGTTTGATGTTTCGATCGATTTCCCAGACCCAGTCCTTACTGGTCTCTGCGAACATCTGGAAGCGTTCCTTGCTTGCCGCAAGTTGATTCTGAAGAACTTCAATGTGCCTGCGCCGTTCGCATTCGGTTCGGACGGCGCGTTCAATCGTCCACGACAAGCGCACGAGATTCTGCTGCGCAACATAGTCCGCGGCCCCCTCATCCAATGCGCGGATAGCATCGTCTACGTCAGCCGAACGGCCAATGACGACCAGGGGCGTGCCGGCGCAAAACTCCGCGACGAGTTCCATCGCACGCTTGCGATCCATGACCGGCGCTGCATCATCGAACAATACGGCGACCGGATCCGCCTCGCTCAACTGTTGCCGCATATCGCGTTCGCTGCCCGCGCTCAGCAGCCGGAAGTGTTGCGGTGCGCCACTGAGCGCATACGAGATCGCGGCCCTGGACTGGGGGTTGGCGACAATGAGAATGTCCGCGGACATTTGCGATGCGGCCTTCCTGGGTTATGTCAGAATTGTGCGGCGCACATGAAACGTTCGTTATTGAGGAAAGCTATGCTGGCCGCTCCAATGCGTCCAGGCGGTCGACACAGTCTCTCCCGGCATCACTACAGCACCGTGCGCAATGTCCGCTTCGGGTCGGAAGCAGTCGTTCGATCAGGCCACGTTAACCCCGGCATAGTCCGCTTTCGGCCGGAAGCGGAGCCCGCAGCCCGCGTAAGCGTGCGCACTTGTTTTGCCGTGGACGAAGTCACTCGCCCAGATAAAGTGGCCAGGTATCACGAGGCATCGCGATCTTTGCGGCCTCGTCAGCCCGCCGCCTCGATCGTTGTCACTCGCGGTGAAGCAACAAGCTCACCTCGTCATTGCCAGCATCGCGTCTTCGATGTTGGCGGCGAGGTCGGTGAATGAGTAATCGGCGTCGTGGCGGACACCGTTGATGAAGAATGTGGGCGTGCCGTTCACTCCGCTGCGCACACCACCCATGAAATCGGCCTGCACCTTGGGTGCGTGCAACCCCGAAGCCAGAGCTTCCTGGAATTCCTGGGCGGGCAGCTCAAGCGCGCTGACCAGCGTCAATAGCAACTCGGGACTGAGACGTGGCTGGTTGGCGAAGATGGCGTCATGCAACTCCCAGAAACGCCCATATCCTCCTGCGAATTCGGCCGTCTCCGCAGCCATGCCCGCCATCGGATGGACCTCGGTCAGTGGAAAATGCCGGAATACCTGAAAGCGGCTCCGGTTGCCGACTCTTGTAAGGCGGTCCTCAGCGCTCCCTAGCCCGGCAGCTTTGCTGCAAGCACGTCGACTTTCTCAATGGTCGGCGGCTCGGAAAATAGGTCTCCGGCCTTTTCCATCAAGGCCGCCGCAACCTTGCCGGAGAGATGCGCTTGCCGACCCGCGTCGTCGGGGAACGCATCAAAAATCCCGAAGCTTGTTGGCCCGAGACGAATCCCAAACCAGGCGATCGTCGCGGGCTCCTCCATGACGAGTGGGAGACCGCTCTTCAGGAAGCCCTCGACCTCACTCTCTTTCCCGGCTTTCGCTTCCAGGCGAACGAATAACGCGACCTTGACCATGAGCTGGCTCCCTGTTCTTGCAACGAGATCCCCAACCTACGCTCATTTGCAATCTCGCACGTGATGGCTCATGTCCGCTTTGGGTCGAAAGCGAACACTCGAGCGTGAGTCCCGCCCGCGCCGTCAACGTCCGCTTTCGGCCAGAAGCGGACTCACGCGCACGACCAACACCTGCCCAAGCGCTTCCAGTCCGAGTCACGCTCCGGACGCGCCCATTCGGATCAGGTGGATCGCCTCGCGATAGGGCAGGACCTGGAACCCCGGGAATCGGCGCTCGAACCTGCAAGTGTTGCCGCCCGGGCGGAGCCCTATCCCCCATTCGGGTGCGTTGGACAGTATGAGTAGCCCTCCCGGGCCACCGCGCGCCGGCCTCGTCGGCCGCGGCCGGTATTCGGAATCGGGCGCGACAGAGGGGGTGTGGGCCTATGTCGACAGCAACCGGCGAGATGGAACTTGCGCTTGCAGTTCGAACAGCAACTTGCCGGGATCTGGCGCTCGCTGCTGGGTCTGGAGCGGGTAGGCCGCGACGATCGCTTCTTTGAACTCGGTGGCGATTCCTTGACGGCGATGCGGACCGTCACCCGGATCGAAGCGCTGACCGGCGTCAGGCTCACGCTGCGGCAACTGGTCTCCGGCAGCCTGGGTACGCTGGCAGAACACGTGGTCGAGAGTTGCCGGCCTCGCGCGGCATGGGATTCCTGACCGCTCCGGGGTGAGCGGCTACGACCCCCAGGACGTATCACCCAGGCCGAAGTTTCGCCTGCGGCCGGATGCGGACGGCCAGCGCTACGCGGCGCGCGCCACGCGGGAAACGATATCGAGCGCGACCGCTTCGGCCGTGCGGATGCCATCGACGCCGGCGGACAGGATGCCGCCCGCGTAGCCCGCGCCTTCGCCGGCCGGAAACAGGCCGCGCGTGTTGAGGCTGTGGCCGTCCTCGCCACGGGTGATGCGCACCGGCGAGGACGTGCGGGTCTCCACGCCGGTCAGCACCGCGTCGTGCATCGCGAAACCGCGGATCTGTTTTTCGAACGCCGGCAGCGCCTCGCGGATCGCGGCGATCGCGTACTCGGGCAGCGAGGGCGCCAGGTCGCCCAGGCGCACGCCGGGCTTGTAGGAGGGCAGCACCGTGCCGAAATCGCTCGACGCCCGACCCTTGAGGAAATCGCCCACCAGCTGGCCCGGCGCTTCGTATTCGCCGCCGCCCAGCTCGAACGCACGCGCTTCCCAGTGCCGCTGCAGCTCGATGCCGGCGAGCGGGCCCTGCCCGTAGGGCGCGAAGTCCTCCGGCGTGATGCCGCAGACGATCGCCGCGTTCGCGTTGCGCTCGTTGCGCGAGTACTGGCTCATGCCATTGGTGACCACGCGCCCGGGCTCGCTGGCCGCGGCGACCACGGTGCCGCCCGGGCACATGCAGAAGCTGTACACCGAGCGGCCGTTGCGGCAGTGGTGCACCAGCTTGTAATCGGCCGCCCCGAGCAGCGGATGGCCGGCCTGCGCGCCGAAGCGGGCGGTGTCGATCAGCGATTGCGGATGCTCGATGCGGAAACCGATCGAAAAGGGTTTGGCTTCGACGAACACGCCGCGCCCGTGCAGCATGGCGAAGGTGTCGCGCGCGCTGTGGCCCAGCGCCAGCACGACGTGGTCGGCGCGCAGCTGCTCGCCGCCCTCCAGCGTCACGCCGCGCACGTGGCGCGTGCCGGCGCTGTCGGTCTCGACCAGCAGGTCGTCGACGCGCTGGCTGAAGCGGATCTCGCCGCCCAGCGATTCGATGGTGGCGCGCATCTGCTCCACCATCGACACCAGGCGGAACGTGCCGATGTGCGGCTTGCTGACGTAGGCGATCTCCTCCGGCGCGCCGGCCTTGACGAACTCGTCGATCACCTTGCGCCCGTAGTGTTTCGGGTCGCTGATCTGGCTCCACAGCTTGCCGTCGGAGAACGTGCCCGCGCCGCCTTCGCCGAACTGCACGTTGGATTCGGGGTTGAGCACCTTCTTGCGCCACAGGCCCCAGGTGTCCTTGGTGCGCTCGCGCACGGCCTTGCCGCGCTCCAGCACGATCGGGCGGAAGCCCATCTGCGCGAGCACGAGGGCGGCGAACAGGCCGCACGGTCCCATGCCGATGACCAGAGGACGCAGCGGCAGCTTTTCCGGCGCGCGCGCCACGAACTTGTAGTTCGTGTCCGGCGTGATCATCACCTTGCCGCCGTCGCCGGCGCGCGCGAACTCCGCGGCTTCGCCGTCCAGCTGCAGCCGCCGCAGGATGTCGGCTTCGCGCGGGGTGTCCACGTCGACCGAATAGATCAGCACGATCGCGCCGCGCCGGCGCGCGTCGTAGCTGCGCTTGGCGACGGTGTAGCCGGCCAGCTCGTCGGCGGCGATGCCCAGCCGCGCCAGGATCGCCTCGCGCAGCGCCGCCTCGGGGTGGTCCAGGGGCAGCTTGAGGTCGGTCAGTCGAAGCATGCGGTGCGTCCGGTGGCGGGGGTCATCGCCGTCATTGGGGGCAGGGGTACCGCGCATTGAGCGCGGTGAAGCGCCGATGGCGGTGAGCCGATGGGCGGGAAGCCGTTGGCCGGCGGGCCGACGGCCGGGGATGTCCGCGCGGGGGCACCAATTTACTGGATGAGCCGGGACCTGTGTCCGCGGCGCCGGCTACCAGCGCGCGGCCTGGAACGCGTCAACCAGGAAATCCACCAGGTGCCGCGTCTTGAGCGGCAGGTGCTTGCGCGTGGGGAAGACCGCGAAGATGCCCAGCTCGATGGAGTGGTAGTCCGGCATCAGCTGGACCAGCGCGCCGCTCCGCAGGTCCGCGCCGACCAGGAAGTCGGGCTGCAGGATGATGCCCTGGTCCTCGAGCGCGGCGGCGCGGCAGGTGTCGCCGCTGTTGGTGCGGATGCGCGGCCTGACCCGCACGCCGGCTTCACCGTCCGGGCCCGTGAAGCGCCAGTCGTCGCCGCCCGACCAGTAGCTGTAGGCGAACACCTGGTGGTCCGCGAGCTCGCGCGGGTGGGTCGGGGTGCCGTGCTGTTCCAGATAGCCTGGTGACGCGCACAGGACGATCCGCGTCGTCGCCAGGCGCCGGCTGACCAGTTGCGAGTCGGGCAGGCGGGTGATGCGGATGGCGACGTCGTAGCCCTCGTCGACCAGGTCCACCACGCGGTCGTTGAGGGTGAGGTCGAGCGACACCTTCGGGTGGGCGGCGATGAAGCGCGGCCACAGCGGCGCCAGGTGCAGGTTGCCGAAACTCACCGGCGCGTTGATGCGCAGCAGGCCGGCGGCCTCGCCGCCGCTGGCCGTCGTGGCCGCTTCCAGCTCCTCGAACGCGGCGACCAGTTCGGCGGCCTGGGCGTGGAAGCGCTGGCCGTCGTCGGTCAGCGAGAGCCGGCGGGTCGTGCGGTGCAGCAGGCGCACGCCCAAGTGCTCCTCCAGTTCGGCCACGTGCCGGGAGATGGCCGCCTTTGACAGGGAGGTGGCGTCGGCCGCGCCGACGAAGCTGCCGGCCCGCACGACGGCCAGGAAGCTGGAGAGCTGCTGCAGGTCGAGCATCTGATTGTCTCCCATGCAGGAACAATCATTCACTCTAATCGATGTTTATCCCGCCGTGGTGGGTCAATACAGTGTGTCCAACCCACCCCACCAGGACATTCACCATGAACGCATCGCTCTCGCTGCTCGGCCGTATCGGCCTCTCGCTGATCTTCATCATTTCCGGCTGGGGCAAGATCGCCGGCTTCGACGCCACCCAGGGCTACATGGAATCGGTCGGGGTCCCCGGCGCGCTGCTGCCGCTGGTCATCGCGCTGGAACTCGGTGGCGGCCTGGCGATCGCCGCCGGCGCCTTCACCCGCTGGGTCGCGCTGGGCCTGGCCGCGTTCTCGCTCGTCGCGGCGCTGATCTTCCACGCCAATCTGGGCGACCAGATGCAGGCGATCATGTTCTGGAAGAACTTCGCCATCGCCGGCGGCTTCCTGCTGCTGGCGGCGAACGGCCCGGGCCCGCTGAGCGTGGACGCCCGCTTCCCGCGCCGGCGCGCGCTCGCGGCGCGCTGATCCGGCACCCCGCGACGCCACCGGACGCAGCACGGTCTTCGAGTGGAGACCGTGCCTGCCCACTGCATTGATCGACACCGCCGCGGACGCGAGGTCCGCGGCATCGGAGCCTGCCATGTCACGTCCCCCTGCCTTGTTCGTCTCCCACGGCTCGCCGATGTTCGCCATCGAGCCCGGCCTGGCCGGCCCCGAGCTGGCGCGCCTGGGCCGCACGCTGGACCCGATCACGGCCATCGTCGTGGTGTCCCCGCACTGGCAGACGCGCGGCGTGCGCGTGACGGGCGCAGCCTCGCTCGACACCATCCACGACTTCGGCGGCTTCCCGGCCGCGCTGTACGAACTGCGCTATCCCGCCCATGGCGCCCCGCAGCTGGCCGATGCCGTGGTCGGCCTGCTGGCCCGCCACGGCTTCGACGCGGCGGCCGACCTCACCCGCGGGCTCGACCACGGCGCCTGGGTGCCGCTGCGCTACCTGCGGCCGCAGGCGGACGTGCCCGTGCTGCAGGTGTCGCTGCCGCACGACCTGGATGCCGCCGGCGCGCTGCGACTGGGCCGGGCGCTGGCGCCGCTGCGCGAGCAGGGCGTGCTGGTGATCGGCTCGGGCAGCCTTACCCACAACCTCTACGAGTTCCGGCAGCGCATCGACGATCCGGAATACGCGCAGGCCTTCGTCGACTGGATCGCCGATGCGGTGGCGCGCGGCGACGTGGAGGCGCTCGTGGATTACCGCGAACGCGCCCCGCACGCCGCCCGCGCGCACCCGACGCAGGAGCACTTCCTGCCGCTGCTGGTCGCGCTCGGGGCCAGCGACGCGACGGACCGTCGCCGACGCATCGAAGGCGGCATGACCCATGCGGTGCTGTCGATGGATGCCTTCGCGTTCGGGGTGGCGGAGGAAGCGGCGTGACTGCCGCACTGCGAACCGATCGCGAGCTGCCGTACCGGTACCTGGGCGCCACCGCGACGCCCCGCCGCCTGCTGGTGCTGGCCCACGGCGTGGGTGGCAACGAGACCAACCTCGCCGGCCTGGCGACGCGGGCCGCCGACGATGTCGGCGTCGTCCTGGTCCGGGCGCCGCTGACACTCGGGCCCGGCCAGCACGCGTGGTTCCCGGTCGAGTTCGGACCGCAGGGCCCGCGCCCGGACCTGGCGGCGGCGGAAACCAGCCGCCAGCGCCTGGCCCGGTTCGTGGGCGAGCTGCAGGCGGACCATGGCATCGCGCCGGCCGGCACGGTGCTGGCCGGTTTCAGCCAGGGCGGCATCATGAGCGCGAGCGTCGCGCTGACGCGGCCGGAGCTGCTGGCGGGGTTCGGCATCCTGGCCGGCCGCATCCTGCCCGAGCTGGCGCCGATGATCGCGGCGCCCGACGCGCTGCGCGGCCTGCAGGGCTTCGTCGGGCACGGGCGCGACGACACGAAGCTGACCCTCGACTGGGCCCAACGCGCCGACGCCTGGTTGACGCAGCTCGGGATCACCCACGAGACCCGGGTCTACCCCGGTGACCACGGGCTGCCCGACGACATGCAGGCCGACTTCATGCGGTGGTTCGACGGGCTGACCCGCGCCTAGCCGCGCTGGCAATTACTGCCTGCCGTCGTCGGCCCGGTGCGAGGCCGTGACTGCGCGGGAATCACGGGGCTGCGCCCGCTGGATCAGGGGCGCGCCACCGCGCGCGGGTGTCCGCCCGGCGCCGCCTGGGCGCCGTTTTCCACCTCGACGAAGTTGTCGCGCGGTTTCACATCCACCAGCAGGGCGCGCGGATCGACACCGACGTGCCCCGGTTCGCGCGGCACCACGACGGTGATCGCCTGCTGCCGGCTGTCCAGGCGGTGCCTGGCCAGGTACAGCGGCTTGCCGGGGATGACCTCGCCGTTCTCGCGGCGCACGGCGCCGGGGTACACGCCGATCTCCACCCATTCGTCGAGCGGCCGGTCGATCTCGGCGCCGGCGTCGTCGACCAGCAGCTTGCGGGCGCGCAGGTCGAGGGTGACCTGCCAGCGGCCGTCGTCGAGCTGGCGCGACCGTGCCTGCGAGGCGGAGAACTCCCAGTAGGTGTTGGCGGCGAACAGGTCGTGCAGCACGGGCCGGTACTGCGCGGGGGTGACCGCCTGCAGTTCGCGGTACAGGTCGCGCGAAGTCGCCAGCGGCGTGCTGCCGGGCGGGTGGGCGTCGAGCAGGCGGCGCAGTGCGAGGTTGACCTGGTCGCGGCCGATGTACTGGCTCAGCGCGTACAGCGCCAGCGGACCCTTGCGGTAATTGAGGAACTGCCCGGCGGCACGCAGCAGCGGTTTTTCGGCGCGCGAGCGCGGCACCTGGTATTCGCGGCGCATCATGTCCAGGTAGGCCTGCAGCTGCTCCGGGCCCAGCGCCTGTTCCAGTACCTGGGTGGCCGAATACGTGGCCATGCTCTCGGTCAGCAGGCCGGCGCCCTCCACGCGCGCCGGCGTCAGGCGCAGGCCGCCCCACCACTGGTGCGCGACTTCGTGCGCGGTGACGGCGAACACCAGGTCCAGGCCCCCGGGTGCGCGCGCCGGGTCCAGCAGGGCGAAGCCGTCGCCATAGTCGACCAGGCTGGGCTCGGCATGGGCGCCCATGTCGCCCTGCACGTTCTCGACGATGCGCAGCGTGCGATGCGCGTACGGGCCGTACAGACGGCTGTAGAGCGCCAGCGACGCGCAGGCGCTGCGCGCCATGCCGGCGACGGTGTTGTCGTGCGCGGGGTGGTGCAGCACTTCGACGAGCACGCCGTGGCAGGCCTGGCGGTGGACCGCGTAACGGGCCGAGAAGAACTGCACCTTCTCGCGGATCGGGGTGTCGCTGACGTAATGGAAGTAGCGGCGGCCGTGCTCGCTCCAGCTGCGGCGCAGCACGCCGGGCGCGATCGCGAGCTGGCCGGGCGTCGTGCCGACGATGGCGTCGAAGGCGATGCCGGCATCGCCCGCGCCCTGGCGTGCCTTGACGTCATCCAGCAGCGGGATCACGGGCCGCGCGGGCAGGCCTTGCGTGAGCCGCTCACCGGGCTCGCGCAGTTCGCGCGCGGGCTGGTAGCCGATCGCCGGCAGCAGGTTCGCCGCGGTGAGCCAGCTGCCATTGCCGCCGACGCGCTCGTCGGCGCCGTCGTTGCCGAAGCCGCGTGGCGCGAAGTCGACCTCGTAATGCAGCTGCATCGACTCGCCCGGCCGCAGCGGCGTGGCGAGGCGGTAGATGCGGTGGCCCAGGCGGGCGTCGTCCAGCACGCGCCTGGCCGGCCGGTCGAAGCGCAGCAGGCGGGTGTCGACGCCGTCGCCGGTGGCGGTGGCCACGTGCAGCGTGTCGATCGCCTGCGCGGTGGGATTGACCAGCCGGTAGTGGCCGCGGAACTGCGCGGCGCGCCGTTCCGGATGAATCTCGACATGCACCGTCGAGGCCGCCACGCGCGGCTGCGGCACGTCGGCGTAGCGGGCGTACAGGCGTTCGTAGGCGGCCCAGCGTCCGAGCCGTTCGGCCTGCGGCTGGTACTGGTTGAGCACGTTGGTGTTGTAGAAGATGCCCGCGCCCAGCCCCAGCACGGCGGTGCCCGCCAGCGCGGCGGTGAGCCGCGTGGGACGGCTCAGGCGCGAGCGCGCCAGCTGCCAGCGTGCCCGCGGATGCCATTCGCGGCCACGCACCCACGCCAGCCGCGCGAGCACCGCCAGCAGCACCGCCCAGGCGGCCCACCAGGCCTTGAACGCCAGCCACGGCAGCAGCGAGTCGCCGAAGCCGCGGATGTCCGAGTACGACCAGTCCGGGCTGGCGCCGAACACCAGCAGCTTGTGCTCGATGCCCAGCAGCGGTGCGAAGGCGATCAGCGCGTAGACCGCCAGGGCGGCGAGCGCGCCCAAGTGCTTGTGGTTCACCACCGTGTGCACGGTGAGTGCGAGCAGGGCGAACAGCAGGTGGTCGGGCAGCTGCAGGCCCAGCAGCACCTGGGCGTACACCGCGATCTCCAGGTGCGGATAGCCCAGCGCGGCCTGGCCGATCACCCCGCACAGGCCCAGCACCAGCATCCAGACGACCAGCAGCGCCGCCAGCGCCAGGAACCTGCCGACGAAGAGCACCCAGTCCGGCACCGGCGCGGCGCCGCTGATCTCGCCGATGCGCAGCTCGCGGTCGCTCCACACCAGCTCGCCGGCGTAGAAGATGATCAGCAGGGGGATGATCATCCACAGACGGTTGCCGGGATTGGCGAGCGCGGCGGTCAGGTAGGTGAGCACGTGCTCGGTGCGCGGCTCCAGGGGCACGCCCAGCCACTGCATGTGCGTGGGCACCGCGACGCACACCACCAGGGCGACCACGGCCAGCGGGCCGAACACGATCCAGCCCCTGGCCAGCGTGCGCAGCGACCGTGCCGTCACGGCGCACAGCTGGCGCCAGGGCGTGGCGCCGTCGAAGCGACGGGCGGCCAGTGCCGCGGTCACCGAGGCCGGCCGCGCCGCGGGCGCTTCGGGCTGCAGGTGGTCTTGCATGTGATCCTGCATGTGATCCTGCAGCTGCGCCTGCGCCTGCATCTCGGCGCGGGCCGCCAGGCGCCGCGCGCGGCGCCCGCGTTCGGCCGGATGCGCCAGCCGGAAGCGCCGCCAGGTGAGCGCGAGCAGCGCGGCGCCGACCACCAGCCACAGCGCGCGATTGGCCAGCAGTGCCGGCTGCAGGCCGACCAGGTTGGTGTTGTGCTCGGCCGGCGTCCACGTGTCGGCCAGGTGGCTGACGACGCCGATCATGCCGACCGGGTCGAGCAGCCGTGCCAGCTCCTGCTGGTGCAGCACGCTGGAAACGAACGTCGCCAGGCCCATCGAGGCGAAGAACAGCACCACGCTGCCGAAGTAGCCGAGGATGGCGCGGCGGCCCAGGGCCGCGAAGGCGAACTGCACCGCCGTGGCGATGAAGGCGCTGGGCAGTGCGACGATCGTGTAGGCGAGCACGAAGGCCACCGGGCGCCAGGGGCCGAGGATCTCCGGCTCCACGTCCGGCCAGTGCATGCCCACCAGCATGCCCGCCGGCGCCGCCAGCAGGATCAGCGCGTTGAGCGCATACGCGGCCAGGAAGCGCCCGGACAGGTACTGCCAGCGCGTCACCGGCGCGGTGTACCCCAGCGGATGCATGCCGGTCTCGATGTCGCGCGCGGCCGCGTCGCCGGCGACCGAGGCGCCGACGAACAGCCACAGCATGCCGGCGACGACGGTGGTGGAGGCGATCACCAGCGGCGCATTGAGCAGCATCCAGCCGTTGCGCGCGTCGTCGACGTAGTTGCCCTGGATGATGCTCCAGGCCACGACGAACACCGCGGCGAAATACAGCCAGGTGGAAGGACGGCGGGCCTGGTAGGCGAATTCGTACCGGAAGATCCTGCCGGCCTTCATGCCGCGACCGCCGGCGCCGGCTGCGCGCGCTGCGCGCCGATGTGTCCGGCCATGGTGCTGAAGTACACGTCGGTCAGGTCGGGCTGCGTGGCTTCGAAGCCGGGGCCTGGCAAGTCTTCGGCGTACACGTGCACGACGGTGCGACCGCCCAGCAGCGTGGTCGAGATCACGCCGTGGTCGCGCTGCACGGCGGGCAGTTCATCGCGTGCGATCACCCGGCGCCAGATGCGGCCGCGCAGGTTGGCCATCGCCTGCGGCGGTTCGGCCTCGAGCAGGATCCGGCCGCGGTTGATGATCGCCATGCGCGTGCACAGCTCGGAGACGTCCTCGACGATGTGCGTGGACAGGATCACCACGCTGGTCTCGCCGAGCACGCTGAGCAGGTTGAGGAAGCGCACGCGCTCGGCCGGGTCGAGGCCGGCGGTGGGCTCGTCGACGATCAGCAGCTTCGGATCGCCCAGCAGCGCCACGGCCACGCCGAAGCGCTGGCGCATGCCGCCGGAAAAGCCGCCCAGCTTCTGGTGGCGCACGTCCCACAGGTTCACCTGGCGCAGCAGCGACTCGACCACGTCGCGGCGCGCGCCCTTGCCGGCGATGCCCTCCAGCACGGCGAAGTAGTCCAGCAGGTCGGCGGCGGTGGCGTGCGGATGCACGCCGAATTCCTGCGGCAGGTAACCCAGGGTGCGGCGTACTTCGTCCTTCTGGTTCAGCACGTCGAGCCCGCCGAGCATCGCGCTGCCGCTGTCGGCTTCCTGCAGCGTCGCCAGGATGCGCATCAGCGTCGACTTGCCGGCGCCGTTGGGCCCGAGCAGGCCATACATGCCGACCGGGATCGTCAGGCTCACCTTGTCCAGTGCCCGCACGCCGTTGGGATAGGTCTTGCAGATCTCGCGCAGGGTCAGTTGCATGGCGGCTCGTCGGATGCGGGATCCCAACGAGCCTCGCCCGACGGGTGACGTAGGGTGGAGTGGCCGCGTGGAAAGCGCGAAGTGACGGACGTCACCGTGACCATCGACGCGCAAACCGCTCGGACAGCGCTGGCAGGTGCCGCGTGGTTTCCCGCGCCGGGATTCGTGAACGAGTCACGTCGGCGGTCGGCGCTTGTGCCGGGCGGGGGGAGGGCGGACCGTGCGGAGGGCCGGGCCGTCGTCAACGACCTGCGCGTGTGCTTCCAGGCCGGGTCATGCTTCGGACGCGCCCTTTCGGATCAGGTTGATCCCCTCGCGATAGGTCATGACCTCGAACTCCGGGAATCGGTGCTTGAACTTGCTGGAGTCAAACAAATTGTCCTGCTCGTAGCGTGGAAGCAGTTCCTGGATTTCCCTCACCTGCGACGAGAAGATTCCCGCAACGGCGAATGCCCACTTGCCGATGACCTTGTATGACACGGGTCGACCGAAAGCTTCGCAGGCCATGGTGACGAACTCTCGGTACGTCGGCCGGTCGTCGCAGCACGGCAAGTGCCAGGTCTGTCCGTACGCGTCAGGGGTATTGCCGAGCAGGGCCAATCCGCGGCTCGCGTCAGGGGTCCAGATCAGCGTGCGGCGGGTGTCGTCGCGCACCGGGACACGCGGCGACTTGCCCGCCTCCAGTTTGTCGGTGACGAGTGCGTTGGTGAAACTGCGGGTCTTGCCGGGGCCGTAGAACTCCGGAGCACGAGCGATGAGCACCGGGATGTCGCCGCGCGCCATCTCCTCCAGGACCATGGTGGCCATGCGCGCCCGCACACGGCCCTTGCGCCCGACCGGCGCGAAGGGAGCCTGCTCGGTGAGCAGCCGGGCGTCCTGCGGGTACATGTAGGTGTTGTCGAAGTAGGCGAACTTCGCGCCCGCCGCCCGGCAAGCGTCGAGGGCGTTCTTCAGCATCGTTGGAAACTGCTCCTCCCACAGCGCGGTGTCCAGCGGCAGACCGGCGGTGAAGTAGACGATGCTGCTGCCCTCGACCGCCTTTGCGGTCCGCCTGGCATCGAGCAGATCAGCGGACACGACGACGTCGGTATCGTTGACCTTGCGCGGATTGCGACTGACCAGTCGCAAGTCGCGGGTGTGATTGCGTTGCAGCTCGTGCGCCAGTTCCACTGCGATCTGGCCGTTCGCGCCCAGTATGGTCTGCATCATGGTCTCTTTCGTTTCGGCGCACGCCCGACACCCGGTGCGGGGCGCGCTCGTTCGTATCGGCTTGGATCATTCCTGTGGCAGGAACGCCAGCAGGTCGGCGTTCACCTGGTCGGCATGCGTGGTCGGGATGCCATGCGGTGCGCCTTTGCAGGTCAGCAGCTTGCCGCTCTTGACGCGCTTCGCCGACAGCACGCCCGAATGACCATAAGGCACCACCTGATCGTCATCGCCGTGGATATCCAGGACCGGAATGGAAATTCCTTCAGTCCTCGGTGAACCTGTGCGCGTCAAGAAGAGGTGAATCGCACGGATTCTGTCCAGTGGTTGCCCGGGCGATCGGCGCGGCAGTGTTAGCGCCATTACGGTTTCGGTCGGTGACGGTTTTGTGATTGCCGACCGGGCTTGCGGGCGAAAGCAGAGCGCGGCGAACTTCGGCTCTCAGCGCACCGGCAGCGGTCCGCAAGTCTGCCCGGGCGGAGCCCTCCCTGCCGATGACCGTATCCCCCATTCGGGTGCGTTTGGACAGTATGAGCAGCCTTCCCCGGGGCACCGCGCGCCAGC
This sequence comes from Lysobacter solisilvae, assembly GCF_016613535.2. Taxonomy (NCBI): domain Bacteria; kingdom Pseudomonadati; phylum Pseudomonadota; class Gammaproteobacteria; order Lysobacterales; family Lysobacteraceae; genus Agrilutibacter; species Agrilutibacter solisilvae. The sequence goes on from NZ_CP071518.1 coordinate 1,821,677, forward strand.
TTCATGGATCGCGGCCGGTCTCCGGAATCGGGCGCGACAAAGGGACGAGGGCTTATGTCGACAGCAACCGGCGAGATGGAATTTGCGCGTGCAGAAGCAGGCTTCGACCCTGTCCATGGGCCGATCGAGCGCGCGGCAGGACGTTGGCCCCACGCCGTCGCCGCGCGTCTAGGCGAGCAGTCGCTGAGCTACGCCGAGTTGAACCGGCGGGCCAACCGCCTGGCGCGGCGGCTGCGCGCCTTGGGTGTCCGGGAGGACGTGTGCGTGGGCGTGCTGATGGAACGCTCGCTGGACCTGCCGGTGGCCTTGCTGGCGGTCTTGAAGGCGGGCGGGGCCTTCGTCCCGCTGGATCCCGGCTATCCCGAGGAGCGGCTGGCGTACATGCTCGCCGACACGGCCGCGCCGGTCGTCCTGACGCAGTCGTGGCTGCGCGAACGGGTGCCGGCCGACGGCCTGCGCCTCGAATGCGTGTGCGTCGACACGGTGTGGGACGCACTGGCGGCGCTGGCGACGACGGATCTCGATGGCGACGTCTCGGCCGAGCACCTGGCCTACATCATCTATACCTCCGGCTCCACCGGTCGTCCCAAAGGGGTCGAGGTATTGCACAGGGGGCTGGCCAACCATACCGCCTGGTTGCGCGACACCCTGGGCATGGGCCCCGACGACCGCATCCTCCAGTGCAACTCGATCAGTTTCGACGGGACGCTGGTGGAATTCTTCGGCCCGCTGCAGAGCGGCGCGACGGTGGTGCTGGCTGCTCCCAATCGCCAACTGGACCTGCCGTACCTGGCGGATCTGGTCGTGCAGGAGCAGGTGACGCTGTTGAACTGCGTGCCTACCCTGCTGCGCGGCCTGCTCGCCCAGCCCGCGCTGGCGGCGGGACGCGTGCGTTACGTGGCCTGCGGCGGCGAAGCGATGACGACGGAACTGGCCCGCCGCCTGCGCGCCGTCGTCCCGGGCGTGCGCCTGGGAAATTTCTACGGCCCCACCGAAACCACCCTCAACGCGACCTACTTTGAGGTGCCCCTCGAGCCGACGCCCGGTGCGATGGTGCCGATCGGTCGGCCCATTCGTAACGCATGGTGCGAGGTACTCGATGACAATCGCCGCAGCGTGCCGCCGGGTGTGGTCGGGGAGTTGTACCTGGGCGGTCCAGGCGTCGCTCGCGGCTACCGCAATCAGCCCGGCTTGACCGCCGAGCGCTTCATCGATCACCCCTCGCGTCCCGGCGTGCGCATGTATCGCACCGGCGACCGGGTGCTGCAAAGTGAGGACGGCCAGCTTCACTTCCTCGGCCGCACCGATACGCAGGTGAAGGTCCGGGGGTATCGGATCGAACTGAGCGAAGTGGAAACCGCGCTGACCGCGATCGAAGGGGTTGCCGAATGTGCCGTGGTGTTGCGCGAGGACGCCCCGGGACAACCCCGTCTGGTGGCCTACGCGTGCGGGCAGCACCTCACGGTCGACGCGCTGCGCGAATCGCTACGGCAGCGGTTGCCCGACCACATGATGCCCGCGGCGTTCGTGTTGCTGCAGAAGCTCCCCCTGTTGACCAGCGGCAAGATCGACCGCAACCGACTGCCGGAACCTTCGCGCGAATTCATCACCGAACGCGCCTTCGTCGCGCCGCGCGGCGAACTGGAACAGCAGCTGGCCGGGATCTGGCGGTCTCTCCTGGGTCTGGAGCGGGTTGGTCGCGACGATCGCTTCTTTGAGCTCGGTGGCGATTCCTTGACGGCGATGCGGACCGTCACCCGGATCGAAGCGCTGACCGGCGTCAGGCTCACGCTGCGGCAACTGGTCTCCGGCAGCCTGGGTACGCTGGCGGAACACGTGGTCGAGAGTTTGCCGGCCTCGCGCGGCGTGGGATTTCTGACCGCTCCGGGGTGAGCAGCCACGGCCCCGGGACGTACGCGAGGGCCAGGCACGTGCGGGGGTGGCGATCCATTTGCAGGAGCAGGCGCACGCTCCACAAGAATCCATCGCACGCGCTTCCCGGTGCCGCCGGCGAATCGATCGCTAGCTTCCCCGATGCTGGGGCAAGGCCAGTTTCCAGCGGATCGCGGCGCCACGCAGGGCGAACCCGACGGCCACGCCGACGGCGGAAGGCCACGGGGGCGCGATCCCCGACGCGTTCAAGCTGACGTAGAGCGTCGCCGCCACCAGCGCTGCGGTGACGTACAACTCGTGCCGCATCAGGATCGACGGCACGCCCACGGTGATGTCGCGGATGACGCCGCCGACGCAGGCGGTGATCACGCCCGCCGCCACCGACGACACCGGGGCGACGCCGAACTGCAGCGCCTTGCTGGCGCCGTACACCGCGTATGCGGCCAGCCCTGCCGCGTCGAACCACTCCAGGGCGCGTTCGGGCCACCAGCGCAGCGGGATCAGCCATGCGGCGACGGCCACGGCGAGGCAGATCAGCACCGGGGTGTGGTCGGTCATCCAGAACACGGGCGCGCCGATGAGCAGGTCGCGCAGGGTGCCGCCGCCGACGGCGGTGACCAGTCCGAAGAAGCACGCGCCGACGAAATCGTTGCGCTGGCGCACCGCGACCAGCACGCCTGACACCGCGAACACCGCAAGGCCGGCGGTGTCGAGCAACGGCAGCAGCGGGCCGAGGTTGTTCATCGGGGCATCCTATCGGGCCGACGTCGCGATGTCCTGCGGAGGTCCAAGCAGCCGTGGGCGTAGCATCGGGGGGCAACAGGAGTCCTGCCATGCCATCGATCACGGCCCTCCTCGGTGTCGAGCTGCCCGTCATCCAGGCGCCCATGGCGGGCGTGCAGGACGAGGCGCTTGCGATCGCCGTCGCCACGGCCGGTGGCCTGGGTTCGATGCCTTGCGCGCTGCTGGCCCCGGCCAGGCTGGAGACGGCGTTGCAGCGATTCGCGTCGCTGGACGTACCCGTGAACCTCAATTTCTTCTGCCATCAGATGGCGGAGCCTGATCCGGTCGAGGCGGCGCGATGGCGTGAGGCGCTGATGCCGTACTACGACGAGCTGGGAATCGAGCCCGCCGAACCCGGTACGGCCGGCGCACGGCGGCCTGTGGATGCCTCGACGGTCGAGCTGCTGGAGCGCTTCCGTCCACGCGTGGTCAGCTTCCACTTCGGGCTGCCGGCCCCGACGCTGCTGGCGCGGATCAAGGGGTGGGGCGCCACGGTGTTGGCATCGGCAACGACCCTGGAGGAAGGCCTCTGGCTCGAGCGCCACGGCGCGGACCTCGTAATCGCGCAGGGGGTCGAGGCGGGCGGGCACCGCGGCCATTTCCTTTCCGATGACGTGGGGCGACAGCCCGGGACGCGGGCACTTGTCGCCGCGCTGTCGAAGGCGGTGCGGCTGCCCATCATCGCCGCCGGCGGCATCGGCAGCCGGGCGGACGTGGAGGTGATGCTGGGCGCGGGCGCGGCCGGCATCCAGGCGGGCACGGCCTACCTGCTCTGTCCCGAGGCGACCACGACCGCCGTGCACCGACGCGCGCTCCAGGAGCACGGTCGGCCCGCGGCCATCACCAGGCTTTTCAGCGGTCGTCCCGCGCGCGGGCTGGTGAACCGGCTGATGCGCGACCTGGGGCCGATGTCGGAACTCGCCCCGCGGTTCCCGTGGGCTTCGCAGGCACTCGAACCGCTTCGGGCAGCAGCGCAGGCCGCCGGCGCGGATGACTTCACTCCGCTGTGGAGCGGCACCAGGCCGAACACCTTCCCGGGCTGTGACGCTGCCCGGATTACCCGCCTGCTGGCAGGCGTTGCCTGACGAGGGCTCCAGCGAAGCCTGCAGTCGGCCAGAAGCGCACATCGCCACCTGCCATGGCGCCGGCGGCCCGGATCTGTGGGCAGCGCCTTGCAGCCCGTGCCGATGCCGACGCCTGGTACGGGTCGATCACGTGGCGTCCTGCGCCGACAGCGCGCGCAGCAGGGCCGCGTGGTACAGCGGGTCCTTGTCGCGGAACACCGCCAGGCCTTCATCCAGGTCGAGGTTGAGGTAGGCCTCGGCGGCGTCCTCGCCGTCGTCCGCCTCGAAGATCAGCCGCAGGCGCGCCGGTTCACTGCGCAGGCGCGCGGGGTCGCTGTCCGTGCCGGCGATGGTCATGGCCACCTGCGCCACCATCGGGCCGGCGTCGTCCAGGCCGTAGGCGCTGGCGAGCAGGGCGAGGAAGGCGTCGCTGTCCTCGCCGACGCTGCGCAGGCAGCCGCCGCCCCAGTAGAGCGTGCGCTCGCTGTCGTCGAGCAGCTGCGGCGTCCAGGCCGGTTCCAGGTCCACGGCGAAGGCGCGCACGAGGCCGTGCACGCGGCCGCGGGCGATGACGGTCAGGCCGCCATCGTCGCGCCGGAAGGCGTCCTCGATCGGCAGACTGAGGTCGACGAAGTCCTCGTCGCGCTCGAGCACGCCGGCGCCGGGCTCGTCCTGCGGGGGCAGTGGCGAGTTCATCGGACGGTGGACGCTGGGTTCGCCCGCATCACAGGAAGCCGAGCATGCGCGGCCACAGCCAGGCGTTGGCCGCCAGCACCAGCAGGCCGATCACGGTCCAGCCCAGCGGGCCGATGCGCACGGGCTTGCCGGGCGGCGTAGGGGCGCCGGGATGCTCGTACGGGTCGTTGTCGCTCATGACGCCGGCCGCCTGCATTTCACTATGGCGGTGATTCCGATGCAGGCCATGGGAAGCGCACCGCCGCCAAGCCCCAGGATGCACAGGATCCGTCCCCAGCCGTGCGGATCGTCCACGCTGCGCCACAGGCCGAAGAGAAACAGCCCGCCGAGCAGCAGGCTCCAGCCCAGCACGATCCAGCCCAGGTAAAACCACAGCCGCGTCCAGCCGCTGCGCGGGTCTTCGGCACTGCCGCGCCAGGTGGGCGGCAGTGCACGCGATGGAATGGAATAGGGATCGGGCGCGTTCATTGCCTGTGCGGCGTTGGTGAGGCCCGACTCCCGCTGCGCGTGGCCCGGGTGCGCTGCGCTTACCCGGGTTACCGCTTGTCCCGCGGAGCCCGGGTTACCCGGCGGCCGCATCGGCAGCCCTTACCCGAACGTACTCAGCACACCCGCGATCGTCGCCGTCATGAACGTGGCGATCGAACCGCCGAGCACGGCGCGCATGCCGAAGCGGGCCAGGTCGTGGCGGCGTTCGGGGGCCAGGCCACCGATGCCGCCGATCTGGATCGCGATCGAGCTGAAGTTGGCGAAGCCGCACAGCGCGTAGGTGAGGATCAGGCGGGTATGGGCGCTGATCGCCGCGCCGCCTTCGCCGACCGGGACTTCCGACAGCTGCAGGTAGGCGACGAACTCGTTGAGCACGATCTTCTGGCCGATCAGGCCGCCGGCGATGACGGCGTCCTCCCACGGCACGCCGATCAGCCAGGCCACCGGCGAGAGCAGCACGCCCAGGATGCTGCCCAGGTTGATGGCGATCGGCGTGGCGCGGCCGGTGTTGATCCAGGCGGTGAAGTGGGTCGCGTCGGCGAGGCCGGCGATGATCCAGTTGAGCATCGCGATCAGGGCGATGAAGGCCAGCAGCATCGCGCCGATGTTCAGCGCCAGGCGCAGGCCGTCGGCGGCGCCGGCGGCGGCGGCGTCGATGATGTTGGCGGTGGTCTTCTCCACGTGCATCTTGACCGAGCCGCGGGTGAGCGGCTCGCCGGTTTCCGGGATCAGGATCTTGGCGATCAGCAGCGTGGCCGGCGCGGCCATGATCGACGCGGCGAGGAAGTGCTTGGCGTACACGGCCTGCGCGACGGTGTCGGGGCCGCCCAGCAGCTGGATGTAGGTGGCCATCACGCCGCCGGCGATGTGCGCCATGCCGCCGATCATCATGGTCAGCAGTTCGGACTCGGTCATCTTGGGGATGTACGGGCGCACGGTCAGCGGCGCCTCGGTCTGGCCGATGAAGACGCTGGCGCACACGCTGGTGGTTTCCGCGCCGGACACGCGCATGACCTTGGTGATAGCCCACGCCATGCCCTGCACGATCTTCTGCATGACGCCGACGTGGTACAGCACGCCCATGAAGGCGGCGAAGAAGATGACGGTGGGCAGGACCTGGAAGGCGAAGATGAAACCCAGCTTGCCCTGGTTGGTGAGCTCGCCGAAGATCATCTTCGAGCCTTCCATGGTGAAGCCGGAAATCGTCACGAAGCCCTTGGCCGCCGCGTCGAAGCCTTCACCGAACAGCGGGATCATCAGCACCGTGCCCACGCCAAGCATGGCCAGCGCCACGCGGCGGAGCAGCGCATCGTTGGCCCGCGCGTAGCGGCTGTGCGCGAGTACCAGCAGGCCCAGGCCGGCGATCAGCAACGACCACACCAGCGGGCGCCAGACCGGCGCGAAGCCGGGCAGGTTGGCTTCGATGGCGGGCACCTGCTTCGGCCCGAGCAGCACGGCGGAGGCAAAGGCCACCTGCAGCGCGATGCCGGTCAGGACCAGCCGCCAGTCGACCGCCTTCTTGTTGTTGGAGAACAGCCAGGCAATGCCGATGAGAACGGCCAGGCCAAACAGGCCGAAGCCTACGCGCGCGAATGCTTCCACAAAGTCCCCTATATGCCGTGGCGGCATGAAGTCGCGGCAGGGTAGCGTGCAGGCGCGGTGCCGTCACCCCGGCGCCTCGCGGCTGCGGCTGGCGGGGATGAAGGGCTCAGCGCGGGGAGCCTGGCGCGGTCGGGCGATGGCTTGACGCGGCGAGAGTCGCGCGGGCAGGGCGGGGGGGCCGCGAGGCGATCGTCGGGCCCGCGGCGATCGGAGGTCCGGGCCGGTGCGCCGGCCAGAAACGTCGCCGCCTCAGACGTCGCGGGCCACCGCGCGGTTGCGGCCTTCGCGCTTGGCCTGCTGCAGGCGCTGGTCGGCGCGGCGCAGCAGGCGCGACAGGTCGGCGCCCTCCTGCGGGTAGGTGGCCAGGCCGGCGCTCAGGCTCAGGCGGATCGCCTCGCTGCCGCGTTCGACCTCGAAGGGATGGTCGAGCAGCCGCCGGCGCAGGGATTCCACGCGTTCCCACGCCGTGCCGATCGGCTTGCGCATCACCAGCACGAACTCCTGGCCGCCGATGCGCACCAGGTTCTCGTTGGGCTCGATGGCGTCGCGCAGCGTGGCCACCACGTGGCGCAACGCGCGGTCGCCGGCGCGGTGGCCGGCTTCGTCGTTGACGCGCTTGAAGTTGTCCAGGTCGATCAGCGCCAGCGACAGGCTGCCGCCGTCGCGCTGCGCGGCGTCCATCAGGCGCGGGATGCGGTGCGCGAGCCAGATGCGGTTGGGCAGGCCGGTGAGGCCATCGGTGCCGGACATCTCCACCACGCGCTGCATGCGGTAGGTGACCATCGCGGTGATCATGGTCACGATCACGATCAGCACCAGCCGCTGGATCTGTGCGCCGGGCGTCACCGAGCCGTAGTCGAGCGAGATCAGCTCCTCCGGCGAGGACGCCATCGCGAACACGATCAGGATCAGCAGCCCGTACTCCACCAGGGCCAGCGCGCCGGCGAACAGGGTGACGCGGCCGTCGCTGCGCAGCGCGGTGAGCACGATCGCCATCAGGTAGCCGCACCAGACGACCATGCTGTTCAGGCCCGAGGGCAGGTGGTTGATCGCCAGCACGACCAGCACCAGGGTGGCGGCGGTCACGTCGAAGGCCGCACTGGCGAAGGGCAGCCAGCGATGCTGGCGGCGGCGCCGGGCGAGCACCAGCCAGACCTGGGCGAAGGCGTTGACGAACACCGCGCCGCCCAGGCCGATCATCGTCTCGGTGACCGTGCCGCCGGTGACCGCGTTGATCAGCGGCAGCAGCAACAGCAGCAGGGCGATCACCGCGCGCAGCTGGGCGACCAGCAGTTCGCCGCCGGAGCCCACCTCGAGCATGATCTCGTCGGGCTGCCGCAGCAGCAGGCGGGTGATGTCGCGGATCTGGCGGAGCAGGGCCTGCACGGAGACTCACCACGCGGAAGGGGCCGGGGCGGGTAGCATGCCAGCATCTTCACCAGGCCATTCCATCAGGCCCTTTCACCAGGACCCTCCCCATGATCTACCGTCGCCTTGGCGCTTCGGGCCTGCAACTGTCGGCCCTGTCCTTCGGAGCCTGGCTCACCTTCGGCGCCCAGGTGGGGCGCGGGACCTCGCGCGACCTGGTGGCCGCGGCCTGGGACCACGGCATCAACTTCTTCGACAACGCCGAGGGCTACGCCAACGGCGCCGCCGAACAGGTGATGGGCGACGTGATCGCCGACCTGCGCCTGCCGCGCGACGGCTTCTGCGTATCGAGCAAGGTGATGTTCGGCGCCGCGTCCGATCCGCGGCCCACGCAGAAGGGCCTGTCGCGCAAGCACGTCACCGACGCCTGCCACGACGCACTGCGCCGGCTGCGGGTGGATTACCTGGACCTCTATTACTGCCACCGCCCCGATCCGGACACGCCGGTGGAGGAAACCGTGTGGGCGATGGACACCCTGATCCGGCAGGGAAAAGTGCTGTACTGGGGCACGTCCGAGTGGCCGGCCGCCCTGATCCGCGAGGCGCACAAGGTCGCCCGCGCCAGCCACCTGCACGCGCCGACCATGGAGCAGCCGCAGTACAACCTGCTGCACCGCGAACGGGTGGAACTCGAATACGCACCGCTCTACAGCGAGTACGGCATGGGCACCACGACGTTCTCGCCGCTGGCCTCGGGCCTGCTCACCGGCAAGTACGCCGCCGTCCAAGAGGGCGCTGCCGAAAGTCCGGCGCGGCTGGAGCGCGAGGGCATGGGCTGGCTGCAGCGCATCGTGGTGGGCGACAGCGGCGATCGCCGGCTGGAGCGCGCGGCGAGGTTCGCCGCGACGGCGCGCGAGCTGGGCCACGCGCCGGCCACGCTGGCCATCGCCTGGTGCCTGCGCAATCCGCACGTCTCCAGCGTGATCCTCGGCGCCAGCCGCGTCGAGCAGCTGCTGCAGAACCTGGATGCCCTGACGCTGCTGCAGCGGGCCGACGAGACGCTGTGGGCGAAGGTGGAGGCGGCGGTGGGATAACTCCCGGCGGCGGGACGCGTCGGTGACTGTCGCGGCGCCGATTCGCCATCGCAGTGCGATCAGCCCGGGTCGTTGCCGCCGCCATCGCCGCAGTTGCCGATCGGGCGGCTGAAGCGGCCGATGATGTTAATCCTGGCAAGGTCCGTTCGTTGCCCGAGCAGCCGATGCCCGTGCTGCATGCCGCGTCGTCATCGGAAATTGCCCGACATCCGGCGGCTCGCGATGTCGTGGTTCCGGGCCCGCGCGCGAGCCCGGCCATGCGCCTCGCTTGACGGACAAATGAGAACGATTATCATCTGGAGCACACCCCGACCGAGCCACGTCCATGTCGCTGCGCCCGATCCTGCATGTCGCTTCCCGCCCGGCCCCGCCGGTCACCACGATGTCTTCCGCGGCACCGCAGCAGCCTTCGATCGAAAGCAACAAGCTGCTGCGCGGCACCCGCGAAGTGCTGATCCGGCACGGCGGTGAAACCTACCGACTGCGCCATACGCGCAACGACAAGCTGATCCTGACCAAGTGACTGTGACCAGGTGACTCTGACCAGGGGACTGTGACCAGGTGTTCCTGATCAAGGGATCCCGATCGAGGGATCCTGATGGAGCGCTTGTGTTGGAGTGCTCCTGGAAAGGCAGCACCTGTGCGACCGGCCGCCGCCGTGCGGTTGTCATCGCGCCATAGGGCGGGTCTTGACCCGCCACTCCGCGACGTCCGCCACCGGCGGGTCAAGACCCGCCCTATGAAATGCGCGCGTCGGCCGGCCTGTGGCCCGCCCGCCCGCGCATGCCCGCCACCAAAAACACAACGCCCCGCGACAGAGATGTCGCGGGGCGTTGTGTTGATGCGGACCAGGATCCTCGGGGCCCGGGCGACGCTGCGCCGCGTCGATCCGGGAGGACGCATCACAAACCGGGTTGCGTCAAAGCAATGTGTCCGACGGCGGTGGCGGGGCCGCTGGCGGTTCCGGCGGTGCGGGCGGTGCGGCGGGAGCCGGCGGCGGTGACGGCGGGGCGACCAGTGCGCGCGGCGTCGCATGCGCACGCGGTGCCGCCGGGGGCGCCGGCGGGGTGGGCGGCGCGGGCGGCGCGGCCAGCGCATGCGGTGCGGCGTGCGCGCCCGGCGCGGGTGGCGCGGGCGGTGGCGTCGGCGGCGTGGGCAGGCGAAGCATGCGGCGCTCCGGCATGGTCATCGTGGTCGTGGCGCGGCGACGATCGCGCAGGTATTCCACCGGCACGGCCGAGCCCGGCTTGTGCGTGTGGGCGGCCGACATCACTTCGCGTGGCGTGTTGACGTCCTTGCCGTCGAGCTTGAGGACCACGTCGCCTGGCTGCAGGCCGCCCATGCTGTCGGGCAGGCTCAACACCAGCACCCCGCGGTCGGTGCCGAAATAGCGGCCCAGGACGGGGTCGACCGAAGCCAGGTTGAGGCCGTTCCAGCGGAAGGCCTCCTCGAGCAGATCCATCCGGCAGTCTTCATCGCGGCAGGGTGCGCCGCGGTCGAGGCGGACGATCTCGCGATGGACGTCGGGGGCCACGCCGGCGGGCGCGACGCGCACCATCTTCGCCGACACCATCCGCTCGCCGTCGGCCGAGAAGCTCACCTGCGGCTCGCCGTGGAAAGACATCATCTGCTCGCCGTCATGGACCATCAGCATGTGTTCGCCCATGCGCGGGGTGACGTTGACCTTGGCCGCGCGTCCGTCGCGCAGGTAGCCGATCGCCACCGGCTTGCCGGCTTCGATCCGGCGCAGCCGGGCGCGGGCGTCGGCCAGCCGGGCCTGGCCGGTGGCACCGGCCAGGGACTTGCCGTTGATGGTGGTCAGGCGGTCGTCGGCGCGCAGCCCCGCGGCATGCGCGGCGCTGTCGGGCGTGACGGCGGCGATCTGCACGCCCTCGCCTTCGACGGGTTCCAGGATCACGCCCAGCACCGGGCCGCGCATCATCTGGCTTTCGATGACCATGTCCGGCTCCTGGCCCACGTGCTTGGACAGTTCGGCCACGCGCGCGGCGGCGCGATGCAGGTCGGCGCGGGCGGCTTCCAGTTCGGCTTCCTGGGCGGCGTCGGTGGAGGCCGCGTGGACCGACGCGCCGCCGACCGCCAGGACGATCGCGAGGGCCAGTGGGGCGATTACAGGCAGGCGTTTCATGTGGGGAGCTCCGCGTGGTGGCGTTCGAATGCGAGTTGCAGGGGACGTCTGAAAAAGGTGTTGGTCTAGTCGACGCTGACCAGGCCGGTGTCGAGCAGCATTCCCTGCGCGGCCAGCCAGCGTTGCGTGGATTCCAGTCCGGCCAAGTGCTCCAGCGCATCCACGCGCTGCTGCCACAACGCCACGCGCCGCGTGTCGTCCAGTCCGGGGCGCTGCAGTTCGGTGTCGAGCCGCGCGAGGGTGTCTTCCAGTTCGCCCGAGATGAACGCGCCGGCCGGGCTGCTGACGCGGTCATCGCGGGCCAGTGCGACCAGGGCCTGGAGTCGCTGCGAGCGCAGCCGCAGTTCCTCGAGCGTGTCGGCGGTCGACGGGACGGCCGGAACCTGTGCGATGCGGGCCAGGTCGAGGGTGGCGACCAGCTGGTCCGTGGCGCGGCGCGCGCGCTGGCGGTCCACTGCGGACGGTGCGATCTCCAGGCCGGGCAGCGCGCGCTGCGCCAGTTGCAGCTGGGTCGGCGCCGGGGCGTCGGCCGCACGGGAGGCCGGTGACGTCGTCGGCGTCCGGGCCTGCGTCGCGGGTGCGATCGTCGCTGCCGGCGTGTGCGCATCGACCGCGGTGGCAACGCGCGGGCCGGGCGTGGGCGTCGCCGGTGTCGCGCTGCCCCGCATCGCGTCGTTCAACATCGGCGCGACGATGACCAGGGCCAGCACGGCGGCGCTGGCGAGCCCGACCGCCCAGGTGCCGCGACGATCGCGGCGCGGGGCATCGGCCTGGCGCGCGCGTGCCTGCAGGGCCTGTTCGAAACGGCGCCGGCTGTCGGTGGGCGGCGCTTCCAGCGGCAGCTGCGCGAAGGCCTCCGCCCAGTCCATCGGGGCACCTTCGCCGCGGCGGGGATTGGAGGAATCAGGCATGTCGGATCTCCCACGCGGCGCCGCCGGCGGTGGCCGGGCGGGTCGCGTCGTGTTGCGTGTTCGTCGGTTCCAGCAGGCTGCGCAGGCGACGGCCGCCGCGCGCGAGCTGGGACTTGGAGAAGCTCGTCGTGCGTTGCATCAGCGCGGCGATCTCCTCGTGCGTGTAACCCTCGGCGTGGTAGAGCCAGAGCACCGAACGGGTCACTTCGGGCAGCTGTGCCAGCGCGCGCTGCAGCAGCGCGGCATCGGCCGCCGCGGCGGGCAGGGGGGCGTGGTCGGCCAGTTCGTGCTCGTCGTCCAGCGCCACCTCGGCGCCGTGCGAGCGCCGGCTGCGCAGGCGCATCAGCGCCTCGTTCACCGCGATCTGCCGCAGCCATGCCCAGAACAGCGATGCACCGCTGCCATCGGCGCGCGGGCCGCCGCGGAACTCGCCGATCCGGTTGAGCACCTTGAGCATGGTGTCCTGCAGCACGTCGGCGGCCTCCTCGCGAGCGCCCAGCATCCGCACGGCGAGGGTGAAAACCGGGCGCTCGAACCAGCGGTAGATCTGTTCGAAGGCCGCCGCTTCGCCGGCGCGCGCGCGGGCCAGCAGGCTCTCGGGGACATCGATGGCGAAGGCGGAGGTGGGCGTCATTACCCCTACAGGATGCACCCGGCGCCAAAAGGGTCGCAGTGCCGTCCGACCGGGTTCCGATCCGCGGTCGCCGGCGCCCGCGCGGGCCGGGGGCGGCGTCCTATACTCGGGCCATCAAGGGAAAGGGGAATGCCATGACGTTGGGGACAATGCTGGGCCTGGTGCTGCTGGTGGCAGGCGTGATCATCCTGTTCAAGGCCGTGCGGATGGTGCCGCAGGGCTTCGAGTGGACGGTGGAGGCCTTCGGCAAGTACACCCACACCCTGACGCCGGGCCTGCACTTCCTGGTGCCGATTTACCAGGGCGTCGGCCGCAAGATCAACATGATGGAGCAGGTGCTGGAAGTGCCCAGCCAGGACGTGATCACCAAGGACAACGCCGTGGTCAAGGTCGACGGCATCGTCTTCTTCTCGGTGCTGGATGCGGCCAAGGCCGCCTACGAGGTCGCGCAGCTGGAGGTGGCGGTCCTCAACCTGGTGATGACCAACATCCGTACCTCGATCGGTTCGCTGGACCTGGACGAGTCGCTGTCCAAGCGTGACGAGATCAACGCCAAGGTGTTGCTGGCGGTCGATGCGGCGACGCATCCGTGGGGCCTGAAGGTCAACCGCATCGAGCTCAAGGACATCCAGCCGCCCCGTGACCTGGTCGATTCGATGGCGCGCCAGATGAAGGCCGAGCGCGAAAAGCGCGCCAACATCCTCGAGGCCGAGGGCTTCCGCCAGGCGGCGATCCTCAAGGCCGAGGGCGAGAAACAGTCGGTGATCCTGGAAGCCGAAGGCAACAAGGAAGCCGCCTTCCGCGCCGCCGAGGCGCGCGAGCGCCTCGCCGAGGCCGAAGCCAAGGCGACCCAGCTGGTGTCCGAAGCGATCGCCAACGGCAACGTGCAGGCGATCAACTACTTCGTAGCCCAGAAGTACATCGAGGCGTTCAAGGCACTGGCCGAGGCGCCCAACCAGAAGTTCGTGATGATGCCGATGGAGTCGGCCGGCGTGATCGGCTCGCTGGCCGGCATCGCCGAGCTGGCGAAGGAAGCGCTGGGCCGGCCGGACCGCATGCCGCCGCCGGTGCCCGCCGCGCGGGGGAGCTGATCGATGCACTGGGACTTGCCAATGGTGGTGTGGGGCTCGGCGGCGCTGGCGCTGTTCGCGCTCGAGGCGCTCGTGCCCGGCGCATTCATGCTGTGGCTGGGGCTCGCGGCGGCCGTGGTGTTCGTGCTGGTGCTGGTGTTCGACCTGACGGTGCTGGCGCAGATCACGCTGTTCGTCGGACTGAGCTTCGCCTCGATCCTGGTGTACCGGCGCTGGTTCCGGCGCGCGCCGCAGGCGAGTGACCAGCCCACGCTCAATCGCCGCGCCGACGCACTGGTGGGCCGCGTGGTGCCGCTGGAGCGGGCGATCGTCGCCGGACACGGGCGGGTGCAGATCGCCGATGCGTACTGGGACGTCACCGGACCGGAGCTGCCGGCGGGTGCGCCCGTGCGGATCGTGGCCGCCCGCGGCATGACGCTGGTGGTGGATCCGGCGTGATCTGAAACCGCGCGCGCCCCGGGCCGTCGACCGCGGCGCGGGCGCCGGACGCGCGGATACGCCGGGACGCGGCGCCGGCCTTTCGTTCGCCGCCGTACGCCGCCGCGCGTCGCCGCCCGCCGCGGTCCAGCCCGACCGTAGCGGGCATAACCAGTCGTCATACGTCCCCGCCGCGGGACATCTGGAATAATGCCGGGCTTCCCCTCCCGCCCGGCCATTTCCCCATGACGCTCAAGACCGTCCTCAACGACACCCACCGTGCGCTCGGCGCCAAGATGGTCGACTTCGGCGGCTGGGACATGCCGATCCACTACGGGTCGCAGCTGGACGAGCACCACCTGGTGCGGCAATCCGCCGGTATGTTCGATGTCTCGCATATGACCGTGGTCGACCTGCGCGGCGAACGGGTACGCGAGTTCCTGCGCCACCTGGTCGCCAACTCGGTCGACAAGCTCAAGACCCCGGGCAAGGCGCTGTACACCTGCATGCTCAACCCGCAGGGCGGGGTGATCGACGACCTCATCATCTATTACCGCGCCGAGGACTATTTCCGTCTCGTCGTGAATGCGGCCACCCGCGAGAAGGACCTGGCCTGGATCAACCAGCAGGCGCAGGCCTTCGGCGTCGCCGTCACCGAGCGCCCCGACTACGGGATGATCGCCGTGCAGGGGCCGCAGGCCCGCGAGAAGGTGCTCGGCCTGCTGCGCGAGGAGGACCGCAAGGCGATCGGCAAGCTCGGCAAGTTCGTCGCCGGCGAGGCGACGACCACCGACGGCATCGAGGTGTTCGTCGCCCGCACCGGCTACACCGGTGAAGACGGCTTCGAAGTGATCGTGCCGGAGGCGCAGACGGTGGCCTTCTGGAACGCCCTGCTCGCCGCCGGCGTGAAGCCCGCCGGCCTGGGCGCGCGCGACACGTTGCGCCTGGAGGCCGGCATGAACCTCTACGGCCAGGACATGGACGACACGGTGACCCCATACGAGGCCGCACTGGCCTGGACGGTCGCGCTGGACGAAGGTCGCGACTTCATCGGCCGCGACGTCCTGGAACGGCAGAAGGCCGGCGGCGCGCCGCGCCAGATGATCGGCCTGGTGATGGACGACAAGGGCGTGCTGCGCCATGGCCAGCGCGTGATCACCGCGCACGGCGACGGCGAGATCCTCTCGGGCACGTTCTCGCCGACGCTGGGCAAGGGCATCGCCTTCGCGCGCGTGCCGGCCGGCGAGATTCCGCTCGGCGCCGCCGGCAACGTCCGCGTGGACATCCGCGGCCGCGAAGTGCCGGTGCGCGTCGTGAAGTTTCCGTTCGTCCGCGACGGCCAGCCGCAGGAAGGCATCTGACCCGCGGGATGCGCGGGGCTTGCTACCGCACGCCCGCACTTGGCTACACTTAACCCGTAATCCCCCTCACACGTTCGACCGCATATACGGAGCCCCCCATGAGCGAGATCCCCGGCGACCTCAAGTTCCTCAAGTCCCACGAATGGGCACGCGTCGAAGGCGACGGCAAGGTCACCATCGGCATCTCCGACCACGCCCAGGGCCTGCTTGGCGACCTGGTCTACGTGGAGCTGCCCAACGTCGGTGACCGCGTGGAAGCCGGTACCGCCTGCGCCGTGGTCGAGTCGGTCAAGGCCGCTTCGGACGTCTACGCGCCGGTCAGCGGCAAGGTCACGGCGGTGAACGCCGCGCTGACCGACAAGCCGGAGACGATCAACGAGGACGCCTACGGCGAAGGCTGGATCTACACCGTCGAACTGGAGGACGCCGAGCAGTTGAACGAGCTGCTGGGCCCGGACGACTACGCCGAGCTGCTCGAGGACGAGGATCACTGATCCCGCGCCGGCCTCGCGCCTCACCCGATGCACACACGACCCGCGCCGGAAACGGCGCGGGTTTTTTCTTGCCCGCGCATCGGGCGCGCATGCGCTGGTCGGCCGTCGGCGCCGTCGCCGCATGCCGCCGCAGCTCGCGCAGTTTTTGCGCAAATCGACTTGTGCGACGCGAAATCGGCGGTCCGGCCGGCGGAAATTTTCATCCGCCGCTCAGGGCCGCCGAGCGCCGCGCCGGGATGGGGTCGAGTGCATCGCGGTCGCCACCGACAATCGCGCGCTCGCTGCGAGGCTTTCGCAAAACACCTTTTTTTATGCAGTTTGATAATCGGCCGCGCGCGAGTGGCGGGCATGCGGACAAGTTCGGCGGCGCGCGGGGTCGCGGCATGGCGCGCACGCATCGTGCTCGGGCGCGCCGGGCGGGTGGAAAATAATTGCGCCGGAATGTTGACATGCACAAAAAGCGTGATTAGGTTTCGCCCAGCAGACGTTTCCTGCGGAAGAAAGTGAGTAAAGCGATCGCGACAACGCGCAGCATCGAACGGACCTCCGCCCGCAACATCAGAACGGTGGACGTTGGCGCTCTGTCCTCTGCGAAAACGCAACTCACCCTTACGCAAACGAGTGGTCGCACCCAGCCCGGTTCGCAGCGCGGATCGGGTTTTTGTTTGGGCGGCGATCACCGATGGCCGCCGCACGCCCCCGGGCGTGCTGGCGGACCTGCCCACCGGGGGCCTCCCGGTGGGACATCGAGCATCCGCTTTGGTGCGCCTGGCGCATCGGCGGTTGGTCGCGGGTTCGCCCGCGGCGGTTTCTGCACTGGGCAGTTGTTACCCCGAAAGACCGAGTACCACCACTGACGAGGAGCCATACCATGGCCATGAAGAAAGCTGCGAAGAAAAAGCCCGCCGCCAAGAAGGCTGCGAAGAAGGTTGCGAAGAAGACTGGCGCCAAGAAGGCTGCCAAGAAGGTCGCGAAGAAGGCTGGCGCCAAGAAGGCTGCCAAGAAGACCGTCAAGAAGGCCGCTGCCAAGCGTCCGGCGAAGAAGGTAGCCAAGAAGGCTGCGAAGAAGACCGCCAAGAAGACCGCGAAGAAGGCTGCCAAGAAGACGGCTCGCAAGGCGACCAAGAAGACCGCCGCGCGCAAGACCGCCAAGAAGGCCGCGACCAAGCGTCCGGCCAAGAAGGCTGCGAAGAAGACCGCGAAGAAGGCCGCCAAGAAGGCTGCCCGCAAGCCGGCCGCCCGCAAGCCGGCTGCCCGCAAGGCCACCAAGAAGCGCGCGTCGAAGAAGAACGCCGCCCAGGCCATGCCGGCCACCCCGGCGCCGATGATCTAAAAAAACTAGAAAGTCCCGGTTACCGAAAATAAGCTCTCTCCCCGCAGCCCAGGCGGGGGGAGAGTTTTTTTTTGGGCCGCATGGCGGGTGCCGGCCGGCCGTCGAACGCGTGTCGCGGACGGAAAGGCAGGGGCGGGCAGTCCCGCATTGCTCAGCCGTTGTCGAGCGCCTGGCAGGCGCGTCGTGGGCCGCCGGCCCCGCGGGTCGTCAAGCCGCCAGCGCGCCCACGTGCGCCACGCTGCTGTGCGCCAGCGCGGTCAGGTCGTAACCGCCTTCCAGCATCGACACGATCCGTCCCTGGGCGTGGCGGTCCGCGAGGCCGACCAGTTCGCGGGTGAGCCAGGCGTAGTCGTCGGCCTCGACCTGCAACTGGGCGAGCGGATCCAGGCGGTGCGCGTCGAAGCCCGCCGAAACCAGGATCATCTGCGGCCGGAAATCGTCCAGCACGGGCAGCAACCCGTCGCGCCAGGCCCCGCGGAAGGCATCGCCGCCGGCGCCGGGACGCAGCGCGGCATTGTGGACGTTGCCGACCCCGCGCTCGGACTCGTAACCGGTGTCGGGGTACAGCGGCATCTGGTGCGAGCTCAGGTACAGCACGCGCGGGTCGTTGGCGAAGATGGCCTGGGTGCCGTTGCCGTGGTGCACGTCGAAATCCACCACCGCCACGCGAGCGAGCCCGTGGGCGTCGAGTGCGTGGGCGGCGGCCACGGCGATGTTGTTGAACAGGCAGAAGCCCATCGCCACCTGTGCGGTGGCGTGGTGGCCGGGCGGCCGTACCGCGCAGAAGGCGCGACGCGCATCGGCCGCGGCGTCGCGGGTGGCCGCCATCACCGCATCGACCGCCGCCACGCCGGCGCCGGCGGCGCGCAGCGCGGCTTCGGCCGAATGGGGCGAGAGCACGGTGTCCGGGTCGAGCGCGATGAGCTGTTCGGCCTTCGTGTCCAGGACCATCTTCAGCAGCGCGTCGTCGTGCACGCGCAGCAGCTGGCCACGCGATGCGCGCGGCGCCTGCTGCCACGCCAGTTGGGGGAAGGCGTTGCCCAGCGCGTCGAGCACCGCCTGCAGGCGCGCAGGCCGCTCAGCGTGGGCCGGACCGGTGTCGTGCTGCAGGCAGGCGGGATGACTGAACAGTTGCACGGGATTGCTTCTAGCGCGCCGTGGGTGGACGTCGGGTCATGTCCGTCGCGCACCGGGCCATCGCGGGCAGGGCGGACATCGGCTCAGCGCCGCTCGTGGTTCCAGAGCACCTCGCCATGGCCGCTGGCGCGGGCCAGCACGCGGGCGAGGACGAACAGCAGGTCGGACAGGCGGTTGAGGTAGCGCACCGCTTCGGGGCGGACGGCATCGTGCCGCGCCAGGGTGACGGTCTCGCGCTCGGCGCGGCGCACCACGGTGCGCGCGATGTGGCAGCGGGCCGCGGCTTCGCCGCCGCCGGGCAGGATGAAGTCCTTCAGTGCCGGCAGCGGCTCGTTGAAGGCATCCAGTTCGGATTCCAGCCGCTCGATGTCGGCCTGGAAGATGGCGGCATGACCGGGGATGCACAGCTCGCCGCCCAGGTCGAACATCTGGTGCTGCACGCGGGTCAGCAGCGCGCGCACGTCGTCGGGAAGCTCGCTGGCCAGGACCAGGCCGATGCAGCTGTTGGCCTCGTCGACGGTGCCGTAAGCGGCGACGCGCGCCGAATCCTTGGCCACGCGGCTGCCGTCGCCCAGGCCGGTGGTGCCGTCGTCGCCGGTACGGGTGTAGATCTTGGAGAGGCGGTGGCCCATGCGTCCGTGGGGCGGGCGGCGGATGCCGCGCGCCCGCGTTCCTCAGACGGTCTGCGCGCGCAGCGCCGGCACCTTCTGGCGCAGCAGCGCGAAGCCGCCGAACAGCAGGGCCGAGTAGAACAGGGTGCCGAACAGCGTGCCCTTGAAGAACGGGATGCCGGCAGCGTAGGCCGCCATCAGGCCGGCGGCGTTCTGCGGGTACATCGAGCCGCCCAGCCAGGTGGCGAAGTTGGTGATCAGGAAGAACAGCACCGAGCCGGCCAGCGAGAAACCCAGCACGCGCGCGCCGTTGACCTTGCCGCGCATGCCGAAGGCCAGCACGGTGGACAGGGCGATGCAGGAATAGACCAGCCAGAAGCTGGCGCCGGCGAAATAGTCCCAATAGGCGCCGCCGTTGATCACGGCCAGCAGCACGTCGGACAGCAGCATCGCCGCCAGCGGGATGATGATGGCCAGGCTGCGCGAGGCGAAGTAGGCGCCACCGAACAGGGCCACGGCTTCCACCGGCGAGAAATTCCACGGATGCGGCACGACCCGGGTCAAGGCGGCGACGAGGATCATGACGCCCAGGATCAGCGGGCCGGGAGCGAACGAGGAAGCGAGCGGACGGTTCATGGGCGGCAGGACATCGGTGGCGGCCATCAGGGTCCGTTAGCATACCCCAATGACTGCGACCCCCCTTCCCGACGCAGCCCCGCTGCATGACGTGCTCATCATTGGCGGCGGGCTGGTGGGCGCCAGCCTCGCCATCGCGCTGCATCAGGCCGGACTCGACGTGGGCCTGGTGGAAGCCTCCGCGCCCGACGCGCTGCCCGCCGTCTTCGACGAACGCAACCTCAGCTTCTCCGAAGCCACCGTGCATGGGTTGACGGCGCTGGGGGTGCTCGATCGCCTGCGCAGCCCGGCGGGCGCGATCGAACGCATCCACGTCAGTCGCCAGGGCGATTTCGGGCGCACGCTGCTGGAGGCCGCGCGGCACGGCCGCAGCGAGTTCGGCCGCGTGGTGGTGGCGCGCGACTTCGGCCTGGCGCTGGAAGCGCGCTTGTCGGAAATGGCCGCACTGCGCCGCTACCGGCCCGCGCGCTTCGTCGGCCTCGATCCGCTCGAAGGTGCGGGACCGCGCGGCGTGCGTATCGTGGATGGCGGCGGCGAGCGCCGCCTGCGCGCGCAGGTGCTGGTGGCCGCCGACGGCACCGGCAGCGGCGTACGCCAGGCCCTGGGCATCGGCTGCGATCACCACGACTACGGCCAGACGCTGTTCGTCACGCGCCTGCGCACGCAGCGTCCGCCCGACGGCACCGCCTACGAGCGGCTGGGGCCCGACGGCCCGACCGCCCTGCTGCCGCGCGGCGACGGCCACTACGGCCTGGTGCACGGCGTCGAGCGGGCCTGCGCCGATGAGGTCGCCGCGCTGGACGACGCCGGTTTCCTGGCCCGCGTGCAGGCCCATTTCGGCTGGCGCGCCGGACGCTTCCTCGCCTGCGGTGCACGCAGCGCCTATCCGGTCGCCCGCTCGCTGGCGCAGTCGCTGATCGCTCCGCGCGCGGTGCTGGTGGGCAATGCGGCGCAGACCGTGCATCCGATCGGCGCGCAGGGCTTCAACCTGGGGCTGCGCGATGCGCTGACGCTGGCCGAGCTGCTGGCCCGGGCGCGCGCGGCCGATGCGCTGGCCGATTGCGGTGATGCGGCCCTGCTGGAGGAATACGCGCGGAGGCGCCACGACGACCGCGCGCGCACGGTTGCCTTTTCCGATGGGCTGGCGCGGATCAGCGCCAATCCCGCCGAAGGCCTGCGTCCACTGCGCAGCCTGGGGTTCTGGGCCGCCGACCGGGTGCCGTCGCTGCAGGCCTGGCTGGTCGGGGCGGCGATGGGCTATCGCGGTGACGTGCCGGCGCTGTGCCGCGCGCAGGACGCGTCATGAGCCGGCGCGAGACGAGCGACGTGCTGGTGGTGGGCGCGGGCGTGGTCGGTGCGGCCGCGGCGCTCGCGATGGCGCGTGACGGTCGCCAGGTGACGCTGGTGGAGGCCCGCGAACCCGCGCCCTGGCGCAGCGACACGCCCGACCTGCGCGTCTACGCCTTCGCGCCCGACAACGCGGCGCTGCTGGACGGCCTGGGCGTCTGGGACGCCGTGCGGACCGCACGCCTGCAGCCCTATCGCCGGATGACGGTGTGGGATGCAGCCGGCGGCGACACTTTGGATTTCGACGCGGACGCCTTCGGCCGCCGCGAGCTGGGCTGGATCGTCGAACACAACCTGCTGGTCGACCGCCTTTGGGCGGCGCTGCCCGCGGCCGGCGTGCGGGTGGTGTGCCCGGCGCAGGTGGTCGACCTGACGCAGGAGGAGGACCATGCCGTCGTCGAACTCGACAGCGGCGCGCGCCTGCGCACGCGCCTGGCCCTGGCCGCCGACGGCGGCGATTCGAAGCTGCGCACGCTGGCCGGCATCGAGACCTTCACCCACGACTATGGCCAGGACGGGCTGGTGGCGTTCGTCGAGCACGAACGTCCGCATGAGGGCACGTGCTGGCAGCGCTTCCTGCCGGGCGGACCGATCGCATTCCTGCCGTTCGGCGGCGACGGGCACCGCTCTTCGATCGTGTGGACGTTGCCGCAGGAAGAGGCGGCGCGCCTGCTGGCGGCGGACGACGCCGGCTTCCTGCGCGAACTGCAGGCGGCCTTCGCCGGTACCCTGGGCGCGCTCACGGCCGTGTCGCGGCGCGCCAGTTTCCCCCTGCGCCGGCAGCTGGCGCAGCAGCACGTGGCCGGCCGCGTGGCGGTCATCGGCGATGCCGCGCACGTGGTGCATCCGCTGGCGGGGCAGGGCGTCAACCTGGGCCTTCGCGATGTGCGCGCCCTGCGCGAGCGGCTGCAGGGAACGGCGCGCGACCTCCCCCGCGATCCGGGCGCACCCGCGCCGCTGGCGCGCTGGGCGCGCGGCCGGCGCAGCGAGAATGCCTTGGCGGCGTATTCCTTCGATGGCCTCAACCGCCTGTTCTCGAACGACGCGCTGCTTCCCACGCTGCTGCGCGGACACGCGCTGGGGCTGGTGGGCCGGCTGGCTCCGCTTCGACATGCCTTCTGGAAGCGCGCGGCCGGGCTTTAGGCGTGCACGAAGCGGGGCTCGAGAAGAACGGGCACAACCGGCAATGAAGTGGTGCCGCAGGAAACTCGCAGCCGGAAAAAAAAGAACGCCCGGCGTGGGGCCGGGCGAACACGTCGATCATGCAACGTGAGAGAGAGGTTGCGACGCGCTTACCAGTCGTTGACCTCGTCGCGGTCGAGACGGCCGTTGCGGTCGATGTCGACGGTGGCGAACTCGCGCGTGAGGTCGGCATTGGCGTTCACCTCGGCCTTGGTGAGCCAGCCGTCGTGGTTGGCGTCAAGGGCGGGGAAGTCCACGCCGTGCGCGTTCGGCGCCGGGTTGCCGTGGCTGGAGGTGACCCACACCGGTGCGCCGGTGGAGGCGGTGGCCTGCGGCAGCAGCTTCGCGCCGGCCGGCGGAGTGGGCGTCACGCCTGGCGAGGGCATCGGGTCGTAGTCAGCCATGGTCCTGGGTTCGGCGGGCGGCACAGGCTGCGCGGCCTGGTGCGCGCTGACATTGGCCGCTTCGGCGGCGAGCTGGGCGTTGGTCGCCTCGCTGGCGGCCTGGCCGGCTTCGATGGCGGCCGCGGTCGCGCTGCTGCCACCCTTGGCTTCGGCCTCGGCGCCCTGCGCCTTTGCGGCAGCCTGCTGGGCATCCTGTGCGGCGGCCTGGGCGTCGATCGATGCTTCGTGGGCGGCGCGCGCGTCACCCGTGCGCGCCTGGGCGGCGCTCTGCGCCGACTCGGCTTCGGCCTTGGCTTCTTCGGCCTGGGCGGTGGCTTCGTCCGCCTGTGCTTCGGCGGTGCGCACCGCCGGCACTTCGCCGGCCTTCTGTGCGTTGGCCGCGCCGACGACCGTCATGGCCGACACCAGCGCGAGCATGGATAGATAGTGCGACTTGCGCATCGTCCGTTCCTCCTGTGGGATCGACCGAACGCTAACGTCGGGGTGATCAAACCCGCGTAAACCCCGCCCGATATGCGGGAAGCGAGGGGGGTGGGGTTCACGCAGATGAGGATGGCGTGCACGAAGCGGGCGCGGCGCCCGACCGCGGACCCTCAGCGCCGTGCGCTGGCGAACACCGTGATCTCTTCACGGTCGTGATACAGCTGGCGCGCGCGCAGCACCGCCAACGGCCCGGCCTGGGCGCGGAAGAGATCCAGGCACAGCCGGGTTTCCTCCCAGCGCTTCTTCATCGGCAGCTTCAGGTTGAACACCGTGTGCCGGCACCAGCCTTCGCGCATCCAGGTGGCCATGCGTTCGGCCACGCGGCGCGGCTGCTCGACCATGTCGCAGACCATCCAGTCCAGCGCGGTGCGGGGTTGCCACTGGAATCCGTCGGCGCGCAGGTGGTCCACACGGCCGCTGTCGAGCAGGTGCTGGCGCAGCGGGCCGTTGTCGATGGCGGTGACGTGCAGTCCGTTGCGCACCAGCACCCACGTCCAGCCGCCGGGCGCGGCGCCCAGGTCGGCGCCACGCATGCCATCGCGCAGCAGGCGCGCGCGCTCGTCCTCGCGCAGCAGCGTGAGCAGCGCTTCCTCGAGCTTGAGCGCGGAACGGCTGGGGGCCTCGGCATGCATGCGCAGCCGGGGGATGCCCTGCGGCCAGGGTGAATCGTCCTGCGCGTCGCTGCGCGCCAGCACCAGGTGGTCGCCGTCGAGGAAGACCACGTGCAGTCGCGGCTTGCGGGCATCGTCGGCGCGGGCCAGCACACCGGCCTTGCGCAGGGCCGGACGCAGCGCGTTGCCGAAGCTTCGCGCCAGTCCCGCCAGCGGCTTGGCCGCATCCGAGTCCGGATGCTCGACCCACAGCTCGCCGTACAGCGCCGGTGGCAGGGCCGCGAGCGCGTCCACGATCGGCGTGATGCGGTCGCGCGGATCGAAGCCGCGCAGCTCCGCCAGGCGCAGCAGCTTCTGCCTGGCGAAGATCAGCGTGTCGAAGGGCAGGCTGCGCGAGAGTTCATCGGCCTGTTCGCAGAAGAACTCGACGAAGCCGGAATTGCGCTGGGTGCGCGCGTAGCCCGCCAGTCCCGCCAGCGCGGCGCGCTCGCTCAGTTCACCCGCCAGTTCCGGTTCGAAACCGGCACGGCAGGTGCAGAACAGGGCGTCGCCGCGGGCGTCGGGGGCAGTCATTTCGGGCCGTCTTCGTGGGGTGCCGGCGGACCGGCTTCAGTAGACCGGCGCACCGGCGGCGCCGTAGGCGGCGAGCACGGCGCAGGCGTCCTCGCGCAGGACGTCGCGGGTGACGGCGATGCCGCGGCGGGTGAGCTCGCCCATCCAGTCGGCGGGCAAGGGCCCTTCGTCGAACTCGGTCAGGCCCATCACGTCCTCGGCGCGGGCGCCGATCGCCAGGTGGTCGATGCCGGCCCAGACGGTGGCGCCGTAGCACTGGCAGCACGGCTGCGACGAGGTGGCCAGGGTGACCGGGCCGATGGGCCGGTCTTCGGCGTCGCGGTTGAGGCGTGCACGCTGGGTGCGCTGCTGCGCGAGCATGTAGGCCATGATCTCGGCGTGCGCCACCGAGCAGGCATGCGGCAGCACGCGGTTGACGCCGACGGCGATGATGCGGTCGTCCGGCCCGAACACGGCGGCCCCGAACGGGCCGCCCGTGCCCGCCTCGAAGTTCATCCGCGACAGGGCGATGGCCAGTGCGACCTTGTCCTCGACCCCCACGTAGGCACGCGCCGTGTCGACCGCTTCGTGCACCCAGACGGGCAGGGTGAGATGGACCTGGGCGTGGAGCATCAGCGCACGACCTCGCCACCGGCGCCAGCCGCCTGGCAGGTGCCGTTCACGCAGCTGCAGCCCGCGATCTCGGGAAACCCGCACACCGCGGCCATGCCGTTCTTCGCGCAGCGCGCCTGCACACCCTTGGGATCGGTGGGGCTGTTGACGTTGACGCAGGCCGGGTAGTGTCCGCAGCAGTTGCCCACGTCCTTCACCGTGCAGTCCGCATCGGTGCGGCACGACGTGTCGACCTTGACCTCGGCCGGGGCCTCGGGCTTGCGGTCGGCGACGCGTTCGGGCGGCAGCGGGCCACCGGTCTGGCGCGTATGCGTGGCGGGGGCCGGAGTCGCCGGGGCCGGTGTTGCCGCAGGCGCCGCCTCAACCGGCGCGGGGCGGGCGACGGGCGCCGCCTCGCTGTCGCCGGCCTTCGCCGTCGGGGATGACGGCGCCGGCGCGGCACAGGCCGCCAGTACGAACAGGGCCAACAAGAGCAGGACAGCCCTCAGGGCCGGGGACACGGTGGCGTGCAGGCGCGAACGCACGGCACGCCCGCTTGGCTGGGACGGTTTCATCGGCGATCTCCTCGTGGCGGGGAGCTCAAGTCTTGCCGGCCCAGGTGTCACGCAGGGTGACGCTGCGGTTGAACACCGGGGCGCCTTCACGATGGTCGTAGCGGTCGGCGACGAAATAGCCGATGCGCTCGAACTGGTAGGACTGCTCTGGCCCGGCCTGCGCCGCGGCCGGTTCGACATAGCCGGTGACGGTGCGGCGCGACAGTGGATTGAGGTAATCCTTGTAGCTCTTGCCGGCCTCGTCGGTATCCGGGTCGGCCACGGTGAAGAGGCGGTCGTACAGCCGGACTTCGGCGGCGACCGCGTGCTGCGCGCTCACCCAGTGGATCGTGCCCTTGATCTTGCGGTTGGCGCCATCCATGCCGGGGCGCGACTCCGGGTCCAGCGTGCAGCGCAGTTCCACCACGCGGCCGTCGGCGTCCTTGACCGCTTCGTCGCAACGCACGATGCCCGCACCGCGCAGGCGCACGTCGCCGCCCAGGGTGAGGCGCTTGAAGCCTGGCGGAGGTACTTCCTCGAAGTCCTCGCGTTCGATCCACAGCTCGCGCGAGAACGGCACCCGGCGCTCGCCCTGGCTGGCGTCCTTGGGGTGGTTGGAGAAGGTCAGCTGTTCTTCGTGTTGGTCCGGCAGGTTGGTCAGCACCAGCTTCAGCGGGTCGACCACCGCCATCCGGCGCGGTGCGTGCGCGTCCAGGTCGTCGCGCAGCGCGCCTTCCAGGATCGAGATGTCCAGCAGCGAGTTCTGCTTGCTGATGCCCACCCGGTCCACCATCAGGCGCAGGGCCGACGGCGTGTAGCCGCGGCGGCGGATGCCCTGCAGCGTCGGCATGCGCGGGTCGTCCCAGCCATCGACGAGGCCTTCGTTGACCATCGCCAGCAGCTTGCGCTTGCTCATCACCAGGAAGTTGAAGTTCAGGCGCGAGAACTCGATCTGGCGCGGCTTGGCGGCCTCGAAGGGCAGGCCCTTGCCGGTGAGCGGCGCGACCAGTTCCGGCGAGTGGGCCAAGTCGACACGGTCCACGCACCAGTCGTACAGCGGCCGGTGGTCCTCGAACTCCAGCGTGCACAGCGAGTGCGTGATGCCTTCCACCGCGTCGCTGAGCGAATGCGCGTAGTCGTACATCGGATAGATCGGCCAGTCGTTGCCGGTGTTCTGGTGCTCGACGTGCTTGATGCGGTAGAGCGCCGGGTCGCGCAGGTTGATGTTGCCCGAGCTCATGTCGATCTTCGCCCGCAGCGTGCGCGCGCCGTCGGGGAACTCGCCGGCGCGCATGCGGGTGAACAGGTCCAGGTTTTCCTCGACGCTGCGGTCGCGGAAGGGTGAATTGCGGCCGGGCTCGTTCAGGCTGCCGCGGTATTCGCGGACCTGCTCGGCGGTGAGGTCGCAGACGAAGGCGTCGCCCTGGCGGATCAGCTTCTGCGCGGCCAGGTAGAACACCTCGAAGTAGTCCGATGCGTGGCGCAGGTCGTGCCACTGGAAGCCCAGCCAGTGGACGTCGTCCTGGATGGCGCGCACGTACTCGGGGTCTTCCTTCGCCGGGTTGGTGTCGTCCAGGCGCAGGTTGCATTCGCCGCCGAACTCGCGGGCGACGCCGAAGTCCAGGCAGATCGCCTTGGCGTGGCCGATGTGCAGATAGCCGTTGGGCTCGGGCGGAAAGCGGGTGCGGATGGCCGCGTGCTTGCCGCTGGCCAGGTCCTCGCGGACGATCTGCCGGATGAAGTCCTGCCTGGCCGGGGTGCCGTCGGCGGAGGGAGGGAGGGTGGGGTCGGGCGATGCGGACATTCGGCAGCAGCAAGCGTGGGAGAACGGGGAGTTTAGCCCGCCGGCGCACCCGGCTCCCTTCGCGGCCACGCCCGATGGCGGGGACAGCCGCCGCGCCGGGCCGTAAGCTCGGCCCATTCCCGCCTCCAGGACCGCCATGGGCCTGCAAGACCTGATCCGCGACGTCCCCGACTTTCCCCGCCCTGGCGTGACTTTCAAGGACATCGGCCCGCTGCTGGCCGACCCGGCGGGCCTGGCGGCCTGCATCGCCGCACTGGCCAAGCCATGGCGGGACGCGCGGCTGGATGCGATCTGCGGGATCGAATCACGCGGCTTCATCTTCGGCGCGGCCATGGCGCAGGTGCTGGAAACCGGCTTCGTGCCGCTGCGCAAGGTGGGCAAGCTGCCGCCGCCGACCATCGGCGTGGATTACGACTTGGAATACGGCAGCGCCCGGCTGGAAGTAGGGGCGCAGGGGCTTCGACCCGGCGCCCGGGTGTTGCTGGTGGACGACGTACTGGCGACCGGCGGGACCCTGGCTGCCGGGCGCACCCTGCTGGAGCAGTTGCAGGTCGAGCTGGTGGGCGCCAGCGTGGTGATCGAGATCGACGCCCTGGGTGGCCGTGCCCGCTGGCCGGCGCCGCTGCCATTGCTGGCGCTGCTGCACTGCTGAGGCGGCGTATGCTGGGGCAAGCCCGGGCATTGGCCCGCGGCCATCCCGCTGGACCCTTGGAACACCCTGGGAGCTGCGCCATGAAAGTCGTCTATGAGGCCGCGAACCTGATCGACGCGCACCTGGTGCGCCACGCGCTGGAAGCCGAGGAGATCCCGGTCTTCCTGCGCGGCGAGCAGCTGCTGGGAGGCATGGGCGAACTGCCGCTGTTCGGCGTCGTGGCCGTGTGCGTGCCGGATGTCGTCTTCCCGCAGGCCCAGGCCATCGTGACCGCGCTGCCGCTGACCCAGGGCGAAGCCGGCGAAGCCGACGATGATCTGCTCCAGGGCCACGAGGGCTGGATGCCGGCGTAACAGGACGGCGTCAATGTTCCACCGACGGTGGGCCACGCACGCATCGGCTGCGTCACACTGGGCGCTTGTTCCCCGACGGATCGCCCGCCATGCCCCTGCTCGTCATCGGCAACAAGAACTACTCCTCCTGGTCACTGCGCCCGTGGTTGTTGCTGCGTCATTTCGGCGTGGCCTTCGACGAGTTGCGGCTGAACCTCGACACGCCGGAATTCTTCGAGCAGATCGGCCGCTGGTCCCCCACGCGCAGCGTGCCGGTCCTGCATGACGAGGGCCTGGTGCTGCCCGATTCGCTCGCCATCTGCGAGTACGCCAACGAGCGCTGGCTCGATGGCCGCGGCTGGCCCGCGGACCTGCGCGCCCGCGCCGTGGCGCGCGCCGCCGTGGCCGAGATGCATTCGGGGTTCCGCGCGCTGCGGCTGCAGTTGCCGATGAATTGCCGTCGCGTGCCCGACGGGTACCGCTGGGATGAAAAGGCGCAGGCCGACATCGACCGCATCCAGCAGCTGTGGGGCCAGTTGCGCCGGGAACACGGCCAGGGCGGCGATTTCCTGTGCGGTGCGTTCGGCATCGTCGATGCGATGTTCGCGCCGGTGGCGATGCGCTTCATCGGCTACGGCGTGCCGATGGACGCCACGGCACGGGCCTGGGTCGATGCGCTGACCGCCTTGCCGGCCCTGCGCGAATGGCGCGACGCGGCGGCGATCGAACCCGAGCGCATCGAAGCCACCGACGCCCTGGCTGCGACATGACCAACCGCGCCCCGCGCGGCGCGCTGGTGGCGATGGCCGTCGGCGCGGCGCTGATCAGCACCTCGGCGGTGTTCGTGAAGTGGACGAGCGTGGGGCCCACGGCATCGGCGTTCTGGCGCATGGGCCTGGCCGGCATCCTGCTGCTGGCCTGGCTGGCGCGGCCCAAGGTGCGCGCCGGCTGGAAGCCGTCGCGGCGGGTGCTCGGCCTGCTGTTGGCGGCGGCGGTGTTCTTCGCCATCGACCTGTGGATGTGGCACCGGAGCATCCTCTACGTCGGCGTGGGCCTGGCGACGTTGCTGGGTAATTTCCAGGTGTTCGCGCTGGCCGGCTACGGCGCACTGGTGCTCGGCGAGCGCGGCGGGTGGCGATTGTGGGCGGGGTTGCTGCTGGCGCTGGCCGGGCTGGCGCTGCTGCTGGCGCCGGGCTGGTCGGGCTTCGATGCGCGCTTCCGCCTGGGCATCGCCTTCGGACTGGGCACCGCAGTGGCCTACGGCGCGTTCCTGATCGCCTTCCGCGCGGGCCAGGCGCAACGCGGCAGCCTCAGCAACGAGGCGATGCTGTGGTGGCTATGCCTGTTCAGCGCAACGCTGCTGCTGGGGATGACCCTGTTGGGGGATGAAAAGCTGCGTCCGGCCGGAGCCGCGGACTGGGGCGCACTGCTGGCCTACGCGCTGATCGCGCAGGTCTTCGGTTGGCTGGTCATCGGCCGCGTCATGCCGAAGCTGCAGGCCGGCGTGCTTGGCCTGTGCCTGCTGCTGCAGCCCCTGCTGTCCTACGTGTGGGACTGGCTGCTGTTCGACGCCCACCTGGGTGCAGTCGAACTGTGTGGGTTGGGGTTGTCGCTGGCGGGCATTTTCCTGGGCCTGGCGCGCGCGCAGTCGACGCGCGAGGCGGGGGATGGGGCAGAGGCGAAGGCCGCGCCGGAGGTGGGGCTTCGGTCCGGAGCACCTGCCGACGGTCACCGCGACTGAATCCTTGCTGCCGCACCATCTGTCCGGATCCTGCAACAGAGAGTGCGTGATGCTGGGAATCGGAGCTTTCAAACAGCGCATGCCACGCCCGGACGAGGCGCTGGTCGGACGCGACGAGCCGATGTCGCTGCGCAATGTCCATCACGTGCTGCGCAGTCCCTTGCGCGATGCCTTTGTCGGCTTCGCATCCGTGCAGTTCGGGATGGGCTGCTTCTGGGGCGCCGAGCGCAGGTTCTGGGGCCTGCGCGGCGTGGAGAGCACGGCCGTCGGCTTCGCCGGCGGGTTCACCCCCAACGCCACTTACCAGGAGGTCTGCAGCGGCCTGACCGGGCACGCCGAAGTCGTGCAGGTGGTGTACGACGAGAACGTCCTGGAGATCGCCGAGCTGCTGCGCGTGTTCTGGGAGGGCCACGATCCCACCCAGGGGATGCGCCAGGGCGATGACGTCGGCACCCCGTATCGTTCGGTCATCCACTGCGACACCGGAGCGCAATACGATGCGGCGGTCGCCAGCCGCGACGCGTTCCAGCAGCGGCTGACTGCGGCCGGCTTCGGGCCCATCACCACCAGGATCGAATTTCCGGCGCCGCACTTCTACTTCGCCGAGGAGTACCACCAGCAGTACCTGGCCAAGAACCCGACGGGTCATTGCGGGCAGGTCGGGACTGGGGTGGACTGCCCGGTGGTCACGGCGGGCCGACGCCTTTGACGGTGGGCCGCACTCGCCAGCCTCCGGGTGGAATCTGCTTGCGCGAGGGCTTCTAGAGCCGCGTCACCGCACACACGTACACGACCTCGCAGGCGCCGCGTCCGGTGTCCTCGCGCGTGGTCGAACTGCGCCACTGCCAGCCATCGGTGGCCTGCACCTCCACCAGCCAGCCGTCGATGCGCACGCGATCGCCGGCCTCGACTGCTTCGAGTGCGTCGGCGACGCCGGCGTCGGCGGGAATCATGTGCATGTTGGCCGACGAGCGGCCGATGTCCTCATGCGGGATCGGTGGCGCGCCGGTGTAGCGGTAGTGATACCAGCGACCCGACTGGGTGATGTTCAAGCGATCGACGACGGAGTCCTCGCGCATCGCGCCCCAGCCCAGCGCGAAGTCGACGGGGGACAGCGCGGATTCGCGGTCGCCGTCGTAGTCGTGCCGCGACAGCACCTTGGCGTCGACGCTGAACCCGGCCAAGGGTCGCAGCGTGGCCGCAGGCAACCGGATCGGTTGCAGGTGGGCGGGGACCGGCGTCTGCAGCGGCGCCTCCAGGGGCGCCACCCGCGGTGGCAGCTCGCAGCCGCCGGCGGCACCTTGCGCAAGGGCCTGGCCGGCGTTGCCGCGGGGCGACAGCGGCGAATACCACCAGCCCGCCGCGGCCAGCGCGAGCAACACGATCAGCGTGCGCGGGTTGATCATGTTCCCGCCCTGGGCCGGGCTGGCGCCTTGCTTCTCTTTGTCCCCGCCAGTTCCGGCGGCGGCTGCAGCAGCCCCCGCGGCAGCGCGCGCAGTTCGGCGGCCAGTTCCATCATCAGCCCGGCCATTGCGGAACTGCGGCGCCAGACCAGCGCGATCTGCCGGAATGGCGGCTCGCCCCGGAAGGGCAGCAGCGCGATGTCCGCCGAAGTCGGCACCGGGGGCTGCACCGCGAGCATGGGCAGCAGGGTGATGCCCACGCCGGCGGCCACCATCTGGCGCAGTGTTTCCAGCGAGGTCGCGCGGAAACCGTCGCGTTCGTCGGCGCCGGCCATGCGGCATACGTCGAGCGCCTGGTCGCGCAGGCAGTGGCCCTCCTCGAGCAGCAGCAGGTGGCGGTTGTCGAGGTCCGCCACCCGCAGGGAAGCCTGGCGGGCCAGTTCATGGTGGCGCGGCACCGCGAGCAGGAAGGGCTCGTCGAACAGCGGTTCGACGTGCAGCTGGTCGTCGTGCACGGGCAGGGCCAGCAGGCCGGCGTCGAGCCGGCCGTCGCGCAGGCGGGCCAGGATCTGGTCGGTCTTCTCTTCCACCAGCAGCAGTTCCAGCCGGGGAAATCGCTTGCGCAGGCCCGGCACTACGTGCGGCAACAGATAAGGTCCCAGCGTCGGGAACAGGCCGAGCCGGACGGTACCGGCCTCCGGATCCTGGCTGCGCCGTGCAATTTGCGTCATCTGGTCGACGTCGGCGATCACCTTGCGCGCGCGCTCGGCAATGTCCCGGCCAACGGGCGTGAGCATCACCTTGCGCGGCGCGCGCTCCACCAGCGCCACGCCCAGTTCGTCCTCGAGCTTGCGGATCTGCGTCGACAGCGTGGGCTGGCTGACGAAGCTGGCCGTGGCCGCCCGGCCGAAGTGCTTGTGGTCGGCGAGGGCGACGAGGTAGCGGAGGTCGCGAAGGTTCATTCCGGAGTGGCAGTGGTGGTGGGGAGTCGGAGGCGCCTGATGGGGGAGGCGTCGGGTGACAGACGGCGCGCACGGTGGCGAACCAGGTCGCGCTGCCGCCCGCCGCCCCATCCTGGAGCTCCGTCCATTGATCGTCCCTATCGCGATCATAGAAACAATCCACTTCCATTATCAAACCCTCGGGCGCAGCATGCTCCCATCGCGCAGGGCGAACAGTCCGGCGCGCAGGCTTCCCACTCTTCCCCAAACCCCTCGACAGGAGTCGATCGATGCTTTCCGTAGGCGACAAGTTTCCCCAGTTCAAGGTCCAGGCCACCGTTTCCAACGATCTCAAGAACGCGTTCGTCGAGATCGACAACAACACCTACAAGGGCAAGTGGCTGGTGGTGTTCTTCTACCCGAAGGACTTCACCTTCGTCTGCCCGACCGAGATCGTCGGTTTCGCCAACCACAACCAGGCTTTCGTGGACCGCGATGCCCAGCTGCTGACCGGCTCGACCGACAGCGAGTTCGTGCACCACGCCTGGCGCACCCACCACAAGGACCTGAACAGCCTGCCGTTCCCGATGCTGGCCGACGTCAAGCGCGAACTGACCTCCGCGCTGGGCATCCTCGACAAGGAAGCCGGCGTCGCCCAGCGCGCCACCTTCATCGTCGATCCGGACGGCATCATCCGCTTCGTCTATGTGACCGACCTGTCGGTGGGCCGCAGCCCGGAAGAAGTGCTGCGCGTGCTCGACGCCCTGCAGACCGACGAGCTGTGTCCCTGCAACTGGCACCAGGGCGAAGACACGCTCAAGGTCGCCTGATCGCGGCCCGCGTCACCGCCAACGTCATTGCAGTTTCGTCCCGCTGTGCGGGGCCGGCCCTTCCCTCCGGCCCTTCTCTCTCTCCCTCCCAGCGGGACTTTGACAGCCGGGGTTCGCCCCGGCTGTCTCTCGGCGCCTTGCCGGCTTCCACATTCCCCACCGCGTTCACGGGGCGCCGATCGGCCCGGAGGTGGCGCACCGCGCCTGCCGCTGCCCGTCGCTACGATTCCGTGAACCGCCGCCCCGATTCCAGGAGATCTCCATGAGCCTGCCCGAACTGCGCAGCCAGATTCCCGACTACGCGAAGGACCTGCGCCTGAACCTCGAAAGCGTGCTGAGCGATGCCGGTTCGCCCGGTCTGGACGGCAAGCGCATCCGGGCCATCGCCCTGGCCTGCGCCATCGCCGGGCGTCACGCGCCGCTGGTCGCGGCGATCGAAAGCTTCGCCGCCGAGCAGCTTTCGCCCGAGGAGATCAACGGCGCGCGCGCCGCGGCCGCGATCATGGCGATGAACAACGTCTACTACCGCGCCACCCACCTCATCCAGAACGACGAGTACGGCAAGCTGCGCGCGGGCCTGCGCATGAACATCATGGGCAATCCGGGCATCGACAAGATGACCTTCGAACTGGCCTCGCTCGCCGTGTCGGCCATCAATGGCTGCGGTGCCTGCATGGACTCGCACGAGCGCACCCTGCGCCAGCACGACATCACCGCGCAGGGCGTGCAGAGCGCGCTGAAGATCGCTGCGGTGGTGCATGCCGTGGCGGTCACGCTGGAACAATCGGCGGCCTGACGGCGGCTGATGCCATGAGCGACGCGGCGCCCGCGACGGTATCGGCCCTGCTGCGCGGCGCGCGCACGCAGGTGGCCCACGAGGATGCCGACCTGCTGCTCGCGCATGTACTGGAGCGTCCGCGCGGCTGGCTGTTCGCCCATGGCGACGACCCGGTGCCTGCCGCCGCGGCCGCGGCGTTCGGACAGTTGCTGGCGCGACGCCTGCAGGGCGAACCGCTGGCGTACATCACTGGCCATCGCGGCTTCTGGCGCTTCGACCTGGCCGTGTCGCCGGCGACGCTGATTCCGCGCCCGGAAACCGAGCTGCTGGTGGAGCTGTCGCTGGCGCGCATGCCGCAGTCGGGGGCGCACGCGGTAGCGGACCTGGGCACCGGCAGCGGAGCCATCGCGCTGGCGCTGGCCTGCGAACGTCCCGACGTGCAGGTGATCGCCACGGACGTGAGTGACGCCGCGCTCGCGGTCGCCCGCGGCAATGCGCGGATGCTGGGCCTGTCCAAAGTCGACTTCCGGCAGGGCGACTGGTTCGAGCCCCTGCGAGGCGAGCGGCTGGCCCTGATCGCAAGCAATCCGCCCTACATCGCGCTGGGCGACGCCCACCTGGAGCAGGGCGACCTGCGCTTCGAGCCTGCCGGTGCGCTGTCCTCGGGCGCGGACGGGCTCGATGCGATCAGGGCCATCGCCGGACAGGCGCCCCGGCATCTGTTGGCCGGCGGCTGGCTGCTGGTCGAACACGGCTGGGAGCAGGGCGCCGCGGTCCGCGCGCTGCTGGCCGGGGCGGGGCTGCTCGAGGTCGCCACGCACCAGGACCTGGAAGCGCGCGACCGGGTCACCCTGGGTCGCGCCGCCAACTGACCGCAGCGGGACCCGCTCGGGCCTGCGCTAGAATTTCCTTCTGCATTCCAGCGGATGTCGCCATGCGCACGCTCTATCCGGACATCGAACCCTTCGACAGCGGCATCCTGCGGGTCGACGACCGCCACGCGCTGTACTACGAGCAGTGCGGCAACCCGCGTGGCAAGCCGGTGGTGATGCTGCACGGCGGACCGGGCGCGGGCTGCAGCAGCCGCATGCGCCGGTTCCACGATCCGTCGAAGTACCGCATCGTCCTGTTCGACCAGCGCGGCAGCGGCCGGTCGCTCCCGCACGCGGACCTGGTGGACAACACGACCTGGCACCTGGTGGCCGACATCGAGCAGTTGCGCGAGCACCTGGGCATCGACCGCTGGCAGGTGTTCGGCGGTTCCTGGGGCTCGACGCTGGCGCTGGCCTACGCGCAAGCCCACCCGCAGCAGGTGACCGAACTGGTCCTGCGCGGCATCTTCATGCTGCGTCGCTGGGAACTGGAATGGTTCTACCAGGAAGGCGCCTCGCGCCTGTTCCCGGATGCGTGGGAGCACTACGTCGGCGCGATCCCGACGGTCGAGCGCCACGACCTCATTTCGGCCTTCCACCGCCGCCTCACCAGCCAGGACGAAGCCACCCGCCTGGCCGCGGCGCGCGCCTGGAGCGTGTGGGAGGGCGCGACCAGCTTCCTGCACGTCGACGATGAATTCGTCGCCGGCCATGAGGATGCGGCCTTCGCGCTGGCCTTCGCCCGCATCGAGAACCACTACTTCGTCAACGGCGGTTTCTTCGAAGTCGAGGACCAGCTGCTGCGCGACGCGCACCGGCTGGCCGACATTCCCGGCGTGATCGTGCACGGGCGCTACGACGTGGTGTGCCCCGTCCAGAACGCCTGGGACCTGCACAAGGCCTGGCCACGCGCGGAACTGGTGATCACGCCCGCATCCGGGCATTCGGCCTTCGAGGCGGAGAACGTCGACGCGCTGGTCGCGGCGACGCAGCGCTACGCCTGAGCCACCGCCGCGACGCGGCCTACGGCGACAGGTCCGCTCGCGGCGTGCCGTCCGGATCGCGCTCGAGCATCCACAGGCCGGCCCAGAGCTTGAGGTCCAGCTCGAATCCTTCTGCCTGCCGGGCCATCAGCCAGGCCGGCGCCTGCGCGCGCGGCACGCTGTGGACCGTGATGCCTTCGCCGTCGACGCCGCCACCTTCGCCCACCCGGCGCAGCCCCGTGGCGCGGACGAACGCGATGCGCTCGCTGCTCATGCCCGCCGAGGTCGGACCGACCAGCAGCACCTCCACCTGGGCCGGATCCCAGCCGGTCTCCTCGATCAGTTCACGTCGCGCCGCCGTTTCCAGCGTGTCGTGGGCGTGATCGTCGCCGACCAGGCCGGCCGGCATTTCAATCGTCCGCGCGCCCAGGGGCACGCGGTACTGCTCGACGAAAAGCACCTGGTCATCGGGGGTCAGCGCAATGACGATCACCGCCATGCCCGTGCCATGCGTGCGCTCGGCGAATTCCCAATGACCGCGGCGGCGCATCCGCAGCCATTGGCCGTCATAAAGGGTTTCGGTGGGAAGGTCGCTGGCTTCGTGATCGATCTGGCTCATGTCCCGATGCTACCGCGTGCGGCGTTGCGGGACGTGTCAGCGCCCGGTCAGGCGACCGCCATCTCCAGGCCGGCCGCCGTATGCAGGCGGCGACGGGTCATCGGGCCGAAGCGCAGCGACTGGCACAGCGTGGCCAGCATTCCGCCGTCGGGATTGCCGCGGGTGAAGTGGCCATCCTCGAGCGGGGCGTCCAGCGCGACGGTGGTCAGGCGGCGCCACAGCAGCGCCTGCTCGCGGTGCTCGCGCAGCCTGGCCGCGACACCGGCCGCCCCGCGCAGGCGCAGGTAGGGCACCTCGTCCACGCGCGCCAGCAGGGCGTCGAGCGTTCCGAAATGCGCCAGCAAGGCCGCCGCCGTCTTGGCGCCCACGCCGGGCACGCCGGGGATGTTGTCGACCGCATCGCCCGTCAGTGCGAGGTAATCGGCGATCTGGACGGCCTCCACGCCGTGGCGGTCCTTCACCCCGCCGGCGCTCCAGCGCTGGTTGCGGGCGTAGTCCCATTGTTCGTCGGCTTCCACCAGCAGTTGCGACAGGTCCTTGTCGGCCGAGACGATCACGCCGCGGAACCCGTGCGCGCGCTGGCGGGCCAGGGCGCTGCCGATCAGGTCGTCCGCTTCGTACTGCTCGTGTGCCAGCACCGGCAGGCCCAGCGCGATGCACAGCATCTTGCAATGGGCGAACTGGCGCTTGAGTTCATCCGGCGCGCTCTCGCGGTTGGCCTTGTAGGCCGGGTAGAGCCCGTTGCGGAAGCACGAGTCCAGCGCTTCGTCGAACGCGATGGCGATGTGCTGCGGACGCGTGCGTTCGAGCAGTTCGAGCAGGAAACGCGCGAAGCCATGGACGGCGTTGGTGGGCCAGCCGTCCTCGTCGGTGAACTCGTTGGGCATCGAATGCCAGGCACGGAACACGTACATGCTCGCGTCCACCAGGTACAGCGGCTGCGTGGTGGCGCTGGTGTCGGGCGAGGTCACAACACCAGTTCCTGCAGCAGGGTGGCCGGATCAGGCCGCTCGCGTTCGGGCACCTCGAGCCGCGGGGTGCCGATATGGATGAAGCCGGCCACGTGCTCGTCGGCCTGCAGGCCCAGCCACTGGCCGACCTGCGGGTCGTAGGCGGGCCAGCCGGTCAGCCACTGCGCGCCGAATCCGGCGGCCTGGGCGGCCTGCAGCAGGGCGAAGCAGACGCAGCCCGCGCTCAGCAGGCGCTCGCTTTCTGGGATTTTCTCATCCGGTCCGAGCCGGGCGACGACGACCACCACCAGCGGGGCATGGGAGAACCGCATCCGGTCCTTCTCGACGGCCGCCTCGCCGGCGTCGGGGTCGCGCTCCAGTCCCCGTGCCGCGAGCCGCTCGCCCAGCGCCTGGCGCGTCGGACCGCTGATGGAAAGGAAGCGCCATGGCGTGCGCTTGCCGTGGTCGGGGACGCGCACGGCCGAGGCCAGCAACCGCAGGAGCGTGGCCCGGTCCGGGCCCGGTTCGCCCAGCTGTTTGGCCGGCACCGAGCGTCGTTGGTCCAGGGCCGCCAGGGCAGCCGGATCGGGTCTACAAAGGGAATGAGACATTAGTCACAGATCGTGTGATCGCCGCGCAAGCGGCCTCAAGTTCCTGCCTATGCTGCCATGGAGTCCAAGGGTTGGGCGGCGTCCCCCGGCGATTGCCTGTTAGACCACACTTTTGGGGAAGAGGTAGAAACCATGTTTGGTGAACATCCCGGAACTCCGTCCGGCTCGCGCCCCGACCCCGCGCGCGTGCTGGAAGAGATCAAGCGGCTGGCCGTCGAGCTGCTGGGCGCCGTGCCCAATGGCCTGTATGCGCCGGTCGAGCAGCAGCTGCACGAATCCAGCCTGCGTGCCGGCAGCGGACGCCACATCGAGATGCAGGCGCTGCTGAAGCTGCGCCAGCAGTCGGCCACGTACGTGATGCGCTTCCGCCAGCAGATCGCGCAGGGCTTCGACGATTTCCGTTCGCTGCGCATCCGCAGCCGCGGTGACCTGCCGCTGTCGCTGGTGGCCGAGAACCAGCTCGCCTTCCACCTGGCGGGCCAGCAGCTCGCCGACGCCATCGAATCGCGCTACGCCACGCCCCTGCAGGCGATGAGCCTGCGCCTGGACAAGCTGGCCGAATCGCTGCAGATGCAGGCCTCGTCCAATCCCATCGGCGCGGGCCGCCTCGCGGGCGCCTTCATCGAGACCTACCGCGACGCCCAGCTTCCGCATGACCTGCAGCCGCTCATGTTCCGCGCGTACGAGCAGGAGCTCGCCCGGGTGCTTGGCGAGCTGTACTCGCGCGTCAACGGCCTGCTGGGCAGTGCCGGCTACGGCGTCGGCGTCGCCCAGGGGCCGCGTCCTGTCCCGGAAAATGTCGTCGTCACCCGGCGCGACCAGGAGCACGACCTGGTGCCCGTGCGCGAACGGCCCCGGGTCGAAGACCCCGCGGTCGCCGCTGAAATCGCCCAGCTGCGCAGGCAGCTGCATGCCTGGCGCGAACAGGCTCCGCCGCACTCCGACGAACAGACACAGGGCACGATGCCGCGCCGCGAATTGCGCATGGAAGAAATCGTCAGCGTTGCTTCGCTGTTGCAGCCCGAGTCGCCGGACGTCTTCGTCCGCGCGCTGTCCGGGGAGGGTGGCAAGCTGTCCGAGGCCATCCGCATCCGCCTGCGCGACGGCGCCCGTCGCCTGGGCCACAGCCCGGAGCAGACCCGTCTGAGCGCGGAGCACGACGACGCGATCGATCTGGTGGGCCTGCTGTTCGAATCGCTGTTCCAGAGCTACGCGCTGCTGGACCATGCGCGCCGTCTGTACGGCCGGCTGGTCATGCCCTACGTCAAGGTGGCGATGAAGGACCAGGGACTGTTCGTCAAACGCGAACACCCCGCGCGCAGGCTGCTCGACGCCATCACCGAGGCCTGCGAAGGCAACTGCGCCGCCACGGCGCAGGATCGCGAACTCATCGAACGTTGCGCGGCGGTGTCCCAGCGCATCGTGGCCGACTACAACGAGGACCTGGCCGTCTTCGAGATGGCCCATGCCGAGCTGGAGGCGCTGCTGCAGCAGCACCGGCTGCGCGTGGAGCTGCAGGAGTCGCGTGCCGCCAAGGCCACCTTCGGCCGCGAGCGTCTCAATGAAGCGCGCACCCAGGCCGACAGCGTGCTGGGCTACATGTTCCACGAACCGATCACGCCCGAAGTCGGCGCCTTCCTGTCGCAGCCCTGGCGGCACCACCTAGTGCAGACGCTGCTGCGCGATGGTTCCGGCTCGACGCGCCACAACGAAACCCTCGCGCTGGGCGATGCCCTGCTGGATGCCGATCGCCTCGCCCGCAGCGGGCGCGATGGGCGCAAGCTGGCTGACCGGCTGATTGCGCTGGAAGCGGCGATCGTCTCCTGCCTGGCCAGTTCCGGCCTCGATGAGGATTCCGCGCGCCAGGGCCTGGCCGAGCTCGTCCGGGCGCTGGCCTATCCGGATACCCAGCGCGGCCCGCAGCCGCTGCCCGTCTCCAACGACGAGGATGCGGCCGGCGACGACGCCGCCGTCTGGCTGGCCGGTGGCACCGACACCATCGAGCACGATCCCGAAGTGGCCGCGCGCATGCGCCGCCTGCTGCCGGGCGAATGGCTGCGCCTGCTCGATCCGGCCGGACAGGCGCTCGCCGTCAAGGTGGCCTGGATCAGCCCGCTGACCGGTCGCTTCCTGCTGGTCAACCGCCGCGGCCTGCGGGTCCTGGTGGCGTCCGCCGCCGAGCTGTCGGCGCTGGCGCAGTCGGGCCGGCTGCAGGTTGGCGCCGAGCGCGCACCGACCGACGAAGCGATGCGCCACCTGCGCGACAAGCTCGCCAAGGCCGCCTGACAACCAATCGGCATGTCCACGCCGCGCGAGAGCCATCGCGCGGCGTGACGCCATTCGTTACGATGCCCGCGACTGTCCAGGAGCGAGCACGACATGACGGAAGCGGCGCCGACGCCTGCCACCAGCACGCCTGCCACGAGCACCAGTGGCACGAACGCGCCCCGTGCGAACCCGCCGGTGACGATCGCGATCGCGCGTGAGACCGCGCCGGGAGAGCGCCGCGTCGCGGCGACGCCCGAAACCTGCCGCAAGCTGGTGGCCCTTGGGCGCGCAGGTGCGCGTGGAACGTGGCGCCGGCCTGACCGCCAGTTTCACCGACGAGGCCTACGTCGCCGCCGGCGCCAGCCTCGCCGATTCGGCGCAGGCCGCCTTGCACGATGCCGACCTCGTGCTCTGCGTCGCCCCTCCCGCTGCCGAAGCGCTGGCGCACATGAAGGACGGCGCCACGCTGGTCGGCATGCTGTCCCCGCAGGCGGACGATGCGCGCGGGCAGGCGATCACCGCTCGCGGCCTGGTGGCCTTTCCGCTTGAACGCCTGCCGCGCACCACGCGTGCGCAGGCGATGGACATCCTCAGCTCGCAGGCCGGCATGGCCGGCTACAAGGCGACGCTGATCGCCGCGCAGCTTGCACCGCGCTTCTTCCCGATGCTCACCACCGCGGCCGGCACCATCCGTCCGTCGAAGGTGCTGATCGTCGGCGCCGGCGTCGCGGGCCTGCAGGCCATTGCCACCGCCAAGCGCCTGGGCGCGCAGGTCGAAGGCTTCGACGTGCGTCCGGAAACGCGCGAACAGATCGAATCGCTGGGCGGCAAGTTCCTGGACCTGGGCGTCAGCGCGGCCGGCGAGGGCGGCTACGCACGCGCGCTGACCGACGAGGAGCGCGCACTGCAGCAGCAACGCCTGGCCGACCACCTCAAGGGCATCGACGTGGTCGTGTGCACGGCCGCCGTGCCGGGTCGTCCGGCGCCGAAGATCCTCACCGCGGCGATGGTGGAGGGCATGAAGCCCGGCAGCGTCATCGTCGACCTGGCCGCCGAGACCGGTGGCAACTGCGAACTCACCCGGCCGGGCGAAACCGTGGACAGTCGCGGCGTGACCATCGCCGGTCCGCTCAACCTGGCGAGCCTGGGGGCGGTGCACGCCAGCGAGATGTATGCCCGCAACCTGCTCAATTTCGTGAGCCTGTTCGTCAAGGACGGTGCCATCACTTTTGACTGGAACGACGAACTGCTGGCCCGCACGGTGTGGCCGGAGCGCGCCACCGCGTGAGGCCGGCGCCGGTCGGCCGGCTCCGCGTCAGAGTGGCAGGCCCAGGTCGCGCAGGAAGCCTTCCACCGATCCGGTGTAGGCGTTGGCTTCACCCAGGCTGACATTGATCGCGCGGTGGCCCAATGGCTGCGCAAGCAGCTGCGCGCGGCCCCCCAGGGCGCGCGCACGCGCGACGAAGTCCGCGTTGGCCGGACACGAGCGGATCCGCAGGCTGGAACACACCGCCAGCACCGGCACGGTGCGCTGGCGCAACTGCTGCAGCGGCGAGGCGGCGGCCCAGTACTGCGGATCGTCACCGAAGGCCTCGTCGAACAGCGGCGCGTGCGGCCCGCGCATCTGGGCGACGGTATCGAGCGCGCCACTGTCGAGCAGCACCGTGCCCAGCCAGGGGCGGACACCGG
Source organism: Lysobacter solisilvae (assembly GCF_016613535.2). Classification (NCBI taxonomy): domain Bacteria; kingdom Pseudomonadati; phylum Pseudomonadota; class Gammaproteobacteria; order Lysobacterales; family Lysobacteraceae; genus Agrilutibacter; species Agrilutibacter solisilvae. The sequence continues at coordinate 1,863,655 of NZ_CP071518.1, forward strand.
CCGCGCGCGCAAGCTCCGGCGAGGCGGCCAGCAGGGCCACCAGGTGGCCGCCGGCGGAGTGGCCCATGAGGATGAATCGATCCGGCGACCCGCCGTGGCGCGCGATTGCGCGCTGGGAGACGGCTACGGCGCGGGCGACGTCGCGCGCCTGGGTCAGCGGGTCGGCCTCGGGCAGCATGCGGTAGTTGACGGACACGATGATCACGCCGCGCGGTGCCCAGCGCGCGACCTTGTTCCTGACCACTCCGGGCATGGCCTTGTCGCCGCGACGCCAGCCGCCGCCGTGCACCAGGACGATCACCGGTGCATGGCGCGCGCCATGCGGCACGTACAGGTCCATCCGCTGGTCCGGGTGGGCGCCGTAACTCAACCCGCGCACCACCGACACGGCCGGCGGCGCCGGATCCGGGACCACGCCCGGCCGGGCCTGCGTGGGCGCGCCCAGCAGGGCGCCGATCACCAGTGCCAGCGTCAGCCGCCGGCCCGCGCTCATCGGGATTCGCCGTCCCCAGGGGCGTGGCGTGGTGCATTGCGTTCCACCCAAGCCTCGCGTTCCTCGGGCGTCATGGCGTGCCATCGGGTGCGCAGTTCGCGCCGCTGCTCGGGCGTCATCGTGCGCATCTTCTCGAACAGCGCGCGGGCGTGCTCGCGCTGTTCGGGCTTCATCTGCCGCCAGTGATCGCGGCCGTGGTGGGCGCGCTGGCGTTGTTCGGGCGTCATCAGCTCCCAGCGGCGGGCGTGCTCCATCATCCGGGCGCGCGCGCCGGGCTGCGCGTTCCAGCGCTCGCGCAGGGGCGCGACCAGGCGTTCGCGCTCGGCCTGGCTGAGCTGCTCCCAGGCCGGGTAGGTTGGCGCCGGTGCGGAAGTGGGCGCGACGTTCGTCGCGGGCGCGGGCCGCTGGGCGAGCACGGGCAGCGACACGCACAGCAGCAGGACAAGCAGGCACAGCCGATTCATCGTCATCACTCCGTCACCGCCTCGCCACTGGAGGCGTCTTTGCCAGAACCATTGGTGTCGAACATCGCGCTGGCCTCGTCGGACTCGAGCCACACGTAGAGTTCGGGGGATTCATCGAGCGCGGCGTACGCGTCGTCGTAGTCGGGGCTGTCGAGCGGGCTGTCTCCCGGTGCGCTCGAACTGCCGCCGGCGATGACGGGTGCCGGCGCCGGCGACAGGCCCTTGTCGCCACCCGGCGGCCGGCCCTGCCACAGCGCTCCGAGTGCGACCAGCCCCACGGCGAAGGCGGCCGCGGTCGTCCATCCGCGGGCCCACGGCCGGGCCACCGCCGTCCGTCGTGGTCGCAGTTGCAGGCGCACCCGAGCGGGAGTCGCGGCGACGGCCTGGGCGTGGATGCTCCGCATGCGGGCGTCGAAATCCGCATCGGTGCTGGAGCGCGGATCGGAATGGGGGTCGCAAGCGCGGTAGTCGGTCATCATCTGAATTCCTCCAGGTGTCGCTGCAGCGCGATGCGTGCACGCGACAGATGGGTTTTGACTGCGCCTTCGCCGCAGCCCATGACGCGGGCCGTCGTGGCCACGTCCAGTTCCTCGAGCACGCGAAGGCTGAAGGCTTCGCGCTGGCGCCGCGGCAGCGACCGCAGCGCCTGCGCCAGCCGCGACCAGGCCTCGCGGCCATCGTGGTGACGCTGGGGGTCGGGAGCCGGATCGGCCCACTGCTCGCCCCATTCGACCGCGCCGGTGTCGCCCTGCGGCGCCAGCCAGCGCAAGCGGAACATGCCGCGCCGCTGCACGTCGACGATGCGGCTGCGCAGGATGCTCCAGAACAGCGGCGTCCATTCGGGTGCGGGACGGTCACGGTAATCGAGCATGCGGGTCATCGCGTCCTGCACGGCATCCTGCGCGTCGTCGCGATGGCGCAGCGCGCCTTCGGCGAAGCGGAAAGCGCGCGTGCCGATGTCGCCCAGGAAAAGCTCCAGCGTGGTCGCGACCCCCGCCGTGGCGGGAGGCGACGACGACCGGGCGGCGTGCGTGTCCATGCTGGCTAGCATGCGCCAGGCCCCTCAGTGCCGGCGATCCCAGCGGCGCTCGATGCGATCGCCGCGCCGGTCCCAGCGCGCCTGCGCCAGGTCGCCGCGGTGATCCAGACGGGCGTCGACGCGGTCTCCCTGGCGGTCCAGGCGCCGGGCCTGGCGTTCGCGGCCCTGCTGGTCGGCCCGCTGCGCACGCTGATCCAGGCGCGCATCGATGCGGTCGCCCCGGCGGTCCATGCGTGCCTCGACCCGAGCGCCGGTGCGATCCATGCGGTGGTCGACACGGTCGCCCACGTCGCCCGCCATCGCGCCGCCCGCGCCCAGCAGCCCGATCGCCAGGGCGAGGGCGCGGCATGAGAACTTTTCATATCCCTTCACGTCGTCTCTCCCGAGGCTGGGCCGCGGCCGTTGTGCCGTGCGATCACCCGTCCGCACAGGCAAACGCGCGGGGCGGCGCGGCGTTGACCGGCCACCCGTCGCAGGCGCCGCAAGCGTTCAGGGATCGTTATGATGGCGACGACTCGACCGGGAACGGGAAGCACGCATGTCGAACGGAATGGTGGCGCTGTACATCTTCATGCTGGCGGCGATCGCCGGCCACGTGATCATCTCGCGGGTGCCGGTGATCCTGCACACGCCACTGATGTCGGGCTCCAATTTCATCCACGGCATCGTGCTGATCGGCGCGATGGTCGTCCTCGGCCACGCCGATACCACGCTGGAGAAGGCGATCGGGTTCGTCGCCGTGCTGCTGGGTGCGGGCAACGCCGCCGGCGGCTACGTGGTTACCGAGCGCATGCTCGAGATGTTCAAGCCTTCGCAGAAGAAGGACGCGGGCCAGGGCGGGGGCAAGGCATGAGCCCGACGTTCGCGCAGGTCGCCGGCTGGATCGCCGCCGCCAGTTACCTGGTCGCCGCCACGCTGTTCCTGCTGGGCCTGCAGCGCATGGCCTCGCCGGTCACCGCGCGCAGCGGCATCCGCTGGGCCGGCCTGGGCATGGTGATCGCAACGGCGGCCACCTTCCTGCTGCCGGGCCTGCACAACCTGCCGCTGATCATCACCGCGCTGGTGATCGGCACGGTGATGGCCTGGGTATCGGGCAAGAAGGTCGCCATCACCGACATGCCGCAGATGGTCGCGCTGTACAACGGCATGGGTGGCGGTTCGGCCGCGGCCATCGGCGCCGTCGAGCTGCTGCGTTTCTCCGCCGAAGGCCGCCCGCCGTCCATGGTGACCCTGGTGCTGGGCGTGGTGGGCGCGCTGATCGGCGCGGTTTCGCTGTCGGGTTCGGTGATCGCCTGGGCCAAGCTCGATGGCCGCATGGACAAGCGCTACACCTTCCCCGGCCAGCAGCTCTTCAATGCCGCCGTGGCCATCGCCGCGGTCGTGCTGGGCGGCGTGGTGGTGCACGGCCTGGGCGTGCCGGCGATCGTCGCGTTCTTCATCGCCGCGCTGGCGCTGGGCGTGCTCATGACACTGCCGATCGGCGGCGCCGACATGCCGGTGGTGATTTCGCTGTACAACGCGCTGACCGGCCTGGCCGTGGCGTTCGAGGGCTTCGTGCTCGGCAACGAGGCGCTGATCATCGCCGGCACCATGGTCGGCGCCGCCGGCACGCTGCTGACGCAGCTGATGGCCAAGGCGATGAACCGGCCGATCAGCGGCGTGCTGTTCTCCAATTTCGGCGGCGGCGGGCAAATGCAGGAGATCGGCGGTTCGCAGAAGCCGATCGAGGCCGGAGACGTCGCCGCCATGATGGCCTATGCCGAGCGCGTGGTGATCGTGCCGGGCTATGGCCTCGCCGTCGCCCAGGCACAGCACAAGGTGTGGGAGCTCACCCAGAAGCTGATGGATCGCGGGGTGAAGGTGAAGTTCGCCATCCACCCGGTCGCGGGTCGCATGCCCGGTCACATGAACGTGCTGCTGGCCGAGGCGGGCGTGCCCTACGACCTGATCACCGACATGGACGACATCAATCCCGAGTTCGCCAACACCGACGTCTCGCTGGTGATCGGCGCCAACGACGTGGTCAACCCCGTCGCCAAGACCGACCCCGCCTCGCCGATCTACGGCATGCCGATCCTGGACGTGGTCAACTCGAAGAACACCATCGTCATCAAGCGCGGCAAGGGCACGGGCTTCGCGGGCATCGAGAACGCGCTGTTCTACGCCGACAACACGCGCATGCTGTTCGGCGACGGCGCGGGCATGGTCGCGGCGCTGGTGAGCGAGCTCAAGGCACTGGACGGCGGCGGCCACTGAAGCCGCCCGCCGCGGCCGCGGCGGGGAAGCGCGCGGATTGCGGCGGCCTCAGGAAACGGCGTGGCGCGCAGCCCGCGTCGTTCCCGCAATCGCGTTGCGCGGACGTACGTGGTTGGCGGCATGCGAACGCAGTCTTGCCACCTCGACCGGCAGGTGCCGTACCTGCGTCGTGGTCAGGCCGAAGGCATTCTTGAATGCCCGGCAGAAGGCGCTCTGGCTTTCGTAACCCAGGTGCTGGGTGATCAGGCACACGGGCATGGCGCTGTCGCGCACGAGCGACCAGGCCCGCTCCAGGCGCAGGCGGGCCGCATGTTCGGAAGGCGTCTCGCCAAAGACTTCGCGGTACATCCGGATCAGGTGCCACGGCGAGTAGTTCGCGCTGCGTGCAAGCTGCGCCAGTTCCAGCCGGGCTTCGGGGTCGCGTTCGATCAACTGGTGCGTGCGCAGCAGGCGCTGCAGGGTGAGGCGTCGTCGCTGCGGCGTGCGGCCGTTGCAGCGATCGACGAAGGGCTCCAGGTCGCGCTGCGCGTCGACCAGGGCGAGCGCAAACACACGCTGGGCGGACAGTCCTGCCGGCGGGTCCAGCGTGGCGAACGTCGCCGACCGCAGGCACTGCGCCATCCGCACCGCCGCGCGGCGGAGCGGCCGTGCGCAGGCCCACTGCCTGGCAAAAATGTCGCCGCAGGCGGGGGCGCCCGGCAGCGTGCGCAGCAGGGCGTTCCAGGCCGCGGGCGTGCCGGCCAGCAGCAGGCATAGCGCAGGCGCGCGGGTGCGGGCGGTCAGCAGGTCGCCGCGGGCTACCAGCATCCGGCCGGTCGGCAACGGCCACTGCGGAAGCGCGTCGTCCGGGGACCGGTAGGCGTCTGCGGGCGTCGCGATGTCCGGGGCCCCGCGCAGGGGGATCCAGACCGACATCCAGCCCGCCGGCAAATCGACCCGTAGCCCGCGCCCGCCCACATGGACCAGGTGCATGCGGTCCCGCGGCAGTCCGGCGAGGTCGAGCGTGCCCGAGCGCAGGCAGTGGAACTCGGGAAGCGGAACGGGGCGCGGGAATTCGGCGGGCATGGGGCCACGCTAGTCCCCGCATTGGTCGCGGGGGAGTTCCAGTTTTCACCGCTCCGATGGAGCCACTTCGACGACGGCCGACTCAGCGGCCGCGGCGGCCCGGCGTGGCGAGCGATGCGCAGATCACGCCGATCAGGGCGTGCATCGCGATGCTCGACAAGGTCCACGCCAGCGGCATGCGTCCGCCCGGGGGCGCGTTGGACAGGGGCACCACGACCCAGGTCATGAAGCCGTACAGGAGCAGGCCGTACGCCAGGCCGCAGGCCAGCGGCCGCTGGCGCAGCAGGGCCCACCGGCCGCTGGCCAGCCACCAGGCGGCGGCCATGCAGGTGGCGATGAAATAGTGGCAGGCCGCGCCCAGGGCCGCGCTGGCGGTGCCGCCCTGGTGGGCGGCTGCGCCCTGGATGCCGGCGGCGATGCTGTGCAGGATCCGGGTCGGGGCGACGTCCCAGCCCACGCCCCAGAAGGTGAACACGAACACCAGGTCCAGCGTGCCGACGACCACGCCGGCCAGCAGGACGGGCCACCAGGCGCGCGGCGGCGCCGAGGTCAGCGGAGGGTGGATCGACGCCATGGGCGGTTCCGGTCGTGGGCCAGGGCGCATCCTCGGCCGCCGTCGCGCGTGCCGACAGCGCCGCTTTCCCTCGCGATCAATGGAGCCACGATCCCGGCGTCAGCGGCGGACCATGACGGCGCGGGCGCCCAGGACCGCCGCCAGCGTGCCGAACACCGCAAACATCGGCAGGCAGGCGAGCGTCCAGGCGGTGGAAGCCTGCGCGGGTGCTGGCGCCGCCGAGAGCGGCACGACGACCCGCAGCATCACCAGATAGAGGACCAGGCCATAAAGCGGGCCCTGCCGCGCGGCATGCCGGCGCAGCGTGTCCAGCCGCTGCGCGGCCAGGGCATAGGCGCCCACGAACATGGTGCCGATCAGCCACATGAAACCCGCGCCGAGCGCGGCCGCCGGCCAGCCGCCGGCGAAGGCGTCGCGTCCCAGCGCGCCGGCCGCCACGCTCTGCAGCAGGCGGGGAACGCTGCTGCCCAGGGGCAGCCAGAACGCGAGGCAGAACAGGAAATCCGTCGTGGCGATGAGCAGGCCGCCCCAGGCGAGGGTGGCCGGGTCGAGACGTGCGCGCGCGGACGCGCGGTGGAGTTGTGCATGCATGGCGGATTCCCGGCGGTGGGCGCGAGCTGGCCACGATCGGCCTTGACGCCTGTCATCCTCGCGCCTGAAATGGCTGTGATCGAGCCCCGATCCGTTTCGAATCGATGGAGCCAATCCATGACCTCCCGGCGACGCCATGTTCCTTGAGCTCGACGGTCGCGGGTCGCGCCAGGCGCAACTGACGCGCGCGCTGAAAAACGCCGTGCTCAGCGGCCGCCTGGCCAGTGGCGCGCGCCTGCCGGCGACGCGGGTCGTGGCCGGCGAGCTGGGCCTGTCGCGCAACACGGTCCTGGCCAGCTACGAGGAGCTGGCCGCCGAGGGCTTCCTGCACGGCAAGGTCGGATCGGGCAGCTATGTCGCGCCGCTCAACGGCCATGTGGCCGTCGACGCGATCGCCGCGCAGGTGCCGGTTCCGGCGCCCGCTGCGGCGCGGATGTCGCAGTACGCGCATCGCGCCGTGGCGTCCTGTCGCCGCCCCATCGCCGGCGCGCAGTTCCACGACCTGCCGTTCAACCTGCAGTACGGGCTGCCGCTGACCAATCCGGCGCTCACGACGGCCTGGCGTCGCGAGCTGGCGCATGCCGCCGCCTATACGAGCCCCAATTACCCCGAAGCCGCCGGCCGGCTGGACCTGCGCACGGCGGTCTGCGATTACCTGGCGCGTCGTCGTGGCCTGCAGGCCGATCCCGAGGACGTCCTGATCGTCTCGGGCACGCAGGAAGCCGTGGCGCTGAGCGCCCGCGTGCTGCTGGACGCAGGCGACCGCGTGGTGATCGAAGACCCGCATTACGTCGCGCTGTGGCGCGCCTTCGTGGCGCATGGCGCGATGGTGGAAACCGTGCCGGTGGACGACGAGGGCCTGGTCTGCGACCGGCTTCCGGCGACGCCGCCGCGGCTGGTGTGCGTGACCCCGTCGCACCAGTTCCCGTTGGGCAGCGTGATGTCGCTGCCGCGGCGCCTGGCCCTGCTGCGGTACGCGCAGACGCACGAGACCTGGATCCTGGAGGACGACTACGACGGCGAATTCCGCTACGGCGGGGCGCCCATCGCCGCGCTGCGCTCGCTGGATGCGCACGATCGCACGCTGTATGTCGGCACCTTCTCGAAGACCCTGTTCCCCGCGCTGCGCATGGGTTACCTGGTGGTGCCGCGCGCGCTGCGCGAGGCTTTCCGCATCGCCAAGCAGTTGTCGACCTTCGGCAGTCCCGCCATCGAGCAGGCGGCGCTGGCACGTTTCATCGAGTCGCGCGGTTTCGAGCGGCACCTGCGCCGCGCCGCGCATACCCTGCGCGCCCGCCGCGCCGCCCTGATGGCGGGTCTGCGCGAGCACGCACAGGATCGGGTCGAGGTGCGCGACTCGCAGGCGGGCATGCACCTGGTGGCCTGGCTGCGCGGGTTCGACGACGCGCGGCTGGCGGCCCTGATCGAGGCGGCACGCCAGCGCGGCGTGGGCCTGCACGCCATCGGACCGTGCTACCTGGAGCCACCCGGACGCGTGGGCCTGCTGCTGGGCTACGGTGGTGTGTCGCCCAAGGAAATCACCCTGGCCATGGCGCGGCTGGGCGAGGCGCTGCGCAGCGTGTAACGCAGCGATTGGGCCGGGTTTGCCGCACGGACCGCCAGGCGCGGGCGCGGCGTGGCTTCTAGCGCGACGCGATGGCCGCCAGCACCAGCGATGCGCCGATCAGCAGCGCATCCCACGGGCCATTGGCCAGTTGCACGAGCGTCCACGCGTGGTGCGGGCCCAGGCGCAGCGCTGAATCCAGCGGCGAAAACCCCATGGCGTAGCCCAGTTGCACCGCGACGATCCACCAGTTGGCCACCACCACGATCACCGCGGTGGCGGCCACGGCCACCCAGTGGCGGCCCGGGCCGGCGGGCCAGCCGACCAGGCGCATGATCCAGATCACATCGAGCGCGCCGAGCAGCGCCATCCAGCTGTTCTGGCGTTCGTTGGCCGCGCACAGGATCACCCAGACCGCCGCGAAGCCCGCGCAGGCACCCAGCAGGCAGGCGGCGCGAAACGCGTGGGTCCACCGGGAGGGCGGAGGCGGGGTGCCGGGGTCGGAGGAGGCGGGAGGCATGAAGCGCGCAAGGATACCGGGTTGGGCGTCCGCGGGCGTCGGCAGGCAGGGGCGCGCGCATGAACGGCGACCGGACCGTGCGCGGCGACGCTGCATCCCACCCCGCCCAGGCATCCGCCGACGCCCGCGGCCCCCCGACCACGTAGAATTCCCGCCTTGCTCCAGTGCGGGTTCGCCCCGATCTTCCTGACATGTATTCCCGCAGCAGCGAACCGGTGCGCTTCGAGCGCGATTGCGACGTCGTCCTGGTCCCCCAGGGCGAGAAGGTGACCCTGCCTGCGGGCAGCGTCGGCTACATCACCCAGGCACTGGGGGGAAGCTGGACGGTGTTCGTCGAAGGCAATCTGTTCCGCATCGCCGGCGCCGACGCCGACGCCATCGGCAAGGAAGCCCCGCCGCCGCTGGAACTGCCCGAAGGCGCCGACGACGAAGCCGTCGAGCAGATGGTGTGGCGACAGCTGCGCACCTGCTTCGATCCGGAAATCCCGATCAACGTGGTCGACCTGGGCCTGGTGTACGAAGCGCGCGTGGAAGCCCATCCGGAGCATCCCGGGCAGCGCATCGTGCAGGTGCGCATGACCCTCACCGCGCCGGCGTGCGGCATGGGCGACATCCTCGTCGCCGACGTCACCGACAAGATCGAGATGATCCCCACCGTCGCCGAAGCCGACGTCGAGCTGGTCTTCGACCCGCCGTGGAACCGCAGCATGATGTCGGAAGTGGCGCGGCTGGAAACGGGAATGCTGTAAGCGGCCGCTGGCCGCTAGGCGCTAACCGCTAACCGCGCTGGCCGGGAGCGGTCCGCGCGGCCAGGCAAAGCCGCGCATCAGGCACCCGGTGCGACCGGAACCGCGTTCCGGTCAAGGACAGCGATGTTTCGCGCAGACCTGCCGCGTCCTCAGCGGATCCGGTGCTGCGCGATCAGCAGCGGCGCGTCCACCTTGGACGGTTTGACCAGCCAGTCCAGCGTGGCGCCGCGAAGGCCGGTGCGGGCGACCAGGGCCGAACGCCGGGTGCCCGTGCATTCGCCCAGTTCAACGCCCGAGGGCATCAGGCTGTGGATCTCGGCCTGGGTGATCGTGTCGCCGTTGCGATGCGCGCGCGCGTGGACCGAGGTCATCAGTTCGAGCGCGCGACCGGTCTGGCCCTCGTCGAGCGCCGCGACGGCGAGCACCACGTCCAGACGGTTGCTCAGGCTCCAGACGTCCTCGGCCAGCTGGCCGCGCGCCGCGGCGACATGCCCGCGCACCTTCACCCAGTCGCCGCGCGTGGCCGCGTTTTCCGCCAGGCCGGTTTCCGTCAGCGCGATGAGCCAGCCATAGCCGGCCTTGCGGACGTGCGGCAGCACGGCCAGGTAGAGCTTGTCGGACTCGGCCGCTTCGCCCACGCGCGTGAGCTGGGAGGCGACCCACAGGTCGACCAGCCAGCGGTCGGGATTGTTGTCGGGGGTCTTGGCCAGTTCGGTGCGTGCGTCGCGGATCTGCTTCTTCGCCGTATCGCGGTCGCCGGCCAGCAGTTCGATGACCGCCTCACCCAGATTGGCCTGCACCTGCATCGAAGGCTGGTGGCCGCAGGCCTTGAGTTGCGTGCGCGCGTTTTCCAGCCGGCCCTTCACCAGGTCCAGGTCCGCCTGCATGCACGCCAGCCGCGCGGCGGCGGCGGAGGGTTCCTCGCCCGCGGCCGGTTTGCCCACCAGGGCGATGGCCTGGGCGAGCGCCTTGCCGGCGGGCGTGTACTGGCCGCGCGACATCGCGACCACGGCGTCGAACTGGGCCACCCAGATCGCAAAGTCACCCTGCTGACCCGACGCGCGCAGGCTGGTGAGCCGGCGATCGGCGCTGTCGAAACGGCCGCGCAGGAAGTCCTCGTTGAGCAGGTCGAGCTCGAGCACGTAACGCGAATCGTCGTTGCCCAGGGTGAGCGCCGTGGCCAGGGCCTGCTCGAGCCGCGCGCGATAGGCGTCCATGTCGCCTTCGCGATAGTGGCGATAGGCCACGGTGCGCAGGATCTCGACTTCGAGCTGCCGGTAGCCGCGTTCGCGCGCCTGCACCAGCAGGGTGTCCAGGCGCGTACTGGGTGCGTTGCCCGGCTTCTCGGTTTCCAGCAGGAAGCGCGCGTACAGCGCGTCCATGTCGTCGCCGGCGAGTTCGAACTGCTGCGCGGCGCGCTCGTAGGCCTGGAAATCGGCCTTTTCCTGCAGTTCGAACGTGTCGGCCTGCGCCATGAGCAGCATCGATTCGCCGCGTTCCTGTTCCCAGCCCTTGCCGGCGGCGGCCGCCAGGGCTTCGGCATCGCGCGCGGTGTCGCGGGCCCGCGCCGGGTCGCCCATCGCCATGTAGATCGAGGCCAGGTGCAGCAGGCGCTGCAGCCGGTAGCCCACCGGTTCGCTCTCCCACTGCGGCAGGTTGAGGATGGCCAGGGCCTCCTGCAGCTTGCCGGCGTGCATGAGCGTGCGTGCCTGGTTGATCAGGTAGAGGGTCTTGGCCGGGTACTGGCGGGCGAGGGCGCCGAATGCGGCGGCGGCATTGGCCTGGCGCAGCGGGTCACGCGCGCTCTCCTCGGCCTTGAGCAGGGCCATGACTTCCTTTGGCGCCGGCTGAAGCAGTTCGCCGGCGGTGCGGGTCTGCTCGATGGCGGCCGAGGCGCGCGCCAGGCGCGAATACGCGGTGGCCAGCTGCAAACGCGCCAGGCCGAAGCGCGGCGCGCGCTCGGTCACGTCCTGCAGGATCTTGGAGGTGGCCACCCAGTCGCGGCGGTCCAGCGTTTCCAGGCCTTCGGCATACCGCTGCGCGGTGGCCGTATCCAGCGCCAACGCGGGCCAGCGGGCGTGCGCGCGTGCGGGAACGAGCTTGGCGAGCAGTTCCAGCGAGAGGGCGTCGATCAGTTGCGGCAACTGGGCGCGCGTCCCCTTCTGCTCCAGGCTGTGCTCCTTGCCGCCTTCGTCGAAGCGCGCGCGCACGAACACCCGCGTCGGGTCGCGACTGTCGATGCCCGAGCTGAGGAACACGATCCGCGGCGAAAGGTGGCGGGCGTCGGCCGCCAGGTGCGCCTCGGTCATCAGGGTGATTTCGGGCAGGCTCTCCAGCTTCCAGCCGACCCACGAATGCAGCACCTTGACCGGCCAGCGGGCGTCGCCCGGGGCGGCCTTGTCCTCGACGTCGATCAGGGCGATCGCCAGTTGCGGCGAGGCCTGTGCCGTGGCCGCGGCCGGCGCGCGCGCGCGATGCAGCCACAGCGCCGAGCCGCCCACCGCCAGGATCACCAGCGCCGCGGTCGCCAGCCAAGCGGCGATGCGCGGACGCCGCGGGCGGGCGGTGACGGCGCCGGCCGGCGGGTTCGCCGCGGTCATGCCGGGCAGGGAAGCGCCGGCCGGGGAAGCACCGGGTAGGGACGGGTCGGAAGCGGCCAGGGGCGTGGACGCGGGTGTCGGGTCCGGCGCCAGGGGCGCCAGCGGCGTCGGCCCGGCCGTGACCTTATTAGTAGGTGTGTCCGCCGGGGCGACGGTCGCCGCGGGTTCGATCGCGGTCACCGGCTGCGGCGGTTCGAAGACGTAGCCGCTCTTGGAGACCGTGCGGATCCAGTGCTTGCGCGACTCGCCCAGCGCCTTGCGCAGCATCCATACGCTCTGGGAGAGATTCGCATCCTCCACGATGACGCCCGGCCAGACCCGGGTGAACAGGTCGGCGCGGCTGTGCAGGACGTGCGGTTCGGCGAGGAACAGCAGCAGCAGGTCGAACATGCGCTGCGGCAGTTCGGACTCGTGTTCCGGGCGCACCACCCGTCGATAGCGCAGGTCGATCTGCACATCGTCGACCTGCAGCAGCCGTGTTCCGGCTGGCCAGGAAGGGTGGAGGGGTTCCGCCAACGTCGTGTCCTCGAAGGCCCGGACCGCGAATCCTATCGTTGACTGTGCGCCAGTTCGTGCTGCAGTGCAGCGGAAAATGCGGGATCTGGCACGCAAATTGCGCATTACGGGTCCCGGCCGGTATCCCTGCCAGCGGCTGAACGGCGTGGCGAGGCCGCCAAATAGCCGCTTGAGGTTACAGAACCGTTAAGAATCACGGTGAACGTCGCATCCCGAACAGGATTTGAGAATTTTTTGACATGACGGAAGAAGCCGGGAAGGCCTCCCCGGCCCTCTTATCGGTCCCGTCGAAGCGGAGGCCCACCGCGCCGGCTAGCCCCGCTTCCGGATTCACGTCCGGAAGCGGGGCTGATTCGTTCAGGGGGTGCCAGGACGGCACCCGGTCGCCCCAGGCGACCCACCACCGACGTACCGCCCGCCGGAATGCGACGCGAAACCCGGAAGAACTTCCACCCACCGGGACGCCCGATGAAGCGACCGCCGCGCCTGCCGCCGACCCTGCTCGCCGTCGCCATCGCGGCGATCGCAGCGACGGCCGCGCCGGCCCGGGCCGGCGAACTGCGGCGCGCCCGGGGTGACCGCATCGACGGCCAGTACATCGTGGTCCTGAAGGAAGCCGCCGCCCGGCTGGCCGATGAGCGCCAGGCGCGACCCACCACCGCCACGATCGCCCGCGAGATGGGCCGGGCCCACGGCGTCCTGGTCCGGCAGAGCTACGACCGCGTGCTGCGCGGCTACGCCGTCCAGGCCGATTCCCGCGCCCTGGCGCGGCTGCTGGCCGACCCGCGCGTTGCCTACGTAGAGGAGGACGCGGTGGTGTTCGCCGACGCGACCCAGTCCCACGCGACCTGGGGCCTGGACCGCATCGACCAGCGCGACCGGCCCTTCAGCCAGAGCTACACCTACGACACGACCGCGGCCGGCGTCCACGCCTACGTCATCGACACCGGCATCCGCGCCACCCACGCCGACTTCGGCGGCCGGGTGGGCGGCGGTTACACGGCGATCGGCGACGGCAACGGCACCGCCGACTGCAATGGCCACGGCACCCACGTCGCCGGCACCCTCGGGGGCGCGACCTGGGGCGTGGCCAAGGCCGTGCGCCTGCACCCGGTGCGGGTCCTGGGATGCCAGGGGTCGGGCAGCAATTCGGGCGTGATCGCCGGCATGGACTGGGTGGCGCGCAACCACATCAAGCCCGCCGTGGCCAACATGAGCCTGGGGGGTGGGGCGTCCACCGCCACCGACGACGCCGTCACCCGCCTGGTCGACGCCGGCGTCGTGGTCGTGGTCGCGGCCGGCAACGACAACGCCAATGCCTGCAACTACTCCCCGGCGCGCGCGATCCAGGCGATCACCGTCGCCGCGACGACCTCGTCGGATGCGCGCTCCTCGTTCTCCAACTACGGCGCCTGCGTCGACCTGTTCGCCCCGGGTTCGTCGATCACGTCGGCCTGGTGGACCGGCGACACCGCGAGCAACTCGATCAGTGGCACGTCGATGGCCTCGCCGCACGTGGCCGGGGTGGCGGCGCTGCAACTGGCCAGCAATCCCTCGGCGACGCCGGGCGCGGTGGCCACCGCGGTCCTCGACCAGGCTTCGGCGGGGAAGGTCGGCGATGCCGCCGGTTCGCCCAATCGCCTCGCCTACGCGCTGACCGGCGGTGGCGGCGGCTGCAACAGCACCGGTGGCGCGCTGGCCAACGGCGTGCCGGCCGACCAGCTGTGCGCGGCGACTGGCGCGGCGCTGCATTTCACCCTGCAGGTGCCCGAAGGTGCGAGCGGCCTGAAGTTCGCCACCCGCGGGGGCAGCGGCGACGCCGATCTGTACGTGCGCTACGACGCGGCACCGACGCAGTCGGGTTTCCATTGCCGGTCCGAGGGCGGCCGCAATGCCGAAACCTGCACGATCGCCCGCGCGCAGGCGGGCACCTGGCACGTGCTGCTCAAGGCCTACGCCGCCTTCTCCGGCGCGAGCCTGACCGCCAGCTACGGCAGTGCCCGCGGCGGCGGCACCGGCGCCAATGCCACCCACTACCCGATCGGCGACCACGCCACGGTAGACAGCCCGATCGCGATCGCCGCCACCGGCGCGGCCTCGTCGACGGCGCAGGTCAACGTGGACATCCGCCACCCGTTCCGGGGCGACCTGCGCGCGGACCTGGTCGCCCCCGACGGCACGACCTACCTGCTCAAGAACCGCAACGACAGCGACAGCGCCGACAACGTCGTGGCCACGTACACCGTCAACCTTTCCTCCGAATCGAGAACCGGCACCTGGAAGCTGCGCGTGAGCGACAACGCAGCCGATGACGTCGGCCATCTCGATGCCTGGAGCCTGTCTCTCTAGCAAGTCGACCAGGAGCGGTACGGACAGGATGTCCGGCATGGATGCACCCATTTCACCCGAGGGGCGGATGGTCCCGGCCACGCGCCGGGACCTTTCGGGGCGGGGCCCGCGTCGACGGACGCGGTTCCCGCGGAAACACCGCCCAGTGCAGTGCCATGGATGCAGGGCCAGCGTCCGCTTTACAGCCACGCCGCCGACGGCGGCGTCCATCAGCACTTCTCGAGGGTTTACACGATGTCTGTTGTTTCCAACGGCACCATCCGCATGAACTGCCTTGCCGCCGCCACCGCGCTGGCGCTGTCGCTCGTCGCCGCCCCGGCCTTCGCCGGACGCGCCGATGTGTCCGGCCTGAAGTCGGCGGAAGAATTCGACCAGTTCATCGTCAAGTACAAGGAAGGCTCGGCGGCCCGGCGCGATGTCGCCGCACTGAACCTGGGCCTGCAGGACGCGGTCAATCGCACCAGCAAGGCCAAGGGCCGCAGCTTCGCCGTCAGCCACAAGCGCCGCATGTCGATGGGCCTGGATGTCGTGCGCGCTTCGCGCAAGCTGGGCCGCGCCGACGCCGAGGCGCTGATGCGCCAGATCGCCGCCGACCCGAACGTGGAATACGTCGAGGTCGACGTGATGATGCGCGCGCTGGTCGTGCCCAACGACCCGATGTACAACGGCGCCACCGACAAGCAGTGGCATTACTTCGACGCCACCGCCGGCATGAACCTGCCCGCCGCGTGGGACAAGTCGACCGGCAGCGGCGTGGTCGTGGCCGTGGTCGACAGCGGCATCATCGCCCACAACGACCTGAGCGCGAACATCCTGCCCGGCTACGACATGATCAGCGCCGCGGGCACCGGCCAGGGCCAGTCCGGCGACGGCAACGGCCGTGATTCGGATCCGACCGACGTGTCCAACGTGCAGCACGGCACGCATGTCGCCGGCACGATTGCCGCCGTGACCAACAACAACCTCGGCGTGGCTGGCGTCGCCTATGGCGCGAAGGTCGTGCCGGTGCGCGTGCTGGGCAACCAGGGCTACGGCAGCACCTCCGACATCGCCGACGGCATCATCTGGGCCGCGGGCGGCACGGTCACCGGCGTCCCGGCCAATGCCAACCCGGCCGAGGTCGTGAACCTCAGCCTGGGCGGCCAGAGCACCTGCAGCACGACCTACCAGAACGCGGTCAACAGTGCCGTGGCCAACGGCGCGGCCGTGGTCATCGCCGCCGGCAACAGCAACATGGACGTGGCCAACTTCACGCCGGCCAACTGCAACAACGTGATCGCGGTGGCCTCCACCGACATCCACGGCGACCGCGCGTGGTACTCCAACTACGGCGCCAAGATCGACGTGGCCGCCACGGGCGGCGAGACCTGCGAGCCCAACGCGACGTCCACCGGCTGCGGCACCGTCTCCCATCCCAAGGAAGGCGTGCTCTCGACCGTCGCCAGCAACGGCTACGCCTACTACCAGGGCACCTCCATGGCGGCCCCCGCACGTCGCGGGCGTCGTCGCCCTGATGCAGGCCGCCGCTCCCAGCCCGCTGACCCCGGCCGATGTGGAAGCCAAGCTCAAGGCCTCCACGCGCGCCATCCCGGGCAGCTGCACGCAGGGCTGCGGCACGGGCCTGGTCGATGCGCTCGCGGCGGTGAATTCGGTGCTGGGAACGCCCCCGGGCGGCGGCACCGTGCTCACCAACGGCGTGGCCAAGACCGGCCTGGCCGGCGCGGCCGGCAGCAGCCAGTCCTTCACCCTCTGGTCGTTCCGTCCGGTGCGAGCAACCTCAAGTTCGTCACCACCGGCGGCACCGGTGACGCCGACCTGTACGTCAAGTTCGGCTCGGCCCCGACCACCACGGTGTACGACTGCAAGTCCGACGGCGGCACGACCGCCGAGACCTGCAACATCGCCACCGCGCAGGCCGGCACCTACCACGTGCTGATCAAGGGCTACTCGGCGTTCTCCGGCATGAGCCTGACCGGCAGCTACACCACCGGTGGCGGCGGCACGCAGACCTACAGCAACACCACCGACTACACGATCAACGACAACGCGACGGTGGACAGCCCGATCACCGTATCGGGTCGCAGCGGCAACGCGCCGAGCAACGCCTCGGTCACCGTCGCCATCGTGCACACCTACATCGGCGACCTGAAGGTCGACCTGGTGGCGCCGGACGGCAGCCTGTACACGCTGCACAACCGTTCCGGCGGCAGCGCCGACAACATCAACCAGACCTACACGGTCAACCTGTCGACCGAAGCCCTCAACGGCACCTGGAAGCTGCGCGTCAACGACAACGCCGGCGGCGACGTCGGCTACGTCAACAGCTGGAGCGTCACGTTCTGATCGTGTGAGTTCGACGCGTGAGTTCGACGCGTGCAACCGCGCAGCCCCGGCTCCGGCTGGGGCTGCGCTTTTCAACCGGAAGAAACCCTGGCCCTTAAGGAAGACTCCATGAAACGACTGATTGGCACCGCACTACTGCTGGTTTCAGTGTCGGCGATGGCCGCACCCGGCACCCATCGCCCGGCCACGTTCCAGCAGCGCGCGATCGCGCAGCTGGGGGGCGTGGAACTGCGGCAGATGCCCGCCGTTAACAGCGCCGCGCTGCGGCTCGAGGATGCCCGCAACACCGGCCGGACCGGCCCGCGCCGCTTCGCCAAGCCGCTGGACGTCAACATGACGCCGCTCGATGCCGGCATCTGGGAAGAACTCGATGCAGGCCACATGGTCTGGCGCCTGCGCATCGCGTCCAGGGACGCGCGTTCGCTCAACTTCGGCTTCAGCCAGTACCACATGCCCCAGGGCGGTTACCTGCTGGTGTATCCGGCCAACCAGTCGACCCGCGACCTGCGCACGCTCAACGAATACACCGCCGCCGACAACAAGCCGCACGGACAGCTGTGGACGGCGATCGTGCCCGGCAGCGAGGCCGTGATCGAGGCCGTCGTGCCGCGCGACAAGGTCGGCCAGTTCAAGCTGCGCCTGAGCAAGGTCAACCACGACTACCTGGGCTTCCTCAACGTCGCCAAGGACGACAAGATCGGCGGCGATACGTCCGGCGCGTGCAATGTCGACGTGGCCTGCCCGGACGGCGACGGCCACCGCGACCAGATCCGCGGCGTGGGCGCCTACACGCGCGCCGGCGTGGACTACTGCAGCGGTTCGCTGATCAACAACGCCGCCAACAACCGGAAGATGTACTTCCTGACGGCCAACCACTGTTCGATGAACACCGCCTCGGACGCGGCGAGCATCGTGGTGTACTGGAACTTCCAGAACACCTTCTGCCGCACGCCGGGCAGCAGCGCCAGCGGCGGCGTGGGCGACGGACGCCTGGACCAGAACCAGGGCGGCGCGCAGTTCCGCGCGACCTCCGCGGCCTCCGACTTCACCCTGCTCGAACTCGATACCCCGGCCAACCCGACCTACAACCTGTACTGGAGCGGGTGGGACCGCAGCACCGGTGACTTCTCCGGCGCGCTGGGCATCCATCATCCGGCCGTGGCCGAGAAGCGCATCAGCATCTCCACCAGCGCCACGACGACCACCAGCTACAACAACCCCACCGTGCCCGGCAACGGCAGCCACATCCACGTGTTCTGGCAGGCCACCGGCGGCATCACCGAGGGCGGATCGTCGGGCTCGCCCCTGTTCTCGCCGCAGAACCGCATCATCGGCCAGCTGCACGGCGGCCCGTCCTCGTGCAGTGCCACCGGCGGCAACCGCAGCGACTACTACGGTCGCCTGTCGGTGTCCTGGACCGGCGGCGGCACCAGCGCCACGCGCCTGAGCAACTGGCTCGATCCCGCCGGCAGCGGCGTGATGACCCTCGACGGCCTGGACAACGGCGGCGGCGGCAACTCGGCCCCGGTGGCGAACTTCACCTCCAGCGTCAGCGGACTGACGGTGGCCTTCACCGACACCTCCACCGACAGCGACGGCACCATCGCCTCGCGCAGCTGGAATTTCGGTGACAGCACCACGTCGACCGCGACCAACCCGAGCAAGACCTACTCGGTGGCCGGCACCTACACCGTCACCCTGACCGTGACCGACAACGGCGGCGCCACCAACACCAGGACCGCTTCGGTCACGGTGGGCTCCACCGGCGGCACCGTGCTCACCAATGGCGTGGCCAAGACCGGCATCGCCGGCGCGGCCGGCAGCAGCCAGACGTTCACGCTGGCCGTTCCGGCCGGGGCGAGCAACCTGAAGTTCGTGAGCGCCAGCGGCACCGGTGACGCCGACCTGTACGTCAAGTTCGGCTCGGCCCCGACCACCACGGTGTACGACTGCAAGTCCGAAGGCAGCACCAACGCCGAGACCTGCAACATCGCCACCGCGCAGGCCGGCACCTACTACGTGCTGATCAAGGGCTACGCCGCGTTCTCCGGCCTGAGCCTGACCGGCAGCTACACCACCGGTGGCGGCGGCACGCAGACCTACAGCAATGGCACCGACTTCACGATCGCCGACAACACCACGGTGGACAGCCCGATCACCGTGTCCGGCCGCACCGGCAACGCGCCGAGCAACGCCTCGGTCACCGTCGCCATCGTGCACACCTACATCGGCGACCTGAAGGTCGACCTGGTCGCGCCGGACGGCTCGCTGTACAACATCCACAACCGCACCGGCACCAGCACCGACAACATCAACAAGACGGTCACGCTGAACCTGTCGACGGAAGCCCTCAACGGCACGTGGAAGCTGCGCGTCAACGACAACGCCGGCGGCGACACCGGAAAGATCGACAGCTGGAGCGTCACGTTCTGAGCCGCTTTCATTGAGCAATCCTGCTGAAGCCCCCGGCCATCCGGCCGGGGGCCTTCGCGGTGCGGAGCGGTGCGCGACCGCCCGCCGCGATGCCCGTTCGCGCATGCAAGGCCCTTCAACCAACGTCACCGTGGAGCACCGACGAATGACTCGTAAACGGACTTTCCTCACTCTCGCCCCGCGCCTGCTCGCCGCTGCAGGCGCGCTCGTGCTGAGCACCTCGGCCCTCGCCGGCCAGCCGCTGTTCGTCGGCCAGGCCAACCCCGCCGCCGAGGGCGCACGCACCGCCGCCCGCCTGACGGCCAAGGCCGACACCGCCGGCCTGCGCGTGGTCAAGGCCAATCCGGACGTCGTATCCGCCCGCACGGGCGAGATCGAACTCGACCTGGGCGGCCGCCGCGTCAACCTCATGCTGGAGAAGACCTCGGCCACGCCGACCGGCAGCCTGGTGTGGACCGGCCACGTGCGCGAAACCGCGCCGCTGCGCGCCATGACCGCGCGCGAGGTCAAGCACGACGCGAACAACTCGGCGATCCTGGTCCGTCGTGGCCAGGGCGTCACCGGCAGCGTCCGCGTCGACGGCAAGCTCTTCCGCATCCGGCCGATCGCCGGCGGCCAGCACGCCGTGATCGAAGTCGACGAAACCCGCATGCCGGCCGAGCATCCGGTCCAGTTCAACCGCATTCCGCAGGTCCGCATGGCCGCCCGCGAGGCGCGTCCCAGCAAGGCCGGCACCGTCGGTGCCCTCGCCATCGATCCGGGCCCGACCGCAACCATCCGCGTCATGGTCGTGGCGACCAACGATGCCATCGCCGCGTACGGCGGTGACATGCAGGCGCTGGTCGAACTGGCCGTGGCCGAGTCCAACCAGGGCTACGTCAATTCCAATGTCGGCATCAACATGGAACTGGCCAGCTACACGACCACGTCCTACGCCACCGCCGGCATGAGCACCGACCTGTCGCGCTTCCGCAGCACCAGCGACGGCATCATGGACACCATCCATGCCACGCGCGACGCCAGTGCCGCCGACGTGGCCATGCTGGTCGCCAACGACTCCAGCTCCTGCGGCTTGGCCTCCAGCATCGGCTCCACCGCCGCCACGGCCTTCGCGACGGCCTACTGGGACTGCATCACCGGCTACTACAGCTTCGCCCATGAAATCGGCCACCTGCAGTCCGCGCGGCATGACCCCGCCACCGACGGCAGCACCTCGCCCTACACGTACGGCCACGGCTACCGCGCGCCGAACAATGCATGGCGCACGATCATGGCCTACAACTGCAGCCCGAGCTGCCCGCGCATCAACTACTGGTCGAACCCGGACGTGACCTACAGCGGCCAGGCGATGGGCACCACCGACACCAGCCACAACCAGCGCGTGCTGGTGAACACCAAGGCCACGGTCGCGGCCTACCGCGGCGGCGTGGCCAACGCGGCGCCGACGGCCAACTTCACCTCCAGCACCAGCAACCTGACGGCCAGCTTCACCGACACCTCCACCGACACCGACGGCACGATCGTGTCGCGGGCCTCGAACTTCGGCGACGGCGCGACCTCCACCGCGACCAACCCCAGCCGCACCTACGCGGCGGCCGGCACCTACACCGTCACGCTGACGGTCACCGACGACGACGGCGCCACGAACACGAAGACGGCCTCGGTGACGGTGTCCAACAGCAATGTGCAGACCTACACCAACAGCGCCGACTACACGATCAACGACAACGCCACGGTCAGCAGCCCGATCGTCGTGTCCGGCCGTACCGGCAATGGCCTGAGCAGCACCCAGGTGACGGTCAACATCCTCCACACCTACATCGGCGACCTGAAGGTCGACCTGGTCGCGCCCGATGGCTCGGTCTACGTGCTGCACAACCGCGCCGGCGGCAGCGCCGACAACATCAACAAGACCTACACGATCAACCTGTCGTCCGAGGCCCTCAACGGCACCTGGAACCTGCGCGTCAACGACAACGCCAGCGCCGACACGGGCAGGATCGACAGCTGGAGCATCCGCTTCTGATGCCGCACGGCGCCGCGTCCACGTGACGCGGCGCCGTAGCGTCCGGGCCGTGCGGCTCTGGCCGGCATGTTTCCTGTCGGCTCTTCGGCCCGGCTTCTTCGGTCCGGTTTCTTCGGCGCGGTTCTTCGGCGCGGCTCCGGCGGTTCCGGTTCCGGTCGGCCATTTGCGCCCCGGCGCTCCCGCGGGAACACGCCTTCGGGCCGGACGCGCAGCGCAGCCTGCGCGCGTGCGTCCCGCGCGGCCGCGGAAGATCCGCCATGAAAGCGTGACGCACGCCGCGCTTTCGCGCTGAGTGGTTCAGGCAAGGCACGTCCGCACCCGAAAAAACTTTGCCGAATTGCTGCACTTGCAGCATGTATTCGACCATGACTTTTGGTACATCTTGTGCAGGACGGCTGAGGATGCGCCGTCCTTTTCTCGTCAGCGGCAGCCTTCGCGCAAAAGGGCCCCGGCATGGAGCCGGATGCGCGACTCATCGCCATCGACAACGCACCCACCCGGAAGGGCGGGACGCGCTTCCTTTTTCCCGTGAGAGGTCCAGTCAAGATGTCCGCACGTTCAAACCGCAATCGTGTGCACGCGCTTTCCGCCGCCACCGCCCTCGCCCTGGGCCTGCTGGCCGCCCCGGCCTTCGCCGGCCAAGTCAACCTCGCCGGCCTGCAGTCCACGCAGGGCCAGGATCGCTTCATCGTGAAGTACCGCAGCGGCACGCCGGAGCAGGCTGACGTCGCCCGCGTCCGCGCCAAGCTGTCGGCCAAGACCTCCGCGGGCGGCAAGGCCGTCGCGCTGGGCCACGTGCGTCGCCTGGCCGTCGGTGCCGACGTGCTCAAGGCCAGCCGCAAGCTGGACCGCGTCGAAGCCGAATCGCTGATGCGCCAGATCGCCGCCGATCCGAACGTCGAGTACGTCGAAGTCGACCGTCTCAACAAGCCGATGTTGAGCCCGAACGACACCAATTACTCGCAGCAGTGGGGCTTCAACGGCACCTACGGCATCAAGGCGCCGCAGGCGTGGGACATGAACAGTGGCGCCGGCGCGGTCGTGGCCGTGCTCGACACGGGCATCACCAACCACAGCGACATCAACGCCAACATCCTGCCGGGCTACGACTTCATCATCGACACCGCGGTGTCCAATGACGGCAACGGCCGCGACAGCGACCCGAGCGATCCGGGCGACTGGGTCACCGCCAACCAGTGCGGCGGCACCCATGCCGCGCAGAACTCGAGCTGGCACGGCACCCACGTGGCCGGCACGATCGCCGCGGTCACCAACAACGCCAAGGGCGTGGCCGGCACGGCGTTCAACGCCAAGGTCGTCCCGGTCCGCGTGCTGGGCACCTGCGGCGGCTACGACTCCGACATCGCCGACGCCATCATCTGGGCCTCGGGCGGCACCGTCAGCGGCGTGCCGGCCAATGCCAACCCGGCCGAGGTGATCAACCTCAGCCTCGGCGGCAGCGGCGCCTGCGGCACCACCACGCAGGCCGCGATCAACGGCGCGGTCAGCCGCGGCACCACCCTGGCCATCGCCGCCGGCAACGACAACACCAACGTCTCCAACGCCTCGCCGGCCAACTGCGCCAACGTCATCGCGGTGGGTTCGATCACCAGCACCGGCGCGCGTTCGAGCTTCTCCAACTACGGCGCCGGCGTCGACATCGCGGCCCCGGGTTCGAGCATCACCTCGACCCTCAACACCGGCACCACCACGCCCGGCAGCGAGACCTACGCCTCGTACAGCGGCACGTCGATGGCGACCCCGCACGTCGCCGGCGTCATCGCGCTGATCCAGTCCTACGCCACCACGCCCAAGACCCCGGCGCAGGTCGAAGCCCTGATCAAGGGCAACGTCACCGCGTTCCCGTCGACCCCGTCGCAGCCGATCGGCACCGGCATCCTCAACGCCAAGGCCGTGCTCGACGCCACCAACGGCGGCGGTACCCCGCCGGCCGGCGGCGTGCTGACCAAGGGCGTCGCGGCGACCGGCCTGTCGGCCGCCACGGGTGGCTACGTGAAGTACACGATGGTCGTGCCGGCTGGCGCGACCAACCTGACCTTCACCACGTCCGGTGGCACGGGCGACTCCGACATGTACGTGAAGTTCGGCAGCGAGCCGACCGACACGGTCTACGACTGCCGTCCGTACGCGAACGGCAACGCCGAGACCTGCACCTTCGCGGCGCCGTCGGCGGGCACGTACTACATCAACCTGAAGGCCTATGCGGCGTTCTCGGGCCTGAGCCTGGTCGGCAACTACACCACCGGCGGTGGCGGCGGCGCGCAGACCTACAGCAACGCCAGCGACTACACGATCAACGACAACACCACGGTGGACAGCCCGATCACCGTGTCCGGCCGTACCGGCAACGCGCCGACCAACGCCTCGGTCACCGTCGCCATCGTGCACACCTACATCGGCGACCTGAAGGTCGACCTGGTGGCTCCGGATGGCTCGCTGTACAACATCCACAACCGCACCGGCACCAGCACCGACAACATCAACAAGACGGTCACGCTGAACCTGTCGACGGAAGCCCTCAACGGCACGTGGAAGCTGCGCGTCAACGACAACGCCGGCGGCGACACCGGCTACATCAACAGCTGGAGCGTCACGTTCTGATGCCTGCAGGCGGTTGAGTTCCACGCCTCGACAAAACCCCGGCTTCGGCCGGGGTTTTTCTTTGGAGGCCCGGCGGGGCAGGGTCGGGTCGCGGCCCTCCCACGCCCCGGGGCGGGGGCCGCCTGCTGCCCGGCGCCCTGCGCCGCACCCCAACCCTTCATCCGCGCAACGAAGTCCTCCGGCAATTTTCATCCCTCCATAAGATCCCAGCCGATAGCTTCGCCCGGCTGCGACGCGGTTTTCACGCCGCGGCCATCCGAAAACGGGTGCGCGTCGTCTGGGCCACGACGCGACACCGGTGACCAGGGGCGGATGCACATCCGGACGTGCGGGGCCAGCGGGCCTCTCCAACATCACTCGGGGGTACATCGTGAAAAGCAATCCAGTACGCATGCATGCGCTTGCTGTGGCGACCCTGTGCGCGCTCGCCGCCGCGCCGGCCTGGGCGGGACGGGTGGAACTGAGCGGACTGCCGTCCGCCGCGCAGCACGACCAGTTCATCGTCAAATATCGCCAGGGCAGCACGGCCCAGGCCGACGCGTCCCGCGTGCAGGGCGCGCTGGACCGGGTGACGGGGCAGGGCGCCGTGGGCGTGCCGGGCCTGCGCCACATCCGGCGGCTGTCGGTGGGCGCCGACGTCGTGCGCGTGGGGCGCAAGCTGGACGCCGCCGAGGCCGAGGCGCTGATGCGGCAGATCGCCGCCCAGCCGGACGTGGAATACGTCGAGGTCGACCGGCTGCTGCAGGCGGTGCTCACGCCCAACGACACCCGCTACAACGAACAGTGGCAGTACTTCGACGCCAACGGCGGCATCCGCGCCAACCAGGCCTGGGACAGCGCCACCGGCACCGGCGTGGTCGTGGCCGTGCTCGATACCGGCATGACCAGCCACAGCGACCTGGCCGCGAACGTGATCGCGGGCTACGACTTCGTCAGCGACGCCACCGCGGCGCGCGACGGCAATGGCCGCGATGCCAATCCCAACGACGAGGGCGACTGGTACAACGCCGGCGAATGCGGCCAGATCAGCGGCTCCAACTCGAGCTGGCACGGCACGCACGTGGCCGGCACCGTGGCGGCGGTGACCAACAACGCCAAGGGCGTGGCCGGCACCGCGTTCAACGCGAAGGTCTCGCCGGTGCGCGTGCTGGGCAAGTGCGGCGGCAGCATCTCCGACATCGCCGACGCCATCACCTGGGCTTCGGGCGGCACCGTCAGCGGCGTGCCCGCCAACGCCAATCCCGCCGAGGTGATCAACCTCAGCCTGGGCGGCGGCGGTTCGTGCAGCAGCACGATGCAGACCGCGATCAACGGCGCGGTCGGCCGCGGGACGACGCTGGCCATCGCGGCCGGCAACTCCAACGCCAACGTGTCCGGCTTCACACCCGCCAACTGCAACAACGTCGTCGCCGTGGGCTCGATCACCCAGAGCGGCGCGCGCTCGAGTTTCTCCAACTACGGCGCGCTGGTGGACATCGCCGGTCCCGGCTCCAGCATCCTGTCCACCCTCAACGCCGGCGCGCAGACCCAGGGCGCGGAGAGCTACGCCGTGTACAGCGGCACCTCCATGGCGACCCCGCACGTGGCCGGCGTGATGGCGCTGGTGCAGTCGATCGTCGCCACGCCCAAGACGCCGGCGGAACTGGAGACGCTGCTCAAGACCACCGCGCGCGCGTTCCCGTCCACGCCCTCGCAGCCGATCGGCAGCGGCATCGTCAACGCCAAGGCCGCGGTGGACGCCGCCGGCGGTGGCGGCGGCAACCTGCCGCCGACGGCCAACTTCAGCTTCACCACCTCGGGCCTGACGGCGAACTTCACCGACACCTCCGGCGACAGCGACGGCACCATCGTCTCGCGCAGCTGGAACTTCGGCGATGGCGGCACGTCGACGGCGACCAATCCCAGCCGGACCTACGCGGCGGCGGGCACCTACAGCGTCACACTGACCGTCACCGACGACGACGGCGCCACCAACGCGAAGACGTCGTCCGTCACCGTCAGCAGCGGCGGCGGCAACGTGCTCACCAACGGCGTGCCGGTCACCGGCATCGCCGGCGCCGCGGGCAGCCAGCAGTTCTGGACGCTGGCCGTGCCGGCCGGGGCCAGCAACCTGCGCTTCGTGACTTCCGGTGGCACGGGCGATGCCGACCTGTACGTGAAGTTCGGTTCCGCGCCCACCACCAGCAGCTACGACTGCCGTTCCTCGGGCAGCACCAATGCCGAGACCTGCAACATCGCCACCGCGCAGGCCGGGACCTACCACGTGCTGGTCAACGCCTATTCCGCGTTCTCGGGCATGAGCCTGACCGGCAGCTACACCACCGGCGGCGGACAGACCTACAGCAACGGCACCGACGTGGCGATCGGCGACAACACCACCGTGGAGAGCCCGATCACCGTCTCCGGGCGCAGCGGCAACGCACCGGCCAGCACGCCGGTGGCCATCGACATCCGCCACACCTACATCGGCGACCTCAAGGTCGACCTGGTGGCGCCCGACGGCTCGCTGTACAACCTGCACAACCGCACCGGCAGCAGCACCGACAACATCATCAAGACGGTCAACCTCAACCTGTCCAGCGAACCGCTCAACGGCACCTGGCGCCTGCGCGTGAACGACAACGCGAACCTGGACACCGGCTACATCAACAGCTGGAGCATCACGTTCTGAGGCAGGCGTTGGCCATCCCTTGAACGGAATGGCGCTTGCGAAACCCGGACCCCGGCGAAAGCCGGGGTCTTTTCGTTTGCCGGTCGCGCCAACGCGGGCAACCGCCGGCGCCTGCCGCGGGCGGCAATTCATAGGGCGGGTCTCGACCCGCCGCCGACGATGGCGTCGCGGGTCGCAGTTCATAGGGCGGGTCTTGACCCGCCACCGACGGGACGTCGCGGGTCGCAATTCATACGGCGGGTCTCGACCCGCCACCGACGGGACGTCGCGGGGTGCCAATTCATAGGGCGGGTCTTGACCCGCCGCCGACGGGGCGCCGCGGTGTGGCGGGTCAAGACCCGCCCTATGCGGTCGGCGGTGTGGCGGGGTGTCGGTATGACCCCGGCGCCATCATCTCCCACAATGCTTCAAAGCATTCCCCCCAATGCTCCAAAGCATCTTTGGAATCCTCCGGAGCATTCCCCCGAATGCTTCAAAGCGTTCCCCACAATGCTCCCGACCCTTCCGGAAACGCTTCAAAGCGTTCCGGAAACCCTCCGGAGCATTCCCCACAATGCTTCAGAGCATTCCCCCCAATGCTCCGGAGGGTTCCAAAGACCCTCTGGAGGATCTCCAGGAACGCTTTGAAGGATCTCCAGGAATGCTTTGGAGCATCTCCGGGAATGCTCTCCACGGGCACGCTAACCGACGCTCACCAGCCGCCCACCCCGCGGCAGGCGACACGGGTCAACCGCAGCGGGCCTGCTGGCGCGCCACCGGCGCCCGGAATGGCAGGTGCACCGTGCGCTGATCGGCCAGCCGGACTTCCACGGCGCCTTCCAGCACGCCGCCGTCGCGCAGGTCCGACTGGCTGACCTCGAAGACCAGCCCGGCCGGTGCTTCGCACGCCGCCTGCGCCCCGCTGCACCACTGGCTGGCGGCGGCATCGGACAGTTCCAGCCGGCGCTCGCCGCGTTCCAGGGCGCGCCAGTGTTCCGAACCGATGACGGCCACCAGCCGCGACTGCGCGACCTGGTCGTCGGGCGGCGTCGCCACGCTGACCACCAGCTCCACGTCATCGGTCGGCCCGCAGCGGAACTGCGCGGCGCCCAGCGGGGCCCGGGCGCCGGACGCGGACTGGCAGCCGATCGCCGCCAGCACCACGGCCAGGCCGAATCCACGGACACCACAGGTCATCAGGTTCATCCCGGCGCTCCAGCATTGGACAGGGCGACAGCATCGCCGGTCCGGCCGCGCGGCGGGCGTGAAAGCGCGCGGCGGTGGGATCAGCGCGGGACTGAGCGCGCTGATTGGATCAGGGAGACCGGATCACGCAAATCGGATCACGCGGATCGGATCACGCGGATCGGATCACGCGGATCGGATCACGCAAATCGGATCACGCAGATCGGATCACGCAAATCGGATCACGCAAATCGGATCACGCAAATCGGACCACGCTGATCGGATCACGCTGATTGGTTCATGGAGATCGGATCACGCCGATCGGATCACGCCGATCGGATCACGCGGATCGTGTCTGTCAGATCGGCTCGAACCGGTTGGCCGCCACGTTCTTGCGCACCTTCGCCGGATCCCACACGCGGCCGTTCATGGCGATGTACACGCCCGGCGGCAGCGACTGCACCGCGCCGACGGCGCAGCCCACGTTGAACTCCGCGTCCGAGCCGCGGAAGCGCGCCGGGCTGAGCGCGCCGGTGAGCACGATGGTCTTGTCGGTGAGCGAGGCGAGCACCTTGGCCGTCTCCACCATGGTGTCGGTGCCGTGCGTGACCAGGATGTGGCGCGCCGGCTGCGCGGCGATGGTGGCGCGGATCAGCTCGCGGTCCTCGGCGCTGATGTGCAGCGAGTCCTTGCGGATGATCGGGATGACGGTGAACGGAAAGGCGACGCCCAGTTCGCGCAGGATGCTGCCGATCTGCGGCTCGCCGATCTGGTAGTCGGACTTGTCGTCGAAGTAGATCTTGTCGATGGTGCCGCCGGTGGTGACGACGCAGAGCTGGTCCATGGTCGCGAGGCAGTGGGGGACTGGCGGCATTGTAGGGCCCCATCCGGGCCTGCGCGGCCCCGGCGGCTTCAGCGCCGGCGGCCGAAGCGCGCCTGCATCCCGGGCAGGCTGACCGCCACCACGACCACCACGGCCAGCACGATCTCGATCAGCGCGAACACACGCTCGGGCGGCCGCGACCAGGCCACCATGACGCCGTGGCTGAACCACGCCAGCGCCAGCACGCCGGCCCAGAACGCGGCCTGGCGCGCGCCGCGCAGCGCGGCGACGGCGAGCACCGCGGGCGGCAGCGCGAAGACCGCCAGCGCCACCCACGGGCGGGCGGCCGTGCCGAACCACCACACGAACAGCGCCGTGAGCGCGATCAGCGCCGCCAGCAGCAGGCGTCGGGCAAGGACGGCCGCGGGCGTGCTCATGGGTGCGTGGCCTGCTCTGGAGCCGAACTTACGGGGCCGGACCGTGCAGACTTCATCCCAGCCTCGCGGCAACCGATGCCAGCCGGCGACCGAGCGCGCGCGCGAGCACGGTCTCCTCGTCGCTGGGCTGCGGATCGTCCTTCAGCCCGGCCACGTGGCTGGCGCCGTAAGGCGTGCCGCCCGTGCGCGTGGTGTTGAGCGCCGGTTCGGTATAGGGGATGCCGACCAGCAGGCAGCCGTGGTGCAGCAGCGGCACGTGCATGGACAACAGGGTCGCCTCGTTGCCGCCGTGCATGGTGGAGGTCGAGGTGAACACCGCGGCCGGCTTGCCCACCGGGGTGCCGCTGGCCCATTCGGCGCCCAGGCCATCGATGAAGTGCTTGAGCGGCGCGGCCATGTTGCCGAAGCGGGTGGGGCTGCCGAGCGCCAGGCCCACGCAGTCGGCCAAGTCGTGCCGTTCCACGTAGGGCGCGCCCTCTTCCGGCACGGGCGGCGCGCTGAGCTGGGTCACGGCCGCGACCGGCGGCACCGTGCGCAGGCGCGCCCGCATGCCGTCGACTTCCTCGATGCCACGCGCGACCAACCGCGCGAGCCGGGCGACCGAACCGCCGCGGCTGTAGTACAGGACCAGGATCTCGGGCATGCGATGGCAGGCGTGGCGTGAAGTGGAGGCAAGAGTACCGGATCGGCCCGCGGTGCCGGCGCGGCATGGGCGCAGGGCGTGTGCGGGCCGCCGCAGCGGCCACGAGCACCATCGACCGTGCACCCGGGCGGCGACGACGATTCCCGCTCCACGCCCCCTGGGCTACTCTGCCCGCATGGAACCACTGGATTCCCTCTACCGCTGGCTGGAGGTCGTGCGCGACCGCGCGCGGGCGCGCAGCTTCTACCGCTTCCTGGCCCACCGGTTCTTCGACGACAACCTGCTGCAGGCCGCCGGCGCGCTGTCGTTCACCACGGTGTTCGCGATCGTGCCGCTGTCGATCGTGGTCTTCGGGGTGCTGTCGGCGTTTCCGGTGTTCAACGTCTGGAGCGAGCAGCTCAGCGACTATGTCTTCGCCAATTTCGTCCCGTCGGCGGCCAGCTCGGTCAAGCAGAACCTGCGGGAGTTCTCCGAGAACGCCAAGGGCCTGACCGCCGCGGGCGTGGCGGCACTGGTGATCTCGCTGCTGATCACACTCAACAGCGTGGAGCTGGCCTTCAACCAGATCTGGCGGGTGAAGTCGCCGCGGCCCACGCTGGCCCGGTTCCTCGTCTACTGGACGGTGTTCACCCTAGGCGCGCTGATGGCCGCCGCCAGCCTGGCCATCTCGGCCAAGTTCTTCGACATGGCGGTGTTCAAGACCGCCGCCGGCTCCGCGCTGGAAGAGATGATGCTGCGCCTGGCGCCGATGACCATCGAGTGGGCCGCCTTCGCCACGATCTACAAGGTGGTGCCGCACCGCACGATCCAGTGGCGCCACGCGATGGCCGGCGCGCTGCTGGCCACGTTCGCCTTCGAGCTGGTGAAGTGGGGGCTGGGGATCTACCTGAGCACCTTCGGTTCGTACTCGAAGATCTACGGGGCGCTGGCCGCGGTGCCGATCTTCCTGATGTGGATCTACCTGAGCTGGGTGTCGGTGCTGCTGGGCGCTTCGCTGGCCTCGTCCATCTCCGCCTTCCGCTACCAGCCCATCGCGATGCGCCTGCCGGTCGGCTACGAGATGTACGGCCTGATCCGCCTGCTGGCCCGCTTCAACGAGTCGCGCCGGCAAGGCAAGGGCCTGCACATCGACCAGATCCTCCATCGCGAGCCGCTGCTCACCGACTCCCTGGCCCAGCAGCTGCTCGCCCAGCTGTGCGAGATCAATGTCGTGCGCCGTGCCGAAAGCGGCGAGTGGCTGCTGGCGCGCGACCTGGACGAACTGTCGATGGCCGAACTCTACGAGGCCTGCCAGCTGCGCATCCCGATCGCCGAGGCGCACCTGCCGTGTCGCGACGACGCCCTCGGCCGCGCCGCCGTCGAGGCCATGGACGAACTTCGCATTCCCCTGCGCGACCTGCTCAAGCGGCGCGTTTCCAGCATCCACGCCGATCACCCGGAGTAAGTCCATGCGCCTTCGTCCGCCCGCCCGTGTCGCGGCCTGTTGCCTCCTGCTCCTGGTGGGCGCATGCCGGCAGGAGAAGGCGCCCGATACCGCCGGTCCTGTAGCCGCGCCAACCGCGCCAACCGCGCCGGCCGCGCCGGCGGCTCCGGCCCGCGAGGCAGCCTCCGCCGACGCGCAGTTCCCTACGCTGACGCTGGCCACGCTCGATGGCGCGGCCTACGACCTCGCCGCGCACCGCGGCAAGTGGGTGGTGGTGAATTTCTGGGCCACCTGGTGCAAGCCCTGCGTCAAGGAAATGCCCGACCTGTCGGCGCTGGACACCATGCGCGAGCACGTCGAGGTCCTGGGCCTGGCCTACGACGATTCCGATCCCGATGCGATCCGCGGCTTCCTGGCCCAGCACCCGGTGTCGTATCCGATCGCCCTGGTCGACATGAACGATCCGCCCCACGACTTCGCCACGCCGCGCGGCCTGCCCACCACCTATCTCATCGCGCCCGACGGCAGGATGGTCAAGAAGTTCATGGGCCCGATCACCGCGAAGGAAATCGAGGCCGCCATCGCGCAGGCCGGCGGACCGGAGCCCGGCTGACATGACCGCCATGCGCTTCCTCGTCTCGGGCAAGGTGCAGGGCGTGTGGTTCCGCGCCGGCACGCGCGAGCAGGCGCACGCGCTCGGGCTGCGCGGGTATGCGCGCAATCTTCCCGACGGCCGGGTGGAGGTGCTGGCGGTGGGGGAGCCTGGCGCCATCGAGGCCTTGCAGCGCTGGCTGCATCACGGGCCGCCGATGGCGCGCGTGGATTCGGTGGAGGCGCAGGAGACGACGGTGGATGAGCTTGCGCTGGGGGCGCAGTTCGGGGCGGACTAGGGGTCAGCTCCTTCCCCCGCTTCGGATCAGCCCCTTCCCCCGCTCCGGATCAGCCCCTTCCCCCGCTTGCGGGGGGTGAGAGGACGCGCTTGCGGACCACGGGTCCGCGCTTCATCGAACGCCAGCAGGCTGTGCCTGCTGGCCGGGACGGTTGGGATGGGGGCAACGATCGCCGCGCCACTGCCCCTTCCCCCGCTCCGCGGGAGAAGGTTGGGATGGGGGCCAACGATCGCCGCGCTGCTCAACATCAAATGCAAAAGAGTGGACAGGCCAAGTCCAACGCTTGACCAGCTTCACTGTTGAAAAGCGCCTCGCCTGGCGGCGGGTCACTTTCTTTGCTCGCACACGCACGAAGTGCGAACGGCGAAGCCGGCCCCGAAGGGGTGAGCGCCGAAGGCGCTCATCAAGAAAAGTAACCAAAGAAGGTGCGGATAGTTCCAACTCCAACCGGCCGCATCGTTGACGCCGGGATTTTCCGACGCGCGCCACGACGCATAGGGCGGGTCTTGACCCGCCGGCAGCCTCGATGGTGCTCCGCTCCCGCACTGGAGCTGATCTGGATCCCGCGCCGAACTTCGTTCCCGGCAACCCCTGGCTTGTAGCCCGGGCACGGCTCCTGGTTGGCGACAAGGTGGCGGGTCAAGACCCGCCCTATGTGCTGTTGGCCTCACACCACCTGGTCGTCGAACGGACTTCAGTCTGCAAACTTCGGCAGCCTCGACGGTGCTCCGGTCCCGCACTGGAGCTGATCTGGATCCCGCGCCGAACTTCGTTCCCGGCAACCCCTGGCTTGTAGCCCGGGCACGGCTTCTGGTTGGCGACGCGACCAGGTGGCGGGTCAAGACCCGCCCTATGGGCTGTTGGCCTCACACCACCTGGTCGTCGAAGGGACTTCAGTCCGCAAACTTCGGCAGCGGCTTCACCACCCCGTAGCGTTCCTTCTTCGGCTTCCCGGGAAGCGGATCCAGCGTGACGCGGGCTGGCGGAACCTGCGTGTCGGGGAGGCGATCGAGCAGATCGCGGATCAGGGTCAGCCGGCCGCGCTTCTGGTCGTTGAAATCGACCAGCGCCCACGGGGCGTGCGCGGTATGGGTGGCCTTGAACATCGCCTCGCGTGCGCGGGTGTAATCGTCGTAGTGCTCGCGTGCCTTGAGGTCGATGGGCGACAGCTTCCAGCGCTTGAGCGGATCCTTGAGCCGTTCGGCGAAACGCTCTTCCTGCTTTTCCTGGTCGCAGGCCAGCCAGTACTTGAAAAGCACGATGCCGTCGTCGACCAGCAGCTTCTCGAACGCCGGCGCCTGTTTCAGGAAGGCCTTGACCTGCGCATCGTCCGCGAAGCCCATGACCTTCTCCACGCCGGCGCGGTTGTACCAGCTGCGGTCGAACAGCACGAGCTCGCCGGCGGCGGGCAGGTGCGGCACGTAGCGCTGGAAATACCATTGCGTCGACTCCCGCTCGGTCGGCCTGGGCAGGGCGACGACGCGGCAGGCGCGGGGGTTCATGTGCTCGGCGATGGCGTTGATCACGCCGCCCTTGCCGGCGGTGTCGCGGCCTTCGAGCAGGACCACCACGCGGCGGCCGGTGCCCTGCAGCCAGCGCGCCATCGCCACCAGCTCGTGCTGCAGCTGGTCCATGTGGGCTTCGTATTCCTTGCGCTTGAGCTTGGCCATCGGCGCGTCCTGGTCAGGAGGAGGGAAGAGCGCGGGCCGTCACGTCGGCCGGCGCTTGCGCGGTGCCCTGGGCGGAGCGGGCGCAATGCTGGACACCACTTCCAGCACGGCCGCCTGCTGCCTGGCGTTCATCGCGCGAAAGGCGGCGAGCAACTGGTGCTCGCCGCGGGTGCGCGAGGGATCCAGCGTGCTGGCCAGTTCGCTCAGCAGGGCGCCGGCGGGCACGCCGAAGGTGCGGGCCAGCGCATCGAGCTGTTCGCGGCCCGGCAGTTTCTCGCCCTGCAGCCAGGCGCTGACGGTGGCGGCCCCCGCGCGTGGGATCGCGGTGGCGATGTCGGCGGCGGTCAGGCCGCGGGCCTTGGCGAGCAGGCGCAGGGTGGTGGCCAATGGCATGTCGATCACTCCAGTGCTCCGCGCATGCGAACACGAACAGGTTTCCGCCGGCCGTCGTCGCGCCGCGGTGGGACGGGCCTCACGCGTCGCGTTCCCGGAGCCGGGGGCGCAGCGTGGCCAGGTTGCAGGGGCGCGTGCGCGCATCGAGCTGCGCCACGATGATCTTTTCCCAGGCCGTGCGGCAGGCCGAGGTCGAGCCGGGCAGCGCGAACAGGAACGTGCCGTTGGCCAGGCCGGCGAAGGCGCGCGACTGCAGCGTGGACGTGCCGATCTCCTCGAAACTCAGCGCCCGGAACAGTTCGCCGAAGCCTGGCATCTGCTTGTCCAGCAAGGGCAGCAGGGCCTCGGGCGTGGAGTCGCGGCCGGTGAACCCGGTGCCGCCGGTGACGAGGATGCCGTCGACGTCGTCGTCGGCGATCCACCGGGACACCTGGGCGCGCAGCTGGTAGCGGTCATCGCGCAGCAGCGCGCGCCCGGCCAGCTGGTGGCCGGCGTCGGCCAGCGCGGTGCACAGGTAGTCGCCCGAACTGTCCTGCTCCAGCGTGCGCGTGTCGGAGACGGTGAGCACGCACAGGCGCAGGGGCACGAAGTCGTGGGCGGAGGTCATGCCCGCAGTGTAGGGCGGGCTGGGCCGGCTTCAAAGGCCGGCGGAGCGTGAAGGAAACCACAGGCAGGACAGCGGCGAGTGCCGCCTCTCAGTCCTGGCGCTTCGCACCGGCGGCCTGATCCGTCAGGCCGCGCGAATACCACTGGCTGGCATCCTCGTGCCAGCCCGCGGCCCGGTACAGCGCGCGTGCCGTGGCGTTGTCGGTCGCCGTTTCCAGCGTGATCAACACCGCGCCGCTGTCGCGCGCGAAGTCCGCGGCCGCGTCGAGCAGGGAGCGGCCGGCCCCCAGCCGGCGTGCGCG
Source organism: Lysobacter solisilvae (assembly GCF_016613535.2). Lineage (NCBI taxonomy): Bacteria > Pseudomonadati > Pseudomonadota > Gammaproteobacteria > Lysobacterales > Lysobacteraceae > Agrilutibacter > Agrilutibacter solisilvae. Next base: position 1,898,881 of record NZ_CP071518.1, read on the forward strand.
CGCATCGACGAACAGGTCGTTGAGGATCCACATCGGTCCGGTGCGCACCGAGGAGAAGGTCGGAAACAACTGGGTGAACCCGATGGCGTCGCCGTCATGTTGCGCCAGCAGCACCACCGATTCCTGCCGCGCCATGCGCTGGGCCAGGAAGTCGCGGGCACGCGCCGGGTCGGAGGCCTGCTGGTAGAACACGCGGTAGGCGTCGAACAGCGGAACCAGGGCATCGAGGTCGTGGGTTTCGGCGCGGCGGATCGTGACGGACATGGCGGGTTCCGGTCTGGTAATCGAACAGGGTAGCCAGCGCGCCGCAGTGCGCCCACCCCCGCGCGTGTGCAGTGCTTGCCGGTTCGCGCGTGCCGCCGGGCCTCAGGTCTCGAGCGTCAACTGCGCCAGTTCGTCGGCCTGGTGCTCGTGCTGCAGGCGTTCGATGAGGTCGTCCATGCCGCCCTCGATCACGTGCGGCAGGTCGTACAGCGTCAGGCCTTCCACGCGGTGGTCGGTGATGCGGCCCTGCGGGAAGTTGTAGGTGCGGATGCGCTGGCTGCGGTCGCCGCTTCCGACCTGCAACTTGCGCATCGAGGCCTGCGCCGCGGCGGCCTTGGCCGCCTGCGCCTCGGCCAGGATCGCCGACAGCCGCCGCATGGCCTTGTCGCGATTGGCGTGCTGGCTGCGCTCGGTCTGGTTCTCAACCACGATCCCGGTGGGGACGTGGGTGATGCGGATCGCCGACTCGGTCTTGTTGACGTGCTGGCCGCCCGCGCCGCTGGAGCGGAACGTATCGATGCGCAGGTCGGCCGGATTGATCTCCACCGGCTCGCCTTCGGGTTCCACCGGGATGATCGCCACCGTCGCGGCCGACGTATGGATGCGCCCCTGCGATTCGGTGGCCGGCACGCGCTGCACGCGGTGCGTGCCCGATTCGAACTTCAGGCGCGAGTAAGCGCCGCGGCCTTCCACGCGGGCGATGATTTCCTTGAAGCCGCCATGCTCGCCGGGGCTGGCCGATTCGACTTCCACTTTCCAGCCCTGCCGTTCGGCGTAACGCGAGTACATGCGGAACAGGTCGCCGGCGAAGATGGCGGCCTCGTCGCCGCCGGTGCCCGCGCGCACTTCCAGGTAGATGTCGCCCTCGTCGCGCGGGTCCTTGGGGATCAGGTGCGCGAGCAGTTGCGCGTCCAGCGCGTCCAGCCGCGCCTGCGCGTCGGTGATCTCCTCCTCGGCCAGTTCGCGCATCTCCGGATCACCGCGCATGGACTGGGCCGTGGCCAGGTCCTGCCGGGCGCGCAGTTCCTCGGCCAAGGCCACGGCCACCGGTTCAAGCTGGGCGAACTCGCGCGAGCATTTGCGGAACCGCGCCGCGTCGCCGATCACGCCGGGGTCGGCGAGCAGCCGCTCGAGTTCCTCGCGCCGTTCGGCCAGGGCTTCGAGTTTGCGGCGCAGGGACGGAGTCATGGGGCAGGCGTGGTCGCGAAAGTTGAGGAGGGGATGCAGCGGCAGCGTAGCCGGAGGCCTGGCGTAGAGCCATGAAAGCAGGCGGCCGGCGCAAACCACCGGCGGCATGCGTGCGCCGACAGTGTGACCGAGTCGGCGCTGGCCAGTGAGGCAGGCCGCGGGCCGATGCCTCTATTGCTCGTCGCCGACTCCGGCGTCGAACAGCTTCTCCGCTGCCCGGGCGAGTTCGGCGTTGCCGTTGATGGCGGCCTCGCGCAGTGCGACGGTCGGCGCATGCAGCAGCTTGTTGGTCAGCGCATGGGCGAGGAACTCGAGCACCGCTTCGGGATCCTCGCCGGCGGCGAGCTGCTGGGCGCGCGCGCGCCAGGGCCTGGCTCTTGGCCGCTTCGCCATGGGCCCGCAGGCGCTTGAGCGGCTGAGTGCGCGAACTGGCGGCCAGCGTCTGCACGTAGTGGGCGACCTGCATCTCCACGATCGCCTCGGCCTCGTTCGCGGCCTCGCGCCGGCTGCGGCGGTTGTCCTCGATCGCGCGTTCCAGGTCGTCGACGGTGTAGAGGAAGACGTCGCGCAGGCCCGCCACGTCGGCGGCGATGTCGCGCGGTACCGCGAGGTCGAGCAGCAACATCGGCCGGTGACGGCGGGAGGCCAGGGCGGCGGCGACCTGTTCGCGGTGCAGGACGGGATTGCGCGCGGCGGTGGCCGAGATCACCACGTCGGCCTCGGCCAGGTGCCGGTCCAGTTCGGACAGTGCCAGTGCGTAGCCGCCGTGGCGCGTGGCCAGGTCCTGCGCGTGCGCGAGGGTGCGGTTGGCGATCAGCAGCCGCTTCACCCGGGCCTGCACCAGGTGCCGGGCGGCCAGTTCGATGGTCTCCCCGGCGCCGATCAGCAGCACCGTGGATTCGTCCAGGCGCGCGAAGGAATCCTGCGCCAGTCGTACCGCGGTGGAGGCGACCGATACCGGGTTGGCGCCAATGCGGGTATCGGTGCGCGCGCGCTTGGCGGTGACGAAGGCGTGCTGGAACAGCCGGTCCAGCTGCTGCCCCAGGCTGCCGGCGCTGCGCGCGGTGGCCCAGGCGTCCTTCACCTGCCCGAGGATCTGCGGTTCGCCCAGCACCAGCGAGTCCAGCCCGGTGGCGACACGGAACAGGTGGCGCACGGCGTCGGCGTCGGCGTGCCGGTACAGGTAGGCCTGGAGGTCGCCGGCATCGTCGGGATGCGTGGCCAGCCACTGCGCCAACGCGGCGCCGTCGTCGTCGGCCACGCCGTACAGTTCGGTGCGGTTGCAGGTCGACAACAGCGCGACTTCCCGCACCTGCGGCAAGGCGCGCAACGACTGCAGCGCGGCCGGAATCGTGTCGGCGTTGAACGCCACGCGCTCGCGCAGGCTGACCGGCGCGGTCTGGTGATTGATGCCGAGGACGAACAATGTCATTGCGGGGCGGCGGCGAATGTCCCGTTCAGGGGCTTGCGCTAAGCTGGCTGCTGAAGGCCGCCATTCTACCGGCCGCTGCCCACGCAGGTACCGCCTTGCCGACGTCGCCCCGGTTCCGCACGCATCGTTTCATTCATGGGTGGGCCGGCATCGCGCTGGCCGCACTGCTGGTCGCGGCTCCCGCGTGGGGCTTCGCGCGCAAGGCCAAGGCCCCGCAGGATCCGACCGGCGCCTCGCTCGAGGCCACGCTGGCCGGCGAGTTCGCCCTGCAGGCCGGCAAGCTGGACGAGGCGGCCAAGGCCTATCTGGAAGCGGCCAAGGCCGCCAACGACGCGACCCTGGCCGAACGGGCCACCCGCATCTCCCTGCTGGCCAAGGACAACCGCCGCGCCGAGCAGGCGCTGGCGCTGTGGCGGCGCCTGGGGGGCGATCCCATCGCGCAGTCGGCGGCCCAGGCGTCCCTGGCGCTGCGCCGCGGCGATGAAGCGCAGGCGCGCCGCGAACTGGCCGTCCTGATGGCCGCCGATGATGGCTGGCAGCAGGTGGTCGGCGTGCTGAGCGTGGGCGCGCGCGACCCCGAGCAGTCGGCCCGCCTGCTCAAGGGCCTGGTGGACGACGGCGCGATCCCGCCGAAGCTGCAGGCCTGGCTCGCCTTCGGCGGCCTGGCGCAGAAACTCGACCAGGATGAACTGGCCGAACGCATCGTCGACGAAGTGGTCCGGCGGTTCCCCGGCGAGCCGCGGGTGGCCTTGCTCCGGGCCAGCCAGCTGCGCGAGGCCGGCAAGCCCGACGAGGCGCGCAAGGTGCTGGCCGAGCTCAACGCCAATCCGGCGCTGGCGCCGGAGCTGCGCATGCTGGTGGCGTCCGAGTACGACGAACTGGGCGATTTCCCCGCCGCCGCCGCGACCCTCGCCCAGGGCCCGCAGGATGAGCACACCTACGCCCTGCGCGCCTCGCTGCTGGCGCGTTCGGAGGACAAGACCGCGCTCGGCGCCCTGTACGAGGAGCTGCGCCGCGATGCCGGCAAGCCCGACCCGCAGCGGCGGCTGCTGCTGGGGCAGATCGCCGAGTTCCTCAAGCGCTTCGACGAGGCGCTGGAGTGGTACCGCGGCGTCCCCGGCGGCGACCAGAAATGGCCGGCCCGCCTGCGCACCGCCAACGTGCTGCATGAACTCAAGCGGGCACCGGAGGCCTACAAGTCGTTGCACGATCTCCAGGCCGACGCGGGCGCCCCCGAGGAAGCGCGCCGGGACGCGTACATCCTGGAGGCCGAGCTGCAGAACCGCGACAAGAGTCCCGACGGTGAGCTCGACGCCTACGCCCGTGGCCTGGCGGCCTTCCCGGACGATCCGGAGATCCTCTACGCCCGCGCGCTGGGCTGGGAGCGGCGGGACAACATCGCGCGCGCCGAGGCGGACTTCCGCAAGATCCTGGTCGCCGACCCGGACAGCACCGCGGCGCTCAACGCATTGGGTTACACGCTGGCCGACCGCACCACCCGCTACCAGGAAGCGCTGGAACTGATCGACCGCGCCCGCGCCGCCGAGCCCGACAACGCCGCCATCATCGACAGCTACGGCTGGGTGCTCTATCGCCTGGGCCGCACCGAGGAAGCGCTGGTGGAGCTGCGGCGCGCGTTGTCGCTGCAGAAGGATCCGGAAATCGCCGCGCACGTGGGCGAGGTGCTGTGGGAGCTGGGCCGCAAGGACGAAGCGCGCAAGTACTTCCGGCAGGCGCGCGAACTCGACCCGGAAAACCGCTCCCTCAAGCGCGTGCTCGACAAGCTCGGCCTGGACGACATCGGGCCATGACCTGGCTGCGTGGACCTGCACCGCGCTTCGCCGCGGTCGTTGCACTGGCGCTGGTGCTGGGCGCCTGTGTCTCCCGGCCGACGCGTACCGCGCCGCCGACCGCGCAGGAGGTGGCGACCGGGGAAGCCTGGCAGCGCGCGCGGCACGTTGCGCTGGAGGGCGCCACCCGGTGGTCGCTGAGCGGCCGCATCGCCGTGTCCGCCAACGGCAAGGGCGGCAGCGGACGCATCGACTGGACGCAGGATGGCGACCGGTTCGACATCGCCCTAGGTGCGCCCGTGACGCGACAGAGCTGGCGGCTGAGCGGCGACGCGACACTGGCACGCCTGGAAGGACTGGAAGGCGGTCCCCGGGAAGGGGCCGACGCGCAGCGGCTGTTGCAGGAGGCCACCGGTTGGCGGATTCCCGTGGGCGCCCTGCGCGACTGGGCGCGCGGGCTGCCCTCGACACAGGCGACCGGCGGCGTGGAGACCTATGGCAGCGACGGCCGCCTGGCGCGGGTGACGCAGTCGGGCTGGGTCCTCGAATTCCAGGACTGGCACCCGGCCACGGCCGAACGCCCGGACATGCCCAAGCGCATTTTTGCCCGTAGCGGCGACGCCACGGTGCGGCTGCTGATCGACGAATGGCAGCTGGTGGCGGCGGGCCCTGCCGGTGAGGCTCCCCGGTCGGGAAGCGACGCCGTACCCGAGTGAGGCCGTCCCGGGTCGCCCGGCGCGGTCTGCCGTGTCGACCGACCGGATTGGTTTCGTCCCAGCCTGGCCGCGTGCCCCGGAATGCCCGGTCGGTGCAGTAGTACCCTTGGCGGCCCCGTTCAGCCTGCCGTGCCAAGCATGATCGAAGCCGACGCCCCTGCCTGGTCGAGCTGGCCCGCCCCGGCCAAGCTGAACCTGTTCCTGCGGATCACCGGCCGGCGACCGGACGGTTACCACGCCCTGCAGACCGTGTTCCGGCTGCTCGACTGGGGCGACACCCTGCGCCTGCGGGTCCGCGCGGACGGCCGGATCGTCCGTCACGGCCTCTCCGTGCCCGGGGTTGGGGAAGCCGACGACCTTGCGGTCCGGGCTGCGAAGTCTCTGCAATTGGCGACCAACACGCCGCTAGGTGCGGATATCGTCGTCCAAAAGTCGATACCGGCAGGCGGCGGCTTCGGCGGTGGATCGTCCGACGCGGCCACCGTCCTGGTGGCCCTGAATGCCCTGTGGCGGACCGGGCTGACCCTGGATCGGCTGGCGGAAACAGGCCTGGCGCTGGGTGCGGACGTCCCCGTCTTCGTGCGCGGTGAGAATGCCTGGGCCGAGGGCGTGGGCGAGGTGCTGACCCCGCTGGAACTTCCGCCGGCCTGGTATCTCCTCGCCGACCCGGGGGTTCACGCGCCCACGGCGGCACTTTTCCAAGCCGCTGAATTGACTCGCAATGCTGCGCCCGCGAGAATATCGGACTTCGTTTCGGGAACCGTGCTCGGGAACGCGTTCGAGCCGATCCTGCGCGCGCGCGAGCCGGCCGTCGAGGCGGTGTTCGCGGCGCTGTCGCAGGTCGGTACGCCACGCCTCACCGGGTCGGGCAGCGGTTGTTTCGTCGAGTTCGCCACGCGCGAATCCGCCGAAGCGGCGCTGGCGGCTTTGCCGAAGGGCCTGCGGGCCTGGGTGGCGGCGGGGGCGGGCAGGTCGCCGCTCCTGGATGTCCTTGAAGCGGAGAGGTGAGTGGTCAGGAGTGAGAAACGAGAGCAAAGCGGTCCGCGCCCTCTATTTTTCTCACTCCTCACCACTCACTCCTGCCTTTACAGGGGCGTCGCCAAGTGGTTAAGGCACCGGGTTTTGATCCCGGCACTCGTAGGTTCGAATCCTTCCGCCCCTGCCAGCTTCAAGCCGGTGCTCGTCCAGCCGGTCGTCAGATCCAGTTCGATCAGCTCCAGCTCCATCCGATCCGGCTCGATCAGGTCCGGCTCGATCAGGTCCGGCTCGATCAGGTCCGGCTCGATCAGGTCCGGCTCGATCAGGTCCGGCTCGATCAGGTCCAGCTCGGTCAGGTCCAGATCGATCAGGTTTCACAAGGTGGTCCGATGTCCCGGTGAGAGCTGCATGCGCGCTTTCCCGTGACCGTCCGCCCGCTCCAACCCGGCTTCCTCCCTTTCGACTCGGCCTCCCATGCAAAGCGATCGCAATCTGCTGCTCTTCAGCGGCAACGCCAACCGCCCGCTCGCCGACGCCGTCTGCAAGGAGCTGGGCGTGCGCATGGGCAAGGCGCTGGTGAGCCGGTTCTCCGACGGCGAAGTCCAGGTCGAGATCGAGGAGAACGTCCGCCGCCAGGAAGTGTTCGTCATCCAGCCGACGAACGCCCCGAGCGCGGAAAACCTGGTCGAGCTGCTGGTGCTGATCGACGCGCTCAAGCGCGCCTCGGTGTCCAGCGTGACCGCGGTGGTGCCGTACTTCGGCTACGCCCGCCAGGACCGCCGCCCGCGTTCGGCGCGCGTGCCGATCACGGCCAAGGTCGCCGCCAAGATGTTCTCGGCGGTGGGCACCGACCGTGTGCTGACCGTCGACCTGCACGCCGACCAGATCCAGGGCTTCTTCGACCTGCCGGTCGACAACGTCTACGCCTCGCCGCTGCTGCTGGCCGACATCTGGCGCGCGCACGGCACCGACAACCTGATCGTGGTTTCGCCGGACGTCGGCGGCGTGGTCCGCGCCCGCGCCATCGCCAAGCGCCTGGATGACGCCGACCTGGCCATCATCGACAAGCGCCGTCCGCGCGCGAATGTGGCCACGGTGATGAACATCATCGGCGACGTCGCGGGCAAGACCTGCGTGCTGGTCGACGACATCGTCGACACCGCGGGCACGCTGTGCGCCGCCGCCGCCGCGCTGAAGGCGCAGGGCGCGGTGAAGGTCGTCGCCTACTGCACCCATCCGGTGCTGTCGGGTGCGGCCATCGACAACCTGACCAAGTCGCAGCTGGACGAACTGGTGGTCACCGACACCATCCCGCTGAGCGAGGCGGCCCGCGCCTGTGGCCGGATCCGCCAGCTGAGCGTGGCCGAACTGCTGGCCGAAACCATCCGCCGCATCGCGTTCGGTGAGTCGGTGAGTTCGCTGTACGTGGATTGAGGATTCAAAAGCGGGAACGGTTTCCACCGGATCCGCGGTTTCAAGGGTGGCAGCAAGGCAAGTGGCATGGCGCGGTGACCCCGCATCCTCCATTCCCTGTTTCCACCCTCCATCGGCTCTTCTGGTCGCGGAAGAGTCTTCAATCGCCGCGAGGCGATCTATCGCAACGAAGTGAGTAAGCAATCATGGCAACCGAACACAAGATCTCGGCCACTGGCCGCGAAGCCGCAGGGAAGGGTGCGAGCCGCCGCCTGCGTCGCGCCGCCAGCATCCCGGCCATCGTCTACGGCGGCTCCGCCGCCCCCCAGAGCGTCCAGCTCGACCACGAAAAGACCTGGCTGGCCAGCCAGAACGAGTGGTTCTACTCGTCGATCCTCGACATGGAGCTTGACGGCAAGGTGCAGAAGGTGCTGCTGCGTGACATCCAGCGCCATCCGTACAAGCAGATCATCATGCACCTGGACTTCCAGCGCGTGGACGAGAACCAGGCGCTGCGCGCCAAGGTGCCGCTGCACTTCCTGAACCAGGACAAGTCGCCGGCCGGCAAGACCGCCGACATCGTGGTCACCCACGAGCTCAATGAAGTCGAAGTCAGCTGCCTGCCCAAGGACCTGCCGGAGTTCATCGAGATCGACCTGGCGGACCTGGCCATCGGCGCCATCGTCCACCTGTCGGACCTCAAGCTGCCCAAGGGCGTCGAGCTGCCGGAACTCAAGCTGGGCAAGGAACACGACGTCGCCGTCGTGATCGCCAAGCACGGCCGCGTGGAGACCGAAGAAGCCGCTGCTCCGGAAGCGGCCGAAGTGCCGGCCGCGAAGGTCAGCAAGAAGGAAGAGAAGTAATCGTCCACGCCCGGTGCGCCGCCTGGCGCACCGGTGCGTAGTCGTTTGCGCCTTCGATGGCTGGTTTGCGCCTCATCGTCGGGCTGGGCAATCCCGGACCCGAGCATTCCCGGACCCGGCACAATGCCGGGTTCTGGTTTGTGGACGCCCTGGCGGAAAAGCTGGGCGGCCGTTTCGGGCTGGAAGCCAAGCTGTTCGGCGAGACGGCCAAGGTCGAGCTGGCCGGGCAGTCCCTGTGGCTGCTCAAGCCGGCCACCTTCATGAACCTCTCGGGCAAGTCGGTCACCGCGGCACTGCGCTACTGGAAGATCGAGCCGGAAGAAATGCTCGTGGCCCACGACGAACTCGATCTGCCGACGGGTACCCCGCGGCTCAAGTTCGACGGCGGCGCCGGCGGCCAGAACGGCATCCGGGACATCATGCGTCTGCTCGGCCATGGCAAGTTCGCGCGGCTGCGCGTGGGCATCGGCCATCCCGGCCACAAGGACCGGGTGACGGGCTGGGTGCTGGGCAAGCCGGGTCGTGACGACGAGGCGGGCATCCTGCGCGCCATCGACGACGCCATCGACGTGCTGCCGCTGGCGGTCGCGGGTGACTTCAACGAGGCGATGAAGCGGTTGAATACGGCCAAGCCGTGATCGGGGTTGCGTGATTGGGGATTGGGGATTCGCGCGAATCCCCAATCCCGAATCACGAATGACGGATCCATCATGGGCATCAAATGCGGCATCGTCGGCCTGCCCAACGTCGGCAAGTCGACCCTGTTCAACGCGCTGACCAAGGCAGGCATCGCCGCGGCCAACTTCCCCTTCTGCACGATCGAGCCGAACGTCGGCGTCGTGCCCGTGCCCGATCCGCGCCTGAACGCGCTCAGCGAGATCGTCAAGCCGCAGAAGGTGATCCCCACCGCGGTCGAGTTCGTCGACATCGCCGGCCTGGTGGCCGGTGCGGCCAGCGGCGAAGGCCTGGGCAACAAGTTCCTCGCGCACATCCGCGAAGTGGACGCGATCACGCACGTCGTGCGGTGCTTCGAAAACCCGGACGTCATCCACGTCAACAACAAGGTGGACCCGATCGCCGACATCGAGACGATCGACACCGAGCTGGCGCTGGCGGACCTGGAGTCCGTCGACAAGGCCCTGCAGCGGGCCGAACGCACGGCCAAGACGGGCGACAAGGACGCCAAGATCCGCGTCGAGGTCCTCGGCCGCATCCGCGCCGCCCTGGACGCCGGCAAGCCCGCGCGCGCGCTGGCGCTGTCGGACGACGACCGGGCCCAGGTCCGCGACCTGTTCCTGCTGACGCTCAAGCCGGTGATGTACGTCGCCAACGTCCTGGAGGACGGCTTCGAGAACAACCCGCACCTGGACGCCGTGCGCGCCCGCGCAGTGGGCGAGGGCGCCGAAGTGGTGCCGGTGTCGGCGGCGATCGAGGAAGAACTCAGCCAGCTCGACGATGAGGACCGCGATACCTTCCTCAAGGACCTTGGGCTGGACGAGCCCGGCCTCAACCGCGTGATCCGTGCCGCCTACAAGCTGCTGGGCCTGCAGACCTACTTCACCGCCGGCGTGAAGGAAGTCCGCGCCTGGACAGTGAAGGCCGGCTCGACCGCCCCGCAGGCCGCGGCGGTGATCCACACCGATTTCGAGAAGGGGTTCATCCGCGCCGAGACGATCGCGTACGACGACTTCCTTCGCTACAAGGGCGAGTCCGGTGCCCGCGACGCCGGCCGGCTGCGCCTGGAGGGCAAGGAGTACCGGGTGCAGGAGGGCGACGTCCTACATTTCCGCTTCAACGTCTGATCCGCCGCGGACGCGCGCCGTTGTGCGCAGCAGCAAGTCGTTCCCGGGCGGCGGTTGGTTTGCCCAGACAGGAAACTGAAAAACAGCGTTGACATCCTGCCGGACGAACACCAGAATAGCGGGCTCTTTTGGAGGGATACCCAAGCGGCCAACGGGGGCAGACTGTAAATCTGCTGGCTTACGCCTTCGGTGGTTCGAATCCACCTCCCTCCACCAGTTTTTTCGGGGCACGTGCCTCGAAAGCCTCGGGAAGCAGCTAGAATGCAACACCCCGGCGCCTTACCAGCGACCGGATGCTCCAAAGGCAGTGCGCTCCAAGGCAGTTACGAACCAAACCGGTTTCGTCCGGCGCGGGAGTAGTTCAATGGTAGAACTGTAGCCTTCCAAGCTACTAGCGCGGGTTCGATTCCCGTCTCCCGCTCCATTGAAGCTTGAAACTGTTCGTCGTAGCCACTGTCCGCACCACCTGCTCACGTAGCTCAGTCGGTAGAGCACCTCCTTGGTAAGGAGGAGGTCGAAGGTTCGATTCCTTTCGTGAGCACCATCTTCCAGGTCCCGCCTGTTGGCGGAACCCGAGGTTCCAGACCCCGCTCCGGCGGGGTGATAAAGGCATCGACCCCGCCCGGCGGGGTTTTGTCACGTCCCCCATCCAAGCAGCACAACGAGAAGCGACAGCCATGGCAAAGGGTAAGTTCGAGCGCACCAAGCCCCACGTTAACGTCGGCACGATCGGCCACGTGGACCACGGCAAGACCACGCTGACGGCGGCGCTGACCAAGGTGGGCGCGGAACGTTTCGGCGGCGAGTTCAAGGCCTATGACGCGATCGACGCGGCGCCGGAAGAGAAGGCGCGCGGCATCACGATCTCGACGGCGCACGTCGAGTACGAAAGCCCGAACCGCCACTATGCACACGTGGACTGCCCGGGCCACGCCGACTACGTGAAGAACATGATCACGGGTGCGGCGCAGATGGACGGCGCGATCCTGGTGTGCTCGGCCGCTGACGGCCCGATGCCGCAGACGCGCGAACACATCCTGCTGTCGCGCCAGGTGGGCGTGCCGTACATCGTCGTGTTCCTGAACAAGGCCGACATGGTGGACGACGCCGAGCTGCTCGAGCTGGTCGAGATGGAAGTGCGCGAGCTGCTGAGCAAGTACGACTTCCCGGGCGACGACACCCCGATCATCCACGGTTCGGCGCGTCTGGCGCTGGAAGGCGACCAGTCGGAGATCGGCGTGCCGTCGATCATCAAGCTGGTCGAGGCGCTGGACTCGTTCATTCCGGAGCCGCAGCGTGACGTCGACAAGCCGTTCCTGATGCCGGTGGAAGACGTGTTCTCGATCTCGGGCCGCGGCACCGTGGTGACCGGCCGTATCGAGCGCGGCATCATCAAGGTGGGCGACGAAATCGAAATCGTCGGCATCCGTCCGACGCAGAAGACGACGGTCACGGGCGTGGAAATGTTCCGCAAGCTGCTGGACCAGGGCCAGGCGGGCGACAACGCCGGCCTGCTGCTGCGCGGCACCAAGCGCGACGACGTCGAGCGCGGCCACAGGTGCTGTGCAAGCCCGGTTCGATCACCCCGCACACCGAGTTCGAAGCCGAGGTGTACGTGCTGTCGAAGGACGAGGGTGGCCGTCACACGCCGTTCTTCAAGGGTTACCGCCCGCAGTTCTACTTCCGCACGACCGACATCACGGGCGCCTGCCAGCTGCCGGAAGGCGTGGAGATGGTGATGCCGGGCGACAACGTGAAGATGGTGGTGTCGCTGATCAACCCGGTGGCGATGGACGAAGGCCTGCGCTTCGCGATCCGCGAAGGCGGCCGTACCGTCGGCGCCGGCGTGGTGGCGAAGATCATCAAGTAATATCCCGGCGCGGCTCCAGCCGCGCCAATCCACCCCGTGTCCGCCTGCGGATGCGGGGCGGGTCGCCGAAGGGGACAGGCAGGGCGGCGAGAGAGCCGCCGTTGCCTTTTCCGGAAACGACACAACATTCATGCGTCAGTAGCTCAATTGGCAGAGCAGCGGTCTCCAAAACCGCAGGTTGGGGGTTCGAGTCCCTCCTGGCGCGCCACATGGCAAGGCGGATCCGTCCGCAAACCGGTCGGGCGTCCCCAGTCGGACCACCTTTAGTGACGCGGATTCACGCCGCGCGATGGACGCAATGAACAGCAAGGTCGAACAACCCGGCTCGTCGGCTTCCGGCGGCGATATCGTCAAGTACGTGCTGGCAGTGGCGCTGGTCGCCGGCGGCATCTTCGCGTTCTACTGGTTCACGCAGTGGGCAACCGCCCTGCGGGCCCTGGCCGTGTTCGGTGGCCTTGGTGGCCGGCGCGATCGTGTTCATGACCACTCGCAAGGGTGTGCAGACCCGGGAGTTCCTGTCGGAAGCCCGCTTCGAGCTGCGCAAGGTGGTCTGGCCGACCCGTCAGGAAGCCCTGCGTACGACCTCGGTGGTGATGATCGCGGTGGTCATCATCAGTCTCCTGCTGGCGGGCATGGATGCGATCATCCAGTTCCTGGTCACCCGGCTGTTGGGCAATTGAGGGAGATGTCGGTGTCCGAGAGCAACGGTTCCAACAAGCGCTGGTACGTGGTCCACGCCTATTCCGGCTTCGAGAAGTCGGTGGCGCAGGCCCTGCGTGACCGTATCGTCCGCGCTGAGATGCAGGACCGTTTCGGCGACGTCCTGGTCCCGACCGAAGAAGTCATCGAGATGCGCGCGGGCCAGAAGCGCCGGTCGGAACGCAAGTTCTTCCCGGGCTACGTCCTGGTCCAGATCGCCACCCATGACGAAGCCGGCATCCCGCGCATCGACAACGAGAGCTGGCACCTGATCAAGGAAACCCCGAAGGTCATGGGTTTCATCGGCGGCACCGCCGACCGTCCCTTGCCGATCAAGGATTCCGAAGCCGACGCCATCCTCCAGCGGGTCCAGGAAGGCGTCGAGAAGCCCAAGCCGAAGGTCCTGTTCGAGCCGGGCGAGATGGTGCGCGTCACCGATGGCCCGTTCGTCGACTTCAATGGCGTGGTCGAGGAAATCAATTACGACAAGAGCCGCCTGCGCGTGGCCGTGCTGATCTTCGGCCGGTCGACCCCGGTGGAGCTCGAGTTCGGCCAGGTCGAAAAGGCGAAGTAGGCCCAGGACGCACCCACGCGCCGGTGCCCGCTGGGGCCGCGCCCGCGGCCAACGCTTTCCAGGCTGCAGCGGCTCGGCCCTCGAATCTGAACGCGGTAGCTTGGTTGGCACCGGCCGCAGCGGCGGCCTTGACACCCTCTTCGCTTTACCGCTGACCTTGCGCCCTGTTATAGTCGCGGGCTCGCCGCCGAAGGCGCGAACTCGTTCAGGAACCTCAGCCGCCGCTCTGGCGGCTGTTGGCGTCTGGAAATCCGCACAACGTGAAGCCGGGACACGCGATTTTCCCGGTCCGATGGGGAGCCTGCAAACCAGGCGCTAGCACCCGGAGAGAAGAAAATGGCAAAGAAAGTAGTTGGCTACATCAAGCTTCAGGTCAAGGCCGGTCAGGCCAACCCGTCGCCGCCCGTGGGCCCGGCCCTGGGCCAGCGCGGCCTGAACATCATGGAGTTCTGCAAGGCGTTCAACGCAGCGACCTCCAAGCTCGAACCGGGTCTGCCGACCCCGGTCATCATCACGGCCTATTCGGACCGTACCTTCACCTTCGTCACCAAGTCGACCCCGGCTTCGGTGCTGCTGAAGAAGGCCGCTGGCATCCAGTCCGGCTCCAAGCGCCCGAACACCGAAAAGGTGGGCAAGGTCACCCGCAAGCAGCTCGAGGAGATCGCCAAGGCGAAGGAAGCCGACCTGACGGCGGCCGATCTCGACGCGGCGGTGAAGACGATTGCGGGCTCGGCCCGTTCGATGGGTCTGGTGGTGGAGGGCTAAGTCATGGCAATGAACAAGCGACAGAAGGCCATCCTCGCCGCAGTGGTTCCGGGCAAGTCCTACGGTTTCGACGAAGCCATCAAGCTCGTCAAGACGGCCACCAAGGCCAAGTTCGTGGAGTCCGTCGACGTCGCCGTCCGCCTCGGCGTGGACGCGAAGAAGTCCGATCAGCAGGTGCGCGGCTCGACCGTGCTGCCCGCCGGTACCGGCAAGTCCGTCCGCGTGGCGGTGTTTGCCCCGGCTGGCGCCAAGGCCGATGAGGCCCTGGCCGCTGGCGCCGACATCGTCGGCATGGACGACCTGGCCGACAAGATGCAGGCCGGCGACCTGAACTACGACGTCGTGATCGCCACCCCCGACGCCATGCGCGTCGTCGGCAAGCTCGGCCAGATCCTGGGCCCGCGCGGCCTGATGCCGAACCCGAAGGTCGGCACCGTCTCGCCGAATCCGGGCGAAGCAGTCAAGAACGCCAAGGGTGGCCAGGTCCGGTACCGCACCGACAAGGCCGGCATCATCCACTGCACCATCGGCAAGGCTTCCTTCCAGGACGCCGACCTGAAGGGCAACCTCGAAGCGCTGCTGCACGACCTGATCAAGGCCAAGCCGGCGACCTCGAAGGGCCAGTACCTGCAGAAGGTTTCGATCAGCTCCACCATGGGCCCCGGCGTGACCGTGGACCAGGCGACGCTGGCGCTGAAGTAATTCGTTTCACGGTGGGTGGCGCGTTTGCCACCCGCCTTCGTTTTTGAGGGCATCGCAGGGATTCGTCCAGGCGATCGCCGTCAAAGACCGCAGGCGCGGTCAGCGCGTGGCGACGACGGGCAGGGAGGCTCGGACTGGCAGGGAATCGCCGTCGTCAACAGCGGGGCTGCTTAATCCGGCTTCGAGAGAAGTCAGGCCTGCGTAGATGGTGTAGCCCCCTCTGGAAATTTCCGGATGGGCCACCACCGGGACGCCCAAGCGTCCCCGGCGTCAAGGATGGCGCCGCCCAGGACCGCAAGCGGCAGGAGCCGTGAGCGGAATTCAATTGGAGGAGTGCAATGGCTCTCAATCTGTCCCAGAAGCAACAAGTAGTCGCCGAGCTGGCAGAAGTCGCAGGCAAGGCCCACTCCCTGGTCGCAGCCGAATACGCAGGCACCACGGTCAGCCAGATGACCGCGATGCGCAAGAAGGCCCGCGAAACCGGTGTGTACTTGAGGGTTGTCAAGAACACGCTGGCCGCGCGCGCCGTCTCCGGCACCGAGTTCGAGGTCGTCAAGGACGCCCTGACCGGTCCGCTGCTGTACGCGTTCTCGACCGAGGAACCCGGTGCTGCCGGTCGCCTGATCAAGGAATTCGCCAAGGGCAACGAAAAGCTCAAGGCCAAGGTCGTGTCGGTGGAAGGCAAGCTGCTGCCTGCCGCGCACGTCGAAGTCCTGGCATCGCTGCCGACCCGCGAACAGGCCCTGGCCATGCTGGCCCGCGTCCTCGCCGAACCGGCCTCGATGTTTGCCCGTGTCGTCAAGGCCGTGGCCGACAAGCAGGGTGGCGGCGAAGCCGCACCTGCCGAAGCCGCCGCCGAAACCGCCTGACGGTTTGACTCGCGCGAATACTTTCCAGAATCAAGATCAATATTCCAGAGGTTAATCAAATGTCCCTGTCCAACGAGCAGATCGTCGACGCCATCGCCACCAAGTCGCTGATGGAAGTGATGGACCTGGTGAAGGCCATCGAAGAAAAGTTCGGCGTCACCGCCGCCGCCCCGGTCATGATGGCCGGCCCGGCCGGCCCCGCCGTGGTGGAAGAAGAGCAGACCGAGTTCAACGTCATCCTGAAGGCTGCCGGCGAGAAGAAGGTCGAGGTCATCAAGGCCGTGCGTGCCATCACCGGCCTGGGCCTGAAGGAAGCCAAGGACCTGGTCGAAGCGACCGGCGTGGTGAAGGAAGCCGTGTCGAAGGACGACGCCGCCAAGATGAAGAAGGACCTCGAGGCCGCTGGCGCGACCGTCGAAGTCAAGTAAGCAGTACTTGCTCCGCCAGTTCCTCATGGCGAGCACCTAAGGCTGGGGACGTAAGTCCCCGGCCTTTGGCCGTTGTTGAAGTGACGCAGCAGTTCAGCCAACCGGGGTCGGCTTCGTTCCCCGGCTGGATAGTGGTCCACGAAGCAGAAAACCAACCGAGTTGGTAGTTGGAAGCAGCACCAGAGGGCGTGCGGGTGCCGGCAATACCCGCGGCTTCCAACTGACAGTTCAAATCTCTCCCCAGGGATTTGTGATGCGAGACCAGCAATTCGCCAAGGCAAGCCATGCCCGACCCTGCGCAGGGCGAGGGCCATGGCGCCAGTCAACTCCGAAACGCGGCCCGCCGCTGTGTCGGATTGGGCAGAACGCGAATCCCGGTCTGTGCTTCACCAGTCCCAGCTCCAACAGAGGCGGTAGCTCCCCATGACGACAGCTTCCAAAACGAACTATTCGTTCACCGAGAAGAAGCGCATCCGCAAGGACTTCGGCAAGCGCCGGACGATCCTCGAGGTGCCCTTCCTGCTCGCGATCCAGGTCGATTCCTACCGCGAATTCCTCCAGGAACACGCCGAACCGTCCAAGCGCGACGACAAGGGCCTCCACGCCGCCCTGAAGTCGGTGTTCCCGATCGTCAGCTACAGCGGCAACGCCGCCCTGGAATACGTCGGCTACAAGCTGGGCGATCCGCCGTTCGACGAGCGTGAATGCCGCAACCGCGGCCTGTCCTATGGCGCCCCGCTGCGCGTCACCGTGCGCCTGGTGATCTACGACCGCGAGTCGTCGACCAAGGCCATCAAGTACGTGAAGGAGCAGGAGGTCTACATGGGCGAGATCCCGCTCATGACCGACAACGGCACCTTCATCGTCAACGGCACCGAGCGCGTCATCGTCTCGCAGCTGCACCGTTCGCCGGGCGTGTTCTTCGACCACGACCGTGGCAAGACGCACAGCTCGGGCAAGCTGCTGTACAGCGCCCGCATCATTCCTTACCGCGGCTCCTGGCTGGACTTCGAGTTCGACCCGAAGGACGCGCTGTTCACCCGTATCGACCGTCGCCGCAAGCTTCCGGTGACCGTGCTGCTGCGCGCGCTCGGTTACAACAACGAAGAAATGCTGCGTGAGTTCTTCGAGATCAACACCTTCCATATCGATCCGAAGGAAGGCGTCCAGCTCGAGCTCGTCCCCGAGCGCCTGCGCGGCGAAACCCTCGACTTCGACCTTGCCGATGGGGACAAGGTCATCGTCGAGGCCGGCCGCCGCATCACCGCGCGCCACGTCAAGCAGCTCGAAGCCTCCGGCATCGCTGCGCTGTCGGTGCCGGACAGCTACCTGGTCGGCCGCATCCTCTCGCACGACGTCGTGGACACCAACACCGGTGAGCTGCTGGCGATCGCCAACGACGAGATCAACGACGACCACCTGGTCAAGTTCCGCAAGGCCGGTGTCGCTGCCGTCGGCACGCTGTGGGTCAACGACCTGGACCGCGGCGCCTACCTGTCGCACACCCTGCGCATCGATTCGACCAAGACGCAGCTCGAAGCGCTGGTCGAGATCTACCGCATGATGCGTCCCGGCGAGCCGCCGACCAAGGATGCCGCGCAGAACCTGTTCCACAACCTGTTCTTCACCTTCGAGCGCTACGACCTGTCGGGCGTGGGCCGGATGAAGTTCAACCGCCGCATCGGCCGCAAGGAAGTGACCGGCGCCGCGGTGCTGTACGACGCCAAGTACTTCGCCGAGCGCAAGGACGACGAGTCCGCCCGCCTGCGCGGCGCGCTGGGCAACTCCTCCGACATCCTCGACGCCATCCGCGTGCTGACCGAGATCCGCAACGGCCGCGGCGTGGTGGACGACATCGACCACCTGGGCAACCGTCGCGTGCGTTCGGTCGGCGAAATGGCCGAGAACGTGTTCCGCGTGGGCCTGGTCCGCGTCGAGCGCGCGGTCAAGGAGCGCCTGTCGATGGCCGAGTCCGAGGGCCTGACGCCCCAGGAACTCATCAACGCCAAGCCGGTGGCCGCCGCGATCAAGGAGTTCTTCGGCTCCTCGCAGCTGTCGCAGTTCATGGACCAGAACAACCCGCTGTCGGAAGTCACCCACAAGCGTCGCGTCTCCGCGCTGGGCCCGGGCGGCCTGACCCGCGAGCGCGCCGGCTTCGAAGTGCGCGACGTGCACCCGACCCACTACGGCCGCGTGTGCACCATCGAAACGCCTGAAGGCCCGAACATCGGCCTGATCAACTCGCTGGCCGTGTTCGCCCGCACCAACCGCTACGGCTTCCTCGAGACGCCGTACCGCAAGGTCGTGGACGGCCGCGTCACCGACGACGTCGAGTATCTGTCGGCGATCGAGGAAAACGAGTACGTCATCGCCCAGGCCAACGCGCCGCAGGATGCCAACCGCAACCTCACCGCGCCGTTCATCGACTGCCGCTTCCAGGGCGAGTCGCTGCTCAAGCCGCCGAGCGAGATCCACTTCATGGACGTCTCGCCGATGCAGACCGTGTCGGTCGCCGCGGCGCTGGTGCCGTTCCTCGAGCACGACGACGCCAACCGCGCGCTGATGGGCGCCAACATGCAGCGCCAGGCCGTGCCGACGCTGAAGGCGCAGAAGCCGCTGGTCGGCACCGGCATCGAGCGCGCCGTGGCGCGCGACTCGGGCGTGACCGTGAACGCCCTGCGTGGCGGCGTGATCGAGCAGATCGACGCGGCCCGCATCGTGGTCAAGGTCAACGAGGTCGAGATCTCCGGCGAGCACGATGCCGGCGTCGACATCTACAACCTGATCAAGTACACGCGTTCCAACCAGAACACCTGCATCAACCAGTCTCCGCTGGTGAAGGTGGGTGACGTGGTCGCGCGCGGCGACGTGCTGGCCGACGGTCCGTCGACCGACATCGGCGAGCTGGCCCTGGGCCAGAACATGCTGGTCGCGTTCATGCCGTGGAACGGCTACAACTTCGAAGACTCGATCCTGCTCTCCGAGCGCGTGGTCGAGGAGGATCGCTACACCACGATCCACATCGAAGAGCTGACCTGCGTCGCCCGCGACACCAAGCTCGGCCCGGAGGAAATCTCGGCCGACATCCCGAACGTCTCCGAACAGGCCCTCAACCGCCTCGACGAGTCGGGCGTGGTGTACATCGGCGCCGAAGTGCGCGCCGGCGACATCATGGTCGGCAAGGTCACGCCGAAGGGCGAGAGCCAGCTGACCCCCGAAGAGAAGCTGCTGCGCGCGATCTTCGGCGAGAAGGCGTCCGACGTGAAGGACAGCTCGCTGCGCGTGCCCCCGGGCATGGACGGCACCGTCATCGACGTGCAGGTCTTCACCCGCGACGGCATCGAGAAGGACAAGCGCGCCCGCCAGATCGAGGAATCCGAGATCAAGCGCGTCAAGAAGGACTTCGACGACCAGTTCCGCATCCTCGAGGGCGCCATCTACGACCGTCTGCGCGGCCAGCTGATCGGCAAGACCGCCAACGGCGGCGCCGGCCTGAAGAAGGGCGACACGGTCACCTCGCTGGTGCTCGACAGCCTGCCGAAGAAGGAATGGTTCACCCTGCGCATGAAGGACGACGACGCCGTCGAGGCGATCGAGCGCGCGCAGAAGCAGATCGAGGCCCACGAGAAGGAATTCGAGCGCCGCTTCGCCGACAAGCGCGGCAAGATCACCCAGGGCGACGACCTTGCCCCGGGCGTGCTCAAGATGGTGAAGGTGTTCCTCGCGGTGAAGCGCCGCATCCAGCCGGGCGACAAGATGGCCGGCCGCCACGGCAACAAGGGTGTCGTGTCGACCATCGTGCCGGTCGAGGACATGCCGTACATGGCCGACGGCCAGACCGTCGACATCGTGCTCAACCCGCTGGGCGTGCCGTCGCGTATGAACATCGGCCAGATCCTCGAGGTGCATCTGGGTTGGGCCGCCAAGGGCCTGGGCCAGAAGATCCAGCGCATGCTGGAAGCACAGCAGAAGGTCTCCGAGCTGCGTGCCTTCCTGGACGAGATCTACAACCACGACCGCACCACGCACGCCGAGCGCGTCGACCTCACCCAGTTCACGGACCAGGAACTGCTGACGCTGGCGCACAACTTGATCGACGGCGTGCCGATGGCCACTCCGGTGTTCGACGGCGCCGCCGAGTCCGAGATCAAGAAGATGCTCGAGCTTGCCGAGCTTCCGCTGAGCGGCCAGACCATGCTGCACGACGGTCGGACCGGCGAAGCCTTCGAGCGTCCGGTGACCGTGGGCTACATGCACATGCTGAAGCTGAACCACCTGGTCGACGACAAGATGCACGCGCGTTCGACCGGCCCGTACTCGCTCGTCACCCAGCAGCCGCTGGGCGGCAAGGCGCAGTTCGGCGGCCAGCGCTTCGGCGAAATGGAAGTCTGGGCGCTGGAAGCGTACGGCGCGGCCTACACCCTGCAGGAAATGCTGACGGTGAAGTCCGACGACGTGCAAGGCCGCAACCAGATGTACAAGAACATCGTCGACGGCGAGTACGAGATGGTCGCCGGCATGCCGGAGTCCTTCAACGTGCTGGTGAAGGAAATCCGCTCGCTCGCGATCAACATGGAGCTGGAAGAGAACTGAGTAAGGCAGGGAATGAAGGGAATTGGGGAATGACGGGATTGGAAGTGCGCCAGAGCGCCTGAAACCCGACATCCCCCACATTCCCGGCCTTCCATTCCCGTCCTTCACTCCTGCTCCAGCCCTTCGACGAATTCCTCCTTCCGGAGAAAGAAAATGAAAGACCTGCTCAACCTCTTCAACCAGCTGCGCCCCGCGATCGACTTCGACGCGATCAAGATCGCGCTGGCGTCGCCGGACCTGATCCGTTCCTGGTCCTACGGCGAAGTGAAGAAGCCGGAAACCATCAACTACCGCACGTTCAAGCCCGAGCGTGACGGCCTGTTCTGCGCGGCGATCTTCGGCCCGATCAAGGACTACGAGTGCCTGTGCGGCAAGTACAAGCGCATGAAGCACCGCGGCGTGGTCTGCGAGAAGTGCGGCACGGAAGTGACGCTGGCCAAGGTGCGCCGCGAGCGCATGGGCCATATCGACCTGGCCTCGCCGGTGGCGCACATCTGGTTCCTCAAGTCGCTGCCCTCGCGCATCGGCCTGATGCTGGACATGACCCTGCGTGACATCGAGCGCATCCTGTACTTCGAAGCCTACGTGGTGACGGAGCCGGGCCTGACGCCGATGGAACGCGGCATGCTGCTCAACGAAGAGCAGTACATGCAGGCGCGCCAGGAGCACGGCGACGACTTCGAGGCCGCGATGGGCGCCGAGGCGGTCTATGACCTGCTGCGCACCATCGACCTGCAGTCGGAGATGATCCAGCTGAAGGAGGACATTGCCTCCACCGGTTCGGAGACCAAGCTCAAGCGACTGACCAAGCGCATCAAGCTGGTCGAGGCGTTCCTCGAGTCGGGCAACCGCCCCGAGTGGATGGTCATGACCGTGCTGCCCGTGCTGCCGCCGGACCTGCGTCCGCTGGTGCCGCTGGATGGCGGCCGTTTCGCGACCTCCGACCTGAACGACCTGTACCGCCGCGTCATCAACCGCAACAACCGCCTGCGCCGCCTGCTGGAACTCAACGCGCCCGACATCATCGTGCGCAACGAGAAGCGCATGCTGCAGGAGTCGGTGGACGCACTGATGGACAACGGCCGTCGCGGTCGTGCCATCACCGGCACCAACAAGCGCCCGCTCAAGTCGCTGGCCGACATGATCAAGGGCAAGCAGGGCCGTTTCCGCCAGAACCTGCTGGGCAAGCGCGTCGACTACTCGGGCCGTTCGGTCATCGTGGTCGGTCCGACGCTGCGCCTGCACGAATGCGGCCTGCCGAAGAAGATGGCGCTCGAGCTGTTCAAGCCCTTCATCTTCGCCAAGCTGCAGCGTCGCGGCCTGGCCACCACGATCAAGGCCGCCAAGAAGCTGGTCGAGCGTGAAGAGGCCGAGGTGTGGGACATCCTGGAAGAGGTGATCCGCGAGCACCCCGTGCTGCTGAACCGCGCGCCGACCCTGCACCGCCTGGGCATCCAGGCGTTCGAGCCGGTGTTGATCGAGGGCAAGGCCATCCAGCTGCACCCGCTGGTCTGCACCGCGTTCAACGCCGACTTCGACGGTGACCAGATGGCCGTCCACGTGCCGCTTTCGCTGGAAGCCCAGCTGGAAGCGCGTGCGCTGATGATGGCGTCGAACAACATCCTGTCGCCGGCCAACGGCGAGCCGATCATCGTGCCGTCGCAGGACGTCGTGCTCGGCCTGTACTACATGACCCGCGCCCTCGAGAACAAGGCGGGCGAGGGCATGGCGTTCGCCAACGTCGCCGAGGTCAAGCGCGCCTACGACAACCGCGTGGTGCAGCTGCACGCCAAGTGCAAGGTCCGCATCTCGGAGACCGTGGTCGCCGAGGACGGCTCGCGTTCGAAGAAGACCTCGATCGTCGACACCACCGTCGGCCGCGCACTGCTGCGCGAGATCCTGCCGGACGGCCTGCCCTTCGCGCTGGCCAATGTCGAGCTGACCAAGAAGAACATCAGCCGCCTGATCAACTCCTGCTACCGCATGCTGGGCCTGAAGGACACGGTCGTGTTCGCCGACCAGCTGATGTACACGGGCTTCGCCTACGCCACGCGCGCCGGCGTGTCGATCGGTATCGACGACATGAAGATCCCGCCGGAGAAGAAGGGCATCCTGGCCGAGGCCGAGAAGGAAGTCCTGGACATCCAGGAGCAGTACCAGTCCGGCCTGGTCACCGCCGGCGAGCGCTACAACAAGGTCGTCGACATCTGGTCGCGCACGAACGAGCGCGTGGCCAAGGCGATGATGGACACCATCGGCACCGACACCGTCGTCAATGCCGAGGGCAAGACGGTGCCGCAGAAGTCGATGAACTCGATCTACATCATGGCCGACTCGGGCGCCCGCGGTTCGCAGGCCCAGATCCGCCAGCTGGCCGGTATGCGTGGCCTGATGGCCAAGCCGGACGGCTCGATCATCGAGACGCCGATCACGGCGAACTTCCGCGAAGGCCTGAACGTCCTCCAGTACTTCATCTCGACCCACGGTGCGCGAAAGGGCCTTGCCGACACCGCGCTGAAGACCGCGAACTCCGGTTACCTGACCCGTCGTCTCGTCGACGTCGCGCAGGACGTGGTGATCACTGAAACCGACTGCGGCACGCTCGAGGGTCTGACCATGACCCCGATCGTCGAAGGCGGCGACGTGGTCGAGCCGCTGCGCGACCGCGTGCTGGGCCGTGTCGTGGCCGAGGACGTGTTCCTGCCGGGCAACGACGAGGATCCGATCGTCACCCGCAACACCCTGCTCGACGAAGCGTGGGTGGCCAAGCTCGAAGACGCCGGCGTGCAGTCGATCAAGGTGCGCTCGACGATCACCTGCCGCTCGTCGTTCGGCGTGTGCTCGCACTGCTACGGCCGAGACCTTGGCCGCGGCCACCTGGTCAACCACGGCGAAGCGGTCGGCGTCGTCGCCGCGCAGTCGATCGGCGAGCCGGGTACCCAGCTGACCATGCGTACGTTCCACATCGGTGGTGCGGCATCGCGTGCCGCCGCCATCGACAACGTGACGGTCAAGACCACCGGTACGCTGAAGTACAACAACCTCAAGTTCGTCGAGCACAACCAGGGCCACCGCGTGGCCGTGTCGCGCTCGGGTGAACTGTCCGTGCTCGACGGTCATGGCCGCGAGCGCGAGCGTTACAAGGTGCCCTACGGCGCCACCATCGCGGTCAAGGACGGCGCGGAGATCAAGGCCGGCCAGCAGATCGCCAACTGGGATCCGCATAACCACCCGATCGTGTCGGAAGTCGCCGGTTCCATCCGCTTCATCGACTTCATCGACGGCGTCACCGTCATCGAGAAGACCGACGACCTGACCGGCCTGGCGTCGCGCGAGATCACCGATCCCAAGCGTCGCGGTTCGCAGGGCAAGGACCTGCGCCCGATCGTCCGCATCGTCGACAAGAACGGCAAGGACCTCGCGATCCCGGGTACCGACCTGCCGGCGCAGTACATGCTGCCGCCGCGCTCGATCGTGAACCTGCAGGACGGCGCGCCCGTGGGCGTGGGCGACGTGGTCGCCAAGATCCCGCAGGAAGCGTCGAAGACCCGCGACATCACCGGTGGTCTGCCGCGCGTGGCCGACCTGTTCGAGGCGCGCAAACCCAAGGACCCGGCCATCCTGGCCGAGATCTCCGGCATCGTCTCGTTCGGCAAGGACACCAAGGGCAAGCAGCGCCTGATCATCAAGCCGATCGATGGCGAAGAGCACGAAGAGCTGATCCCCAAGTACCGCCAGATCATCGTGTTCGAAGGCGAGCACGTGGAGAAGGGCGAGACCGTGGTGGACGGCGAGCCCAGCCCGCAGGACATCCTGCGTCTGCTCGGCGTCGAGCCGCTGGCCGTGTACCTGACCAAGGAAATCCAGGACGTCTACCGCCTGCAGGGCGTGAAGATCAACGACAAGCACATCGAGGTGATCGTTCGCCAGATGCTGCGCAAGGCCGAAATCACCGACGCTGGCGACAGCAAGTTCCTCAACGGTGAGCAGGTCGAGCGCCAGCGCCTGGTCGAAGAGAACGCCCGACTGCAGTCGAAGAACGAGCTGCTCGCCAAGGCCGACCCGGTCCTGCTGGGCATCACCAAGGCTTCGCTGGCCACCGAGTCGTTCATCTCGGCGGCGTCGTTCCAGGAGACCACCCGCGTCCTCACCGAGGCGGCCGTGCGCGGCACGCGCGACGGGCTGCGCGGTCTCAAGGAGAACGTGATCGTGGGTCGCCTGATCCCGGCCGGTACCGGCCTGGCGTACCACACCCAGCGCCGCCGCAACGCCTCGGGCTTGACCGAGTCCGAGATGGAGACGCTGTCCGGTGGTCCGGTCGAGGTTGCGGCGCCCGTCGCAGCAGCGGCCGAGGCCGATTCCGGCGAAGAGTGATCGGCCGCCGGCCCTCGGGCCGGCCCCGAACCCGGCCCCGCCGCTGGCGGCGGGCGCCGGCCTGGAGCGATCCGGGGTTACATCCATGTCGATTGCGGGTATAATTCCCCGCTTTCCGACGGCCTTCGGGCTGTCCAGATCACCAAATGAGGCGCATGGAGCGCCTCGTGTTGGGCCCAGGGTAGGGCGGGATCGCTGCGTTTCCAGGTGTGCCCGCATGGCGTGGCGCACCCGGTTCGGATAGTCCGCGTTGACGGTAACGTCAAGCGCGGGCTATACTTTTTTGTCTCGGCGGGCCGGATCCTCGGCTTGCCGTTCGTTTTTCGGCATTGCCGCAAGCTGCACCGCAAAGATTCACCCCTTTCGTTCAAGGCTTCGGCCTTCACACAAAGAGTCACAGATGGCGACGATCAATCAGTTGGTGCGCAAGCCGCGCAGCCCTGAAACCTACAAGAGCGCCTCGCCGGCGCTGGCGAACTGCCCGCAGCGTCGCGGCGTTTGCACCCGCGTTTACACCACCACCCCGAAGAAGCCGAACTCGGCCCTTCGCAAGGTGGCCAAGGTTCGCCTGACCAACGGTTACGAAGTCATTTCGTACATCGGCGGCGAAGGCCACAACCTGCAGGAACACTCGGTCGTGCTGATCCGCGGCGGCCGCGTCAAGGACCTGCCGGGCGTGCGCTACCACACCGTGCGTGGCTCGCTCGATGCCGCCGGCGTGACCAAGCGTCGCCAGAGCCGTTCGAAGTACGGCGCGAAGCGGCCGAAGTCGTAAGCATCCCTAGGCGCCGCCGCCCTTCGCGGCTGCGCTCCTGACAAAAGATACAGAGAAAGGTACGCACCATGTCGCGTAAAGGTTCCACCCCGCAGCGGTCGGTCCTGCCCGATCCCAAGCACGGCAGCGAGACGATCGCGCGCTTCATCAACATGGTCATGCAGAGTGGCAAGAAGTCGATCGCGGAAAAGATCGTCTACGGCGCCATGGACGTGATCGGCGAAAAGAACCCCAATGCCGTCGAGCTGATCGAGAAGGCGCTGGGCAACGTGTCCCCGGCCGTCGAAGTGAAGTCCCGTCGTGTCGGCGGCGCCACCTACCAGGTGCCGGTCGAAGTGCGCGCTTCGCGCCGCCTGGCCCTGGCGATGCGCTGGCTGATCGACTCCGCGCGCAAGCGTGGCGAGAACTCGATGCCGCGCAAGCTGGCGGCCGAGCTGCTCGACGCTTCCGAGAACCGTGGTGGCGCGATCAAGAAGCGCGAAGAAACGCACCGCATGGCGGAAGCCAACAAGGCGTTCGCCCACTACCGCTGGTAACCGGCGAGCCGCGCCCGGCGCGGCCTGCGAACCAGCACATGTGCCGTGGCGGCCCGTCCGCCCGGCAAATCGGAGGCCGCCCACGAGGCGGCATCCGGCCATCTGCAGATCGATCCAGATCGCAAAAAACAAAGAGAGTGTCCCGTGGCTCGCACCACTCCCCTCGAGCGTTACCGCAATTTCGGCATCATGGCCCACATCGATGCCGGCAAGACCACCACGTCTGAGCGCATCCTTTTCTACACCGGCGTCAGCCACAAGATCGGCGAAGTGCACGAAGGTGCCGCGACGATGGACTGGATGGAGCAGGAACAGGAACGCGGCATCACCATCACGTCCGCCGCGACGACGGCGTTCTGGAAGGGCATGGACAAGTCCCTGCCGGAACACCGCTTCAACATCATCGACACCCCCGGGCACGTCGACTTCACCATTGAAGTCGAGCGTTCGCTGCGCGTGCTCGACGGCGCGGTGTTCGTGCTGTGTGCCGTCGGTGGCGTCCAGCCGCAGTCCGAGACCGTCTGGCGCCAGGCCAACAAGTACTCGGTGCCGCGCATGGCGTTCGTCAACAAGATGGACCGCACCGGCGCCAACTTCGACAAGGTCGTCGAACAGCTGAAGGCCCGCCTGGGCGCCTACGCCGTGCCGATGCAGGTGCCGATCGGCGCCGAAGACGGTTTCGAGGGCGTGGTCGACCTGCTGAAGATGAAGGCCATCCATTGGGATGTCGCCTCGCAGGGCACCAAGTTCGAGTACCGCGACATCCCCGCCGAGCTGCAGAGCAAGGCCGAGGAAGCGCGCGCGTTCATGATCGAGGCCGCCGCCGAGGCGACCGAAGAGCTGATGGACAAGTACCTCAACGAGGGCGAGCTGAGCGAGGAAGAGATCGTCGATGGCCTGCGCACGCGCACGCTGAAGGTTGAGATCGTCCCCGTGTTCTGCGGTTCGGCGTTCAAGAACAAGGGCGTGCAGGCGATGCTCGACGGCGTGATCAACCTGCTGCCGTCGCCGGCCGACCGTCCGCCGGTCCAGGGCCTTGACGACAACGACAAGGAAGACACCCGCGTCGCCGACGACAAGGCGCCGTTCTCGGCGCTGGCGTTCAAGATCATGACCGACCCGTTCGTGGGTTCGCTCACGTTCTTCCGCGTCTACTCGGGCGTGCTCAACTCCGGCGATCAGGTGTACAACCCGGTCAAGTCGAAGAAGGAGCGCGTGGGCCGCATCTTGCAGATGCACGCCAACCAGCGCGACGAAATCAAGGAAGTGCGCGCCGGCGACATCGCCGCGGCCGTGGGCCTGAAGGATGTGACCACCGGCGACACGCTGTGCGCCCAGGACCACATCATCACGCTCGAGCGCATGACCTTCCCGGAGCCCGTCATCTCGATGGCGGTCGAGCCCAAGACCAAGTCCGATCAGGAAAAGATGGGCATGGCGCTGGGCCGCCTGGCGCAGGAAGATCCTTCGTTCCGCGTGCGGACCGACGAGGAATCCGGCCAGACCATCATCGCCGGCATGGGCGAGCTGCACCTGGACATCATCGTCGACCGCATGCGTCGCGAGTTCAACGTGGAAGCCAACGTCGGCAAGCCGCAGGTGGCCTACCGCGAGACGATCCGCAAGTCGGACGTCAAGTCGGACTACAAGCACGCCAAGCAGTCGGGTGGTAAGGGTCAGTACGGTCACGTCGTGATTGAGCTGTCGCCGATGAACGAAGCCGACCGCGCCAACCCGGACGTCGAGAACGACTTCCTGTTCGTCAACGACATCACCGGCGGCGTGATCCCGAAGGAATTCATCCCGGCGGTCGAGAAGGGCCTGCGCGAGACCATCACCAGCGGTCCGCTGGCGGGGTTCCCGGTCGTGAACGTCAAGGTCAAGCTGGTCTTCGGCTCGTACCACGACGTCGACTCGTCCGAAATGGCGTTCAAGCTCGCCTCGTCGATGGCGTTCAAGGAAGGCTTCCGCAAGGCCGACCCGGTCCTGCTCGAGCCGATGATGAAGGTCGAGGTCGTCACGCCCGAGGAATACGTCGGTGACGTGATGGGTGACCTGAGCCGTCGCCGCGGCCTGCTGCAGGGCCAGGACGACACGCAGTCGGGCAAGACCATCAATGCGATGGTGCCGCTGGGCGAGATGTTCGGTTACGCGACGACGATTCGTTCGCTGACCCAGGGCCGCGCCACTTTCACGATGGAATTCGACCACTACGCCGAAGCGCCGAACAACATCGCCGAAGCAGTGATCAAGAAGGGCTGATCGGGCGGGGTCGGTGCTCCGGCCCCACCTCCGGCTCAGACGACGTTTTCCAGTTCCAAAACATCGATATTTGAAGAGAGACAACCATGGCTAAGGGTAAATTCGAGCGCACCAAGCCCCACGTTAACGTCGGCACGATCGGCCACGTGGACCACGGCAAGACCACGCTGACGGCGGCGCTGACCAAGGTGGGCGCGGAACGTTTCGGCGGCGAGTTCAAGGCCTATGACGCGATCGACGCGGCGCCGGAAGAGAAGGCGCGCGGCATCACGATCTCGACGGCGCACGTCGAGTACGAAAGCCCGAACCGCCACTATGCACACGTGGACTGCCCGGGCCACGCGGACTACGTGAAGAACATGATCACGGGTGCGGCGCAGATGGACGGCGCGATCCTGGTGTGCTCGGCCGCTGACGGCCCGATGCCGCAGACGCGCGAACACATCCTGCTGTCGCGCCAGGTGGGCGTGCCGTACATCGTCGTGTTCCTGAACAAGGCCGACATGGTCGACGACGCCGAGCTGCTCGAGCTGGTCGAGATGGAAGTGCGCGAGCTGCTGAGCAAGTACGACTTCCCGGGCGACGACACCCCGATCATCCACGGTTCGGCGCGTCTGGCGCTGGAAGGCGACCAGTCGGAGATCGGCGTGCCGTCGATCATCAAGCTGGTCGAGGCGCTGGACTCGTTCATTCCGGAGCCGCAGCGTGACGTCGACAAGCCGTTCCTGATGCCGGTGGAAGACGTGTTCTCGATCTCGGGCCGCGGCACCGTGGTGACCGGCCGTATCGAGCGCGGCATCATCAAGGTGGGCGACGAAATCGAAATCGTCGGCATCCGTCCGACGCAGAAGACGACGGTCACGGGCGTGGAAATGTTCCGCAAGCTGCTGGACCAGGGCCAGGCGGGCGACAACGCCGGCCTGCTGCTGCGCGGCACCAAGCGTGACGACGTCGAGCGCGGCCAAGTGCTGTGCAAGCCCGGTTCGATCACCCCGCACACCGAGTTCGAAGCCGAGGTGTACGTGCTGTCGAAGGACGAGGGTGGCCGTCACACGCCGTTCTTCAAGGGTTACCGCCCGCAGTTCTACTTCCGCACGACCGACATCACGGGCGCCTGCCAGCTGCCGGAAGGCGTGGAGATGGTGATGCCGGGCGACAACGTGAAGATGGTGGTGTCGCTGATCAACCCGGTGGCGATGGACGAAGGCCTGCGCTTCGCGATCCGCGAAGGCGGCCGTACCGTCGGCGCCGGCGTGGTGGCGAAGATCATCAAGTAATACCTGCTGCCGGGGCGCGCGCAGCGCGTCCCGGACGGTGGAGCCCCCTGCGCAGGCGGGGGGGGGCAGCGCCCGATCGGCCCAGGCCGGCAGGGTTGCCGGAAGTCCGGCTTGGACTTGCAAAGTCCGGGCCTGACCCGTTAGAATGTTCGACTCTCGCGGCCCTTTCCTCAGGAAGGGGTCACGAACCAGCGAAATGAGGTGCAGGAAGCCCTTCGTTTTCGCCAGACAGGGAAATGTCGCGCGGCAGCGCTCCGTCCGTTCCGAAAGATAGTTCGGGACACATATGACGGGGCCGTTCGTGCGTTCATGACTTCCGTCTGGGCGGACCGGGAAACCGGTCTGCCTTTGCTTTTGAGGGGCTTCGGGGCGGTGCGATCCGAAGCGGGTATCAAGCACCACATCAGTCCAGGGGCCCGGCACACCCAGTTGCCGGACCCGTCGCTCTTTAAACGAAGGAGTTTCCGCCATGGCGGACCAAAAGATCCGGATTCGGCTCAAGGCGTACGATCATCGACTGATCGACCGCTCGGCCAGCGAGATCGTCGAGACGGCCAAGCGGACCGGCGCGCAAGTGCGCGGCCCGATCCCGCTGCCGACCAAGATCGAGCGTTACACCATCCTGGTGTCCCCGCACGTCGACAAGGACGCGCGTGACCAGTATGAGACCCGCACGCACAAGCGCGTGCTCGACATCGTCGACCCCAACGACAAGACCGTGGACGCGCTGATGAAGCTCGAACTCGCGGCGGGCGTCGACGTGCAGATCAAGCTGACCTGAGGCACGCCACCATGACCGCGAAGAAATATTCGTTGGGCATTGTCGGTCGCAAGGCCGGCATGAGCCGATTCTTCACCGCCGACGGCAAGTCGGTTCCGGTGACCCTGATCGAAGCCACCCCGAACCGCATCACGCAGATCAAGACGGTTGACACCGACGGCTACAGCGCCGTGCAGGTCACCGCCGGCGTGAAGCGCGCCTCGCTGCTGAGCAAGCCCGAAGCCGGCCACCTGGCCAAGGCCAAGGTTGAAGCCGGCCGTGGCTTGTGGGAGCTGCGCGTCGAAGCCGACCAGATTGGTGGTTTCGAAGTTGGCGGCGAGATCAAGGCTGACATTTTCGAAGCCGGCCAGATCGTCGACGTCCAGGGCGTGACGAAGGGCAAGGGCTTCCAGGGCACGATCAAGCGCTGGAACTTCACCATGGGTGATGCCACCCACGGTAACTCGCTGTCGCACCGCTCGCCGGGCTCCATCGGCCAGCGCCAGACGCCGGGTCGCGTGTTCCCGGGCAAGAAGATGTCCGGTCACATGGGCGATGTGCAGCAGACGACGCAGGGCCTGGAAGTGGTCAAGGTCGATGCCGAGCGCGGCCTGATCGCGATCAAGGGTGCTGTTCCGGGTGCTCCGGGCGGCGACGTGATCGTGCGTCCGTCGAGCAAGGGAGTCTGATGATGGAACTCACCATTACCAATAGCACCAAGACGCTGTCGGTCTCCGACGCGATCTTCGGTCGCGAGTTCAGCGAAGACCTGGTCCACCAGGTGGTCGTTGCCTACCGCAACGCCGGTCGTTCGGGCACCAAGGCCCAGAAGACCCGTTCGGAAGTCAACGGCACGACCAAGAAGTCGAAGAAGCAGAAGGGCGGCGGTGCGCGTCATGGCGCGCTGACGGCTCCGATCTTCGTCGGCGGCGGCGTGACCTTCGCGGCCAAGCCGCGCAGCTTCGCGCAGAAGGTCAATCGCAAGATGTACCGCGCCGCGATGGCCGCGATCCTGTCCGAGCTCAACCGCCAGGGCCGCATCATGGTGGTCGAATCCTTCGACATCGACGCACCGAAGACCTCGGGCCTGATCGCCAAGCTCAAGGGCCTGGAAGTCGGCAAGCGTCCGCTGATCGTCACCGAAGAGGCGACCGAGAATCTGTACCTCTCGGCACGCAACCTGCCGTACGTCGAAGTGCGTGACGTCCAGGGCCTGGATCCGGTCGCCCTCGTCGGCGCCGACTCGGTCGTGGTCACCACCGACGCGGTCAAGAAGATCGAGGAATGGCTGGCATGAACGACGCCAAGCTCTACAACATCATCCGTGCGCCGCGCGTGTCCGAAAAGACCGCGCGACTGCAGGAAGTTTCCAACCAATACGTCTTCGAAGTCGCGACGGACGCTACCAAGGCCGACATCAAGGTCGCCGTGGAAAAGCTGTTCGCCGTCAAGGTCGAGGCAGTCAATGTGGTCAACGTGAAGGGCAAGAACAAAGCCTTCAAGAACCGCATGGGCCGTCGCGGCGACTGGCGCAAGGCGTACGTGACGCTGGCCGAAGGCCAGTCGATCGACGTGATGGCCACGGCCTGAGGACTGATCCATGGCATTGATGACTTTCAAGCCCACCTCGCCCGGCCGTCGCAGTGCGGTCCGCGTGGTTACGCCTGGCCTGCACAAGGGCGCGCCGCACGCGGCCCTCGTTGAGGCCAAGAGCAAGACTGGTGGCCGCAACCACCATGGCCGCATCACCACCCGTCACATCGGTGGTGGCCACAAGCAGCATTACCGCATCATCGACTTCAAGCGCGACAAGGTCGGCATCCCCGCCCGCGTCGAACGCATTGAGTACGATCCGAACCGCACCGCGCACATCGCGCTGCTGTGCTACGTCGATGGTGAGCGTCGCTACATCATCGCCCCCAAGGGTCTGAAGGATGGCGACCAGGTGATCGCGGGCCGTGATGCCCCGATCCGCGTCGGCAACACGCTGCCGCTGAGCAACATCCCGGTCGGCACCACCGTGTGCTGCGTCGAGATGAAGCCGGGCAAGGGCGCGCAGCTGGCCCGTGCGGCTGGCGCGAGCGTCTACCTGGTGGCGCGCGAACAGGGTTACGCGACCCTGCGCCTGCGTTCGGGTGAGATGCGCAAGGTTCCGGTCGAGTGCGGCGCCACCATTGGCGAAGTCGGCAACGACGAGCACAACCTCGAGAAGCTGGGCAAGGCCGGTGCCAAGCGCTGGCGCGGCATCAAGCCGACCGTCCGCGGCGCGGCCATGAACCCGGTCGACCATCCGCACGGCGGTGGTGAGGCCAAGGCTGGCCAGGGTAACCCGCACCCGGTCACCCCCTGGGGTGTGCCGACCAAGGGTTACAAGACCCGCAAGAACAAGCGCACGACGCAGTTCATCGTTCGCGATCGTAGGAGCTAATCGGCAATGGCACGTTCACTGAAGAAAGGCCCGTTCGTCGACCACCACCTCATGAAGAAGGTGGAGACGGCTGGCAACAACAAGAAGCCGATCAAGACCTGGTCGCGTCGTTCGATGATCCTGCCGGAGATGGTTGGCTTCACGCTCGCCATCCACAACGGCAAGAACCACATCCCGGTGCTGGTCAACGAGAACATGGTTGGCCACAAGCTCGGCGAGTTCGCCCTGACCCGTACGTTCAAGGGTCATGGCGGCGACAAGAAGTCCGGGAAGTAAGGAGATGACCATGGAAGCGAAAGCCATCCTGCGCAGCGCGCGCATCTCCGCCCAGAAGGCCCGTCTGGTCGCTGACCAGGTCCGCGGCCTGTCGGCCGAACGCGCCGTCAACCTGCTGAAGTTCTCGGACAAAAAGGCAGCCGCGATGATCCGCAAGGTCGTCGAGTCGGCCATCGCCAACGCCGAGAACAACCAGGGCGCCGACGTCGACGACCTCCGCGTCAAGACCATCACGGTGGACGAGGGTCCTTCGCTGAAGCGCTTCATGGCGCGTGCTAAGGGCCGCGGCACCCGTATCCTCAAGCGCACCAGCCACATCACTGTGGTTGTGGGCGCGGGCAAGTAAGGCGGAGCATAGATATGGGTCACAAAGTACATCCGACCGGCATCCGTCTGGGCATCTCGAAGGACTGGACGTCGAAGTGGTTCGCTGGCAAGAAGCAGTACGCCTCTTTCCTGGCGGCCGACCTCAAGGTTCGCGAGATGCTGCGCAAGAAGCTCGCGCAGGCAGGTATCTCCAAGATCCTGATCGAGCGTCCGGCCAACAACGCCCGCGTCACTATCCACACCGCCCGTCCGGGCGTGGTGATCGGCAAGCGCGGCGAGGACATCGAGAAGCTGCGTAAGGAAGTCAGCGACGTGATGGGCGTTCCGGCGCACATCAACGTCACCGAAGTCCGCAAGCCCGAGCTCGACGCCCAGCTGGTTGCCGAGTCGATCGCGCAGCAGCTGGAGCGCCGCATCATGTTCCGTCGCGCAATGAAGCGCGCTGTCGGCAACGCGATGCGCCTGGGCGCCCTGGGCATCAAGGTGAATGTCGCCGGCCGCCTCAACGGCGCCGAAATCGCGCGTTCGGAGTGGTATCGCGAAGGTCGCGTGCCGCTGCACACCCTGCGTGCTGACATCGATTACGGCTTCGCTGAAGCCAAGACGACCTACGGCATCATCGGCATCAAGGTTTGGGTCTACAAGGGCGAGATCTTTGATTTCTCCCAGGTTGGTCAGGAGAAGCAGGACGATTCCGCGGCCCCGCGCGCTGAGCGTGGTGACCGTCCGGACCGTGGCGACCGCAAGGATCGCAACGACCGTCCCGGCCGTCCGGCCCGCCCGGCCCGCTAAACGAGGTAATTGACCATGTTGCAACCCAAGCGAACCAAGTATCGCAAGATGCACAAAGGCCGCAATGACGGCCTGAGCTGGAATGCGAACGCCGTCAGCTTCGGCGAGTACGGCCTGAAGTCGACCGCGACCGGTCAGCTGACCGCTCGCCAGATCGAGGCCGCGCGCCGTTCCATCAGCCGCTACGTCAAGCGTGGCGGCAAGATGTGGATCCGCGTGTTCCCCGACAAGCCGATCACCAAGAAGCCGATCGAAGTCCGAATGGGCTCCGGTAAGGGCAACGTGGAGTACTGGGTCGCCCAGATCCAGCCCGGCCGCATGATCTACGAGATCGAAGGTGTTGACGAAGCCACGGCGCGCGAAGCGTTCCGTCTGGCCGCCGCCAAGCTTTCGGTGACCACCACTTTCGTGACCCGTACGGTGCGCTAATGGAACTTAAAGACCTCCGCGCGAAGTCGGCTGATGAGCTGAAGGCCCACCTGGCCGAGCTGCACAAGGAGACGTTCGCTCTCCGCATGCAGAAGGCCACCGGCCAGCTCGCCAAGACCCACGAAACCCGCCGCGTGCGCCGCGAGATCGCTCGCGTCAACACGCTGCTTGGGCAGAAGAAGTAAGGACCCGCAGTCATGACCGACAACAAAACAGAGAAGGCGCTGCGCACGGTTGAAGGCCGGGTCGTTAGCAACAAGATGGACAAGACGGTGACGGTGCTCGTCGAGCGCCAGGTCAAGCACGCGCTGTACGGCAAGTACATCCGTCGCTCGACCAAGCTGCATGCCCACGACGCCGAGAATTCGTGCAACGAGGGCGATGTCGTCCGCGTGGCCGAGTGCGCCCCGATGTCCAAGACCAAGAACTGGCGCGTGGTGCAGATCGTCACCCGCGCGGCCGAATAAGAGGAGGACTGACTCATGATCCAGATGCAGAGCTACCTCGACGTGGCTGACAATTCCGGTGCCAAAGAAGTGATGTGCATCAAGGTGCTGGGCGGCTCGAAGCGCCGCTATGCCGGCATCGGCGACATCATCAAGGTCACCGTGAAGGACGCCATTCCGCGCGGCAAGGTGAAGAAGGGCGACGTCTACGACGCCGTCGTGGTCCGCACCCGCAAGGGCGTTCGTCGCCCCGACGGTTCGCTGATCCGCTTCGATGGCAACGCCGCCGTTCTTTTGAACAACAAGCAGGAACCGATCGGTACCCGCATCTTCGGGCCAGTGACCCGCGAGCTGCGTACCGAGAAGTTCATGAAGATCGTCTCGCTGGCACCTGAAGTGCTCTGAGCGGAGGAATTAAGATGAACCGTATCCGCAAGGGCGACCAGGTTGTCGTCATCGCCGGCAAGGACAAGGGCAAGAAGGGTGACGTTGTGCGTGTGGCCGGCGACAAGATCGTCGTGTCCAACATCAACATCATCAAGCGCCACACCAAGCCGAATCCGCAGGCCGGCCAGCCTGGCGGCGTGATCGAACGCGAAGCGCCGATCCACATTTCCAACGTGATGCTCTTCAACCCGGCTTCGGGCAAGGGCGAACGCGTTTCTTTCAAGATGCTGGAGGATGGACGCAAGTTGCGTGTGTTCCGCTCCAGCGGTGAGGCGGTTGACGCCTGAGGAATGCTCAAATGACCACCCGTCTCGAAAAGTTCTACAAGGACGAAGTCGTCCCGGCCCTGACCAAGAAGTTCGGTTACACGAACCCGATGGAAGTGCCGCGCCTGTCCAAGGTCACCATCAACATGGGCGTGGGCGAAGCTGCCACGAACAAGAAGATCCTGGAGAACGCGGTCGCCGACCTGACCAAGATCGCCGGCCAGAAGCCGATCGTCACGAAGAGCCGCGTCTCGGTGGCTTCGTTCAAGATCCGCGATGGCTGGCCGATCGGCTGCAAGGTCACGCTGCGTCGCGCCCAGATGTTCGAGTTCCTGGACCGCCTGATCAACGTCTCGCTGCCGCGCGTGCGCGACTTCCGTGGCGTGTCCGGCCGTTCGTTCGATGGCCGCGGCAACTACAACATGGGTGTGAAGGAACAGATCATCTTCCCGGAAATCGACTTCGACGCTGTCGACGCGGTCCGCGGCATGGATATCGCCATCACCACCACCGCCAAGACCGACGCCGAAGCCAAGGCGCTGCTCGAAGCGTTCCGCTTCCCGTTCCGCAACTGATTTCAGAGACTTAGATCATGGCCAAGACCTCGATGATCAACCGCGAAATCAAGCGGAAGAAGCTCAACAAGCAGCACGGCGCCAAGCGCCTGGCGCTGAAGAAGATCATCTCCAGCACGACTGCGTCGTACGAAGAGAAGATCGAAGCGGCGACCAAGCTGCAGAAGCTCCCGCGTGACTCGTCCGAGAGCCGCCAGCGCAACCGTTGCGCACTGTCCGGCCGCTCGCGTGGCGTCTACAAGAAGTTCGGCCTGGGCCGCAACATGCTGCGTAAGGCGACCATGAACGGGGACGTCCCGGGCCTGCGCAAGGCCAGCTGGTAAGCGACAAGGCCGGCAAGTCTGCTAGACTTGCCGGCTTGCTTCACGCGTCGGGGTCCCGGCGCGACAACTGTATTCGCAATTCCGCGGATATCGGTGCACTCATAGGTGACTTTTAATGAGCATGACTGATCCCATCGCCGACATGCTGGTCCGCATCAAGAATGCGGCGGCTGTTCGGAAGCCGACGGTGAAAATGCCGTCCTCCAAGATCAAGAGCGCGATCGCCGCCGTCCTGAAGGACGAGGGCTACATCGCCGACTTCCGCGTGACCCAGAACGGCGCCAAGGCCGATCTCGAAGTCGTGCTGAAGTACTACGAAGGCAAGCCGGTGATCGAGCGCCTCCAGCGCTACTCACGTTCGGGTCTGCGCCAGTATCGCGGCAAGGATGAACTCCCCAAGGTCCTCGGTGGCCTCGGCGTCGCGATCATTTCCACCTCCAAGGGCATCATGACCGATGCGCAGGCGCGCCAGCAGGGCGTCGGCGGTGAAGTCCTGTGCTTCGTGGCCTAAGCGAGGAGCCTAGACCCATGTCTCGTGTAGCCAAGAAGCCGGTCGCCCTGCCCAAGGGCGTCGAAATTTCCGTGCAGGCCGACAGCATCAACGCCAAGGGTGCCAAGGGCACGCTCAGCGTCCCGAAGCCGGCCGGCATCAACGTCAAGATCGAAGACGGCCAGGCCGTGTTCTCGACCGAGGACGCCGCGCTGATCCCGCTGACCGGTACCCTCCGTGCCATCCTCGCCAACATGGTGAAGGGCGTTTCCGAAGGCTTTGAGCGCAAGCTCGAGCTGGTGGGCGTCGGTTACCGTGCCTCGATGAGCGGCAAGGACCTCAACCTGTCGCTGGGCTTCTCCCATCCGGTGCTGTTCCAGACCCCGGAAGGCATCACCATCGCCACGCCGACGCAGACCGAGATCCTGGTTTCGGGCGCGGACAAGCAGCGCGTCGGTGAAGTTGCCGCCAAGATCCGCGGGTTCCGTCCGCCGGAGCCCTACAAGGGCAAGGGTGTGAAGTACGCCGGCGAAGTCATCATCCGTAAGGAAGCGAAGAAGGCCTGATCCTGAAAGGGATCACCGGGTTTTCGGCTTCGAGGAATCACATCATGAGCATCAAGAACACCGCCCGCCTGCGTCGCGCCAAGTCGACCCGCGCCCACATCCGCAACCTGGGTGTGCCGCGCCTGACCGTCCTGCGCACCGGCCAGCATCTGTACGCCCAGGTCTTCACCGCCGACGGTTCCAAGGTCCTGGCTGCCGCCTCGACCACCCAGGCCGACGTCAAGGAAGGCCTGAAGAGCGGCAAGAATGCCGAGGCCGCCGCCAAGGTCGGTCGCGCCATCGCCGAGAAGGCCAAGGCCGCGGGCGTCGAGAAGGTCGCATTCGACCGCTCGGGCTACCGCTTCCACGGTCGCATCAAGGCCCTGGCTGACGCCGCACGCGAAGGCGGCCTGCAGTTCTAAGCCCTCCGGGGCCGGCTTGAAGGCGTGGGGCTGCGTCCCCATGCCTTGGCCACCTGCCGACGCGGGCTGCGTCGGGCGCGGAGCACGGATTGCCGGTTTCGCGGATCACCCGATGTAACCCACAACGATAAGCGGCCACGCCGCAAGCATCCTCAACTACCGAGTATTCGAAATGGCAGAAGAACAACGTGCACCGCGGGGCCGCGATCGTGATCGCAACCGCGAGGAAGCCGATGACGGCATGATCGAGAAGCTGATCGCGGTCAACCGCGTCAGCAAGACGGTCAAGGGTGGTCGCCAGTTCACCTTCACGGCCCTGACGGTCGTGGGCGACGGCAACGGCAAGGTCGGTTTTGGTTACGGCAAGGCGCGCGAAGTGCCGGTCGCGATCCAGAAGTCGATGGAATATGCCCGCAAGAGCTTCATCAACGTCGATCTGAACAACGGCACCCTGTGGCACGCGGTGAAGTCCGGCCACGGCGCGGCTCGCGTGTTCATGCAGCCGGCTTCCGAAGGTACCGGCGTCATTGCTGGTGGCGCGATGCGCGCCGTCCTCGAAGCCGTGGGCGTCAAGAACGTGCTGGCCAAGGCCGTGGGTTCGCGCAACCCGATCAACCTGGTGCGCGCCACGCTCGCCGGCCTGGGTGAAATGCATTCGCCGGCCAAGATTGCGGCCAAGCGCGGCAAGAAGGTGGAGGACCTGAACCATGGCTAAGAAGGAAGCTTCCGCTGCCGGCACCGTCAAGGTGCGTCTGGTCAAGGGTCTGCGTGGTACCCAGGCGCGTCACCGTTTGTCGGTGAAGGCGCTGGGCCTGAACAAGCTCAACGATGTGCGTGAACTGAAGGACAGCCCGTCTGTGCGCGGCCTGATCAATCAGCTCCACTACCTCGTTCGCGTCGAGGAGTAATCAACATGCGTCTCAACACTCTGCAACCCGCCGACGGCGCCCGCACCGACCGCAAGCGCGTCGGCCGTGGCATCGGTTCCGGCCTGGGCAAGACCTGCGGTCGCGGCCACAAGGGTTCGTTCGCGCGCTCGGGCAAGGGCAAGATCAAGGCCGGCTTCGAAGGCGGCCAGATGCCCATGCAGCGTCGTCTGCCGAAGGTCGGCTTCCGTTCGCTGATCAAGAAGGACACGGCCGAAGTCCTGCTCTACGCACTGGACAAGCTCGACGCCGGTGACATCGACCTGGCCGCCCTCAAGGCCGCCAAGCTCGTGCCGCCGAACGCCAAGCAGGCCAAGATCGTGAAGAAGGGCGAGCTCACCAAGAAGTTCGTGCTCAAGGGCGTGCTGGCCACGGCTGGCGCGAAGGCCGCGATCGAAGCGGCTGGCGGAAAGGTCGGGGAGTAATCCGCGAATGGCGAAGAGCAGCAACGCAATGGCCGGCCTCGGCGGCGGACTCGGCAAATTCACCGAGCTCCGTCAGCGGCTGCTGTTCGTCGTCGGCGCCCTGATCGTCTTCCGCATCGGCTGCTACATCCCGGTGCCGGGTGTCAATCCGGACGCGATGATCGAGCTCATGAAGAGCCAGCAGGGCACCATCGTGGACATGTTCAACATGTTCTCCGGTGGCGCTCTGTCGCGCTTCAGCCTGCTGGCTTTGAACGTGATGCCGTACATCTCGGCATCCATCATCATCCAGCTGCTCGTGCAGATCCTGCCTAGCCTGAAGGCCATCCAGAAGGAAGGCGAGTCGGGCCGGCGCAAGATCAACCAGTGGTCCCGCATGGGCGCCATTCCCCTGGCCGTGTTCCCAGGCCTGGGGCATCGCTACGGCGCTGCAGAGCGGCGCCGTCAGCCAGGGCATCGCGGTGGTCTACAACCCGGGCCCCGGGCTTCGTCCTGACCGCGGTGGTGGCACTGACCGCCGGCACGATGTTCCTGATGTGGCTGGGCGAGCAGATCACCGAGCGTGGCATCGGCAACGGCGTGTCGCTGATCATTTTCGCCGGCATCGTGGCGGGTCTGCCTTCCGCGGTGCTTGGCATGATCGAGCAGATCCGCAACGGCAACATGAGCGCCCCGGCGGCCCTGGTGATCGTCGCGCTCGTGGTGGGCTTCACCTACCTGGTGGTGTTCGTCGAGCGCGGCCAGCGCCGGATCACGGTCAACTACGCACGCCGCCAGGGTGGCCGCAGCGCGTACATGAACCAGTCCTCGTTCCTGCCGCTCAAGCTCAACATGGCCGGCGTGATCCCGCCGATCTTTGCCTCGAGCATCGTGATGTTCCCGGCGACGGCGGCTGCCTGGTTCAGCCAGAGCAACCAGTCGGGCTTCCTGCAGCGCCTGGCGCAGATGCTGAATTCCGGCGAGCCCCTGCACATGATCCTGTATGCGGGTCTGATCATCGGCTTCGCGTTCTTCTATACGGCGCTGGTGTTCAACTCGCAGGAAACCGCCGACAACCTGAAGAAGTCGGGCGCGCTGATTCCCGGTATCCGTCCTGGCAAGGCCACCGCCGACTATGTCGACGGCGTGCTGACCCGCCTGACGGCCGCCGGTGCGATCTACCTGGTCATCGTCTGCCTGCTGCCCGAGATCATGC
This sequence comes from Lysobacter solisilvae, assembly GCF_016613535.2. Classification (NCBI taxonomy): domain Bacteria; kingdom Pseudomonadati; phylum Pseudomonadota; class Gammaproteobacteria; order Lysobacterales; family Lysobacteraceae; genus Agrilutibacter; species Agrilutibacter solisilvae. The sequence continues at coordinate 1,940,123 of NZ_CP071518.1, forward strand.
GCACGCAGCTGGGCACGTCGTTCTACTTCGGCGGCACTTCGCTGCTGATCGTGGTCGTGGTGGTGATGGACTTCATCGCGCAGATCCAGGCGCACCTGATGTCGCACCAGTACGAGAGCCTGTTGAAGAAGGCGAACCTGAAGGGTTCGCGCGGCGGCATCGGCCGCTGACAATGGACAACGTGGGTCCGGCCAAGGCCGGACCCGCCGGCGGACCGGGTATCACCCGGCCGCTTCGAACCCCGGGATCTACCCCGGAGTTCAGATGGGCGACCTGGGCGGCGGTCTCGCGCGCGGGTGGTTCCGGGCCTTTCGCGCGCCAGAGTAGCGCGCGGGGCAGGGCAGGGCGGTTCTTCCGCACTGTCCCGCCAGTCCGGAACTGTCGCCGGAGCATGGGCACACTCCCCATGCCGGGTACTGCGGCCTCGGCCGCGGTGCTTCCAAGTAACCCGAGACCCTGTTAAAATCTCATGTTCACTCCGCCGGGTTAACCCTTGGCGGCCAAACCAGTTGGAGAATCGCGTCATGGCGCGTATTGCTGGCGTCAACCTGCCTGCCCAGAAGCACGTCTGGGTCGGGCTGCAAAGCATCTACGGCATCGGCCGTACCCGTTCGAAGCAGGTCTGTGATTCGGCTGGCGTCACGCAGTCGACCAAGATCCGCGACCTGTCGGAACCGGAAGTCGAGCGCCTGCGCTCCGAGATCGCGAAGTTCGTGGTCGAAGGCGACCTGCGTCGTGAAATCGGTATCGCCATCAAGCGTCTGATGGACCTGGGCTGCTACCGCGGCCTGCGTCACCGTCGTGGCCTCCCGCTGCGTGGTCAGCGCACCCGTACCAATGCACGTACCCGCAAGGGTCCGCGCAAGGCCATCAAGAAGTAAGGGGTAGACAACCATGGCCAAGCCGGCCGCTGCTGCCAAAACCAAGAAGAAGATCAAGCGAGTCGTCACCGACGGCATCGCCCACGTCCACGCTTCTTTCAACAACACCATCATCACGATCACCGACCGCCAGGGCAACGCGCTGTCGTGGGCGACTTCGGGCGGCGCGGGTTTCCGCGGTTCGCGCAAGTCGACCCCGTTCGCCGCGCAGGTCGCCGCCGAAAAGGCCGGCCGCGCTGCGCTCGACTACGGCGTCAAGTCGCTGGAAGTCCGCATCAAGGGCCCCGGCCCTGGTCGCGAATCCGCCGTTCGTTCCTTGAACAACGTCGGCTACAAGATCGTAAACATCATCGACGTCACGCCGATCCCGCACAACGGCTGCCGTCCGCCCAAAAAGCGTCGCGTCTGAGGAGCTGAAGACACATGGCTCGTTATATTGGTCCCAAGTGCAAGCTCTCCCGTCGCGAAGGCGCCGACCTCTCTTTGAAGTCGCCCGTCCGCGCGCTGGACTCGAAGTGCAAGCTTGAACAGAAACCCGGTCAGCATGGCCCGACCGCCCGCAAGGGCAAGTTGTCGGACTACGCCACCCAGCTTCGCGAGAAGCAGAAGGTCAAGCGCATCTACGGTCTGCTGGAGCGGCAATTCCGTAACTACTACAAGAAGGCCTCGAACAAGAAGGGCAACACGGGTGAGAACCTGCTGCAGCTCCTCGAGACCCGGCTGGACAACGTCATCTACCGCATGGGTTTTGCGGTGACCCGCCCGGCCGCGCGCCAGCTGGTCTCGCACCGCGGCGTGACGGTCAACGGCAAGTCCGTGAACCTGCCGTCGTTCCAGGTCAAGGCCGGTGACGCGATCGCGCTGTCCGAGCGTGCCCAGAAGCAGATGCGCGTGCAGGAATCCCTGAACGTCGCTGCGCAGATGGACCTCTCGCCGTCGTGGATCGAAGTCGATGCCAAGAAGTTTGCTGGTGTTTTCAAGGCTGTGCCGGATCGTTCCGACCTGCCGAGCGACATCAACGAAGCGCTGATCGTCGAGTTGTACTCGAAGTAAGGCCGGGCCGGCCCCTCTGGGCCGCCTCCGCCTAATCCCAGGCTGGTGCGTTCTGCGCACCGGCCTCTCCCGCCAAACGGTGGGAGCTCCAAAAGCCTAAAAGCCGTCGTTTCCCCCACGAGCGATGGCATTGCAGGAGAACGTTACAACATGACGGTTACCGCCAACCAGGTACTGCGCCCGCGTGGTCCCCAGATCGAACGCATCTCCGGTCATCGTGCCAAGGTTGTGATCGAACCGCTGGAGCGCGGATACGGCCACACCCTCGGCAACGCGCTGCGCCGCGTGCTGCTGTCCTCGATCCCCGGCTTCGCCATCACCGAGGTCGAGATCGACGGGGTACTCCACGAGTACACCACGGTCGAAGGCCTTGAGGAGGACGTGCTGGAAGTCCTGCTCAACCTCAAGGACGTCGCCATCCGCATGCACACCGGCGAGAGCTCCACGCTGTCGCTGAGCAAGCAGGGTCCGGGTGTCGTCACCGCCGGTGACATCAAGACCGACCACAACGTCGAGATCCTCAACACCGAGCATGTCATCGCGCACCTGACCAAGGACACCGCGCTGAACATGCGTCTGAAGATCGAGCGCGGTTTCGGCTACCAGCCGGCCGCCGCCCGCCGTCGTCCCGACGAAGAGACCCGCACCATCGGTCGTCTGATGCTGGACGCCTCGTTCTCGCCGGTCCGCCGCGTCGCCTATGCGGTGGAAGCCGCACGCGTCGAACAGCGCACCGACCTGGACAAGCTGGTCCTGGACATCGAGACCAACGGCACGATCGACGCCGAGGAAGCCGTGCGCACCGCCGCCGACATCCTCAGCGACCAGCTGTCGGTCTTCGGTGACTTCACCCATCGTGACCGTGGCGCTGCCAAGCCGCAGACCGGTGGCGTGGACCCGATCCTGCTGCGTCCGATCGACGACCTCGAGCTGACGGTGCGTTCGGCCAACTGCCTGAAGGCCGAGAGCATCTACTACGTCGGCGATCTGATCCAGAAGACCGAAGTCGAGCTGCTCAAGACGCCGAACCTGGGCAAGAAGTCGCTCACGGAAATCAAGGAAGTCCTCGCCCAGCGTGGCCTGTCCCTCGGCATGAAGCTCGAGAACTGGCCGCCGGCCGGCATTGCCTCGCACGGCATGATGGGCTGAGCAACACCCGGCCCCCGCCTGACGGCGGGGGTCGTTGCAACACATCGCCGACGGGCCTGAAGGCTCGCGGCACGCCGCCCAGGGAGGGTCGGCTCGGACCATCCGCAGTCCACAGTGCCAACGCCATGAAGGCGACAGAGAAGTCCAACAGTTACAACATTCAACAGGAACCACAGTCATGCGCCACCAGAAAGCCGGACGTCGTCTCAGCCGTACCACTGCCCATCGCGAAGCGATGTTCAGCAACATGGCTGCGTCCCTGATCAAGCACGGCCTGATCCGCACCACCCTGCCCAAGGCCAAGGAACTGCGCCGCGTCGCCGAGCCGCTCATCACGCTTGCCAAGGTCGATGGCGTTGCCAACCGCCGCCTGGCCTTCTCGCGCCTGCGCGACAAGGAAGCCGTCGGCACGCTGTTCACGACGCTGGGCCCGCGTTACCAGTCCCGTCCGGGCGGCTACCTGCGCATCCTCAAGTGCGGTTTCCGCGCTGGTGACAATGCGCCGATGGCCTACGTCGAACTGGTCGACCGCCCCGCAGCGGCGGAATAAGACGCTCCCCGGCTTGCGCCGGGTCGCTCGCACAAAAGCCTCGGCATGTTGCCGGGGCTTTTGCGTTTCTGGAGGGGGCGGGTGTGGCCTCCGGACGGTCCGCTTCGCTTCGCGGCGGACCTCCTGAGGTCTTGGCGGGCTCACCTGCGCATGCTCGATGCCAGGCGCATCGACTGGCCAACGCCCCGGAAGGGCAAAGCTTCCCGGCAGAACGTGCACCGCCCAATCGATGCATTAAGATGCGATGAAGGTCGTATTCACGAACCGCGCGGCGGTCTCGGGCTGCGACGGGGCGCCACGGGAGGGGGTCGATGGGCAAGTTGCTGCGGGGCCTGCACAAGCTGGGCCTGGTCGAGTTGGACGAGGGCGAGCGGCCTATGGATCCCGGGTCCGTCGATGACCTGGCCGCGCCCGCGGAGGAGACTGCGGCGTCAACGACTCCGGCCGACACCGGCCCGCCTGACCTCCCGCCCTTCGTGCCCGAGGTTCCCAGCCAGGTCGCCGAGAACCGGGCCTTCGAGGACATCTACGGGGAGCACCGAATCCCGCCGTCGCCGTACTCGGCCGAGAAACTGGTCAAGGTGCTCGAGGGCCTGCGCGCGATGCAGCCGGAGATGCGCCGGACCGCCGTGATGGCGATCGACAGCGCCGACGACAGCTGGGCCGTCGAGGACGCCGTGCTCGACGCGCAGCGCAAGATCAAGGCGCTGGAGGCCGCCAAGCAGGGCCTCCTGCAGGCCGCGCAGGTGGCGGCGTCGCAGGCGCATTCCGACCTCGAGGCGCGTGAGAAGCAACAGCAGGAAACGATCACCCACATCCGCGGCCAGATCAGCGAACTCGAGGCGATGCTCGCGCGCGAAGTGGAAGGCGCGGCCCGCGACAAGGCCGAGATCCAGGCCGCCAAGCGCGCGACGGAAGAAGCCTGCCTGCGCGAACGCATGCGGCTGGATTCGCAGATCGACGTGCTCCAGGAGATCCCACGCACGTTCGGCGCCGACAGCACGCCCTCCGCGAGCCCGTAAGCGCACCCATTTCCCGTCGCGGCGCCACGCCTGCCGCGCAATCGAATCACAAGGAGACCGCAATCCATGGCCAAACTCACCCCGCTCGCCAAGGGCCTGATCACCGTCGCCATCCTGGGCGTCGCGGCCGCAGGCGCCTGGCATCTGGGCCTCAAGAAGATCATGGACAAGGGCGAGGGCGCGGACGTCGCCGCCGGTGCTTCAGGCGATGGCGCCGCGAAACCGGCGACTCCGGCCGCGGCCACGAGCGGGTCGGGCCCCCTGGGTTCGGCCGGCAACCCGCTGAAGGTCAGCATCGTCAGCTTCCACGGCTATGCGCCGGCGCTGGTGGCCAACGGCAAGTCGCTCAAGACCCAGGCCGGTTCGATCTTCGAACGCAATGGCGTCAATGTGGAACTGGTCATCCAGGACGATATCCCGACCCTGTCGACGATCTTCGAGTCCGGCGCAGCGCATTGCGCGTGGCGCACGTCCGATTTCTGGGCGCAGGAACAACCCAACCTGCGCAATGCCCGCCTCGATGCGCGCGCGGTGATGATCGTGGACAACACGCAGGGCGCCGACGCGATCATCGCGCGCGACCCGCAGATCAACCGGGTCGAGGACCTGGCCGGCCGCAAGGTCGCGATGCTGCAATACACGCCTTCCGATGGCATGACCATCGATGCCGTCGACAACTCCAGCCTGAGCGCGCGCCGCAAGGAGTCGGTGAAGTACGTCTACATCAATGCCGAGGAAGGCACCGCGGGCGTGCGCGCCGCGCTGGAGTCGGGCAACGTCGACGCCGCCGCGCTCTGGGATCCGGACCTGTCGCTGGCGCTGAAGAACATTCCCGGCGCGCACGTCGTCTACTCCACCAAGACCGCCACCAACCTGATCTACGACGTCATCGTGTGCGACAGCCGGGTGCTCAATGACGCTGCCAGCACCGACGCGGTGCAGGGCCTGGTGACGGGCTGGATGGAAGGCGTGGAAGCCGCCAAGCGCAATCCGGACGATGCCGTCGACGCGCTGGTGAAGACCGAGGAGTTCTTCACCCTGTTGGCCAAGGACGAGGGGCGGCCCTTCGTCAAGCAGCTGTTCTCCAACCTGGTCTGGACGGGGCTGGACGACAACGCCCGCATCCTGGGTCTGGCGGGCGGCACGAACCACTACGAGCGCGTGTACCGCCGATTTGACCAGATCTATCGCAAGGCCGGTGCGCTGGCCAACCCGAACTCGCCGGTGATCACCCCGCAGGATTCGTTCGACTACCGCTTCATCCGCAAGCTGCTGGAGAAAAACCAGGCTGCCCAGCAGGCTGCCGCGAAACCCGAGTTCACCTTTACCGCCACCGAGCGCGCGGAGGCCGCGGAGACCGAGGCGGCGGTCACCAAGCCGGTAACGGTCGGCTTCCAGAGTGGCAGCGGTGCGCTGACCAAGCGCGCTGAGAAGACCATCAACGAGGAGATGGTGCCGTTCATCGAAAACAACGGCTCGGCCTACTTCGAGATCTCCGGCAACACCGACTCGACGGGTGCACACGACACGAACATGCGCCTGTCCCGGCAGCGTGCGCAGGCGGTCGTCGAGTACCTGGTGTCGCAATGGGAGTTTGACCGCAACCGCTTCAGCGTGGTCGGAAACGGTCCCGACAAGCCGCTGTGCGACGAAAGCAACCCGGGCAGCGAAGGCCTGAGCCTGGAAGACTGCCGCGCTTCAAACCGCACGACCCGCATCGGCGTGCATACGCGCTGAGCGTTGCCCGTGGTCGAACCCCTGCTCACCATGCCGGCCTCGCGGCTGCAGCGATTCCGCTGCCGGCAACGGCCCGTTTCCACGATGCCTGCCAGACTCGGCAGCCGCCTGCGCTTGGCGCGTTCATGGAAGCGGACAATGCAGGCTGCATCGATCCTTCTCCCTAATCGTCGAGCGCCTTCCTGATCCGAATGGACAGCACCTTCTGGAATCCCTACGCATCGCTCCCGCCCGCACAGCGTCGCGGTTTGGGCATTGGCGCGGTTGTCGCCGTGCTCGCGATCTGGGCCGTGCTGGCCGGCCTGTCCATCGTCAGTCCCAACAAGCTGCCCGCGCCATGGGACGTCGCCAAGGCCATGGCCTACCTTGCCTGGGACGGCGAGAACGGTCGCAGCCTGCTGCTCAACGCGACGATCTGGTCGGTGGGGCGCATCCTCGCCGCCGGTGCCCTGGTGGTCGCCATCGGCATCCCGGTGGGCGTGATCATGGGCGCCTCGCCGCGCATCAACGCGATGTTCTCCCCGCTGGTGGATCCCTTCCGTTCCGCTCCCGTCGTCGCGCTGCTGCCGATCATGGTGATGTGGTTCGGCATTGGTGAGTGGATGAAGGTGCTGTTCCTGTATGCCGGCGCCGTGGTCTATCTGGTGCCGATGGTGCGCGACGCCGTGCAGGCCGTGCCACAGGCCTATTGGGTGAGCGCCCGCGACCTGGGCGCCACGCCCTGGGAGGCCGTCCGCCACGCCGTGCTCCCAATGGCGATGCCTCGCATCGCCGACGCGGTGATCGTGGCCACCTCGGTGATGTGGACCTACATCACCGTGGCCGAGTACGTGAATGCCCGCGAGGGCCTGGGCCAGATGATCCAGAACGCGCGCCGGTTCTCGGCGATGGACCAGGTGTTTGCCGGCATCATCGTGATCATCGCCTTCGCCCTGATCACTTACCAGTTGATGCGCTACGCCAAACGCCGCCTGTATCCGTGGGAGACCGAAGCATGAGCACGCCGGCCTCCGCCGCGACATCGGCAACGGGAAGCGCCGCTACGGCGCCCGCCGCGGTCAGCCTGGAACTGCGCGAGATCGTGCAGGAATACCCGACCGCCGACGGCAAGGGCGTAACCCGGGTCGTCGACAGCCTGAGCCTGCGTTACGACCGGCCCGGCATCAACATGCTGCTCGGGCCTTCCGGCTGCGGCAAGTCGACGGTGCTGCGCATGATGGGCGGCGTCCGTCCGATCGGCGTCGCCACGCCGACCTCGGGCACGGTGCTGATCGACGGCGCGCCCTGCGTCGGCGCGCACGACGATTCGGTAATGGTGTTCCAGCGCTACGCGAACCGCCCGGACCTGAGCGTGTGGGACAACGTTGCGTTTCCGTTCCGCCTGGGCCTGTGGCGCAAGCGCGTCGCCAAGGCGCAGTGGTCCGCGCGGGTCGATGACATCCTGAAGGCCGTCGGGTTGTGGGAGCACCGTGCGCTGCGCCCGGCGCAGCTTTCCGGCGGCCAGAACCAGCGTGTCGCGCTGGCCCGTGCGCTGGTGCTGGAGCCACGCATCCTCCTGATGGACGAGCCCTTCGCCGCCCTCGACGCGCAGACGCGCGTGGAGATGCAGCAGCTGCTCAACGACCTCTACGTACGCCGGCCCTGCCTGATCGTGTTCGTGACCCACGACGTCATCGAGGCGCTCGCACTGGGAGATCGCGTCACCGTGTTGTCCACGCAGCCGGCGCGGATCGCGGACGAATTCACCATCGATGAGCCGCGCCCGCGCAGCGCCACCTGGCAACGCGCCACCGACACCGTGAAGCTCGAGGAGCGCGTCCTGAACCAGCTGCACGCCAAGAGCGCCGGCCGCGGCACCGTGGCGGTCTCGATATGATGCGGTGGCAGGCGACGAAGTGAATTCCCTGGATCCCAGAGCGCCGGTCAACCAGAAGCCGTCCTACCTGGGCGAGATGCTGACCAGCCCGATCAACGTGAACATCGGCCTGGTGTCGGTGATCACGGCGACCGTGCTTTCGTTTCCCTTCGGCCTCGCGGGCGCGGCGCTGCCCCTGATCGCGTTCGGGGCCGGCGAGGCCATCGCTGCGTTGTTCATCCCGTCCTCGCCCACGTTCCGTGACAGGGTCGATCGCCGCCATCGTGTGCGCCAGCGCGAGGCCCGCATCGCCCAGTTGCGCGAGGAGATCCTGCAACGCGCCGGCGACGAGCACGACAACTGGGAAACCTTCGCCCGCCTGCGCGAACGGGTGGCCTCGGTAACCGAACTGCTGCGGCACCGCAGCACGTCCCTGGAAGCCCACGAACTGGAAAAGCTCGAAGACGCCACGGCCGACTACCTGGGCCTGTGGCTGGGCGAGTTGAGCATGGCCGAGCGACTGGAATCGGCGGATGTCGGCCAGCTGCAGCGCCGGGCCGCCGACCTGGGCAAGAAGATCGCCGGCGACGACGCGGATCGTCGCAGCCTGGTCAAGGCCAAGGCCGACCTCGAGGAACTGATCCAGCGCCACCGTCGCCTGGCCAGCCGCAAGGCTGCCGTCGACGCCGCGTTGCTTTCGTTGCCCGATACCGTCGAGGAGATCTACCAGACCCTCATCACCACCCCCGCGGCCGGGGATGCCCGCGGCCAGCTGCAGGAAGCGATCGAGCGCCTGCGCCTGGAAGAAGAACTCGATACTTCCTACACCGTCGAACTGGACCAGGCGTTGCCACAGCGAGTAGTCCGCGCCGCCGCCCAAACGCAGAAGCACTGACATGAGCACCGTCACCACCACCGAACTCCAGCAGCTCTGCGATTTCCGGCAGCACCAGGACGCCGTGCGCGATACGCTCGCCGCCGCGCTGGCCCATCCGGTTTCGCGCCTGCGCTTTCTCGGCCGCTATTCGAGCTGGAACGGCTTCTTCGGCTCCGGCGTGGCCACGCTCGCCGGCAAGATCGGCCGTGCCCGCGGTTGCTTCGTCGATGCCGCGCAGCCGATCGCCGCGATCGCCGACCGCAGCGTCTACGTCGCGAGTTTCTTCTTCGACGCGGCGCGCGACGAGTTCGACGACCGCGATACCGTCCATCGCGACACCCACCGCTGCCTGGCGCAGTCCATGCTCAAGGGCGCCATCGACCACGCACGGCAGGCGCAGGCGATGGACGACAACGCGCTCGCCGGCGTGTTGTCCGACCCGGCCTGGCTCAGCGCGCTCAACGCACGCGTGGCGGCGGGGTACGGCAACGGCACGCCGGACGATCTGCCGCACCTGTTCGCCGGCATCGGGTATCACCTGGGCTCGGAACTGCTGGCCGACCAGGAGTTCTCGATCATCGATCGCACCCTGCACGAACTGGCGCCGGAACTGGTGGCGTACCTGAAGGATGCCCGCGTCAACATCGCGGGGCAGGAACACCGCGCATACCAGTGGATCGCGATCCACTCCGGGCACGGCGGCGGTGCCGAGGCCGATCACTTCGAGTGGGCAACCCAGGGCGTCCGGCTGGCGTTCCGCTTCGTGCCGCAGGCGCAACACGACGGCCTGCGCGACCACCTGCACCGCGGCTTCCGCGAATTCGCCCGCGACCACCGCGAATTCTTCCAGCGCGTCAATTCCGACGCGACCCCCTGATCCTCTACGCACGAACAAGCAAAGGAGTAGACCGAATGTCCTCTGTCAACCTGATGGCGCGCCTGGCCAACCTGTGGCGGGGTTTCGTCTCGCTCTGGGTCTCCGACATCGAGAAGAACCATCCCGAGATCGCCTACGAGAACGCGATCCGCGGCATGGTCGACAAGTACACGAAGCTGCGCAGCGCCACCGCCGCGATCGTGCGTCGTCGCGAGGAGATCGACGCCCGCCTCACCAGTGACCAGCGCGCCCTGGACCAGGTCAACCGCGACCTCGAGGCGGCGCTGGCCACCCAGCAGGACGACATCGCGCTGATCCTCATCCAGAAGAAGGAAGCGCTGGACGCGGCCATCGCCGAGCTCAACCAGGACATGCAGCAGGCCAACGGCGATGCCGAGGAAGCCAAGAGCGCGCTGCTGTCGGTCAAGAGCGAGATCGACAAGCTCAAGGCCGAACGGGACCGCATGCTGGCGCAGATGAAGAGCGCCCAGGCCCGGCTGGCGATCCAGGGGCAGCTGGACGGCCTGTCCGTCGACGCCGAGGTGCAGGCGCTGGACAAGGTGCGCGACCACATCAAGAACACCGTCTCCGAGGCCAAGCTGGCGCGCGAACTGCATGAGTCCGATCTCGACGTGCGCCTGAAGAAGCTGCAGAGCCAGAGCGGCAACATCACCGCCCAGGCCAAGCTCGACGAGCTCAAGCGCCAGCGCGCCGCGCAGGCGTCCACGCAGCGCCAGATGTAAGGGCAGGGCGGGGCGACGCCGCCGCCGCCGCCGTCGCGTTTCTCAGTCCCCTCCTTCGAGCTACCCGCCGCCCGTGACGACCGCACCCGCCGACAAGCCCGCACTGCCCGCCTGGGCCGAAACGGTCCGCCGCAAGTACCTGGGCGGCGAGACCGGCATGTTCGTGCTGTATCGCAACGTCTTCGACGAGATCCTCTACGACGGGCGGCAGTACGACGTGATCGAGTTCCTGTCGCAGGTGCTGCTGGCCGGCAACAAGCAGCATGTCATCGCCTATGACCCGTCGGAAGGCCTGCGTGCGGTGGGCGAGGACCGGACGGTTGCCGAGCCCGCGCTGCGCGCCATGGCCGAGGGCGGCGATCCGCTGGCCTTCATCGAGCGGCGCCTGTCGGGCGGCGTGCACCATGCGGTCATCATCAACTACGCCGGCAGCGTGGCGCCCGCGGGCGAGGAGAACCTGCTCGCCCAGCAGGACCGCATGAACGCCATCCGCCTGCACCGCTGGTCGCAGAGCCAGTGGCTCACCGGCGGCGACAACATCGTCTTCCTGCTCAGTGAATCGCTGGCCGAGCTCAACGCCAAGCTCGTGGCCAATCCGCGGATCGCGGCGATCGAAGTTCCGCTTCCCGACGCCGCCGAGCGGGCGGCGATCATCCGGCATTGCGACCCGGACATCGACGACCCGCACGTCGCGCGCCTGGCCGAACACAGCGCGGGCCTGCGCGCCGTGCAGATCGCGCAGATCCTGCGGCCGCGCCTGGACAAGGGCATGGACGAGGCCGAACGGCGCGCGCTGGTCCTCTCGTTGCTGGGCGACAGTGCCAACGCTGCTGCGCGCGCCGACAAGCTGACGGCGGTCACCGCGGGCATGGAGGCGCAGGAGATCCGCAACCTCATCAATCCCGAGCACCCGCTGCCCGAGCACGACGACCGAGATCCGTACGCCGATGTGATCGAACTGGTCCACCGGCGCAAGCGCGAGATCATCGAGAAGGAATGCGCCGGGCTGATCGAGTTCGTCGACGCACGCCACGGCCTGGATGCCGTCGGCGGCAACGAGGCGATCAAGGCCGAGCTGCTGCGCGTGGCCGAAGCGCTCAAGTCCGGCGACCGGCTGCGCGCGCCGATGGGCATGCTGTTCGTCGGCCCGATGGGAACCGGCAAGACCTTCGTCGCCAAGGCCTTCGTCAAGACCTCCGGCCTGAGCGCGGTCACGCTCAAGAACTTCCGCTCCAAATGGGTCGGCTCGACCGAGGCCAACCTGGAGAAGGTTCTGGGCATGGTGAAGGCACTGGGTCCGATCATCCTCATCATCGACGAGGGCGACCGCAGCTTCGGCAGCCAGAGCGAGGATGGCGACGGCGGCACGTCCTCGCGCGTGGTGGCGCGCATCAAGGAGTTCATGAGCGACACCGACAACCGTGGTCTGGTCCTGTTCGTCCTGATGACCAACCGCCCCGACAAGCTCGACATCGACATCAAGCGCGCGGGCCGCCTGGACGTGAAGATCCCCTTCTTCTACATGGACACCCGCGAGGATGTGGCCGCCGTGCTGGGTGCGCTGTGCCGCCGTTACCAGCTGCCGATTCCTGAAGCCGACCTTGTCGCTTCGCCTGTCGTCGAGAAGCTGATCGGCTACTCGAACGCCGACCTCGAGGCCGTGGTGCTGCAGGCGCTCGCCGTCGCGCAGCGCGACGGCGTGGACGCGGGCTGGAAGCACTTCGAGGAAGCCGCAAACGACTACCTGCCCTCGCGCGATGCGCGCATGCTCGAGTACATGGAGCTGCTGGCCGTGTTCGAATGCTCGCGCCGTTCGATGTTGCCCGCCAAGTACCGCGACCTGCCGTCCGTGCAGCTGCGCGACGCCCTCGCGCAGATCAAGCGCGAACTCCACCTGTGATCCAGGCCGAACCCGGCCCCACCGAGGATTCCCCCATGAACGACCTCACTCCGCAACAGGCCCGCATCATCGCCCACGGCCTCTACGACCTGGCCAACACCGACGGCGTGCATCCCGCCGAAACCATGCTCGTGCAGGAGTTCTACGGCGCCGCGCAGGGCGAATTCGGCGGCGCAGGCGACCTCTCGGTGCTGGCCGCAACGCCCTTCGACATCGCCCAGGCCGCGCAGGTGCTCGACTCGATCGAACTGCGCGGCGTGTTCGTGCATTCATGCGTGCTGCTGGCCTACGCCGACGGCCGTTATTCCGCCGCCGAGCGCGCCCGCGTCGCGGCGCACGCGCAGGCGCTGGGGCTCTCGGCCGAGCAGCTGGCCACCATCGAGGACGGCGTGAGCGACCATCTGATGCAGCAGATCGCGCGCATCGAGAACATCGACGCCCTGGGCGAAGTCGCCCGGGAACTCAAGCAGTCCTGAAGCACACCAAGCCCCCATCCTTCCATCGTCGAAGCGTGCCTGCATGAATCCCAATCCCCTTGCCTGGTCCTTCCGCGCGCAATGCGCCCTGGGTCTGGCCACCTGCGCCGCACTGCTCGGCTTCGCGTTCTACACGCAGTTCCGCGACGTCAATCCGCTCGACCCCTGCAATCTGTGCATCCTGCAGCGGGTCGCCTTCGCGGCGACGGCGCTCGCGTTCCTGCTCGGGGCGCTGCACGCGCCCGGCGGGGCCGCGGGCCGGCGCGTGTACGCGGGACTGGCCCTGCTCGCGTCCGCCGTCGGCGCTGCGATCGCGGCCCGCCATGTCTGGATCACCACGCTGCCCGAGGACGCCCGCCCCAGCTGCGGCGCGCCGCTTGAATTCATGGTCCAGGCCAGCGGCTATCTCGATGCCGTGCGCAAGGTGCTGACCGGCTCGGGTGAATGCGGCAAGGTCGACTGGACGTTCCTGGGCCTGTCGATGCCGGCCTGGAGCTTGGTCTGGTTTGTCGCATTGCTGCTGTGGGCGGGCTACGTGGGATTTCGCCGCCGCTGACGGCGCGCCCGCCGTGGCCGCTCGCGCGCGGTCACAGCGATCATGCAAACCGGGAATGAGCGGTTGCGGCTGCAACCGTTGCAGGGCCTGCTTTTCGGGGACATGATGGGGTTCGCTGCATCGCAGCATCCCCTTTCGCCCCCTCCAGGTTTTCAGGTTGCTTTCGCCATGTCCGCTTCCGACCGCTCCGTCCGCGCCGTTCACCTGCCGTCCGAATGGTCGCCGTCGAGCTGGCGCCAGCGCACCGCGCTGCAGATGCCCACGTATCCCGACGCGACCGAGCTCGAAGGCGTGCTGCAGGAGCTGCACGCGCTGCCGCCGCTGGTGACGTCCTGGGAGATCCTCGCGCTGCAGAAGCAGGTCGCCGAGGCCCAGGAAGGCAAGCGCTTCCTGCTCCAGGGCGGCGACTGCGCCGAGGTGTTCGAAGGCTGCACGCCCGAGGTGATTTCCAACCGCCTCAAGGTGCTGCTGCAGATGAGCCTGGTGCTCGTGCATGGCCTGCGCCTGCCGGTGGTGCGCGTGGGCCGGTTCGCCGGGCAATACGCCAAGCCGCGGTCGGCCGATACCGAGACCATCGACGGCGTCACGCTGCCCAGCTACCGCGGCGACATGATCAACGCGCCGCCCTTCACCGCGCAGGCGCGCACGCCCGATCCGCGCCGCATGATCAAGGCGCACGCGCGCTCGGCGATGACGATGAATTTCGTCCGCTCGCTGATCGACGGCGGTTTCGCCGACCTGCACCATCCCGAGTACTGGAACCTCAGCTGGGTCGGCCATTCACCGCTGGCCGACGAGTACCAGCGGATGGTCGACGGCGTCGGCGACGCGGTGCGCTTCATGGAGACGCTGTCTGGCAGCGAGGTGCACAACCTCAACCGGGTCGACTTCTACACCTCGCACGAGGCACTGCTGTTGCCCTACGAGGAATCGCAGACGCGGCAGGTGCCGCGCCAGTGGGGCTGGTTCAACCTCAGCACGCACTTCCCGTGGATCGGCATGCGCACCGCACAGCTCGACGGCGCGCACATCGAATACTTCCGCGGCATCCGCAATCCGGTCGGCCTGAAGATCGGTCCCTCGGTGACGCCGGACCAGCTGCTGCGCGTGGTCGACGTGCTCAATCCGAACGACGAGCCCGGCCGACTGACGCTGATCCACCGCATGGGCGCCGCAGCCATCGCCGACCGCCTGCCGGCGCTGCTGGAGGCCGTGAAGCGCGAAGGCCGCCGCGTGCTGTGGATCTGCGATCCGATGCACGGCAACACCGAGAGCACCAGCAACGGCTACAAGACCCGCCGCTTCGCCAACATCCGCGGCGAACTCGAGCAGGCCTTCGACCTGCACGCCGCGGCCGGCACGCGCCTGGGCGGCGTCCACCCTGGAGCTGACCGGCGAAGATGTCACCGAATGCCTCGGCGGTGCGCGCGAGCTCACCGAAACCGACCTGGAACGCGCCTACCTCACCTGCGTCGATCCGCGCCTGAACTACGAGCAGGCGATGGAGATCGCGATGCTGATCGTCCGCAAGCAGGCGCGCCTGGGGATGCCTGGCGGCGGGTAGGGCAGGGCGGAGGCGTGGCGCGCCTCCACGCGTTGTGCGGTTCTGGCTGCTTTCTTTGCGAAGCAGCGGCGGCGAAACCATTTGCTGCCGCAGTGGCTCGGCGACCCGCGCGAACGCGGGTCGTCGGCGAACACCTGGCTACTGCTTGGCCAGCGTCGGCAGAAACGTCGGTGCCTTGCGCGCCCGCGTCCTCTGCTCGAAGGCGTAGCCCAGCTGCAGCAGCTTCGGTTCGCTCCACGCAGTGCCCATGAAGACCACGCCCAGCGGCAGGCCCCCGGCTGTCTCCCATCGGAACAGTGAGGCTCGGATACCCCGCCACGGCCGCGGCGCCGTACCCGGCCGGCACGGAGGGGTCGCCCACCGCCTGGTTGACCGTCCACGCCGGGGCCATCGTCGGCGCGATCAGCGCATCCAGCCGCTGTTCGCCCAGCGCGGCGTCGATGCCCTCGACACCGGCCATGCGGCGGATGGCGCTGCGCGTGTCCAGGTAGACCGGATCGCCGAGTTCACCCTTGGCGTTGGCCAACTCGAACAGGTCCTGCCCGAAGTGCGGCATTTCCTTGCCGGCATGGCGCTTGTTGAATTCGATCAGCTGCGCCAGCGTGCGCACGGGGGCCTGCTGTCGTGCGAGGTAGTGCTCCAGTCCGTACTTGAACTCGTACAGCAGCACGTCCAGTTCGCCGGCGCTCCACTGGCCTTCGGTCGGGATCCGCGCGTCGACGACCACCGCACCGGCCGCGCGCATCGTGGCGATCGCGCGTTCCATGGCGGCGTCGATGTCGGGGTTGACGCCCATCTTGTCGCGCAACACGCCGATGCGTGCGCCGCGCAGGCCATCGGCGCGCAGGTGCTGCGGGTAATCGAACACCGCCCGACCCACGCTGTGGCCGGTGAGCGGATCGGCTTCGTCGCGCCCGACCATCGCCGCCAGCAGGATCGCGGCGTCAGTCACGCTGCGCGCCATCGGGCCCGGCGTGTCCTGGCTGTTGGAAATCGGGATGATCCCGTTGCGGCTGACCAGGCCCACCGTCGGTTTCAGGCCGACCAGGCCGGCGACCGACGCCGGGCACAGGATGCTGCCGTCGGTTTCGGTGCCGACGCCGGCACCTGCGAGGCTGGCCGCGATCGCGCTGCCGGTGCCGGAGCTCGAGCCACAAGGGCTGCGGTCGAGGACGTAGGGATTGCGGGTCAGGCCGCCGCGTGCGCTCCAGCCCGACGTCGAACGGGTGGAACGGAAATTCGCCCATTCGCTCAGGTTGGTCTTGCCCAGGATGACCGCGCCGGCGGCGCGCAGTCGCTGCACCACGAATGCGTCCTGCCGCGGCTTGTGCGAAGCCAGGGCGAGCGAGCCGGCGGAATTCACCATCGGCGTGGCGTCGATGTTGTCCTTGAGCAGGATCGGAATGCCGTGCAGCGGCCCGCGCACGCGCCCGGCGCGGCGCTCGGCATCGCGCGCGTGCGCTTCGCTGAGGGCTTCGGGATTGAGTTCGATCACCGCATTGAGCGTGGGACCCGCATCATCGATCCGGGCGATGCGGTCCCAGGTAGGCGCGCGTCAGCGTGCTGCTGTCCAGTTCCCCCGCCCGCATCCGCGCGGCCAGCGTCGAGATGTCCACTTCGGTGACGTCCAAGCTGGCCTTGGGCGCTTGCGGCGCCCCGGACAGGCCCAGGCGGTCGCAACTGGCCGACAGGGCCAACAGGGGCAGGACCATCGCCGCGACCAGCAGGCGGCTGCGGCCGTGGAGACGGCTCGGATTCGACATCGGTTTTTCCCCGGACATGCAGTGCATGGCCGCGCCAGGCGCGGACGCGGCAGCATGGCGCGGCGCGTGACGTGCAGACAAGGGGCGGGGGGAGGGGGCAAGCGTGTCGGTCGTCACGCTGCCGCGAAATCACGCGGCCTGCGGTTCGGCAGGGCCGATGAGCGGTGGCGCGGCCCGTCACTGCCGCGCGCGCGAGCCCGTCAGGCGCGCCGGACGAACCAGGGAATGCTGGAGCGCGCGAACAGTAGCGAGGCGCCGCCGACATGCAGCAGCAGGGGCAGCAGGCCGAGCAGCTGGACGGAAGTGGACTCCACCGCCAGCAGGGCCGGCAATGCGCGCGCCAGCCCCATCACCACCATCAGCGCGCAGACCCAGCGCGCCCAGTTGTGTCCGCGCCAGATGGCCACCAGCACGCCACCCATGACCAGGAAGCCGATCGACAGCACGGCGTGGATGAGTGTCACCAGCGGCGCGGGCGGGATCCTCTGCAGGATCTGCAGGGAGAACAGCAGCACGCTCGACAGTCCGACCGCCAGCATCAGCACCGCGATCACCACGGTACGGGGTCGGAATGGTGTCGAAGCTTTCATGGCGTCGGTCCGTGCCTCAGGCGTGGCGGGAGGACTGCAGGTCGTATCCGTGCATCGTGGCGGGTGGCGACGACGCGCGGCTGGCCCGACGCCGCGTCATCAGGTCGCGTGCCAGCACCCAGACCACCCACACGTTGACCACCAGCACGCCGACCAGCAGGGCGCCCGGGTGGACGACCAGCGCATACAGGTCGAACGGCAGGTACACGGCCGCGCCGATGCAGCCCAGCCACGAAGCCCACGCGCGACCACGCCACAGGCCCAGCGCCTCGACCAGGCGCATGGCGGCGTAGAGCACGGCGATGCCGGCGGCGAGGTGGATCGAATCGGGATTGAGCGCCTGCGACAGCGTCGCGATGGCTTCGTCGCGGGCGTCCAGGCCCAGCGCGGCGGCGGCGGTGTGGACCCACCCGCGCAGCACCAGCGGGCCGATCATTTCCAGCCCACCGGCGGCCAGCAGGGCGAGCACGCCCTTGAAGAACTCGAACAGCGCGACCGCGTGCAGGCCCGTCCGGGCCTGCGTGGCGGTGGCCGGGACCTCGCACAGGGCGAGGTCCGGCACGGGACCCATCATCGTCACCGCGTCACAGCGTCCGATGCAACGGCGATCAGGCGGCGCGCGAGGCGCGCTTGCGATCGCTTTCGGTGAGGAACTTCTTGCGCAGGCGGATTTCCTTCGGGGTGACTTCGACCAGCTCGTCGTCCTCGATGAAATCCAGCGCCTGCTCCAGCGTGTACTTGATCGCCGGGGTCAGCTTGATCGCGTCGTCCTTGCCCGAGGCGCGCATGTTGGTCAGCGGCTTGGGCTTGATCGCGTTGACGGTGAGATCGTTGTCCTTGGAATGGATGCCGATCAGCTGGCCTTCGTACACCTGGTCGCCTTCAGCGGCGAACAGGCGGCCGCGCTCTTCCAGCGGGCCGAGCGAGTAGGCCGGCGTCGTGCCCGCGGCATTGGCGATCATCACGCCGTTGATGCGCTTGGCGATCGCGCCGGTTTCCTTCGGGCCGTAATGGTCGAACACGTGGAACAGCAGGCCCGAACCCTGCGTCAGGGTGCGGAACTCGTTCTGGAAGCCGATCAGGCCGCGGGCCGGGATCATGTAGTCCAGGCGCACGCGACCCTTGCCGTCGGACTCCATGTTCTTCAGCTGGCCCTTGCGGGTGCCCAGTTTTTCCATGACGCCGCCCTGGTGCTGCTCTTCGATGTCGACCACCAGCTGTTCGATCGGCTCCATCAGCTTGCCGTCGATTTCCTTGATGATGACTTCCGGACGCGACACCGCCAGCTCGAAGCCTTCGCGGCGCATGTTCTCGATCAGCACCGACAGGTGCAGCTCGCCGCGGCCGGAGACCAGGAACTTGTCCGGGTCGGAACCTTCTTCAACCTTCAGCGCCACGTTGTGCAGCGTCTCGCGCTCCAGGCGCTCGCGCAGCTGGCGGCTGGTGAGGAACTTGCCGCCGCTCAGGTCCTTGTTGCCGGCGAACGGGGAATTGTTCACCTGGAAGGTCATGCTGATCGTCGGCTCGTCCACGGTCAGCGCCGGCAGCGCTTCCGGGGCGTCCAGCGCGCAGACGGTGTCGGAGATCGACAGGTCGGCGACGCCCGAGATGGCGACGATGTCGCCGGCCCCGGCTTCCTCAGCCTCGATGCGCTCCAGGCCCATGAAGCCGAGCACCTGCAGGACCTTGCCCTGGCGCTTCTTGCCTTCACGGTCGATCACGCTCACCGGCATGTTGCGGCGGACCTTGCCGCGCTGGATGCGGCCGATGCCGATCAGGCCGACGAAGTTGCTGTAGTCCAGCTGGCTGATGCGCATCTGGAACGGGCCGTCCTCGTCCACCTGCGGCGGCGCGACGTGCTTCATGATCGCTTCGTAGAGCGGGGTCATGTCGCCGTCGCGCGCGCTGTCGTCGAGGCTGGCGTAGCCGTGCAGCGCCGAGGCGTACACGATCGGGAAGTCGAGCTGCTCGTTGGTCGCGCCGAGCTTGTCGAACAGGTCGAACACCTGGTCGATCACCCAGTCCGGACGCGCGCCGGGGCGGTCGATCTTGTTGACCACCACGATCGGCTTGAAGCCCATCGCGAAGGCCTTCTGCGTCACGAAGCGCGTCTGCGGCATCGGGCCGTCCATCGCGTCGACGAGGATCAGCACGGAGTCCACCATCGACAGCACGCGCTCGACCTCGCCGCCGAAGTCGGCGTGGCCCGGGGTGTCGACGATGTTGATGCGGTTGCCCTGCCAGGTGATGGCGGTGTTCTTGGCCAGGATCGTGATGCCACGTTCCTTTTCCTGGTCATTGCTGTCCATCGCGCGCTCGGCCAGCACCGTGCGTTCGGACAGGGTGCCCGACTGCTTGAGCAGGCAGTCGACTAGGGTGGTCTTGCCATGGTCGACGTGGGCGACGATGGCGATATTGCGCAGGCGTTCAATGGACATGCGGGGATGGGCACCGGGGAACGGCGCCTGGGCAGCGGAAGGAAGCCGAAAATTATAGCCCGGACCGGGTACCCGCGTCCCGTCTCCCCGGCGGCCTGCGGTATCCTTCCCTGAATGTCCCGGCCCGAGGCCCTCCCATGACGCGCATCCGGACCGGATGGAAGCCGCCCCTGTGGCTGCTGGCGGTCGACGCGGTCGGTATCGTCCTGTTGGGCCTGGGCCTGTTCATGCAGTACAACCCGCAGGCCCCGCTGGCCCAGGGTGCGCTGGCGGTGCTGAGGCTGCCCCTGCTCGTGGCCGGTGGTGCGGCCTGCCTGCTGGGTGCGCTCGCGGCCGCCTGGCTGGCCGTGGCCCACCTGCGCCAGGTGTCCTGAACAGGCCGTCGGCTACATGCTTCCCGCTGTCCCGGGCCGCGCCGAGCTGAATGGTGCGCCCAGTTCCAACCATCCCCCGCAAGGAGTATCCCGATGTCCCTGATTGCCAATTTCGAGACCGACCGCGGCCTGATCCGCGTCGAACTGGCCGCCGACAAGGCGCCCCTGACCGTCGCCAACTTCGTCAACCTGGCCCAGCGCGGCTATTACGACGGCCTGAAGTTCCACCGCGTCATCAACGATTTCATGGTCCAGGGTGGCTGCCCGCTGGGCACCGGCACCGGCGGCCCGGGCTACAAGTTCGAGGACGAGGCCAACAACGGCCTGGGCCACGAGCGCGGCGTGCTGTCGATGGCCAATGCCGGCCCGAACACCAACGGCAGCCAGTTCTTCATCACCCACGTGCCCTGCGGCTGGCTGGACGGCAAGCACACCGTCTTCGGCAAGGTCCTGGAAGGCATGGACGTGGTGGACAACATCAAGCAGAGCGACCACATCAACAAGATCCGCATCGAAGGCGACGCCGACGCCGCCCTGGCCGCCAAGGCCGACCGCGTGGCCGAGTGGAACCGGATCCTGGCCGCCTGATTCGCGGCCTGGTCAGCGGTAAAGATCAGCGGTAGCGATCAGCTCCGACGATCCGCGGTAACCAGACGGGGCGCCCTGCGGCGCCCCGTCTGCATTTCCGGTCCCGGCGGCGCGCGCTTCAGTTGGCGCCCTGGTTGAACCGCATCCCGTCCAGCATCGCGTTGACCGAGGCCACGTCGCGGCCGTGGTAGTGCTCCTTGGGCGCCATCCATACCAGCACCGTCAGGCGGCCCTCGCGCTCGGCCACGGCCGCGGTCCCTTCGTAGATCAGGCCATCGGGGTTGGTCATGCGCAGGTCGAAGCGCACGCCTTCCACCGTGCCGAAGCGATGCGGCCGCAGGCCGCTGGCGTCCACGCCCACCCATTGCTGGTCGGCCAGCCCATCCACCACGAGCTGCTGCAGTTCATCCAGCCGCATGCCCACGCGGTACCACGGGCCGTCCGGACGCGAGCGCCGCTCGCGCGCGAGCTGGAACACGTGCTCGCCAGGCTTGACCCGGGAATACACCAGCAGCCGGTTCAGCAGCACCCCGTCGACGGTCCACAGTTCCTGGCGGTGCGACTTGATGCGCGCCCAGTCGAGCGGCGTCTCCAGCGTCATGTCGAACACCTCGGTCTCGCCCTTGACCTGCAGCCGGCCCCCCGGCCCCGAGGCGCAGGCCGCGAGCAGGGCGAATACGAGCGACAGCAGCAGCGCGCGAGCGCGCGGGGTGGTCAACATCATCGGGGAGACTCCATCCGGGTCACGTAATGCTGCACCACGGCCGCGTCGTCGGCCTGGGGCGCCAGGGTGAGGTAGCGGCGCAGCGACACGACGGCCGCGGCGGTCTGGCCTTTCTCGCGCAGCTGCATGCCGTGTTCGCGCCAGGCCGCGGGCGGCGCGCCGGGCTGCGTGGTGGCGCGCGCGAACAGCGTCGCGGCCCGGGCGGCGTCGTCCTTGTGGTTGCGGCGGCGGTGGGCCTCGCCGAGGTAATAGGTGTAGAGGCCCTTGTACTCGGGCGCCGCGTCGGCCTCCAGCTCGGTGAACACCTGCACGGTCATGTCGTAGGTGCGGCGGGAGAGCTCGCCGGCCATCCATTTTTCCTGGAAGGGCGCCATCGCGGCGCGGTACTCGGCCAAGTGCGTGATGGCGGTGCCGGACGCCGGAATCGCCGCCGCCGCGGCGCGGATGTCGGCGATGCGTTCTTCGCTCTGCGGGTGGCTGGCGAACACCACGCGGTTGCGATGGGTGCGGTCGGCCTGTTCCTCGCGGCGCAGCCGTTCCCAGACGCGCACGCCGGCCTGCGGGTCGTAGCCCTGCGCGACCGCCGTGGCGAAGCCCAGCGCGTCGGCCTCGCGCTCGTTGTCGCGCGACTGCTTGAACAGCGTGCCGATCCCGCCCAGTGCCGCCAGCTCACCGGCGATGGGCACGCCGAAGGTCAGCGTCACCAGCCCGAAGGTATTGAGGAACGCGCTGGTGCGCTTGGCCGAGTTCCAGCCCTCCAGCGAGTGCCGGGCCTTGTAGTGGGCGAACTCGTGGCCCAGCACCACCGCCAGTTCCGACTCGTCGCGCATGCGCAGCAGCGCGCCGGTGAACAGCAGGGTGGCGCCGTTGGGGGCCATCGATGCGTTGAACACCGGCACGTCGACGATGTAGACGCGCATCTCCTTGCAATGGGGGCCGGCCACCTTGCACACCACGTCTTCCACGTAGGCCTGCAGGGAGGCGTCGCGCACGACATAGGGCGACTGGCGGATCTGCTTTTCCGCCTGGTCCATGCCGTACCACAGCTCGGCCTCGGTCGTGCCGGGGGCGGGGCGCTGGCCCGGTTGCAGGTGGGCCAGCGGCGGCGCCGCGCCGGCCGTGCCGGCGAAGAAGAGGGACAGCGCAAGGCTCAGTTTCCGGACCATGGCGATCTACCTGCGTGACCTGGGACGGGCACCACTGACAGGGTCAGTGGCGGTGTCGCCGCGTGCCCCGGGAACATCGGCGTCACGAGGGCATTCTCGGACGGGCAGGGCAGGAATGCGTGATTTACAGCGGCAGTTTCCGCAGCATTCGCTGAACCGTTTCCTCGGCGCCCTTCTGGTCGCGCAGGTCGCCGGACTGGTTGGCCAGCAGGTTGTACCAGACGACCTGGCCGGTCCGCAGATCGACCAGGGTCGCCACGCCCACCTAGGCGCCGCCCCCGATGTCCATGTAGCCGCCCAGCGCCACCCCGACGACGATGCCCAGCACGCGCAGGGCCGTGCGGCCGCTGCTGGCGTAACTGTCGCGGACATAGGTGAACAGGGCGTAGTCCGCGCCCGTGGCCTCGCGCAGCGCCGCCACGCCCGGACCCAGGCTCCAGTCCATCCGGCTGCGGCCGTGGCTGTCGCGCTTGGTGGCCAGGCCACTGCCGCCGACCGTGTACTGCGTGATGCTGATCGCCACCGCCTGGTTCAGGCGCAGGATCTGGCCCAGCTGGGAGGCCGGATCCAGGTCGTCGGCGACGTCGTAATCCGGCTTGAGCTCCACGTTGCGCCCCCGCCAGCTGGGCGTGCACCTGCTGCGGGAAAAGTCTGCGCGCGGCCTCGGACCATTCCCGGCGCGGCTCCTGCATGCCGCCGGCGGTCAGCAGGGACAGTTCGATGTCCGGTTCGACCAGCACGATGCTGCCGTCCACGCGGACCAGATGGCCACCGCTGTCGGTGGCGATCCGGGTGCGGTTGGCGGCGTCGGCCGGGGCTGCCGGCAGGCACAGGGCCAGCGCGAGCGCGATGCCTGCGCCGAAGGCCAGGAAGGGACGCCCCGTGCGTCCGCGGAACACTGCATTCATGCGAGCTCTCCCCCGGAAGGACCCGTCAGCGCGGCGTGCGGCCCGGGTATTCCGGGCCTGGGCCCGGGGCTTATAACCCAGGACGCAGGCTGCGATGCCGCAGCCGCGCCGCTACAATACCCCCGCTCCCCCATCAGGTCAATGTCAATGCCCCAGCTTGCCCGGCGCATCGGTCGCGCCAAGCCCAGCGCGATCATGCAGGTGGCCGAAAAGGCCAAGCGTCTCAAGGCCGAAGGTCGCGACATCATCAGCTTCTCGATCGGTGTCCCCAACTTCCTCCCGGGCGAGCACGTCTACGCCGCCGCGCGCGAGGCGCTGCAGAAGGACAGCGGCCAGTACGGCAGCAACCGCGGCAGCGACGCACTGCTCGACGCCTTCCTCGCGCACATGCACAAGATCGGCCTGGATGGCTACGGCAAGGTCAACATCGCCACCGGCATCGGCGCCAAGCACGTGATCTACAACCTGGCCGAAGCGCTGCTGGACGAGGGCGACACCATCGCCTTCCCGACGCCGTACTGGACCAGCTACCTCGACATCGCCGAGATCGTCGACGCCAAGATCGACCTGCTGCCGTGCCCGCCGTCGCAGGACTACAAGGTCACCCCGGCCCAGCTCGACGCCGCACTGGCGAAGAAGCCCAAGGTGTTCCTGTTCAACAATCCGTCGAACCCGACCGGCATGGTCTATTCGAAGGAAGAGATCACCGCGCTGGCCGACGTCGTGGCCAAGTATCCGGACACCTGGATCATCACCGACGACATCTACAACCGCATGGTGTTCGACGAGGTCGGCTACCACAACTTCGTGCACGTCCGCCCGGAGCTGCGCGACCGCGTGATCTTCATCGACTCGCTGTCCAAGACCTACGGCATGCCCGGCTGGCGCGTGGGCTTCATGGCCGGTCCCGAAGCGGTCGCCCAGGCGATCGTGACGATGAACTCCAACCACATCACCAACCTGCCCGAAGTCACCACCGCCGCCGCGGTCGCCGCGATGTGCGGCCCGCAGGACGTGCCGACGCAGAAGAACGCCGAGTTCCAGGCCAAGCGCGACCAGGTGATGGACGTGATGAGCTCGCTCAAGGGCGTGGTCTGCCCGCGTCCGCAGGGCGCCTTCTACGTGTTCCCGGACATCTCGGTGGCCTTCGGCAAGACCCACGGCCCGAGCGGCAGGAAGGTCGAGAACGACGTCGACTTCTGCAACATGCTGCTGGAAACCAAGGGCGTGGCCTGCGTGCCGGGCTCGGCCTTCGGTGAACCGCGCGCGCTGCGCATCAGCTACACCTGCCCGACCCCGCAGCTGGCCCCGGGCCTGCAGCGATTCGCCGAGTTCTTCAACGAGCTGGCCTGAGCACAGGGCGGGTCCCGACCCGCCGTGCTGCACCCGTACACCGCAGGGGTGGGCCCAGGCCCACCCGCGTCGTCTTCCCCGGCGCCCGCGGCTTTTTCGAATCACCCGTCACGAATCCCGAACCACGGAGTCCCCATGAAAACCCCCGTCCGCGTTGCAGTCACCGGCGCCGCCGGCCAGATCGGCTACGCCCTGCTGTTCCGCATCGCCTCCGGCGAAATGCTCGGCAAGGACCAGCCCGTCATCCTGCAGATGCTCGAGCTGCCGATGGAAAAGGCCCAGGCCGCGCTCAAGGGCGTGATGATGGAGCTGGAGGACTGCGCGTTCCCGCTGCTGGCCGGCATGGTCGGCACCGATGACCCGAAGGTCGCCTTCAAGGACGCCGACTACGCGCTGCTGGTCGGCGCGATGCCGCGCGGCCCGGGCATGGAGCGCAAGGACCTGCTGCTCAAGAACGCCGAGATCTTCACCGTGCAGGGCAAGGCCCTGAACGAAGTCGCCTCGCGCAACGTCAAGGTGCTGGTCGTCGGCAACCCGGCCAACACCAACGCCTACATCGCCATGAAGTCGGCGCCGGACCTGCCGGCGAAGAATTTCACCGCGATGCTGCGCCTGGACCACAACCGCGCGCTGTCGCAGCTGGCCAGCAAGGCCGGCGTGGCCGTGGCCGACATCGAGAAGATGGTGGTCTGGGGCAACCACAGCCCGACGATGTACCCCGACTACCGCTTCGCGACCGTGAACGGTGCGTCGCTCAAGGACCGCATCAACGACGCCGACTGGAACGCCAACACCTTCATCCCGGTGGTGGGCAAGCGCGGCGCGGCGATCATCGAGGCCCGCGGCCTGTCCTCGGCCGCCTCGGCCGCCAACGCCGCCATCGACCACATGCGCGACTGGGCCCTGGGCACCAACGGCAAGTGGGTGACGATGGGCGTGCCGTCCGACGGCAGCTACGGCATCCCGGAAACGGTGATGTACGGCGTGCCGGTGACCTGCGCCAACGGCGAGTACACCCGCGTGGAAGGCCTGCCGGTCGACGAGTTCAGCCGCGCCGCGATGGACAAGACGCTGGCCGAGCTCGAGGAAGAGCGCGCCGGCGTCGCGCACCTGCTGTAAGCCGGCGCGCAGCTCCTGCCACGCAACAAGACGAAGGCGGCCTCGGCCGCCTTCGTCGTTTCCGGAAGACCATAGGGAGGGTCTCGACCCGCCATCGGGGGAACAAACGTCGGCGCGACCGTTGACCGACGGTTTTCCCAGGCAACTCGCGGCAACGGCATGGCGATGGTGGGCCGAGGCCCACCCTATATGCGGATGGGCCATAGGGCGGGTCTCGACCCGCCATCGCGGGAACAAAGTCGGCGCGACCGTTGACCGACGGTTCTCCCAGACAACCCCTCGCGTCAACGGCAGGGCGATGGTGGGCCAAGGCCCACCCTATGGGGGGCTTTCCACCGGCTCTTCGAGTTCCAGCAAGCTATGCGGATTCTGCAGCTCCCGCTGCAGCGTCTCCCGATCCAGTTCGTTCTCCCACCGCGCCACGACGATCGTCGCCACGCCGTTGCCGATCAGGTTGGTCAGCGCGCGCGCCTCGCTCATGAACCGGTCGATGCCCAGGATCAGCGCCAGCCCCGCGACCGGCACCGACGGCACCACGGCGAGCGTCGCCGCCAGCGTGATGAACCCCGCGCCGGTGACGCCCGACGCACCCTTGGAGGTCAGCATCGCCACCGCGAGCAGGGTGATCTCCTGGGTCAGCGTGAGATCCACGTCCAGCGCCTGCGCGACGAAGATCGCCGCCATCGTCAGGTAGATGTTGGTCCCGTCCAGGTTGAACGAATATCCGCTGGGCACGACCAGCCCCACCACCGGGCGCGAACAGCCCAGGCGCTCGAGCTTGCGCATCAGCGGCACCAGGGCCGACTCGGACGACGAGGTGCCCAGCACCAGCAGCAGTTCGTCGCGGATGTAGCGGATGAACTTGAGGATGCTGAAGCCGGTGAGCCGCGCGATCGCGCCCAGCACGATCAGCACGAACAGCGCGCAGGTCAGGTAGAAGCTGCCCATCAGCTTGGCCAGCGGCCCCAGCGCGTCGACGCCGTACTTGCCGATGGTGAAGGCCATCGCCGCGCCCGCGCCGATCGGCGCCAGCTTCATGATGATCCCCATCATCCCGAAGAACACCTTCGAGGCCGACTCGAACAGCGACACCACCTGGTCGCCCAACCGTCCCAGGCGCAGCAGCGCGAAGCCGAACAACACCGCCAGCAGCAGCACCTGCAGCAGGTCGCCATCGGCGGTGAAGGCGTCGGTGAAGGTCTTGGGGATGATGTGCAGCAGGAACTCGGTGGTGCTGCGTTCCTGCGCGGCCGTCGCGTAGTTGGCCACCGCCGCGGCATCGAGCGTCGCCGGATCGGCATGGAAACCGGCGCCCGGCTTGAGCGTGTTGACCACCAGCAGGCCGATCAGCAGCGCCACGGTCGAGACGACTTCGAAATACAGGATGGCCTTGACGCCCACCCGACCCACCTTCTTCACGTCCGACACGCCCGCGATGCCCAGCACGACCGTGAGGAAGATGATCGGCGCGATCAGCATCTTGATCAGGCCGATGAACCCGTCGCCCAGCGGCTTGAGGGCGACGCCCACGTCCGGAAAGAAGTGGCCGATCGTGCCGCCCACCGCGATCGCGGCCAGCACCCAGAGGTAGAAGCGCGCGCCGGAGGGCCTGGAAGCGGGCAGGGCGGGGGAGTTCGGGGTCATGGGCGGCCGTTGGTAGTGAGGACCGGATCGGCAAACCCTGACCGGCAAGCCGCGATGGTAGCGGGTACTGCCTCCCCGCTATGCGGGACCCTCCGTAGCCCGGGCTTTCAGCCGCGAAGCTGGTCAAGCGAAGCGCACCCGGGGCTCTCCGGACAAATCGTCCGCCCCCCACTTTGCCGAAGCTGCCATCCGTGGCCACCGCACAGGCCTCGCCAGGGCTGCCGGGACGCCGGCCGCCCGCGCGGCATCATTTCCGCCGCAGGCGAGCCGTCTCGCGGGCGGCTAAAATGTCCTGTCCACCAGGAGCCCCCATGACCTCGAAGCTCTCCGCCGGCGCCCGCTTCCGCGCCGCCGTCCAGGAAGAAACCCCGCTGCAGGTGATGGGCGCCATTACCGCCTACGCCGGCCTGATGGCCAAGCGCGTGGGCTACAAGGCCCTGTACCTGTCCGGCGGCGGTGTCGCCGCCAATTCGCTGGGCATGCCGGACCTGGGCATCAGCACCATGGAGGACGTCCTCACCGACGCCCGCCGGATCGTCGACGCCACCCAGATGCCGCTGCTCGTCGACATCGACACCGGCTGGGGCGGCGCCTTCAACATCGGCCGCACCATCCGCTCCTTCATCAACGTCGGCGTCGGCGCCGTCCACATGGAAGACCAGGTTGGCCAGAAGCGCTGCGGCCATCGGCCCGGCAAGGAAGTGGTCACCCGCGAGGAAATGGTCGACCGCATCAAGGCCGCCGTCGATGCGCGCACCGACGACAGCTTCGTGATCATGGCCCGCACCGACGCCGCCGCCGTGGAAGGCATCGACGCGGCGATCGAGCGCGCCGTGGCCTACGTCGAGGCCGGCGCCGACATGATCTTCCCCGAGGCGATGCAGACGCTCGGCGACTACCGCCGGTTCAAGGCCGCGGTGAAGGTGCCGATCCTGGCCAACCTCACCGAGTTCGGTTCCACGCCGTTCTTCACCACCGACGAACTGCGCCAGGCCAACGTCGACATCGCCCTGTACTGCTGCGGCGCCTATCGCGCCATGAACAAGGCCGCGCTCAACTTCTACGAAACCGTGCGCCGCGAGGGCACGCAGAAGAACCTCATCGACACCCTGCAGTCGCGCGCCGACCTCTACGATTACCTGGGCTACCACGCCTACGAGGACAAGCTCGACGCGCTGTTCTCCCAGAACAAGTAACGGCACGGCACGGCCCGCCGGAAGGCGGCCGGGCCGGCGCAGCTTCAAGTCAGATGACGCACGCGGCAACTGACGCGCAAGACACATGACGCGGCCCGCAGAAGCCGCGCATCCCCACAGGAATGATCCACGCGAGGAGTTTTCCGATGTCCGACACGACCCCCGTACTTCCCAAGGTCAAGAAATCAGTCGCCCTGAGCGGCACCGCCGCGGGCAATACCGCGCTGTGCACCGTCGGCCGCAGCGGCAACGACCTGCACTACCGCGGCTACGACATCCACGACCTCGCCACGCGCTCGACCTTCGAGGAAGTCGCCCACCTGCTGGTACACGGCGCGCTGCCCACCCAGAGCCAGCTCGGCGCCTACCGCACCAAGCTCAAGCGCCTGCGCGGCCTGCCGGCCATCGTCACCGAAGCCCTTGAACTGGTGCCGGCCAACGCCCACCCGATGGATGTGCTGCGCACCGGCTGCTCGGTGATGGGCACCGTGCTGCCCGAGCGCGAAGGCCACCCGGCCTCCGAGGCGCGCGACATCGCCGACAAGCTCATCGCCAGCTTCGGCTCGATGCTGCTGTACTGGTGGCACTTCACCCGCAACGGCCGCCGCATCGAGGTCGAGACCAACGACGACTCCGTCGCGGCCCACTTCCTGCACCTGCTGCACGGCGAGAAGCCCAGCAAGCTGCACGCCGACTCGCTCGACAAGTCGCTGATCCTCTACGCCGAGCACGAGTTCAACGCGTCCACCTTCACCGCCCGCGTCATCGCCGGCACCGGCAGCGACCTGCACTCCTGCCTCACCGGTGCCATCGGCGCCCTGCGCGGACCCAAGCACGGCGGCGCCAATGAAGTGGCGATGGACATCATCAGCCGCTACACCAGCGCCGACGAGGCCGAGGCCGACATTCGCGCGCGCATGGAGAAGAAGGAAATCATCATCGGCTTCGGCCACCCGGTCTACACCATCGGCGATCCGCGCAACCCCATCATCAAGGAACTCTCGCGAAAGCTGTGCGCCGAGGGCGGCAACCAGACGCTGTTCGACGTGTCCGAGCGCATCGAGACGCTGATGATGGACACCAAGAAGATGTTCCCGAACCTCGACTGGTACAGCGCGTCGGCTTACCACATGATGGGCATCCCGACCCCGATGTTCACGCCCCTGTTCGTGATCGCCCGCACCACCGGCTGGAGCGCGCACGTGATCGAACAGCGCGAGGACGGCAAGATCATCCGCCCGAGCGCGAACTACACGGGACCGGAAGATCGGGAGTACGTGGAGATTGCCAAGCGCTGAGTCGCTTCGGATGGACATCACAGGCCGCCTTCGGGCGGCCTTTTTCTTGGAGGGTTGAGCCCAGGCGCCTCGCCGCTTTGGCATGGCGATGGCGGGTCAAGACCCGCCCTATTCGGGACGCCCGGATGCGCGAACGCAGTTGCGCAAGTTCGCAGTAGCGGACCCGCAAACGCCGGTTCCATGCACGGCATGAAAAAAGGCCGCGCAATTGCGCGGCCTTCTTCGTTCGTGTCTCAGTTGCCCGGCTCGGGCGGCTGGTAGACGACGCGCGTCGCCACGCATTCCACGTTGGACTCCTTGTGGGGTCCGACCACGGAGGCCAGGTGCAGCGGCGGATCGTAGATGCCCCAGGCCCAGCCGTCGCCATGGGCGAGGTGGGCGGCGAGTGCACTGCTGGAGTTGGCGCCGATCAGGATCCCGAGGAACTGGTCTTCGGTGAACACGATCGTCGAGCCGTTGGGCATGATGAAAGTGCAGAAGCCGGTGGCTTCGCAGTTGGCGCCCAGGTCGCGCGGTCCGCCGATGTTGTGGCAGAGGCGTTTTTCTTCGGTCCCGCCGGCGAGGGCGGCGCCGGCGATCAAGGTCGCGCTGACGGTCAATGCGGCCGTCATCAGTGCTCTTCTGCTTCGGTGGTTCATGGCAATCCCCTTGGGTAGGGTGGCGGGAACTCGGCTAGATGCGGCATCGCGGTCGCTTCTGTCGCACCCTTCACGCTGCCAGAGCGGGCGCGGTCGAACTATTCCACTAAGGGGGTAGATCTCACTCCGATGGGGGATGAGGCGCCTGACGACGACACCAGTGCATAGGGCGGGTCTCGACCCGCCGCCGTGGACGCCCGGCCGCATCGATCCGGCTTCCGTCCCGCCATTCGGCATTACGTGCGTCGAAGTGAGCGATCGACTGGGCAGGCCTGCGGGAGCGATCTGGCGAGCGTGCGTGAGCACGGCCGATGGCGACGATGGCGGGTCGAGTCCCGGCGCATCGCCGCATTGGCATGGCGGTGGCGGGTCGAGACCCGCCCTATTCGTGACGCGGACTGCCAGGTGCAGCGCATAGGGCGGGTCTCGACCCGCCGCCGTGAGCGCCGTAGTCCGGCTTAGCGCGGCGCACCGGGAGACGTCGCGGAGAACTGGCCGGAGAGCCAGGTGCGCTTGGCTTGACCAGCTTCGCTGTTGAAGGCCCGGGCTACGTGCCTGGCGGATTCCCGGTTCGCAGCGCGCCGCGGCGCGTTCAATGCCTACCGCGGGTGCCCGTTGCCGGTGGCGCGCCAATGCCCCGCCGCGTGCGGCCGTCCGAACAGGAAGCCCTGGCCGTAGGTGCAGCCCATGTCGATCAAGGCCTGCCGCTGTGCCGGGGTTTCGATGCCTTCGGCGACCACGTCCAAGCCCAGCGATCCGGTCAGCGCGATCACCGCTTCCACGATCGCGCGGCTGCGCTGCGTGTCCTCGCCGCCCAGCGGCTCCACGAAGGAACGGTCGATCTTGATCATCTTCAGCGGGAAGCGGTGGATGTAGCCCAGGCTGGAATAGCCCGTGCCGAAATCGTCCAGGGCGATCTGCACGCCGGCCGCGTGCAGGTGGTGCAGCACGCGCGTCACCGCTTCGGGGTCACCCAACAGCGTGCCTTCGGTCACTTCGATGCGCAGTTGGGCCGGGTTGAAGCCGGTCTGCGCGGTCAGTGCCAGCAGGCGAGGGGCGAAGTCCTCGTTGCGGAAATGGCGCGGGGAGATGTTGAGGGTGATGAAGCCGCCGTCGCGCACCAGCGCCGTCGCCGCGGTGCAGGCCAGGCGGTACATGTGCCAGTCGATGTCCTCGATCATGCCGCTGTCCTCGGCGACCTGGAGGAAGTCGGCCGGCAGCAGCAGTCCGCGTTCGGGATGCTGCCAGCGGATCAGGGCCTCGTAGCCGACGGTGTGGCCGTCGACCAGGCACACGATCGGCTGGAAGAACGGTTCGAACTCGTCGTTGGCCAGCGCACTGCGCAACTGGCGCTCCAGCTCCAGGATGTCCAGCGCGGTCTGCTGCAGCGAGTCGTCGAACAGCACGAAGCGCTGCCGGCCCGCGTCCTTGGCCCGGTACAGGGCGATGTCGGCGTCGTGCAGGATGCGGTCGATGTGCTGGTGGCGCGCTTCGCTCACCGCGATCCCGATGCTGGCCGACAGCTGCAGTTCGCGGCCGGCCACCTGCAGCGGCGCGCCCAGCGCGCGCTGGATGCGCTGGGCGACCTTGCACGCGTCCTGCGGGGTGGCGCATTCCTCCAGCAGGATGGCGAACTCGTCGCCGGACAGGCGGGCGACGATGTCCGGCTCGCGCACGCACTGCTGCAGGCGGGTGGCGACCGCGTGCAGCACCTCGTCGCCGGCCAGGTGGCCCAGGCTGTCGTTGAACAGCTTGAAGCGGTCCACGTCCAAGGTACATGAGGGCGAACTGGCGCTCCGGGTGGCGCCGCAGCTGCGCGATCGCGTGCTCGAGGCGGTCGCGCAGATACACGCGGTTGGGCAGCCCGGTGAGGGCGTCGTGCATCACCTGGTGCTTGAGCTGGGCTTCGATGCCCTCGCGCACTTCGATCTGCTGCCGCAGTTCGCGCGTGCGCTCCAGCACGCGCTGTTCCAGCTCGACGTTGAGCCGGTGCAGTGCCTCGGCCTGCGCGCGACGCAGCAGGGTGTTGGCGATCTGGTAGGAGACGAAGGTCAGCAGTTCGGCGTCGCCGGCGTCGTACAGCAGGTCGGAGCGGTAGCTCTGCACCGCCACCACGCCGATCACGCCGTCGGCGCCGCGCAGCGGCACGCCCAGCCAGCACTGCGACAGCTGGCCGTAGGTGCGCGAGTAGTCGAAGTCGCCGGTGGCGATCATTTCCTGCATCAGGGCCTGGTCGGCCAGCAGCGTGGCGCCGGTCCGGATGACGTACTCGCTCAGGCCGCGCGCGAACGGGCGCGCCTGGTTGCGTTCGATCTTGGCGTCGACGTAGTACGGGAATTCCAGCATCGCGCCGTCGTCGGCGACCAGGGCGATGTAGAAGTTGTCGGCGTTGAGCAGCTCGCCGACCGCCTCGTGGATGCGGCGGTAGAAGCGCTCGGTGCTCTCTTCGTGGTTGGCCAGCGCGGCGATGCGGTACAGCGTGGCCTGCAGGTGCTCTGCGCGCTCGCGCTCGCGGATCTGCTCCTGCAGCACGCGGTTGGCGTCGGCCAGCTTGCGCGTGCGGTCCTCCACGCGCCATTCCAGTTCCTGCCGGCCCTTCTTGCGCTCCACCGCGTTGAGCACGTGCTCGGCGACGAAGGACAGCACCGCGCAGTCGGAGGCCGTGTAGCGCTCGCCCTCGCGATAGGTCTGCACGACCAGCGCGCCCACTGTCTGGCCGGCACGGATCATCGGCACGCCGATGAAGTCCACCGCGGGCGTGCCCAAGCCGATGCCGCCGGGCACGGCCAGGATCTCGGCCACCTCGCGCGCGGAGCCGTGGACGACGCGGCCGTGGCGGATCAGGCCCAGGGTCAGGCTGTTGCCCATCTTCGCGGCGGGCAGGTCCTCCTCGGGGTCGTACATGCCCGGGTCTTCGTCATCGGCGAAGTACACGAAGCGCAGCGCGTCGCGTTCGGGCGCGTAGAGCGCGATGTAGAAATTCTCGGCGTACATCAGCTCGCCGATGATGTCGTGCAGGCCCTTGAGCAGGCTGGGCATGTCGCGGTCGGAGCCGGCCATGTCCGCGATGGCGAACAGCGCGCGCTGCAGCTGCTCGGCGCTGGCCGACACCGAGACCGCGCTGCGCAGGCCGAGCAGGGTGGACAGCTCGGCCAGCCGGCGCTTGGCCAAGGTGGTCAGGCGGACTTGCGCGGGAGTGAGCGGGGGCAGGGGACGGCCGTGCAGGGTGACCAGTTCCGCCCGTCCCTTCTCCTGGCTGTCATGCAGTTCGAGCACGCCGCCGGCGGACACAGCCGAATGGGGTGCGCGCGCGACGGGGCCGGCGGGCACGAGCCTGACGGCGCCCTCGCGGTGCAGGGCGACGGCCACGTCCGCCAGCCCGTGGCCGGACAGGCCGCGGACCAGCGCCTCGCCCACTTCCTCGGCCGTCTCCCCGCACAGGATGGCCACGGCGTGCTCGGCCAGCGGCGCGGCGGGCGCCTCGTCGCCATCGAAGGGCGCATTCGCGCTCTCGAGCGGGAAGCCCGGGTGTCCAGCGAGTCGACTCTCGGCGGCCATTGCAGTTCCAGACGCGGGTGAGGCGGGCTGCATGGATTCCGGGCTCGCCGTCTCCCGGAGCGCAGGCCGTGAAGAACACGGCCACCGGAAGCGGCATGGAAAATGCAGCGGTTCCCCGCGATATCGGCGCGCGGCGACGGGGCTTGACCGGAGATTCCTGAATGTCGGCGAGAAGGATGCGCCACGACAGGAGGCGGCCGAAGCCTGCAGGAGGCATGGGGCGGGTCTCGATGCGCCGCCGTCCGATTGGGCCGGGGGGCTTTGGGATGGCGATGGCGGGTCGAGACCCGCCCTATTCGGGATGTCCGGCCGCGCCGGGAAGCGCTTGCCTCGCGGCTTTGGGATGGCGATGGCGGGTCGAGACCCGCCCTATTCGGGATGTCCGACCGCGCCGGGGGCGCTTGCGTCGCGGCCTTGGGATGGCGATGGCGGGTCGAGACCCGCCCTATTCGTAAGGGCGGGTCTCGACCCGCCGCCCCGCCGCACCCTTCCTGTAAAATCCGGCCACGATCCGGACGGCGGCCGCGCGTTGGCCAGCGGATCGACAGGGGAAATCCACATGGTTCGACTTCTTGGCCTGGCTGCACTGGCAGCCGGCATCCTCGCTGCGCCCGCGCACGCCGAACTGCATTCGTGCACCCAGATCGGTTCGCTGCCCGCGACCATCAGCGCGCCGGGGGCCTACTGCCTGAAGCAGCATCTCTCGACCGGCATCGCGGCCGGCGCGGCCATCACGATCGCGGCGGACGACGTCACGCTCGACTGCAACGGCTACAAGATCGGCGGCCTCAACACGACGGCGGACACGCTGGCCGTCGGCGTGCAGGCGGTCGACCGCGCCCAGGTCGTCGTGCGCGGCTGCAACGTGCGCGGTTTCCACACCGGCCTGGCGCTCAGCGGCCGGCGCCTGCTGATCGAGGACAACCTGGTCAACGGCAGCCGTTCGACCGGCATGCGCCTGTCGACGCAGCAGTCGATGGTCCGCGACAACCGCATCCACGACATCGGCAGCACCACCGCAGCCGCCGCCTACGGCCTGCGCCAGGACGTGAGCGGATCGACCGTGATCACCGGCAACCACATCTCGGGCATCGTCAGCAACGGGCCGAGCGTGGGCATCTGGAGCACCGGCGCGCTCGACGTGATCGCCGGCAACCGCATCTTCGCGATGGTCGGCGGCGTGGCCGGGCAGGCCATCGGCATCCATGCCAGCGCACGCGCGGTCGACATCCGCGGCAACCACCTGATCGCGCCGTATTCCACCAACAGCTACGCGGTGCAGCTGGGCGACCACGGGCACGAGGGTTCACCCACCGTGTGCACGGGCAACACCGCGGTCGGGTTCACGTTCTCGCCGGTGTACAGCACCTGCGTCCTCAACGTCGGCAATACCACCCATTGATGGCCCGCCGGCTGCGCGCGCGTTCCGGCGCCGCCCCGGCTTCCGCTTCCAGGATCCCAGCATGCTTCGCACCCTGACCCTCCTCGTACTGGCCGCGGCCGGCGTGGGCACGGCCCACGCCGAGTCGTCCGTCTGCACACCAATCACCTCGCTGCCGGCGGTGATCACCAGCCAGGGCGTGTACTGCCTGGCGGTCGACGCCAACATCACCCTGTTCCAGGGCACGGGCCTGCGCATCGCCGCCGGCAACGTCACCGTGGACTGCAACGGCCACCGCATCACCGGGCCCGGCGCGGCCAATGGCATCGAAGCGACCGACGTGGCCAATGCGACGGTGCGCAACTGCGACATCCGCGGGTTCCAGACCGGCATCCTGCTCGGCGGCAAGGGCACCAGCAGCCCACGCGTGGAAAACAACACCATCCAGGCCAGCACCCTGCGGGGCATCCACGTCGAAGGCACCGGCGCGCTGATCCGCGGCAACCGCGTATTCGATACCGGCGGCTTCCAGTCCTCGGGCACCGCCGGCATCTCGGTGACGGGCGACGAAGTGCGCGTGGAAGGCAACCAGGTGGCCGGCGTCCACAGCGCCAGCTACAGCGCGGTGGGCATCAGCATTTCCGGCATCTACTCCACGGTGACCGACAACGCCATCAGCGACCTGGTGTCCGGTGACCAGTCGCCGGTCGTGGTCGGCATCGGCGTTTACGGGGATGGCTGGTACTGGGCGGTGCAGGGCTCCGTGCAGGGCAACTCGATCATGGCCGGGGCCGCGGCCACGCCGGCCAACGGGTTTCCCGTCGTCGCCGGACGGATCGGCACGCGGCCGTATTCGGCGGTGGTGTGCAAGGACAACGTCATGATGGGTTTCTCCGTGCCCAACGGCGGTACCGCCCTGGGCAAGTGCAAGGACGGCGGCGGCAACCTCGCGAACTGACGCGCCCCGCGGCACCTGCCCACCCCTCTACCGGACCGAGCCCGAGCCATGACCCGTTTCCTCCTGCCCGTGCTGCTGGCCTGCGCGGCCCTCGCGCCGACGCCGTCCCGCGCCGCCCAGAGCTACGACAGCTGCAAGGGTTTCATCGACTCGCTGCCGGCCACGCTCTTCCAGGAAGGCACCTACTGCCTGCGCGGCAACCTCAGCACCAGCCAGATCGACGGCAGCGCGATCCTGGTGACCGGCAAGAACGTCACCATCGACTGCCACGATTTCAGGATCAGCGGCCTGGGCGCCGGCGCGGCCACCCAGGCGCGCGGCATTGCCAGCGAGTACAACGGCACCAACCTGCGCGTGCGCAACTGCCAAGTGCGTGGCTTCGCCTTCGGCGTGCATGCCCAGGGCAGCGGCACCACGGTCGAGGACAGCCGGCTGGACCGCAACACGGTGTACGGCCTGTACAGCACCACGAAGGCCATCTACCGCCGCAACCGGGTCACCGCCACCGGCGGCTCCACCGTGGCCTCCACGGCGGCGGGCATCGCCGGTGCGGCCGACCAGGTCCGCGACAACCTCATCGACACGGTGACCCCGCGCCCGGACCTCAGCGGCAACAGCACCGGCTACGGCATGCACCTGGCCCCCGACGCCTTCATGGTGTCCACCGTCACCGGCAACCGCATCCGCGGCGTGACCCGCGCCGGCCTGGGCGTGGCCAGCGGGATCGTCGTCCGCGCCGGCGGGCGCGCGATCATCCGCGACAACGACCTGGATGGCGACCACAGCGGCCTGGGTCGCGGCCTGGTCTGCGCCAGCAGCGACTACTGGGCCAAGGACAACTACGTGCGCGAGTACCACGTGGGCATGGAGGGCTGCATCGACGGCGGCAACGTGATCGTGCCCGCCGCCGCGGTGTACCCGAACTGATCGCACCGATCGAATTGATCCAACCGATCGCACCCACGAACCGCGACTGCACAGGAATGACCGCCATGACCTGCCGCCTGCCCTTGCCGGCCACCAGCCTGCTGGCCACCACCCTGGCCCTGGCCTGCGCCAGCCTGCCGGCGTGGGCCGCCCGCAGCTACGACAACTGCACCGGTTTCATCGAATCACTGCCGGCCACGCTCTCCACTCCGGGCAACTGGTGCATGCGCAAGGACCTGGGCACCGCCGTGGGTTCGGGCAATGCGATCACGGTGGCCGCCGACGACGTCGTCATCGACTGCAACGACTTCAAGCTCGGCGGCATGTCCGCCGGCGCGGCGACCACGGCCCAGGGCATCGGCGCCTGGGACCGCCGCAACATCACCGTGCGCAACTGCAACATCCGCGGATTCGCCACCGGCGTGGCGCTGCTGGGCACCCAGGGCGGCGCCCATGTGGTGGAGGACAGCCGCTTCGACGGCAACACCTCGATGGGCCTGCGGGTCGAAGGCGATGCCTCGATCATCCGCCGCAACGTGGTGGTCCGCACCGGGGGCTCGCAGGCGCCCAACAAGGCCAGCTTCGCCAGCGGCATCGAGACCTATGGCCGCGTGGACGTGCTGGGCAACACCTTGCGCGGGCTGGTGACCTCCGATCCCTACCATGGCTACACCATGGGCATCTTCGCCGGCACCGACGTGTCCACCGTTGCCGACAACCACATCAGCGGCCTGACGTCCCGCGGCGACGGTTACGCCATCGGGATCTTTGCGCAGGGCAGCGTGCTGATGCGGCGCAATGTCGTCAGCGGGGCGTGGCTGCCGCAGTCGACGGGCGTCTACTGCGATTCCGACGCGCGCATCCGCGGCAGCGTGATCACCGGCTTCCAGACCGCGCTGATCAACTGCCGCGACGACGGCAACACGCTGGTGGAACCGCCGCCGGTCGAAACCCCGCCTTCGCCCTGACCGCCCGGCCCCCCATTCCTACGGTAAGCCCCATGCCTTCCTGCTTCCGATCCTGCCTGATGCCCCTCGCGTTGCTGCTGCTGATGGCGGCGGCGCCTGCCCGGGCCGCGCACAGCTACGACAACTGCACCGGCTTCATCGATTCGCTGCCCGTGACGATCACCACGCAGGGCACCTGGTGCCTGCGCAAGGACCTGAGCACCTCGATCAAGTACGGCGTGGCCGTGCAGCTGGCCACCAACAACGTCACCCTGGACTGCAACGACTTCAAGATCGCGGGCAGCGCGGCCTTCATCGACTACGTCCCCGATGGCATCCAGGCGCAGGACCGGCTGAACATCACCGTGCGCAACTGCCGCGTGGAGGGCTTCACCCGCGGCCTGTCGCTGGCCGGCGCCGCCGGTGGCGGCCACGTGGTCGAGGACAACCGCTTCACCGCCAACACCTTCGTCGGCATGCTGGTCGAAGGCGACGGTTCGGTGGTCCGCCGCAATTTCGTCGGCGGCACCGGGCGTTCGATGACGCCGCCCTACGACACCCACGCCTACGGCATCGTCACCGCCCAGGACGTGGACATCGTCGACAACGAAGTGTCCGGCGTGCAGCCCTACCAGTGGAGCACGGGCAACGCCTTCGGCATCGTGACCCGCGGCAGCAGCGCCACCGTCGCGCGCAACCGGATCAGCGGGGCGCATTACGGCATCTCCGACAGCGAGTCGACGCGGATCGTGATCCGCGAGAACGAAGTGCTGCTGTCCGGCGGCAGCGACACCGGGATCACCTGCGCCAGCCCGCTGGGGCGTGCCGAGCGCAACGTGATCGTGCGTGCGGGCACGCCGCTGGTCACCTGCAGCAGCCTCGGCAACGACGTGCTGCCGTGACCCGCGCCGCCTTCCTTTCGATGCCAACCCCCGTGCACACCGGAGCGCCCATGGCCCGCCCCCTGTTCCTGTTGCTGGCCGTTGCGGCAGTGGCCACCTGCATGCTG
Source organism: Lysobacter solisilvae (assembly GCF_016613535.2). Classification (NCBI taxonomy): domain Bacteria; kingdom Pseudomonadati; phylum Pseudomonadota; class Gammaproteobacteria; order Lysobacterales; family Lysobacteraceae; genus Agrilutibacter; species Agrilutibacter solisilvae. The sequence goes on from NZ_CP071518.1 coordinate 1,979,942, forward strand.
CCGGGCGCCGCGCGCGCCGCGCGGGCCTACGACAACTGCACCGGCTACATCGATGCCGTGCCGGCGGCGATTGCCACCCAGGGCACCTGGTGCCTGCGCAAGGACGTCTCCACCGCGGTGGCCAATGGCGCCGCGATCGAAGTGAAGACCAACAACGTCATCATCGACTGCAACGACTTCAAGATCGGCGGCCTGGGCGCGGGCACCGGCACCTCGACCTTCGGCATCTACGCCGCGGCGCGGGTAAACGTCACCGTGCGCAACTGCAGCCTGCGCGGCTTCCGCTACGGCGTGGCGCTGCTCGGCGCCGCCGGCAGCGGCCACGTGGTCGAGAACAACCGCCTGCAGGGCAACACCCAGGCCGGCGTGGTGGTGGAAGGCGACGGCTCGAGCGTGCGCAACAACCTGGTCACCGACACCGGCGGCTCCACGCTGTACACCGGCAGCGCCGCCGGCGTGCGCACCCTGGGCGCCGTGCACGTGCAGGACAACATCGTGTCCGGCGTCGCGCCCAGCGCCGACGCCGACGGCCACGCCGGCGCGATCGGCATCCACAGCCTGGCCAACGACAACGGCGCCCTCCAGCGCAACCGCGTGCGCGGCCTGCTGCCCGTCGGCGCAGGCACGGCCGTGGGCGTGCGCATCGAAGGCGACACCACGCTGGTGCTGGAAGGCAACGACGTGATCGGTCCGGCGTCGGGCACCGGTCTGCTGTGCGACGCCGGCACCGTCCTGGCCACCGGCAATGCCGTCCTCGGCTTCGCCACGGCGATCGATACCTGCGTCGATGTGGGCGGGAATGTCGTTGACGCGGAGTGAGTGACGGCGGGCCGACATGGGTCGAGACATAGGGCGGGTCTCGACCCGCCGCCGTCCGATTCGGCCGGAGTCGAGTTTCAAGGGTTAGAGAAAGGGTCAGGGGAGTGCTAATGGAAGGGGGGCCGTCGCAGCTCGAATTGCGCAGCGCGAAGTTCACGTACGCGGTCTTCATGCTGCCTGCCGCCGTCCTCGCCCTGTTGGCCGTTTCGGCTGAGTTGAACAATGGCGGGGCCTGGCTTGCCACGGCTGCGATGGGTTTGCTCGCGGTTGCCGTGCTGGGGCTTTGCATTGGATTCAACCGGATCCGGCTGGACGGTCAGACACTCTCGTTCCGTGGCACGCGGCGTGCGTCATTTCGGATCGACGAAATCCGGGTGACGGCGAAGGGAAAGCAGGTAAACGGACGCTCGATGGTGGTTCCCGTATTGATCGTGCACCGACGGGGACAGCGGGCCGCCTGTTTCGTGAAACCGATCAAGGCCTTCGGGAGAGAGGACCTGGTCAGGCTGCTCCTGGAGCTTCGCCAGCAGGGCGTCCCGGTAGTGGTGAAGCCGAGTTCCGGATTGTCCGTGCCGCAATGCAATCCGGCCGGCGGCTGAGGCTGGATTCCGCGGAGTCTTCACGCGTTCGCTCGTTGGGCCGGAAAGTCATTATTCCGGGGCAGGTGAGCCGCAGCGTTGGGGCTCGCAGCTGCGTCGTTGAGGCTTGAAGCCTTTCCTCCACGAGGCTGGCAGCTCAATCGTCGGCGTCGGAAGCCCTGGTCGTGGGACTTCTAGCCTCAAAGTCCGGTCGGGGATGCTTCGGCGCCGCGGCAATTCGGCCCGTGTTTCGGATCGATTGCCCCGGGATTTGGGCTCGTTTCACTCGTGATTACGGCGCGGCGGGGATCCGGAAGGGTTCGACGGCGCAAATACGACGCCGGGTGGCCGACGTGCGACCAAGGCGCGGTGTCCGGAGAGAGGCCGGAATCTGACTGACAGCCTTCGGGTGTCTGCAGCGAGCCGAACGAGCCTGGCCGAAGGGCGCCCGACCCTGGCGACGAAGTCCGGAACCTTGGCGATGGGGTTCGGAGCCTTGGCAGTGAGGTTTCCTGACCTTGGCGATAAGGTTCGGAACCTTGGCGATGAGGCTCGAAGCCCTGGCGATGAGGCTCAAAGCCTTGGCGATGAGGTGGCGAACCTTTCCGGCAAGGTTCTGGGCCTTTCGGGTGAGTGAAACGAGCCTTGCGCGCAGGGCTCCGGGCTTTGGCGATAAGGTCCGGAACCTTGGCGATGAGGCTCAGAGCCTTGTCATTCGGGTCGACAACCTCGTCGAATGACCCCGCGTCCGGGAAACGAGCCCCGGACGACCCCGTGCACGAGGCTTTCAGCCTCATCGCCAAGGCTTTGGGCCTTGGCGGCAAGGCTCTTGAGCCTTAGCGAAATGACTCGGAGCCTCATCGGGCAAACGCGTGAAGGCGTCGGCTTAAGCTCCTTCCCCCGTTTCACGGGGGAAGGTTGGGATGGGGGCGGACGATCGCGACGGTCATGACGGGGCTGGTTCGAAAGGCACGAGATATCGGCTCTCTGGCGATCTGCCGCCCCCACCCCAACCGTCCCGGCCAGCAGGCACAGCCTGCTGGCGTTCGATGACGCGCGGACCAGTGGTCCGCAAGCGCGTCCTCTCACCCCCCGTGAAACGGGGGAGGGAGCCGTCAAGGCTGCCAATCCACCGCATGCTCGTCGAGGTACACATGCACGGCTTCGCCGATGGTGGGATGGATCGGGCCGAAGCGTTCCAGGATCTCGAAGCGTTCCAGTTTGTCCTTCACCGGGTCCTTGAGCTCGGCCAATCGCAGCTCGATGCCGGCCGCCTGCAGCTGTCGCACCAGTTCGGCCAGCATGTCGGCCGAGGTGACGTCGATGCTGGTGACCGGTTCGGCGGCCACCACCACCCGCCGCACCGGGGTGGGCGATTGCGCCACGGCGGCCAGCACCCGCTGGTGGAACAGTTCGGCGTTGGCGAAGAACAGGGGCGCATCCCAGCGGAACAGGACCAGGCCCGGGACCCGCCGTGCGTGCGGATAGCGCTTGGTGTCGTGATAGCCGCGCAGGCCCTCGACCCGGCCCATCACCGCGTCGTGCGGCCGCCATGCATCCCAGAGGAACTCGATGACGGCGATCGTGATCGCGATGCCGATGCCCGGGATCACGCCCATCACGGCCACGCCCGCGAAGCAGGCCATCGAGAGCCAGAACTCCCAGGGCTGGATGCGAAGGATTCGGCGCAGGTCGTCGAACTCGAACAGGCCGATCGCCGCGGCGATCACCACCGCCGCCAGCGCGCTGTTGGGCAGGTGCTGCAGCAGGTTCGGCGCCACCAACAGGAGCAGGGCCACGGTGACGGCCCCGACGACGCCGGTCAGCTGGGTTTTGGAGCCGGCTGCTTCGGCGACCGGAGTGCGCGAGGAGCTGCTGCTGATCGGAAAACCCTGGAACAGCCCGGCCGCGAGGTTCGCGGCGCCCAGGCCGATCATTTCCTGGTTGGGGTCGACCGTGGTGCCCATCCTGGCCGCGTACGTGCGTGACAGCACGCTGGTGTCGGCGAAGGCCACCATCGCCACCGCGCAGCCGCCGATCACCACGTCGCGCAGGTCGGCCAGGCCGATCCACGGCAGCACGAACGACGGCAGGCCCTGCGGCAGCGGGCCGAGCACCTTCACCCCGGCGTGGTCGTCCAAGCCGAGCGCGCCGACGACGATGGTCGCGGCCACCACGGCGATCAGCAGGCCGGGAATGCGCTTGTACGGTTTGAGCAGCAGGATCAGCACCAGCGTGCCGGCGCCCACGGCGAACGCGGTCCAGTTCGACTGCCCGTCCAGGAGGGCCTGGCCGATCCGCACGCTGTCGCGCAACGGTCCGGCGCCTTCGATCGAGAATCCGAACAGCTTGGGCAGCTGGCTGATCAGCACCGTGAGCGCGATGCCGTTCATGTATCCGTAGCGGATCGGCTTGGACAGCAGCTCGGTGACGAAGCCCAGGCGCAGGATGCCGATGAGCACGCACACCAGCCCCGAGACCACCGCCATCAGGCTGGCCACGAGCACGGCGCGCGCGGGGTCGCCGGCCGAGAGGGGCAGTACGACCGCGAGGATGACCGCCGCCAGCGAGGAGTCCGGCCCCAGCACCAGGATGCGGCTCGGGCCGAACACGGCGTAGGCCAGCAGCGGCACGATCGTGGCGTACAGGCCGTAGATCCCCGGCACGCCGGACGCGACGGCGTAGGCGATGCCGACCGGGACCAGCATCGTGGTCAGCACCAGGCCGGCCACCAGGTCGTGCGGAAGCCAGGCCGCCTGGTAGCGGCGCAGGACCTGCAGTCCGGGTAACCAGCGCGTCCAGTCGATCATGCCCGTGGGCTCTCCTGCGGCGGGTGCGCTTGTGGGGGGGCGCTCGTGGCGAGTGCGATTGTGACGGCTGCGGTCTTGGCGCGCGCGGTGCATGCGTGCCGCGACGCAGGCAGCCCGCCGGCGCCGTGGTCGGCGCGTGCGCCAGGTCGCCGATGGGCTGTGCGGGGAGCCAGGCCGGCCATGGCCCTCGAGGCTCCACGCAGTCACCGGCGATCCGGATGGCGGGAGGCTTGGTAGGCTGGCCCGACCGACGCCGTCCTGCCTGACCGGAGGCCCCCTTGGATTGGTTGATACCGCAAGGCCTGTTCGCCGAGCACCTGATCGCGCTGATCGTGGCCCTGCTGGTGACGGGCCTGGTCGTGGTGATCCATTACGAAGGCGTGCACGCACTGGCGGCGCGTTATGCCGGGCGCACGCCCAAGCGCGATCGCGGCATCATGCTGCGGGTGATCTTCGCGCTGCTGGGCCTGCACGTGGTGGAGATCTGGTGCTACGGCCTGGCCTACTGGGGCCTGACGAAGGTGCAGGGCCTGGGGTTCCTGCACGGCGTGCACGGAGCCGACACCCTGTTCGACGCGGTGTACCTGTCGGCCACCACCTACAGCACGGTCGGGTTTGGCGACCTGTCGCCGGTCGGCGCGGTGCGCGTGGTCTCGGGACTGGAATCGCTCACCGGGCTGCTGCTGATCACCTGGTCGGCGTCGTTCACGTACCTGGAGATGTCGCGGCTGTGGAGCGATGGCGTGCCGGGCCGGAGACAGGACTGATCGGCGACGCGGGTAGCGCGCTATCCGTGCCGCTTGAAGTACTGGACTTCCCGCTCGTGCTTCTCCGCCGCCGCCCGCGTGGGGAAGGTACCCAGGTTGCGGCGCTTGCCGGTGCGCGGATCCTTCTTGCGCGAGTAGAGACGGTACCCGCCGGAGGGCAGCTTGCGGATCATGTCGGGGCTCGCAGTGGTGCGATGACATGAAGCCATGGCGGCCGTGATCCGGCCGTGGGGGATTGCTGGTGATCTGGCGGCCGTGGTCACGCAACCGCAACAGCAAATCGCAACAGCAACAGCCGCGACGCATAGGGCGGGTCTTGACCCGCCTGCGCCTCGGCGGTGTTCCGGCCTCCACTGGCGCTGATCTGGATCCCGCGTCGAACTCACACCACTTCGTTCAGTCCCGGTCGCGGCCAAGACGCGCCAGCGGAAATCGGCAAGCCTGGCTTGTAGCCCGGGCACACCTCCGTTGGCGACCAGGTGGCGGGTCAAGACCCGCCCTATGCACGGGTTGGCAGGTCAAAGGCCGCCCCGCGGGCGGCCTTTTCGTCTGATCGCTGCGGCTGAGGGAAATCAGCTAAAGGCCTTCGGCCTTCATGGCCGCCTGCACGCCGGCATCGGCCAGCAGGCGGTCGCGGAAGGCGGTGAGGTGGTCCAGGCCCGCCAGGTCGATGCCGACCTTGCCGGCCCACAGCGTGGTGATCAGCAGGTACGGGTCGGCGTAGCTGCGGAAGCCGGCGATCCACTCCTTGCCTTCCAGCTGCTCGTTGGCCCGTTCGAACAGGGCGCGGACGTTCCTGCGCGCCTGGTCCTTCACCGCGTCGTGCTGGCTCTCGTCGGCGATGTAGCGGCCTGGACCGAAGATCGGCTTGAACGCGGGGTGCACGTCGGAGTTGACGAAGGCCAGCCAGCGGTTGGCCTCGGCGCGCTGGCGGGCGCTGCCGTCGCCCTGCAGCTTGGCTTCGGGCCAGGTGTCGGCGATGTAGCCCAGGATGGCCGCGTTCTGGGTGAGGATGAAGTCACCGTCGCGCAGCGCCGGCACGGCGCCGGCGGGGTTGATGGCGAGGTATTCGGGCGTCTGCCGCTGTTCGCGGGTAAGGACTTCCACATCGAACTGGCCGCCCGTCCACTGCAGGACGATGTGGTCGGCGGTCGAGCAGGCACCGGGGGAGGTGTAGAGCTTCATGCGGAGTCCTTGCGGGCGGTAAGAGCCGGCGACTATGGACCGGTGCCAGTGATGCGCCAATCGGGCGGGGCGCAACGATGCGTGCCGTGGGGGGGCGGGGGGGCAGCCGATCGCTGCGGCTGAGCCCCTTCCCCCGCTTGCGGGGGAAGGTTGGGATGGGGGGCGCCGATCGCCGCGTTGCTCAAGATCAAATGTAAAAGAGTGGACAAGCCAGTTCCAAGGCTTGACCAGCTTCGCTGTTGAAAAGGCGCCTCGCCTGGCGGCGGGTTACTTTCTTTGCTCGCACACGCACGAAGTGCGAACGGCGAAGCCGGCCCCGAAGGGGTGAGCGCCGCGCTCATCAAGAAAGGTAACCAAAGAAAGTGCGGGTAGGTCCACTTCTAACCGGCCGTATCGCTGACGCGGGGATTTTCCGACGCGCCATCCATGGCGCGGCGGAAAACGTCCGGCATCCATGCCGGCCGCCCTGGCTTGCGTGAGAGCAAGGTCAGTAGCCCGGCGCACTCGGGGCCCTTCGGAATGATCGCGGTGTGCCCCGCATAGCGGGGGAAGGGGCTGAACGCGGCGACCGTTGGCCCCCATCCCAACCTTCCCCCGCGAAGCGGGGGAAGGGGCAGATTCGCGGCGACCGTTGGCCCCCATCCCAACCGTCCCGGCCAGCAGGCACAGCCTGCTGGCGTTCGATGACGCGCGGACCAGTGGTCCGCAAACGCGTCCTTTCACCCCCCGCAAGCGGGGGAAGGGGCTGATCGGGCGGATTCGCGGACGGGGTGAAGGGCCGGCTTGCGGCGGGCGAAACTCAGCCCTTGCGCGGCTTCAGCGCCTGCACCTTATAGAACGTGTGGTCGCCGATCGTGGCGACCTGGTAGGCGTTGCGCCAGGACGGGCTGGCGATGTCCAGGGCGGCGAAGTGGCTGGCGCCGGGGACGATCTCCTTGCGCTCGCCGACGGGCAGGGCCCAGTTGGTCTCGGCTTCCAGCGCGACGGTCACGGCCTTTGCCCAGGCCTCGGTGTTGCCCAACTGGGTGCCGGGGGAGACGATCGTCGGGGCGAACTGCTTGCGGGCGGTGACCACGTCGCAGAGGTTGTCGCCCCACAGGCCGCTGTCGCGGCGGCGCAGGGCCACTTCGGCCACGGCCTGCTGGCCACGGACCGACTGGTCGCGGGCTTCCAGGTACACGGTGGTGCTCAGGCACAGCGAGTCGGCGGTCTGCGGCGGCAGGACGGAGGCCAACCACAGGATCCAGGCCAGTTTCATACGTACTCCTTGCTCCGTTGGCCGGGCCGCACTTCAGCGTCGTCTTCCGATGAGGGAAGGCGGGGCACCTCGTGCGAAAACCGGTATGGCGTACTGGGGAGGGCGGCGCGCTCTGTGGCGTGCTTGGCCCGGGCATCGCCCGGCGCGGGGGCCGTGGCGGTGCAGGGGTGCCGCGTCAGGCGGCTGGAAAGTGGGCGCAAGGTAGCCGCGGTTTTCCCAACGTCGGCTGAATTGGTGACCCCCATCACGTATTGCCAAGGCCTGGCGGGGGTGCTATCCCCTCAGGCCTGTTCAGCCTTCCCACACGGCCGCTTGCCGGGCCGGCGACCTTCACGAAGCCGGCGGATACGGGGGCGGCCGCGCTTCAGGCGCCGACTTCTTCACCCACCGCGGAGCTGGCGAACGCATCGCCTCCTGCGCCGGCAGCGGCCGGTCGGTCGGCGAAACCTCGGGGACCGACCACATCCGGAACCACATGAAAGGAAGGGCGCGCCCGTCGGGGAGAAGGCGGCCTTCCCCGGCCGGATCCGGGACCGGCGCCAGGCCCGTCCCGCCCGCTTCGGCAAGGTTTTCAGGTGCCTGAACAAATCTTTCCTGGCGTCGAGGGGGAATCGCCTGTTCAGGCTTGACGTTGCCTGTTCATTCTGTACATTGATTAACGTTGTTTTCACAAACTCGCTGGCAGCCTGTGATGGCTTGACGCAAATTCAGGCACTCGTCAGCATTGTCAAGGAATCGCCAGGCGCGGTTTTCCATCAACGGGAGCACTCAATGAACAAGAAACTCCTCTGCGCCGCCCTGCTGGGTGGCCTGAGCATGGTCCAGGTTGCCCAAGCCCAGGACTTCGATGATCGCTGGTACCTCACCGGCGCCGCGGGCTTCAACATCCAGGACAATGACCGCCGGACGGAGAATGCTCCGTTCCTGGCCGTCGGCATCGGCAAGCAGCTGACCCGCAACTGGGCGCTGGACCTCGAGGTCAACTACCAGAACCCGCAGTTCGAAGCCAACGACGATCTGCTGTGGAGCCAGTACGGCGCCTCGATCGACGCGCGCCACTTCTGGGTTGAAGACGGCCGCGCCTGGAACCCGTACGTGCTGCTCGGCATGGGCATCCAGCACTCCGAGATGGAGTTCGACAACTTCCCGAACCCGAACTCGCCGGGCCAGCGTGAAGACGACAACATCGCCGCCAAGCTCGGCGTCGGCATCCAGAGCGACGTCGGCCCGGTGGCCATCCGCACCGAACTGGCCTACCGCCACGAGTTCGACGACGTCGACGTGGACGAATACAGCGCGTTCGACGACAGCGAAAGCGACCGTGGCTTCGGCGACCTGCTGCTCTCGATCGGCGTCGTGATCCCGCTGGGCGCCGAGAAGGTGGCTGCTCCGCCGCCGCCGCCGGCTGAAAGCTGCGCCGACAAGGACAGCGACGGTGATGGCGTGAACGACTGCGACGACAAGTGCCCGAACTCGCAGGCTGGCCAGACCATCGGTCCGGACGGCTGCCCGGTGCCGATCTCCATCGACCTGAAGGGCGTGAACTTCGACTTCGACAAGTCGACCCTGCGTCCGGACGCCGTGGCGATCCTCAACGAGGCCATCGAGATCCTGAAGCGCTATCCGGAGCTGAAGGTTGAAGTCGCCGGCCACACCGACGAGTGCGGTTCGGACGACTACAACCAGGGCCTGTCGGACCGCCGCTCGCGCGCCGTGTACGACTTCCTGACCAGCAACGGCATCGACGCCGCGCGCCTGTCGGGTCCGAACGGCTACGGCGAGAGCCGTCCGCTGGAACAGCTGGGCGATGACTTCCCGGGCTGCAAGTCCGAGAAGAACCGCCGCACCGAGCTGAACGTCCAGAACTGATCGGACGCCAGCTGCAACACCCCACGAAGCCCGGCCTAGTGCCGGGCTTCGTCTTTGGGGGCCCCCGTTTCCTGAACAGCGCCCGGACGCCGTTCGTCAAGAAAGCGCGTGGACGGGGTGATCGTCATTTAACGTCCACGTGAATGCGTTCAACATCGCCGCCAGCTTCACCCGAATCACCGTAAATCTTCACTGGATGGCAAGGGCGGGGCGTGGTGGAAGTAGCCGTCATGGCTTCACATTGGCTACACGATCCAAGGCGTATTGGCCGGAAATTGTGCTCTGTCCCGTGTCGTTAAGGAGTATTAACAATCGGTCATGCAGGTGTATGATCGGTCCCGAAGGATCGTGGGGGCAGCGGCTGAACCCGCTGAACGACCTGTCAAGTGCTCGTGCCGTGAAACATTTTGTTCCCGACATTTCAAGGAGTCAGAGATATGAAGATCCGCTTGTTGAGCACCGCACTGCTCGCTGGCTTGGCCTTTGCGCAGGCAGCCAACGCGCAGGATTTCGACGATCGTTGGTATCTGACCGGCTCCGCCGGCTGGAATATCCAGGATAACGATCGCGGCACGCGCAATGCTCCCTTTGTCGCCCTGGGCGTAGGCAAGTTCCTCAACCGCAACTGGTCGCTGGATGCGGAGCTGAACTACCAGAACCCCAGCATGGACTGGAACGATGACCTGAACTTCAGCCAGTACGGCATCTCGTTCGATACCCGCTACCACTTCGTCCAGGACGGTCGCGCCTGGAACCCGTACATCGTGATGGGCCTGGGCTACCAGCGCTCGGAAGAAGAGTTCGATGCGTTCCCGAGCCCGAACTCGCCGGGTGAGCGCGAAGACGGCCACGTCGCCGGCAAGATCGGCGCGGGTATCCAGAGCGACGTGGGTCGCGTGGCGATCCGCACCGAACTGGCCGTCCGCCTGGACGCGGACAACGACAGCGTCGGCGCCCTGCTCGAGGACGACGACAACAACGACGGTGAGGACTGGTTCCAGGACCTGCTGCTCTCGGTCGGTGTCGTGGTCCCGCTGGGTCCGGAAACCGCTGTCGCCCCGCCGCCGCCGCCGGCTGAAAGCTGCGCCGACAAGGACAGCGACGGTGATGGCGTGAACGACTGCGACGACAAGTGCCCGAACTCGCAGGCTGGCCAGACCATCGGTCCGGACGGCTGCCCGGTGCCGATCTCCATCGACCTGAAGGGCGTGAACTTCGACTTCGACAAGTCGACCCTGCGTCCGGACGCCGTGGCGATCCTCAACGAGGCCATCGAGATCCTGAAGCGCTATCCGGAGCTGAAGGTTGAAGTCGCCGGCCACACCGACGAGTGCGGTTCGGACGAGTACAACCAGGGCCTGTCGGACCGTCGCTCGCGCGCCGTGTACGACTACCTGACCAGCAACGGCATCGACGCCGCGCGCCTGTCGGGTCCGAATGGCTACGGCGAGAGCCGTCCGCTGGAACAGCTGGGTGATGACTTCCCGGGCTGCAAGAGCGAGCGTAACCGCCGCACCGAGCTGAACGTCCAGAACTGATCGGACGCCAGCTGCAATACCCGCGAAGCCCGGCCCAGTGCCGGGCTTCGCTTTTTTGCGGCCTTCCCGCGCGCGCGGTGCCGGTCGTCTTCACGCCCTCGTGGTTGTCGCTACACACGGGCGTGCCTACACTGCCCCGACGAATCCAGGAGTCCCCGCCCATGCGCCGTACCGTGATTGCAGCCGCCGTTTCGCTCGTCGTCGTGTCCGGCAGTGCCTGGGCGCAGTCGGCCGGCGCGTGCGGTGCGCTCAACCAGCGCGCGCTGCCGGTGCAGCCGACGATGCTCGCGCCGCTGGCGCCGGAACTCACCGCGCCGACCCACCAGCTCGGTGCGCCCACCGGCGTGCTGGCCCAGGCCGTCGACGAAGCGCTGGCGGTGGACAACGTGCTGCTGCGCCTGAAGGTCGAGGCCTGCCTGGCCAGCACCATGCCGGCGCCGTCGCCGGGGCTGCCCTCGTCCACCGACCCGGCCGCCTACAAGCCCAAGACGGCATTCGACAACACGCCCTGGCGCTTCGACATGAGCCAGAACGGCAAGCGCATGACCGCCGACGAGTTCACCGCGTGGATGAAGGCCAAGGGCGTGCGCGTGGCCAAGGGTGCCGGTGGCACTCCGGTGGCTGCACCGGCCCCCGTGACCCCGCCGGTCACCCCGCCGACGACCCCGCCGGCCGCCGGAACGACGCCGAAGAAGTAAGCGGCTCGCCGGCCCGGCCGCCGCTTCCCGACGTTTCGCCATGAAGACCTCGCCACCGCGCCATGGCCTGGCCCGGGTGCTGTCCAAGCGCGGGCTGTGTTCGCGCACGCAGGCGGCGCAGTGGATCAGCCAGGGGCGCGTGCGGGTGGACGGCCGCGTCATCCGCGACCCGGAGTTCCCGATCACCGCCGACGGCGCCCAGCAGATCGCCATCGACGGCGACGAGGCCGGGCAGGCGCCTGCCCGCCTGTACCTGATGCTCAACAAGCCGCGCGGCCTGGTGACCACCGCGCGCGACGACCGCGGCCGCGAAACCGTCTACCGGTGCTTCGATGGCGCCCAGGTCGACGACGGGCAGGGCGGCGGCATGCCCTTGCCGTGGGTGGCGCCGGTGGGACGGCTGGACAAGGCCAGCGAAGGCCTGCTGCTGTTCTGCAACGACCCGGCCTGGGCGGCGCGCATCACCGACCCCGAGCGCGGTCCCACCAAGACCTACCACGTGCAGGTCGACACCCAGCCCGGCCCGGAGCTGCTGCTCGCGCTGGAGGCCGGGGTCGACTGCGAGGGCGAATGCCTGCGCGCGCGCCAGGCCCGGGTGCTGCGCCTGGGCGAACGCAACGCGTGGCTGGAAATCGTCCTGGACGAAGGCCGCAACCGGCAGATCCGGCGCCTGCTGGCCGCGTTCGACATCGCGGTCCTGCGCCTGGTGCGGGTGGCCGTCGGCCCGCTCGAGCTGGGCGGGCTGGCCAAGGGGCAATGGCGCCTCCTCAGCTCCGGGGAAGTGGACGCCCTGCGCGCGTAGGCCAGGCGGACCCACGCGACGCGCATCGGCGTGGCGCATTTTTCGAACGCGGCGAAGCTTCGGGCGCAGCGCAATTCCGGACCTGGCGCACAAGCGCAAGCCTCATGCCTTCCCGGTCGTGCCCCGGCCGTTGTGACGCCCGCACGCATCGCGATGTGACTGCCGGCACGGCTGAGTCAAAAAACCGCCTCGTCCGCTCGCGTCGCATCTGAAGTGTGGCGCCACGCACTCTTTCCTTTCGATGCCGCGTGGTTCTTTACCGCCCGAATCCCCGGGGGCGGGGAACACAACCAACGAAAGGGGAAGGGGAATGCGCAAGAGCATGATCGCAGTCTCGTGCCTGCTGCTCAGCGGCGTCGCGATGGCCAAGGATGTCTCCCACACGGACGGCGCGCTCGCCAGCCGCTCGATTCTCGCCACCGCGCTGCAGGGTACGCAGCAGCGCGAAGCCGCACCGGTCGGACAGCCGCAGGCCGCCGACGGCTGGATGGCCGCCAAGAGCAAGAAGACGGCGGCCAAGGCCGCGCCGCAGGGCGTGCCGACCCGCCTGGCCGATCCGAGCAACCGGTTCAACATGACCCAGGACGGCAAGAAGATGACGGCCGACGACTTCGACAAGTGGATGAAGAAGAACGGCTACCGCGTCGCCACCGGCGCCCCGGCCAAGGCCGAGGACGGCGTCACCAAGGGCGGCGCGAAGTAATCCGGCAGCAGGCCGGTCCGGCGCGATCCGACGGCCTGTCGGGTCGCTGACGATCCCGCGTCGGTTGGCGCTGCGGGATGCGTTGCGGGCCCTGTGCTTCGGAGCGTCGGCGCAGACGCATGGAAAAAGCCCGCCGGGAACGGCGGGCTTTTTTCGTAGGCCAGTGTGCGAACGGGATGCGGGTGGTCAGGCCTTGATCACGCCCAGTTCGTAGCCGATGCGGATGAACGCATCGATCGCCCGGTCCAAGTGCTCGCGGGTGTGCGCGGCCGACATCTGCGTGCGGATGCGCGCCTGGCCCTTGGGCACCACCGGGAAGAAGAAGCCGATCGCGTAGATCCCTTCCTCCAGCAGGCGCTGGGCGAACTTCTGCGCCAGCGGCGCGTCGTACAGCATGACCGGGCTGATCGGATGCACGCCCGGCTTGATCTCGAATCCGGCCTGGGTCATGCGCTCGCGGAAGTAGGCCGTGTTGCCGGCCAGGCGCTCGCGCAGGTCGTCGGCGGCGGCCAGCATCTGGAAGGCCTTGATGCCGGCGGCCACCACGTGCGGCGGCAGCGAGTTGGAGAACAGGTAGGGACGCGAGCGCTGGCGCAGCAGCTCGATCACTTCCTTCTTCGCCGTGGTGAAGCCGCCCAGCGCGCCGCCCATCGCCTTGCCAAGCGTGCCGGTGAAGATGTCGATGCGGTCCATCACGCCCTTGACCTCGGCCGAGCCGCGGCCGGTGGCGCCCAGGAAGCCGGTGGCGTGGCATTCGTCGATGTGCACCAGCGCGTCGTACTTTTTCGCCAGGGCGCAGATCTCGTCCAGCGGCGCGATGAAACCATCCATCGAGAACACGCCGTCGCTGGTGATCATGATCGTGCGCGCGCCGTCGGCGCGGGCCTGCTGGAGCTGCTTCTCCAGGTCGGCCATGTCGCTGTTGGCGTAGCGGTAGCGCTTGGCCTTGCACAGGCGGACGCCGTCGATGATGGAGGCGTGGTTGAGCGCGTCGGAGATGATCGCGTCGTTCTCGTCCAGCAGCGGCTCGAACAGGCCGCCGTTGGCGTCGAAGCACGCCGCGTACAGGATGGTGTCCTGCGTGCCGAAGAAGTCGGAGATCGTCTTCTCCAGCTGCTTGTGCAGGTCCTGCGTGCCACAGATGAAGCGCACCGAGGCCATGCCGAAGCCGTGCGTGTCCAGCGCCTGCTTGGCGGCCGCGATCACGTCGGGGTGGTCGGCCAGGCCCAGGTAGTTGTTCGCGCAGAAGTTCAGCACGGTGCGGCCGTCTTCCAGCGTGATCTCCGCCGACTGCGGCGAGGTGATGATGCGTTCGGACTTGAACAGGCCCGCGGCGCGGATCTCTTCGAGGGTGTCGGCGTAGCGTTGGGTCAGGGACATGTTCTTCTCGCTCGTCATCCCCGCGCAGGCGGGATGTCTTTGGCCGTCATCCCCGCGAAGGCGGGGATCCATGGACGTTGCTTTTGATGCGTCTGTTCTTCTGATCGTCATCCGTCATCCATGGACCTTGATCGTCATCCCCGCGAAAGCGGGGATCCAGTGTCTTGGGGGGTGAAGCCACGGCGGAAGTCGCTGGGTCCCCGCGTGCGCGGGGACGACGACTTCAAACGTGTGCGCGACCGTCCAGGCGTCAATTCCAGCTCAACACCACCTTGCCCGCCTTGCCCGATTCCATCAGCTCGAAACCCTTCTGGAAATCTTCGACGGGAAGCTGGTGGGTCAGCACCTTGCCGAGCGGGAAGCCGCCCAGCACCAGCTGCGTCATCTTGTACCAGGTCTCGTACATGCGGCGGCCGTAGATGCCCTGCAGGGTGAGGCCCTTGAAGATGATTTTGTCCCAGTCGGCGCCGGCGCCCTTGGGCATGATGCCGAGCATCGCGATCTTCCCGCCGTGGTACATGCAGTCGAGCATGTCGTTGAAGGCGCGCGGGTTGCCGCTCATCTCCAGGCCGACGTCGAAGCCTTCCATGTGCAGGTCGGCCATCACTTCCTTGAGGGAGGTGTTGGAGACGTTGACCACGCGCGTGGCGCCCATGTCGGCGGCCAGCTTGAGGCGGTAGTCGTTGACGTCGGTCACCACCACGTTGCGCGCGCCGATGTGCTTGCAGATGCCGGCTGCAATGATTCCGATGGGGCCGGCGCCGGTGATCAGCACGTCCTCGCCGACGACATCGAACTCCAGCGCGCAGTGCGCGGCGTTGCCGTAGGGATCGAAGTAGGCGGCCAGTTCCGACGGGATCTGGTCGGGGATGGGCCACAGGTTGGCGGCGGGCATCACGATGTATTCGGCGAACGCGCCGTTGCGGGTGACGCCGATGCCCACGGTGTTCGGGCACAGGTGCTGGCGGCCCGCGCGGCAGTTGCGGCAATGGCCGCAGACGATGTGGCCTTCGGCCGACACGCGCTGACCCAGGCTGTAGCCCGAGACGCCCGGGCCCATCCCGACGATGCGGCCGACGAACTCGTGGCCGATCACCAGGCCCGGCGTGATGGTGCGCTGGCTCCAGTCGTCCCACAGGTAGATGTGCAGGTCGGTGCCGCAGATCGCGGTCTTTTCCAGCTTGATCAGGACCTCGTTGGCCCCCGGGGACGGCACCGGCACCTGTTCCATCCAGATGCCCTTGGTGGCTTCGCGCTTGACCAGCGCGCGCATGGTGGCCGTGGAGCTAGTGGTTTGCGACATGGGATTGCCTTGCGTGAAGGCCGCCGGCCCCGGCGGCAAGAGCCCGAAATTATACCCGCGCGCCCGTGTCCTCTCCGGCACGGTGCGCCGGCGTACGGAAGGCCGGCCGCGGGAAATCCGGCCGCTGGGAAACCTGAGCGCCGATTGATGCAAAGCGGCAAGGGACGCCGCCGCCGGCCGCGCTAGACTCGGCGCTTTCGTGCTCAGGGGATGCCCATGCGTTTGAACCATCTCGCCGCCGCGCTGGCCGTTGCCGCGCTCGGTGCCGTCACTACCGTCCATGCCGGCGAAGGCATGTGGGTGCCGCAGCAACTGCCGGAGATCGCCGGTCCGCTCAGGAAAGCCGGACTCGAGCTCGACGCGCGCCAGCTGGCCGACCTGACCGGTGACCCGATGGGTGCGGTGGTGTCGCTGGGCGGCTGCACCGCCAGCTTCGTCTCCCCGCAAGGCCTGGTGGTGACCAACCACCACTGCGCCTACGGCGCGATCCAGCTCAACTCGACGCCCGAGAAGAACCTGATCAAGGACGGCTTCATCGCGCCCGCCCAGGGCGACGAACTGTCGGCCGGTCCGAACGCGCGCATCTATGCGCTGGAGTCGATCCAGGACGTCACCGCGCAGATGAATGCCGCCATCGCGTCGGCCGCATCGCCGCTGGCGCGCACGCGCGCCACCGAAGCGCTGGAGAAGCAGCTGATCGCCCAGTGCGAGGCGCCCGGCGGCTACCGCTGCCGCGTCTACAGCTTCATGGGCGGCAACTCCTACCGCCTGTTCAAGAACCTGGAAATCAAGGACGTGCGCCTGGTCTACGCGCCGCCCGGCGCGATCGGCAACTACGGCGGCGAAGTCGACAACTGGATGTGGCCGCGCCACACCGGCGACTTCTCGTTCTACCGCGCCTACGTCGGCAAGGACGGCAAGCCCGCCGCGTTCGCCGCGGACAACGTGCCTTACCAGCCCAGGCACTGGCTGAAGCTGGCCGACAAGCCGCTGGGCGTGGGCGATTTCGTGATGGTCGCCGGCTACCCGGGCCGTACCGCGCGCTACGCGCTGACCAGCGAGTTCGACGACACCGCGGACTGGACCTATCCGGTCGTCGGCGGCCACTACAAGGCGCTGGTGGCGATGGTCGAGCAGGCCGGCCAGAAGAATCCCGACATCGCGGTGAAATACGCCAGCACCGTGCGCGGCTGGCAGAACGCGATGAAGAACTACGACGGCCAGCTCGACGGCTTCAAGCGCATCGACGCCGCCGGCCAGAAGAAGGCCGAGGAAGCGGCGTTGGTCGCGTGGCTGCACGGGCAGGGCGCGGCGGGCGAGGCGGCGCTGAAGGCGCACGGTGCGCTCGAGGCGCTGGGTGCGCAGGCGCGCGCGACGCGCGAGCGCGACCTGTTCCTGCGCCAGTTCAACGGCCAGGGCGTGGTGTCCAGCGCGGTGGACCTGTACCGGCTGGCGCTCGAGAAGGCCAAGCCCGACGCCGAGCGCGAGCAGGGCTACCAGCAGCGTGACATGCCCGCGTTCGAAGGCGGCCTGCGCCAGATGGAGCGCCGTTACCACGCCGAGATGGACCGCCAGCTGCAGGCCTACTGGCTGCGCCAGTACATCAAGCTGCCGGCGAACCAGCGCGTGGCCGCGGTCGACGCCTGGCTGGGCGGCCACGACGAGGCGGCCGTGCAGCGCGCCGTCGCGACGCTGGCGGGCAGCACGCTGGGCAACCTCGACGAACGCCTGAAGTGGTTCGCCGCCGACCGCGCCGCGTTCGAGGCCAGCACCGATCCGGCCATCCTCTATGCACGCGCCGTCATGCCGACCCTGCTGACGCTGGAAGAGCAGACCAAGACGCGCGCCGGCGAGAGCCTGGTGGCGCGTCCGGTCTACCTGCAGGCGCTGGCCGACTACAAGAAGTCGCAGGGCGGCTTCGTGTATCCGGACGCGAACAGCACGCTGCGGATCACCTTCGGCAACGTCACCGGCTACACCAAGGCCGACGGCAGCCGGCAGCCCGAGTTCACGCTGCTCGAGCAGGTCGCGGCGAAGGCGACCGGCGAAGAGCCCTTCGATGCGCCCAAGGCGCAGCTCGACGCCATCGCCGCCAAGCGTTACGGCGGCCTGGAGGACAAGCGCCTGGGCACGGTGCCGGTGAACTTCCTGTCCGACCTGGACATCACCGGCGGCAACTCCGGATCGCCCGTGCTGGACGCGCGCGGCGAACTGGTCGGCCTGGCCTTCGATGGCAACTGGGAATCGGTGAGCAGCAACTGGGTGTTCGACCCGACGATGACGCGCATGATCTCGGTCGACGCCCGCTACATGCGCTGGATCATGCAGGAGGCCTTCCCGGCGCCGAAGCTGATGGCCGAGCTGGAATCGGCCGACGGGGGCAAGTCGGCGCGCACGGCCAAGTAAGCCCGCGCACCTGCGTCGCGAAAAGGGCCGGCATCGCCGGCCCTTTTTCTTTGCAGGCGCGCGACGGCGCGCCCATCTCCGGCCGCGGTGGCGCGTGACGAACCGGTGCGCCGGCGTGGATCAGCAGGGCAGGTCGCTGATGCCACCGGGCGCGTGTCCCGCGAGGGCCTGGCCGCCCGGTCGCCTCGCAGCCGTTTGGCCCTGTAGGGCACCTGCACTCCGGGAAGCCTCCTGCCGGCGGCGCCGGCCACCGACACAAGGAGCGTGACATGCCGAAGATGATCCCGGTGGGCCCGTACCAGACGCGCCAGACCGCCGAAGGGCTGAGCTTTCCCTACTACATCATTCCCTTCGACAAGGACGGGCGCTGCGAGGGCCCGGCCACCCGCGAACACCTTCTCAATGCCGCCGCGGGGAAGAATTTCACCGACATCTTCCTGTTCTCCCATGGCTGGAACAACGACTGGGAGACGGCCACAAAACGCTACAGCGATTTCATCGACGGCTACGTCGGCCAGCGCACGACGCTGGGCCTGCCGAAGAAGGATGGCTACAAGCCGCTGCTGGTCGGGGTCTTCTGGCCCAGCCAGGCGCTGGCCTGGTTCGACAGCGAGACCGGCCCCGGCTTTGCCGGCGCGGGCGACCCGGCCACCGCGGCCCCGGAGGTGGACGACGGACGCGCATTGGCCGGCGACATCGCCCAGTCGTTGCCGGCAGACCAGCGCGACGCCTTCTACGACCTCGTCCAGCGCCCGGCATTGACGCAGGCCGAAGGCAGGGAACTGGCCGCCATGCTGGCCAGCGTGCTCGCGCCGGACGACGAAGGCCTGGAACGCGGCGCGCCCAGCGCGGACGACCTGCTGGCGGCGGCCAACCAGATGGGGGCGCCGCCGGATTTCGACACGGTCGGTGGCGGCGGTGCCGCGGCGGCCGGGCCTGACGCGGCGGGTTTCGGCGACCTGGTTGCCAAGCTCGATCCGCGCAATTTGATCAAGCCTTTCACCGTGTGGCAGATGAAGGACCGCGCCGGCGTGGTGGGCAGCCGTGGCGTGTCGAAACTGCTCGGCGACCTGCTCGGGAAATCCGAGGCGCGGGTGCACCTGCTCGGCCATTCCTTCGGCTGCAAGGTGGTGATGTCCGCGACCGCCGCCCTGCCGGCGCCGCCGCGCAAGGTGCATTCGGCGCTGCTGCTGCAGCCGGCGATCTCGCAGTACGCGTTTTCGTCGAAGGTGCCCGAGAGCGGACTGGCAGGCGGCTTCCACGGCAACCTGCAGCGCATCGACCGGCCCGTGCTGGCGACCTTCAGCGGCAACGACGTGGCGTTGAGCAAGACCTTCCATCTTGCCGTGCGGCGCAAGAGCGACCTGGGCGAGCAGCCTGCCGCCGCCGGTCAGTCGCCGAGCATCTACGGGGCGCTGGGCGGGTTCGGGCCGCAGGAAGCCGACGCCGTGGTGGTGCGCATCAAGCCGGCGGGCGAGGCTTACGATTTCGGCGCCGGCGGCCGCCTCGTCGGCGTGGAAGGGACCGGGACGATCACCGGGCACGGCGACATCAGCAAGCCGGCGACCTGGTGGCTGGCGTACAGCATCGCCACGGGTTGAGCCGGACGGGACGTGCGGTCATGGCCGAACGACTCAAGCGCGAAAACGACATCGTCACGCTCAAGGTGGAACTGGGCGCCGCGGGCCAGGTGACCTGCGGCCTGCAGTTCCTCGACGGCGGGCGACTGCAGACCATCCGCCTCTGGCAGGGCGACATCGAGGAGTTCGGCATTCCCGGCGACGGGACCGCGCCGAGCAAGTGGGTACGCGGTACGTCCCCGCGACTGCCCGATGCACTGGGGCCGATCGTTGCAGACGCATTCAATCAGCAACGCAGTCTGGCGGGCGACGCGACGCGGCACGAAACGGCGCTGTGGGTGCACCTGGTCAAGCCCTACGGCCCGCTGCGTTTCGTCCCCTGGGAGCGGCTGCTGATCGAGGTGCTGCAGAGCCCGGTGCTCATGCTGCCGGACTTCATCTTCCCGCCGCCGCGCAAGAGCATCGCCGACCTCGATGTCGCCATCTGCGCCAGCGCGCCGTTGAACTGCGAGCACCACGCGATCCAGGAGGGAGTGATCCACTCGATCCAGGTCATCCTGGATGGCCTGGGCGAGCAGCCGCGGCGGATCCACCTGTTCACCGAAGTGGAAATGGCCCGCGCGGTCCGCGGGCAACTGGGCGACAGGCCGGGACTGGTCGTCCATCCGTCGGAAGCCGCCGTGAACTACGTGTCCGAGGATCCGTCCTCGCGCCTGCACGACCGCAGCGGCAGCCTGCGCTCCCCCTGGCTGCTGTGGATGCGCGACACGCTGCGCGGCTACAGCACCGACGTGGTGCACTTCGTCTGCCACGGGCACCTGTCCGGCCGCAACGGCGCGATGCTGCTGGCGCAGTCGCCGCTTGGACGCACGGACAACTACCTGGCCGGGCCGGTGGGCGCCGTCGAACTGGCGTGCTTCCTGACCCAGGTCGGCGCCTGGTCGACGACGTTCTCCTCGCCCACCGACAACCACAACCCGGCCGGCCTGCGCGCGCTGGCCGACGAGATCGCGCAGTCGATGCCCGGGCCGATGGTGCTGCACGACGCGCGGCTGGACGCCTCGCACGAGGCGCTGGGGCGCGCGTACTGCTTCATCCACTCCTCCCAGCCGCAGGCGCCGCCGTGCTCGCCGGCGCTCTACATGTACTGCCAGCCATACCTGCTGGCCGAAGACCGGGGCGTGCCCGACGAATACAGCCTCCAGGAATCCCTGCATGTCCGCATGGAGCTGTCGGTGCGCAACGATGCCCAGCGCATGTCGGTATTCAACGCCGTGGCCGGTCAGTCCGGCCGCAGCGCCAGCAACGAGCAGGCCGGCGGCTCCGCGGGACGCAGCATCTCCGGTGTCACCGCGGCCACCGAACGCGTCGCAGAGCAGGTGCAGCTCAAGTACCAGAAGCTGCTGCGCGACGAAGTCGTGCCCCCTGCCATCGCCGAGCGCGACCTGCAATCGGCCATGGGCACGGTGAACCGGATCCGCGACGCCGTGGCCGTGCTGGAACGCGAGCGCCTGCTGGGCGAGATCGACATGCGACTGGACCGTCTCGAACGCAACCTCGACGACAGCGCGGTGCCTGACGCTGAGACCGATGAGGAACGCTGGCTGCGTACAGGCGAGGAGGCCGGGGATAGTGTCCAGACGAATCTGGAATCGATCCACGGCTCCTTGCAGAACTTGCGGGAGCTGGCGGGCCAGCCGGACTCGGAACCGCTGGCCTCGAGCAGCATCGACAACGCAACGGTGGAGGCGCGCACCGAGCGTGTGCTGGAACGCGTCGCGCGGATGGGCCTCTACCAGTCCGCCGACGACGCGAAGGAGTCGCCATGAGCCAGCGCACCATCGTCGCCGTGGAAACGATGGACGACATGTTCATCGGCAAGATCGTGCGCGCACCGTTTGCCGTCGCCGAACCGGGTAACAAGCGACTGGTCCTGGATGCCGATGCGCTCCCGGCACCGGGCGAGGACGAGGTCGTGCTCAAGCGCGGCCAGAAGCTTCGCGACGCGCTGCGCAGCCACACGGGCATCTGCGGCGTGCTGGACAACCTCAGCCAGAGCAACGCTCACAACCCGTTGTTCGTGCAACTGGGGCCCACCGATGCGGAGGGCTTCAACTGGGAAGCCTTGTGCGACACCAAGGATGCCTTCTTCGCGCTGGATACGCGCTGGCCGATCGCGCGCATCGTGGCCGACGTCAACACGCCGCCACGTCCGCCTTCGGAGATGGGCCGGTGGGTGCGGGTGCTGGCCGTGATCTCGGCGTTGAAGATCAAGGACCAGCACAAGGAATGGGAGCGGCTGCGCAACGCGATCGTGGCGGCCAACGGCGACGCGCCCTGGATCCGGTTGAAGGTGCTGGCCGGCCACCCGGATCTGTACAAGGCCATCGACGATGAGAAAGCGGATCTGAAGAAGGATTCGGACCTGGACGTCGAACTGGGCACGCTCGAGGATTCGGCGACGTTCCTGACCCAGGAGATCCGCGCCTGGGCGCCGAACATCCTGCACTTCTTCTGCCACGGCCATGCCGATGCGCTGGGGCAGTCGCTGGAGTTGGCCACCGCGCGAGACCACCTGCTGGCGGAAGCCGGCGGTGTCGAGGCGGGATCGGTCAACCTCGGCGCGGCAAGCCTGGCCACGCTGGCCAGTTCCCTGCCCAACGCCTGGTTGCTGGTGCTCAACTGCTGTTCCACCGGGAAGCCGGTGCCGGGAATGTCATCGATGGCAAGCCAGGCGGTTGCGGCCGGGTTCCCGTCGGCGGTGGCGATGTTCGAGCCGGTCGAAGCCTCCGATGCCTACAACTTCACCCGCGCCTTCTACCCGGGCGCGTTCGAGGCGCTCAGGCAGGTCGGCAAGGCCCTGGGCGCCAGCACGAGCACGACCCTGGAGTGGACGCCGCTGATGCACGACGTGCGTGCGGCGATCTCCGACGGCAAGCCGACCGCCAGTTCCCCGGAGTGGTCCCTGCCGGTGTTGTACGTGCGCGGCCTGGAGGCCCAGGTGTTCATCGCCGCGCAGCCGGCGCCGGCGCCGGTCCCCGCGCCACCCGTGCCCACGCCGACACCCACGCCGCCATCGACGCCACCGGCTCCGATACCGGTGCCGGCACCGGCAGCCGCCGCCGACGAATCCCATATGCAGGGCGAGCAGTACCGCGTGCAGGTCGAGGAGATGGCGCGCTGGTTGGCCACGGCGGGCCAGCAGCTCGAGCCGGACGATCGCAGGCGCGTGATGGAGTACGCGCTCAAGGATGTCCCAAGACCCTTGTGGCCCAACGTGGAGGGGCGATTCGATGGCGACGACCGATAGCGCGGTGTTGCAGGCCAACGCCTGGTGCGGAACCGTGTCGGCCACCGGTGGCTTCGCCAAGGCCGATGCGTGGGCGCTGCTCGGCGCGATCGAGCCGCCGGCGATGCTGGCCGGTCATTCGGCACCCGGCGTGGACCGGAAGGACTGGCGGCACGAAGAGGTGGGCTGGGGCGTGGTGCTGCCCGATCGCGCAGGCCTTTCGTTTGCCGACCTGGCCGCCGGTGTGGATGCGCCCGAACCCATTCGCCGGCTGCTGGCGCAGCGGCCCGGCTCGCCGGTGCTGCGCTATCGCAAGGACCTGCAGGGCGGCAGGGTGTTGCGCTACGACCCGGTCCGCGGTGGCGTGCCGCTGTCGGCGCGCGGCAATCGCGGGATCGGCAAGGACGCGGTGCCGCGCTACCTGCTCATCGTCGGTTCGCCGGAACAGATCCCCTGGCGTTTCCAGTACCGCCTGCAGGTGGACTCCTTCGTCGGCCGGCTGGACCTGGACGATGACGCGCTGTCGCGCTACGTGGATGCGCTCATCGCGGGGTGGAAAGGCCTTGCCCGCGACGTCGAGCGGCCCCTGATCTGGTCGGTGGACCACGGCTACCCGGACATCACTTTCCTGATGCGCGCGGCGATTGCCGACAAGATGCACCAGGGGTTCATCAAGTACCAATTCAAGTCGACCCTGCTCACCGGCGGCCAGGACGAACTGAAGGCGCTGTACGAGGCGCTGCACGAGCAGCAGCCTGCGTTCGTGCTGACCACCAGCCACGGCGCCACCTTTCCGCTCAACGACACCGCGCAGCTGAAGCAGAACCTGGGCCTGCTTGTCGACCGCAACCACGCGCTGCTGGATCCTTCCGCGCTGCTGGGGCAGTGGAGTCCCAATGGCGCGATCTGGTATGCGCATGCCTGCTGTTCCGCCGGCGCCGACAGCCCGTCGATGTTCACGCAGATGGCCGACGGCGAATCGTCGCTGGGGCGCATGCTCGACGCGGTGGCGCAGGCCGGACCCTGCACGGCGCCGCTGCCGCGCGCGCTGCTGGGCGCGCCCAGTCCCATCGGTGCCTTCATCGGTCATGTCGAACCGACCTTCGACTGGACGCTGCTGGAACCCGAGCATGGTCAGCGCACGACGAACTCGCTGATCCTGGAGCCGCTGTTCAACGCCCTGCATTCGGAAAAGCGCACGCCCGTCGGCATGGCGCTGGACGGCTATTACGATGCCGTCGCCGGACTGCTGCTGGACCACATCGACGCGATCAAGGACGTCAAGGACCGCTCGGACGTGGAGCGCGCCAGGCGGGCGAAGCTGCTGGCCATGGACCGGCTGGCCATGGTCCTGCTGGGGGATCCGACGGTGTGCCTGCCGGACTGAGCCCGGGCAGGCACGCGTCCGGTCGGCTATGCCGTTTCGCCGTCCACGTCGGCCGCGGGCAGCGTGTAGTCGAAGGTGTAGAAGTGCGCGCCGGCATCGTCGATGTCGATCTTCATGCGGCCGCGCAGGCCCTCCAGCGCGTCGGTGCCCGTGGCGGGCACGACGGTGAGGTCCAGGCTGCCCACGCCGCCGTCCATCACGCCGTTGTGCTGCAGCATGAAGCGGCCCTGCAGGCCGGCCAGCGTGCCGATGACGTGTTCGACGGCGACGTAACCGGCCGACCCGCTGGCCGGATTGCCGGCGCTGAGCATCTCCACGACGCTGGTGGCGTCCAGGTCGCCGTGGAAGCGCTTCTCGAAGCGGAAGCGGCCGAAGGTGGCTTCCCCGCCGGCGTCGATGGTTTCCGTCGCCGTGCGCTTCACGTCGAACGCCCCCGTGATCTGATGGCTCATGCTGGATGTCCTTGTGCGGGAATGCGCCGATGGTTCCATGCCGGCCGGCACAAAGGTAGTGGCGCCGCCGCGAGGCTCGCGCGCCCCTGTCCGCCGGTCGCGCATTGCCCGGCCGTGAATGCGCGCGTGCGGCACCGGCGCGCGGCCGGCTTCACGCGCCCGACGGACGCGTGCTAGGCTGCCCTCGTCGCGGATTCCCATGCCAGCCGGCCCCGTCTCCCGACCCGTGAGTAGTTCGCGCCGCAAGGCGCATGCGTCCGCCCGTGGCCCCCGTGGCCGTGCACTGGGCATCGATGACGCCGCAGGTCCACGCTGTGCCGGCTCGCAAGGCTTTCCGCGCTCCCACCTACCTGGAGCTTGCGATGAAAGTACTGGCCTGCGATGGCATCCACGAAGACGGTCTGACCCTGTTCCGCAACGCGGGCTGGGAGGTCGTCGAATCCGACCCGATCAAGGACCCCGCCGAACTGGCCCGCCGCCTCGAAGGCGTCGACGCCGTGCTCGTCCGGTCGGCGACCCGCGTGCCGGCCGAGGCGATCGCCGCGGTGCCCCAGCTCAAGGTGATCGGCCGCGCCGGCGCCGGCGTGGACACCATCGACGTCGACGCCGCCACCGCCAAGGGCATCGCGGTGATGAACGCGCCCGACGGCAACACCCTGGCGGCGGCCGAACACGCGATCTCGCTGCTGTTCGCGCTGGCGCGCCACATTCCGCGCGCCGACGCCGGCATGAAAGCCGGCGAGTGGCCGAAGGCGGGCCTGACCGGGTTCGAACTGGAAGGCAAGAAGCTGGGCGTGATCGGCCTGGGCCGCATCGGCGGCACGGTGGCCCGCAAGGCGCAGGGCATCGGCATGGAAGTGGCTGCGCACGACCCCTTCCTGCCGGCGTCGGCCGCGGGCAAGGGCAGCGTGCCGCTCAAGACGCTCGACGAGCTGCTGGCCTGGGCGGACATCGTCACCCTGCATATTCCCCGCACCAAGGAGACCACCAACCTGCTCTCCGAGGAGCGCATGCGCGCCATGAAGAAGGGCGCCTACGTGATCAACGCCGCGCGCGGCGGCCTGGTCGATGAAACCGCGCTGCTGCGCCTGCTCGATGAAGGCCACCTGGCCGGCGCCGCGCTCGACACCTTCGCGACCGAGCCACTGCAGAGCGACTCGCCGCTGCGCGCGCATCCGCGGCTGATCCTCACCCCGCACCTGGGCGCGTCGACCAGCGAGGCGCAGCAGGCGGTCAGCACGATCCTGGCGCGGCAGATCATCGACTTCACGCAGACCGGCGCGGTGGCCGGCTGCGTCAACCTGCCGCCGCTCACGGCCGAGGCCGCGCGCGAGGTGGGGCCGTGGATGCCGCTGATGTCGTCGCTGGGCCGCCTGGCCTCGCGCCTGGTGGATGCGCCCACGCGCCTGACCATCACCTACGCCGGTCGCACGCAGGCGCTCGACACACGCCCGCTGACCCGCCTGCTGGTGGCCGCGCTGCTGGGCACGCATTCGGGCCGCGTCACGCCGGTGAACGCCCTGCAGGAGGCGGCCGCGCGCGGACTGGTGGTGGCCGAGACGGTGGGTGGCGATGGCGACGGTTTCGACCGCCTGCTGCGCATCCGCGTCGAAGGCGACACCCGCACCCGTGAGATCGAGGCGACGCTGCACCGCGGGCCGCGCGTCGTGCGGCTGGATGGCGTGGAGATCGAATTCGATCCGCAGGCGCACGTGCTGCTGCTGCGCAACGAAGACCGTCCCGGCATGATCGGCACGGTGGGTTCGCAGCTGGGTTCGGCCGGCATCAACATCGTCAACTTCGCCCTGGGCGCCGCCGGCGATGGCCAGGCACGCGCGGCCATCACCGTCGACCAGCCGCTGAGCGATGCGCAGCTGGCGGAGCTGCGCAAGACGCCGGGAGTGTTGTCGCTGCAGCAGGTTTGAGGGAGCGGGGCCGGGAAGCGGGGCGCGTGCCCTGGCGCGCAAACCGTTTCCCGCATCCGTTCCCGCTCGCGCATGCCTTGTCCGGGTTGCCGACTTCGATGGTCCCGTTCCGGTGGCCCGTTCACCCACGAATTTTCCGACAAAGAATCCACCCCATGAAAATCCTCCTCGCCCGCCACGGCGAAACCCCCTGGAATGCCGAAGGCCGCTACCAGGGACAGGAAGACATTCCCCTTTCGCCGATCGGCGAAGTGCAGGCGCGCGCGCTGGGCGAACGCCTGGGCGACGTGCGCATCGACCGGGCCGTCGCATCGCCGCTCGCGCGCGCCGCCCATACAGCGCGGCTCGCGCTCGGCGAAGAACGCGCCGCCATGCTCACGCTCGACGAGGGCCTGATGGAAATCGCCCACGGCACCTGGGAAGGCCTGCTGGCGGAAGAGATCCACGCCCGCGACCCCGAGCTGATGCAGCAGTGGCGCCATGCCCCGCACGAGGTGCTCATGCCCCAGGGCGAATCGCTCCAGCACGTGCTCGATCGCGCCTGGCCTGCCTTCGCCCGCGCCTGCAACGGACTGGGCGCACACGAGACGCTGCTGGTCGTCGCGCACGACGCCGTCAACCGCGTGCTGCTGTGCCGTATCCTCGGGATGCCGCTGTCGAAGCTGTGGTCGTTCCGGCAGGCGCCCACCACGCTCAACCTGCTCGAAGGCGTCGACGTGGACCACCTCGACGTGGTCCGGCTGAACGATTGCAGCCACCACACGGCCCTGTTCGGCGAGGCGGTGCATCGGGCGCTGTGAGATCGGCCGTGGCCGGGCCCGCCGCCGCGCGTGGCGCCGCCCGGCCAGCCGCATGTCGCGATGCGGGTTCTACAATGTGCGCATGCCCCGCACGCTTTCCGACTGGCTCGAGTACATCGAGCGCCAACATCCCAAGACCATCGACATGGGCCTGGACCGCGTGCGCGCCGTCGCCACGCGGCTGGCGCTGGAGCGACCGGCGAAGAAGGTGATCACCGTCGCCGGCACCAACGGCAAGGGGTCGACGGTGGCCTTCATCGAGGCCATCGCGCGTGCGGCGGGCTGGCGGGTCGGCGCGTACACCTCGCCGCACCTGCTGGCCTACAACGAACGCGTGCGGATCGACGGCATCGATGCCACCGATGAACGACTGGTCGCGGCCTTCGAGGCGATCGAAGCCGCGCGCGGCGACACGCTGCTGACCTATTTCGAGTACGGCACGCTCGCGGCGCTGTGGCTGTTCCAGCGCAGCCGGCTGGATCTGGCGATCCTGGAGGTCGGGCTGGGCGGGCGCCTGGATGCGACCAACCTGGTCGATCCCGATGTCGCCGTGATCACGACCGTGGACCTGGACCACCAGGACTGGCTGGGCGAGGACCGGGAGGCGATCGGTTTCGAGAAGGCCGGCATCGCGCGGGCCTGGAAACCGCTGGTGCTGGGCGACGACGACCCCCCGGCCAGCGTGCTGCGCCACGCCTACGCCATCGGCGCCTCGGCCATCCGCGCGGGCTGCGACTTCTTCTTCGAACCCGTCGACGCCGATACCTGGCGCTGGCGGGAGCTGAATTTCGCACTCCAGTTGCCGCGCCCGGCGCTGGCGGCGCCCGCGCAGCTGCGCAACGCGGCCACGGCCATCGCCGCGCTGCGCGCGCTGGGCCGCACGGTGCCGGCGGCCGCGGTTGCGCAGGGCGTGGCCCAGGCCAATGTCGCCGCGCGGCTGCAGCGGTTCGAGCGCGAGGGCATCGACATCCTGGTCGATGTGGGCCACAACCCCCAGGCCGCGCGCGCCCTGGCCGACTTCCTGCGCTCGGCGCCCGTCGCGGGACGGACCCTGGCCGTGTTCGCGGCCCTCGCCGACAAGGACGCGGGCGGCGTGGTCGACGCGCTGGCGGCGCAAGTGGACGGCTGGCACCTGGCGGGACTGGAGGAAGCCGCGCCGCGGGGCCTGCCGGTCGACGAGTTCGCCGGGCGCCTGGCCGGAACGGCCGCCGCGGACGGACTGCGCCACCCGGACGTGGCGCAGGCGCTGGCGGCTGCACGGGCGGGTGCCCGCGCGGGAGATCGGGTCCTGGTGCTGGGCTCGTTCCATACCGCGGCGACGGCGCTGCGCGAGTTGGGAACGGGGTGACGGCGGGCTGCGAAGGCCTGTCCGGGCGCGTGCGCGCAAGGGCGGTTTCATCGCGGCGTGGCGCATTCGCATGAACGCAAGTTCAGGCAAGCGGCGGCGCGCGGACGCCGGATAGCGCCATCCAGCCCCCTGGGGCCCGCGCGACGCAGTCCGTACGCGCCGCCTCGTGTTCATCAATCATCGGTGCCGGCGCGCCGGGTAGGGCCGTATAATTCGCGCGCATTCCCCCCGAGGTACGCAGATCGATGGAACCCGCCTTGAAGCAGCGTGTGGTCGGTGCAGTCGTGCTGGTGGCGCTGGCGGTGATTTTCCTGCCGATGCTGGTGAAGGGGCCGGCCCCGCAGAGCGGGGTGTCCGATGTCCCGCTCGAATTGCCGGCCGCGCCCCAGGGCGAGTTTGCCGCCGACGGGGTCAAGACCCAGGAACTTCCCCTGATCGGGCCCGGCAGCGCGCCGGCCAGTGGCGTGGTGGGAATGGATGCCAGTGACGCTGCCAATCCCGATACGCCCGTCAGCAGCGAAGGCATGATGCCGGCCGCCACGGCGGGGGGGCGACTACGCCGTCAGCTTCGGCCGTTACGCCACCGCCGGCGACGCCCAGAAGGTGGTCCAGGCGCTGGTGGCCTCGCAGTTGCCCGGTTACCAGGAACCGGTCTCGGACAAGGGACGCAGCCTGCATCGCGTGCGCATCGGCCCGTTCACCACCCAGGCCGACGCCGAGGCCGCGCGCCTGCGCGCCGCGCATGTCCGCGACGACGTCGGCGCCAAGGTGGTCGTGCTGAGCGCCGACGAGGCGACCGGAAGCGCGCCCGCCGCGCAGACGTCCGCCTCCACGCCCGAGCCCGCGACCGCGCCCGCGGCTCCGAAGGCTGAAGCGCTGCCGCCGGTCAAGCCGGCTGGCACGCCCGCCACGAGCCCCGCCACTTCGACCACGGCCAAGCCGACCACGGCCAAGCCGACGACCGCCCAGGGCCAACCCGGCACCCGCCAAGCCTGCGGCCCCGGCGCCCGTCCCGGCCAAGCCCGCCGCCACCGCGTCCGCGCCGGTCGCGGCGCCGGCGGCCGCGAACACCGGCTTCGCCGTGCAGCTGGGTGCGTTCGGCAACGCGGACGAAGCCGCGCGCCTGCGGGATCGCGCGCGCGCGGCCGGCCTGCGCGCCTTCGTCGAATCGGTGCGCACCGACAAGGGCATGCTCAGCCGCGTCCGCGTGGGCCCGGTGCTCACCCGTGCCGAAGCCGACCAGCTCAAGGCGCAGGTCGCGGCGAAGCTGGGCATCGCCGACGCCATCGTCAAACCGCACCCGTAACCGGGTGCGTCGGCGCCGCTGGAGATTCAAGCCATGACCGCGCTGGACTGGGTGTTGCTGCTGATCATCGTCGTCTCGACGGTGATGGGCGCGCTGCGCGGGTTGATCGGCGTGGTGGCCTCGCTGGCGGCCTGGTTGCTGGCGGGGCTGGCGGCGTACCAGTTCGGCGCCGGCATCGGCGCGATGCTGACCCGTGAGTCAGCGCCGGGCTGGGGCGAACGCGTGAGCGGCTACGTGCTGGCGTTCCTGCTGGTGTGGCTGCTGGTCACCCTGGCGGGCTGGATGCTGCGCAAACTGGCCGATTCGGCAGGGCTGACGCCGCTGGATCGCGCACTGGGCCTGGGCCTGGGCGCCGCCCGTGGCCTGCTGCTGGCCTGCGCGCTGCTGCTGGCGCTGGGGCTGAGCGCGGTCCCGCGCGAGCCCGTCTGGCGCGAATCGGCGGGCGTCGCCGCGCTCGGGCCGATGACGGCGTGGATGCGCGCCGGCGTGCCGGACTGGATGGCGCAGCGGATGGACCTGGACGGCCAGGGCGGTTCGCTGCAGGACCAGCTGCAGGACCAGGCGAGGGCGGTGCAGGCGGCGCTGCCACCCGGCGTGGACATCGCCGACCTCGCGGCGTTGCCGCAGGACGCGGACGTCGCCGCAGCCGTGGCCCAACGCGACCAGACGGGCGCGGCAGGACCGGCGGTGGAGCCGGCGGACAAGCATTCAAGCCAGGGCGCGACGGGCACTACGTCCGATGCGTCGCTGGTTCCCTAATCTCTTTCAGGATCCAAGGCCATGTGCGGCATTCTCGGTATCGTCGGCAACACGGATGTCGCCGCGCAACTCTACGACGGACTCACCGTGCTCCAGCACCGCGGCCCAGGACGCCGCCGGCATCGCCACCGCCGACGGCGGCAAGATGCGCGTGCACAAGGGCAATGGCCTGGTCAGCGACGTCTTCAACGAAGACGCGATGCTGCTGCTGCAAGGGCGCTTCGGCATCGGGCACTGCCGCTATCCGACCGCAGGTTCCGAGGGCTCCGACGAGGCGCAGCCGTTCTACGTCAATTCGCCCTATGGCATCGCGCTGGCGCACAACGGCAACCTGATCAACACCGACAAGCTGCGCCGCGAGGTCTTCGAGCAGGACCTGCGCAACGTCAACACCGAGTCCGACTCGGAAGTGCTGCTCAACGTCTTCGCGCATGAGCTGGGCCTGCAGAAGGCCCTCACGCCGCAGGCGGCGTTCAAGGCGGTGGAAGGCGTGAGCCGGCGTTGCGTCGGTGGCTACGCGGTGGTGATCGCGGTGCTGGGCCTGGGCCTGGTGGCGTTCCGCGATCCCAACGGCATCCGCCCCCTGGTGCTGGGCAAGCGCGTCGGCCGCGAGGGCGCCCAGGAATACGCGGTCGCCTCCGAGTCGGTGGCGCTGGACCTGCTGGGGTTCGAGCGCATGCGCGACGTGGCGCCCGGCGAATGCGTGGTGGTCACCGCGCGCGGCGAGCTGTTCACGCAGCAATGCGCGGCGCCGGCGCAGCACACGCCGTGCATCTTCGAATACGTTTACTTCGCCCGTCCCGACTCGATGATGGACAACATCTCGGTGCACAAGGCGCGCATGCGCATGGGCCAGAAGCTGGGCGAGAAGATCCTGCGCCTGATGCCCGAGCACGACATCGACACGGTGATCCCGATTCCCGACACCTCGCGCGATGCCGCGCTGGAAATCGCCAACGTGATCGGGGTGAAGTATCGCGAGGGCTTCATCAAGAACCGCTACGTCGGCCGCACCTTCATCATGCCGGGCCAGGGCCAGCGCGCGAAGTCGGTGCGCCGCAAGCTCAATCCGATCCCGCTGGAATTCAAGAACCGCGTCGTGCTGCTGGTCGACGACTCGATCGTGCGCGGCACCACCTCGCAGCAGATCGTGCAGATGGCGCGCGACGCCGGCGCCCGCAAGGTCTACCTGGCTTCGGCCGCGCCGCCGGTGCGCTTCCCCAATGTCTATGGCATCGACATGCCCTCGGCCGAGGAACTGGTCGCGCACGACCGCAGCGAAGAGGAAGTGCAGAAGCTGCTGGGCTGCGACTGGTTGATCTACCAGGACCTGTCGGACCTGGAGGAAGCCGTGTCCGGTCCCAAGAACCGGATGGAGCACTTCGACTCGTCCTGCTTCAGCGGCAACTACGTGACCGGCATCGAGGAAGGCTATTTCGACCGCATCAAGCAGTTGCGATCGGACGAGGCGAAGAAGACGCGTCGGGCCTCGTGAGGCGTCTTCGGGAACCAGGTGCGGCGGGCGCCGGCGCGAGTCGTCGTCGCCTGTCAGCTGCGCTCCGCGTCACCTGCGCGTGATCCCAGGCCGTCCGTCGCCGTCGCTCGCATGTCCAGCCTCTTCAATGCCGCTCGTTACTGCATCGACGCCTGCGCGCCGCAGGAGAAGCTGGACCACAGCTTTGCCGCCGCGCGGGCCTTCGCCGCCGGCGCGCTGACGGTCGACGACGACGCGCCGCCACCTCTACCCATCGGCATGCCCGGCCGGCCGGCACGGCCCGTGCTCGTGCATCCGCGCGAGCTGCCGCGACGGGGTTTCGGCACGCGCGAGGGTCTTGCGGCCTTCATCCACGCGGTCGCGCACATCGAGTTCAACGCCATCGACCTGGCCTGGGACGCGGTGTACCGCTTTCGCGGCATGCCGCCCGCGTTCTACCGCGACTGGGTGGCTGTCGCCGACGACGAGGCCCGGCACTTTTCCATGCTGCAGGCGCGCCTGCGCGAACTGGGTTGCGGCTACGGGGATTTCGACGCGCACAACGGCCTGTGGGAAATGGCCGAGAAGACCGCGCACGACGGGCTGGCGCGCATGGCGCTGGTGCCGCGCGTGCTGGAGGCGCGCGGGCTGGACGTGACGCCGGGGATGATCACGAAGCTGCGCGCGCTGGGCGAGCACGCGACGGCCGATATCCTGGAGGTCATCCTGCGCGAGGAAGTGGCGCACGTCGCGGCCGGTTCGCGCTGGTACCGATGGTATTGCGAGCGCGCCGGCGTCGAGCCGCGGGGACGTTTCCGCGAGCTGCTGGTCCAGTATGCGAGCGGGGTGCTGCACGGGCCGTTCAACCTGCAGGCCCGGCTGGAGGCTGGTTTCGACGCCGAAGAACTGGACAGCCTGCAGGCACAGTCGGCCGCCGACCGCATCACCGCGCGCTGACGGCGTCGGCGATAGCGTGCGCGGGCCCTGATGGAGACCGCCATGCCTCGCACGACCCGAGCCCTTGTCTTCCTGCTGGCCGGCCTGTTGTTGTCGGCCTGCGCGCGGTCACCGACGCCACCGCCGGCGATACCCTCGACGCCGCAACCGGCCGCAAAGGCAACCACGCCGTCCGTACCCCCGGATCCGTCTCCCGCCTCCACTCCAGGAACGCCGCCCATGGCCAAGCGCGCCGCCGATGACCCCCGTTCGCTGCAGGCCTGGCGCGGATTTGGCAATGAGCCGTTCTGGCAGGCCCGAGTGGATGGGGATACGCTGGTATTCAGTACGCCGGAGGACCCCGACGGCCGTCGCATGACCGGGCGGCGCGTGCCCTCGCTGGTTGGTTACGTGTTCGTGGGCCAGGACGGCGAGAAGGCCTTCCATCTCGGACTCACGCCCGGCAAGTGCAACGACGGCATGTCCGACAACACGTACGAATACGAAGCGACGTTCCTGTACGGCGACGTCAGCTACAAGGGCTGCGGCGAAGTCGCGAAGTAGGGGCTCAGGCGGGCAGGGGCAGCGCGTCCAGCGCCAGGTCGCCGGGAGAAACCCGCAGCACCGAGCCCTGGTCGTACCAGTCGCCCAGCACCACGCGGCGATGGTCGGTGGTCCCCAGGCGCAGGTCGTGCACCGCCGGACGATGCGTGTGGCCGTGGATCAGGGTGTCGATGCCGAAACGGGCGAGCATCGCCTCGACGGTGTCCGGCGTGACGTCGGTGATGGTTTCCATGGTTCCCGTGCTGGCCAGGCCGCTCTGGTGCGCCTTGCTTGCCGCGCGCGCCTGTTCGGCGAAGGCGATGCGGGCCGACAGCGGCTGGGCGAGGAACTGCTGCTGCCAGGCCGGATTGCGGACCTGGGCGCGGAACTGCTGGTAGCGCACGTCGGCAGTGCACAGCAGGTCGCCGTGCATGAGCAGTGTCGGCCGGTCGTAGAGCAGGACGACGGCGGGGTCGGGCAGGATCGTCATGCCGGCGCGGCGCGCGTAGTCCTCGCCCACCAGGAAATCGCGGTTGCCGCGCATGAAATACACCGGCACGCCGGCGGCGCGCAGCGCGGACAGCTCGTCGGCGACGACGGCCGCGGTCTGGGAAGGATCGTCGTCGCCCACCCAGGCCTCGAACAGGTCGCCCAGGATGTACAGGGCATCGGCGCCGCGGGCCCCGCCTTCATCGATGGACCTGCGCAGGAACTGGAGGAACAACTGCGTGACCTGCGGGCGCTCGGCGTCCAGGTGCAGGTCGGAGATGAAGAGGGTCGTCATGCCGCGATTGTAGGACGCGGGCCTGGTGGCCGGATGTGCCGGAGCGCGCATTGGGATGGGGTTGGCGCAAACGGGTAAAATGCCGTTTCCTGCCGTCCAAGCCATCCCACGATGACCTGCCGTACCCGCTTCGCTCCCAGCCCCACCGGTTACCTCCACATCGGCGGCGCGCGCACCGCGCTGTACTGCTGGCTGGAGGCCCGCCGCCGCGGCGGGGCGTTCGTCCTGCGCATCGAGGACACCGACCAGGAGCGCAACGTGCAGGCCGCGGTCGACGCGATCCTCGAGGCGATGGACTGGCTGGGCCTGGACTACGACGAAGGCCCGATCTACCAGACCCAGCGCCTGGACCGTTACCGCGAAGTCGCCGAGCAGATGGTCGCCGCCGGCACCGCGTATTACGCCTACGAGACGAAGGAAGAGCTGGAGGCCGTGCGCGAGGCCGCGCTCGCCGCCAAGCTCAAGCCGCGCTACAACGGCGCCTTCCGCGAGGCCAACGCCGGTCATCGCGACGATCCCAATCGCGTGATCCGCTTCAAGAACCCGCTCGACGGGACCGTGGTGTGGGAGGACAAGGTCAAGGGCCGCATCGAATTCGCCAACAGCGAACTCGACGACCTGGTGATCTTCCGTTCCGACGGCTTCCCCACCTACAACTTCGCGGTCGTCGTCGACGACATCGACATGGCGATCACCGACGTGGTGCGTGGCGACGACCACGTCAACAACACGCCGCGCCAGATCAACATCTACCGCGCGCTGGGCGCGCCGGTGCCGCACTTCGCGCACCTGCCGATGATCCTCAACGAGGAAGGCGAAAAGCTGTCCAAGCGTTCGGGCGCGGCCGACGTCATGCAGTACCGCGAGACGGGCTACCTGCCGCATGCGCTGCTGAACTACCTGGCGCGGCTGGGCTGGTCGCATGGCGACCAGGAGATCTTCTCGGTAGAGGAGATGACCCGGCTGTTCGACCTCAAGGACGTCAATTCCAAGGCCTCGCGCCTGGACGCCGCCAAGCTGGGCTGGCTGAACCAGCAGTACCTGAAGAGCGACGATCCGGCGAAGGTCGGCGAGCACCTGGCGTGGCATCTTCGCGAACTGGGTTACGACCTCGCCCGCGGACCCGCGCCGGCCGACATCGTCATCGCCTTGCGCGACCGCGTGCAGACCCTGCGCGACATGGCCGAGCGTTCGGCGGTGTGGTTCCACCCGCTCAGCCAGTACGACGACGCGGCGGTGGCCAAACACCTCACCGAGGCCGCCCGCGCCCCGCTCGCCGATGCCGCGCAGCGCCTGGCGGCCTTGTCCAGCTGGACGGCTGAATCGGTGGGAGCCGCGCTGCACGACACGGCCGCGGCGGTCGGCGTCGGCATGGGCAAGGTGGCCCAGCCGCTGCGCGTGGCCATCACCGGCACCCAGGTCAGCCCCGACATCTCGCACACCGTGTACCTGGCCGGGCAGGACGAGGCGGTGGCCCGGATCCGCGCCGCCCTTGCAATGCTGCCGGTCCAGGCCTAGATCAGGAGAGTCCGCCCGGAGACTCCATGGCCCATTCGCACGCCTGCACCGATCCAGCCCACCACGTCCACGACAGCGATGGCTTCGTGCGTGAGGTGGAGCGTGCCTGCGAGGAGCGCGGCCTGCGGCTGACGCCGATCCCGGGCCAACGCCCTGCGCCTGATCGCGGCGGCCGGGCGTCCGGTGAAGGCCTACGAGCTGCTCGACCAGATGAAGGCCACCCACGGCGCGGCCGCGCCGCCGACGGTGTATCGCGCGCTCGACTTCCTGCTCGAGCACGCCTTCATCCACAAGCTGTCGTCGATCAATGCCTTCGTGGGCTGCCACCATCCGGGCAGTGCCGCCCACGCGGTGCCGTTCCTGATCTGCGACGGTTGCCAGTCGGCGACCGAGCTGGAGGACCCGCGTATCGTCGACACACTCGATGCGAGCGCGCGCAGCCTGGGTTTCGTGCCGCAGGCGCAGACCCTGGAAGTACACGGCCTGTGCGCGGCGTGCGCCAAAGCGCAGGCGTGAGGCAGGCATGACCCAGGGTTTCGGGCCGGCGCGGTGGCTGCGCGCAGGGCCGGGCGCGACTCGCCGATCGGCAGTTTGAAGGCGGCGGCGAGCAGCGCCAGCACGCTCGATCACCAGGCCGCCCACCCACCCATCGAAGAAGCCGCCGATCTGGTGCGAGAGCGTGGTCAGGCCGACAGCGTGTCCGATGGCGGGGCCCGAACGCCGGACCGGCCACGTTTCTGCGCGCTGAACCGCCACGATCGGTGACTTCCGCGCTATTGACCGGCCCGTCCCCGCGAATGTTATGTTATTACATCATCTGAACGCGGCCGGAAATTCCATGCGGAAGTCGCTCCTCGCCCTCGCCGTTCTGGCGGTCCTGCCACTGGCTTCGGCCCAGGCCGCCGACCCGGCCACCGACCGCCGCATCGAGCTGCTCGAAGCACAGGTACAGGCGCTGCAGGCGGAACTGCGGGCGCTGCAGGCCGCATCCAAAGGCACCCCGCCGGCCGAGTCCGTCGCATCGCAGAGTGCGCAGGTCGACTCCACCGCGGCCACTGCGGAAGAAATCGACGATCTGGCCGCGACGCCCGAGGCCGCCGACGCCACCGCCGCGGTCGCAGCCGCCGATGGCAGCCAGGGCGCAAGCAGTGCCAACGCCTTCAATCCGGCGATCACCCTGATCCTCAACGGCAGCTACAGCCACCACTCGCTGGACCCGGACGCCTACGTGCGCGCCGGCTTCCCGCTGGTGGGCGAGGGTGGTCCGGCGCCCGACGGATTCTCGCTGGGCGAGAGCGAACTGGCGCTGTCGGCCAACATCGACGACAAGTTCTACGGCCAGCTGACCCTGGCGGTGGAAAGCGAAGACGGCCAGGACGAAGTGGCCATCGAAGAGGCCTACATCGACACCACGGCGCTGCCGGCGGGTTTCAGCCTGCGCCTGGGCCGCTTCTTTTCCAACATCGGCTACCTCAACGGCCACCACGCCCATACCGATTCCTTCTTCGACCGTCCGCTGGCCTACCAGGCCTTCCTCGGCGGCCAGTACGGCGACGACGGCGCGCAGCTGCGCTGGGTCGCGCCGACCGACCTGCTTTTCGAGCTGGGCGGGGAAATCATGCGCGGCGAGCCTTATCCCGGCGGCGGCGCCCAGCGCGGCGGGTTGGGAACGCGCACGCTGTTCGCCCACCTGGGCGGCGATGCGGGCCACGAGAGCGCCTGGCTGGCGGGGGTGTCGATGCTCGACACGCGGGCCGAAGGCGGCGAAGACGGCTTCAACGGCGATGCACGGGTGTTCCTGGCGGACGCCACCTGGAAGTGGGCGCCGCAGGGCAACTTCAAGGACGGCGGCGTGACCGTGCGCGGCGAGTACTTCATCGACGACCGCGACGGCGTGTACATCGATCCCGAAGACCCCGCCGTCGCGCTGGACTGGGATGGCCGTCGTCGCGGCGCATACGTGGAAACGGTCTACCGCATCAACCGCCTGTGGGACGTCGGCTACCGCTACGACCGCCTGTGGGCTGACAACGGCGGCCCCTATGCCAGCACCTTCGATCCGGATCGCCACAGCGCCG
Source organism: Lysobacter solisilvae (assembly GCF_016613535.2). NCBI lineage: Bacteria > Pseudomonadati > Pseudomonadota > Gammaproteobacteria > Lysobacterales > Lysobacteraceae > Agrilutibacter > Agrilutibacter solisilvae. The sequence goes on from NZ_CP071518.1 coordinate 2,018,237, forward strand.
AACTGACCTGGCGCAACAGCGAATTCAGCCTCTTCCGCCTGCAGGTCAGCCATGACCGCCCCAATGCCGACGACAGCGACACCGCCGTCACCGTCCAGTACCAGGCCAGCCTGGGCGCGCATGGCGCGCACAAGTTCTGAAGGAGCCTTCGATGAAGCTTTTCGCCATCCCCGTCCTGCTGGCAGCGAGCCTGTTCGCCGCGCCTGCGCAGGCCAAGCTGAAAGTATTCGCCTGCGAGTCGGAATGGGCTTCGCTGGTGCATGAACTGGCCGGTGACAAGGTCGACGTCGACGTCGCCACATCCGCGTTGCAGGACGTCCACGTGATCGAGGCCAAGCCCAGCCTCATCGCGAAAGTGCGCAACGCCGACCTGCTGGTGTGCACGGGCGCCGAACTCGAGGTGGGCTGGCTGCCGCAGCTGATCCGCCAGGCCGGCAACACACGCGTGGCCTCCGGTGCGGGTTCCTTCATGGCGGCGGCGCAGGTCAAGACGCTGGAAAAGCCGGGCACCGTCGACCGCGCCATGGGTGACGTGCATCCGCAGGGCAATCCGCATGTGCAGATGGATCCCCGGCGCGTGCTGGTGATCGCCAAGGCACTCGATGCGCGACTGGTGCAACTGGACCCCGCCAACGCCGCCGTCTACCAGCAACGCCTGGCCGACTTCACCACCCGCTGGCTGGCGGCGATGTCGCGCTGGAAGGCGCAGGCTGCGCCGCTCAAGGGCCGCAAGGTGGTCGTGCACCACATCAGCTGGGTGTACCTGTGGGATTGGCTGGGTATCGAGCAGATCGGTGCGCTGGAGCCCAAGCCCGGCGTGCCGCCGACCAGCGCGCATCTGGCCAGCCTGATCGCGACCACGAAACAGGCCGACACGCTGGCGATCGTGCGGGCCGCCTACCAGGATTCGAAGCCGGCCGACTGGCTGTCGCAGCGCACCGGCGTGCCCGCGGTGACGCTGCCGTTCTCGGTCGGTGGTGACGCGCAGTCCAAGGACCTGTTCGGCCTGTTCGACTCCACGCTGGCCAAGCTGCTGGGAGCGGCGAAATGACCCTCAACTGGGACGGGCTGGACCTCAGCATCCTGGGCCCGGCCTGCGTGGCCGGTCTGGTGGTGCTGTCGACCCACGTCCCGTTGGGCAAGCAGGTGCTGTCGCGCGGGATCATCTTCATCGACCTGGCCATCGCGCAGATCGCCGGACTGGGCGTGATCCTCGCCCAGTACATGGGCATCGACGAGCACGGCCTGGGCGTCCAGCTCGCCGCCGCCGCCGCCGCGCTGGGCGGCGCCTGCCTCCTGTCGTGGACGGACAAGCGCTGGCCCGAATACCAGGAACCGCTGATAGGCACGCTGTTCGCGCTGGCGGCCACCGGTGGTCTGCTGCTGCTGGCGGACAATCCGCAGGGCGGCGAACACCTCAAGGACCTGCTGGTCGGCCAGATCCTGTGGGTCAGCTACGGGCAGCTGATCCCGGCCGCCGTGCTGTCGGCGGCCCTGCTGGTCTTCATGTGGATTCGCGGCGGCCGGCTGTCGGGGCTGCTGTTCTATGCGCTGTTCGCGCTGGCCATCACCGCCTCGGTGCAACTGGTGGGCGTCTACCTGGTGTTCGCCAGCCTGATCGTGCCCGCGCTGGCCACCGCCGGCATGCGGGGTCGGGGCCGGCTCGCGGCCGCGTACCTCATCGGCGCGGTGGGCTACATCCTCGGGCTGGGCCTCTCGGCCGTCCTGGACCTGCCCAGCGGCGCCATGATCGTGTGGACGCTGGCCGGCTGCGCGCTGCTGGCCCAGGCAATCCCGGCGGTGCGCCGCTCCCACCCGGCGCATCCGGGGGCGGCGGCCGTGTTCGATACCCACGCCTGAGGGCATCGGCTCAACGAGGTTCCAGTGTTACAATGTAACGTCATGACCGACGAGATTCGCCCCCATCCGCCCTTGGTGGCCCACTCGCGCTCCCTGCTGGACCGGCTGGGTGCGGTGGGTTCGCTGCTGTGCGCGGCCCATTGCGCCCTCTTGCCGCTGCTGATCGCCGCCCTGCCGTCGATGGGCATCTCGGTGGGGCTGGGCGACGGATTCGAGCGGGTGTTTGTCGGGTTCGCCACGCTGCTGGGGCTGTTCAGCGTCGTCTGGGGCTACCGCCGGCACGGCGCGGTCCGCGCGCTGGGGCTGCTGGTGCCGGGACTGGCCGTGCTGTGGACCGGGATTCTCTACGAGCCGCTGCACCATGCGCTCATTCCCCATGCCCTCGCGATGACATTCGGCGGCACCCTGGTCGGCTGGCGCACCTGGCCAATCTGCGCCTCAACCACGGGCACGTGCACGACGCGTCCTGCGTGCACTGAAGGATGTCTGTGGCCGTTGGCGAGGCGCCGTGCGCCGCCGCCGACCGGTTCATGAGGCCCGGAGGGGGCGTGGTAGACTTGCCGGCCTCGCGCGCGCCGCGACCGCGTTTTTTTCGCAGACCTCGCACCCACCGGTGCGGATTTTTGACAGCTTCAGGAGCACGAACATGGGTAAGGGCGACCGCAAGACCGCCAAGGGCAAGCGCTACAACTCCAGCTACGGCAACGCCCGCAGCGCCACCGCCGTGACCAAGTCGGCCGGCACCGGCACCGCCCCGGTTGCGAAGAAGGCTGCTGCCAAGTCCGTCGCCAAGGCGCCGGTCAAGAAGGCCGTGGCCAAGAAGTCCGCCGCCTGAGGCCAACGCCCCGGGCAGCACACGAAAAAGCCCCGCATCGCGGGGCTTTTTTGTGCCTTGGATTTCGCACCTGGCAACTCGCACCTGGCAATTTCGCACCTGGCGAGCCGCCTGGCGACTGTCCCGCCAGGCCTCGCCGTGACCACCGCTGCGCCTCAGTCGTGCTTCGACGCATCCTCGACCGCGCGCCACACGCGCAGCAGGTTGCCGCCCAGGATCTTGCGCACGTCCGCATCCGAATAGCCGCGTTCCTTCAGGCCAGCCACCAGCACGGGATAGTCGGCCACCGTGCGCAGCTCGGCCACCAGCGCACCGTTGACGCCGTCGAAGTCCGAGCCCACGCCCGCGTGGTCGACGCCGGCCAGCTCGACGATGCGGTCGATGTTGTCCAGCACCGACGAGTACGACACCGACTGCTGGAATTTCGGGAATTCAGGTTCCGTCCCCGCCACCGGACGGCCTTCGGCCACTGCGGTGGCCCTGGCCTGGCGGAAGGCCTCGCGCTCACGCAGGAACGCCGAGTAGGTTTTTGCCGCGGCGTCGTCGACGAAGATCAGGCCGAAGGGCACCTGCACCACGCCGCCCTTGGCCGCGATCGCCTTGACCATCTCGTCGCTGAGGTTGCGCTGGAACCCGGGCGTGAAATGCCGCAACGCCGAATGGCTGGCGATGACGGGCACCGTGCTGAGCTCGACAGCCTGGCCGATGGCCTGCTCGGACAGGTGCGAGACGTCGACCATGATGCCCAGCCGGTTCATTTCGGCGACCACCTCGCGGCCGAACGGGCTCAGCCCGTTCCAGCGCGGCGCGGCGTCCGTCGCCGAATCGCTGATGCGGTTGTTCTTGCCGTGCGCCAGCGTGATGTAGCGAACGCCGCGAGCGTGGAAACGGGCCAGCTCGGAGAGCTGGTCGACGATGGGGGCACCGTTCTCCATCCCCAGTGCGAGCAGCACCCGGCCGCCGCGCTGCAGGCGCTCGATGTCCCGCGGCGAGCGCACCAGTGCGAACTTGTCCGGATGCCTCGCCGCCAGCGCCTCCACGGCATCGATCTGCGTGTGCGCGATCTGCCGTGCCTTGCCGGCCTCGTCCTCCTCGGCGGAGGTGTAGATCGACATGAAGGCCACGTCCAGCCCGCCCGCGCGCGCGCGGGGATAGTCGAACTCGCGCGAGGGCGTCGCCTCGCCCAGGTCATGCCACTGGTCGAGCAGTTCGGTCGGCGCGTCGATGTGCGTGTCCACCACCACCGCCTTCTTCGTCAGGGCCACGGCGTCGTCGTGCTGTGCGGCACGGGCGCAGGGAAGGGTCGCCAGCACCAGCGCGAGGGACAGGACGAGCGGAACTGGTCTCATGGCATCTCCAACAGGGGTTGATTCGGGGCTGCGTTCCAACGGTGATCGGCGTGCGTGGCGTTCGGCAACGTCTCAGGTCCCGGCGACGCGCACGCCGCCGGAAACCACGCGCTCGGCCAGGCGCCCGCCAAGCCAGTAGCACAGCTCAGCGGGATGGCGGACGTTCCACAGCACGAAGTCGGCCCGCATGCCCACGCGCAGCATGCCGCGGTCATCCAGGCCCAGCGCGCGGGCGCCGTGCACGGTGGCGCCGCGCAGCGCCTCTTCGGGTGTCAGGCGGAAATGGGTGCAGGCCAGCTGCATGGCCTGCCGCAGGGACAGCAGCGGCGAAGTGCCGGGATTGCAGTCGGTGGCCACGGCCATCGGAACGCCGTGCTCGCGGAAAGCGTCCAGCGGCGGCAGTTTCGTCTCGCGCAACACGTGGAACGCACCGGGCAGCAGCACCGCCACGGTGCCGTGCTCGGCCATGAGGCGCACGCCTTGTGTGGAGGTGTGCTCGACGTGGTCGGCCGACAGTCCGCCGAACTCGGCCACCAGCGCCGCCCCGTTGAGGTCACTGAGCTGGTCGGCGTGCAGCTTGACCGGCAGCCCCAGCCCCCGCGCCGCCTCGAACACGTGGCGTGTCTGCGACGGGGTGAAACCGATGCTCTCGCAGAACGCGTCCACGGCATCGACCAGTCCCTCGCGATGAAGCTCGGCGATCCAGCCGCAGGCGGCCTCGATGTAGTCGTCGGCCCGCCCCTTGAATTCGGGCGGCACCGCGTGGGCGGCCAGGCAGGTGGTGCGAACCGTGACGCCGAGCGCCTCGCCGATCCGGCGGGCGACGCGCAGCATCGCGCGCTCGCTTTCCAGGTCCAGGCCGTAGCCGGACTTGATCTCCAGCGTGGTGGCGCCGTCTTCGACCAGCGCCCGCGCCCGTGGCGCCGACTGCGCCAGCAGCGCTTCTTCGCCGGCCTCGCGCGTGGCGTGGACGGTGGACACGATACCGCCGCCGGCGCGGGCGATCTCCTCGTAGCTGGCGCCCTGCAGCCGCATCTCGAATTCGCGCGCGCGGTCGCCGGCGAACACGAGGTGGGTATGGCAGTCGACCAGCCCCGGCGTGATCCAGCCGGTGGCCTGGTGCACTTCGCGGGCGAGCGCCGCGGGCTCGCCCGGCAGGTCCGCGCGTGGGCCGACATAGGTCAGCACGCCGTCGCGCCAGGCGAGCGCGCCGTCGTGGATCTCGCCGTAGCCCGAGGCCGGTTCCAGCGTGGCCAGGTGCGCGCCCAGCAGCAGGCCGTCATAGATGGGAGTGGTCATCGCCCCGATTCTAGCCACGGGCGCCCATGCCCGCGTGCTCGGAACCCCGAGCCTGGTCCGGCCCGACAGGCGGACCCCGGGCCCGATGGGGGACAATGCCGGGATGAAGACCGCATTCGCAGACAACGCGTGGCTCAGCGACGGCTGGCACCGCGACGTTCACCTGGCGCTGGACGCACAGGGTCGCTTCACCCGCGTGCAGGCCGGTGCCGCCGATATGCAGGCCCCGCGCCTGGGCCGTTGGGTGCTCCCCGGCGTACCCAACCTCCACTCGCACGCGTTCCAGCGCGCGATGGCCGGCCTGGCCGAACGGCAGACCCATCCGCAGGACAGCTTCTGGACCTGGCGCGAGGTGATGTACGGGTTCGCGGCGAAGTTCGGACCGCAGGCGCTGCGCGACGTCGCCGCGATGCTGTACGCCGAAATGCTCGAAAGCGGCTACACCAGCGTCTGCGAGTTCCACTACCTGCACCACGCCCCCGATGGCCGCCCGTACGACGACCCCGCCGAGATGTCGATGGCGCTGATCGAGGCGGCCCGCGACACCGGCATCGGCCTGACGCTGCTGCCGACGCTGTACATGACCGGCGGCTTCGACGGCCGTCCGCTCGGCGAGCGCCAGCGCCGCTTCGGCCATGATGTCGATGGCTACCTGCGCCTGGTTGACCGGCTGCGTGCGCACCAGGCCACCGTCCTCGAGGAGGGCCGGTTGCAGGTCGGCCTGTGTTTCCACAGCCTGCGCGCCGTGCCCGAGGCTGCGATGCAGGAAGTGCTGACCGCGACGCGGGCCACGACGATGCCGGTGCACATCCATATCGCCGAGCAGATCGGCGAGGTGCAGGACTGCCTGGCGGTCCGCGATGCGCGTCCGGTGGAGTGGCTGCTGGACCGCATGCCGGTGGATTTCCGCTGGACCCTGGTGCACGCGACCCACCTGACCGACGAGGAGACGCGTGGCATCGCCGCGCGCGGCGCGACCGTGGCCATCTGCACCACCACCGAGGCCAACCTCGGCGACGGCCTGTTCCCGCTGCGCACCTTCCTCGAGGCCGGCGGGCAGTGGGGCGTGGGCTCGGATTCCCACATTTCGGTGTCGCCGGTGGAAGAGCTGCGCTGGCTCGAGTACGGCCAGCGGCTGGTCTCGCGCCGCAGGAACATCGCCGTGCTGCCGCACCTGACCAGCACGGGCGAGTGCCTGTACGCGCATGCCCTCGCCGGCGGCGCGCGCGGCACGATGCAGCCGGTCGGCTGGTTCGAGGCGGGCGATGCGACCGCGCCCGGCACGCGCGCCGATTTCCTGGTGCTCGACGACGAGGCACCCGAGCTCACCGGTGCGCTGGCGGACAACACCCTGGACCGCTGGATATTCAGCGGCAACCGCAACCTGGTGCGCGATGTGTATGTCGGCGGACGCCAGGTGGTGAGCGCGGGCCGCCATCGCGACCGTGATGCCATCGCCGCGCGGTACCGCCGCACGCTGCAGGGCCTGCTGGCGGATTGAGAGGTTCCGCGCGGACCCAGCGGGAGCCCCGCGACCGGATGAGGTCGCGGCACCTCAGGCAAACAGGTCGGTCGCTTGGGGAAGGGCGCCTTCCAGCTGCAGCAGGAACTGTTTGGTGGGCAGCCCGCCGCCGAAGCCGGTGAGGCTGCCGTCGGCGCCGATCACCCGGTGGCAGGGGAGCACGATCGGCAACGGATTGCGTCCGTTCGCCGCACCTACGGCGCGCATCGCGGTGGGGCGTCCCACGCGCATGGCCAGCTGCGCGTAGCTGATCGTCTGGCCGAAGGGGATATCCGCCAGCGCGCGCCACACCTGGCGCTGGAACGGCGTGCCCTGCGGGGCCAGCGGCAGGTCGAAGGCCCGCAGCGCGCCATCGAAGTAGCGCGCCAGCTGGTCCTGCGCGCGGCGCAGGACGGGATGGTCGCCTTCCTCCCACTGCGCGCAACGCGCCATCGGATGGCGCGGCGCGTGGAATTCGATCAGGTGCAGGCCCTCGTCGCCGCCGGCGATCAGCAGTGGCCCGACCGGGCTGTCGATGCGACGGAACCAGATGCCGCTGGTGTCCCGGGCGAGGCCCGTGTTCATGCCGCTCGGGCCACGGGCGCGGGCCGCGGCGCGGGCATCGAATCGCGCCACAACTGGATCACGCTGTATGCGCGCCAGGGGCGCCACGCCTGGCTGCGGGCGGTCAGCGCGCGTGCGCTCATGCGCGACCCGTCGTTGGGCACGGCGCGCTGCAGCACCAGGTCATCGGCCGGGAAGGCGTCGGGATGGCCCAGCGCGCGCAGCGCGATGTAATGCGCGGTCCACGGGCCGATGCCCGGCAGCGCGACCCATCGTTCGGTGAAATCCTCCAGCGTGCGTTCGGGCTGGAAGTCGACCTGTCCATCGAGCAGCGCGCGGGCCATCGTGCGCACGGTCGCGGCGCGGGCGCGGGTCAGGCCGATGGTGGTCAGGTCGACGTCGGCCAACGCCCGGGGCGTCGGGAACAGATGGTCCAGCCCCGGCGCGAGCGGGGCGGCCAGCGGCTCCCCGAAACGTTGCGACAGGCGCGTGGCCAGCGTGCGCGCGCCGGCCACGCTGATCTGCTGGCCGATGATCGCGCGCACGGCGATCTCGAAGCCGTCCCAGCCACTGGGTACGCGCAGTCCCGGTCGCTGGAGCATCAGGGGCCGCAGGCGCGGGTCTTCGGACAGTGCTTCGCCGATCGCACGCGGGTCGGCGTCCAGATCGAACATCCGACGCAGCCGCCCCACGATATCCAGCATGCGCGCCGGCGCGGCACCGTGCAGCTCCAGGCGCAGGGCGTGCTCGGTTTCGCGGCCAGGTTTCTGCGGCCAGTGCGACACGCGCAGCCACCCCGCGCCGCCGCCCTCGTCGCCGGTCGGGAAGACACGCGCGTAACTGTCGGCGTCGACGCATTCCACGCCGGGCAGCGCGCGCCCGCGCAGGAAGTCGAGCATCGCGCCGAAGTCGTACGGAGGCCGATAGCCCAGCCGCAGCACCAGGGATTCGCCCGGTACGTCGATGCGCTGCCGGCGCAGGTCGCGCGGCGCCATCCGGTACGCATCGCGGAACGCGGTGTTGAAGCGGCGCAGGCTGCCGAAGCCCGCGGCCAGCGCGACCTGCGTGATGGGCAGCGCGGTTTCGGTCAGCAATTGCTTGGCGAACAGCAGGCGCCGGGTGCCATGCACGCCGATCGGCGCCACTCCGAGGCGATCGACGAACAGCCGTCGCAGCTGGCGTTCGCCGATATCGACGCGACGGGCGAGGTCGGCCAGCGGCGCTTCGTCGAGTGCGCCCTGGTCGATCAGTTTCAATGCCCGCGCGACCACCGCATCGCCACGCCGCCACGCGCCGTCGGCGGGGGACAGTTCGGGCCGGCAGCGCAGGCAGGGCCGGTAGCCCGCGGCTTCGCAGGCCGCGGCGCTGGCGAAATATTCGACGCGCTTGGCCATCGGCGCCGGGCACACGGGCCGGCAATAGATGCGCGTGCTCAGCACCGCGGTGAAGAACAGGCCGTCGAAGCGCGGGTCGCGGCTGCGGCGTGCCTGTTCGCAGGTGTGCGGGTCGGGAATGACGGGCGTGGTGTCGCTCATGGCCGCAGGCTAGCACCGGCCCATCGCGCGGACTGGCCGGATTCGGACATCGATGTGGGGGCTCCGGCCGCGGCCGTGCGGGGCCCGGAACGGGCCGCGGCTGGGGCCCGGAAATGTGCCCCGCGGCCCTCAGGGCTCGCGCAGCGCCGGCTCCACGTGCGCGATGTCGCCGTCATTGTCTGCTGGTGGCACGCCCAACAGCCGCGCCAGCAACGGATAGACGTCGACGTTGTCGATCGGCGGCAGTTCCACGCCGTCGGCGAATGCGGGGCCGTCGGCGATGAAGATCGCGCGCATCTGCGGGGATTGCGGATCGAAGCCGTGCGCGCCGCGCGTCGCGCCGGGCGGGTATTCGTCGATCCGTTCGCGCGGGATGGCCATCCAGCCAACTTCCATCTGGCAGACGATCGGCGGAATGCGCGGGTGGCTGCCGTAATGCCAGCGCGCAGGCAGCTCATCCTTCTTCCAGCATTCGTAGCCACGATGGCGGCCCAGCAGCCGCGCCTGGACGGACGCTTCGCGGCCCGGAATGGGCAGGAAGCCCAGCACCTCGCCGTAGTGGATCACCAGCGCGTCGGCGGGATCGACCAGTGATTCGATGGCCAGCACCCGTTCGCGCCGCACTTGTGCCATGCCATGGTCGGACACGATCACCAGGTTGACGCGATCACGCAGGCCGCGCCGGTTGAGTTCCCGCAGCATTCGGCCGATCTGCTGGTCGGTCCGCGACAATGCGTTGTCGACCTGCGCCGATTCCGGGCCGAAATGGTGTCCGGCGGAGTCCACCTCGCCGAAGTACAGGGTGGCCAGGCGCGGGCGCGTGGCGGCGGGTTCCGACAGCCAGCGCAGCACGGTGTCGACGCGCGCCTCGGGCGGCAGGTCCGCGTCGTAGGGTGTCCAGCGCGAGGGACGCACGCCGCCGATCGCCGCTTCGCTGCCGGGCCAGAACAGCGTCGCCGTGGGAAGGCCGGCCTTGGCGGCCGTCACCCAGATCGGTTCGCCGCCCCACCAGCGTGCGTCGCTGACGGCCTGCGGCCGGGACGTACCGAATCGCCCCAGGGCGGGATCGCTCATCAGGTTGTGCACGATCCCGTGCCGGTCCGGCCGCAGGCCGGTCACGATGCTGTAGTGGTTGGGGAAGGTCAGCGACGGATACGAGGGGACCATCCAGCGCGCGTGCACCCCCTCGCGTGCGAGCCGCGCCAGCTGCGGCGTGCGGTCACGCCCGAGGTAATCGGCGCGGAAGCCGTCGATGGACACCAGCAGCAACGACGGCGGTTCGTCCGGCGCAGTCCGTGACGGGATCGCCGAAGGCGTGGCGCAGGCGGCCAGCAGCACGGCGGCGAGGCAGGACAGGAAGCGGAACGCGTTCATGTTGCGATGATAGCCACGGCTGCTCGCGGCAAGCTTTGCCAATCCCGCGCCCGTGTCGCGCTGGCACCATGCCGTCACGCGTCCTGGCGGGAGTATCGGATGAAGCCCTTCGTTGTCGCCCCTGTCCTCCGGCTTGCGCCGGCGTCGGCGCTGGTCATCGCGCTGTTTGCCTGCGGACCGGCGCTGGCCGGCACGGCGACGTCGCTGCCGCGGCTGAGTGCGCAGGAATGCGAGGTCTGGATGCGGGAACTGAGCTTCGCCCAGTCGGTGGCCGACCATGACACGGCCGCCTTCGAGCAGCACGTCGACGAACGGGCGGCGTTCGCCTCCAGCCGCACCGAACCGCAGCGCGGCCGTGCGCACATCGTCCGGCAGTGGGCGACGCTGATCGCAGGCACGCCGGTCAAGCTGGCCTGGTATCCCACCCGCGTCACCATGGGTGGCCGCCCCGACATGGCCTGGTCCAGCGGCCCCGCGCTGTACGAGGACACGACTCCGGGTGCGAAGGAGCGGTATCACCTGGGGGCCTTCAATTCGGTGTGGTCGCGGGGGGAGGACGGCGTGTGGCGGGTGATGTTCGACGACGGCATCCGCCCGGTACCGGCGACCCTGGCCCAGGTCGACGCGTTCCGCGCCGGCCGGCGCGACTGCACAAGCCTGACATCTCCCTGAATATTGCCGCCCGGCGGTGCGCCTGCGCCCCGGCAGGGGCGTATCGTCAGGACATCGGGCGCACGCCCGCGCCGCACCGGCCACAGGAGGCCCGCCATGCCCCGCCTGATGCTCTGCCTGCTCATTGCCGCGCTTCCGTTCGCCGCCGCGGCACAGACTACCGGTTCGATCGCGACCGCCCCGGCCGCAACCGAGTCGAGCGCCACCGACACTGATTCAACCGATCCCAGCGTCGCCGACCCCAACGCGCCGATGCAGGTCACGGCGACCGGGGAAGAGGCCACTGTCGCCGATGCGGACAAGGACAAGGCGCTCGATCATTTCTGCCTGCAGCACACCGGCACGCTGATCACCGCCCGCAAGGCGACCGCGGCCCGTCGCTGCGCCGGCATCGGACGCAGCTACTCCCAGGACGACATCCGCCGCACCGGCGAGACCGATATCGCCGATGCGCTGCGCCGCCTGGACGCCTCGATCTACTGATCCGTCCGCCAGCATCACTTCGAACGCCCGGCCTCGCGCCGGGCGTTTTCGTTGTGCCGGCCGATGCGCTCGGTCAGCTGTTGGCCAGTCCGGCCAGAATCCGGCGCATGGAGGCGTCGTAGAAGCGACGGAACGCCGCCTCGTCATAGCTGAAACGGCCTGCGCGATACAGCGCGACCAGTCCATGCGAATGCGCCCACAGGGTCATCGCCACGTCCCACACGTCATCGCGCCGCAACACGCCGGCGTCCATCGCCTCGGACACGACATCGGCCACCACGTTGAAGGTGGGCGACAGGCGGTCCTGGAAATCCTGGGGAAAGCGGCGCGCGTCCGGACGGCGGCTGGAGAAGGCATGGTCGAACAGGTGCGGATGGGCCAGCGCGTAATCCAGGTAGATGCGCTGCACCGCCATCAGCCGCGCGCGCAGGTCGCGGACCTTGCCCCGCGCGGACCAGTGGTGCGCGATGGCCTGGAAGCTGTCGTCGCTGATCCGCTTGAGCAGCGCCTCGCGGTTGGGGAAGTGGCGGTAGATCGCCATCGGGGTGATGCCCACGGCCTGCGCGATGCCCCGCATGCTCACGCCCTGCGCGCCATGTTTCTCGAACTGCACGCGCGCGGCGCGCAGGATGCGTTCGGCGGTGGAGGCGCGGGTCATGTGTACAGTGTAAACAACAGCGGCCCGTTGGTCGGAATCTGCCGGGCAATCGCCCTGTTGCACGCCTGCGCGGCCAGGGGCCGCTGGCTGCGGGTGCAGACGCGGCGCGATAATTCCTGCCAGCCGCCCATTCCCGCAGGAAGCCGACCATGTCCACCCGCCGCGATCCCTCCCGCAACATCCGCGCGCCGCGCGGCGCCACGCTCACGTGCAAGTCGTGGCTGACCGAGGCGCCGTACCGGATGCTCCAGAACAACCTGGACAGCGAGGTCGCGGAGAACCCGACCGAACTGGTCGTCTATGGCGGCATCGGTCGCGCGGCCCGCGACTGGGAGTCCTACGACGCGATCCTCAAGTCGCTGCGCGAGCTGGAGGACAACGAGACCCTGCTCATCCAGTCCGGCAAGCCGGTCGGCATCTTTCCCACGCATCCCGACGCGCCGCGCGTGCTGCTGGCCAATTCCAACCTCGTCCCGCACTGGGCGACCTGGGAGCACTTCAACGAGCTCGATAGGAAGGGCCTGATGATGTACGGCCAGATGACCGCCGGCTCCTGGATCTACATCGGCTCGCAGGGCATCGTGCAGGGCACCTACGAAACCTTCGTCGAGATGGGCCGCCAGCATTACGGCGGCTCGCTCGCCGGGCGGTGGATCCTCACGGCGGGATTGGGCGGCATGGGTGGCGCGCAGCCGCTGGCGGCCTCGCTGGCCGGTGCCAGTTCGCTGACCATCGAATGCCGCCAGACCAGCATCGATTTCCGCCTGCGCACGCGCTACGTGGACGAGCAGGCGCACGACCTCGACGATGCGCTGGCCCGCATCGCGAAATACACCGCCGCCGGCGAGGCGCGCTCGATCGCGCTGCTGGGCAATGCCGCCGAGATCCTGCCGGAGATGGTGCGTCGGGGCGTGCGGCCCGACTGCGTCACCGACCAGACCTCCGCGCACGACCCGGTGCACGGCTACCTGCCGATCGGCTGGACCGTGGAGCAGTGGCTGGCCGAACAGCAGGCGCACCCTGAGAAGGTGCGCGACGCGGCCAAGCAGTCTATGCGCGTGCACGTCGAGGCGATGCTGGCCTTCCACGCGCGTGGCATCCCGACCGTGGACTACGGCAACAACATCCGCCAGATGGCCAAGGACGAAGGCTGCACGAACGCGTTCGATTTCCCCGGCTTCGTGCCGGCCTATGTGCGGCCGCTGTTCTGCCGGGGTATCGGCCCGTTCCGCTGGGTCGCGCTGAGCGGCGATCCGGAGGACATCTACAAGACCGACGCCAAGGTCAAGGAACTGATCCCCGATGACGCCAACCTCCATCGCTGGCTCGACATGGCGCGCGAGCGCATCAGCTTCCAGGGGCTGCCGGCCCGCATCTGCTGGGTGGGCCTGGGCGTGCGCCACAAGCTGGGCCTGGCGTTCAACGAGATGGTGCGCAACGGCGAGCTGAAAGCACCGGTGGTGATCGGACGCGACCACCTGGATTCAGGCTCCGTCGCTTCGCCCAACCGCGAGACCGAGGCCATGCGCGACGGCTCCGACGCGGTGTCCGACTGGCCGCTGCTCAATGCCATGCTCAACGTCGCCGGCGGCGCGACCTGGGTGTCGCTGCACCACGGCGGTGGCGTGGGCATGGGCTATTCGCAGCACTCGGGCGTGGTGATCGTCTGCGACGGCACTGAAGCCGCCGACCGCCGGATCGAGCGCGTCCTGTGGAACGACCCGGGCACCGGCGTGATGCGCCATGCCGATGCGGGCTACGAGATCGCCCAGGCCTGCGCGAAGGAGCAGGGGCTGAAGCTGCCCATGCTCTGAGCCATTACGACGATGCATGCACGACGGCCCGGATTTTCCGGGCCGTTGCGTTTCAGGCGCTGGCTGGCGAGGGCGTGTCGCCGGTGGTCGCCGCCCCGTCGCTCGCTGTGCACAGCGCCCGTTTGCGCGCTGGCGTCAATTGCTTGATCGCGTGCTCGGCGCGGCTGGCGGCCGACCGGTCCGGATATTCGAACCGTGCCAGCAGGCGCAGCGGCGGATGCGAGCGGGTGTAGCGCGCGCCCTTGCCGGCGGCGTGCTGCGCGAAGCGGCGTTCGACGTCGGTGGCGATGCCCGTGTAGAGGCTGCCGTCGCGGCATTCGATGAGGTAGACGTACCAGCAGGGCATGGCGCGAGTGTAGCGGGGCGGTATTGAGCTCGTCGCCCGCGGATCCGGCCGGGGCTTGGCCGCGTCCGCCGCTCTGAAGGGTTCAGTGCGCGGGTGCCGTCCCCGTGAAGCCGTCCCGCGACGGGGCCGGCATCGGCCGCGCGTGCCCGCATAATTGCAACCCCCACTGCACCCACGCGCTCCTCCACGCGCCCGCCCATGACTGCTTCCATCGAACTGCAGCCGCAGGACATCGCCCGGCTGGTCGACTGCTTCTACGACAAAGTGCGCCGGCATCCGGAACTGGGCCCGGTGTTCAACGCGGCCGTGCACGACTGGGACGAGCACAAGGCCCTGCTGGTGCAGTTCTGGTCATCGGTGGCCCTAGGCACGGCCAGCTACCGCGGCAACCCGATGGCCGCGCACCGTGCGCAACCCATTCGCGCGGAACATTTCGACGCGTGGCTGCAACTGTGGGACGAGACGGCGAGCGAGGTGCTCGCCCCGGAACAGGCCGCGCTCATGCACGGGTACGCGCAGCGGATCGGCCGCAGCCTGCGGTACGGCCTGGGCCTGGACGGAAGTCCGCGTCCCATCTAGCCGGTGCGTGCATGCCGTACGTTGCGCCGCGCAGAACGCGGGTAGAGTGCGCAGGTGCTCGTACGGACAGGTCCATGCCCAGCCCCAGACCGCCACGCCAGGCGCCCGTCCACCTCAACGCCCTGCGCGCTTTCGAGGCGGCCGCGCGACACCTGAGTTTTGCCGCGGCGGCCGAGGAGCTCCACGTCACGCCCTCCGCGATCAGCCAGCAGGTGCGCACGCTCGAGGACTACCTGGGACTGAAGCTTTTCGCCCGGGCGGCCTCCGGCATCTCGCTCACGCCGCATGCCCTGCGCGCCTATCCGGAGGTGAAGCAGGGGCTGGCCCACTTGGCCGCGGGGCTGGGGCTGATGCAGGAAGGCTGGCGCGATGACGTGGTCACAATGACCCTCCCGATTTCCTTTGCAGCCAAATGGCTGATGCCGCGCATCGAGCGCTTCGGACAGGCGAATCCGGGGCTGGAACTGCGCCTGGACACCAGCAACCGCCTCAGCGATTACGTGGGCGAGGGCATCGATATCGGCGTGCGCTACGGACTGGGCGACTACCCCGGCCTGGAGGCGCAGCGCCTGATGGAGGAGGACGTCTTCCCCGTCTGCAGTCCGGCGTGGCTGCCGCCGGGCAGCGCGGGCCTGGACGAGGCGAGGGTTGCGACGCTGCCGCTGATCCACGACACCACGATCGACTTCGACCCGGCATTCCCGGACTGGCGTGCCTGGCTGGCGGCGCACGGCATGGGGCATGTCGACGCTACGCGCGGCCCGCGCTTCAACTCCACCCTCCTGGCCCTGCAGGCTGCGATCGATGGCCAGGGCGTCGCGCTGGGCCGCAGCGTTGCCGTGGCGGGGGATCTTGCGGCGGGCCGGCTGGTGCGGACACCGGCCGGGAGCCTCGCCACGCGCTGTGCCTATTACGTGATCACGCCTCCCGGTGCGCTGGAACAGCCCAAGGTGCGCGCCGTGCACGACTGGCTGTTCGCGCAAGCCGCACGCGACAAGCAAATCTGATCCTTCCCACAGAATTCCTCGTTTGTCGCGCCCCGTGCGCGCACCTACCGTGTCGGCAGGCCTCGCGACGGGCGGGCCACCCACGAGGACGACGACCATGCATCTCAAATCCAGTTCCGTTCCGGGCGGCGCGGATGCCTCCGCGCAACTCGGCGTCGTGGGCGCCGGCAACATGGGCGTGCGGCTGGCGCGCATGTTCGCGCGCGCCGGGCGCCGGGTCGTGCTGGGCACGCGCGATCCGCAACGCGCACTGGCGCGGCTGCAGGGCGAGCTGCCTCCCACGCTGACCATCGGCACGCCCGCGCAGGCTTTCGCCGCGCAGGCCGTGCTGCCCACCGTGTTCCTGCGCGACGGCCTGGTCGCGCTGCTCGCCGAACATCGGGCCGCGCTGGCCTCGAAGGTGCTGATCGACATCAGCAACCCGTTCAACCAGGACTACAGCGACTACATCCTGCCCTGGGACACCAGCAGTGCCGAAGTCCTGCAGCAGGCCTTGCCCGAGGTGCGCGTGGTCGGCGCGTTCAAGAACGTGTTCGCCGAGGTGTTCGACCGCCCGGATTTCGGCGCCGCCTCCGCGAGCGTGCTCAGCGATGTGCTGGTGGTGGGCGACGACCAGGACGCAAAGTCCGTGTTCCTGTCGCTCGCCCAGGGGACGCCCTTTCGCTACCTGGACGCCGGCCCGCTGCGCAATGCGCGCACGTTGGAGCGCCTGACGCTGATCACCGGCCGCCTGGGGCGCCAGCTGGGTACCTATCCGCGCATGAACTGGCGGCTGCTGGGCGAGTCGGCGTAGTACGCCGGGTTAGTTGTCGCCGATCGCATCCGGGATGCAGGCCAGGGGGGATCGCGCGCGAGTGCCCGCAGTCGTGCTGCGAGTCGCTGCTCGCAAGGCCCGCGTGCCAGGCCTCACACCGCGAGCATCAGCGCTTCCCGATCCGTGGCGCGAACCATGCTGCTGCCTTCCACCCGGTTGCGGCCGCCGGCCTTGGCCACGTACAGCTGGCGGTCGGCTTCGGCCAGCATGGCCGACAGGCCTGCCGCCGAGGTGCACACACCGATGCTCACCGTGAGGTGGATGCTGCGGCCGTCGGGCAGCGCGATGGGCATGGCGCCGATGTCGGCGCGCAGGCACTCGAAGTAGTCCCGCGCATCCTCGCCCTGCAGCCCGGGGGCCAGCACC
This sequence comes from Lysobacter solisilvae, assembly GCF_016613535.2. Classification (NCBI taxonomy): domain Bacteria; kingdom Pseudomonadati; phylum Pseudomonadota; class Gammaproteobacteria; order Lysobacterales; family Lysobacteraceae; genus Agrilutibacter; species Agrilutibacter solisilvae. The sequence goes on from NZ_CP071518.1 coordinate 2,035,293, forward strand.
ACGAACTCCTCGCCGCCGAATCGCGCGGCCAGGTCCTGCGTGCGCACGTGGCGCGCCACCGCGTTGGCCACGGCCTTGATCGCCAGGTCACCGGCATCGTGGCCGTAGGTGTCGTTGATGTGCTTGAAATGGTCGATGTCGAGCATGCCGGCGGCCACGCCGTCCTCCTGTCCGGCCTGGTACACCTGCGCGCCGCGGTCGAAGAAGTGACGGCGGTTGGGCAGGCCGGTGAGGAAGTCGCGCGTGGCCAGGTCCTGCAGCGTGCCGATCAGGTCCAGGTTGTCGACGTTCTGCGACACGCGGCAGAAGAACTCCTCGCGCGACCAGGGCTTGTGCAGGAAGTCGTTGGCGCCGTGCTTGAGGAATTGCGCCACCAGCGGCGCGGACCCCGAGCCGGAGATGCCGATGATCGACAGCCGGTCGCGCGTGTGCGTCGCGCGCAACCGGCGGATCAGTTCCAGGCCGTCCATGCCGGGCATCTGGTAATCGGTGATCACCAGGCGGATCGACGGATGCAGCGCCAGCGCCTCCAGCGCCGCCGCGCCGCTGTCGGCTTCGGTCACCTGGAAGCCGTACAGGCGCAGCGCACCCGCGGCCAGCACGCGCGCGGAGGGCGAGTCGTCCACCACCAGCGCGCCAATGCGGCGATTGCGCTCCAGCCGCTGGGCCAGCCACACCAGGTAATCGATGCTGCCCGGCGTGTTCTTGAGCACGCAGTCGACGATCTGCCGTGCCTGCACCTTCTGCCGCACGGACTCGTCATAGACGCCGGAGACGACCACCACCGGCATGCCGCAGCCGGTGAAGAAGTCCAGGATGTCGTCGGGCGCCGCGTCGGCCAGCACCAGGCCGGTGAAGACCAGGAAGTAGCGGCCGGGCTGCGCCAGTTCCACGCGCGCCTGCGCCAGGGACGTGACGACGGTGATCGGCAGGCCCAGCCGCTCGCCGACGGCGGTCGCCACCATCGTGGAGAACGAGCGCGAGTTGTCGACCAGCAGGATGGCGTTGGCCTGCGGCTCGGGCGTGCGCGGCGATGGGAGGACGCGGTTGGGCAGGTTCACGGGAGTCCGTGGCGTAGGGCTTTGCCAAGCAAATATCGGCAGGCCCGGCTGTGGCTTGAGCGTCGAGCCGCCGGGTCGGCCCGGTCCGGGCTGGCCCAGGGCGGCGTCGGCGCCCGTCCGGCCGGCCGCTTCCGTCCCCCGGCTGCCGTAGGATCGGCATTTCGGGCGCCGGGCCGCGCCGTGCCATGCAAGGGAGTGCACCGTGATCCACCCACCGTTGCCGACCAACGAGGACGAACGCCTGTCCGCGCTGCGGCGCTACCAGATCCTCGATACGCCGGCCGAGGAGGCCTACGACGACCTCGTCACGATCGCCTCGGGCATCTGCGGCACGCCCATGGCGCTGGTTTCGCTGATCGACGTGGAACGCCAGTGGTTCAAGGCGCGCGCCGGACTGGACGCCGCGCAGACGCCGCGCGAAGTCTCCTTCTGTGGCCATGTCGTTGCGCGGGGCCGGACGATGGTCGTGCCCGATGCCATGCAGGACCCCCGTTTCCACGACAATCCGCTGGTCACGGGCGACCCCAGCATCCGCTTCTACGCCGGTGCGCCGCTGGTGGACTCGGGCGGGCATGCGATCGGCACGCTGTGCGTGATCGACACGGTGCCCCGCGACCTGGAGCCCTTCCAGCAGCGGGCGCTGGAAAGCCTCTCGCGGCAGGTCATGGCGTTGATGGAGCTGCGCGCCGCCCACCGCGAACTGCAGCACCACCTGAGCGAGCGCGAATGGTACGAGCGCCAGCTCGACCAGCATCAGCAGCAACTGCAGGCGCGAAACGCCGAACTCACCCTGGAAAGCCTCACCGACGCCCTGACCGGGCTGCCCAACCGGCGCGCTTTCGCCGCGCGGATGGAACAGGCGCTGGCGCACGCGCATGCCGGCGGGGCGCCGATGGCGCTGGCCATCATCGATATCGACCACTTCAAGCAGATCAACGACCTGCACGGACATCCGGCCGGCGACGACACGCTGGTCAAGGTCGCCCGCGCCCTGGCCGCGCAGTTCACCGCGCCGTCGGTGGTGGCGCGCTTCGGCGGCGAGGAATTCGCGGTGGTGCTGCCGGGCGTCACCGCCGAGGCGGCGCAGGTGCAGTGCGATCACGCCCGCGAAGCGGTGGAATGGTTTCCCGACGGCCTGCCGGTGACGGTCAGCATCGGCCTGACCGCGGTGCAGTCCGGTGACACGGTCAGTGCGCTGTACACGCGCGCGGACCGCGGCCTGTACGAAGCCAAGCGTACCGGGCGCAACCGGGTCGTCGCGGCCTGATCGTCGCCGACCGGGCAACGCCGGCGCCGCGCAGGCCGCGGCGCGCGTGGCGTCGCAGTGCATCGTCCGTACGTCGTACGATCCAGCCTCCCCCCGCCGGAGCCGACCATGACCGCCGCGTCCGCATTTCCCGGCCTGCGCGCCCCCCTGGCCGAGGGCGAGGCCTTCGCCCATTCCGACAATCGCAGCTTCCGCACCCCGCTCAATGTCGCCGGCCACGCCCTGGTCGCCGACGAACCGGTGGCCGTAGGGGGCACCGACCAGGGGCCCTCGCCGTATGGCCTGATCTCGGCGGCACTGGCCTCGTGCACGGCCATGACCCTGCATGCCTACGCAAAGCTCAAGGGCCTGGAGGTGCGCGACATCCGCGTGCTGGTACGCCACGGCAAGGTGCACGAAACCGACTGCGAACACTGCGAGGACGACAAGGGCGCCAAGGTCGACCAGCTCGAGCGCAGCGTCTGGATCGACGGCGACCTCACCGAGGCGGTACGCGCGCGGATGATGCAGATCGCCGACATGTGCCCGGTGCATCGCACCCTCCACGGCGCGGTGCGGATCGTGACGCGACAGGCCCGGGGGCCGTCCGACGTGGCGTGACTGGATCCCACAACCGGGGCCCGCGCGGACGCCTGTTCCGCGTCCTACACTCGCCAGGCTCCCCACCGCCGACGTGTCCCCATGCAGGAACTCGACAACCCCTTCTTCGCCTCCCTGCGCGCGCGCCACCGTGACATCGCCCTGGTCGAGGGCGACGTCGCGCGCTACCCGCCCGAGTACGCGCCCTTCCTGGGCGTGGCCGATGCGGACGTGGACGCCGCCGCGTCGCTCGACGCGCTGCTGGCGCCGGACGAAAGCGTGTACCTGCTGGGCGTGGTGCCCACGCTTCCGGCGCGCTGGCAGCTGCAGGCCTACCGGCCGCTGGCGCAGATGACCTGCACGCGGCCGATCGCGGTGGGTGACGGGCCGGAGGTGATCGCGCTGGACGCGCGCCACAAGGCCGACGTGCTCGCGCTGACCGCGCTGGTCTACCCGCATTACTTCCGCGAGCGCACGATGGAGATGGGCCGCTACTTCGGCATCTACCAGGACGGCCGCCTGGCCGCGATCATCGGCGAGCGCCTGGGCATGGACGCCGCGCAGGAGATCAGCGCGGTCTGCACGCATCCGGATTTCAACGGCCGCGGCTACGCGCGGCGCCTGCTCGCGCTGCTCACCAACGACGTGCTGGCGCAGGAGCGTCTGCCGTTCCTGCACGTCAGCCACGAGAACACACGGGCCAAGCAGCTCTACGAACAGATGGGCTACAAGGTGCGTCGCGATATCGGCTTCTGGTCGTTGCGCCGGGCCTGATCCCTGCGTGGCGGGATCACCGCCATCCACCCTCTCCGCCACGCTTCACGCGCGTGTCGAGCCGACGATCGCGCTGCAGGCGCAAGCGGCCGTGTAGACGGTTGGGGTGCGTGCCTTTCGATGCCTGCGCAATGCATGTCCGCGCACGGCCGCTTTTGCATGCTCGCTGTCACCTGGCGGAACCCGGCTCTTTTCCTAAAGCCCCATTAACGGTTCAAGGGCCGGGATCTTTAAAGTGTGGCGAACGTAGCGGTTCGTGCATCGACCTCTTCACGCGGCCTCCGCGGCGACACGCGCGTGAGTAAGGTTGCCCGGCGCGGAGAAGCCATCGCAGGGGGCGAGGGCAGCGCGAGGACCTGTCGATGAATCATTCCATCGTGCTGAGCCCCAACATCGGGCTCGCCGTCGTCACCTTGCGGGGCCAGATTTCGATCGCCGACCGCGCCCTTGCCCTGGATGCACTGCTCGAGCAGCTGGAAGGGCAGGAGATCCGCAGCATCCTGATGGACATGCAGGAAGCCCAGGCCGTACCCGAATCCTTCCAGGCCGCCAGCGAGTTCGCGCAGCGGCTGGCCGGCGAGCGCCGCTTGCGCGAGTGCCGCGTCGCCTACCTCTACGGGAATGCGTCCAACGCCAACGGCGTGGTGGAAAAGCTGGCCGAGGCCAGGCAGTTCCGCAGCCGCCGCTTCGAGGTGATGTCGGAAGCCATCGACTGGCTGCTGACGCCGCGTCGCACCGGCACCATTCCCGCCCTGCCGCCGCAGCAGGAGCCCGAGCCGCCGTTGGCCAAGGTGCTCGCGCGCCTGAAGCGCGAAGCGGGCCTGCTCAAGACGGCCACGCCGCAGACCTGAGGGCGCCGAAGTCGCGCGGCGGAGACTTCCGCCGCCCGACAGTGCCGCGGATCGACGTTTGCAATCCGCGTGGTGCGGTCGCCGTTCCATGATGCGGTCGGCACGGCGGCGCCAGCGCGATTGCTATCCTGCGCGCGTCCGCCCCCTCGGACGCCGCCGACACCTCCGTGACTCCTTCGCATCCGCCGATCTCCGGCGCGTCCTCGCGCCGCCTGGGTTTCCTGTTGGCCGCCGGTGCGGCCGTGCTGTTCTCGGCCAAGGCGATCCTGGCCAAGTTCCAGTTCCGGTATGGCCTGGACGCACTGGACGTCATGGCGCTGCGCATGGGCCTGGCGTTGCCGCTGTTCGCCCTGCTGGCGGTACGTGAATCTCGGCGGGCCGCAGCGCCGCTGCAGGCTCGCGACCGGGCCCTCATCCTCGTGCTGGGCGTGCTGGGCTACTACCTGTCCAGCCTGCTCGACTTCTGGGGCCTCCAGTACGTGCCCGTCTCGCTGGAACGGCTGATCCTGTTCCTCAATCCCACTTTCGTGCTGCTGCTGGGCGTGGTCCTGTTCAAGCGACGCGTCGCGCGGCGCGAATGGGTGGCGCTGGCGGTCAGCTACGCCGGCGTCGCCCTGGTGTTCGTCGAGAGCCTGCGCCTGGAAGGCGACCACCTGGCGCTGGGTGGCGCGCTGGTGCTGGGCGCGGCACTGGCCTACGCCCTGTACCTCGCCCTGTCGGGTGAGCTGATCCATCGGGTGGGTCCGCTGCGGCTGGTGGCCTACGCGATGCTGGTCTCCACCGCGGTCACGGCGATCCACTACGTCATCGCGCGGGATCCCGCCGGACTGCTGCGGCTGTCCGCGCCGGTGTATGGCCTGGCGCTGGTCAACGCCGTGCTGTGCACCTTCGCGCCGGTGACGATGACCATGGCCGCCGTGGCCCGCATCGGTTCCGGTGCGGCCGCGCAGTTGTCCGCACTGGGGCCGGTGTCGCTGCTGTTCCTGCGGGGCTGGCTGCTCGGCGAATCGGTGTCGGCGCTGCAGGTGCTCGGCACCGCCGTGGTGCTCTGCGGCGTGCTGCTGCTGGCACGACCCGCGGCCAATTCGGTGCCGCTGGATCCCATCGACGATCCTTTGCCTGGCCAGGCCGGCAATCCGCCCGGCCGCTGAAGGGCTTCGCAGTGATGCCGCAAAAACGGAACGGCCCCGCGAGGGGCCGTCCGTGTCGATTACCGTGGCGTTGGACCGCCTGCGCCGGAAGCGGGACGCCGGGTCAGCGGCGCCCGTGCGAGGCCTGCAGTTCGGCACGGCTGAGGAAGCCGTCGCGGTTCTCGTCCAGCCACTGGAAGCGGTCCTTCAGGCGCGGCATCTTTTCGTCCACTTCCACCCGGCCCAGCTTGCCGTCGCCATTGATGTCGGCGGCCTTGAACGATGCCTCCAGATGCTGCTTGTGCAGGGCTTCAAGCTGGGGCTTCATCCGCTCGTGGTGCGCGCGCAGTTCCGAACCCACCAGGTAGCCGTCGCGGTTGCTGTCGATGGCGGCGAAGTCGGGTTTGGGGAGCGCGGCGCGCCACGTCTGGGACTTGGATGCCTGCGCGCCGGCCTTCTGCGCATGCTCGGCCCGCATGGCCTCGCGCTTGGCCTCGCCGGCATCGAACTCGCTGCGGCTGATGCGGCCGTCCTTGTCGACGTCCAGCCGTTCCATGCCCTGGCCTCGATGGTGACCGCCGCGCATGCCATTGCCAGGGTGCTGCGGACGTTCGTCCGCCGACAGTCGTCCGTCGCCGTTGCGGTCCAGGCTGTCGAAATGTTCGGCCAGGCGCGGCTTGGCGGCCGCCTCGGCGCGGTCGATCACGCCGTCGGCGTTGGTGTCGAGCTTCGTACGACCGGACTGCGGCGACTGGGCGAGCAGGGGCGCCGCCAGCGGCACCAGCAGGAGGGCGGCGGCAAGGGGAAGCATGCGATTCATCGTGGACTCCGTCAGCGGCGGAACTGCCGTGCAGGGGGGAAACGTCCCTGCGTCGCGCGCGTTGACGCGGCGGCCGGCGCGGTTCAGCCGGCAGCCGGCTTGCGCTGAAGGGTTCACGCCGCCGGCGGCTCCGGCGGTTCGGGCGTCGTCCCCGGCGGCACGGCCTTGGCGCCCTCGTCCTCGACGCGGCCGGGCGCCGACTCCGCCGGCGTCTTGCCGGTGACGTTCTCCACGGCGGTCTCGACGCCTTCCTCGAAGGCCGCCTCGCCCAGCGTCGGACGCGCCTTGTCGCGCGAGACTTCGGCCACGATCGACGGCAGCAGGGCGGGGTCGATCAGTCCCAGGCCCATGGCGTGCTCGGCGATGGCGATGCTGTCTCGCGCGCGCAGCATGGGCACCTTCGTGCCGGCCACGCGCTGGATGATGGCGTCCACGCCGGAGTCGAGCAGGCTGTCCAGGTCCGGGTCGACGTCGCGGATGTAGATGGCCACGATGCGGTCGCCGAATTCCTGCGCGGCCTGCGCGTACAGCTCGGCGTCGGCCTGTCCCGAATCGCCGAGCAGCACCCAGCGCATCTGCGGCATGCGCGCGATGAGCTCGCGCGCGCGCTCGAGCTTGTGGCCGTGGCCTGGCGACTTGATGAACTTGCCGGGGTCCAGTCCCAGGTCGCGCAGGAAGATCGGTCCGGGCGGGATGGCGTTGAGCGCCATGAAGTCGTCGAGCAGGTCGTACATGTTCCAGGGCGAACTGGAAACGTAGAAGATCGGATTGCGGCCGGAGCGGTCGGCCCCCGCCTGCAGCGCGGCGTACAGCGGCGCCACGCCCAGCAGCGGCTTGCGGGTGCGCGCGTTGTGCAGGAAGGTCAGCTGCGCGGCGGTCTTCCAGTCGGTGATGCTGCTCTGCAGGACGGTGTCGTCGATGTCCGAGATGATCCCCACCCGCGCCTGCCGCGACACCCGCATCACCGGCTGCGAAGTGGTCAGCGAACCGTCGCCCAGGCTGATGCTCGCGTACTCCCAGAGCGCCTGCGCATCCTGTCCGGCGTCGTCCATCGCGATGCGGTAATAGCCCTCGTGATCGCTCACCGCGTGCGCCTGGGCGCCGCGGAACTGCGCGACGATCTCCACGCCGGGCACCTCATCGCTTTCGAAGCGGCGATAGGTGTTGAGCAGGTTGTCCCACCAGTCGTCCTTCTCGCCGGGGCCGCCGAGCGGCGCCTCGGCCAGCACGCGTCCCATCAGCTGCACGCCCATGTCGTCGACGAAACCGCGGTAGGCCGCGATGTGCCGCGGGCGGTGCAGGCCCAGGCGCGAGCGCAGGCGCGTGGCCGCCACGTCGAAGTACTCGTCCGCGTTGATCGACAGCGATTGGAGATGACGCGCGATGTGGCTCGGCCAGCGCGGCCGGGGCGGAGGGTTCTGCATGGTCGGATCCGGGGACGAGCGCCCAGTGTCCATGCTGGAAGTTCTGCGCGACGTGCAAGCGGGCGGCATCCCCCACCCGGGGGATGCACGCGCGCGGGGCCGGGCCACGTCGCGGCCGCGTCCGGGCTGCCTTTCACCGGCTGGCGACGGATCGTGTGCTCAGGGCTACCGCGATTGGGGTATCAGGCGGGCAGCCGGCCGCGGATCATCGCGCGCCGTGCCGATCCCGGATCGGAACCTTGGCGCGCGGACCTCAGCGCGTCAGCGCGCCAGCCGCGACAGGCGTTCCGCCGCGCGTTGCGCAATCGCGCTGAGCGCCTGTTCGTGGCGCGCGTCGTAGAAGCCGGTCTGCGGATGCTCGCTGTCCAGCACGCCCAGCAACTGGCCGTCATGCTGGAGCGGTACCGCCAGTTCGGAAAGATTGATCTGGTCGTCGGCGACGTAGCGTCCGTCGCGGCGGGTGTCGTCCACGCGCTGCAGCGTGCGCTGGCGCGCGCAGTCGCCGACCACGCCGTCGCCGATCGCCAGCCGGATGCGCGATTCGAGCATGTGGTCGGCGGCCCGCTTGGGCCCCCCAGGCCGCCTGCTGCACCAGGCCGTCGTCGCCGTCGGGCAGGTAGACCACGCAGTCGCCCAGGCCCAGTTCGCGGCCGGCGAACTCACACACCGTCCAGGCGACCTCGCGGGGCGTTCCGGCCTGGTCGAGCAGTGCGTCGAGCGCGGCCAGGCGCGCCGGGGCCTGGTCCAGGAAGAGGGCGGTGCTGTCCATGTCGGGGCGATCTGCATCCTTGGGGGGCCGGCAGATTACTCTGGAAGGACAGGGAGCCGCACGCAGGCGCGTGCCGGACCCGCGCGCCAAGGACGCTGCCATGAACCTCTCGGGCCTTTACCTCTATCCGATCAAGTCCACCGCCGCGCTGGCGGTGCGCGAGGCCGCGGTCGAAGCGCAGGGCCTGGCGAACGACCGGCGCTGGATGGTGGTCAATCCGGCCGGCCGTTTCGTCACCGGCCGCGAACTGGCCCGCCTGACCCTGGTGCGGGCACGGCCCGTCGCCGAGGGCCTGGTGCTCGAGGCGCCCGGCATGCCGTCGCTGGCCGTGGCGACGCCGGACAACGGCCGGCCGGTGGACGCGACGGTCTGGGACAGCACCGTGGCGGCGCGCGGCGCCGACCCGGCGGCGGACGCCTGGTTGAGCGACTTCCTGCTGCAGCCCGTGCGCCTGGTCCACATGGGCCCGGACAGCCACAGGACGATCGACGAGCCGCAGGCGCGCGCCGACGACACGGTCAGCTTCGCCGACGGCTATCCGCTGCTGCTGATTTCGCAGGCTTCGCTCGACGGCCTCAACGCCCGGCTGCCGCAGCCGGTGCCGATGCTGCGCTTCCGGCCCAACCTGGTCGTCGGCGGCGCCGATGCGCCACACGCGGAAGACCATTGGCGGCGCGTGCGCGTGGGCGAGGTGGAGTTCGACGTGGTCAAGACCTGCACGCGTTGCGTGTTCACCACGGTCGATCCGCAGCGCGGCGAACGCGATCCCGGCGGCGAGCCGCTGCGCACGCTGGCCAGCTACCGCCGCAGCGACAAGGGCATCACCTTCGGTCAGAACCTGATCCCGCGTTCGGCAGGCACGGTGCGCGCGGGCGATCCGGTCGAAGTGCTCGCGCGCGCCTGACAAGTTCTGCCGGCGCCGGCCGATATCGTGCAGGGCACACCGCATCGCCGCCGGTTGCATGCGCACCCGCATGGGCACCGCCCGGGCCGACGACCGGTTCCGTCCGGGCGCCACCTTCGGGCACCATAGGCACCGCCACACCGATGTGCTGCCGACCGGCGGCCGTCCACCAAAAAGGGGAACTCCATGAATCGTTTTGCTTCCGGCCTGCGCAAGGCCGCGCTGGGTCTCGGCCTGCTCGTCATCGCCACCTCCGCCCACGCGCAGGCCACGCGCACCTGGGTCTCGGGCGTGGGTGACGACGCCAACCCCTGCAGCCGCACGGCACCGTGCAAGACCTTCGCCGGCGCGATCAGCAAGACCGCTGCCAAGGGCGTGATCAGCGTGCTTGACCCGGGCGGCTTCGGCGCCGTCACCATCACCAAGGCGATCACCATCGACGGCGGCGGCGTCATCGGCAGCATCCTGGCGTCCGGCACCACCGGCGTGATCGTCAACGCCGGCGCCACCGACGTGGTCCGCCTGCGCAACATCTCCATCGACGGCGCGTCCACCGGCATCGACGGCGTGCGTTTCGCGGCCGGCGGCACGCTGATCATCGAGAACGTGCGCATCAACGACTTCACCGCCGACGGCGTGAAGTTCCAGCCGTCGGGCAACAGCCGCCTGGTCATCACCGACAGCCACATCAGCAACGTGGCCGGCACCGCCGTGCACACCGTCCCGGGCGTCGCCGGCACCGCCGTCGCGTCGCTGCAGAACGTGCGCCTGTACGAGAGCGGCTTCGGCGTGAAGGCCGAGGACCGCACCAACCAGATGTCGATCCGCGACAGCTTCATCAACAACAACCTCAACAGCGGCGTGCAGGCGCAGAGCACGTCGGGCGTGGTCACGGTGAACGTCGACAACTGCCACGTCAGCAACAACGGCCTGACCAACGCATCGGCCGCCGGCATCAAGTCCAAGGGCCCCTCCGCGACGCTCAACCTGTCCGAGACCCTGGTCACCGGCAATCCGACCGGCCTGGGTGCCGAGGGCGGCGGCGCGCTGGTGTCCTTCGGCAGCAACCGCGTGGTGTTCAACACCGTCAACGGCAACGCGACCGGCAACATCACCACCCGCTGACGTCGGCGGCGGCTCTGCCGGGCCAGCCCCGCTCCGCCAGCCCCGCACCGGAAATCAAGCGCCGCCTTCGGGCGGCGTTTTTTTTGCCCGAGATGACTGGATTGGCCGGCCCTTTGCGTTGGTAGGGGTGTCCCATCCCCCACATGGGGGAGGGGCCCGCGGCCCGACTGGACGACGGTCACCGCCGCCACCCCAACCAAGGAGAACCACGATGAAGAGCTTCAACACCACGGTACGCAAGGCCGCGCTCGGCCTGGGCCTGCTTCTGATCGCCACCTCGGCCCACGCGCAGGCGACCCGCACCTGGGTGTCGGGCGTGGGCGACGACGTCAATCCCTGCAGCCGCACGGCCCCTTGCAAGACCTTCGCCGGGGCGATCAGCAAGACCGCCGCCAAGGGCGTGATCAGCGTGCTCGACCCGGGCGGCTTCGGCACCGTCACCATCACCAAGTCCATCACCATCGACGGTGGCGGCATCCACGGCAGCATCCTGTCGACCGGTGCACCGGCGGGCGTCATCGTCAATGCCGGCGCCGCGGACGTCGTCAGGCTGCGCAACATCTCCATCGACGGTTCCACCACCGGCGTCGATGGCATCCGCTTCCTGGCCGGCGGCACGCTGATCGTCGAGAACGTGCGCATCAACGACGTCAGCGCCGACGGCATCAAGTTCAGCCCGTCGGGCAACAGCCGCCTGGTCGTCACCGACACCCACATCGGCAACGCCGCCGGTTCGGCCATCCATTCGATCCCGGGCGCGGTGGGCACCGCGGTGGTGTCGGTGCAGAACGTGCGGGTGTATGCCAGCGGCTTCGGCATCAAGGCCGAGGACCGGACCAACCAGATGTCGGTCCGCGACAGCTTCATCGGCAACAACCTCAACAGCGGCGTGCAGGCGCAGAGCACGTCGGCCGTGGTGAGCATGAACGTCGACAACTGCCACATCAGCAACAACGGCCTGGGCAATGCCGGCGCCGCGGGCATCAAGGCCAAGGGCGCCGCGGCGACGATCAACATCTCGGAAAACCTGGTCACGGGCAATCCGAACGGCCTGGGCCCGGAGACCGGCGGCGCCATCGTGTCGTTCGGCAGCAACCGCGTCGTGTTCAACACCGTCAACGGCAACGCGACGGGCAACATCACGACCCGCTGAGCCGGGCACGCCACGCGAATCGACGACGCCGCCTTCGGGCGGCGTCTTTTTTTGGTCTGTGTGAGCCGCAGGGTGGGGCGAGTCGTCGCCGGGCCAGTGATTCGAGTGCTTTGACCCGCCGCGAACCGGGCGCATCGGTTTGCCGGCAGGGAGGGTCGAATGGGGTCCGCGGGCTCTGGCGGGATTCAACCAGCCTGGAAACGCTTCTGGAATCCCGGAATGGCTTCACGAGTACCGAAAACGGCTTCGGGAATCCCGAAAAAGGATTCGCGAATACCAAATCGGTATTCGCGAAGGCAAAAAAAGCCTTCCGGAAGGCGGATCTGGTCTTCCCGAATGCGGATTTGGCCTTCCGCCAGACCGTGGAGGATTCGGGAATACCGGATTCGTATTCGGGAAGGGGAAAATCGGCTTCCGGAATACCAGATCCGGATTCGGGAAGGCCGTGGAGCCTTCCGGAATACCCTGGAGCCTTCCGGAAGACCGTGGACGCTTCCGGAAGACCGCGGAGGCTTCCGGAAGACCGTGGAGCCTTCCGGAAGACCGTGGAGCCTTCCGGAAGACCGCGGAGCCTTCCGGAAGACCGTGAAGGCTTCCGGAAGACCGCAGGGGATTCGGGAAGACCACGGAGGCTTACCGAAGGCCGCGGAGGATCCTGGTTCAGCGCCCGCCGCCGCCGCCGCCACCGCCGCCGCCGCCCGAGAAACCGCCACCGCCCGAGCCGGAGGAGCTGCCCGGTGGCGAGGACGACGACGCGATCTGCGAACTGAGCGTGCTGCCCAGCGACTTGGTGAAGCTGCCCAGGTCGCCGCTGTGGCCGCCGTGGTACCAGCCGATGGCGGACGTCGCGGCTGCCGCCGCGGCGGCGCCCACCGCCGCGGTGAACTTGCGCGTCCACGCGTCTTCGACTTCCAGCGCCACCGCGTAGGGCAGCAACTGCTCGAATCGCTTCGCGTCGAGCGCGGGCGGCGCGCCGGGCCCGCCCAGGCGCGCCAGGTCGTCGCGTTCGGCCACGCCCAGGTACAGCCGCAGGCCTTCGATGGCGTCCAGCAGCTTCCGGCCTTCCGGCGTGGGTGCATTCACCAGCACCGCGAAGGCGATGATGGTCAGCAGCATCACCACCGCCACCAGCACGGTCGCGGGCATGCCGGCCTGGCCGCCGACGATGGCGGCCAGCACCACCGAGGCCAGCGCGATGCCGGCCGCGGCCAGGATGCTCGCACCGTTGCGATTGAACATCGCGGGCTGGAACTGGGCGCCCAGCGCCTTGCCCTGTGCGGCCGTCGCGGCGGCCATCGTGGTGGCGTTGCTGTCCTTGAGCACCAGCCTCGGGCCGGACGAGAACAGCGTGGACAGCAGCGCGCGCTCGCTGGCGCCCAGGCCATCCATCTTCACGCCCTGGATGCGCTCGAGCGACCAGGTGTCCTTGAAGATGCCTTCCTCGCGGTGGATGCGCACCTGGCCGGCCACCGCCAGCGCCAGCAGGTCCGAGGAGAAGCAGCGCGTGTCCTGGCGCATCTTCCACATGTAGCGCAGGCCGGCCGGGGTGTGGCCTTCGGGCGGTTCGTACTGCGCGATGACCACGCCGGCGCGCGGGTCGCGGCCCACGCGATGCCAGCGGCGAACGCAGAACACCAGCAGCACGACCAGGCCCAGCAGCGCCACCAGCACGCCGCCGTTGTCACGGAAGAACCAGGCCCACCCCTGGGCCCGCGTCGGCGGCGTCACCACCCCTTTCGGGAACGTCAGCACCACGGCCAGGCCTTCGCGGGCCTGCAGCGGGCGGGTCAGGCGCCAGCGCGCCACGCCCGGCTGCGGAGTGATGGCGACGTAGTCCTGGTCCCTGGAACCCTGTGGACCGGTGTAACCCTCCACGTGGATCTGGTCGACGGGTACCGGCTGCGGCAAGCGCACCTCGACGCTGCCGGCATCGATGGGAAAGTCCCAGCCGGTGCCGATGGCATTGAAGTACAACTCGTCGTTGCCCGCGAAGAACCCCAGCTGGCGCGTGGTCCGGTAGCGCAGGGTGTAGGTGAACTGCGCGGGCACGGGCAGCAGGTCGTCGTTGCCGGTGTTGATGCGGACGCCGTTGCGCTTGTTCTCCGTGAACCAGGCCTCCTCGCGGCCGTCGCGCTGCACGTCCAGCACTTCGAAGCCGACCACCACGCGGTTGTCGAAGCGGTCCGAATAGCGGGTGGGGAAATCGCGGTAGATGCCGCGCCGGATGTTGGTGCCCTCGGCGCGCACCGTGATCTTCTCGGTGACCTCCAGGCTGCCGTCGGCGGCGACCTGGATGCGCGAGTCGTAGGCCAGGATGCGTTCGTCGGCGTGGGCGACGCCGGCGGCCAGCCACAGCAGCAGGACGAGCCAGCGCGTCATGGCGTCATGTCCACGGTGACGGCGGCGCGGCCGTCGGGCTGCGCCTCGAAGTACTCGACCTCCCTGAAGCCGAAGCTGCGCGCGATGACGACGTCGGGGACGCGGGCGATGCCGTTGTGGAAGTCGCGCACCGAGCCGTTGTAGAAGCGGCGGGCGAACTGCAGGTGGTCCTCGACCTCGACCAGATCACGCTGCAGCTGGGCGAAGTTCTCGCTGGCCTTGAGTTCGGGGTAGGCCTCCTTGAGCGCGAACAGGCGGCCCAGCGCCTGCTCCAGCGCCGTCTCGACCTGCGCCAGGGCGGTCGGGCTGCGCAGCGTGATGGCCTGCGCGCGCAGCTGGGTCACCGCTTCCAGCACCGAGCGCTCGTGCCCGGCGTAGGCCTGCACGGCCGTGACCAGCGACGGCACCAGGTCATGGCGGCGCTGCAGCTGCACATCGATGTCGGCCCAGGCGGTGCGGACCTGGTTGCGCAGGCGCACCAGCCGGTTGAAGGCGAACACGGCCCAGGCCAGCAGCGCCAGCGCGAGCACGGCGACGATCATTCCCACGGTGTCTCCCCATCCGGTAATCCCCGGGGAGATCTTAAGCGGTCGGTGCGGGCGTGAAGGAAGCCGGGGCAGGGGCACCCCATGCAAGGAGGCCTTCCGTCCGCGTAGGTTCGATCAGGTGCCCGAGCACCCGCCGACATCAGGGCGCCGCGACCACCTCGATGCGCACGCCGTCCAGGCTGACGGTCTGGCCCGCGTGGATCTTGCAGGTCTTGCGCAGCTCCACGACCCCGTCGACGCGCACCGCGCCACTGGCCACCAGCTGCTTGCCGGCACCCCCGCTGTCACACAGGCCGACCAGCTTGAGCAGCTGGTTGAGCTCCACGTGCTCGCGATCGAGATCGAAACGAAGGGTCTGCATGGCGGTTTCGCGCGTGAAGGCCGGCCAGCCTCGCAGCGTGTTTACCTGGGCGCAAGCGTCGGAAGGGCCGGAATGTGAAGCCCGGCCCATTCAGCCAGTACATCCATACGCCAGCGTCGTTGCGGTGATGGTGTGCGATGGGGACAATGGGTCCTCCACAAGGGGACCCCCGCCTTTGAACGCTGCTACTGCTGCTACTCCGTCCGACGCCTCCAACCTGCGCAAGCTCTGCGCGCAGTTCGCCCGACCCCACATGGGACGCGCGGTGTGGCAGTTGATCAACACCCTGGTGCCGTTTGCCGTGCTGTGGGGCCTGATGGCCTGGAGCGTGGTGGCCGAATGGGGCTACGGCTGGACCCTGCTGCTGGCACTGCCGGCCGCCGGCCTCTATGTGCGCACCTTCATCATCCAGCACGACTGCGGCCACGGTTCGTTCTTCGCCGACCAGCGCGTCAATGACATGGTCGGCCGCTGCCTGGGCGTGGTCACGCTCTTCCCCTACGGTTACTGGAAGAAGACCCACGCCATCCACCACGGCACCTCGGGCAACCTCGACCGCCGCGAGATGGGCGACATCGAGACCCTGACCGTCGCCGAGTACCGCTCGCGCTCGTGGCTGGGTCGCCTGGGCTACCGCCTGTACCGCAGCACGCCCGTGCTGCTGGGCATCGGCCCGGCCTACCAGTTCGTGCTCAAGCACCGTTTCCCGTTCGACCTGCCCTTCACCTGGAAGAAGGAATGGGCGAGCGTGCTGCTCAACAACCTGGTGCTGCTGATCGCCGGCGGCCTGATGGGCTGGTGGGTGGGCTGGCACACCGTGCTGATGGTGCACCTGCCGATCGTGCTGATCGCCGGCGCCGCGGGCGTGTGGCTGTTCTACGTGCAGCACACCTTCGAAGAGGCGTACTGGACCCGTGGCAAGGAGTGGGACTCCAGCCGCGCCGCCGTCGCCGGCAGCTCGTTCTACGACCTGCCCCGCGTGATGCATTGGTTCACCGGCAACATCGGCTACCACCACATCCACCACCTGGCCAGCCGCATCCCGAACTACCGCCTGCGCGAAGCCTTCGAGTCCAGCCCCCTGCTGCAGGCCGCTCCGCGCCTGACGCTGTGGACCAGCCTCAAGAGCGCCCGCATGAAGCTGTGGTGCGAGGAAACCCAGCGCATGGTGGGCTTCCCCAAGCGCGCGCACGCCTGAGACGGCAGCGCGGTGAGATGAGAAAAGCGGACCTTCGGGTCCGCTTTTTTTTGCGCGTTGCGTAAGACCCCTTCCCCCGTTCCACGGGGGAAGGTGGGGATGGGGGCAGCAGATCGCCGTGTCCTCACCCCAAGCCACGGCTTGGCCCCTTCCCCCGTTCCACGGGGGAAGGCTGGGATGGGGGCAGCAGATCGCCGTGTCCTCACCCCAAACCACGGCTTGGCCTCCTTCCCCCGTTCCACGGGGGAAGGTTGGGATGGGGGCCGCCGATCGCCGCGATCCAACTCGTAGCCGATGGGTACTAAGCTGCCGCCTGACAATTCATCCAAGCCGAAGCCGCTTCGCGGCTCGGCCCAATTAAGGCGTCAGGCGGCATGAAACTTCTCAGCATCCTGTTTCTCCTGATCCCATCCCTGGCCTTCGCGCGCGAAGGCACAGTGCCAGACAGGGAACTCGCACTGGGCGGTGTCGCTATCGGGGAGTCACCCGGCGCGGTCGTTGCGCTTCTGGGTCAGCCTCGCCGCAAAGTCGAGGCATCAGATTTCCTCAACCTCCACTATGTCTACCCGAACGTGCGCGTGTCTTTCAGCGACGGGGTTGTGGCCGGGCTCTATTCCGACAAAGCAAAGGGATGCACGCCAATGCATCTTTGCCCTGGAGATCCGCTGGACAGGATGCTCTCCCTGTACGGTCCGCCGCTTGTGGCAGATCGGGAGTCGGGCAGCTTCTATGAATACTATGGAGCCGACGCCGCCTGCTGGCTGCAGATTCCGGCAAAGGGCAAGACAGTCACCTCCATAACCGTTGCTTGCCAGCCTTGACTCTGCCGCCTGACAATTCATCCAGGCCCAAGCCTCTTCGCGGGCTCGGCTCAATCCAGACGTAAGACCCAAGAGTATGGAGAACCTTGTGAGAAAACTCGTCGCAGCCGTTGTCCTCGCGTCCGCTCCTTTGCTGGCTTACGCCGGTGGTGACGGAGTCCGCTTCGATGCCGTGGTAAGCGAAGGCGGCAAGCCCATCGCCACTCCAAGCGTATGGGTGCCATTCGGCCAGGACGCGGTGATCGAGGTGCCAGGCAAGGTGCGGGTCGTGGCAACGGCCGCCGCCCCGAACGGGAGCCTGTCCAATGTCACTGCTCGCATGTACTACTTCTCCCAGGGCGCCTGGGTGCTCGACTGGGATACGAGCATGGAAGCCAACATTGCCCAGACGCCGTCCTTTGAGAAGGATCTCGGAGACAAGGCCCACAGGGTCGTCGTCATGCCTCGTGCGGCGGGCAGGCCATCCGCGGACGGCATCTGACAATCCCGCTCAAGCCGAAGCCACTTCGCGGCGCGGCTCAACCCAGGCGTCAGCCCTCATGAAACGCTCCCTGCTGCTTGGACCTTTGATTGCATTGGCCACGTTCCCGGCCCTAGGGCAGTCCAGCCTGGCAGACCTGTCCGCGCGCGTGGATGCCGGGGACGCCGCTGCATTCCAGCAGGTCGTGGCATTGGCGCAGACAACACCGCCCGGCGAATCACTGGAGGATCTGGCGCAGATCGCCAGTCACTTCGTCCGGGTCGATCCGGCTGCGTTCCTGCGGGCTCAGACCCCGGGCAAGCCGTGCTTCGGCGTTTCCTTCATGGGGCCCGATTTCCTGGACAACCCGGCAGCGCGGGCGCATGAGCGCTCGCTGCGGCGCGCTGCACTGGAGTCCGTGCCCGAGTCGTCATTGTCGGCGGTCAAGCAGCAGTGCCTGGCGGAGCTGCGGTGAGGGCGGGCAGTTCGCTTCGCCACGCAGCTGACAATTCGTTCAAGCCAAGCCGATTCACCGATCGGAGGTAGCACGTCATGACTGAGCCAGCTTCCGATCAACATCCCTACGCTCCACCCCAGTCCGATCTCGGCGTCGGGGGTGGGGATCCCTCACCGCGACTGCGGTTCTGGTTGGCCAGCGTGTGGTCCCTGGTCTTTGCCCCGGTGCTGTTCTATGGGCTCCTGTGGTTGCAGGCGCCGGCGCTGGCGTTTCCGCTGGTCGCCCTGGCTGCCTGGCTGGTTCCGCTGATCTGGGTGCTGGCAGCGCATGTCCAGCTTTCTGGCGGACGAATCAGCGCGGGCCGGACCACGATCGTCGCTGCAGGGCTGACACTTGCCATGGGCATTGCGGCGCTCGTCGGGGTCGGTGCGGTAGCCTCGGTTTTATTTGATCGCGGCTTTGATTAGCTGCAGCATGTCGGCACGTTCGACCTTTCGCGGGTCGGCTCAATTCAGGCGTCAGGCCATGCATCGGGTAGAACGCGCTTGCCGCAGCATCCTCCTCCTCGCCGCCCTGGGTGTTGCCGGGTGCGGCCATCAGGCCCAATCCCAGCCAGGTCCCGACGCGGTGGAGCAGGAGTTGCTCTGCGTGGACGTCAGTATCGCCAGCCTGCCCATCAGTGAATCGGCGCTCTACGACAGGGTGTTCGAGCTCACTGGCCACAGGCAGGATGAGCTGACCGTCGAGCGCGTCTGCAAGGACAGGGATGGATACTTGTTTGGCGCTTACCCCACGGCCAAACGCAAGCAGTTCCACCGTGGCTTTCTCCTCATCATTTCCGCTGATGGAAATGTCCGCCTCGCCAATTCCCAGTAGTTGCGCCTGGGCGCTCCCGGCGATCCACAAACCGAAGCCGTCGCGCCCGGCTTCACTCAGGCGCCGCGTGCGCGGGGGAATCCGTCATGACCGATAGCCATGAGACCACGACCGGCGGCTGCCTTTGTGGAGCGGTCCGCTACGAGGTGAAAGGCCCCCTGCGCGATGTCGTGAATTGCCACTGCAGCATGTGCCAGCGCCTGCACGGCAACTTCGGTCCGCATTCCAAGGCGCGGAAGGTCAACATCACCATCACCGAAGACACCGGCCTGGCCTGGTACCAGACTTCGGATATCGCACGGCGCGGCTTCTGCCGCGTGTGCGGGTCCAGCCTGTTCTGGGAGCCTTTCGATCTGGATGCCATGGGGATCATCGCCGGATCGCTGGACGGGCCCACCGGCCTCAAGACCATCGGGCACATCTTCGTGGGCGAAAAGGCCGACTTCTACGAGATCACGGACGGGCTCCCGCAGTTCGAGGGTTCGTCGAATGGGGAGCTGGTCAATGACTACCGGTAGTCGTCGCGGCGCGCCTGGCATGCCACCGGGGCCGAAGCATGGGGCAGCCAGGCGGCGTGCCAGCATCCATTCAATCCAGAGCGGAGCGGCAACGGCGCCTCTCAGGCGTTCGTCGCCGATGAAATTGCTCTGGAAAATGGCGTTCTTCTTTTTCGGCGTCCTCGCCGTGGGAGTGGGCTTGCAGTTCGGGCGGTACTTCTCTGCGTCCTTCCTCTGCCTGGCCCTCGTGGCCGGCGCGGGCGTGTCGACGTTTGTGATCAAGCTCAGTGCCACGGAAAGGGAAGTGGTCTTTCGCGGAACGGCTGTCAACCCGGCAACCGTGGCCTTGTTCGCAGCCGTGCTGGTCGCATTTGCTTCCTACAACCTGGCTGCTCTGGCCAACATGGCCGTCGGAAGCAGGTCAGTGCAGGACGCCACTGTCGTCAGCGTCAGCAGTGGCAGGCGCTGCCCCCACCTGGCAAGCGCCGACTTGAGCAGCGGCGCCAACGTCACCTACTGTGCGGCCCGCGAGGTATCGGCCGGGGAGCGGGTTCGCCTGAAGCTGGTCAGCTCGCTGCTCGGCGTCTACGCGGCACGCGGCTAGCAATGCATGCGGGCCGGGCATGGGGCCGGCTCTGATCTGCCGACAGGACGCACATGGACAAGCACAAACTGATCCTTGCATGTCTGGCAGCCACCGCGCTCTCCGGTTGCGGCGAGGCTGCGTACCGGGATGTTTCCGGCGAGCATGGCGATCTCATCGGCACGCAGTGCGTCCTGCTGGAGACGCTTCGTGCTCATGGCGTCACCAAGGGGTTCGGGCCGGAGAAGAAAACCGACTTCGTATCGATCTGGAATCCGGGATTCCGGGGCTCGGAAGTCACCTTCGTCATGCCGCTGGAGGCCGGAACCAGAATGCGTGTCCTGGCGGCCCGGGAATGCAGCAACTGTCCGTTCGAACCCATGCTCGAATATCGCGTAGAGCTTGTCCCCGAGCCTGCCGAGTTCGAGGGCAGGCCGGCATTCGTGCGGGCGGCCTCGTTCCTGCCGCACCAGGTGCGGTGCGGCCAGGCGCCCTGACCCTTCGTTCAAGCCCAGGTGGCTCGCGGCGCGAGCGCGACTCACGCGTTCCGCGGGCCGAGGCTCCGGCCGCGTCTGACAGGCCCGGGCCAGCGCTCAACCGGCGCCGTCGATTCTTGTCCTCGCATTGACGTCGCCTGCCGCAGGGTGGAACCGGGTGCTTCCGGGAGATCGCCATGCAGCGCAAGTCACTTCGCTTTGGCAAGGGGTTCCGCGTCGCATTCAATGTGCGCAGGGCGCAGGCGGCGGAGATGGTGCTGGCGCCCGGTGATACCGAGGGCGACGAGGACAATCGCCATCGCGGCGCGGACCAGTGGCTGTTCGTGGTGTCCGGCACCGGGGTGGCCACGGTCGACGGCACGCGTGTGCCCCTGAAGGCCGGCATGTTGCTGGTGATCGAGAAGGGGGGAACGGCACCAGGTGCGCAACACCGGACGCACGCTGTTGAAGACGCTCAACTTCTATTACCCGCCGGCGTTCGCGAAGGATGGCGATGCGATGGGGCCGGGGCGGAAGTAGCCGCGCCGTAATCGGACGGGTCGAAGTCATCCGCGCCGAAACCAGCCGCGCGGGCCACGCATCGATCGCCACCGAGCCGCTGGTTCTCCCGCTCGGCACGAGCGCCGGTCGATCGCGACCGCGTCGCAGGCCTCAGCGGATCGGCAAGCGGATCTGCCGACCGCGCCAGGCCAGGGTGACGCCGTCGGCCTGGATCGCCTGGATGGTCGCATCGGCGACGCGGTCGCCTTCGGCCAGCCGCGTGCCGTCGATGATGACGAAGCGGTCGGCCGCGGCGGGTGCCCACATGTGCATGCTCACCTTGAGCGCGGGCAACTGGCTGCGTTCCTCGGGGGACAGGTCGGCCAGGCGGATCGTGGCCTGCGGGCTGATGAACTCGCTGGACACAGGCGCGGCGGGCGGCGCGGTGATGGGGGGCGGCGGCGAGACGGTCGCGGGCGAGGCCGGCATGGGCGGCGGTGTGGGCTGCCCCCGCGGCCGGCGTCTGCGGCGCGACCACGGCGTCGCTGGCCGCGGGTGCGGACTGCGTCGTCGCCGGTGCCGGCGGCGCGGCGGGCGGTGGCATGGCGATGGCCGTGGTGGTCGCCGCTGGCCGCGGCGTGCGCGCTGGCGCGGGCGACTGGCCGGCCGTGTCTGCAGATGCTTGCGCCGGCGTGGTCGTCACGGGGCTGACCGGTGCCGGCGCATCGCGCATCCGCCAGAGCGCGGCACCACCCAGCGCGACCAGCAGCGCGGCGGCGACGCCGGCGGGCATGGCCCACCGGGGCCCAGGCGCGGGTGGCCGTGGGCGCGACGTTGACGACGGGGGTGAGCAGGTCGGGCGAGGCGCCGCGACGGCGCTCGGCTTCGGACTTGCGCAGGGCTTCCAGGATCAGCGACATGGCTAGTCCAGCCTCTCGGCCAGGCGAGGACCCGGGCCATCGTCGGCGGCCAGCGCCATCAGTGTCTCCGGGCCGGGAACGCCGTCGACCGCGAGTCCGCGATCGGCCTGCAGGCGGCGCACGGCGGCCTGCAAGGTCGCGTCATCCGCGGCTCCGGCCTGGGCCACGTAACCCGGCCCCAGCTCGCGCTGCAGCCAGGCCAGGCGCGCGCTGTCGGCGCCCAGCGGCAGGGTCAGCCCGGTGGGGCCACGCCACAGCGCGGCGTACTCGCCGTTCCAGTGCCGGGGCAGGGTGATGCGGTCGATCTCGACGCGGCGGCCACCGAGCCAGACGCGCACCCGTCGGGAATCGGCGCCGAGCAGGACCGCCCAGGCCTGGGCCGGGCCGGCGCGCAGGCGCAGCAGCACGGGGCGTTCGAGCGCGACCAGGCGATCCAGGCGGGCCAGGCCACGCACGCAATAGAGGCCGTCGGCCTGCGCGAACGCGCAGCCGGCGGCGGCGCGCGCGGCTGCCGCGGGATTGGGTTGCGACCACAGCTCCAGCAGGTAGGCCCAGGGGGCGTGCTCACTCTGTGCGGCGGCGGCGTCGATCAGGGCCTGCAACGCCTCCGCGTCCACGCGCGCGGCCGCGCCGGACTTCTTCGCGACGATGGCTGACGGCGATGGCGCCGGCGTTGCCGCGGGCGTCGGAAGCGCGCGGCGTGCCGGGGCCGCGCGACCACATGCCGGCGGCCAGGGTGACCAGCGCGGCCGCTGCCAATCCGGCGGCCGCGAGCACGGGTCCGGCCCGGCGCCAGGTGCGCGACGAGATTGCCGGCGCCAGCGTCTCGCGCGCGGCGCGATCGACCGTGCGCGCGTCGATGCGCGTGTCGTCGTGCGCGTAGCCGCCCAGCAGGGCGCGTTCGGCGATGACGTTGATCAGCCGCGGGACGCCGCCGGAGTGCCGGTGCAGGCGCGCGATCGCGGCGGTGTCGAAGGGCAGGTGCTGCCCGCCGGCGACGCGATAGCGGTGGCGCAGGTAACCGGTGGTCTCGGCCGCGTCCAGCGGGGTGAGGTGGTAGCGCGCGGTGATGCGCTGGGCCAGCTGGCGCAGTTCCGGGCGGGCGAGCAGGTCACGCAGTTCCGGCTGCCCGAGCAGGATGATCTGCAGCAGCTTCTGGGTGTGGGTTTCCAGGTTGGTCAGCAGGCGCACCTGTTCCAGCGCCGGCGTCGACAGGTTCTGCGCCTCGTCGATGATCAGCACGACCCGCAGGCCCTGCGCGTACGCGTCCAGCAGGTAGGCGTTGAGCGCGTCGGTGAGTGCCTTGATGCTGCCGCGGCGACCTTCGACCGGGAGGTGCAGCTCCTCGCAGATGGTTTCCAGCAGTTCCTCGGGCGACAGGCGCGGGTTGAGCACCAGCGCGACCCGCGTGTTGTCGGGAATCTGTTCCAGCAGCAGCCGGCTGAGCGTGGTCTTGCCGGTGCCGACCTCGCCGGTCAGCTGCACGAAGCCGCCGCCGCCGCCCTGGCCGATGCCGAACAGCAGGTGCGCCAGCGCATCCCGGTGCCGCTCGCTGAGAAACACGAAACGGGGATCGGGGGTGATCGAGAACGGAGCCTCCTTCAGGCCGTAGTGCTCGAGATACATGCGAAGGCGGGATCCGGTGGTCGGGCGAGCGGCGAGCATACCCCGGCGCCGCGCCGGTGCACCCGGGTGAACGGGGGCAACGGGTGAATCGGTGCATGCCGGACGCGGCGGACCGGGCGTGGGGCGCGAGCGGGTCCGCTAGTCCGCGGCGCCCTTGGCCTCGGAGGTGGCCAGCACGTCGGCCTGCAGGGGCCGCGGCCGCCCCAGCAGCGGATGGATGAACACCGCGGCCAGGATCACCGCCACGCCGAGGTAGAACTGGCCGCTGAGCTCGCGCTGCTCGCCCAGCAGCGCGATGGCCAGGACGATCGCGTAGACCGGCTCCAGGTTGACCGCCAGCTGCTGGGCGAACGCGCTCATGTGGCGCAGCGCGATCAGCGACAGGGTGAAGGGCAGCAGCGTGCAGGCCAGGGAGAGGGCCAGCAGCAGCCAGGCATCGCGCGGCCCGGGCATCACCAGCAGGTCGCCGGCGAAGGCGGGGAAGAGCGTGGGCATCACCGGCGCCAGCGCGGTCAGCACCAGCGCGCCGGCGCCCAGCTCGATCGCGGTGACGGCGAGCGGGTCGCCATGTTCGACCAGGCGCTTGTTGAGCGAGCCGAACAGGGCCACCAGCACGGCGGAGATGGTGCCGACGATGATGCCGTCGTGCATGCCTGCGGGGACGCCGCCCACCACCAGCACGACGCCGGGCAGCACCAGCACGCCCAGCGCCAGTTCGCGCTTGGAAAAGCGGCTGCGCGCGAGCCAGGGCTCGAGCAGGGCCACGAACACGGTGCCCAGCGCGATGCAGGTCACGCCGACCGACGCGTTGGAGAGCTTGATGGCGCCGTAGAAGGTCAGCCAGTGCAGCGCCACCAGCGCCCCGATGCCGGCATAGGCCCAGCGCAGCCGCGCCGTCATCGCCCGCAGGCCGCGCCACACGCGCGGCACCAGCGCCAGGGCGGCCAGCACGATCACCAGGCGCCACCACACCAGCGGCAGCGCCGGCAGCGAGATCATCTTGCCCAGGATCGCGGTGAAGCCCCACAGCACGACGCAGAAGTGGATCTGCAGGTATGCCTTGCGGGAGTCGGTCAGGGCCATGCGGGCATTATCGGGTCTGGAGGCGTGCCGGACCGATGACGTCGCCGCGTGGCCGGATGCGGCAAATCCCCGGCGCCGTGCGTGACAGAATCCGCTCAACCGCCCGCACCGGGCATGAGCACCGGAGACACGGCGATGCGCAGATCCGCGGCCCTGCTGGCCCTGACCTTGTGGAGCGGCGCGGCGCTGGCCAGCTGCCCGCCGGCCGGACATGACGCCGGTGCGCGGGGCGCGCTGAAGGCCGCAGGCTTTGCCATCGAAACGGCGTCCACCCGCAACGCGCTGGCGCTGGCCCTGCTCGACTGCCTGGCCGATCCCGACCCGCAGCTGCGCGACGGCATCGCCTACGAGGCGCTGAGCACATGGATGCGGGAGTCGAAACTGGATGCGGCGACCCTGCAGTCCCTGCGGGCCCGGCTGACCGCGATGCTGCAGGCGCCCGATCCGCGGGGATTCGCGCCGCCGTTCGCGGCCCTCGTGCTGTCGGAGCTCGCCCGTACCGATCGCATCGCCGCGTGGATGAGCGACGCGCAGCGCGATGCGCTGGTCACCGATGCCGCCGGCTACCTGTCCGGCGTGCGCGACTATCGGGGTTTCATCGACGGACAGGGCTGGCGGCACGGGGTCGCGCACGGCGCGGACCTCGTGCTGCAGCTGGCGCTCAATCCGAAGCTGGACCGCGCGCAGCTCGCACGCCTGCGCGAAGCGGTGGCGGTGCAGGTCGCCCCGGCCGCGAATCCGTCCTACGTCCACGGGGAGTCCATGCGCCTGGCCCGCGCGGCGTACTACATCGCCCAGCGCGGCCTGCATGACACCGCCGACTGGGACGCATGGTTCGCCCGTCTCGCGACGCCGGCGCCATTGCCGGGCTGGGACGCGGCCTTCCTCAGCGAGGCGGGACTCGCGCGACGGCACGACACGGTGGCCTTCATGACAGCGCTGTATGTGCTGGTGCAGGAACACGGCGACGAGGCCTTGCGCGCACGCCTGCTGCCGGGCCTGCGCGCCACGCTGAAGGCCGTGCCGTGATCGCTGCACCGGCCACGGTCGCCACGGTCGCATCGCGATGAGCGCCGACCTGATCGGTCACCTGCGCGACCTGTTCGCGCCGATGGGCACCTTGACCGCGCGTGCCATGTTCGGCGGCCATGGGCTGTACCTGGATGGCCTGCTCGTCGGGGTGTTCATCGAGGACGCGCTCTATCTCAAGGTCGACGCCCACACCCAGCCCGACTTCGAGGCCGCCGGCTGCGCGCCGTACGTCTATGGTCTGACGGACAAGCCGCTGACCATGAGCTACTGGTCGGTCCCCGAGGACGCCATGGACTCGCCGCAGGCCATGCAGCCGTGGGCGCGTCGTGCCATCGAGGCGGCGCTGCGCAAGCCGGTAAAGAAGCCCGCGGCGCGCAAGCCGCGCGGTCGGACGCGCTAGACCGGCGCGGCGTCCTGCGGCAGGGCCAGCAGCCAGTCGACGAACGCGCGCGCGGCCGGCTTGAGGCGCTTGTGGCTGGGATAGACGACGTAATACCCCCAGCGCGCCTTGAGCGCGGGTCCGGGCAGGCGTTGCAGCACGCCGGCGGCCAGGTAGGGCGTGGCGAGCTTGTCGCGGGCCAGCGCCGCGCCCAGGCGGTGCACCGCGGCATTGAGCGCCGCCGTGCTGTCGCTGAAACGGAAGCGCTCCTCGACCGAGATCGCGTGCACGTCGGCGGCGCGGAACCAGTCCAGCCAGCCCTGCCGAGCCAGGTCGGTGACCAGCGGCAGCCGCGCGATGTCGGCCGGGCTGCGGATCTTCTCCAGCCCGGCCAGCGAAGGCGAGGCGACCGGGTACAGGTAATCGTCCATCAGGTGGTGCGCGGTGAGGCCCGGCCAATGCCCTGCGCCGTGGCGGATGCCCAAGTCGGGGCCGCCGTCGTCGAAGCGCGTGAGCGCGACTTCGGTGTCGACGGTCAGGCGCACGTCCGGATACTGGGCGGCGAACTGCGGCAGGCGGGGCTGCAGCCAGGTGTAGGTGAGCGAATGCAGCGTCGTCACGTGCACGCGGTCGCGCTCGTCGCGCGTGACGCGCAGCGTGCGCACCACGCTCTCCATGTCGGCCATCGCACTGCCGGCGGCGTCGGCCAGCTGCCGGCCCTGCGCGGTGAGCGACACGCCGCGCGCATGCCGCTGGAACAGCACCACGCCCAGCCGCGATTCCAGCCTGCGCACGTGATGGCTGACCGCGCTGGCGGTGAGGTGCAGTTCCTCGGCGGCGTGCGCGAAGTTCTGGTGGCGCGCGGCGGACTCGAAGGCGGCGAGGGCGGGCAGCAGGTCGGCGCGCAGGGCCATGGCGACTCCGGTGGCGTGGTGGTGTGTGGCGTTGTCTGGTGCCGCGTGGGCAGGCGCGAAAGCAGTGCGCGTGGCCCGCGACGAGGGCGTGGCAAGCCGCAAATCTGGCTTGTGCCTGCCGGAGAAAGTATGCGCTTGTGGATGTGGTCCGTCAGCCCAGAATGGACGCATCCGGTTGGCGCCCCGCATCACCGCCAACCGTCTCCCCCACGTCCCACCTTGCCTGGAATCCGCGCCATGGGCCGACTCGACGCCATCGCACCACTGCTGCAGGCCAGTGCCATCGACGACATCCATCCGATCCGCATCGGGCCCGGCTGTACCCGGCGCGACCTGGCCTCCGACCCCGGCGTGCGGGTGTGGGTCGTCGACATGGCGCCCGACAGCAGCTGGCCCTACGTGGACGACCACGACACCGGCGAGCACTACTACGTCGTCAGTGGCGAGGTGATCGAAGGCCACGCCCGCTATGGCGCCGGTACCTACGTCCGCTTCCTGCCCGGCAGCAGCCACCGGCCGCGAACCGAGAGCGGCGTGCGGCTGTTCGGGTTCAACCTGGACCCGGCCGCCGTGGGTGCGGCGCGCGAAGCCGCAAACCGCGCACATCGGTTCAACTCAAGCCAGGGTTGATCATCGACCGGCATCACCGATCAGCGATGTACCGATCAGGGATGTACCGATCAGGGATGTACCGATCAGGGATGTACCGATCAGGCAATGCGCATCCAGGCGTGGGCCCCACGCCTGGTCCTTCCGCCGCACGCGAGAATCTCCAATGACCACGCTGTCCACCCCCGTCCTCGATGGCAATGCGCTCGCCCGGCGCAACGCCTGGATTACGCCGCTGGAACTGGCCGCGCTCGGCGCGATCTGGGGCGCCTCGTTCCTGTTCATGCGCGTGGCGGCCCACGATTTCGGCGCGTTCGCGCTGGTGGTGGTGCGACTGGGCCTGGGCTCGCTCGTGCTGCTGCCCTTCCTGTGGCGCGCGCGCCGCCAGTTCGCCAGCCGTGCCCTGTGGGGCAAGCTGGCGCTGATCGGCGCGATCAACTCGGCCATTCCCTTCATCCTGTTCGCCTGGGCCGCCCAGCGCGCGCCGGCGGGCGTGGGCGCCATCACCAACGCGATGACCGTGCTGTTCACCGCCCTCGTGGGTTTCATGTTCTTCGGCGAAAAGATCGGCACCCAGCGCGCCATCGCGCTGTTCACCGGCTTCGCGGGCGTGGTGGTGCTGGCCAGCGGCAAGGTGGCCGGCGCCAGCATCGGCTGGGCCGTGCTGGCCGGCTGCGCCGCGTCGTTCCTGTATGGCATTGGCATCAACCTGGTGCGCCGCCACCTCACGGGGCTGCCGCCGGCGGCGGTCGCCGCGGCGACGCTGGGCGTCTCGACGCTGCTCACACTGCCTTTCGCCATCGCGACCTGGCCCGCGCATGCGATCCCGCTGAAGTCCTGGGGCTGCGCCGCGCTGCTTGGCGTGCTGTGCACCGGCCTGGCCTTCGTCATGTACTACCGGCTGATCGCGCGCATCGGCGCCAGCCGCGCGTCCACGGTCACCTACCTCATTCCCGTGTTCGGCGTGGCCTGGGCGTGGATGCTGCTCGACGAGCCGCTGACCTGGACCATGGCGATCTCGGCCGCGCTCATCCTGGGCAGCGTGGCGATGAGCCAGCGGCCGGCCGTTGGGCGGCCTGATGCAAGCAGGGCCGAAGGAAAGCGCGCCTGACCGCAGGCGAGCCTGACGGGAACGCCTGACGATGATCGCCCGCCTCTGGCACGGCCGCACGCCGCTCGCGCAGGCGGACGAATACGAGCGCTTCCTCGCGGCCCGCGCCATGCCCGACTACCGCGGCACACCGGGCAACCTGGGCGCGCAGGTGCTGCGCCGGGACGAGAGCGGGATCGCCCACTTCCTCACGCTGAGCTACTGGGACGGCGAGGCTTCGATCCGCGCCTTCGCCGGCGACGACCTGTTACGTGCGAAGTACTACCCGCAGGACGCGGACTTCCTGCTCGAGTTCGAGCCCCGGGTGACGCACTGGACGGTCACGTCGGCCGGCTAGTGGCCCGCAACTGCTCGATCAGCGCCATCGCGGCAGCCGGATTGCGCTCCTTGGCTGCGCTGATGAAGAAGACGAAGACATCGCGCGCCTCCGCGTGCGGAGTGCCATTGGCGCTGATGCGCGGCAGGTCGTCGGGGACGCCGCCGCGTGCCCAGATGCGCGCACGCGAGGCCCAGTGGGCCAGTTCGTCCTCGCTGTAGCCATCCGGGAACTCGCTGCGCGAGCGCATCAGCCGTGCGTAGACGAAGTCGGCGGTGATGTCGGAGAAGGACGGGAACTCGCGTGAATCGGTGAATACCGTCGCCACCCCGTGTTCCCGGGCCAGCGCCACGTAGCGCGCGTCGACGAAGGCCGAATCGCGCACGTCGAGCACGTGGCGCACGCGCCGCCCGTCAACCTGTGCGGGCAACTGCGCAATGAAGGTGGTGAAATCCTCGCGGTCCAGCCGGGGCGTTTCGAACTGCCACACCACCGGGCCGAGGCGGTCGCCCAGCGAGGCGATGCCGCCGAGGAAGTCCTCGACCTGGCCCGCGGCCTTGGCCAGCACCTTCGACTGGACGATGCGCATGGGCGCCTTGACCGAGAACACGAAGCCCTCGGGCGTCTGCGCGGCCCAGTTGGCGTACGTGGACGGCTTCTGCGCGCCGTAGAAGGTGCCGTTGATCTCGATCGCGCTCAGCCGGCGGCTGGCGTATTCCAGTTCCCGGCGCTGCACCAGCTTGGGCGGGTAGAAGTTGTCGCGCCAGGGCGCATAGGTCCACCCGCCCACGCCCACCCGGATGCCGTCGATGGCGGGCGTGGCGCCGGCGAAAGTGTCCTCGGGCAGCTTGCTCGCGGGCATGGAAGTCCGTTCTCCTGGGGCACGGGACATGCTGCGCTCGCGTACGTCAACCACGGGGGAAGGCGGGAGCGTCATGTCGAATCCGGGTCAGGTTAAACGGGTGGGCGTCGCGGCGCCACGCGTGGCTGCATGCCTTTCAGGCACGCACGCGTGGCCGCGCCGGGCGAGGCGTGGCCCAGCCAGCATCGTGCCGGGATGATCGGACTTGAATCCCCCGCGACGGGGGCGCAGGCGCACGGCCGGTCGCCGGGACTTCCCGCGTTACGCATCGGCGCCCTCGGCGGCGCCGGTCGTCCTCGCCCGGCTACGGCGCCGGAGGTTGCGCGCGATAGGTCGCCTCGCGCTGCGCGGTGCGTGCCCGCACCTGCTCCAGCAGGGCGTCCAGGGCGGCCCGGTCGAGGTAATCGCCCTTGAGCACGACGGCCTGGATGCGGCGCGTGGCCTCGATGTCCTGCAGCGGATCTGCATCCAGCAGGACCAGGTCGGCCACCTTGCCCACGGCGATCTCACCCGATTCGTCGCCATGGCCCAGGAAACCGGCGTTGCGCAGCGTCGCCGACTGCAGCGTCTGCAGCGGGGTCAGCCCGTAGCGCACGTACTCGCGCATCTCGTCATGCAGCCCGATGCCGGGATAGTTGTACGAGTTGAGGAAGCCGACGTCGGTGCCGATCAGCACGGTCACGCCGGCGCGCTGCAGCAGCGGCAGCAGCGAAGCGCTGCGTTCGTAGACCCGGTGCCGGGCGGCGATGGCCGCGGCGTCGTCGCGGGCGGCGCGCTCCACGCGCCAGTTGTAGGTCGCCTTCAGTCCGGGCCCGATGTAGGCGAGGAAGTCGTCGCCACGATGGTCCACCTGGTCCAGGTAGGCGGTGACGCGGCTGCCATAGAGGGTGGGCGTGATGGCGGTCCCGTGCGCGGCCAGGCGGCGGTAGGCGGCCAGCGCGCGGGTTTCGTCGAAGGTGTCCGCCGCCAGCGTCAGCGCGTCGCGGTAGGCCAGCGTGCCGTCGGCGGAGCGGGCGCTGATCTCGTCTTCGCGCGGCGAGCCGGACTTGAGCGCGTAGCCCATGTGTTCGATCGAACCCAGGCCGTCGGCGGCCACCGCGTCCAGGCTCAGGGACATCGGGATGTGGGCGGAGGTGACCATGCCGCGACGCCGGGCGCCGCGCAGCGCGGCTTCGAACAGTGGCGTGGGCAGCGCGTTGTCGGTGATCTTCACGAAGTCGACGTGCAGCGCCTGCAACTGGTCCAGGGCGGCGTCCAGTTCGGCCTGGTTGGCGACTTCCAAGTCGCCGGGCCAGATCGAACCCTTGCCTTCGATCTTCGGCCCCGAGGTGTAGAGCGTCGGCCCCTGCAGTTCCCCGCGCGCGATCTGGTCACGCCACTGGAGCACGTGCCCGCTCAGGTCGCCGGCCGCATCGCGCACCGTGGTGACGCCATGGGCGACATACAGGGGCAGCAGGTCGCGATTCTCGTCGACCAGCGCCTCGCCGCCGCCGAAATGCACGTGCATGTCCCACAGGCCCGGAATCAGGAAGCGTCCAGCGCCATCCACGGTCCGCCGCGCGGAGGCCGCGCCGGCGGGTTCGATGGCGACGATGCGGCCATGGTCGACCGACACGTCGCGATGGGCGAGCAGGGCGCCGCTGCGCACGTCGACCACGGTGGTGTCGACGATGGCCAGCTCGACCATGGCGGGATTCGCGTCGGCCCGATCAACGGCGGCCGGGGACTCCGCGCGGGGCGGATGGGCACAGCCGGCGAGCAGCGCGGCGAGCAGCAGAAGGGCGGGGGTCAGGAAGCGCATGGCGTGGGCGCAGGGCGGAGGTACCCCGATCCTGCGCCCTCGACCGCCGGCGTGCCAGCCAGCATCAGGCGGCTGGCGGGTTGACTGGTCCGTACCCGTTGCGGGCCGGATCCGTGACCGGCCAGGCGGACCTGGCCGGCCGGTACGCAACAGACAGTTACTTGATCGGTTCGTCCAGCATCAGCTGGCGCGCGAAGCGGCCCGGGGGCGAACCGAAGGACAGCACCTTGTCGTGGAAGGCCTTCAGGTTGAACTTGGCGCCGTCGCGCTTTTCCATTTCGCGGCGCAGGTCCAGGTGCTCGGCGTAGCCGACGAAGTAGGTCGGCAGCTGCGCCGAGGTGAGCCGCGCGCGCGTCCACTTGCCCGCCGCCTCGCGTTCCTGCTGGAACGTGGTGACGGTCATCAGCTTCATCGCGTCGGCTTCGCTCATGCCGTCGACGTGGATGGCCTGGTCCAGGATCGCGTTGGCGAACGCACGCAGCGCCCACTTGCGCTGGATCAGCTGCATCAGCGGATCGTTGTCCATGTAGCCGGCATCGGCCATGACTTTCTCGGCGTACATCGCCCAGCCTTCGATGAACGAGCCCGAGCCCAGCACCGCGCGCAGCACGGACGGATGCTTGTTGGCGTGCGCGATCTGCAGGTAGTGGCCGGGCATCGCCTCGTGGATGCTCAGCTCATGGATCGAGCGGGTGTTGTACTCGCGCAGGAACGAATCGACCTGCGCGGGCGTCCAGTCGTCGGGGATCGGCGATACCGCGTAGAACGTGTCCAGCCCCTTGTCGAGCGGGCCGGGCGAGTCGCAGTAGGCCACGGACACGCCGCGCTGGAATTCCGGCATCAGGATGATCTGCACCGGCGTGTCGGGCACGGTGACCAGGTCCTTCTCGCGGGCGAACTTTGTCGCCTCGGCGGTGGACGCCTTGGCCAGCTCGACGACCTTGTCGCGCGCCGGACGGTCCGCGTAGGCCAGTTCGAGCGCGGCCTCGATCGTCTTCTGCTGTTCTTCGTCGCTGGGCGCGTCGGGCATCGACGCCGGCGCGCCGGGCTTGCCGGCCAGCACCTTGCGGGAAATGTCGTACATCTCCTTGCGCGTTTCGGTGATGGCCGCCTCGGCACGCTGGCGGATGTCCTGGCGCGTCATCGGCGAGTTCAGGGCAAAGGCGAGCTTTTCGTCGTACAGCTGCTGGCCGATGCGGAAATCGCCCTTGGCGTTGGGCACCAGCGTCTCGTCCAGCCACTTCTGGTGTTCGGCCGCGGCGGTGCGCAGCGTGGTGACCGCGGCGTCCAGCTTCGTTCGGTCCGCGCCGCTGAGGGCCTTGGCTTCCGGCACGATCATCGAATCGACGATGCTCATGATGCCGGCGTGCTGCTTCTTCACCGTTTCGGCGTGGATGGCCGGCACGCGTGCGGGGTCGATGTTCTCGCGCATCTGCTGGAACAGCGCCGGGATCTTCTCCATGCGCGCCGTCGCTGCCTTGAGGCGCTGCGGCATCGGCGCGAAGTCCCGCGCCATGAGCGTGTACAGCGCGCCGCCGGCCAGCGAGTTGTAGA
Source organism: Lysobacter solisilvae (assembly GCF_016613535.2). NCBI lineage: Bacteria > Pseudomonadati > Pseudomonadota > Gammaproteobacteria > Lysobacterales > Lysobacteraceae > Agrilutibacter > Agrilutibacter solisilvae. Next base: position 2,068,514 of record NZ_CP071518.1, read on the forward strand.
CCTGCGGGTCCCAGGCCCAGCTCTGCAGCGTCTGCAGGGTCCAGATGTCGTAGCGGATCTGGTTGCGCAGGATCAGGGCGTCGACCTGGTTGTCGCGAGAGAGCCTGGTCAGGTCCAGCGCGTCCAGTTCGGCCAGCATCTTCGTGCTGAAATCGACGAGCTTCTGGCGGCCGGCGGCACTCAGGTCGTCGATGCGGTCATCGAAGGCGTGGTTGCCGGTCTGGGTGGCCGCCACCGGCTGCAGTTCCATCGAGCCGTCCAGCCAGCGCTTGGACAGGTCGGCGAACTTCGCGTCGGCCTGGGCGGTGGACACCTGCGCGGCGGCGGGGGCTTCCACGGGCGCCGTGGGAGCCTTCTGCTGGCAGGCGGAGGTGGCGATGAGGGTGGCGAGGGCAAGGGACAGCGGGCGAAGTCGCATGGGATCTCGGGCGGTTGGAGCGGACGGGGCCGCGACCGCCGGAGGATAGCGTCCCGCGCGCCGATCCGCCCGGGTCGTTGGTCCAAGTCGGGGCGGCTGCCGGGGGATTGGGTGCGGGGCCCAGGGGCGCGGGGGCTATTCGCCCCAGACGGCGTCGGACTCGAATTCCACCAGTACGTCCAGTTCGAAGGCCAGGGCTTCCACGGCCTCGCGGACCTTCCGGGCCGTGGCGTCGTTGGGAGCCTCGATTTCCAGCTCGTGGATGCCCGGTCCCTGGTCGTCGGGCAGGCCCGCGGAACTGGAGTCGTCGTCGTCCAGATGCGGCATCAGGTCGGCCACCTCTTCCACGTGCTCGATGCCTTCGATGCTGGACAGCAGGTTGGCGATGGTGCGGGCGGCGTCCTCGCTTCCGGTCACTCGCATGCGCAGCTGGGGCATGTCGGGGCGCTCTCTTGTTCGTCGGGGGGCGCCCTCAGGCTAGGAGGACGCGCCGCAAGGGAGTGTGACGGACGCCGGCGCGCGCCTCCGGTGCGGGCCCGCGCGGATTGCCGGGTCGACGGTGAGCCGCACGTCGAACGGCCCGGCCTGGGCGGCTTGTTTCGCGCCGATTCCAGCGACTCAGTGCGCCAGCAGGCGCAGGATGTCCAACGCCAGCCGGCGCCGGCTCGGCGAGAGTTGGCGCATCTGGCCGAGGACGAGGCTCTCGTGTTCGTCGCGCGCGTAATCGTCGACGATGACCGCCGTGGAAGCTTCGGCTTCCTCCAGCTGGCTGGCGCCGCGTCCGGTGGCGAGCCACTCGAAACGCGAGCCGGTTTCCATCGCGATCTGGATCAGGTGGTCCACGCTGGGGGTGGTGCCGGTGGGATGTTCCCACTGGGTGACGGCGCTGCGCTTGACGCCCACGCGGCGGGCCAGTTCCGCCTGCGACAGCTTGGCGAGGTTGCGCGCCTTTCGGATCCGTCCGGATAACCCGCTCATCACGCCTCCGTGGCCGCGCAGGGCCGTGAAACTCCATGGATTACGGGCGTTGCCGGGGTCAGCTTAACGGACAGGCAGGCTTGCACCAAATTGGTACGTATTGCTTGCCGCCGTCGTTGCCGCCTGCCGTGGCGCACCCGATCTGATCAACGGGCAGCGCGGCTTGCCTCGGCCACGGGTTTCCTTTGGCGCCGTTTCATGCGACACACGACACCCGCTTTCGCGCGACGTGCACGCCGACGGCGGGCGAAGGCAGCGGTCGAGGGCAGCAATCGAATCCGCGTCCGGCAGGCGCGCACCAGGCGGTGTGTCGATGCCAGCGGCGCCGGAACGAATGCCGGAGGGAAACGGATGTTCAGGATCTGGCTGTTCGGCTCGATGGCGATCGCCGCCGAGGGGATGTCCGAGGGCGCGCAGGGCATCAGTGGCCGCTGTGCGCACCTGCTCGCCTACCTGGCGCTGGGGCAGGGGCGGTACTTCAGCCGCGCCGAGTTGCAGGACACGCTGTGGCCCGAACGCGGGGCCGGCACGAGCGGGTCGTTCAACACGGCCCTGTGGCGGCTGCGGCGGATGATCGAGAAACCGCCCCTGCGCCACGGCGACCTGCTGGTGTGCGACCGCCGCGGCGCCATCGGGCTCAACCCGGAGGGCGTGTGGCTGGACGTCGACGAGTTCGAGCGACTGGTGCAGCCCGGGCTGAGCAAGCCGACCGAACGGCTGAGCGACGCCGACATCCAGCAGTTGCGAGACGGCGTGGCCCTGTACAAGTCGGACATCCTGCTCGACCTGACCGACGACTGGGCACTGCGCCAGCGCGAGAAGCACCGCCGGCATTACCTCAACGCGCTCGGGCGGCTGATGCAGCTGGCCACGATCCGGCGCGAATACGCCCTGGGCATCGGCTACGCGCAGGCCATCCTCGACAGCGACGCCCTGCGCGAGGACGTGCATCGCGACCTGATGCAGCTGTTCGTCCTCAACGGGCAGCGCGCCCAGGCGTTGCGCCAGTTCGAGCACTGCCGCGAGCTGCTGCGCCGGGAGCTGGCGATCCAGCCGATGCGCGAGACGCTTGCCGTCTACCAGCGCATCGCCGACAACGCGATCGGCGCCGTGCAGGCCGACGCGGCCCCGATGCAGGCGCCGCCGCGCGTGGTGGACGCCACCGAAGTCGCCGACTGGCAGGCGCTGGTCGATCCGCGCCAGCACACCCTGGACCTGGGTGACGAACCCGCCCATCGCCTCATCCATGCGGCGCGCCGCAGCCTGGCGACCGCGGACACCCAGTTGCAGCTGAGCCTGCAGCTCATGGCGCGCTAGCCCCGCTCCCCGCCGGGCGGGGGAAGCCGCACCCCACATCCGCGTACCCGCGAGCCATTCATTACGGCTGGCGCAGCCCTGCGCCGGCGTGCGTCCCACAGGGCGCCCGCCCGATCGCGGGTCCGGCATCACACGGATCACCGCTGCATCACAGCCCGCTCCGCCGATGTGAGACAGGCGTGATCCACGGGTGACCGGCGTGTGATGCCGGCCGTGCAGGCTGCGCTCACGCCTGGCGAAGGACCTCGCCGCACCATGACCCTGCTCGAAGACCGCACCGCCGTATTCATCGTTCGCATCTGGTGCGAACGGGGCGACGGCGAGAGTGCCGCCAGCGAATGGCGCGGCTCGGTCGAGCACGTCGACTCGGGGCAGCGGGTGTTCTTCCGCCACCTGGACGCCGTCCAGGAATTCATGAAGCCCCACCTGCAGGGCATCGGCATCGATGCGCAGCAGCGCTTCTGGGAACGCATCTCCACGGTCATCGAGGACGCGCCCGCGGCCGCCGCGCTCGCGCCGGTGACCGTGCGCGTCGAATCGCCCACCGTCATCACCGCACGCAAGCGCCGTTAGGAGTCTGTCATGGCACTCATTCGAGCCAACCGCGAATCGATCGACGACCGCTTCAGCGTGCTGGGCTTTACCGTCCGCACCCAGACGCCGCTGTTCGAAATCGGCCTGGCGACCGAGCCGGAGCTGCTGCGCGCCGAGAACCGCGGCCGCCGCACGCGCAACAACTTCTTCAGCAGCACCGTGCTGGGCGCGACCGGCCGCCGCGACGGCGAGTCGGTCTACCTGGTGCCGCCCAGCGTGGTGGCGCGCTTCGCCGGCCAGCAGCGGCTCTATTTCGGCCTGGCCACCTACCAGGAAGGCAACCGCGCGCTGCCGGTGGAAGTCCGCATTCCCGACCGCGGGAACATGTACGTCAACATGGCGGGCCTGACCGGGCGCGGCCTGCGTCGCACGGCGCGGGTCGACACCGGATCGGCCTATGGCAACGGCAGTGCCGAAGCGCTGCGCTGGGGCGGCGATTCCCTCACCGCCGGCACCGCGGCGGCGCCCGGAACCGCTGGCAATGGCGCTGCCAACGGCGCGGCGGCGGGCGAGCCCGCGCCCTACAACGATGGCTATTCCGACGATCTGTGGAAGCAGCCCGCGGCGGCCGCGCCCACGATGGCACCGGTATCGGCCCCGACACCGGCACTCGACGTCGCGCTCGCGCCCGCACCGCCCGCAGCTGGCGCGCCCGCCGCCGCGCAGGCCTATGGCTATGCGCCGCGGTCCGCGCAGGCGTACGGCTCGGCGCTTTCGGCGCAGCCCATGCCCGCGCGGCCATTCGCCAAGCCGCTGCTGGTCGGGCCCTACTACACACCCGAGGACTGGTGGGGCGCGCTGACCACGCAGATCGGCCATTTCGCCCGCGGCGCGATGTGGTTCCTCGGCGTGGCCGACACCACGCAACCGCCGTATTCGGCGATCTGCCAGGTGCGCACGCCCGACGGCTCCGCCGAGGGCGCGCACTCCGGCACCGCGTTCTTCATCGGCCCGCGCCTGCTGCTCACGGCGGCGCACGTGGTCGACGGCGAGAGCGAGCTGATCATCGTGCCGGGCAAGAACGGCGGCGGCATCAGCGCCACCGCCGAACCCTTCGGCCGCTTCACCGTCACCTCGGCCAATTTCTGCAAGCACCCGTCCTACGGCAGCGGCGTGCGCGACCACGACATGGCCCTGATCTGCGTTCCGCCGGCCAACGCGGCCCAGGGCGCGAACTATTTCAACCTGGTCGAGGAACTGACCCAGTCGCGGCCCGAGGGCGTGGTGGTCAGCGGCTACGCGGCCCGGTGGTTCGCCACCAGCGCGATCGAGGAGTACGTCAACGCCAACATCGACCAGAACCGCCAGCACATGCACGGCGGCTACATCCGCGAGATCCCCACCGAGGGCACCTTCACCTACGACCTGCAGACCCTGGCCGGCACCAGCGGCTCGCCGGTGTACTGGATCGAGGCCGGCGCCAGGCCGCAGGCGCACCTCTGGTCGGTGTGCACGTGGCCGCCCACGACGACACCACCAACAAGGGCTGCCGGATCACCCAGGAGAAACTGCGCTGGATCCGCGACACCGCGGCGCGCTGGGGCCAGACCCTTACTTTCTCGCTCGGCACCCGCGCGCTGGATGCGCCGCCGCAGGAGGAAGAGGAAGACGACCCCGAGATCTACGGCATCGGCGAGGGCGAGCCCGAATACGTCCAGGCGGCCACCGCGCAGGCGGTGCACGCGCTTACCGCGACCAGTCCGGACTATCCCGGCGCCAGCCGCTTCGCCCCGGCGCATTCCAACAACTTCCGGGTCGGCCGCCGGCGCAATGCCGCGGTCGACCGCATCGTCATCCACATCACGGCGGGCGGGCCGAACATCAACGGCACGATCAGCTGGTTCCAGAACGGCAGTCGCGTCACCTCCAAAGGCAAGCCCAACCGGTCCAGCGCGCACTACATCGTCGGCCGCGATGGCGAGGTGGTGCAGATGGTGCGCAACGCCGACACCGCCCACCACGCCAGCGCCGTCAACCCGCGCAGCATCGGCATCGAGCACAACGCCAACAAGCCCTCGCGCGGCAACGCGCGCGACCTGCCGCCGACCGACCCGCAGTACGAGGCCTCGGCCCGCCTGGTCGCCTGGCTGTGCCAGCAGTACGCACTGCCCATCGATCGCGAGCACATCGTCGGCCACTTCGAAGCCTCGCCGCGCGACAACCACGACTGCCCCAGCGACTACTGGGACTGGGACCGCTACATGGCCTGCGTGCAGCTCGCCGCCACCCAGCTGGCGAGCGGGCAGGGCGTGCGCAGCCTGGCGATGCCCGTCCCGCGCCGCGCGGTGTCCCGGGGATTGGAAATCATCAGCCCCTTCTATGACCCGGCCGACCCGTCCACCGCCCTGAGCTGCCAGGACAACGCCTTCAGCCTGGCCCGCGAGGAGTGGTTCGTGGGCGTGCCCAACACCTCGATCTTCCCGCATTCGGCGATCTGCCAGCTCAACATGACAGCGCCCGATGGCTCCCAGTACTCGGGCACCGGCTTCTACGTCGGCCGCAACCGCATCCTGACTTGCGCGCACAACCTGCATGGCATGAGCCGCTGCGAGATCATTCCCGGCCGCAACGGCGCGGGTAACCGCCCGTTCGGCAGCGCGACCGTGCAGAGTGCCTCATGGCGCATCGCACCGCGCTACAGCGGCAGCGGGGACTGGGACAACGACCTGGCGGTGATCGACAACGTGCCGATCGCCGCGCCCGGCGGCGCCTGCTTCGAATTCCTCAATGCCTCGCCGTCCGACCGCCTGCCGATCGTGGTGTGCGGCTACTCCGCCGCCTCGCGCACCGTGCCGGAACTGGACTACATCATCGACGGCGACAAGCAGCACCTGCACGGGGGCTACGTCTCCAGCGCGCCGACCGCCGACACCATCGACTACCCGATCCTGTCGCTGATGGGGGCGAGCGGTTCGCCGGTGTACACCCTGAGCCGGGCCAGCGGCACGCTGAAGGCGATGATCTGCGCCGTGCACGTCAGCGGCGAGCCGGCCGCGCAGGGTCTCAACCGCGGCTGCTTCATCACCCCGACCAAGATCGACTGGATCGAAGGCCGCGCCACCACGTTCTCCCTGGGCGTGACGGGGCGCGGCCTGTCGCAGGAAGTCGACGACGACAGCCAGCGCGGCATCGAAGGCCCCATCCCCGATGACAGCGCACGGGCACAGAGCCTGGCCGCGGTCGGCCGCGCGCTCACCGCGCCGAGCGCCGAATACCCGCAGGCGAGCCGCTTCGTGCCCGCCGACAGCGGCAACTTCCGCGCCAGCTCCAGCGCCCGCGCGATCGAGCGGATCGTCATCCACATCACCGACGGCGGCGCCAACATCAACGGCACCATCGGCTGGTTCCAGAACCCGGCCGCGCAGGTCAGCGCCCACTACGTGATCGGCCAGGACGGCGAAGTGGTGCAGATGGTGCGCCATAACGACGTGGCCTGGCATGCCCGTTCGGCCAATCGCACCAGCATCGGCATCGAGCACGTGGCCAACACGCGTGGCCTCGTCCCGACGACGGCGCAGCTGTGCGCATCGGCGGCGCTGGTCAACTGGCTGTGCGACACCTTCGGCATTCCCGCCGACCGCGCGCACATCCAGGGCCACAGCGAGGCCGACACCGCGACCACGCACACCGGCTGCCCGAACGCCGTTTGGGACTGGAACCACTACATGAGCCTGGTCAGCTCGCGCAGCTGCCACGCGCCCGACGCCGCCCGCGCGCAGGCGCTGTCCACACGCGCACTCGAGATTCCGCTGGACCCGGGCATCGGCGGCATGTCCATCGGGTACGAAGCGCTCGCACCGGGCGACATCATCGTGTCCACCGCACGCCATGCCGTCTCCTTCGCCATCCGCGCCGGCACGCTGTCGGCCATCAGCCACGCCATGATCTACGCCGGCAACGGCAATGTGATCGAGGCCGTCGGCGACGGCGTGCACGAGGTCCCGCTGGCAACCGCGATCGGCGATGCCATCCTGGCGGTGGCCTACCGCGATCCGCGTGTCGACGCGGCCCGCGCGCAGGCCATGGTCGACTTCGCCCGCGCGCAGGTGGGCCAGCCCTACAACTACACGGGCGTGGCGCGCATCGGCCACCGCATCCTGTTCCCGCTGCAGGCACGCCTGCTCGACGCGATCGCGTCGATCACCGGCGCCGACACCACCACGGCGCGCTCGTTCTACTGCTCCGAACTGGTGTTCGCCGCGTTCGAGGCGGCGGGCATCCCGCTGGTGGCCGCGGCCGCCGGCGACAGCACGCCGCAGGACGTCGTCGCGCTCACCCGCGGCAGCCTGGGCTACGTCGGGCACCTGAAGGCGCGCGACGAGTTCCTGGGCATCGCGCTGGGCCTGTCCGCGCAGGCCCTGTCGGGCGGCTCGGACTATCCGGTGCACCTGATCCCGCAACCGAACAAGGACGCCTGCTGGGCCGCGTCGATGGCGATGCTGCTGTCGTTCCGGCGCAACCAGTCGCTGACGCCGGAGACCCTGGCGCGGGACGTGGGCGCGTCGCTGGCCACCTGCTACAACTGGGACCTGCTGGAGGCCGTGCGCGACCGCTACGGCTTCCAGATCCTGCGCCAGCCGGACAACGCCAGCATCTACCACTCGCCCCAGCAGTGGGCGGACTGGCTGGCCTCGTACGGTCCGTTGTGGGTGGTGATCGTGGGCGCGCCGCATGCGGTGGTGCTCGCGGGCATCCGCGGCAACCTGGCCGATCCGGCGTCCGTGCAGGTCAAGATCCTCAATCCGTGGGATACGCGTGTCGGCTTCGACGCCGATCCGGTCGAGTTCCATCCGCGCAACAACGGCTACGAGGACTGGCTCGGCTTCAATCAGTTCGCCAGTGACTTCGGCAACATGGCCGAGCCCAACTACGGCAACTGGCGCGTGTTGCATCTGCCGGCCGTGGCGGCTTCCTCCCAGTCGCTGGGCCATGGGGGCGGCTATGCGCTCAAGCGCGCGCCCGCGGCGCTGTCGCTCGACCTGGGCGGGCCGCTGACCGGGCAGCCGCAGGAGCCGATCGAACCCACGAGGATCGCCGGGACGCGCATGCATACCGTGCGCGGCAGCGCCGGCGCGTCGCGCTGGGCGCTGGACCAGGTCGAGGGCCTGAAGTCGCCGGCCACGCCCAATCTCACCGTGGGTTCGGCCGCGACCGGCGAGGTCACCGTCGAGCTCAACGACTGGCCGGCCATCGACGGCGCGCCGTGTCCGCTGCCGCTCACGCTCAGCTTCCGCGCCTCGCAGGGCAGCGTCGGCGACGTGCGCATCCGCGCCGGGCTGCCCGCCAACCTCGCCTATGGCGTGGAGGCGACCGCCCGCATCGAGGACCACGAAGACCTGGGCGGCGTGGCGGCCATCCGCGTCACCGTCGATTACCGCTTCAGCGGCCTGGCGCAGGGCAACCCCGCTGCGCGCATCCGGCTGCGGCTGCTGGGTGACGGCCGCTTTGAACGCGAGAACGGCTGGGTGGATGCCGGCGGCATCCGCCAGGCCGCGTAACCAGTGCGACATGGGCCGGCGGCGTGTCCGCCGGCCTGCGACCCGGTCCAACCATCGCCACCTGCCTGCACGAGGAAGCCATCGTGTCCACCGTCAGTCCAACCAGCGGAAGTGGAATCATCTTCCCGCGCCAGGGGCAGGCGGGCGCGCACGCGAACGGATCGGCGAGCGCGCACGCGCTGGCCGACACGCCCGCCGCAGACGGCAAGACACCCAAGCCGCAGGCGACCGAGACCATCGCCGCGCGCACGGGCGCGATGGTCGATGAGATCGATTTCCCGGGCTTCGTCGCCGGACTCGTGCATGGCACCTTCGATGCGATCGTGGATGCCTCGATCCGGCAGATGGAGAGCTACTCCACGCTCATCGCGGCGGTGGCCAAGACAGTTGACCAGTTCACCGCCGAGAACGTGACGCCCAACCAGGCCCGCGACTGGCTGGCCACGCGCTACCCGGGCGAGGTGCGCATCCGCATGCCCGACGGCGGCGAGGTGACCGAGCCCACGCTGGAACCGCGCGCCGACGACCTCACCCCCGCCTGGCTGGCCGATTTCAACCTGGAGGGACAGACCCTCACCACCGAGCTGCTGGAAGAGCAGGTGGTGCCCAACGTCAAGCGCAGCATCGGCGCCGAACGCCACCAGCTGCTGACCTCGATGGTGCTGCTGGGCCTGAACCGCGTGGCGGTGAAGGACGGTTCGATCAGCGCCAAGGTCATGTTCCGCGCCGCGGCGCGCGACGCGGCGGGTGTGCAGTACGCCACCAGTTCCGATCCCAATTCGATCGCCAAGTGGGGCGAGCGCGGCGCGCAGACGTATGGCGGACAGACCTCGACGATGGTGTCCACGCTGCAGGTCAACGCGCAGAACGAATCGAGCGTGCGCGCCGACCTGTTCGGCGAGGTCAAGCTCAACTTCGTCAGCGAGACGCTGCCGCTGGACAAGATGGTCGAGCCGGCGAAGATGGCCATCCTGCAGCGCAATGCGCCCGGCATGCGGGCCCCCGCCGCTCCCGCCGCGGCGCCGGCCGCCGCCCCCGCGCCCGCCGCGCCCGCGCCCGGGCAGGGAGCCGCGTGATGCTGCGCGAACTGTCCCAGCTGCTCGACGAGCTGCATGAGGGCCTGGTGCAGCTGGAGCTGCGCGAGGGCGTCGCCCTGCGCGGCGTCGAGATGACGCTGCCTCTTGAATTCCGCGTGGTCCTGCGCGATGGCGGCTGCGCGCTGCTGGCCGACGTGCCGCGTGCGCGCGAAGGCCATGAATGGCTGCCGCGCGCCTCGCGCCTGAGCGTGGGCTGGGGAGAGTCGCCATGACCCAGATGCCACCGCTGCTGCAGGACGCCGGCGTGCCCTTCGACCTGTTCATCCAGGCGCTCACCGAGCAGCTGGACAAGGCGCAGGCGTCGATGGCGATCAAGGCCCGCGTCGGCAAGCTGCCACTGACCTTCGCGGTGAAGGACGTGTCGCTGGACCTTCGCGCCTTCGTGCAGATGGTCGACGACGAAGTGTTCCTGCGCCCAGCGGGGCCGGGCGAGACCGAAGCCAGTTCGGTGAAGCTGAGCCTGACCACGATCACCAAGCCGATGATCGAGGAGAACGCGGTCGACTACAAAGCCGAGGACCCCAAGTTCAGCCTGCGCGAGGCCATGGGCGGCTCCATGTCGGAGGACGAGCAACGCCGCCTGGCACGCATTGGCGTGCGCACGATCACCCAGCTCAACGAGCTCAAGGCGACGGCCGGGACGGACGTCATCGCGCGGCTGTCGCGCATGCCGGTCAACCGCCTGCAGCAGGCCCTGATGAACGCCGCCGCGCCGCGGGTGACCCGCGTGGAGCACAACGGCGGCGAGAACTCGCGCGTGCACCTGCAGGCGCCGAACCTGCGCATGAACCGCCTGCCCCGCATCTTCGCCGCCGGCCAGAGCGTGCCCGTGGTCGAAGCGCAGGACGGGCAGATCGTGTTGCAACCCCTGGCCATGCAGCTGGGCTGCGAGGCCGAGGTGGATTTCGGCGACGGTGAGGTCGCCCGCGTGCATCTGCGCGAAGGCCAGCTGGGCACCTGGAGCACGCCATGAACAACCGGCCGCCCGTGCGCACGAACCGCCTGCTGGTGACGCTGAAGCTGGGCGAGGTGCCCGAACACCTGCCGGGGCTGCGCGCGGTGCACGGCTATGGCACGCCGATGGCCGAGCACGTCGACCGCGGCGTCATCGACCGCTTGCTGCGCCACCATGGGGGCGCCTTCCGCGCCGCGCGCCTGCACAGCGCACGGACGCGCCGCATCGAGCGCGCCGTGGCCGGTGCGCGCCGCTTCGACGATGTCGAGCAGCTCAGCGGCGTGGCGCGCGTGCTGCGCATCGAAGTCCGCGACATCCTGCGCATGCCCGCGCTGCTGCAGGCGCTTGCCGAACTGCCGATGGTCGATCGGGTGAGCCTGGACCACGTGTGCCGGGCGCCGTTCTCGCAGCCACTGGCCGCGGGTGCGCCCCCGGATGCCGTATCGAACGCGCCCTGGGCGGGAGACGCGATCCACCTGGCGCAGGCGCTGGCCTTCGAGCCAGGCGATCCGGCGATCGTCGTCGGCCTGGCCGATACGGGCGTGGCCGTGGGCCATGCCGAACTCGACCAGCGCGTGCGGGCCGGCTTCGACAGCGTGGACCTGGATCCCGCCGCCGTGGGCGGGCTGCAACTGGTCGGCGACTACCGGCGCCGTGGCGAACGGCCGCAGGACGAAGTCGGGCATGGCAGTGGCTGTGCCGGCATCCTGGTCGCGCGTGGTCGCGGCATTCCTGGCGGGGCGGCCGGCGCCTGCGGACTGACGCCGGTGCGCGTGCTCGGCGCGGCGCTCGGTCCCGGCGACAAGCGCATCGGCGTGGGCGCGCTGGACAACATCGACGCCGGCATGAAGCGGCTGATCGACCTGGGCGTCAAGGTGATCAACATGAGTTTCGGCACGCCCGAATCCGCGCTGCCGGAAGAGGCGCCGCGCCCGCATGAGGAAATCATCCGCTACGCCTTGTCGCGCGGCGTGATCCTGGTCGCGGCCAGCGGCAACTCCGGGCTGACCGAGAAGTACTACCCCGCCGCCCACGAGGGCGTCATCGCCGTGGGCGCGGTGGACCGCCACCTCCAGCCGGCGCCCTTCAGCACCCGCGGCGACCACGTCGCCCTGTGCGCGCCGGGCCGCGACATCCGCACCTGTGGACTGGACGGCTACCAGACCGCCACCGGCACCAGTTTCGCCTCGCCCTTCGCCGCCGCCGTGTGCGCGCTGCTGGCGTCCCGCGCCGCGCGCCGCGCCTGGCCGCTGAGCAGCGAGGACGCGCGGCAGATCCTCGTCCAGAGCGCGCGCCCCTTCGCCGGCGCCGGCGTGCAGGGCTGCGGGCGCGGCGTGCTCGACGCCGCCGCCGCGCTGCGCGCGCTGGACGCCCGCATCGATGCGGCCATCGCCGAGGAAGAGGGCGAAGGGCTGCCGCAGGAATACGACGTTGTACCCGCACCACCCGCGCACGACTCGCTCGCGAGTCTGGCGGCCTGATGAGCAAGGCAAACGCTGCCGAGGAGAGTCCGATGGCGATCACCCGAAATCCCAGCAAGTCCCGCCGGAAAGCGGGCGCCGCGGCAGCCAGGTCCGATGCCGCACGCACCGCCTACGCGTTCCATTCCGCCACCATCACGAGAGAACAGCCATGAACCGCATCCTGCTGGTCGACCTTGGCGAACGCGAGCTGAAAAAGCGTCAGGAGCTGCGTGCACGCCGGCAAGTCCTCGAAACCATCAAGAACACCGCCGCGACCAGCGGCGGCCTGAGCCCGAAACAGAACGACGAGCTGGAGGAGATCCGCAAGCAGCTCGCCAGCGACATCACCACCGACACGTTCTACCAGCTGGTCGCCGCGACCCACCAGCAGAAGGACTGGTCCACGCTCGTTGCCGGTGCCGAGTTCGTCCACGAGTACGGCCTGGTGGGCAGCCAGCGCACTCTGGGCGCCGCGTTGTCACCCATGAAGGAGGCCGAGCGCGAGATCGCGGCGATCTGCGGCCTGCTGCAGGTGGACGGCTACACCGACGCCAGCCGCCCGGATTTCGTCCAGAAGGTCAGCGTGGCCCAGGGCGAGTACCGCAAGAACCGCAAGCTGTTCGATGCCGCATTCCTGCAGCTGGGCGACAAGTACAAGGTCAGCCTGCAGACGCAGATCGCCTCGTGCCAGGTCGACCGCCACATCCTGGGCTGCGTCACCCCGGGCGGTAATCCCGAGACGCGCGACCAGGGCGGCGACTTCGAGACCGCCAAGCGCGAAGCGGTGGCCAAGGCGCAGGCGGCGCAGGCGCAGGCGACCACCGCCCGCCAGGCGGCCAACACCGCGGCGGCGGCGGCCAAGACCGCCGAGGCCGCACGCCTGGCCGCCGACGCCGAGCTGGCCACGGCGGAAGCCAAGGCCACGCTGACCCGCGCGGCCCGCAAAGGCCTGACCGCCGACGAGCTCAAGGCGCTGTCGGATGCCTTGAAGCTCGCCAGGACCAAGGCCAAGACCGCCGCGGCCGACGCGAAAGTCGCCGAGCTGCAGGCCACCACCACGGCCGCGACGGCGACGGCGGCTGAAAACGACGCCACCGCCGCGAACCAGGCCGCGACCGACGCCGAAGTGAGTCGTTCGATCGCCGCCTCCATCGCCGCGATGACGCCCGGACCGAACGAGACCGTCTGCGCCCTGAGTGCCCGCAACCTGGCGGGCGTCGTGCGCCGCCTGGCCACCGATGGGGTCAGCGCCAACGACGCCTGGCTCGCCAGCCGCATCCAGAACGTCTACGACATGCAGACCGGCGTCGTGGCAGGCGCACCGCCTTCGGCGATGGAGATCATGCTGCCGGACCTGGATGAATCCACCGACGTGGAAATAATCAAGGAGAACCTGCATGCGGTGCAGGCGATCTACTTCGCCTACATGCTGGAGGAGATGCGGCTGCCGCAGGTCGTCGAGCGCATCGTCGAACTGTTCCGCGGCGGCCTGCTGCCGCTGGGCCGGGGCAAGGCGGGCGACTACCTGTTCCGCTACTTCAAGACGGCGTCCGAACGCATCACCGAAGGCGAGCGGCGCGACCTGTACATGCGGGCCTTCGGTGCGCCCGGTGGCGACGCCAACAACAACCAGCCCAACCGCGAGTTCAACGAACTGTGGCTGCGCTTCGTCTCGTCGGTGTCGTCCTTCGGCCGCCAGCTCAGCGTCGACCGCCTGCTGCGCACCAACATCCCGGTGGCGGTGTCGCAGGAGCAGGTGCGCAAGTCCGCGCGCGACCTGGCCGCCAGCCTGTCGCGCTGCGGCTACGGCATCGCGTATTTCGCCGCCACCGAGCTGCAGGCGATGATCCTGGAATACCGCGACCTGCTGAGCGACCCGGAAGTGCGCGGTGCATTCGGCGCACGCGACATGTGGCAGGTGATCGACCAGGTGAACGTCAACTACCTGGGCGGCGCGCGCAACACGCACCGCTACCGCACCCAGGCCCGCGCCGGCGCCGTGATCATCCGCTGGCTGGCCAACAACCACCAGCGCATCACCGGCCGCTTCGGCGAGGTGATCTCGCTCAGTGCACTGACCAACCCGCAGCTGCGCGGCAGCGACCAGCCCACGGTCGAGCCCAACGACTGGGATCTGGTCCAGGCCTGCGAGCAGTGGCTGGCGGTGGGCGGGGTGCAGGAGTCGAGCGTGGAGGAATACGCGCAGCCCATGGAATCGCCGGTCATCACCAGCAAGCCCATGGACCAGCTGCCGCAGTTCGCCCGCGACCTGCTCGACTCGGTGCCGATTCCCGCCGGGTTCAACGGCAATGGCGGGTTGCCGATGCATTGACGATGCATTGATCGGTGCCGCCCCACGGCGGACGCGACGGCCGCAGCCTGACCTCCGGCCGCCGCGTCCACCACCTCCCATCCTTCAATGGAACTGCCGTCATGAATGCCATGGTCCAACCGCAGACGCGCACGCAGCAGCCGCCCAAGGCGGTGTCCCACATGGTGAAGCACTCGCTCCAGCAGGCCTCGCAGGCGCTGGGGACGCGCGATCCGCTGCCCTACCTGGACGGGCTGATCGACCGCACGTTCTACCTGCCCGACGACGACACCTCGTACGCGCGCAACGCGCTGGCTCCCGGCGCGGTGCCCTACGAACCGTCGTTCTCCGAGTCCGAACCCAACGCACTGCGCTTCACCATCGCCCCGCTGGGCCCGAACGCACCGCCGGTGGCGCGCCGTGACGAGGCCACCCGCGAGATGCGCCGGCTGATCGCACCGATCTTCGGCCGCGACGCGCTGCGCTGGTTCGACTCGCGCAGCGAGCAATGGCGTGGCTTCGACGGTCTGAGCTGGATGAACTACGGTGCCTGGTTCGGCAGCGCGTTCGACGAGGACGGCCTGTACGCGGCCAAGATCTACTACGAGCTGCTGCCGACCCAGATCGACGCACTCGCGCCCGGCCTCGCCCAGCTCACGCGGCAGGTGATGACCGAGATGCCCAACCTGATGCCGATCTTCACCTCGATCGGCTGCAAGCGCGAAACCGGCAGCCAGCGCGTGACCTTCCTGCACCGCGGGCCGATGCAGGTCGCCTCGCTCGGGCCGCTGATGAACCGGCTTGGCATCGGCCACCAGTTGCCGAGCCTGATGCGCATCGTCGGCGTCGCCCTGGGCGGGCGCTTCGAGTTGCCCGCCGGCGGCGTGCTGGTGGGCATGCGCGAGACGGGCGAGGGCGTGGAGCTCAAGCTGGAGATCCTGCTGGCCGCGATCCCCGACCTGCCGGCGCGCTTCCTCGACCTGCTCAAGCTGGGCCTGGCCGAACGTCCGCGCCAGTTGGCCGCGCTGTCGCGCTGGCTGGACGCCTTCGGCATGGACGACGCCAACGAGCAGGGCCACTTCTCCGTGCTCAGCATCCGCGTGACGCCGCATTCGGCCGCGCGCATCAGCCTGTACGTGCGGCCGATCGAATTCGAGATGCGCGAGCAGATCGAGGAGGGCCGGGCCTTCCAGTAGTCGCCACAGCGCGCGTCGCAGCACGCGTGAGTTCCCGTCACCGCACCACTCCGGAGCGCCACCATGTCCGCCATCTTCCCCAGAACCGCCGCTGCCCCGGTCCGCGCCGTCACGCCGCCGGTGGACCGTTCGCTGATGGAAACCGCGCGGCACAAGGTCCGGGCGCTGCTGCAGAGCACCGACTCCTTCAGCCACCTGCCACCGGACAAGGCCCAGGCGCTGGCCAAGGGCATGGTCGACATCGCGACCTACCTCACCCAGCCCGACGGCGTGCACCTGAGCCGGGCGCAGGTGGCGCCGGCGGTGCGCTCGCTGGCGGGCGATGACAGCACGCCCCTGCCCAATGCCGACCAGCCCGAGTTCGGCACCGCGCTGAAGACCGGTGTCGAGCAGGCTGGCGCGCTGATGCAGGCGGTCAACTTCCCGTCCTTCGTCAGCGGGCTGATCGACGGCGTGTTCAATTCCATCGTGACCTCCTCGATCCAGCAGATGGAGGCCTACGCCAAGCTCGTGGCCGATGTATCCAAGAGCCTCAACCAGTTTCGCGACGACAACACCACGCAGAACCAGGGCCGCGACCATCTGGTCGAGCAGTTTCCGGAAATCTTCCAGCTGCAGATGGGCGGCGGCGACTGGGGCGACTTCGGCGGCTTCGGCGACGACAGCGGCCAGGCCGCGCCCGCCGGCCCGCGTGTCGCACTGCGCCCGGACGTGGACGAGAAGGCCGCGATCGCGCGTATCAACCAGAGCCTGCCGCTGGACCAGCCGATCACCCGGCTGGACGACGAACTGGTGGAGGCCCTGCTGGTGCCGGCCGCGCGCACCCAGATCGCCACCGGCCGGCAGCAGTTGCTGGCGACGATCGTGATGCTGGGCATCAACCGCATCGTGGTGACCGACGGCAAGATCTCCGCCAAGGTCATGTACGACTTCCAGGCGCGCGACAACCTCAAGTACCGCAACAGCGCGACCAAGTACGACCACCAGAAGGACGCCTACGGCAACGTGCAGATGGCACGCGCGGAGGAGGGATCGAACGAGAGCAACGTGGAGCAGGGCACCGTGGCCCGCGATTCCAGCGGCAACGCGATCCGCGGCGGGTACTACTACGGCAGCGGGTATTTCGGCGGCGGCGCGCCGGCGCGGGAGGGCGGTACTTCCTATGCCAAGGGCGACTACAAGTACAACGAGACGCCGATCATCAAGATGATGAGCACCTCGCAGCTGCAGAACGACGCCTCGCTGCAGGCCAAGGCCAGCCTGGCGGGGCAGGTGGAGGTCAACTTCAAGAGCGACTACATGCCGCTGGAGAAGCTCGCCAACCCGGAGGCCATCGCGGCGATCCAGATGAACGCACAACCGGGGATGGTCAGGACGATGGCCAACCGCCCGCCGGCACCGGCCGCCGGCGCCACACCCGCCGCTGGCACGACGCCCGCGGCGGCGACGCCGGCCGCCACGCCGGCACCCACCCCCACACCGTAATTCCGCGCGAGCCCCATTGCTGCCATGAGCGCCGCCATGAACGCATCCGCCACCACTTCCATCCTGCCCCGGCCGACCACCGCCGGGCCTGCGGTCGCCAGCGCGGGCGCCACGCCGGCATGGCTGGACGACGAGACGCTCGACGCCGTGCGTCCCGCGGTCAAGCAGTTGCTCCTGTCGTCCGACGGCTTCCGGCAGATGCCCGCCGCGCAGCAGCAGGAACTGGCCCGCAACATGGTGCGCGTGGCGTCCTACATGGCCAATCCGCAGGGCCTCGCCAAGGAGGAACTCACACCGGGTCGCGGCGTGCTGGCCAAGGAGCAATCGGCGCCGACCGACCTCGCGCGCGCGCTGGCCGGCGAAGTCGACCAGGCCAAGCGCAAGGCGTCGGAGAAGGTCGGCACGTTCGCCGGCAGTGATTTTGACGCAGGGTCGGTGCGGCAGGGCGCCGACAACTTCAAGAAGTTCGTGGGCTCGGTGGATTTTCCCGCGTTCGTCGGTGGCCTGATCCAGAATGTCTTCCAGGCGATCGTCAACGCATCGATCCAGCAGATGAACGCCTACGGCGAGCTGCTCAAGTCCGTGGCGCAGACGGTGGACCAGTTCGCCGCCGACAACATCAGCCTCAACAACGCACGCGACTGGCTGGTCGACCGCTTCCCCGGCGACGTGGTGATCGACACCAGCGATGACAGCAGTGGCCCGCGCCTGGGCGTGGGCAACGAGGACAATGCCGACGCGGCCCTGGCCAGGATGAACCAGGAACTGCAGCTGGCCGAGCCGATCACGGACCTGTCCGATCCCGACCAGGAAGGCCGCCTGGTGCAGGCCGCGCGCATGCAGATGGCGCGCAGCCGCCAGCAGCTGCTGTCGTCGATGGTGATCCTGGGCATCAACCGGATCGTCGTGACCGACGGCGCCATCAATGCCAAGGTCGTGTTCGACTTCCGTGCGTCCGACCAGGCCCAGCGCGTCGCGGCCGCCTCCCTGTACGACCGCGACAGCAGCTACAACAAGAACACCACTGTCGCCGGCGCGCACTTCGGCTGGGGCGGGGCGGCCAGTGCCAACACCAACGTGCAGTCACACATGACCACGGTGGGTTCCTCGGTGGACGAGAACTCCGAGTCGAAGCAGGAGATGAAGGCCAAGCTCACCGGCGAGGTGCGGGTGAACTTCAAGTCGGACTACTTCCCGATGGAAAAGCTGGCCTCGCCCGGCATGATCGCCAGCATCCAGGGCAACGCCACGCCGTTCGACCCCAACGTGCCCGCCAACCAGCGCGGCGCGCCAGCCGCAGCCGGCGGTGCCGCCGCCGCCGCGCCAGCACGTTGAGACAGGCGCCATGCCGCGCCTCGCCCCGCCCCCGCCGGACATCTGCTTCTACCCGAAGCAGGCCTATGCCGCGCTGCTGCACGCCGTGGCCACGGCCTTGTCGGCCCTGGACGCGCACGACGACGGGCTGGCGCGGGCGATGGACCTGGGCGACAGCATCGATCTGCCACCGGGTGCACCCAATGCGCTCGACCGCGCGGCACTGCAGGCCGCCGCGCCGCTGTATTTCGCCAGCGAACTGGAAAAGGCCGGCCTGCTGCCTACGGCAGACCTGGTCTGCGGACTGTTCGCCAGCGGCACGGTGACCCAGCCGCTGGGACCGACCGCGCAACTGCTGCATGCGTTCTGGCGCGGGCGGCGCGAACGGCTGGATGCGAACGAACGCGAAGCGATCTTCGCCCGCGTCATCGAGGCGCCGCACTTCGACGTGCTGATGGCCGGCCTGTGCGAAGCCCTCGTCGCCCAGGCCGACGGCAGCGACCTGCGCGAAGGCGTGACGTTGTCGGCTCGCGCGATGTCGATGGGCGAGTTCCTGGCGCAGCGCGTGGACCCGATGGCGACCCTCGCCGCGCGCGACATCGTGGCCACCATCAACACCGCCCTGGGTTTCCTGCGCGACCGCCTGCTGCAGGTGGCCTTCGGCGTCAATTCGCTGTGGGCACTGGTGGCGATCGCACGCCAGCAGGACGGCGCACCCGCCGGCGCGGGCGCCCTGCAGCAGCACGTGGAGGCTGGACGCAGCGGCCAGACAGTGCTGCTGTGGCTGGCCGAGCATTTCAGCGAAACCACGCCGCAGCTCGACCTGGGCGATCCGGCCCAGCGCGGCGCCGTGGAAGCCGCCCAGCGCTGGCTGGCCTCGCGTCCGCTGGCCGCGCGTCAGCAGCGGCCGCAGCGGCCTGAATCTGCGCCGGACGCGGCCTATCCAGGCTACCCCGCGCTGCAGATGGCCATGTGAGGCCGCGCGATGAACGCCATGGTCGCGCCCACCCCGAGCCTGCACGCACCACCGCCGTGGATCCGCACGGCCGTGCGCGACGTGCTGGAGCGGTCGCCGAATTTCCAGAGCCTGCCGGAGACGCAGCGGACCGCGTTGGCGAAGGCGATGGTGAAGGTGTCCACGCTGGCGGCCGAACTGATCGTCGAGGAAGACCAGGCGCAGGGCGAGATCGACGAGCGCAAGGGCCCGCGCACCGCGGCGCCGCTGGCACGCGCCCAGGAACAGCCCGACTTCGCCGCCTCCGCCGACCGCATGTCGCAGGTGACCCAGAACGTGCTCAACGCGGTGTCCTTCCCGCGCTTCTGTACCGACCTGATCAACGGCGTCTTCAAGGCCATGCTCGATTCCAGCGCGCAGCAGATGCAGCAGTACGTACAGCTGCTCAACGCCGTTGGCGCGTCCGCGGACGGATTCGAGCGCACGCAGTTCGGGTTGCCGCAGGTGCGGCAGTGGGTGGCCGACCACTTCCCGGAGGCCATCGAGTACGAGACCCCCGATCCCGACGACGGGCCGCCGGATCCGGAGGAGGTCGCCAACATCCGGTTGCGCCTCAAGGGCGGCGCTTCGATGCCCAACGCAGAGGAGATCCGCGCCAGCCTGGGCATGGGGCCCGAGGAATCGGTCGATGCCAGCAATCCGGAGCAGCTGGTGCCGCTGGCGCGCCGTTATCTGGCCCGGCAACGCCAGCAGATGCTGGCGACGATGGTGATGATGGGCATGCAGAGGATCGTGATCGACAGCGGCAAGATCAACGCTGCGATGCGCTTCCACATCGACACGCGCAGCGCAGCCAACGAAGACCGCGGCAGCCAGTTCGAGACCCGGCACAAGATGGGCGGCTCGGGCAGCTTCGGCGTCGGCCCGTGGGGCGTGAGTGCGCAGACCGAGCACAGCATCGGCTACGTCTCCACCCAGCGTTCGCAGCGGACCGAGGAGATGAACACCGACCTGGAGCTGAACTCCTCGGTCGAGCTCAACTTCCGCAGCGACTACCTGCCGCTCAACCAGATGGCCGCGCAGGCGCAGGCCGATCGCATCCGCAACGCCTCGATCAATCCCGCGGCGATGCCAGACCCCGGCGCCGAGCGGACCGCGCGACTGCAGGCGCAGATGGGTTCCGAACGCGAACGACGCGCCGGCATCGATACCGCGACGCGCAGTCCGGCGCCGGCGCCGGCGGCCGCGCCTGCCGCTGGGGCGCCCGCAGCTGGAGCGCCTGCGACAGGCGCACCCGCAGCGCGACCACCCGCGTCAGGTGCGCCCGCGGCAGGTGCGCCCGCGGCAGGTGCGCCCGCGGCAGGTGCGCCCGCGGCAGGTGCGCCCGCGGCCGGTGCGCCTGCGGCAGGTGCTCCCGCAGCAGGTACTCCCGCGACTGGTGCACCGGCGACAGGTGCGCCTGCAGCGCGACCCCCGGCAACAGGTGCGCCTGCGACCGGAGCACCCGCGACGGGCGCGCCGGCGGCCGGTGTGCCTGCGGCCGGTGCGCCCGCGACAGGTGCGCCCGCGGCTGGTGCACCCGCCACAGGTGCTCCAGCAACTGGTACTCCAGCGACTGGTACTCCAGCGACTGGTACTCCAGCGACTGGTGCGCCCGCAGCAGGTGCACCCGCCACCGGCAGCGTCGGTGCCACCGTCGGTTCGCAGGTCGGCGGGGCGGTGGGAGCAACGGCCGGCACCGCGGCGGGAACCGCCATTGGCGGCGCGATCGGTGCCGCCGCCGGCGGCGTCGGCGCTACGGTGGGCGCTCCCATCGGCGCGGCGGTGGGTGGTGCCGTGGGCACCGCCGTCGGCACTGCGGCGGGTGGTGCGATCGGTTCGACCATCGAGCAGATGGTGGCGGGCGCCACGCAGCGCTAGCCGGGGCCGGCTTGGCTATCTGCGTCGCTTCGCCGGTCGGGGGCACCAAAGCTCACCAGACGGGTCCAGGCTTGGCAATGTCTGGCCGCCTTTGGGGATAACGTTCCCGCTGCTGGGGATAAGTGTCCGGCGTCCCGGGCAATGACAGCCGAAGGCCGAGCAAAAGATCCCGTGGTTCGGTTCTCTGAGCTCGGCGCGCCGAGCTCTTTGCTCGTGGGTCAGCCGGATTTTCGCCCGACGCCGGCTCTATTTGCTCGGAGCGCCGCGCTTTTTGCTCGGACGCTCCGCGCATTTTGCCCGGGAACCCGGTAATTTTTCGCGGCGCGCCGGATACTTATCCCCAGCAGCGGGAAAGTTATCCCCACGCGACGATTCGGCTTCCTGCTCGGCTTCCTGCTCGGCTTGCCGGCGGAGGGCTGGGGACGGCATGTCGCCGCGGACTTCGAGCAGGCGCCGATTGGTTGTGTCTGTGTGCGATTCAAGGAATGGAAGCGCGGCGATCGTCTGCCCCCATCCCAGCCTTCCCCCGCAGAGCGGGGGAAGGAGCCCCCACCCTCAGGGCGTCTTCGGCGCGCGCACCGGCAGCGGCACGTTGCACAGGTCGATGTGGCCGGCCGGGCGCTTGTACCACTCGTCGCGGCGATTGCGGCGCGCTTCCACCAGGTCGGTGAATGCGGTGGTGTCGGTGCGCAGCAGTTCCAGCGGCGTGCGTTCCTTCTCCGGAACGTCCGAAGCCAGGCGGATGGCCTTGATCGGGGTGCGCTGCTTGGGCTTCTCGTAGAAGCCCAGCGGCCCGGTCCCGCGGGGCAGCACGGACAGCAGTTCCATGCCCTGCACGACGCGTCCGACCACGGTGATGTTGCGGTCCAGCTGGCGAGGCGCCTGGCCGGTGACCACGTACAGCTCGGTGCCATTGCTGGAGTCGGCGGCGACGTCGCGGCCGGCGCCGATCGCGCCGTAGCAATGCGTCAGCCAGGCCTTCTTCTCCTTGTTGTCGCGCGCGGCGGGGAAGCCATCGGCGAAGCCCACCTGCGACGCCCAGCCGTCCTTGTCGGGGAGGCGGGTGAAGTCCACGCCCTCGCTGGAGCGTTCGAATTCCGCCGGGACCTTCTGCTGCGCCGTGCCCAGGGCCTTGCGGTCCTTGTCTTCCTCCGCGGCGTCGCCCCACTGCACCACGAAGTTGTCCTGCGAACGGTTGATGCTCAGGCCGTTCCAGTAGCCTTCCTTCGCCAGCGTGCGGATGTTGGCCACGTGCGCGGGCGCGAAGCCGGGCGCGAGTTCCATCACCACGCGGCCGCTCTCCAGTTCCAGGTACAGCGTGTTCGCCGGGTCGAGCGCGCGCCAGTCCGACGGCTGCGTCGCATCGAGGATCTCCTGCATGGAGCGCGGTTTTGCGGCTTCCTTCTTCGCCGGCTCGGCGGCCGACGCGGACAGGGCGATCGCGAGCGGCGCGAGGGCGAGCAGGAGCGAAACGGCGGCAACGGTGCGCTTGGGATTCATCGGCAGGGCGTCCTCACGTGCGGAAGGGCGAGGATACGACACTCGCGGCGAGCGCCGCAGGTCCCGGGCTGGCGCCAGTGCCGCATGCTCAGCCGAGCGCGCGGCCCATGGCGATCATGTCGAGCACGCGGTCCTCCAGCTGGAATGAGACCGTGCCCAGCCGCTCGAAACCATGCCGGGAGTAGAAGCGCTGGGCGGCCTGGTTGGGCCCGAGCACGTTGAGCCACAGGTGGGGCTCGCCGCGTGCGACGGCTTGCGCGGTCACATGCGCGAGCAGGCCGGCGCCCAGGCCACGGCCGGTCCGCCCGGGCAGGAAATAGATCTTCTGGAGTTCCGCGCCCTGCATCCCGGAGCCGGGCTCGGTGCGGTGCCAGTTGACCTTGGCGAAGCCGGCCGGTCCATCGGCATCGAATGCCACATACCAGGCCTGGTCCTGCGCGGCCAGTGCGCGCAGGAGCATGGCCGGGGCGAACTCGCGCTGCAGGAACGCCGCCAGGCCCCGTGGGCTCCAGATCGATGCGAAGTGCGCGGCGTAGCTTTCGCAGGCCAGCGACGAAAGCCACGCGGCGTCGTCCGGTCGTGCCTGGCGGATCTGCATGGCGCGTCGTCGCGGGGGGAGTTCGACCGATGATCGCGCCGTTGCCGCCGCGGTGCACGGTGCGCCGCGGCGGTAGGTGCCGGGTCAGCCTGCGCGGCTGCGGGATGAGTTGCCGCCCCTCGTCCTGGCGGCGGTCTTCTTCGTCGCCTTTTTGGCTGTCGACCTGCGCGTGGTCTTCTTCGCCGTCTTTTTGGCCGGCGACCTGCGCGCGGTGGTCTTGGCCGCCTTCTTCGCCGTCGACTTGCGTGCAGTCTTCTTCGCCGCCTTCTTCGCCGTCGACTTGCGCGCGGTCTTCTTCGCCGCCTTCTTCGCCGGTGCCTTGCGCGCGGTCTTGCTTGCCGTCGACTTGCGAGTGGTCTTCTTCGCTGCCTTCTTGGCCGGCGCCTTGCGCGCGGTCTTTTTCGCCGTCGACTGGCGCGTGGCCTTCCGGGTCGCCTTCTTCGCCGGGCGGCGACCGGAGCCCGACGCTTTCCCACCGCCGTCCTGCTTGTTCACGGTCGCCCAGGCGATGCGTTCGGCGGTGTCGCGCGAGACGCCGCGCTCCATCTCGCTGTCTTCGATGTGTTCGGCCTGTCGCTTCTGCTTGCTGGTGTAGGCCGACTTGTCTCCACGGGGCATGGCCTTGCTCCGCGCCGCGGGTTCGGGCGGCGCCGGATGTCGTCTAGCAGGCGCGCGGTCGACGCGGAGTCGACGCCGAACCCGGCCCTGCGCCCCGGGGATGCTGCCCTCACGTCCCTTCATATCGGGCTCCGGGGCATGACCGATGGCCTCCCATGACTAATGGCAGAGCCGGTATAGCGAACCTGATAGTAGTGTTTGCTTCGAAATAGGCCGCACCTCGCAACACCCCCCCACGCCCGACCGAGTTCAACGCCATGACCGATCTCGAAATCCTGAGGCGCAAATTCCAGAAGGAGCTCAGCACCGGCACCGTGTCGCTGGCCCTGCTGGCCGTGCTGGCGGCCTCCGCCGAGCCGATGTACGGCTACCAGATCGCCAAGCGCCTGGAGCGCGAGGGCGAGGGGGTGCTGAGCGGCAAGCAGAGCGCCCTGTATCCCGTGCTGCGCAACCTGGAGGCCGGCGGCCTGCTCGACAGCTTCGTCGAGCCATCCGTCGCCGGGCCCCCGCGCCGCTACTACCGCATTACACAACCCGGTCGCGAGGTGCTCGGCGACTGGACCGCCGCCTGGCGCGCCACCCGTGATTCCGTCGACGCCGTCCTTGGGGAAACCAAATGAACGCCTCCCGCCTGCCCACCACCATCCCCGACTACCTGGAACAGCTGCGCCGTGAGCTGGCCGGCGCCGATCCGGCGCTCATCCAGGACGCGCTCTACGACGCCGAGGAGTACCTGCGCTCGGAACTGACCGAGAACCCGGGCAAGTCGGAGGCCGAGGTGATCGCCGCCGTCGCCGGCAGCTACGGCGCGCCGGACGAAGTCGCCGACATCTACCGCGATACCGAGGTGACCGTGCAGACCGCGCTGCGCACGCCCACGCCGCCGCGCAGCAAGCCCAGGGTGGAGCGCTCGCCGATGGCCCGCTTCTTCGGCGTCGCCGCCGACCCGCGCACCTACGCCTCGCTGTTCTACATGTTGCTGGCACTGGCCACCGGCATCTTCTACTTCACCTGGGTGGTCACCGGACTGTCGCTGTCGGCCGGCCTGGCCGTGCTGATCATCGGCGTGCCCTTCGTGATCCTGTACTTCGGATCGGTGCGGGTGCTGTCGCTGGTGGAGGGTCGGCTGGTCGAGGTGATGCTGGGTGAACGCATGCCGCGGCGTCCGCTCTACAGCGAACGCGGCCGACCGCTGCTGGAGCGCATCAAGGAGCTGTTCACCGACCCGCGCACCTGGGCCACGCAGCTCTACTTCCTGCTGATGCTGCCGCTGGGCATCGTGTACTTCACCATCGCCGTCACGCTGCTGGCCTTGTCGGTGTCCTTCATCGCCGCCCCGGTGCTGGTGCTGTTCGGGGTGCCGGCCGCGATCTCCCTGGACGGAGGCTACGTGGACTGGAACTACTGGTCGCTGCCCCTGCTGTTCGTCGGCGGCGTGCTGCTGCTGTTCGGCACGCTGCACCTGGCCCGCGGCATCGGCCGCCTGCATGGGCAGCTGGCCAAGCACATGCTGGTGAAGAGCGCGCAGTACGACTGAACCTGCGGCGCCACAAAAGAAGAAGGCCCGGTGGAGCGATCCACCGGGCCTTTCGTTGTCCGCAGTACTGCGGCTACTTCGAGTGCTTGGCCTGCCTGTGCTTCGGGTGCCTGGCGTGCTTCGAGAGCTCCGGCTGCCGTGCCGTCTGCTGCACCGGCTGCGCCTGCGTGGAAGCCTGCGGCTTCTGCGCGGACGCCACCGGCGCGTAGGCCGCGATGAAGTCGCGCACCTGCGGGTACACCTGGGTGCGCCAGCGACGGCCGCTGAAGATGCCGTAATGGCCGGCGCCTTCCACGGTCAGGTGGCGACGGTCCGGTTCCGGGATGCCGGTGCACAGCGTGTGCGCAGCGCGCGTCTGGCCCTGGCCCGAGATGTCGTCCAGTTCGCCCTCCACGGTCATGATCGCGGTGTCGCGGATCGCGCCGGGGTCGACGCGCTGGCCGCGCACCACCCACTCGCCGCGGGGCAGCAGGTGACGCTGGAACACGACGTCGACGGTTTCCAGGTAGTACTC
Source organism: Lysobacter solisilvae (assembly GCF_016613535.2). Taxonomy (NCBI): domain Bacteria; kingdom Pseudomonadati; phylum Pseudomonadota; class Gammaproteobacteria; order Lysobacterales; family Lysobacteraceae; genus Agrilutibacter; species Agrilutibacter solisilvae. The sequence continues at coordinate 2,094,782 of NZ_CP071518.1, forward strand.
GGCCGGCATGTCCAGCACGGCGTTGTACTCGTCGTAGAAGCGGCGATGCGAGGCGGCGTCCTCGAGGTCGCCCTTGACCAGGTCCTGGTAGAAGTCCCAGTGCGACTCGAAATGACGCTCGGGATTCATCGCCATGAAGCCGCCGTGCTGCAGGAAGCCCGGATACACGCGCCGGTTGTGGCCCGGATAGTTCGCGGGCACGGCGTGGACGAGGTTGGCCTCGAACCACCACAGCGGCTTCTGCGTGGCCAGGTCGTTGACCTTGGTCGGGTTCTGCCGCGGGTCGATCGGGCCGCCGAACATCACCAGCGAGCGCGGCGTGGGTTCGCCACGGGCAGCCATCAGCGAGACCGCCGCCAGCGTCGGCACGGTCGGCTGGCAGACGCTGATCACGTGCAGGTTGTCGGTGCCGATCGTGCGGATGAATTCCTCGATGTAGGCGACGTAGTCATCCAGGTGGAACGGCCCATCGGAAGTCGGCACCATGCGCGCGTCGACCCAGTCGGTGATGTACACCTTGTGGTCGCGCAGCAGGGTCTTGACCGTGTCGCGCAGCAGCGTGGCATGGTGGCCCGACAGCGGGGCGACGACGAGCACCGTGGGGTCGTCCTTGAAGTCGGCGATGTTTTCCGCGTCGTCGGCGAAGCGCTTGAAGCGCAGCAGGCGGCAGAACGGCTTGCGCAGGATCTCGCGCTCGACGACGGGATAGGACTTGCCGTCCTTCTCGATGCTGTGGATGCCGAACTCGGGCTTCTCGTAGTTCTTGCCCACGCGGTACAGCAGCTCGTAGCCGGCGGCCAGGCGCGAGGCGCCCGGAAGTGTCGACAGCCAGCTGCCCTGCGCGCCGAACATCTTGGCGCTGGCATCGGCCCAGTAATTGAGCGGCTGCATCCATGCGCGGCCCATTTCATGAAAGTGATAAAGCAGCATCTGGCTGTGGTTCCCCTGACCCACGGCTGGAGTGTGGTGCGCCGCAGCATAGCCGAAGGGGGACAAGGGAGTGTGATCCGGTGCGCAGTTCACGGCCGGCTTTCGCGGGGCCGGCTTGCGGGGCTGGGAGCAGGGCCGAAACGTTCAGGTGGGCCGCGCGCCCAGGGACTTCGCGCGGCGGGGGCGCGTCAGTCCGCGGTTTCCAGCGCCGTGGCGTGGTCGCGCAGGCCCGGCGACAGCCACAGGTGTGAACCCAGTGCCTGGAACCCGAGTTTCCGGAAGCGCTGCCGGTAGAACCGGGCGGGGCGCGCCTGGAAATCGTGTTCGTCGCCTTCGGCTTCGTCCTCTTTCGCAAACGTCTCCAGGAACGCGACCCCACCGGTCAGTTCGGCCAGACCGGGCAGGCCGCGATCGAGTTCGCGCGTGTCCAGGTAGTGCAGCACGTCGCTGCACACGAGCAGGTCGACGGGCGGGCAGGGACGCAGCAGGGCGAAATCACCGAAGCGCGCGAGATGCAGGTTGCGTCGTGCGCCGAAGCGCGTGACCGCGTACTGGCTGCTGTCGAAGCCCAGGTAGCGCGCCTTCGGCCGCAGCTTCAGCAGCGGCGCACGCCACACGCCCTCGCCGCAGCCCACGTCGAGCACCGTGCGCAGCGGACGTTCCAAGTGGTACTCGGCGGTCGCCACGGCCAGCGCCACCTTGCGCGCCAGCCGCGCGGCGTCGCCGATGCCGCGCTCGCGGTACCAGGTGTCGAAGTACTGCTGGTCGTAGGATTTCATCGGCGGGCGGCCATCGGGGAAAGGGGGTGGAAGAGGGCGGGCAGGTGGCGTGGAACTGGCCGTGCGGCAGGCTGCAACCGGTCGGCAGCCCTTGACATGAGTACCGGGGAAGAGCGCGCGCGGGTCGCTACGTGCCGTTCGCGGCGCCCATCCACGCAGCCCTCGCTCTATCCTATCGTCCCTGCCGCCCGGACCTGCCGCATGCACGCCTACCTCTGGCTCAAGACCGCACACCTGTTGTTCGTGATGGCCTGGATGGGGGGCGTCTTCTACCTTCCGCGCATCCTGGTGAACCTGGCCGAGGCCGGTGACCAGCCGCAGGTGCGCGCCCGGCTGGTGCTGATGGGACGACGCCTGTACCGCTTCGGGCACATGATGTTCGGCCTGGCCTTCGTGCTGGGCCTGGTGCTGTGGCAGGGCCATCGAATGGTTGCGGGCCTGCCGACCATGGTGGCCGAAGGCAGCGGCTGGCTGCACGCCAAGCTCGCCCTCGTCGTGGTCCTGCTGATCCACTACAGCATCGCCGGCCGCTGGCTGAAGGGCGTCGAGGCCGGTCGCGCGCTGCCTGGCTCGCGCGCGTTGCGCTGGTTCAACGAGATCCCGGTGTTCGTGCTGGTGGGCATCATCTACCTGGTGCTCGCCAAGCCGTTCTGAGCTGGCCGACCCCGGAGGCGGTGACCCGCTCCGGAGTGGAGATTGCCGTCTCCACGCAGGCGGGGGGCGGCGACTTCGCCGTACCCCGCCCCCACGCGTGCAGTGATTCGATCGGTGAATCCGATCAGTGCGCCCGGAATGCCGCCGGATCCGGCAGTTCCACCGGCACGCCGTTGGCATCGCAATCGCCCTTGGCGCACAGAGCCGCGCGTAGCGCGGGGGTGGACTGCAGCAGGAAGTGGAAGATCGCGTTCTGCTCGACGTTGCCGCGCACCGCCTCGCTGCCCGGCCCATGCGCCCAGATGCCGACATCGTCGCCACCGTGGGTTTCATACCCCAGCGGCGAGATCGCTTCCTGCATGTAGTCGGGATCCTGGGTGTCGACGTTGGTGAGGTCCGGTCGACCGTTCTTGGCCGGCTGCGCGCCGCGTGCGTCGTGCGGGAAACGCTTGGGGCCCTCGGCCTGCTTCGCACTGGCGCCCACGTAGCCCGGGCCGTTGCTGTAGTTGAGCGTGGTGTAGGGCAGGCCCAGGCCGTCCAGGGCGTACGGGCCTTCGGCCTCGCCCTCGCCGCTGCTGCCGCGGACCTTGCCCATGATCGGGTTGCCGCGCACGGGATAGCCCACGAAGCTCAGCGTGTGCGCGTGGTCGGCCGTGACCAGGACCAGCGTGTCCTGCGCGGAAGTCATCTCCACCGCCGCGCGCACCGCGTCGCTCAGCGCCACCGTGTCGGACAGGGCGCGGTAGGCGTTGCCGTTGTGGTGGGCGTGGTCGATGCGGCCGCCCTCCACCAGCAGTACGAACCCCTTGTCGTTGCGCTGTAGGCGGGCGATGGCCGCGCGGGTCATCTCCGCCAGGGACGGCTCGCCGGCCTTGTCGTGGCTGCGGTCGTGTTCGAAGTTCATGTGGTCCGGCTCGAACAGCGCCAGCAGCGGCTGGTCCTGCGGTGCCGCGGCGAGCTGGGTCGCGTTCCCACACGTAGGCGCCGGCTGGATGGCGCTGCTTCCACTGCGCCACCAGGTCCAGGCCGTCCTTGCGCCGGCCCATGCGGTCGGCGTACTCCGGGTCGGCCTGCGTCTTCGGCATGAAATTGCCGCGTCCGCCGCCCATCAGCACGTCGGGGCCGTGTCCGAAGGGCGTTTCGATGAATTGCCGGGCGATGTCGCGGCAGCCGGCCTCGCGCGCCTTCGCGCTCAGGTCGCCGTCGCTTTCCCAGTTGCGGTGCGCCGAATGGGAGAACGTCGCGCCCGGCGTGGCATGGGTCACCCGCGTGGTGGTCACCACGCCGGTGGACAGGCCGCTGCTGGCGGCCAGTTCCCACAAGGTGAGCACCGGCGCCTGCAGGGCACCGGCGCAGTCGCCCAGCTTCGGGCCCTGGGCGATGCTCAGCACCCCCGACCGCGTCTTGATGCCGGTCGCCATCGCGCTCATCGTGCCCGCCGAATCGGGCGTCTGCGCGTCGGTGTTGTAGGTCCTGCTCAGCGCGGTGGAGGGGAAATTCTCCCAGCTCAGCCGGTTCTCCTCGCCGGAGCCGCCATGCCGCTGGCCCTCCAGGATGCGCGCGGCGGCCACCGTGGTCAGGCTCATGCCATCGCCCACGAACAGGATCACGTTGCGCGCCTGTCCACCCATCGCGCCGCGCTGCGCCGCCTGCGCCGCACCGTCGCGGAACCACCACTGCGGGGTCTCGCCGTCGGGACGGCGGATCGCGGGGACTTCCACCGTCAGCGCGCGCGAGGCAGGTGCCGCAGGTGACGTGGCCGTACCCGTGGTGGCGCAGGCGCCGACCAGGGCCGTGGTGAGGGCGAGGCAGAGGATGCGGTGCGCGGTCATGGGGCCAGGACAAATGAATGAGGGGGGCGATTATGCCGCGTGGTCGTTACGGAGATGGAATGCTGGAATATGCCGCCCTCTCGGCCGGGCCCGGCCAGCTGCGCTATCGTCGCGGTTCCTTTCCGGCGCCCCGACGGACGACCTGACGATGATGAAGCTCGCGACCGCCTGGCTGCGCATCCCTTTCTGGCAACGGGTGGTGGGCGGATTCGTCCTGGGCGCGCTGGCCGGCTGGCTGCTGGGTGAGGACGCGGTGACGTGGTTCGGCCCGCTGGGCGACATCTACGTCAACCTGATCAAGATGATCGCCGTGCCGCTGGTGTTCTTCGCGGTGGTCAGCGCCGTGGGCGCGCTGCACGGGCAGAAGTCGATCGCCGCGCTGGGCGGGCGGACGTTCGCCTGGTTCGCGGCGACCGCGGTCCTGGCAGTCGTCGTGGGCCTGGCGGCGGGCTGGATCCTGCAGCCCGGCAGCGGCGTGGGCGCGCTGCAGGTCGCGGCTGACTACACCGCGAAAGAGGTCCCGCGGGTGGCCGACGTGCTGTTCAACATCGTGCCGTCCAACCCCTTCCAGGCGCTGGCGGGCGCCGCGCAGACGAAGCTGGCCGACGGCACGACGGTGCTGGTGCCGCGCAACGGCACGGTGCTGCAGGTGATCTTCTTCGCCGGGCTGCTGGGCTTTGCACTGGTGAAGCTGGGCGAGCGCACCGCCCAGCTGCGCAAGCTAATGGGCGAAGCCAGCGAGGCCATGATCCAGGTCACCCGCTTCGTGCTCGAGTTCACGCCGCTGGGCACGTTCGGCCTGATCGCCGCGCTGGTCGGCGGCTACGGTTTCGAGCAGCTGCGGCCGCTGCTCAGCTTCGTGGTGGCGCTGTACGTGGCCTGCGCCTTCCACATCGTGGTCGTTTACAGCGGACTGCTGCTCGCGCACGGCCTCAACCCCCTCAAGTTCTTCCGCGGCGCGGCCTCGGCGATGCAGGTGGCCTTCGTGGCTTCCAGCAGTTTCGCCGCGATGCCCGCTTCGCTGCGCAGCGCCATCCACAACCACGGCGTGGACCGCGACTACGCGGCCTTCGCCGTGCCACTGGGCGCCAGCATCAAGATGGATGGCTGCGGCGCGATCTATCCCGCGCTGGCGGCGGTTTTCATCGCGCAGTACACCGGCGTCGAACTGTCGATGTCGCAGTACCTGGTCATCATGCTGGCTTCGGTGCTGGGCAGCTTCGGCACCGCCGGCGTGCCCGGCACGGCGGTGATCATGGCCACCGTGGTGCTGAGCGCCGCGAACCTGCCGCTGGCGGCCATCGGCTATCTCTACGCGATCGACCGCATCCTCGACATGATGCGCACGATGACCAACGTCACCGGCCAGATGCTGGTGCCGGTGCTGGTGGCGAAGGAGACGGGGTTGCTGGACCGCGAAGTGTATGAAGCGGCGTCGAGCAACGTCGGCATCGCCGAAGGCGAAGTGGCCGAAGTCGCCCGCGAGAAGGCCTGAGCCGGGGCGCCTGACCCGGAATTCCCGGGGTGGATGCATGCCGGAGCCTGAATACATGAACCGGAACAGCGTCGATCCGCCGGCGGGCTCACGCCTCCTTGGCCGGAACCGCCGCATCATTTCCAGCAACCCGGCGCGCTATCCGCGCCAGCAGACAGTCCCCGGGGGCACACCATGACTGCACAGATTGAACTGGTCGAACACTTCCCCGAGGTCGAAGACTATTGCCGCCTGCGCACTGTGGCCGGCATGTCGCCCAAGACCGCGGAAGCCGCGCGCAAGGGACTGCCCAACACCCTGTACGGCGTCAGCCTGCGCCACGACGGCGAGGTGATCGGCATGGGCCGGATCATCGGCGACGGCGGCTGCTTCTACACGGTGGTCGACATCGCCGTGGCCCCGCCCTGGCAGGGGCAGGGCCTGGGCAAGCGGATCATGAATGCGCTGGACGCCTGGCTGCGCACCCACGCCGAACCTTCCGCCTACGTCACCCTGGTGGCCGATGGCGAAGCGCGCCATCTCTACTCGAAATATGGCTTCGTCGAAACCGCGCCGGCATCGGTCAACATGGAGTACATCGTGATGCCGCCGGCCGGGTGATCGGGCTTGTCGAGCTGATCGTCCTTGCAGGCGGTGCGTGCGATGGCCGGGGCGATCGCACGGGTTACCTCGCCGGCCGATCCGGGCGCGGTCTCACACGCGCGAATGGCTCCACGACACCATCCGCCCGTCGCGGTAGGGCATCACCCCGTGGAAGGGCCGCGGATCGCCGTCGAACACCATCGGCAGGAAGTGCCGGTCGCCTTCCCACATCGGGAGTTCATGCAGGCGGTCGAGGTCCACCCATTCCAGCGTGCCCTCGGGATTGCGCTCGAATGGTTCGCCGGCGAAACGGGTGATGAGGAAAACGAATCCCAGCCAGTCCTCGCCGTGCTTGCCGAAACCCGGCCAGCTGATCGTGCCGCGCAGCTGCAGCTCCAGGCAGTCGATGCCGGCTTCTTCGTCGATCTCCCGACGCATGCCCGCCAGCACGTCCTCGAGCGGTTCGAGCTTGCCTCCCAGCCCGTTGTACTTGCCCAACTGGTGGTCATCGGGCCGCGCGTTGCGGTGGACCATCAGCACGCGTTGGCCGTCGGCCGAAAGTACGTAGCCGAGCGTGGCGACGATGGGCGTGTAGGGCATGGAGGGCGGTGGCGAGCGGGGCGGGGCGCGACAGTGTCCGCCATTGCGCCGTGCGCCGCAAAGCGCCCGCGCTCCCGGACAAGAAAAAAGCGCCCGTGCATGCACGGGCGCCGGAAGGTCCGCGCGTGGCCTCCAGGGGAGAGGCCACGCCGGTTCACTTCAGTCAATCACCGATCACCAGGTCATCAGCGCCAGGCGGATCTCGTCGCGGTACAGCTCGTTGGCGGCCTTGGAGTAGGCGGCGGTGTAGTTGGTGTCGGCCGGGCATTCGATCGTGGCCGTATTGGTGTCTTCCCAGCAGCCCGTCTTGACGTCGGAGATGAAGCGGCCGAAGACGTAGGTGCGGTAGGAGGTGACACCGCTGACCTTGATCGGCAGGCGGATGATGCCGGTGCCGGAGCGGACGATCACCTTCTGGCCGCAGCCACCATTGGAGTCGGGCAGGCACGTGTTGTAGCTGCCGCCCTTGCCCCAGCGCTGGATCAGCTGGCCGAACTGCGAGGCCACGGTGGCCGACTTGCCCAGCTTGGTTGCTTCCTCGTTGATGATCGTCTGCAGCGCGGTGCCGGCGACGCTGCCTGCCGGGTTGGCCGATTCCAGGAACTCGGTGCGGGCGTTGTTGGTGTTGCTCAGGAGCGAGCTGTCCCACACGCCTTCGTAGATCCGCGCCAGGTCAGCCGCGGTGGTGTCGTTGCGGCGGTTGGCCGGGTCGATCTTGCCGGTGCTGAAGTTCTTGTAGGCGCAGCCGATGTTGTGGCGGAGCGTGGTGCCGGTCATGCCCGCCAGCGATGCGGTGGCGTTGAACGGGGCGAAGCCGCCGTAGCGGATCACCGAGCCGCGCGTGGTGCGGTTGTCGGAGATGGACATCATCTGGTCGAGACCGGTCTCGAAGTTGTAGTCCATCCGCGAGTTGGCCGGCGTTTCCAGCGACGGGTCCGGGCACGCGTTCTTGCGTTCGGTCAGGGTGCCGCTGCGGTAGTCGTAGTAGACGAACGACGAGGGCAGCGTGTCGGTGCCCGCGGCGACGCGGCGCATCGAGTGCAGCAGGTGCAGCGACTTGAGCGCGCTGGCGGTTTCGGCGCGGCGACGCGAGTTCAGGTCGACCTTGGTGGTGCCGCCGACCTGCTTGAGGTAGGACTCGAAGATGCCGATGGTCGGGTTGCCGTTGCTGTCCAGGAAGCTGGAATGCAGCGAACGCATGCGGCGCGTGCTGGCGTTGGCGGTGTCGATGAAGGCCGCGTCGTAGCGGCGGATGCCCAGGCCATCGACGTAGCTGTTGATGTCGACCGGACGCGAGGCGACCTGGTTGGCGTAGTTGATCAGGTCGGTGCCGGAGGTGAAGCCGTAGCGGTACCACCAGGCGGTGGCGTCCGAACCGGTGTTGCGGGTCAGGATGACGTTGTAGGTGCCGTCCTTCTGGCGGTCCATCTTGACCACGCGGCCATTGAAGGCGCTGACCTTGGCGGCGACGCCGGCCGTGGACTGGTTGATCCACCACTGCCACGCCTTCGCGTCGGCGCCGGTGTTGGCCACGGCCACCATCGAGTAGTACTTGGTCGCGCCGACGTAGTAGGTGTCCACGTCGATCATGCGGTGGCCCGAGTTGGCCAGGTGCGTGCTGATCTGCGGCTGGGTCACGCCGCTGAGGTAGCTCCACGCGCGCGCGGCGGTGCCGGTGTTGGAGACCATGACCACGGCGTAGCGGATGGCGCCGCCGCCGGCGTCGTAGGGTTCCATGTCGATCAGGCGCGCGTTGTTGGTGCTCAGGTAGCTGCCGACCTGCGCGAAGGTCAGGCCGTAGTACCACCACCAGCCCGGCACGGAGTAGCTGCCGGCGTTGCGCACCATGCGCACCGAGAAGCGTGGCGAACCGCTCACGACGCTGTCGACGTTCACCTGGGTCAGCCGCGCGCCATTGGTGCTGGCGTAGCTGCCGACCTGCGCGGCGGTGAGGCCGTGGTACATCCACCAGCCGGTGGGGACGTTCGTGTTGTGGTCGTTGGTGGATGCAGTCGCGTCAAGCGCGGCCTGCGCGGGCTGCGCGCCGGCCAGACAGGCCAGCGCCAGCACCGAGGCGGCAAGCATCGTCGACAGGCGGCGGGTTTGGGGGATGGAGCCAAGCATGGTGGTGTCCTCGTTGTGGAATGCGGTCTTCATTGAGAGCGTGCCGATCGGGGGAGAATCGATCGGCGAAGGTCGCGATCGAATTCCGGCACGTCCGAGTTAACGCATGGACACTGGTGATCCGGACAGAAAAACACGCAAAAAAATGCGATTGACGAACAATCGGCAGATTCTCGATTTGCGTGTCGGGTGGCGTCGTTCTTTTGCGATAAGCACTCCTTCGCCCTGCAGACAAGGCACGCCGCGAGCGTTGCCCGAGTGCGCGCAGACCACGCGCATCGCGGTGCGCGGCACTGCTGGTACGGCGTGATGGGCCGGGTCTTGGAGGCCTGTCGAAATTGAGGTCGCGAACGATGTCGGGATGGACGCCCGTTCTGCGATAAGCACAATGAAGGCCCCGGTTCGCACCGCGGTGCGGCGGTGGGGCAGGCTACCGGGTGCGTATTCGTGCCGCCCGGCGCGCGCCGTGCTGATGGTGTGTGGTGAGTCGGAGTGCGCTCGGCGCGCCGGAATTCAGCGTCGCGATGTCGGCCTGCGCGGGCCGGTCCGCCACGCCGCCAGCAGGGCGGCGGGGACGGGCAACAGCAGGCCGCACAGCGTCATCCACAGCGGGTGACCGGTGATCTCGCTCTGCATCGACCACGCCGCCGCGACCACCGCCAGGCCCACGCAGGCGGCGGCTGCGCGAGGCCAGTGGCGCGAGACGACGGCTGCCACGCCGCCACCCACGACCGCCCCCCAGGACCCAGGCCGCCACTACGCTTGCCAGGGCGCCGAACGGCGCTGCGGCCAGGATCCGCGCCAGGTCCCCGGGACGGGCCGGATCCAGGCCCGGCGGGAGCGGGTACAGGCGCATGCCGGCCCATTCCACGGCGGCGACGGTCAAGCCCATGGCCAGCAGGCCCAGCACCACGCCGACGACGAACAGCAGCACGGCCTTGGCCATCGGAGCGCTCCGGGAAAGGGATGGGGCAGGATTGCGCGTGGCGCCCGTCACCGCAAGGCGCGCACACTGGCAGGCGGCGCGGATGCGTCGCGGCACGAGGCGGTGTCATGAGCGGTCAGCAAAGCGAGATCACCCTGCGGTTCCCTGGCCGAGCCCACGGACGTGAACTACGGCGGCAATGTCCACGGCGGCACGGTGATGAAATGGATCGACCAGGCGGGCTACGCGGCGGCGGTGGGTTGGAGCGGGCACTACTGCGTGACCGTGGCCGTGGGCGGCATCCGCTTCGTCGCGCCCATCCACACGAGCGACCTGGTCACGGTGCGGGCGAAGCTGGTGCATACCGGCACGACGAGCATGCACATCGCGATCGGCGTGCGGGCCGGCGATCCGGTGAAGGGCGGGGCGGCGCGGCTGTGCGCACACTGCGTGATCGTCTTCGTCGCGGTCGACGGGGTGGGGGGCAAGCCGGTGCCCGTGTCGCCCTTGCCGCTGACCAGCGAGGACGACCGCAGCCTGGCGGAGTACGCCCAGAAGGTGATGGCCCTGAGCAAGGACATCGAGCAGCAGGTACTGCAGCTGGGGGTGGAAGGTTAGGGACCCGCGCGGCGCGGTCCCGGCGCCCGCAAATGCAAAGGCCGCCCGGAGGCGGCCTCGTCTGCGATCCGGGCCCGGGCCTCAGCCCTCGGTGCTGACCCGGCGTGCCTGCATGAAGCGTCCGCTCCAGTAGCCCTGCTCCAGGCTGGACACGGTCACGTCCTTGCCGCGGCTGGGGGCGTGCACGAATCGGCCTTCGCCCACGTAGATGCCGACGTGGTTGACCCGGCCCTTCAGGCCAAAGAAGACCAGGTCGCCGGCAACGAGCTTGGCGCGGTCGGTGATCAGTTCGCCGTTCTTGGCCATGTCGCGCGACACGCGCGGAAGTTCGATGCCCAGCGCGTTGCGGAACACGTAGCCGACCAGGCCGCTGCAGTCGAAGCCCTTGTCCGGATCGGTACCGCCCCAGCGGTAGGGGGTGCCCAGCAGGGCCAGCGCCTTCTGCAGGACGGACTTGACCTTGCCGTCGGACTCGGCCGCCACCGGCTCGCCCTCGGCGTCGGCCTGCAGCTCGCCCGAGGGGAGCAGGTTCATCGGGGACAGCGCGCGGTGCACGTCGGCGGCCAGCAGGAGGGCGCGGGTGGACAGCGGGACGGTATCGGTGGCCACGCGCGTCACCGGCGACAGCTGCGGCTTGGCGGGCTTGGCGGCGGGCTTGGCCTCTTCGGCCTTGGTGGCCGGCGCGGGGACGGCGGCGCCCTGGGTGGTGGTGTCGACGCGGCTGCGGAAAGGCGCGGCGTCGTCGAGCGGTGCGGCCAGGGTCGACGCGGCGGGCAGGCACAGGGCCAGCGCCAGCGCGGCGAGCGAGGTGGTCCGGAAGGTCCGGACGGAGGTGGTGGCGGCAGGGCGGCCGGTATTTCGGGTCGTCACGCAGTCATCACTATAAGAAGACCGGGGGATCATGCCCGCCCAACCGCCGAGGTTTGTTCAATATTTGTTAGTAAGTCGTTAAATATTGACGCCGAGTTGGCAAAACTGACCGGTTCCTAGCGAAGGATACGTTTCGCGCCGCTGTAGTGGTCCCGCCAATAGCTGCCATCGAGGTGGTCCAGGCGGACCGTCCCGCCACTGCTCGGGGCGTGGACGAACCGGCCCTCCCCGACGTAGATGCCCACGTGGCTGACGGACCCGCCGCTGCCGAAGAACACCAGGTCGGCCGCGGCCAGGCGCTCGGGTTCGATGCGCGGGCCCTGCCAGGCCGCAAGTTCGCGGGAGCTGCGCGGCAGGCTCAGGTCGAGCATGTCGCGGTAGACGTAGTTGACCAGTCCGCTGCAGTCGAAGCCGGTCTCCGGGGTGTTGCCGCCGTAGCGGTAGGGGGTACCCACCAGGCCGATGGCGCGCATCAGCACCGCATTGGCCCGGACCGGGTCCCGTGGAGCGACGACGGGCCAGACGCGGTGGGCGGGCGCCGGCCGCCGCACGGCCTGTTCGGTGCCGCCGCAGCCGGCGAGCAACAGGCCGATCGCTACATATAAGAGGACACCGCGTGCTGGCGCGGGAGGGAGGTTGGCCGGATAATGCTCGGCTTCCTCGGGCAGGCTCGGCAGTGGCGTCTTCACGGTCCGTAGCTTGGCGGCTCACTGCAATGCGGGCAAGCCGTCCCTCCCACCCCATCGACCCGACCGCGTCCTTCACCCGGCGACGCGGCCCCAGCCTCCAGGCCTGAAATGAAAATCGAAAAAGACCGCGTCGTCAGCTTCCACTACACCGTCAGCGAGCAGGGCCAGGAGCCGATGGAAAGCTCCGAAGGACGCGATCCGCTGGTGATCATGATCGGCCACGGCAACATCATCCCGGGCCTGGAAGAAGCGATGGAGGGCCACGAGGCCGGCGACAAGTTCGAAGTCGACGTGGCCGCCGCGAAGGCCTACGGCGAGAAGCGCGAGGGCCTGAGCCAGCGCATCCCCAAGAAGCATTTCAACGGCCAGCGCCTGGAACCGGGCATGCAGGTCGTCCTGCAGACCAACTTCGGCCCGCGCGCGGTGACGATCCAGAAGGTGGGCATGAGCGTGGTCGACGTCGACCTCAACCACCCGATGGCCGGCAAGGACCTGCACTTCGCCATCGAGATCGTTGCCGTCCGCGAAGCGTCCGCCGAGGAAGTCGAACACGGCCACGTGCACGGCGAGGGTGGTCACCAGCACTGAGGCCCCGCCTCCGGTGCATGCGCAGCGGCCCGCGAAAGCGGGCCGTTTGCGTTGGGGGCCACCTTGCACCGCCCCGCCGATCGCGCTATCGCTGTGCGCCACTGGAATCCGGAGCCGGCCATGACGCAGCGCGTTCTCTCCCTGTTCCTCGCCGGGCTGCTGCTGGTCCCCGGCGCCTGCCGCACCACGCCGCCGGCAGCGTCCTACGACCTGTTGATCCGCAACGGCCAGGTGCATGACGGCAGCGGCGGTCCGGCCCGCGCGGTGGACATCGCCGTGCGCGGCGACCGGGTGGTCGCCCTGCTGCCGCCGGGATCGGACGCGACCGCGAGCCGGGTGGTCGACGCCGGCGGCCTGGCGGTCGCGCCCGGCTTCATCAACGTGCTCAGCTGGGCGGGCGAATCGCTGATCGCGGACGGCCGTGGCCTCAGCGACACGAAGCAGGGCGTGACCCTGGAGATCTTCGGCGAAGGCTGGTCGATGGGGCCGTTGTCGCCGGCGATGAAGGAGCGCGCGCAGAAGGACCAGGGCGACATCCGCTACCCGATCGCCTGGAACTCGCTGGGCCAATACCTCGAGCACCTGGAGCAGCGCGGCGTCACGCCGAACGTCGCCTCGTTCGTCGGGGCCACGACGGTGCGCATCCACGAACTGGGAGAGGACGACGTGCAGCCCACGCCGACCCAGTTGGCCGCGATGCAGCAACGGGTCCGCGAGGCGATGGGCGAGGGCGCGCTGGGCGTGGGCGCGTCGCTGATCTATGCGCCCGCGTCCTATGCACGCGCCGGGGAACTGATCGCCCTGGCGCGCGCGGCGGCCGAATCCGGCGGGGGCTACGTCGCCCACATGCGCAGCGAGGCCAACGGGCTGGAGCAGGCACTGGAAGAGACCGTCGCCATCGCGCGCGCGACCGGCCGCCATGCCGAGGTCTATCACCTGAAGGCCGCGGGCGAGGCGAACTGGCCGAAGATGGCGCGCGCGATCGCCACCATCGAATCGGCGCGTGCCCAGGGCGTGGACATCGCGGCGAACATGTACGCCTATCCGGCCGGCGCGACCGGGCTGGATGCCAGCATCCCGCCGTGGGTGCAGGCTGGGGGACGCGAGGCGCTCAATGGCCGGCTGCGTGATCCGGCGGTGCGCCAGCGCGTGATCGCCGAGATGAAGGACCCCGACGCCGGCTGGGAAAACCTGCGCCTGCAGGCCGGTTCGGCCGACCGCGTGCTGTTCATCGGTTTCCGGTCCCAGGCGCTCAAGCCCCTGACCGGAAAAACGCTGGCGCAGGTGGCGCAGATGCGCGGCACGCCGGTGGAGGACACGGTCCTGGACCTCATGCTCGAGGACGACTCGAGGGTGGACACCGCGTATTTCCTGATGAGCGAGGAGAACGTCGAACTGGGGCTGCGCCAGCCGTGGGTGAGCCTGGGGTCGGACGCGGAGTCTTCCGCGCCGGAAGGGGTCTTCCTCAAGGCCAGCACGCATCCGCGCGCCTACGGCAACTTCGCCCGCTTCCTCGGCCACTACGTGCGCGACCGGCGCCTGGTGCCGCTGGAGGAGGCGATCCGCCGGATCACCCGGCTGCCCGCACAGCACTGGCAGCTGCGCGACCGCGGTTGCCTGGCCCCGGGGTGTTATGCCGACCTGGTCGTATTCGATCCGGCCACGATCCGCGACAACGCCACCTTCGAAAAGCCACTGACCCTGGCCAGTGGCGTGCGCGATGTCTTCGTCAACGGTGTGCAGGTACTGCGCGATGGTGAACACACCGGCGCCAAGCCGGGGCGCGTCGTCCGCGGTCCAGGATGGAGCGGGTGGGCCAAGGCACGCTGACCGCTTGCACGCGGCGACGGGCTGCAGCCGTCAACGCAAGCATTGCCTTGACGTACGCGCCGGGCGCGCGAAAAAAAACGGCCCGCATCCGCGGGCCGTTTCGTTCAACCGGAACCGGTCAGTTCTGCGACGGGGTGTTTTCCGCGAAGTACTCGTGGTTGTCGGCGTTGTCGAGCGCGGAAGTCGGGTTGCTGATCGCCAGGTTCTTGGCGCCGGACTGGCCGTAGACGTGGTCGTCGGTGCCGGCGACGGCATTGAAGTGGCTCATCTCGTGGATCAGCGTGCCGGCCTTGGAGTCGGTGCCGGTGTTGGGCGCGGTCCAGAAGGCGCGGCAGACGAAGATCTCGTACGGACGGGTCGGGTAGACGTAGGCGTAGTAGCTCTGGTTGCAGCCGCAGTTGATCTTGATCTGGCCGCCGCTCTGGTCCATCGCCGCGTCGATGGCGACGAAATGCTGGTTGGCGGTGGAATAGCGCGAGCTGGTGTAGGCGCCGAACCAGGTCGTGTAGCGCGCGCCGACGGTGCCGCCGGCCAGGTAGCCCTTGGCGTTCTCCGAGTAATTGCGCGCGGCGTTCACGGCCGAACCTGCGCCGTTGATCTGCGTCGTCGTGCAGCCCACGTAGGACACGCCGTTCACCACGGTGCCGCCGGTGCCGGGCTTGGCCTTCTGGGTGAGGGGACGCGCGGCGTTGTTGTCGAGCACGTCCGCGCCGTCGACCCACAACTGCAGCGGGGCGGACTGGATCGTCATCGGCAGGCCGTTGGCGCGCTTGAGCATCATGCCCGACGACAGCGAGGCGTGCTGCAGGGGCGAAGCCAGGGTGATGGTGTACTGGCCGCTGCGCGACATGTCGTAGGCGCTGGACAGGTCGACGACGGTGCGCTTGGTCTCGCCCGCGCGCAGGATGGTGAAGTCCTCGGCGGTCGGCAGGCCGCGCTTGACCATCGGGCCTTCGTACTGGACCGGCTGGCCGTTGCGGCTGACCTGGAACAGCTTGGACTCGATGAAATCCGAGGGCAGCGCGTACTTGGGCACGCGCACCGCGTGGCGGCTGGTGTTGGTGATGGTGACTTCGACGGCGCCCAGGAACCCGGCCTTGCCGGCCGGGGCCGCGCTCATGCTCACGCGCAGCGGATTGAACTGCGCCATGGGCGGCGCGGCGACGACGGCGGCGATGCCGCCGGTCAGGAGGGCGGAGCAGGCAACGGCACTGAGCAGTTTCATCAGTCGGGATTCCTCGTAGGGATGGACGATGTCCAGATGAACGATTGACGCAGGCGGCCCGGTGGGGCCGCCTGCATCGCCTTGCACGTCAGTTGACGCTCACAGCGCTCCGGGCCGCGGCGACGGCGTTGTATTCCGCCGAACCAGTGCCGTAGAGATCCGTCGCGGCCTTCAGCGTGGCCGCGCGGGCCTGCGGGTAGGTCGTGGTGGAGGTGAAGTACAGGTCCAGCGCGCGGTACCAGATCGCGCCGGCCTTGGCGCGACCGATGCCGCTGATGGCCGTGTTGCCGTTGCAGACCAGCGAAGCCGGGGTCAGGTTGTAGCTGCTGCCCGCGCCGAAGCCGGCCGGGACCACGGCGCCTTCAGCCAGCAGGTAGAAGAACCGGTTGGCCACGCCCGAGGTGTAGTGCGGATCGTCCGACGGCTTGGTGCCGAAGCCCCGGCGCGGATAGCACACGTACGAGGCGCCATCGATGTTCTGCTTGAACATCACGCGCAGCGCCTTGGTGCCGGTCGGGTTGGACTTGTAGATCTTCTCGCCGATCAGGTAATCGCCCGGATCGTTGGCGTTGTTGGCGTAGAACTCGACCAGGGTGCCGAAGATGTCCGAGTTGGCTTCGTTCAGGCCACCGGAGTCCTTCGAATAGACCAGGCCCGAGGTGGCCTGGGCGACGCCGTGGCTCATCTCGTGGCCGGCCACGTCGAGCACGGTCAGCGGCTGGTAGGTCGTGCCGTCACCGTCGCCGTAGTACATGTTGTTGCCGTACCACACCGCGTTGACCCAGTTGGTGCCGGTGTGGACGTAGCTCTTCACGCCCTTGCCGTCGTTGAAGATGCCGCTGCGGCCGTGGGTGTTCTTGTAGTAGTCGAAGGTCATCGCCACACCGTAATGGGCTTCGGCGGCGGCCGAGGCGCGGTCGGTGTTGGCGTTGTTGCCCCACACGTTGTCGGCGTCGGTGAACAGCGTCGCGCCGGAGGCGGCCGAGGTGTAGGCCACGTTGCGCGCGTCGTAGGTCGAGCCGTTGCCGCGGCTGGGGTCGATCATCTGGAAGCCGGAGCCGGTCGAGTCGGTGGTGATGCCGACATCGCCCAGGCCGATGGTCTTGCCGGTGCCGACGCTGGCGGCGCTGTGCACCATGTCCCAGCCGTCCAGCAGCTTGCCGTTGCGCGCGTCGACGAAGTAATGCATCTCGGTCGGCGTCTGGTCGCGCTTGGTGCCCTTCATGACCACTTCATAGGCCAGCGTCGGCGCCATGTCGCGGGCGTACACGACCAGCTTGGCCGCCGGGACGCCGCGGAAACCGGTGCCGAATGCGGCGCCGGCTTCGATGATCGCCTGCTGCGAGGACAGCTGCGGCACGATGGCCGGGCGCAGCTTGGAGGTCAGGTTCAGGCTGGCCGACTTGAGCTGGCCGTGGCGCGAATGCACGACCGCGTCGCCGCCGATGACGGGCAGGCCGCGGTAGCTGCGGGTGAAGCGCACGTGCTCGGTGCCGTCGCGATCGACGACCACGTTCTTGACGGTCAGCACGTCTTCGGCGGCCTGCTGGAGCAGGGCGCGATGCGCCGGCAGCAGGCCCTTGGCGCGAAGGGCGGCGGAGGAATCGGCGGGATTGGCGGCCAGGACGGACGCGGTGGAGAGCGCGGCCAGAACGGCCACGCTGATCAGGCGGACTTGCATCGAGATAAAACCCCTGTCGTATTGGATGGACCGGCGAACCGGGATAGCGCACACGCATGCCGGGCGTCCGAACCGCGACGCACAGGATGTTGGGTGGCCAATCCGGCTGCGGCCCAGGCAGCACGGCGGGCAAGGGCGCAATCTTTGGCGACTTTGCCGACTCTGTCATGCTGCGGTGCGGTAGAACCCGCCCAAGCCGCCGGAACGGCGCTGGCGGCCGGGATTCCGGCCCACCGCCGGCGCGTTTCGATGGCAGGATCCGCATCCGCACCGCCGCCGCCCACAGGAAACCCGCGTGAGTCCATCGACCCTTTCGCCAGCCCACGAGGGTGAACCGACCGGACCCGCCATGGTGCCCGCGGCCGCGCCGATCGCCCCCGCGGAGCGCATCCATGCGATGGACGTGATCCGCGGCTTCGCCCTGCTGGGCATCCTGCTGATGAACATCGAGGCGATGGTCGGGCCGCTCAACGGCGCACTGACCGGCCTGGATCCTGCACTCGCCGGGGCCGACCGCCTGGCCGACGCACTGGTCTACATCTTTGTCCAGGGGAAGTTCTACACGCTGTTCTCGCTGCTGTTCGGCATGGGATTCGCGGTGATGATGTCCCGGGCCCAGGTCGCCGGCCGGCCATTTGCCCGCCTGTACCTCCGACGCAGCCTGGCCCTGCTGGGCATCGGGCTCGCGCACATGCTGCTGGTCTGGTCGGGCGACATCCTGACCAGCTATGCGTTGATCGCACTGGTGCTGCTGGCCCTGTTCGCCAACGTCCAGACCCGCTGGCTGCCGTGGTTGGCTGTCGCCCTGTACCTGGTGCCGTCGGTATTCAACCTGGGCCTGGGTGCGATCGGATCGCTGGCGCAGCTGGACGCAGGCGCGGCCGGCGAGTTCAACAAGGCGATGGCGCGCAACGCCGGCGAATGGGCCGCCGACATCGAGGCGCAACGCCTGGCCTACGGCGCGGGCAGCTATCTGGCCGCGTCCCTGCAGCGGCTGCGCGATGCCGGATCGATGATGACCTTCCTGCTGTTCTTCGGCTGGCAGGTCCTGGGCATGTTCGTGCTGGGCATGTGGTTTGTGCGCAGCGGCGCGATCGCCGATCCGCGCAACCACACCGGTCTCTACCGGGGCCTGCGCTGGCTCGCGCTCCCCGCAGGGCTGGTGCTGATGCTGTGGTCGTTCTCGCTGGTGCCCACCCAGGACATGGGGCGCCTGGACATCGTCACCGGTTTCGCAGCCACGCTGGGCGCGGTCGCCGCACTGCTCATGTCGCTGGGCTACCTGGCGTGGGTCGTGCGGGGCCTCCAGTCGCCCACTTTCGCCCGGCCCCTGGCGTTGCTGGCGCCGGCGGGCCGCATGGCGCTGACGAACTACCTGCTGCAGTCCCTGGTGTGCACGCTGCTGTTCTACGGCTACGGGCTGGGATTGTTCGAACAGCTCCCGCGCGCGTGGCAGGTGCCCTTCGCGCTGGTGCTGTTCGCCCTGCAGGTGGCGCTGAGCCACGCATGGCTGGCCCGGTTCCGGTTCGGCCCGATGGAATGGCTGTGGCGCACGCTCACCTACGGCGCGCGGCAGCCGATGCGCCAACCCGCGCGCTGACGGAATGATGCGTTCGCGTGGTGGGGAAGGGCACGCGGCGCGCATCGCCCCGTAGAATTCACCGCATGGAATCCCGCGAAGACGTAGTGATCCTCGGCGCCGGCGTGATCGGCCTGGCTGCCGCACTGGCCCTCCAGCAGGCGGGCCGCCGCGTGCGCGTGATCGACGCCGGCCGCATTGGCGGCGGCGCCTCGCACGGCAACTGCGGCACGATCACGCCCAGCCATGCACCGCCGCTGGCCGGGCCGGGCATGGTGTCGGTCGCCCTGCGCTGGATGCTGACGCCCGATGCGCCGCTGTACGTCAAGCCGCGGCTGGACCCGGGGCTGTGGCGCTGGCTGCTGGGCATGGCCGCGCGCTGCAATCCGCGCGACTGGCAGGCCAGCGCACAGGCGAAGTCCGCGCTGCTCAACGACTCGCGCGCGCGGCTGGCGCATTGGGTACAGTCGATGGGGCTGGACTGCGAGTTCGCCGAGGCCGGCGTGGATTACGTGTTTCGCGATGCGCGGGCATTCGCCGAGGAGCAGCAGGAAATGGACGCGCTGCGCGGCCTGGGCGTGCGCGTGGAGGCGATCGACGGACCGCGCTACGAAACGATGGAGCCGGCCCTCAAGCCCGGCCTCGCCGGCGTGATGCGTTTCGACGGCGACGCGGTCCTGCGGCCGGACCGGTACGTGGCCGAACTGGCGCGCCAAGTGCGCGCGCGCGGCGGTGTCATCGACGAGCACGACGCGATGGTCGCCGTCGCCTTCGACCGCGACGAGGTGCGCGTGCGCACCGACCGCGGCCTGGTGCGGGCGCACGAAGCGGTGTTCGCGCTGGGCGCCTGGTCGCCGCGCATGGCCGCCGCTCTGGGTTTCCCGGCGCTGCGCCGCGCGGTGCAGCCAGGCAAGGGTTACTCGATCACCTATACGCGGCCGGAACAGGTGCCGCGAAGGCCGCTGGTGCTGCGCGAGCGGTCCGTGTGCGTCACCGCGTGGGACAGTGGCTTCCGCCTCGGCAGCACGATGGAGTTTTCCGGCTTCGACGAAACGCTCAACGCGCGCCGCCTCGCCGCCCTGGAGCGCGGCGCGTCCGAATACCTGCATGCGCCGGTGGGCCCGCAGGTCTGCGAGCGCTGGTTCGGCTGGCGGCCGATGTGCATCGACGACGTGCCGCTGATCGGACCGGTGCCGGGCCAGCAACGGGCGTGGATCGCGACCGGCCACGGCATGATGGGCGTCAGCATGAGTGCCGGTACCGGCCAGTTGCTGGCGGACCTGATCACGGGGCGCGCACCCGCGCTGGATCCCACGCCATATCGCCCCGATCGTTTCCGGTGACCGTACCGGAGCGCCCGACGGGGCAGTGGTCGCGGGTGTGGCCATCGGGTTGCAGGTGATGCACGACGACAATCGCACTCCTGCCACCCGGTAAAATGCGAAGCTGCTGCCGGGCCCACCAGCGGTAGGTGGAATCGCACACGGCCGGTTGCAGGTGCACTGCCGCACGCCCGGATGCTCCCGTGCCAACTGCAACCCGAGAAGCCCATCCCATGTCCGACGCCGGCCAAACCTACATCCTCCACCGCGGCAGCGCGCCGCTGCTGATCAGCCTGCCGCATGACGGCAGCGAAATCCCGGCCGCCCTGGCCGCGCGGATGACGGAGCCGGCGCGGCGCGCACCGGACACCGACTGGAATGTCTCGCGGCTTTACGCGTTCGCCCGCGAGCTGGGCGCCTCGCTCATCGTGCCGCGCTATTCGCGCTACGTCGTCGATCTCAACCGCCCGCCCGACGACACGTCGCTCTATCCGGGCCAGAACACCACCGGCCTGTGCCCGGCGGTCCGTTTCACCGGTGAGCCCGTGTACCTGCCCGGCGAGGCGCCTGCACCCGAGGAAGTCGTCCAGCGCGTCGAGAAATACTGGCGTCCCTATCACGACGCGCTGGCGGCTGAACTGGCGCGCATCCGCGCCGCGCACGGCCGCGTGCTGCTGTGGGAAGGGCATTCGATCAAGGGCAGCGACCTGGAATTCCTGTTTCCCGGACGCCTCCCCGATCTCAACCTGGGTACCGCCGCCGGCGCGAGCTGTTCGCCGGACGTCCAGGCGCGCATCGAGGCTGCGCTGGTTGCGCAGTCGCAGTTCGATTACGTGGTCAACGGCCGTTTCAAGGGCGGATACATCACGCGCCACTACGGCGATCCGGCGCAGGGCGTCGATGCAGTGCAGCTGGAGAGCAGCCAGCGCATTTACATGGACGAGGCATCGTTCGAATACCTGCCCGAGCGGGCGACGCTGGCCCAGGACGTGATCCGGTCGTTGCTGGTGGCGGCGCTCGCGTAGCTGCGCCGTCCGTGTCAGCCGCGACGATGCTGGCGCGCCGTCGCCACGGCCGCGCCGGGTAGTCGTGTCAGTTGCGGTATTGCATGCGCCGTCGCCACGGCCGCGCCGGGTAGTCGTGTCAGTCGCGATAATGCATGCGCCGTCGCCACGGCTGCGTTGGCGTGCGACCGGCGGATCAGACTTCCAGCGTCGCCAGGTCGCCCTTGGTTTCGAGCCAGCTCTTGCGATCCCCCGCCCGCTTCTTGGCCAGCAGCATGTCCAGCAGCGCGTGGGTTTCCACGTTGTCGTCGACCGTGAGCTGCACCAGCCGGCGCGTGTCGGGATGGATGGTTGACTCGCGCAGCTGCGAGGGGTTCATCTCGCCCAGTCCCTTGAAGCGCGTGGTGTTGACCGGGCCGCTCAGGCCCTTCTTGCGGTCGCCTTTCTCGCGCTCGATCCGTTCCAGCAGGATCCGCTTCTCTTCCTCGTCCAGCGCGTAGAACACCTGCTTGCCCACGTCGACGCGGAACAGCGGCGGCATCGCCACGAAGACGTGGCCCGCGGCGACCAGCGAAGGGAAGTGCCGGACGAACAGCGCGGTGAGCAGCGTCGCGATGTGCAGGCCGTCGGAGTCGGCGTCGGCCAGGATGATCACCTTGCCGTAGCGCAGTCCCGACAGATCGTCCTTGCCCGGATCGCAGCCGATGGCCACGGCCAGGTCGTGCACTTCCTGCGAGGCCAGCACGCTGCCGGACGCGACTTCCCAAGTGTTGAGGATCTTGCCGCGCAGCGGCAGGATCGCCTGGAAGTCCTTGTCGCGGGCCTGGCGCGCGCTGCCGCCGGCCGAGTCGCCTTCCACCATGAACAGCTCGGTACGCGACAGGTCGGTGGAGGTGCAATCGGCGAGCTTGCCGGGCAGGGCGGGACCCTGTGTGATCTTCTTGCGGGTGACCTGCTTTTCGGTCTTCAGGCGCGCACTCGCGCGCTCGATCGCCAGCTGCGCGATCTTCTCGCCCAGGTCGGTGTGCTGGTTGAGCCACAGCGAGAACGCGTCGTGCGCGGCGCCTTCGACGAAGCCCGCCGCCTGGCGCGAGGACAGGCGTTCCTTGGTCTGGCCGCTGAATTGCGGGTCGGTCATCTTCACCGACAGCACGAAGGCGACGCGGTCCCACACGTCTTCCGGGGCCAGCTTCACGCCACGCGGCAGCAGGTTGCGGAAGTCGCAGAACTCGCGCAGCGCATCGGTGAAACCCGTTCGCAGGCCGTTGACGTGCGTGCCGTGCTGGGCGGTGGGAATCAGGTTGACGTAGCTTTCCTGCACCAGATCGCCCTCGGGCAACCAGGCTACCGCCCAGTCGACGACCTCGGTGTCCTTCTTCAGCGATCCGACGAACAGGTCGGGCGGCAGCGCTTCAAGTCCGGCCAGTTCGCCCTTGAGGTAGTCGCGCAGGCCGTCCTCGTACATCCACTCATGCGTTTCGCCGGTGGGCTCGTCCGTCAGGCGCACGGTGAGGCCAGGGCAGAGCACGGCCTTGGCGCGCAGCAGGTGCTTGAGGGCGCGCAGGTTGAATTTGGGCGTGTCGAAGTACTTGGGGTCGGGCCAGAAGCGCAGGCGCGTGCCCGTGTTCTTCTTGCCGACCGTGCCCACGACATTGAGCTGGGAGGCGCGGTCGCCGTCCTTGAAGCTCATGTGGTACTCGTTGCCTTCGCGCTTGATGTACACGTCGACATGCTTGGACAGCGCGTTGACCACGCTCACGCCCACGCCGTGCAGGCCGCCGGAGAAGGTGTAGTTCTTGTTGCTGAACTTGCCGCCGGCGTGCAGCCGCGTGAGGATCAGCTCGATGCCGGGGATCTTCTCTTCCGGATGGATGTCCACCGGCATGCCGCGGCCGTCATCGGATACCTCGCAACTGCCGTCGCTGAACAGCGTCACGTCGATGATGCGCGCGTGGCCGGCCAGCGCCTCGTCGACGGCGTTGTCGATCACCTCCTGCGCCAGATGGTTCGGACGGGTGGTGTCGGTGTACATGCCCGGACGGCGCTTGACCGGGTCAAGGCCGGAAAGGACTTCGATGTCGGCGGCGTTGTAGCGTGAGCTCATTGCGGGAAGTCGGTGGGAACGTCGAAGTGGATGGATGGTTGGGCGCAGGCGCGCCGCCGGTCAGGGCGCGCCGGGACTCAGCACGCCGCCGGTGTACGGATTGAAGCTGTAGCTGCCGGGGAAGGTCTCGCCGGTGGCCGGATCCTGCTTCGGCATGAGCAGGCTGCCCAGCGGCAGCCGGAATGCGTGCTCCTTGTCGCCCACCCGGACCGCGAACCGGCCGGTGCCCAGCGGGTCGGCAAGCCGTTGGTCCTGGCCCTTCCGGCCCGGGAATACGAACAGCTGCATGTTCTCGCCCATCGCGCCGATCAGCTGCTTGAACACCGGGCGCAGGATCCCGATCAGCACGGTCATCCGCGAATCGACTTCGTCGGCGGGAATCGGGTTGTACACCTTGCCCTCGGTGTCCTGGATCCGGACCTTGGCGCGCAGTGCTTCTTCCGGCTCGAACCTGCCCGCGCCCAGTGCACTGACTTCGCCGCGCAGCACTGCCACCAGGGTGAATTCGTCGAACAGGCTCTCCAGCTCACGTTCGGTCCGTTCGCCCGGCCGATCGGCCGACTGCGCCATCGCCGCGACCATGTACTCGCGCGGAATCCACCAGACTAGTTCCAACTCCTGGCCCTGCGCGTCCAGCATCTGGGTGTCGCGCACGAGGTCGGCCAGGTTGACCTGTTCAGGAGGGCGGGGAGCGGGGCCTGCGCCGGCGTGGGCTGGCGAGCAGGCCGCGCAGATACCCAGCAGCAGGGCGAAAAACACGTGCGGGTGGTTCATGCGGGTCCTCTGTGACGGGGCAGCATGGCGACGGGACTATGCAGGGTCAAGCGCGGAGGGCCCGTTGTGCGGCCGTCCACATGCGCGCCAGCGCGGACGCTGTGTCGCAGCCGGTGCAGGGGTCTGGAGCGGACCGAAGCGGCGCCGCGGCCGTGCGTGCTCAGCGGGCGGGCGCGGCCCGGGACCCGGCAGAAAGACTCTGCCGTTCAGGCTGAAACGCATGGACTGGACAGGGCGCCGGGCTCTCGTGCCGTCGGCATCTTCGTTCTGCCGCGCCCATGGCCGGATGTTCAGTCCACGGCGATGATGGATGGGCTACCGTGTCGCCATCGCCCGCAGAGTCCGCGGCGCGCCCGAGGAGATCCACATGAGTTTGCGCAAGCTGTTGCTTCCCACCATGATCGCCGCCGCACTGGCGGGTCCGGCATCCGCCCAGAACGCCCAGGCCGAGCAGGACAAGGATCAGGCGGCACGCAAGGCCGCCGACGCCAACGCCGACGCCAAGGCCGGGCAGGCCCGCAAGGAGCCCCAGGCCGCGGCGCAGAAGGACCGCAAGGACCAGGGGGCCGACAAGGCCCGCAAGGCCCGCGCCGAGGAACAGCCGGACGAACCGGAAGAAGACGACCGCTGAGGCCAGCGCCCAGTGCCCCCGGAAAACGCCCCCTCCCGCGGGGCGTTTTTCGTTTTCGGCGGGTCTCCGGCCGCCAGGACAGCCCCGGAGGGCCGCGTCAAGCTCGCCCGCGCCGTTTCCAGTCTGTAAACTATGGCTTTCCGGGAGCCCGCTTCCCCATGACCCCCTCCAATTCCATAACGCCGCTCGTCTTCGTCACAGGCGGTGTGGTGTCTTCGCTTGGCAAGGGCATCGCGGCCGCCTCGCTGGCCGCCATCCTCGAAGCACGCGGCCTGCGCGTGACGATGATGAAGCTCGACCCCTACATCAACGTCGATCCGGGCACGATGAGCCCGTTCCAGCACGGCGAGGTCTACGTCACCGATGACGGGGCCGAGACCGACCTGGACCTGGGGCACTACGAGCGCTACCTGCGCACCCGCCTGTCGGGCAAGAACTCGATCACCACCGGCAAGATCTACGAGTCGGTGATCCGCAAGGAGCGCCGCGGCGACTACCTGGGCGGCACCGTGCAGGTGATCCCGCACGTCACCGACGAGATCAAACGCCGCATCGACGAGGCCACGGCCGGCTTCGACGTCGCCCTGGTCGAGATCGGCGGCACGGTCGGCGACATCGAGTCGCTGCCGTTCCTGGAGGCGATCCGCCAGATCCGCACCGAACGCGGGCCCGACAAGGCCCTGTTCATGCACCTCACGCTGGTGCCCTTCATTGCCGCGGCCGGCGAGCTCAAGACCAAGCCGACCCAGCATTCGGTCAAGGAGCTGCGCTCCATCGGCATCCAGCCCGACGTGCTGCTGTGCCGCAGCGAGCAGCCACTGCCCGACGGCGAACGCCGCAAGATCGCGTTGTTCACCAACGTGTCCGAGAAGGCCGTCATTTCCGCGATCGACCTGGACAACATCTACAAGATCCCGATGTGGCTGCACCAGCAGCAGCTCGACCAGATCGTGGTCGAGCGCCTGCACCTGGAAGGCAAGGCGGCGCCGGAAGCCGACCTGTCGGAGTGGAATGCGGTGGTGGATGCCACCGACCACCCGGTCGACGAGGTCACCATCGCCATCGTCGGCAAGTACGTCGATCACAAGGACGCCTACAAGTCGCTGGCCGAAGCGCTCAAGCACGGCGGCCTGCGCCAGCGCACCCGCGTGCAGCTGAAGTGGCTGGAGTCCAGCGATGTCGAGGAGCAGGACGGCAAGGCGCTGGAAGGCGTCGATGGCATCCTGGTGCCAGAGGGGGCTTCGGCGACCGCGGTTTCGAAGGCAAGGTGATGACCGCGCGCCATGCGCGCGAACAGCGCATCCCGTACTTCGGCATCTGTTACGGCATGCAGGCTGCGGTGGTGGACTACGCCCGCCACGTACTGGGGCTGGAAGACGCCAACAGCACCGAGAACAACAAGCAGTCCACGCACCCGGTGATCGGACTGATCACGGAATGGCGCACTGCCAGCGGCGACGTCGAGCGCCGTAGCGAGGAGTCCGACCTGGGCGGCACCATGCGCCTGGGCCTGCAGGACCAGCGCATCAAGCCCGGCACGCTGGCCCACCAGCTGTACGGCAAGGACGTGATCGGCGAGCGCCACCGCCACCGCTACGAATTCAACAACCGCTACCTCAACCAGCTGGAAAACGCGGGCCTGGTGATCAGCGCCAAGTCGATGGACGAGACGCTGGTGGAGATGGTGGAACTGCCGCGCGCGCAGCACCCGTGGTTCCTGGCCTGCCAGGCGCACCCCGAATTCCTGTCCACGCCGCGCGACGGCCATCCGCTGTTCATCGGCTTCATCCGCGCCGCGCGCGAGCACAAGGCGCAGGCCGGCGGCCGGCTGCTGAAGGAAGCCACTGCATGAAGCTTTGCGGATTCGAGATCGGTCTCGACCAGCCGTTCTTCCTGATTGCCGGCCCGTGCGTGATCGAGTCGATGCAGCTGCAGCTCGACACCGCCGGGACGCTGAAGGAGATCACCTCCGAACTCGGCATCCCCTTCATCTTCAAGTCCAGCTTCGACAAGGCCAACCGCACCTCGGTGTCGGGCTTCCGCGGCCCGGGCCTGGAGGAAGGGCTGAAGGTGCTGTCCGAGGTGAAGCGCCAGCTGGGCCTGCCCGTGCTCACCGACGTGCATGAATACACGCCGATGAACGAAGTCGCCGCCGTCGTCGACGTGCTGCAGACGCCGGCCTTCCTGTGCCGGCAGACCGACTTCATCCAGAACGTGGCGCGCGCCGGCAAGCCGGTGAACATCAAGAAGGGCCAGTTCCTCTCGCCCTGGGAGATGAAGCACGTGGCCGACAAGGCGTTGGCCACCGGCAACCGCGACATCATGGTCTGCGAGCGCGGCGCCAGCTTTGGCTACAACAATCTGGTCAGCGACATGCGCTCACTGAGCGTGATGCGCGACACCGGCTGCCCGGTCGTGTTCGACGCCACGCACAGCGTGCAGCTGCCCGGCGGCGCCGGCGGCAAGAGCGGCGGCCAGCGCGAGTTCGTGCCGGTGCTGTCCCGCGCGGCGATGGCCGTGGGGATCAGCGGCATCTTCATGGAAACGCATCCCCGGCCCGAGGAAGCGCTCAGCGACGGCCCCAATGCCTGGCCGCTGCCAAAGATGCGCGCGCTGCTGGAGACGTTGATGGAGCTCGATCGGGTCACCAAGAAGAACGGCTTCCTCTGGAGTCGGCGTGAGCCGCCTTCCCGTGGTCCTCTCCTCCTTGCTGCTCGGCGCGCTGGCGCCGGCCTGGGCATCCGGACCATTCGACGACATTGACAACCTGGCCTATGAACACATGGCCGGATGCGTGACGCCCTACGTCGAGTCGTCGCTTCCCGAACAGGACGCGCTGCTGGCGCGCCTTGTCGAAACCCAGGCCGGCTCCGGCCTGGTCGAGCGGCTCCGCGACGGTGCGCCGGCAAAGTGGCATGCGTACTTTGGCGACGCGCACGAGCCCCTCGAGGAGCGCGTCCAGGCTGCCGTGAACCTGGTTGGCATGGCGATGAGCCAGGGCGGCCGCCAGGAGAAAGCCATCGCCCGCGCGTATTCCGCGTATTACCTCTCCGCCGTGACGCAGGGTGAATGCCCCGCGCCGACCGAACTTGCCAGTTTCGTGGCCAGGACTCCGTTCTGGCCGGCCAACGCCGTTGCGCCGAACCCTTCCGCTTCTCCTATAGCTCCCATCGCTCCCAATCCATGACCAACATCGCCAAGATCCACGCCCGCGAAATCCTCGACAGCCGCGGCAATCCCACCCTGGAAGCCGAAGTCACCCTGAGCGACGGCAGCTTTGGCCGCGCGATGGTGCCCTCGGGCGCCTCGACGGGCACCAAGGAAGCGGTCGAACTGCGCGATGGCGACAAGACCCGCTATCTGGGCAAGGGCGTGCGCAAGGCCGTTGAAAACGTCAACGGCACGATTGCCACCGCGCTGGCGGGCTTCGACGCCGCCGACCAGGCCGGCCTGGACAAGCGTCTGATCGACCTGGACGGCACCGAGAACAAGGGCCGCCTGGGCGCCAACGCGCTGCTGGGCGTGTCGATGGCCAACGCACACGCAGTGGCCGCCTCGAAGGGCCTGCCGCTGTGGAAGCACCTGGCCGGCGACCGCGCCGCGGTGCTGCCGGTGCCGATGATGAACATCATCAATGGCGGTGCGCACGCCGACAACAACGTCGACATGCAGGAGTTCATGGTGCTGCCGGTGGGCATGGGCACGTTCGCCGAGTCGCTGCGCGCCGGCGCCGAGGTCTTCCACGCGCTCAAGTCGGTGCTCAAGGGCCGCGGCCTGAGCACGGCGGTCGGCGACGAGGGCGGTTTCGCACCGGACCTGCGCAGCAACGAGGAAGCGCTGGAAACCATCCTGGAAGCCATCGGCAAGGCGGGCTACAAGGCCGGCGAGGACATCCTGCTGGGCCTGGACGTGGCGTCCAGCGAGTTCTTCGAGAACGGCAAGTACCACCTGACCGGCGAGAACAAGCGGCTGACCTCCGAACAGTTCGTCGACTTCCTGGCGAACTGGGCGGCGCAGTACCCGATCGTGACGATCGAGGACGGCATGGCCGAACACGACTGGGCCGGCTGGAAGCTGCTGACCGAGAAGACCGGCCACAAGGTGCAGCTGGTCGGCGACGACCTGTTCGTCACCAACCCGAAGATCTTCCGCGAGGGCATCGACCAGGCCGTGGCCAACGCCATCCTGATCAAGGTCAACCAGATCGGCACCTTGAGCGAGACGCTGGAAGCCATCGCCATGGCCGACGCAGCCGGCTACGCGGCCGTCGTGTCGCACCGCTCGGGCGAGACCGAGGACACGACCATCGCGGATATCGCCGTGGCCACCACCGCCACCCAGATCAAGACCGGTTCGCTGTGCCGCAGCGATCGCGTGGCCAAGTACAACCAGCTGCTGCGCATCGAAGAGCAGCTGGGCGCTGCGGCCAAGTACGCCGGTCGCGACGCCTTCATCTCGCTGCGGCGCTGACGCAGGCCTCCCGCCTTGCGCTGGCTGCGGCTGCTGCTGGTGGTGCTGGTCGGCCTGCTGGCCTTCCTGCAGTACCGGCTGTGGATGGGCGAGGGTGGAAGCCGTTCGGTGGCCGCCCTGCGCCAGCAGGTCGAGCAGCAGGGTCGTGAGAACGCCGGACTGCAGCAGCGCAACGACGCGCTGGCGGCGGAGGTCGAGGACCTCAAGTCCGGCGAAGCCGCGGTGGAGGAACGCGCCCGCAGCGAACTGGGCATGATCAAGCCCGGCGAGACTTTCTACCGCGTAGTCGAATCCGGTGCCGACGCCGCGCCGGACGGTGCGGCGGCGACCGATCCGGCGTCGGCCACCCCGGCGACGGCGCCCGGTGCCGCGCAGGACGACGACGCCAGCGGGCCGCCGCCGCCGTGAGCGGGGACGTCTGGGTGGTGGTGCCGGCCGCGGGCCGTGGCGTCCGCTTCGGTGGCGACATACCCAAGCAATACCTGCAGGCCGCCGGACGGCCGCTGATCGAACACGCCCTGCGCGCACTGCTGGCCCATCCGCGCGTGCGCGGGGCCGTCGTGGCGCTGGCGCCGGACGACGCCCGCTGGCCGGGCTGGAAGATGCTGATGGACAAGCCGGTCCTGCGTTGCGTGGGTGGCGACCAGCGGGCCGATTCGGTGCTGGCCGCGCTCGGTGCGTTGCCCGCATCGGCTGGCGACGACACGCTGGTGCTGGTCCACGATGCGGCGCGCCCGAACGTGCACGCGCAGGACCTCGACGCCCTGATCGCGGCGGCCGACGCCAGCGGCCAGGGTGCGCTGCTTGCCGCGCCCGTACGCGACACGCTCAAGCGCGCCGATGCACATGGCGCAGTGGCGGCCACGCAGCCGCGCCAGGGCCTGTGGCGCGCGCTGACACCGCAGGCAGCGCGGCGCGGACTGCTGACCCGGGCCCTGCGCGAGGCCCGCGACGCGGGCGTACAGGTCACCGACGAGGCGATGGCGCTGGAGCGCCTGGGCCTGCATCCGCGGCTGGTCGAAGGCCGCGAGGACAACCTCAAGGTGACCACGCCGGCCGACCTGGCCGTCGTCGAATTCCTGCTGCAGCAGCGCACGCCGGGAGCATCCGCATGAACCATCCAGCCGCCGCCGGTGCCCCCGCATGACCGGCATCCGCATCGGGCAGGGCTTCGACGTGCACGCGTTCGGCGACGGCGACCACATCGTGCTGGGCGGGGTCCGCATCGCCCACGACCGCGGCGTGGTCGCGCACTCGGATGGCGACGTCGCCATCCACGCCTTGTGCGACGCCCTCCTGGGTGCGCTGGCGCTGGGCGACATCGGCCAGCATTTCCCGCCCACCGATGCACGCTGGAAGGATGCCGACAGCCGGACCTTCCTCCGCCATTGCGTGGCGCTGGCCGCGCAGCGCGGCTGGCGGGTGGGCAATGCCGATGTCACGGTGATCTGCGAGCGCCCCAAGGTCGGTCCGCACGCGGGCGCGATCCGCGAATGCCTGGCGGCCGACATGGGCGTCGAGATGGACGCGGTCAGCATCAAGGCGACCACGACCGAGCGGCTGGGCTTCACCGGTCGTGGCGAGGGCATCGCAGCGCAGGCCGTGGTGCTGCTGGTCCGCTGAAATCCCCGTTGCTTCCCGCCGTCGACGTCAAACTGCCAGGCCGATGAACATCCCGGAAACCGAGTTGCCCGAATCCATGCCCCGCGCGTGCGGCCCGGCCGTGCTGCACGGGCGGATGCGCGCCCGGCCGGAGGACTTCCGGGTAGAGGAGGAGCCGGGTTTCGAACCCAGCGGCAGCGGCGAGCACCTGCTGCTCACCATCGAAAAGCGCGGCATGAATACCGCGCACGCGGCCAAGCTGATCGCCCAGTGGGCGCGCGTGCCCGAAATGGGCGTGGGCTACGCCGGCCTGAAGGACCGTCACGCCGTCACCCGCCAGCGTTTCAGCGTGCACCTGCCGAAGAAGGTGTCGCCCGACCTCGCCGCCCTGGAATCCCCCGAGCTGCGCGTGCTCGAGCACACCTGGCACGCGCGCAAGCTGCCGCGCGGCGCGCTGGCCGGCAACCGGTTCGTGATCACGCTGCGCGAAGTCGTCGGCGACCGCGAGGCGATCCACGCACGCCTGGACGCCATGTCGCGGCAGGGTGTGCCGAACTATTTCGGCGAGCAGCGGTTCGGGCGCGAGGGCGACAACGTCAGCCAGGCGCTGGCCATGTTCCAGGGCCGTCGCGTGCGTCGGGAGCAGCGCACCATGCTGCTGTCCGCGGCGCGTTCGGAGCTGTTCAACCGCGTGCTGGCGCAGCGGGTGCGCCAGGGCAACTGGAATGCCGGGCTCGACGGCGAGGTCTGGGCGCTCGATGGCAGCCGCAGCGTCTTCGGTCCCGAACCGTGGACGCCGGAACTGGCGCAGCGGCTGGAATCCTTCGACATCCATCCCAGCGGGCCGCTGTGGGGCAGGGGTCCCCTGCGCACCACCGGCGAGGCCGCCCGGCTGGAGATGGATGCCCTCTCCGACGAGCTCTGCCTGGCGGTGCGTGCCGGCCTCGAGCAGGCGGGCCTGGAACAGGAACGCCGCGCCCTGCGGCTGCGGCCACGCGACCTGTCCTGGCAGTGGCCCGACGACACGGTCCTCGAGCTGTCCTTCGCGCTTCCGCCGGGCGCCTACGCCACGGTCGTGTTGTCGGAACTTGGCGACACCAACGCGCCCGGCCCCGGCTGACGACCGCTCGTCGGAAAACCATCAAGGACACTGGAAGGCCTTTCCCGCCGGCGTATACCGGAAATTGCAGGACGGCCGAACGCGTCCTGCCGTACGCGCGGCGATCGCGCGCAGATGGGGGAACGGTCATGAAGCAGCCAGTCCAGAAGGCATTGCTGTTGACGTTCGCGGTTGCCCTGACGGGGTGCGCGGGGATGGACGCCAGGTCCACCTACGTCGACCCTTCCGATGTCTCCTCGCCGGAATACCGCAACAACCTGTACGTCACCCGCGTCGAATCGATCGCCCGCCAGAAGGGCATCGATGTGGTGTGGGTCAACCCGCCCCGGATCGCGAAAAAGCAGAAAGTGGAGCCTCGATGAACACATTGATCCGTATCAGTGCCATCGCGTTGGCCGTGAGCCTGCTCGGTGCCTGCGCCACCACCAACCCGGACGCGATGACGTCGCCGCCGCCGTCGCAGGCGAAGAAGCAGCAGTATCGCTACGTCACCGACAGCGACTACATCCGGTACTACGAGAAGACGGCCATGCGCCGCAACTTCGTGCACGTGAACTGGGTCAACGTGCCGAAGAAGCGGGTTGCCGTCGAAGACGACACCGAGTGACCTGCTAGCGCCGCCGTGCCGGCGGCGCCAGCAGTATCAATACCGCTCCGGTGCCGCCCTGCGCGGGTGGCGCGGAGTGGAAGGCCAGGACGTCTGCGCGCTGCCGCAGCAGGCGATCGACCAGGTTCTTCAGCACCGGCGCATCGCGGCTCGTGAACGGGCCCGCGGTGCCGTGCAATCCCTTGCCATGGATCACGCGGACGCAGCCCAGTCCGTGGTCGCGCGCGTGCGCGATGAACGCGCGCAGCAGTTCCTGCGCCTCGCGCACGTCGGCGCCGTGCAGGTCGAGTTCGTCCTGGATCGCCATCTCCCCGCGGCGCAGCCGCTGGAACGTCCGCGCCGGCAGCCGGTCGTCGCGGTGGGAGAGCACGTCGCCCGCCTCCAGCAGGCTGCTCTCCAGCGCGTGGCGGAATTCCTCGCGCGCGGCGGCATCGTCGAGTTCGGCCATGCGGGCGCGCGGACGCGGCTTGGGGGCGCCGGGCGGCGGCGTGGACTCGCGCAGCGGCCGGACCGGGCCGATGGCATCGCGGAACAGGCGGGAATCGTCGTCGTCGGCGGCGGACGTCATGCCACCAGACTAGCGCGCGCGCCATGAATTTGTGGATTCGCAACGCAGGGCGCCCCGCCGCCGCGGCGTGGCCTCGTTCCGTGCGCGGCCACCCGGTCGATGATCGGCCATCGGCTATCATGGGCCTCCTGTCGCAGCGGTTCTCTTTGGCACATTCATGCGCGTTCTGGTCAGCAACGACGACGGCGTCGACGCCCCCGGCATCCGGGTCCTCGCCTCGGGCCTGAGGTCGGCCGGCCATGAAGTGACCGTGGTGGCCCCCGACCGCGACCGTTCCGGCGCCAGCAATTCGCTCACCCTGGACATGCCGGTGCGCGTGCTGCAGCACGACGCGGATACCTGGCGCGTCTTCGGAACCCCGACCGACTGCGTCCACGTGGCGATCACGGGCATGCTGCAGGTCGAGCCGGACATCGTGGTGTCGGGGATCAACAACACGGCCAACCTGGGCGACGACGTCATCTATTCCGGCACGGTCGCCGCCGCGATGGAGGGCCGGTTCCTGGGCCTGCCCGCCGTGGCGATGTCGCTGGTCACCGCCGACCACCAGGGCCACCACTACGAAACGGCCGCCCGCGCGGCGGTGGAGATCATCGCCCGCCTGCGCGCGGAACCCCTGCCGGCCGACACGATCCTGAACGTGAACGTGCCCGACCTGCCGTGGGATCGGGTGGCCGGCTTCGAAGTGACCCGGCTGGGCAACCGCCACCGCGCCGAGCCCTGCATCCCGCAGCAGGACCCGCGCGGCCGGCAGTGGTGGTGGATCGGCCCGGCGGGATCGGAAGCCGACGCCGGCCCCGGCACCGATTTCCATGCGGTGCGCCGTGGTTTCATCTCCATCACGCCGATCCAGATCGACCTGACCCGCTACCAGGCGCTGGAACAGGTCGCCAGCTGGGTCAGCGGCCTCGCCGCGTCGCTGGGGAAGGCGGCATGACGATGCGCATGCGGCTGCAACCCGAGGCGATCGGCCAGGGCATGACCTCCCAGCGCGTGCGGGACCGCCTGGTCGACCGCCTGCGCGAGAACGGCATCGCCGACGAACGCGTGCTCAACGCGATCCGCACCGTGCCGCGCCACCTGTTCGTCGACGAGGCGCTGGCCACCCGCGCGTACGAAGACACCGCGCTGCCCATCGGCCATGGCCAGACCATCTCCCAGCCGTGGGTGGTGGCCCGCATGACCGAGGCGGTACTCGAGGCGGCCCCGGCGAAAGTGCTGGAGATCGGCACCGGCTCCGGCTACCAGGCCGCCGTGCTGGCCGCGTTGGGGCTCGAGGTCCACACCGTCGAACGCATTGGCGAACTGCTGCGCACCGCGCGCAAGCGCCTGCGCTCGCTGGGCATGAACGTGCGCAGCAAGCACGATGACGGCCGCATCGGCTGGCCCGAGAACGGCCCTTTCGACGCCATCCTGGTCACCGCCGCCGCGCCGGCGCTGGTCGATGCGCTCACCCAGCAGCTGGCACCGGGCGGCATCCTGGTCGCGCCGGTCGGCGGGGCGACGTCGCAGTCGCTGCTCAAGCTGCGCAAGGACGCCAACGGACAGATCACCCAGGAGTCGCTGGCGCCGGTCGTGTTCGTGCCCCTGCTGTCGGGGATGATCGATTGAAGATATTCGGGCCGTTGTACGACCGGGCGCTGGCCTGGGCTCGCCATCCCCGCGCGCCCGCCTACCTGACGGCGTTGAGCTTCGTCGAGGCGATCATCTTTCCGGTGATGCCGGAGGTGATGCTCGCGCCGATGTGCGTGGCCAAGCCGAAGCGGGCCTTCTGGTTCGCCACGCTGAGCCTGGCCGGCTCGATGGCGGGAGCAATCGTCGGGTACGCGCTGGGCCACTACGCCTTCGAGGCGGTCAAGCCGCTGTTCGCGGCGGTGGGCATGCTGGACGGCATCGAGGCCGGCATCGCGACCGTGCAGGCGAAGATGGCCGAATCGCCGTGGGCCGTGTTCTTCTTCCTGGTGCTCGGCGGCTTCATGCCGATCCCGATGAAGATATTCACCTGGGCGTCGGGCATCGTGGGCGTGCCGATGCTCCAGTATTTCCTCAGCATGCTGATCGGGCGGGGCAAGCGGGTATACCTGCTGGCCGCGGCGATCCGCATCGGCGGGCCGCGCGCGGAAGCCGCGCTGCGGCGTTACATCGAACCGATCGGCTGGGTGGCGAGCGTGCTGCTGGTGGTCGCATTGGGCTGGCTGATCTGGCACGCACGACAGGGCGCATGACCAAGACTTCGCACTATTTCCTTCTGTTGCTGGCCGCGGTATCGCTGGCCGCCTGCACCAGCACCGTGGTGCGCAAGCCGGCACAGGCGGACCGCCCGCCCGCCGCGCGGCCCGGCACGCCGCCGCCGCCGGCCGGCAGCGTCGCCGTCGTGAAGCGTGGGGACACGCTGTACGGCATCGCCTTCCGCAATGGCCTGGACGTGCGCGAGGTGGCGGCCTGGAACGGCATCGGCCCGCCTTACACGATCTACCCCGGACAGCGCCTTCGCCTGTCCCCGCGCGCCGGCGCCCGGGCGACCCCGTCGACCACCGCTGGCGCGACCCCGCGGCGGGCGGTTTCGCCCGGCACGAGCGCAGGCACCGGGCCCCGGACGCCCGCGGCGACGGCCGGTTCACCGGCGTCTGCCACCCCGCGGCCCACGCGGCCGCCCGCCACCCAGGGCACGACGCCTCCGCTTCCCACGCCCCCGGCGCAGCCCGTCGCAAGCAACTTCGACTGGCGCTGGCCCGCGCAGGGCAGCCTGTTGAACCGCTTCGTCGCCGGCGAGCCGACCCGGCAGGGCATCGACATCGGTGGCGAGAGTGGCGCCCCGGTGCAGGCGGCGGCCGACGGCGTGGTGGTGTATTCCGGTTCCGGCCTGGTGGGCTATGGCGAGCTGATCATCGTCAAGCACAACGACGCCTGGCTTTCGGCGTACGGACACAACCGGGCCCGGCTGGTCAACGAGGGCGCGATCGTGAAGGCCGGCCAGCAGATCGCCGTGATGGGCCGCACCGGCGCTCCC
Source organism: Lysobacter solisilvae (assembly GCF_016613535.2). Lineage (NCBI taxonomy): Bacteria > Pseudomonadati > Pseudomonadota > Gammaproteobacteria > Lysobacterales > Lysobacteraceae > Agrilutibacter > Agrilutibacter solisilvae. Next base: position 2,130,995 of record NZ_CP071518.1, read on the forward strand.
CGCGAAATGCTGCACTTCGAGATCCGCCACAACGGCCGTCCCGTGGATCCGATGCTCTACCTGCCGCGGCGCTAGCCCGGCCTGCCCAGGCACAGCGAGCTGGGCCGATGGAAGTCGCGGCCCCGGCCAGGCCAAGGCCATCAGGGCCGTCCGCCGCGAACCCGATATCGCGGCAAGGCCGCCTCAGGCGGCAGGAGTCAACACGAACGCCGCCACGACACGGCGGCCCTCGCTCGCCAGCACGTTGAAGGTGCGGGCGGCGGCGGCATTGGTCATGGCTTCCAGTCCGACGCCACGTGCGTGCGCGGCGGCGATGACCGCGGCGGGGAATACCTGGCGCTCGCCCGTGCCCAGCAGGATCACTTCCGGCTCAAGCGCCAGCACCGGTGCCAGGTCGGCCGGCTGGAGGGCGTGGATGTCGCGGACGGGCCAGTCCTCGATTAGGCGATCGGTGGCCAGGATGAAGCTGGCCGTGAGGCGGCGGTCATTCACCACCGCCAGCGCGCCATCGGCGCCGCGCAGCAGGAATTCGTGGTCCGGGTGTTCGAGGTTCAGTTGCATGGCGGGGCGGTAGGCGGCCCGGGCAGGCGAATGGGGTGGGGCTCAGGCCCGGGGCAGCACGATGTGCCGCTTGTCCTTGCTCTGGCGGTACAGGACCGCGGTGTGGCCGATGCGCTGGACCAGGCAGGCGTCGGTGCGCTGCGCGATGTCCTCGATCATGGCGTCGCGCCCGTCGCGGTCGTCGGCCGCCACCTTGATCTTGATCAGCTCGTGGTGCTCCAGGGCCTGGTCGACTTCGGCAATCAGCGAGTCGGTGATGCCCTTGCCGCCCACCTGCAGCATCGCCTTCAGGTCGTGCGCCTGCCCGCGCAGGAATCGGGTCTGGGCGGCGGTCAGGGCTGTGGGCATACGGGATCGGCACGGAGCGGAACGGGCACGCAGGGTATCATGGCCGCCCCAGGTTCCAGGCCGTCCCTCCGTGGCCACCCGCAGCAAAAGCAGCCAGCGTTGGTTGCAGGAACACTTCTCCGATCCCTACGTGAAGAAGGCCCAGGCCCAGGGCCTGCGCTCGCGCGCGGCCTTCAAGCTGGAGGAGCTGGTCGAGCGCGACCGCCTGCTCAAGCCCGGCATGGTCGTGGTCGACCTCGGCGCCGCCCCCGGTGGCTGGTCGCAATGGGTGCGCCAGTCGATGGGTGACAGCGGCCGTGTGATCGCGCTGGACATCCTCGACATGCCCAGCCTGGCGGGCGTGGAATTCCTTCATGGGGATTTCAGGGAGGATGAGGTCCTATCGCAGCTGGAATCCACGCTGGATGGCAAATCCGTGGACCTTGTCCTGTCGGACATGGCCCCCAATATGAGTGGCGTGGACGCAGTGGACCTTCCCCGGGCCATGCACCTGGCGGAACTGGCGATGGACTTCGGTGATCGCCACCTCAGGGTCGGGGGCACGTTCCTGATCAAGCTGTTCCAGGGCGTCGGGTTCGACGACTACGTCCGGGAACTGAGACGGCGCTATTCCAAGGTCGTGATCCGCAAGCCGGCGGCCTCGCGCAAGCGGTCGCCGGAGGTTTATGCGCTCGCTCAGGGAAAGCTGGCGCAGATGAAGTAAGGTGCACCCCTGCGCGCCACGCGCGCGCGAACTGAATAGGCGAACGACCCGATCCATGAACGACCTCGCCAAAAATCTTCTTCTCTGGGTGATCGTCGCCGTCGTGTTGATGGTCGTTTTCCAGGCCTTCGGACCACGCACCGGCATCGGCGCGACGTCGGCCGAAGTCACGTATTCCCAGTTCATCAAGGATGTCCAGGGTGACCGCATCAAGGCGGTCGAATTCACCGAGGACACCAACCTCGCCGTGAACGCGCTGCAGTTCGAGCGCAAGGACGGCAGCAAGGCCACCGCCTATGGTCCTTCCGACCAGCAGCTGGTCAACGACCTGGTGAACCACAACGTCGACATCACCCGCAAGGCGCCCAGCTCCGGGCCGTCCTTCTGGTCGATCATCTTCAACCTGCTGCCGATCGCGCTGATCGTGGGTTTCTGGATCTTCGTGATGCGCCAGATGCAGCAGGGCGGCAGCAAGGGCGCCATGAGCTTCGGCAAGTCGCGCGCCAAGATGCAGGGCGAGGACCAGGTCAAGGTCACCTTCGCCGACGTCGCCGGCTGCGACGAGGCCAAGGAAGAAGTGCAGGAGCTGGTCGAGTTCCTGCGTGATCCGGGCAAGTTCCAGAAGCTGGGCGGCAAGATCCCGCGCGGCGTGCTGATGGTGGGTCCGCCGGGCACCGGCAAGACCCTGCTCGCGCGCGCCATCGCCGGCGAGGCCAAGGTCCCGTTCTTCAGCATTTCCGGTTCCGACTTCGTCGAGATGTTCGTCGGCGTCGGCGCCTCGCGCGTGCGCGACATGTTCGAGCAGGCCAAGAAGCACGCCCCCTGCATCATCTTCATCGACGAGATCGACGCCGTCGGCCGCCATCGCGGCGCCGGCCTGGGCGGCGGTCACGACGAACGCGAGCAGACGCTCAACCAGCTGCTGGTCGAGATGGACGGCTTCGAGGGCGGCGAGGGCGTGATCGTCATCGCGGCGACCAACCGTCCGGACGTCCTGGATCCGGCGCTGCTGCGCCCGGGCCGTTTCGACCGCCAGGTGACCGTGGGCCTGCCCGACGTCAAGGGTCGCGAGCAGATCCTGCGCGTGCACATGCGCCGCCTGCCGCTGGCCGAGGACGTCGTGCCGATGACCATCGCGCGCGGTACGCCGGGCTTCAGCGGCGCCGACCTGGCCAACCTGTGCAACGAGGCGGCCCTGTTCGCCGCGCGCGAGAATGCGAAGGAAGTCCGCATGGACCACTTCGACCGCGCCCGCGACAAGATCCTGATGGGCACCGAGCGCCGCTCGATGGCCATGAGCGAGTCCGAGAAGAAGCTCACCGCCTACCACGAGGCCGGCCACGCCATCGTCGGTCGCATGGTGCCCGAGCATGATCCGGTCTACAAAGTGACCATCATCCCGCGCGGCCGCGCGCTGGGCGTCACGATGTACCTGCCCGAAGGCGACAAGTACAGCTACAACAAGGTGGCGATCGAGTCGCAGCTGTGCTCGCTGTATGGCGGCCGCGTCGCCGAGGAACTGGTCTTCGGCGCCGACAAGGTCACCACCGGCGCGTCCAACGACATCGAGCGTGCGACCAAGATGGCGCGCAACATGGCCACCAAGTGGGGCCTGTCCGAACTGGGCCCGATCACCTTCGGCGAGGAGGAGGACGAAGTGTTCCTCGGCCGTTCGGTGACGCAGCACAAGAACGTCTCCAACGAGACCGCGCGCAAGATCGACGAGGTCGTCCGCGACATCCTCGACCGGGCCTACGCCCGCAGCACGGAGATCCTGCGCGAGAACCTGGACAAGCTGCACAACATGGCCGAGGCGCTGCTGCTGTACGAAACCATCGACGCCAAGCAGATCGACGCCATCATGGAAGGCCGCGAGCCGCCGCCGCCGGAAGGCTGGACCAAGAACGGCGGCAGCAAGTCCAACGTCTCCCCGCCGATCCCGCCCATCGGTGGCGCCGCCGCCCCGACGACCTGACGGGCGCGTTGCCAGTCCCGACCGAAAAGGCCAGAGTCCGCTCTGGCCTTTTTCTTTGCGCGGCCCGCCCGCGCCACGGGGACTGCATCCATGTTCGACACCACGCCTTCACTGGATTGCCGCGGACGGGTCGTCGTGTTCGACCGTGCGCGCGTCATGGGCATCGTCAACGTCACCCCGGACTCGTTCTCCGACGGCGGCGCGCACGCAACCACTGAGGAGGCCGTGGCCCACGGGCTGCGCCTGGTCGGCGAGGGCGCCGACATGCTGGACGTGGGGGGCGAGTCCACCCGCCCCGGCGCGCAGCCGGTCGACGTGGAGGAGGAGTTGCGGCGGGTCATCCCGGTCATCCGCAGGCTCGCCGCCGAAACCGGGGTGCCCGTCAGCGTGGACACGTCCAAGCCCGAGGTCATGCGCGCCGCGGTCGACGCCGGCGCCGGCCTGATCAACGACGTCCACGCGCTGCGCCGCGAGGGCGCGCTCGGCACCGCCGCTGCACTGGGCGTGCCCGTGGTGCTGATGCACATGCACGGGGAGCCCGGCTCGATGCAGGACGCGCCGCAGTACGACGACGTCGTCGCCGAGGTCCATCGCTTCCTGGTCGAACGGATCTTCGCCGCGGAAATGGCCGGCATCGACAAGCGTCGGATCGTCGTCGACCCCGGGTTCGGGTTCGGCAAGACACTGGCGCACAACCTGGCCCTGCTGGCGCAGCTGCAGCGTTTCACCGAGCTGGGCGTGCCGGTGCTGGCCGGGCTGTCGCGCAAGAAATCCATCGGCGACATCACCGGCCGGGAGGCCCCGCAGGATCGGGTCCACGGGTCGGTGGCCGCGCACCTGGTGGCGGCCCAGCGCGGCGCGCGCATCCTGCGGGTACACGACGTGGCGGCGACCGTCGACGCGGTGAAGGTGTGGCAGGCCGTCGCCGCGCAACCGATGCCGCGCGCGGGCGGCACGCCTTCGATCCGCTGGCCTGATGACGACTGAGTCGTTCAGCGCGGTGGCGAGTTTTTCGCCAATCCTATTGACACCCTTGTCCCGCCTGCGTCGCAGGTACTTGTCCATAACTTGTCCGCGCGGGTTGCCCACAGCCCCTGTGCACAACCGCGCGGGCGGGAAAAAATTGGCCCGGAGCGGTGTGGTGAAAGTTTAGCCAATCCTATTGACAGGCCCGTTGCCAAAGGCGCGCAGGAAGTTGTCCACAGGTTGTCAGCCGCCTTTGTGCACAGCCGATGTGCACAAACGGATCAGCCCGGAGGCTTGACTTTTTTCGGGGGCGCGGGCCGCGGGGTGTGTGGTGAAAAATTGACCACCCCTCTTGACACGCCCGTCCCGCAAGGCGCGCAGCCACTTGTCCACAATCGGCCCCGGGGGCTTGTCCACAGGCTCTGTGGGCAACTTCAAGTTTCGCCCGCGACGGCGGCACCGTGGGGAGGGCGGGCGCCGGGATGCGGTCGTCGCACGGCGTTTCCGAAGGCGCGCCAATGCGGCCGCGCGGATCAGTCCTCCGCCAGTTCCGCCGGCGTCCACAACTGCGTCCAGCGCGCCAGCTTTTCCTCCGGCCCGAGCTGCTGCGGCGAAACAGTCGCCGGTGCGCCGAACCGCGCGCGATCGTCGAAGGCGTTGCGGTTGGCCGCGCCGAGCCAGCGTCCGTCCTGGCTGCGGGCGATGACCGCGACCAGGACGCCACAACGTGTGCACAGCAGGAACTGCGCCTGCCCCGAACCCTGGCGGTAGCGCAGCAGCGCGCCGTCGCGGGACCGGATGCGCAGCGCGCCCTGCGCATCGGACACCCAGGCGGCGGCGTGCCGGGTGCAGAAGTCGCAGTCGCATTCGCGTGGCGCGGTGTCCGCGAGTGCCCGCCCTGTCGTCATGGTCCAGCGCACGCCGCCGCAGTGACAGCCGCCGGCATGGATGGCCGGGGAATCAGTCGCCGCCACCACCGTCGCCCCCGCCGTCGCCCCCGCCGTCGCAGCCATCGCCGCTTGCGTCGCTGCACCCTGCATCGCTGCCGGAGGAATTCCAGCCGCCGTCGCCGTCGACCTGGACGCCGCCCTGGTCGGCAGTCGCGGCATCGCCCCGCCGGTCGCGGCCGACGCGGGCGAGGAGCCAGCCTGCGGCCAGCACCACCAGGACACCGATTCCAAGGACTTCCAGCATCGCGTTTCCCCGCGGGTTCGGGACTCGCACAAGTCGGTGCCGGCGGAACGCCAGCCCTGTCGCTGCGCTGCGGGTCATCCTAACGGTAAGCTTCGGGCCGGGGGGAGCCACGGCGGAACGCAGGGTTGCCGGCTGACGTCCGCGACCCGCCGACGTGGCGGCAGCCTTTCCACGGCATCCGGACGTCCCACCGCGCATCGGCGCGGCGGGTGGCCCACTATGTGCCCCCATTGGCCTCTTCGACTTCGAGGGTTTTATGCAGACATGGCTCCGGCGCAAGGATATCGACCAGGTCACCGTGCACGAGGAGGGGCGGCGCCTCGTGCCCACCCTGAGTTGGCCGCACCTGATCGCGCTGGGCATCGGCGCCATCGTCGGGACCGGCATCTACACCCTGATCGGCGTCGGCGCGAACCTGGCCGGGCCCGCGGTGCTGCTGTCGTTCGTGGTGGCCGGCGTGGTCTGTGCCTGCGCCGCGCTGGCGTACGCCGAGTTGTCGACGATGATGCCGGCGGCGGGCAGCGCCTACACCTACAGCTACATCGTGCTGGGCGAAACCATCGCGTGGGTGGTGGGGTGGAGCCTGATCCTGGAGTACTCGCTGGTGGTCAGCGCCGTGGCGGTGGGCTGGTCGGGTTCGGTCGTCGAGTTCCTCAACGGGTGGGGTATCCACGTGCCGCAGGCGCTGGCGGCCGGGCCGCACGCGGGTGGCATCGTCAACCTGCCGGCTGTCCTGATCACCTTCGCGGTGGCCGGGATGCTGATCGTGGGCACGAAGGAAAGCGCCACGCTCAACGCGGTGCTGGTGGTGATCAAGGTGGTGGCGCTGGGCGTCTTCGTGGCCATCGCGATGCCGCACTTCAACCCGGACAACCTGCATCCGTTCATGCCCTTCGGTTTCGCCAAGTCGATGGGCGCCGACGGCGTCGAGCGCGGCGTGATGTCGGCGGCGGCGATCATCTTCTTCGCCTTCTACGGTTTCGACGCGATCTCCACCGCGGCGGAGGAGACGAAGAATCCCGGCCGCGACCTGTCCATCGGCATCATCGGCTCGATGGTCGGCTGCACGCTGATCTACATGATCGTGGCCCTGGCCGCCGTCGGCGCGATGCACTACACCGTGTTCGCCGACAGCCCGGCGCCGCTGGCGCTGATCATGCGCGAGCTGGGGCAGGGCACCGCGGCCGGGATCGTCGCCGGCGCGGCGGTCGTCGCGCTGCCGACCGTGCTGCTGGCGTTCTTCTACGGACAGAGCCGCATCTTCTTCGTGATGTCGCGCGACGGCCTGCTGCCGCGCGGCTTGTCCAAGGTCAATCCGCGCACCGGCACGCCCGTGGCCATCACCGCGTTCACCGCGGTGCTGGTGGCGGCGCTGGCGGGCGTGGCGCGGCTGGACGAGATCGCCGCGCTGGCCAACGCCGGCACCCTGGCGGCCTTCGTCGCGGTGGCGGTGTGCCTGCTGGTGCTGCGCAAGCGCGATCCGTCGCGCAAGCGCGTGTTCCGCGCGCCGGTGGCCTGGGTGGTGGGGCCGATCGCCATCCTGGGTTGCCTGTATCTTTTCTGGAGCCTGCCGCAGCGCACCCAGATCTGGTTCCTGGTGTGGAACCTCATCGGCGTCGCGGTCTACCTGCTCTACGGGCGCCGGGGCAGCCTGCTGGCGCGCGGGCAGGAAGCCTGAGCCTGCGGAAGGCCGGGGCGGCCTGCGGCGAGGCTCCGGGCCGCGCGGCACACGACCGCCCGGCCCGGCGCGGCTGACGTACCCGGTTCGCGCCGCTGTCCGCCCGGACGGTTGGCGCGCCGGGTTCCCGGATTTCCACCGAGCCACCGATGACTGCCCAGGCCCGCCCGCTCGCCATCGCCCTCATGGGTCCGACCGCGTCGGGCAAGACGGCGCTCGCGCTGGCCTGGGCGCAACGGCTGGGGGGCGAGATCGTCAGCGTGGATTCCGCGCTCGTCTATCGCGGCCTGGACATCGGCGCCGCCAAGCCCTCGGCCGCCGAACAGGCCGCGGTCCCGCACCACCTGATCGACGTGCGCGAGCCGTGGCAACCGTATTCCGCGGCCGAATTCGCCACCGACGCCCGTCGCGCCATCCAGGACATCGTCGCGCGCGGACGCGTGCCGATCCTGGCCGGCGGCACCGGCCTGTACTTCCACGCCCTGCTCAAGGGCCTGTCCGACATGCCGCCGGCCGATGCCGCCGTACGCGCGGGCATCGAAGCCGATGCCGCCCGCCTGGGCTGGGCCGGGCTGCACGCGGAGCTGGCCCGGATCGATCCGGCCGCCGCCGCGCGCATCCACGCCACCGACGCGCAGCGCATCCAGCGCGCGCTCGAGGTCCATCGGGTGTCCGGCCGCACCATCAGCCAGTGGCGCCGCGATGCCGCGGGGCGGCCGCGCCTGCCGCTGCACGTGCTCAAGCTGGTCCTGTGTCCGCACGACCGCGCGACGCTGCACGAACGCATCGCGCGCCGCTTCGACGCGATGCTCCAGGCCGGCTTCCTGGACGAGGTGCGCCGGCTGCGCGCCCTGCCGGAGCTGCGCGACCATCCGCGCCCGCTCGACCTGCCGGCGCTGCGCGCGGTCGGCTACCGGCAGGCCTGGGAGCACCTGGACGGCGACTGCGACGCCGCGCAGTTCCGCGAGCGGGGCATTTTCGCCACGCGCCAGCTGGCCAAGCGCCAGATCACCTGGCTGCGCGGCGAGCTGGACGCGCGCTGGTTCGATCCCCAGACCGACATGGCGCCGCTCGAGCAGGCGCTCGCCCGCTTCCTTCCGCCGCCGGGCCCGCCCGCCGCAGGGTGACGCGTGTCCCGCTCGCGGCCGGCACGCTTGCGTTACCATCGGGCCATCGTCCGTACCGGGGACAGTACCGACGATGCGGACCAGCCTATGGCCGCCACCTATAACTAGAACGATTGGGGAACACGATGTCGAAGGGGCAATCCTTGCAGGATCCATTCCTGAACGCTTTGCGGCGCGAGCGCGTGCCGGTTTCGGTCTACCTCGTCAATGGCATCAAGCTGCAGGGCACGATCGAGTCGTTCGACCAGTTCGTCGTATTGCTGCGCAACACGGTGAGCCAGATGGTCTACAAGCACGCCATTTCCACCGTCGTGCCGGCGCGCAACGTCCGCGTGGGCCCCGGCGGCGGCCATGTCCAGTCCGGTGACGAAAGCGGCGAAGACGGCGCTGACGAGAACGAGTAAGCGGGCGGGGAGGGCGGCCTTGCCGCCTTCCATGCCGATGCGGCCCGCGGAAGCTGTCGCGGGCGCATGAACCTGGGGTTCGCGGCCCGTCCGGCGCGCCGCGCGGACGCGCTTTCGGCGCGCCAGCCCTTGCATCGGACGCGGCTGCCTCCACATCTGCGGTCTCACTGACTCTCCCACGCCGCCTCCCGGATGTTCGAACGTTCCCGCAAGGGTGAACACGCATTGCTGATCCAGCCCCACGCCGGCGGTCCGCCGGACGAGGGGCTGATGGAAGAGTTCGCCGACCTGGCGCGCTCGGCGGGCGCCTCCGTGGCCGCCCTGCTCACCGCCCGTATCGACAAACCCAATCCGGCCACCCTGATCGGCAGCGGCAAGCTGGAAGAGGTGAAGGCCGCCGCCGACGCCAGTGGCGCCGACCTGATCCTGGTCAACTTCGCGCTCTCGCCGGGCCAGGAACGCAACCTGGAGAAGCTCCTGGAGCGCCGCGTGGTCGACCGCACCGGCCTGATCCTGGACATCTTTTCCCAGCGCGCGCAGAGCGCCGAGGGCAAGCTGCAGGTCGAGCTGGCCCAGCTCAAGCACATGGCCACGCGGCTGGTCCGCGGCTGGACCCACCTGGAGCGCCAGCGCGGTGGCGCCATCGGCCTGCGCGGTCCCGGCGAGACGCAGCTGGAAACCGACCGACGCCTGCTGCAGAAGCGGCTGGAGCAGTTGCAGAAGCGCCTGGACAAGGTGGAAGTGCAACGCACGCAGATGCGGCGCGCGCGCATGCGCAGCGAACTGCCGCGCATCGCGCTGGTGGGCTACACCAACGCCGGCAAGTCGACGCTGTTCAATGCGCTGACCGGCGCGTCCGCCTACGCGGCCGACCAGCTGTTCGCCACGCTCGATCCCACCGTGCGTCGCATCGCCTTGCCGGGCGGCGGCGCCGTGCTCGCCGACACGGTCGGCTTCGTGCGCGACCTGCCGCACGAACTGGTCGCCGCCTTCCGTTCGACGCTGTCCGAGGCGCGCGATGCCGACCTGCTGATCCACGTCGTCGACGCCGCCGATCCGATCCGCGAGGAACGCATCGCGCAGGTGGATCAGGTGCTGGCCGAAATCGGCGCCGGCGACCTGCCGCAGCTGCTGGTGTTCAACAAGATCGACCGCCTCGACCCGGGCGAGGGCGGGGCGCATGAACCCCGTCACGACCGGCCCGCCGAGGGGCGCCCCCGGGTCTGGGTCTCGGCGCAGCTCGGCCTGGGGCTGGACCTGCTGCGCACGGCCCTGGCCGAAGTGCTGGACCTGCGCCATGTCGCCGGCGAGCTGCGGCTGCCTTCGCAGGCCGCGCGCCTGCATGCGCGCCTGCACGAACTGGGTGCCGTGCGCGCGGAAGACCACGATGAGCAAGGTTGGCGCCTGGAAGTCGACCTGGCCATCGCCGACGCCCTGAAGCTGTTCACGCAATCCCACGGCGAAGCACTGCGGCCGCTGCTGGAAGCCGCCGGCGCGCTGGGCGAGGATGAGGCGTTCTGAGCGCCACCGCCGCCCACAGCCCACGCTCCGCCGGCCGCTTGTTTGAGGCGGACCGAGCCCTCACCTAGAATCGACGCGCGCCTTCGGGCGTGCTTCGGCGAAATCGCCCCCATTGGAGCAGGCATGGCCTGGAACACCCCCGGCAGCAACGAACCCGGCCCGGAAGGCCGCCGACCCCAGCGCCCGCGCAAGGCGCCCGGCGGCCTGGACTCCGTCCTCGACGGTCTGCGCGGCCTGTTCGGTGGCGGGGGCGGCGGCGTGGGCGGCACGCCCATCTGGCGCTGGGTCGCCATCGCCTTCGGCCTGTGGCTGGTGTTCAGCACCTTCCTGCTGATCACCGAGCAGGAACGCGGCGTGGTGCTGCGCTTCGGCCACTTCAACCGCGTGCTGCAGCCCGGCCCCCACTTCAAGGCGCCGTGGCCGATCGAGACCGTGCAGAAGGTCAACGCCACGCAGAGCAACGCGTACAGCGAAACCGTGCCGGTGTTCACCCGCGACGGCAACATGGTGAGCGTCGAGATCAACGTGCAGTACCGCATCGGTGATCCGCAGACCTACCTGTTCGGTACCCGCGACGCCGACAGCGTGATGCAGCAGGCCGCGCAGAGCGCCGTGCGCGAGCAGGTCGGCCGTTCCGACCTCGACACCGTGCTCAACGCGCGCAGCGAACTGACCGTGACCGTGCGCGAGAGCCTGCAGAAGACGCTGCAGGACTACCGCACCGGCCTGGTGGTCACCGAATTCAACCTGCCCAACGCCCGTCCGCCGGACGAGGTGAAGGACGCCTTCGACGAGGTGCAGCGCGCCCGCGCCGACAAGAACACCTCGATCAACCAGGCCCAGGCCTACGCCAAGAAGGTCGTGCCCGAGGCCCGCGGCGAAGCCGCGCGCACGCGTGCGGTGGCCGACGGCTACAAGACCGCGACCGTCGCCCGCGCGACGGGTGACGCGACGCGCTTCTCGCTGCTGGTCGACCAGTACAAGGCCGCGCCGGACGTGACCCGCAAGCGCCTATGGCTGGAAACGGTGCAGGACGTGCTGACCCAGAACCGCAAGATCATCGGCGGCGACTCGCGCCAGCTGCTCTACGTGCCGATGGGCGACAAGCGGTCCGGCGCGTCCAGCGCCCCGGCGCCGCTGCTGACGCCCGACGTGCTCTCGCCCGCCATTACCGCCGACCCCGGCACTACCGGCCGTTCGGCGCGCCCGTCGCGCCCGACCCGTGAGGAGGAACGCCGATGAGATCTTCCGCCTGGATCGCGATTGTCGTCGCCATCCTGCTGGGCCTGATGGGCTCGGTCTTCGTCGTGCGCGAGGGCCACAGCGCCATCGTGTTCCGCCTGGGCACGATCGTGCGCACCGACATCGGCCCCGGCCTGCACTTCAAGCTGCCGATGGTCGAGAACGCGACCGTGTTCGACCGCCGGCTGCAGGTGCTCGACGCCGACCCGGAGCGCTACCTCACCGAGGACAAGCAGGACGTCAGCGTCGACTTCTTCGCCCTGGGCCGCATCGACAACCTGCGCGCGTTCTATCGCGCCACCGGCGGCGACGAGGAAGTGGCCGTGCAGCGCCTGGCGCCGATCATCAAGGACTCGCTGCGCAACGAGATCAACTCGCGCGTGCTGCAGGAAGTCGTCTCCGGCGACCGCACCGAGTTCATCGGCCGGCAGCTGGAAGCCATCAATGAAGGCGCCAGCACGCTGGGCGTGAAGATCCTCGACATCCGCATCAAGCGCATCGAACTGCCGCAGGACAGCAACGTGGTCGGTTCGGTGTACGACCAGATGCGCTCCCAGCGCCTGCAGGTGGCCAGCCAGCTGCGCGCCGAAGGCGTCGAGCTGTCCTCCGCGATCCGCGCCAACGCCGAGCGCGACCGTTCGGTGATCATGGCCGAGGCCGAACGCGACGCGCAGAAGCTGCGTGGTGAAGGCGATGCCGAAGCCACGCGCCTGTACGCCCAGGCCGCCAACAAGGATCCGGCGTTCTACGCGTTCCAGCGCAGCCTGGATGCCTACCGCGCGTCGTTCGCCGACGGCGAGAGCGTGATCGTGCTCGACCGCGACGATCCGTTCCTGCAGTACATGAGGAACGACCGCTGATCCCATGGGGCGGCCCGGGCCGCCCCGTGATGCACCCGCTGCCGCCATGGTCCGTGAACTGCTCAGCGCCATCTGCCTCGTCGCCGTCCTGGAAGGCCTGGTGCTGTTCGTCGCGCCGGGTGGCTGGAAGCGCGCCGTCCAGCAGCTGATGCAGCTGTCGGACCGGGGCGTGCGGCTGGTGGGCAGCCTGTTCGTGGTGGCGGGGCTGATCTCCCTGTACCTCGTGCGTAGCACGTGAAGCCCGCGCCGGGGGCGCTGTTCACCGCCCCCAGGTCTTGACGGCTGCGGTTTTCACGGCCGCCGCGGGGTAGCCCCGCCCCCCTAAAACCCGGATAATGCACAAAAGCCGGACGGGGCCCGCCCCTCCGGCTTTTTCCGTGTCGCGCCTTCGGCTTCCGCCGGCTTGCGCGCGGCACCCTGCGCCGCAGCGCGCCAGTCCAACCCGCTTGCGGGAATTCCAGGTTCGGGAGTGCAAAACCAATGGGTCAGTCAGTCGTGGTGTTGGGTGCCCAGTGGGGCGACGAGGGCAAGGGCAAGATCGTCGACCTGCTCACCCAGGACATCGGTGCCGTCGTGCGCTTCCAGGGCGGCCACAACGCCGGCCACACGCTCGTCATCGGCGGCAAGAAGACCGTCCTGCACCTGATCCCCTCGGGCATCCTGCGCGACGACGCGCTGTGCCTGATCGGCAACGGCGTCGTGCTGCACCCGGGCGCGCTGCAGAAGGAAATCGGCGAGCTGGAAGCCAACGGCGTGGAAGTGCGCAGCCGCCTGAAGATCAGCCCGGCCACGCCGCTGATCATGCCGTACCACATCGCCCTAGATCAGGCCCGCGAGAAGGCCGCCGGCAAGGGCGCCATCGGCACCACCGGCCGCGGTATCGGCCCGGCCTACGAGGACAAGGTCGCCCGCCGCGGCATCCGGGTCGCCGACCTGCGCTATCCGGCCGAACTGGCCGAGAAGCTGCGCGGCACCATGGACTACCACAACTTCGTGCTGACCAAGTACCTGGGCGTGGAAGCGGTCGACTTCCAGAAGACGCTCGACGACGCACTGGCCTTCGGCGAGTACGTCGAGCCGATGAAGTCCGACGTGGCCGGCATCCTCCACGAGCTGCGCAAGCAGGGCAAGCGCGTGCTGTTCGAAGGCGCGCAGGGTTCGCTGCTCGACATCGACCACGGCACCTATCCCTACGTCACCTCGTCCAACACCACGGTGGGCGGCGCGTACGCCGGCACCGGCGTGGGCGCGGACGCGATCGACTACGTGCTGGGCATCGCCAAGGCCTACGCCACGCGCGTGGGCGGCGGTCCGTTCCCGACCGAGCTGGACGACGCCGTCGGCCAGGGCATCCGCGACCGCGGCCAGGAATACGGCGCCACCACCGGCCGTCCGCGTCGCTGCGGCTGGATGGACATCGTTGCGCTCAAGCGCGCGGTGGCGATCAACGGCATCACCGGCATGTGCATCACCAAGCTCGACATCCTCGACGGCATGGAGACGCTGAAGGTCTGCATCGCGTACGAGTACCACGGCAAGCGCAGCGAATATGCGCCGATGGACGCCGCGGGCTGGGAAGAGTGCAAGCCGGTGTACCTGGAATTCCCGGGCTGGAGCGAGTCCACCGCCGGCATCACCGAGTGGGACAAGCTGCCGCCGGCCGCGCGTGCCTACCTGCGTGCGCTGGAAGAGCTGTCCGGCTGCAACCTGGCGATCGTTTCGACCGGTCCCGACCGCGACGCGAACATCGTCCTGCGCGATCCCTGGGCCTGAGCGGGCTTTCGGGCGCGCCAGCCGGATTGCGTCAAACCACGTGGTTTGCCGTCCGCAACGCGCGGCGGCGCGCCCACCATGCAAGGTGATTCGGCAGTCAACTGGCGCGGCTGCATTGCGTCAAACCACATGGGTTGCCGTCCGCAACGCGCGGCGGCGCGCCCACCATGCAAGGTGATTCGGCAGTCAACTGGCGCGGCCGGATTGCGTTAAACCACGTGGTTTGCCGTCCGCAACGCGCGGCGGCGCGCCCACCATGCAAGGTGATTCGGCAGGCACCTGGCGCGACCGCGACGCGAACGTCGTGTTGCGTGATCCCTGGGCCTGACCCAGCCCGTGCATGGGGCCGCGCGCGTCAGCGCCGGCCCAGCCAGCGGCCCAGCCGAGACAGCAAGCCGGCCGCGCGCGTTTCGCCCGCGGCCGCTTCTTTTGTCGGCCCCGGCGGCGCTGTCCGCGCCGCCTCGATGATGCCCATCAGTGCCGCGCTGCGCGGCTTCTTCAGCCGACGCGCGTAGTCGGCGTATCCGCTGATCCCGCCCAGGGCGACGGCCGGTACCGGCGGCAATCCGCCACCGGCCAGCAGGATCTCCAGGGCTTGCGGCCGGTCCAGGCGGATGGCCTCGAAAATCGCGGTGCCGCCGACGCCGGGGATCACATCGTTGGCCGCGGCCGGTCCGTCCGCGATCAGGCTGCGCAGGGCATCGACGTCGTCCGCGACGACGGCGGCGTGCAGTTTCGCCAGGGCGTCGGCGTGCTCCGGCGTCAGGCCGTCCACATAGGCGTCGTAGCGGATCGTCTCCGCGTCGCGCCCGTCGCCGCCCTCGATCGCCAGGAAATCGGTGACCAGAAGCACGGGGCTGCCGTCCGCGGACAGCCCCCAGAAGCTGGGATAACTGCCGTCACCGTATCCGGAAAGGAACATCACCACGTTGTGGGCGGAGCCGTCGCCCATCGGATAGTGGTCCAGTGTCTGGCCGCGCATCTCACCGGCGACGACGTGGTTGTAATAGTCGGCGTGCGGGTCTTCCTCCTGCGCCAGCCGTTGCGCGATCGCCTCCGCGGCGTCGGCGTCCATGAAACAGCCGGTGCCGGCATCGACCGGGTAGCCGAAGAACCGGTCGTCGGCGAGCGTGCCGGCATCCTGGCCGGGCAGCAGCGCCGGGCTCCACTGGAGCGTCGCGGCGTCGATGCCTGCCGGGTCGCGCAGCCAGAGCGCGGCGAGCACCGGCATGTCGCGATGTGCGATGACATCGACCGGGTAGGCCCCGGGAGCGACGGCAGGTCCTGCGAAAGGCGCACGATCGTGGTTGACGAACGGATCGCAGGCGACCACGCGCCCGCTGGTGAGTCGAAGCACGCCGGCGCGCCGGCGGGCGAGTTCGCGCCGCTGCAGCGTGGCGTCGTCCAACAGGGTGCAGAGCAGGTTGCCGGTATCGAGATAGGCCATTTGAGACGCAGCGCCGGAGATGGGGCATCCTCCCGCGCGTCGGAGATCGGCGCAATCGCCTGCCCTTCGATGGGGGCGCGCGTCGCGCAGCGCCCGGGAAGCCGCAAGCCTATGGGGCAGCCCTGAGCAATGGCTCAGGCTGAGAAGGCAGACAGCCAGTGACGCGCTTCCAGCGTGGTCGGCGGATCCAGTGACCACCAGGCGTGCTGCAGCTCGGCCAGGATGCGCGCGACAGGTTGATCGATGACGCTGGCCTGCCCGGAGGCGAGCGCGGCGCGCCAGCGGGCGTGATGCGCAGGCCATTGCGGGTCCGGCGTGTCGGGCGCGTCGGGCGTGTCGGGCCCGAGCGTGTGCAGCAGGCATGGCTGGCTTTCCATCACGGCACGCGCGGTGAGCGGCAGGTGCGCCAGTTGCGTCACCGGCGACGGCACGCGCGGATTGTGCAGGGTGATGCCGGTGATCGAGACGTGGACGATGGCATCGGCGCGGGTGGGGCACGCGTTGAAGACGGCCGTGCCGGAGTCCGGGAGGCTGCCCTCGCGCGCTGCAAAGCCGCCCGCACACAGGCCCAGGGCATGCACGTCATCCGCGCCGTGCGGCTCGATGGCGTGGATCAGTACTGTCGGCTGTTCGCCCGGATGGCGTCCGCGCACGCGCCAGCGCTGGCCGGGCGCGAAGGTGGGCAATGAGGTGATCGCCGTCATGGTGTGTGCCCGGGTCGTTCCCTTGATCGCGGGAATGATGCCGCCGCGCGCAGCGACGAGCCTTGCCGATTCGGGCGGGGTGCCGGCATCGGCGCGAGACGCTGCATTCGGCATGCCGCGCGATCACACCGCGTGCAAGTGGTGGCCGCGATACGCGCAGCGCGTTGGGCCGGATCCGTCGGACGTGCACGACGGCGAGCGTGGACAACCGTCCCGTCGTGCCCTGGAACATCGTTGTTGCCGCCTGGGGAGCTTCAGTCGAGCTCAGGCCCACTCGCGCGAGGGCAGCGTGTAGCGGCGCTGCGGGCGGCCGACCTGGTCCAGGAAGCGGTTGAACACCGTGTCGGCGCCGGCCTGCATCGTCGCGATGTGTTCGCGCGTGTGCGACAGCACGGTCGCGGCGGGATCGGGGTCGCGGCCGCCGGTCAGGGCGAGCAGTTCGTCGCGGTAGAGCGGATGCGCGAGCCAGCGTTCGATCAGGCGCTGGTCCATCTCCAGGTGGAACTGGAAACCGTAGGCGTTGTCGCCGTGCCGGAACGCCTGCGGTTCGCAGTTGTCCGTGCGCGCCAAGTGCACGGCGCCGGCGGGGATATCGAAACGGTAGCTGTGCCACTGGAACACCGGCGCCTGTTCGCCGAGCGCGCCCAGCACCGGGTCGAGGCGGCCCTCCGGCGTCGTGTGCAGCCGGTGCCAGCCGATTTCCGGCACCTCGATGCGGCGGATCGGCGCGCCCAGCACGTGGGCCAGCAGCTGCGCGCCCAGGCAGATCCCGAGCACCGGCTTGCCCTGGTGCAGCATGCGTTCGATGGCGCGCATCTCGGCGCGCAGGTGGGCGCGCCGTTCGTGGTCCTCGACGTTCATCGGCCCGCCGAGCACGATCAGGCCGCGGTAGCGGTCCACGTTCGGCTCGTGGTCGGGGTGGCGCTCGAAATTGACGTAACGCACGCGGTGGCCGCGGCGGCGGATCAGCGGATCCAGCGTGCCCAGGGGCTCGGCGGCGACGTGTTGGAAGACCAGCAGGCGGGACATGGGGCGGACGGGGCAGCGATCGGAAACCACTATGCCACCGCCCGGCGCGGCGCCCATGACGCCGCGGCATCTGCACATGCGCGCGCCGGGCCGATGCGTCGGGCGCAGCGCCCGCCAGCCCGGGGCGGCGCCGCGCGCAGGGGGCGTGGCCTTCGCGAGGGCACCGCGATGGACGTGCGTCGTCCCCCGTGTGGCCCGCGCGCGGAGCCCATGGGCTCCAATGTGTCACCCCGGAGAGGTGCCAGCGGAGCTCGAAGACCCCCGCGAGGGGGTGCGCAGCTCCGGCCGGGGGCCGCCGGGGTGCGTGCGAACCCCCCGACACCTCCGCTCGCAGGCCAGGACAGCTCCCCGCGAGCCCGGCCGGACTCCCCGCGAGGAGCCCTGGGATCCGCCCGAACCCTGCACCGGGTCCTCGCGAACACCGCCGGGGTCCGCGCGAACCCGCCGGACCTCCGCCGGAGCCTCTCCGAGGCGCGATGCTGGAGCCCACGGGCTCCGCGCCTGGTCCGGAGGAAGCTCCGGACGGGGAGGTCCGCCCGGCCCCCCGTCGTACCCGCCGGCGCACGACTGCCTCTGCGTAACGTCGGCCCGTCCACACTCCCGGTTTCCCCGCCACTGCCGGAGCCCCGCATGAGCCAGACCCGTATCGCCGTGATCGTCGGCAGCCTGCGCCGCGAGTCCTTCAACCGCCAGCTCGCCAACGCCCTGTGCGCGATGGGCCCGGCGGACTTCGAGTTCCAGCAACTGCAGATCGGCGACCTGCCGCTCTACAACCAGGACGACGACGCCAACCAGCACCCCAACGTGCTGCGCCTGAAGGACGAGGTGAGCCGCTCGCAGGGCCTGCTGTTCGTGACGCCCGAGTACAACCGCTCGATGCCGGGCGTGCTGAAGAACGCCATCGACCACGCCTCGCGCCCTTACGGCAAGAGCGCATGGGCGAACAAACCCGCCGGCGTGATCGGCATTTCCGTCGGCGCGATCGGCACGGCACTGGCCCAGCAGCACCTGCGCAACGTGCTGGCCTACCTGGACGTGCCCACGCTCGGCCAGCCCGAAGCCTTCCTGCAGGCGAAGGAGGGCTTCTTCGACGCCGATGGCAAGATCGGCGAGGCCAGCCGCGGCTTCGTGCAGAAGTGGATGGACGCGTACGTCGCCTTCGTGCGCCGGCACGTGGCGGGCTGAGGCCGCATGAGCCCCTTCCCCCGCTCCGCGGGGGGTGAGAGGACGTGCTTGCGGACCACTGGTCCGCGCGTCATCGAACGCCGGCAATGTCTGGAGCTGGATGATGGTATGCGTGAGAGCAACCGAATAGGGCGGGTCTTGACCCGCCGGTGTCGCGGCGGTGGTCCTGCCCCCACTGGCGGTGATCTGGATCCGCGTCGAACTCACACCATTGCGTTGTCCCGTTCGCGGCCAAGACGTGCCGGCGGAAATGGGGCAAGCCCCGGCTCGTAGCCCGGGCACGCCTCCTGTTGGCGACCAGGTGGCGGGTCAAGACCCGCCCAATGCGCTGGATTGGCGGCGCGGCGATCGTCGGCCCACATCCCAAGCTTTCCCCGCTTGCGGGGAAGGGGCGCTCAGGTCGACTGCTTCTGCAGCTTCCGGTACTGGGCCATGTGCCGGATCGCTTCGCGCGGCTGCTCCAGCGTCTCGTGCAGCAGCGCCAGGTTGTAGTGCGCGTCGGCCAGCAGCGGGTCGGCGTCCAGCGCGGCGCGGTAGGCCTGGATGGCTTCGGCGCGGCGCTCCATGTCGTCGAGCAGCACGCCCAGGTTGAAATGCAGCAGGGCGTCCGCGCCGGCCTGCGCGGCGGCCTCGCGGTACACCGCGAGCGCCTCCTCGTTGCGCTCCAGCTCGTGCAGCAGCCGGCCCAGGTTGATGCGCGCCTCCAGGCGCGCGGGATCGTGCTGGATGGCGCGCCGGTACAGCTCCACAGCGCCCGCCGGATCCTCGTGCTCCAGGGCGAGCGCGCTGGCGTGCCAGTCCGGGCCGGCGGCGGCCGGCGCCGGCGTCGAAGCCGGTGCGGTGGCGACGCTGGCCTGGATCACGCGCAGCTGGCCCTGCGCCGGGTCGCCTTCGAAGGACAGCAGGTACTGGCCCGACTCGGCCTGGTAGCGGTTGCCGCCCTCGCGCACGACCACCTGGTCGGCGAAGGCGGCGATGCTCAGGCCCGACAGCGGCATTTCCTCCGGCAGGCGCGTGCGCAGTTCGCGCAGCGCGCGCAGGATGCGCCGGTTGGGCAGCTTCGCGGCCGCCAGCGCCTGCGCGGTGCGCAGCACGATCAGGTCGCGGAAGGAGAACTGCAGCGCGTTGCGCGGCCCGCGCGCGGGCACGACGAAGCCGGCATTGATGAGCGAGCGCAGGGTGCCGCGTGACAGACCGAGCAGCTTCTCGACTTCACGCACGCCATATTGATGCATGGATCACTTCGCCCGCCGCGTGCCCTTGCGCTTGGCGGGCTCGCTTTGCACTTCGGCCGCGGCCACGCGCTCGGCCGGCTTGCGCGCCGGCTTGGCCTTGGCGCCCGCGGCGGCCTTCTTCGCCGGCGCGCCGCCCTTCTTCTCCAGGCTGGCCCGCAGCGCTTCCATGAGGTCGATGATCTGCGCGCCGCCTTCGGGTTCCTCGGCCATGGTGATCTCCTCGCCTTCCACCTTCTTCTGCACGGCCGCCTCGATGCGCTCGGCGACATCGTCCTTGTACTGCTCCGGATCGAAGGTGCTGGAGCTTTGCTGTTCGATCAGCTGCTGGGCCAGCTTGAGCTCGGCGTCCTTGACGTCGGTGCGCGGGATGTCGATGTCGTTGATCGAGCGCACTTCGTTGGCGTAGAGCAGCTGCTGCATCACCAGCCCGTGCTCGACGGGGCGGATCATCACGATGTACTGCTTGCCGCGCGCGGCCCAGCGGCCGATCGCGCAGCGCTTGGCGTCGCGCAGGGCCTTGGCCAGCAGGGCGTAGGGCTTGGCGCCGCCCTTGTCGGGCGCGATGTAGTAGGCCTTGTCGAAATACACCGGGTCGATGGCCGAGATCGGCACGAACTCGTCGATGTCGGCGCTGTGGCTGCCGGCCTCCTCCAGTGCCTTGAGCTCGTCGGCGTCGAACATCACGTACTGGTCCTTGGCGAACTCGTAGCCCTTGACGATCTCGTCGCGCGATATGGGGATCTCCTCGCGGGCGCACATGGTCTGGTACTTCACCCGCGACCCGCAGGTCTTGTGCAGCAGGTTGAAGGAGATCTTCTGGCTGGCCTCGGTGGCCGAATAGAGCTTGACCGGGATGGAGACCAGGCCGAAGGAAACGGTCAGCGACGCAATCGAACGTGCAGCCATGTCAGGCCTCCCTCTCGCCGTGCGCCGGTGGTGGCGCGGCGGCGGTGGTGTTGCGGATCGGGTTGTCGGTGCCGGCGCCGGGATCGGAGAAAAACCGGTGCCAGTTTCATTCGTTGCCGAACATCTGGTGGCCGCCGCGACCGGCGCCCGCAAGGGCTGGGGTCACGTGCCCGCGCCGCCCAGGGCCTTGGCCAAGTCCTGCTTGTGCGTGAGCGCGTCGCGCCACCGGTCGCCGGTGCGGGACAACTGCTTTAGCACATTAGTCAGCCGGAAGTCGAGCGGATGTGCACGCGCCAATTCCTCCCAGCTCAGGGGCATGGAGACCGGCGCGCCGGCCGCGCCGCGCGGCGAATACGCGACGTTCAAGGTCTTGCCGCGGACATTCATGTTGTGGTCCATGAAGATCTTGCCGGTGCGCTTGGGGATGCTCCATTCCATGGTGATGTCCTTGGGATGCAGCCGCATCAGGTGGCGGCTGACCAGCTCGCTGACATGGCGTGCGCCGTCGAAGTCCAGCGTGCGGCGCACCGGCACGAACACGTGCAGCCCGGTCTTGCCGGAGGTCTTGACGATGGGTTCCAGCGACATGCCCTGCAGCAGCTCGCGCAGCGCAAACGCGATCTGCTTGCCCTTCTCGAACGCCACCGTGTTGAGCTCGGGCTCGTCGCCGGGCGACTCCAGCCCGGAGTAGATGTACGGATCGATGTCGAAGATCACGTAGTCGGGGTAGTTGAGCACGGATGCTTCCAGCGACTGCTCCGAGGTGGCGTAGTCGGTGGCCTGGGAGGCGGCATCGGGGCCGGGCGCGGCGCGCGAATGCCAGACGTGGAACTCCAGCGTGCCCGACTGGGCCAGCCACAGCAGGGTGGGCAGGTTGTTGCACAGCAGGTACTCGTGGTCCTCGTCCTTGCTGCTCGAGTACACGGTGACGGTCTCAACGAAATCCGGCCGCTTCTGCGCCCAGTGCTTCTGGAAGAAGCGCTGGCCGCCGATGCCGTCGGGCATGCGGATCATGGTGAGCGGGCGGTCGACCAGGTGCGGCAGCATCAGCGGCGAGACCTGCGCCAGGTAGCGCAGCAGGTCGCGCTTGGTCTGCGCGGGCTGGTGCAGCGGCGGGTACTCCGGCCAGTACTCGCGGTCGAGGTGGGAGAGGGGAATGCGGTGCGGTCCCACCTCCAGGGTCAGCGTCTTGCGCGGGCTTTCGAGCTGGTCGAGCACCGACCTGATGTCCGTGGTTTCGGGCAGTGGCATATCGGTCCGCGCCGTCGTCTTCGCGTCCGCGCTGCGCGGCCTGGCGCGGCCGGTCGTGGCCGTGGGCTTGGCGTCGCCGTTCCCGTTGCCATTTCCGTTGCCGGTGGCGGACGCGGACGCGCGGGCTGACTCGCGCACCGGTTTTTCAGTTTTCTTCCCGACGGTCTTTTCGACATAGGCCGGACGCTGCAGCGCCAGCTCGCCATGGTCCACCCGCACCACCGTGCTGGGACGGATGTCGTCGCGCAGCCGCTCGAACACCGGCGCGCGCAGCGCCCCATCGCCGGTCCACTCGTGGTAGCTGACCTCGGCCACCAGTTCGGGGCGCACCCAAGTCACCGGCCCGTTGACGGCGGGCTTGGGGTCGAAAGGACAGGTGCGCGTGGTCAGCGCGTCCAGGCGCTTGCGCAGCGTGGCCAGCGTGCGGTCGTCGAAGCCCGAGCCGACGTGCGAGGCGCACACCAGGTGGCCTTCCTCCCAATACCCGACGATGAGCGAGCCCAGGCTTTCGCGCGCGCCCTTGCCCTTCGTGTAGCCGCCGATGACGAAGTCCGCGCTGCGCCGTGGCTTGACCTTGATCCACGCCGCGGACCGCCGGCCGGCTTCATAGCGGCTGTCGCGGCGCTTGCCGATGACGCCCTCGAAACCGCTGGCGAGCGCGGCGATGTTGAGCGCCACGCCGTCGTCCACCGCATGCACCAGGTGCACCAGCGGCGAGGGCAGCAGGCACTGGGACAGGTAACGGCGGCGATCCGCGTACGGGCGCTGGCGCAGGTCGATGCCTTCGTAGTGCAGCAGGTCGAAGGCGAACAGCAGGGTGGGCGTGGCCTTGTCGGCGGCGGCGATGTCGCGCGCGTTCTTGAGCTGGAAGCGGTTCTGCAGCGCGTTGAACGAGGGCCGGCCGGCCGCATCGAAGGTGACCAGCTCGCCGTCCAGCACCACGCCGCCGCTGGCCTGCTGGCGCAGCTCCTGCGACAGGTTCGGGAAGGCGCCGGCAATCTCCAGCCCGCGCCGCGAGCGCAGGCGCACGCCGTCGGCGTCGATGAAGGCCATCACCCGGTAACCGTCGAGCTTGGGTTCCCAGGTCCAGTCCTCGTGGTTGAAGACCTTGTCGGCCAGTTCGGCCAGCATCGGTTCGATCTTCGCCGGCATCGCGCGCCGCGGCCCGCGCGGCACCAGCCGTTCGGCCGGCATCCGGTGCACCGGCACGAGGCGGATCTCGGCCACGCTGGCGCCGCTCAGCACGGAGTGGTCGTGGGCGGTGACATCGTCCTTGGAGACGAAGCGGTCCTTGTGCTTGATCAGCAGCCAGCTCTTGGCTTCCTTCGTGCGTACCAGGGCGAAGGAGCCCTTCAGTTTCTCGCCGCGCAGCTGGATGCTGAGCTTGCCGGCCTCGATGCCGGCGCGCACGCGCGCCTGCGCCTGCTCGCGGTCGTGGAAGCAGGTGCCGTCCTCGTCCGGGCTGTACACGCCGCAGTCCCAGACGATCACTTCGCCGGCCCCGTACTGGCGTGGCGGGATCACGCCCTCGAAGGAGCCGTAGTCGAACGGGTGGTCCTCGACGAGCACCGCCATCCGCTTGTCCGCCGGGTCGAGCGACGGCCCCTTGGGCACCGCCCATGACTTGAGCACGCCATCGCATTCGAGCCGGAAGTCGTAGTGCATCCGGCTGGCGCGGTGCTGCTGGATGACGAACATCAGCGGCCCTTCGCCCGCGGCGGCTTCGGCCGGCGGCGGCTCGGGCGTCGCGTCGAACCTGCGCTTGTCGGCGTATTCGCGGAGCTTGGCCATGCGGGGTCCACCAGGGCAGCCGGGCCACGATACCCAATCGTGCATGGGCGGCGCGTGGGCGCCAGTGGCGATCTCGCCGGCGATCCCGCCCGCGCTGTCGGCCGCGACGACGAGGGCGGCATCAGCGGCGCACTACCCGGCGCCGGGAACGGCGCGCAGACTGATGGCCCGCACGGAGTGACGCCATGGCCGCTGCTGCTCCCTTCACCTTCCAGGTCGCGCCCGACACGCGCGTGAGCGCACGCGCCGACGTGCCGGAACAACCCTGGGCCGTGCTCGTGCTGGCCCACGGCGCCGGCGCGGGCATGGACCATGCCTTCATGGCCGCGGCGGCGCAGGGGCTGTGCGCGCGCGGCATCGCCGTGCTGCGTTACCAGTTCCCCTACATGGAACGCGGCTCGCGACGGCCCGATCCGCCCCGCCTGGCGCAGGCCACCGTGCGGGCCGCGGTGGCCGAGGCCGGCGCGCGCTGGCCGGGCCTGCCGCTGTTCGCCGGCGGCAAGTCCTTCGGCGGACGCATGAGCTCGCAGGCGCAGGCCGAGGGCGGCCTGCCGGGCGTGGCCGGGCTGGTGTTCCTGGGCTTCCCGCTGCACCCGGCCGGCAAGCCCGGCGTGGCGCGCGCGCAGCACCTGGACGATGTCGCCCTGCCGATGCTGTTCGTGCAGGGCACGCGTGACGAACTGGCCCTGCCGGACCTGCTGGTGCCCGTCGTGGCGCGGCTGGCCACGCGTGCGCGCCTGCATGCCGTCGAGGCCGCCGATCATTCCTTCCACGTGCCCGCGCGCAGCGGCCGGACCGATGCGCAGGTGCTCGACGAGGTACTCGACGTCGCCGCCGACTGGATGCGCGCGCTGGCCTGACCGGCGCGGGTTGCCGCATCGCGATGCGGTGCCTGCGATCGTGCCGGCGATAGGGCCGGCGATCGTGCTTGCCATTGGCCGCCGCGCGTTCTATACCGCAGCCTCCCCACGCCCCCGGAGTCCGCATGAAATCCCGAGCCGCCGTCGCCTTCGCCGCTGGCCAGCCGCTGCAGGTGGTGGAGATCGACGTGGAACCGCCGCGCGCCGGCGAGGTGCTGGTGCGCATCACCCACACGGGCGTGTGCCACACCGATGCGTTCACGCTCAGCGGCGAGGATCCCGAAGGCCTGTTCCCGGTGGTGCTGGGCCATGAAGGCGCGGGCGTGGTGGTCGAGGTGGGCGAGGGCGTCACCTCGCTGCAGCCGGGCGACCACGTGATCCCGCTGTACACGGCCGAATGCCGGGAGTGCAAATTCTGCCTGTCGGGCAAGACCAACCTGTGCCAGAAAGTGCGCGCCACCCAGGGCCGCGGCCTGATGCCCGACGGCACCAGCCGGCTGAGCTACCAGGGCCGGATGCTGCACCACTACATGGGCACCAGCACCTTCAGCGAGTACACGGTGGTGCCGGAGATCTCGCTGGCGAAGATCCATCCCGAGGCGCCGCACGAGAAGGTCTGCCTGCTCGGCTGCGGCGTCACCACCGGCATCGGCGCGGTCCACAACACCGCCAAGGTGAAACCCGGCGACACCGTCGCGGTGTTCGGCCTGGGCGGCATCGGCCTGGCCGTCATCCAGGGCGCGCGGCAGGCGCGGGCCGGTCGCGTCATCGGCATCGACACCAATCCGGGCAAGTTCGAACTGGCCCGCCAGATGGGCGCCACCGACGTGGTCAACCCGCGTGACCACGCGCGTCCGATCCAGGACGTCATCGTCGAGATGACCGACGGCGGCGTCGATTTCTCCTTCGAGTGCATCGGCAATGTCGACGTGATGCGCTCGGCGCTGGAGTGCTGCCACAAGGGCTGGGGCGAGAGCGTCATCATCGGCGTGGCCGGCGCCGGCCAGGAAATCCGCACCCGTCCGTTCCAGCTGGTCACCGGCCGGGTCTGGCGCGGCAGCGCGTTCGGCGGCGTGAAAGGGCGCACGCAGCTGCCGGGGATGGTGGAGCAGGCGATGCGCGGCGAGATCGAGCTGGATCCCTTCGTCACCCACACCCTGCCACTGGAACGCATCAACGAGGCCTTCGAGCTGATGCACGCCGGCGAATCGATCCGCACCGTCATCCATTTCGACTGACGCGCGGCCATGGAACGGATCGAATCGCACGCCAGCTTCGGCGGCACGCAGGAAGTCTGGCGCCACCGCTCGCACGTGCTGGGCTGCGACATGCGGCTGGGGGTGTACCTGCCGCCGCAGGCCGCCGAGGGCCCGTGTCCGGTGCTGTATTGGCTCAGCGGCCTGACCTGCACGGAGCAGAACTTCATCACCAAGGCCGGCGCGCAGGAACACGCCGCCCGCCATGGCCTGATCCTGGTCGCACCCGACACCAGTCCGCGGGGCGAGGGCGTCCCGGATGCGGACGGCTACGACATCGGCCTGGGGGCGGGCTTCTACGTGGACGCCACCCGCGCCCCGTGGTCGAGCCACTACCGCATGCACAGCTATGTGGCCAATGAACTGCCCCCGCTGGTGGAGGGGCATTTCCCCGCCGGTGGGGCGCGCGCGATCAGCGGCCATTCCATGGGCGGCCACGGCGCGCTGGTGCTGGCCCTGCGCCATCCCGGGCGCTACCGCAGCGTGTCGGCCTTCTCCCCGATCGTGGCGCCCAGCCGGGTGCCCTGGGGCGAGAAGGCCCTGGGCGAGTATCTGGGCGAACCGCGGGAGGCCTGGGCGGCCTGGGATGCCTGCGAGCTGGTGCGGGCGCCCCGGGCCGAGCGGCTGCCGATCCGGGTCGACCAGGGGGAAGCCGACGAGTTCCTGGCCACCCAGCTGCGTCCCGAGCTGCTCGAGGCCGCCTGCCGGGACAGCGGCCACCCGCTGCAGCTCCTGCGCCGGCCGGGCTACGACCACAGCTACTACTTTGTCGCCAGCTTCATCGGCGAGCACATCGCCTTTCACGCCGCCGCCTTGAACGTGAACGCGGCGGCCTCCTAGGAGGCCGAGGTCCTGAACGGGGCTGGCCCTGTCCCCGGGCACCCTCGAGGTGAATGTTCAGCCCCTCCCCCATGGGGATCTTGCCCTTGCGCCTGGACGGGAGTAAACCTGATCACGTGGCCTTCACGTTTGGCCGCCAGGGGAACTTGATGAACGTCCGCAGCGGACCGAATCACGACGCACCACTGTTCGATGTCATGTTGCGCGTGGCGCGCGAAGAATGCGCGCATGCGCCCTGGAACGACATCGAACCCATGCTGGCGGCGACCTGGGAGCGGCTGCGCAGTCCGTCCGCACCGGCGTGGATGGACATCGTCGAACGCGTGCGGGCCTGTTGCCAGGACGCCGGCACGCGTCACTGAGTGACCGCGGTACCGTTCATGGCGTGACGTGCCGCACGAACCGAGGCATCGTTTCCGAACGCGCGCCAACCGGCCGTAAAAACTCACCCGGTCTTGCACTTTGCGCCGGTAACTTCGCGGCATGGAACGCTTTGACGACGCCTCCACGGAGGGTGACGCCGCCTCCCTTACTGCGCTGCGCGCACAACTGGCGGAAGCCCGGCATGAACTGGCCGGCTGCCGCGCGCACATCGATCGCGTACGCAGCGCCCTGCAGGCACTGCCTGACGGGGTCGTGGTCGTCGACGCGCAAGGCCTGATCACCGACATCAACCTGGGCGCCGTGCACCTCACCGGCTGGGCCGAGTCCGACTGCATCGGCCAGGCCCTGCATGAGGTCGTGCGGTTGCGCGATTCGCAGGGCCGGCAGGTGGACCTGCTCGCGCCGCGCACCAACGATGCCGTCGTCACGACACTGGTGCGGCGCGACGAGCACCAGGTGCTCATCGAGGCCACGCTGACGCCGCTGTTCGACACGCAGCGCCCCACCGTGCCGACCGACGTGCAGGCGCTGGAACCCCCGATCGGCTGGGTGCTGGCTTTCCGCAACGTCACCGCGGCCCGCCGCATCACCGACGAACTGACCTACCACGCCACCCATGACGCCCTGACCGGCGTGCTCAACCGGCGCGCACTGGAATCCCGCCTCAAGCGCGCCGTGATCAACGCGCAGGAACACGGCACGCCGCATGCGCTGCTGTACCTGGACCTGGACCGCTTCAAGGCCGTCAACGACAACGGCGGGCATTTCGCCGGCGACGAACTGCTGCGCACCTTGTCCGCCTTGCTGCAGCGCAGCCTGCGCGACCACGACACGCTCGCGCGCCTGGGCGGCGACGAGTTCGCCATGCTGCTGACGCACTGCACGCCCTCGGAGGCGCGCGTGGTCGCCAAGCGCATCCGCGCGGCGATCAGCGAGTTCCGTTTTCCCTGGCAGGGCCAGGAGTTCGACGTGGGCGCGAGCATCGGCATGGTCACCTTCCGCAACGGCGCGCTGGCGCCGCGCGCGCTGCTGCTGCGTGCCGACGAGATGTGCTACCTGGCCAAGGCCAACGGCCGCAACCAGGTCCAAGTCATCGCCGCCGAGCGGCCCATCGCGCGCTCCGACGCGCCGCGCAAACGGCCGGCGGTGGCGCGGCGCTGAGCACGTCGTGCAGGGCTGACCTGCCACCGGCCGCGCCCTGCTGTCAGCTTCGCTGTTGAAAGCCCCGGGCCAGGCTGCTGCGCGGTCGTGCCGACAATGGCCGCTTTCGCTGGCGATTCACCGACGACGCACCAGCATTGGAGCCTCCGAGTAGAGAAACTCCCATGGCTTCGAGCAAGCGCGAACTCATCGAACCCAACGGCGACAAGCGCCTGATCCGTCGCGACGAACAGGGCCGCATCGTCGAGTCAGACGACCTGGGCAAGTCGCTGGCGCAGGACACCCGCAAGCCCGCCAAGCGCGCCGCCCCCAAAGGGCAGGGCGACCGCGGCGACCAGGCGCGCAGGCACTAGCTGACCATCTAGCTCCTTCCCCCGCTTGCGGGGGAAGGTTGGGATGGGGGCCAACGATCGCGCCGAATCAGCCCCTTCCCCCGCTCCGCGGGGGGTGAGAGGACGCGTTTGCGGACCACTGGTCCGCGCGTCATCGAACGCCAGCAGGCTGTGCCTGCTGGCCGGGAAGTTTGGGATGGGGGACACCGATCGCGCCGAATCAGCCCCTTCCCCCGCTCCGCGGGGGAAGGTTGGGATGGGGGCCGACGATCGCGCCGAATCAGCCCCTTCCCCCGCTGCGCGGGGGAAGGTTGGGATGGGGGCCAACGATCGCCGCGCATCAGCCCCTTCCCCCGCTCCGCGGGGGAAGGTTGGGATGGGGGCCACCGATCGCGTCGAATCAGCTCCTTCCCCCGCTCCGCGGGGGAAGGTTGGGATGGGGGCCACCGATAGCCGCGTCGCCCAAGATCAACTGCAAAATCCCGCACAAGCCAACTCCAACGCTCGACCAGCGTCGCGATCCAAAGCCCCGCGCCACGCCGCTGAATCATTCACCCCACCGCCCGATCCGCCCGATCCCGTCGTAGCCGGTGAGACCCCGCCGCGTCATCCTTCGCCCATGTCGTCCTCCCACGCTTCCACGTGAGCCGCCGCAGCGGCAGCGCCGACCTCCCCCTGCATGGCGGGCGGGTGCCGCGCTGGCTGGCCGATCGCATGACGCGCCTGGGCGCGGTGATGTGCGAGGCCATCGTCCACACCTACGGCCGCGACGAACTGCTGCGCCGCCTGGCGCATCCGTTCTGGTTCCAGTCCTTCGGCGCCGTGATGGGCATGGACTGGCATTCCTCCGGCATCACCACCAGCGTGATTGGCGCGCTCAAGCGCGGCCTGGCGCCGCTGTCGGGCGAACTGGGCGTGCACGTGTGCGGCGGCCGCGGCCGGCATTCGCGGGCGACGCCGGCGGAACTGCACGCCATCGGCGAGCGGGTGGGCATCGACGGCGCTGCACTGGCGCAGGCCAGCCGGCTCGTCGCCAAGGTCGACAGCGCGGCCGTGCAGGACGGCTTCGACCTGTACCTGCATGGCTTCATCGTGACCGACGACGCGCGCTGGGTGGTGGTCCAGCAGGGCATGAACGGCGCACGCGGACAGGCGCGCCGCTACCACTGGCTTTCGGAGGACCTGCGCAGTTTCGTCGATGCGCCGCACGCGGCCATCGAAGGCCCGGGGCAGGGACGCATCGTCAACCTCGCCGACCGGCGAGCCCAGGACTCACGCACGGCACAAGTCGCGCTGCTGCGCGAGCTGGGCCCGCATGCCATCGCATGCGAAGCGGCGCGCATCGAGGGCCGCACGTCGATCGCCCGCCCCGAGCCCGACGCGCCGCAACTGGAATTGCTGCCGCACCTCACCATGCCCGATCACCACGACGTGCGCGACGGGGATGTCGTCGTGCGCCGGCTGCACGGCGCGCTGGCCGCGGCCGCTGAGTGCGGACCGCGCGACTTCGCCGAACTGCTGCAGGTGCCGGGCGTCGGGGCGCGCACCGTGCGCGCGCTGGCGATGGTGGCCGAGGTGATGCACGGCGCGCCGTGCCGCTTTAGCGACCCGGCCCGGTTCTCACTGGCGCACGGCGGCAAGGACCGCCACCCGTTCCCGGTGCCGACGCGGGTCTACGACCACACCATCGGCGTGCTCAAGACGGCGGTCCGCAACGCGAAGCTGGGCCGCGATGAGCAGCTGGCCGCGATCGCCCGCCTGGACGAACAGGCGCGCCGGCTCGAACGCACGGCGACCGGGCCCGGCGTGCAGGCCCTGATCGCGCAGGAGCGACGCGATTCGCACGCCCTGGGCGGCCGCAGCATCTTCGGCTGGGAGCCGCCGCCGGAGGCCGCGCCGTCCGATGCGATGCCGCCCGATGCGATTCCGGCGGACGCCTCGCGCAAGCTCGGCTGACGCCAACGCGGATAGGGCGGGTCTTGACCCGCCATCGCCATGCTTGCGCACCGCGAGGCCGTCGAATCCGAATGACCTGGAGCGGCGGGTCAAGACCCGCCCTATGCACCTGCAGTCGAATCCGAATGATCTGGAGCGGCGGGTCTCGACCCGCCATCGCCGTCCCGTTTCAGCCCTGCAGTTCGCGCAGCGTCACGCTGGGTGGCGCGTCGAGCACGCGGCGCGTGGCGAACAGGCCTGCCGCCAGCGCGGCGCACATGCCCAGCCCGCCGCCGACCGCGGCCAGCGTCCAGTTCGCGGTCCACGGCAGGTCGAAGACCTGCTTGGCAACGACGCCGGACAGGATCGAGGCCGCGATCGCCGCCACCAGTCCCGACAGCAGGCCGATCGCCGCGAATTCGGAGGCCTGCGCCATCCGCAGCTGGCGGCGGCTGCCGCCGAGCACGCGCATCACGCCGCCCTCGAGCAGGCGTTCGTCCTGGCTGGCGCTGATCGCGGCCATCAGCACGAGCAGGCCGGCGGCGAAGGAGAACCAGAACACCACCTGCACGACGGTCGACACCTGGTCGCCGGTCGCGCGCACCTGCTGCAGCACCGCTTCCACGTCGATCACCGACAGGTTCGGGTAGCGCGCCACCAGCTCCGCGGTGAAGCGCGGGCGCGAGGCCGGCACGCTGACCGCCGTGATGTGGCTGGCGGGCAGGCCATCCAGCGTGCCGGGCGAAGCGACCACGAAGAAGTTGGGCCGGAAGCTTTCCCAGTCGACGCTGCGCAGGCTGGTGATGGGTGCTTCCACGCGGCGGCCGGCGACGTCGAAGGCGATGCGGTCGCCGACCTTCCAGTCCAGCGACTCGGCGAAGTCCTCCTCCACCGAGAACTGCGGCGCGGGGTGGGCCTGGCCCTGCCAGAACTTGCCTGCAACGATGCGGTTGTCCGCGCGCACGGCGGCGACCGTGGACAGGTTGAACTCGCGCTCGCGCCGGCGCTGCGCACGCACCTGGTCGGCGTCATCGCCCTCACCGGCGGACGCGGGAGCCCCTGCAGCATCGGCCGGCGCCAGCGTGCGCCCGTTATGCGCCACCAGGCGCGCGCGCACCATCGGGAACAGGGTCGGCGGAGCCACGCCCTGCGCGCGGATGAATTCGCGCACGCCGTCCACCTGGTCGGTCTGCACGTTGATGATGAAACGGTTGGGCGCGTCCTTGGCCAGCGACAGCTGCCAGCGGTCGAGCAGGTCGGTGCGCACGAAGGTCAGCAGCAGCAAGGCCATCAGGCCCAGGCCCAGCGCGGACACCTGCGCGATGCTCGTGGCCGCGCGACGGCTGACGTTGGCCAGGCCGTAGCGCAGGCTGCCGCGCAGGCGCGGCCGCAGGTGGCGCACGAGCAGGATCAGCAGCCACGCCAGCAGGCCGAGCACCGCCAGCGTCGCGCCGATGCCGACCAGCATCGCGGTGGCCAGCGTCGCCGAACCCGCCTTCCACCACAGCAGCGCGGCCAGGCCCGCGATGCCGGCGATGGCCACCGCCCACGCGCTGGGCTCGGTGGCATCCAGGTCGCGACGCAGCACGCGCAGCGCCGACACGCGGCGCAGCGCGAGCACCGGCGGGGCGCCGAAGGCCAGCAGCACGACCATCCCCACGCCCAGGCCCTGCAGCGCCGGCATCCAGCCCGCGGGCGGAATGGACAGCTTGAGCACGCCGCCCAGCCAGCCGCCGATCGCCCATTGCAAGGCGAACGCGATCGCCACCCCCAGTGCGCTGGCCAGCAGGCCCAGCAGCAGCATCTCGCCGACGTGGATCGCCACCAGCGTGCGCTGGCTGGCGCCCAGGCAGCGCATCACCGCCGCGCCCGACAAGTGCCGCGCGCTGTGGCGCCGCGCCGCCATGGCCACGGCCACCGCCGCCAGCACGACCGACACCAGCGCGGCCAGGCCGAGGAAGCGCCCGGCCCGGTCCAGCGCCGAGCGGATTTCGGGTCGCGCCTGGCCGATGGTTTCCAGGCGCTGGCCGCGGCCGAGATTGTCGCGGGCGATCTTCGTGAATTTCTCCACCGCGCCCGCGTCGCCGGCGACGACCAGGCGATAGCCCAGCCGGCTGCCTTCCTGCACCAGGCCCGTGGCCGGCAGGTCGGCGAGGTTGATGAACACCTTCGGCGCGACGTTGAAGTAATCCATCGACGCATCGGGTTCCTGCGTCACCAAACCGACCAGGCGCAGTTTCAATTCGCCCACGTGCACGCTGTCGCCCAGGCGCGCGCCGAGCGTGTCGGCGCCGGCGCGGCTGAGCCAGGCGGTGCCCGCCACGGGCACCTGCGCGAGCGTGCGCTCGGCATCGTCGACGCCGCGCACGCGGAAGGTGCCGCGCAGCGGGAAGCCCGCGCCCAGCGCGCGCACGTCGCCCAGGCGCAGGTTGGCGGTGTTGCCATCGCCGACGCGGATCATGCTGGTGAGTTCGACCGTGTCGGCCACGCGCAGGCCGCCGCTCCGCGCGGCGTCGCGCGCCGCGCCTTCGATCGGGCGGTCGCCGCGCAGCACCGCATCGCCGCCGAGCAGGCGGTTGGCTTCCATCGTCAGCGCGCGCGCGGCGCGATCGGTGACGAAACCCACCGCGGTGACCGCCACCACCGCCAGCACCAGGGCGGCGAGCAGGATGCGGATGTCGCCGGACTTGAGGTCGCGACGCAGCTGGCGCCATGCCAGCCCGGCGGCCGCACGCAGGCTGCCGCTCCCGCGCGGGGACGCGGCGCTCATGCCGGCACCAGCCGGCCGCCGTCCAGCCGCAGCAGGCGGCCGCAGCGGCTGGCGAGGTGTTCGTCGTGCGTGACCAGCACCAGCGTGGTGCCGGCGGCGGCGTTGAGATCGAACAGCAGTTCGATGATCGATTGCCCGGTGCGCGTGTCGAGGTTGCCGGTCGGCTCGTCCGCGAACAGCAGCGACGGCCGCGTCACGAATGCGCGCGCCAGCGCCACGCGCTGCTGTTCGCCGCCGGACAGTTGACGCGGGTAATGGGACAGCCGCTCGCCCAGGCCGACCTGGTTGAGGATGGCGCGCGCCAGCGCCTGCACGTCGGCGTCGCCGCGCAGTTCCAGCGGCAGCATCACGTTTTCCAGCGCGGTCAGGGAGGGCAGCAGCTGGAAACTCTGGAACACGAAACCGACCTTCTCGCCGCGCACGCGCGCGCGGCCGTCCTCGTCCAGGCTCGACATCGGCGCGCCATCCAGCACGACGCGGCCGCTGGTGGGCGTGTCGAGCCCGGCCATCAGCGCCAGCAGCGTGCTCTTGCCCGAGCCGGACGCGCCGACGATCGCGACCGCATCACCGGGCTCGATCACGAAGCCGATGTCGTCCAGGATGGTCAGTTCACCCGTCGGCAGCGTCACGCGCTTGCCCAGGCCGCTGACCTCCAGGGCGTGCGGGCGGTCGCGCGGGGCGGGGGACGGCGTTGCGTGCAGCATCGAGGGGTCGGCCTGGTTCATCGGCAATGTCCATCAGAGCGTGATGGCCCACGACGTGGGCCGGAAAGCGGCAGCAAGCGGGAAGCAGGGCAGTCAGCCCGGCAGGCGGCGAAGGCGCGCAGACGGCAATCCCGCCGCATGCCCGTGTTGCCCACCCATGCACTGCGTCCCGATGCACTGTGTCCCGCGCATCAGAACAGTACCTGCGGGCGCGGGCAACGCGTTCAAGCCATCCCCTGCCGTGGTGCCCAGTGACGACCGGCAGGGTTTCCAATGACGAGCATCCCTGTGCGATAAGGCTGCCATGAATTCCTTGCTTCCTGCCGCGGCCGCCGGCCGCATGCTCCGCGCCGCGCGCCTGCTGGCCGCATTCATGCTGGTGCTGCCCGCGCTGGGGCAGGCCGCGCCGATCCCCGCCACGGTGCAGCCGCAGGCGCCACCGACCGTGCTCGTGTTCGGCGACTCGCTGTCGGCGGCGTACAACCTGGAGGCCGCGCAGGGCTGGGTCGCGCTGACCGAACAGCGCATCGCGCAGGCCCATCCCGGCTGGCGCGTGGTCAATGCGAGCATCAGCGGCGAGACCACCGCCGGCGGCGCGTCGCGCATCGTGGCT
This sequence comes from Lysobacter solisilvae, assembly GCF_016613535.2. Lineage (NCBI taxonomy): Bacteria > Pseudomonadati > Pseudomonadota > Gammaproteobacteria > Lysobacterales > Lysobacteraceae > Agrilutibacter > Agrilutibacter solisilvae. Next base: position 2,165,750 of record NZ_CP071518.1, read on the forward strand.
GAAGTCGCCCGCGTGCGGCCCAGCGTGGTGATCATCGAACTGGGCGCCAACGACGGCCTGCGCGGCCTGCCGCTGCCGGACACCCGGCGCAACCTGGCGCGCATGATCGGCGCCGCGCAGGGCGTGGGCGCGAAGGTGCTGCTGGTGGGCATGCGCCTGCCGCCCAATTACGGCGCCGCCTACACCCGCGGTTTCGAGCGCAATTTCCACGAACTGGCCGCGCTGTTCGAGACGGCGTTCGTCCCGTTCCTGCTCGAGCCGATCGCACGCGACCGCAGCCGCTTCCAGTCCGACAACCTGCATCCCACCGCGCAGGCGCAGCCTGCGCTGCGTGACCATGTGTGGCCGGTGCTGGAAGAACTGCTGGACTGACGGGCCGCCGCGGCCGCGGGACACCGGCCCGCTCGCGCGCATCGATGCGGCGGGCGCACACTATCGGCTTGCCCGTTTCTGGAATCCGAGTCCATGCCTGACTTGCCCGCCTGGTTCGCGTCCGCCTGGATCGCGTCCACCTTGCTCGCAGGCCTGGCCGGAGGCGTGCTGATCGGCCTGGCGGCCGCGCTGCTCCTGCTGGGACTGGGTCGCATCGCCGGCATCAGCGGAATCCTCGGCGGACTGCTGAGCCGTAGCGGCGACCGCGCCTGGCGTGCGGCCTTCCTGGCCGGCCTGATGGGCGCCGGCGCGCTGACGATGCACCTGCTCGGCCAGGCCACGCCGTCGCCGGCCAGCCCGCCGATGCTGCTGCTCGCCGGGGTGCTGGTCGGCTATGGCACCAGCCTGGGCAATGGCTGCACCAGCGGCCACGGCGTGTGCGGCCTGGGCCGGCTGTCGAAGCGCTCGTTCGTCGCCGTGCTCGTGTTCATGGGGACGGCGTTCCTCACCGTCTTCGTCACCCGGCACGCGCTGGGCGGTGCGCCATGAGGCAGCTCGTCATCGCGGCGACGGCGGGCGCGCTGTTCGGCGTGGGGCTGGCGGTCTCGCGCATGACCGACCCCACCGTCGTGCTGGGCTTCCTCGACCTGGCCGGTGCGTTCGACGCCACGCTGCTGTTCGTGTTCGCCGGCGCGGTGTGCGTCACCGTGCTGGCGTTCCGCGGGATCCTGCGTCGTCCGCGTCCCGTGTTCGCCGGCAGCTTCCAGGTGCCCACGTACCAGGCGATCGACCGCCCGCTGCTGGCGGGCGCCGCGCTGTTCGGCATCGGCTGGGGCCTGGCGGGCTATTGTCCCGGTCCGGCGCTGGTCTCGCTCGCCGCCGGCATCGACTCGGCGATCGTGTTCGGCGTGGCGATGCTGGCCGGGATCGTGCTGCACCGGGTCACCTCGGGCGGCCGACGCGCGCGACGCGTGGGTTCGGCGCGCGAGGCTTCGCGCTGAAAAAAGCGCAGCACTCAGGCCGGGGCAGGATTGCAGGGCAGGATTGACGGGCGCGGACGTCGGCCCGTCCCCGCCCATCGCGCCTACACCGCGCGCGCCAGCGCATCCTCCGAGCGCAGGTCCTCGAGCAACTCGCACAGTCGCGGCAGGTCCACCGGCTTGCGGAAGTGGTGGTCGAAGCCGGCGGCGCGTCCGCGCTGCCGGTCCTGCAGGCGGCTCCAGCCGGTGATGGCGATCAGCACGATGCCCGCATGCGCGGGATCGTGCCGCAGGCGGCGGGCAACCTCGTAGCCGTCCAGGCCGGGCATGCCGATGTCCAGCAGCACGGCGTGGGGGCGGAAGACCTCGGTCTGCTCGAGGGCTTCGGCGCCGTCGTGCGCGATGCACAGTTCCAGCCCGCGCATGCGCAGCACCATGGCCAGCGAGGTCGCTGCGTCCGTGTTGTCGTCCACGACGAGTACCCGGTACGGCATGGCCGACTCGCCTGCGGATGCTGTCTCGGTCTCCGCGAACGGGAGCGACGACGGCTCCGGCGCGCAGGGCGGTGCGGTGGCCGCGCGCACCTGCGCCAGCGGCAGGCGCACCTGGAAAGTGGCCCCTGTGTCCTTGCCTGCGCTGGTGGCGGTCACCGTGCCGCCATGCAGCTGGACGAGCGTGCGCACGAGCGCCAGGCCGATGCCCAGTCCTTCGTGCATGCGGTCCGAGTCGCCCTGGCCCTCGACGAACAGGTCGAACACGTGCGGCAGGTCCGCGCTGGAGATGCCGATGCCATCATCGACCACTTCGACCACGGCCGTGTCGGCCTCGCGGTGCGCGCGGACCGTGATGTTGCCGCGCGGCCGGCCGTACTTGACGGCGTTGTTGAGCAGGTTGCCGAACACCTGCGCGATCCGCACCGGGTCGGCGTCGACCATCAGGCCGTGCTCGCACACGTCCAGGCTGATGCTGTACTGCTGGCCCTCGATGGCCGGGCGGTTGAGCTCGATGGCAGCGTGCACCGCCTCGCACAGGTCCAGTGGTTCGCGGTGCAGGGTGATCATGCCGCGCGACAGGCGCGAGGCTTCCAGCAGGTCGTCGACCAGCCGCACCATGTGGTCCACCTGGCGGCCCATCATCGCGCGCATCTCCTGGCGCAGTTCGACGTCGGTGTCGTCCACCGCCAGCACATGCAGGGCGTTGCGGATCGGGGCGAGCGGGTTGCGCAGTTCGTGCGCCAGCATCGCCAGGAACTCGTCCTTGCGCCGCGCCGCGATCATCTCGCCGTCGCGCGCGGTCTCCAGTTCCTGCAGGTGGGTCTGGATCTCGTACTGGCGGTTGCGCGCGCGCAGGGCGCTGTGCAGCGTGCTCACCAGCGCGGTCACGCGCAGCGGACGTTCCAGCAGGGTGACATTTCCCAGCATCGCCACGGCGTCGCCCACGTCCAGCGAGTTGGCCCCGCCACGGGTCAGCAGCACCACCGGCAGGTCCGACCAGCGCGGCTGGGTCTCGATGTAGCGGGCCAGCAGGCCCTGGGTGCCTTCGCCCAGGCATTCCTCGGCGACCAGCAGCGCGCCCGCGCCGCAGGTCAGTTCCCGCAGCAGGTCCAGGCCGTCCGCGCACACGCACGCGGCGATGCCGCTGCGCTCGAGCAGTTCCAGGGTGATGTCGACGTCGCGCGAAGTCGGCAGGAGCAGCAGGACCCGTCGGCGCAGCCCCTGCGACGCAATCCCATTCATTGCTGCGGGCCGCGGGTGGCGTCCAGGGCATGTGGCACCCCGGTGAGCACGCCGCGGAAGCTGCGCAGGGGTTGGCCGATCCGCAGGCCGGTGTCGGTGATCGACATCTCGCGGATCGTGCGCTCGTGCGGGCCGGTGCGCTTCTTCAGTACCGAGATCGCCTGGCGGACCTCGCCGTCGGCTTCGAAGTAGCGCAGCAGCACCACGGTGTCGGCCAGGTAGCTCACATCCAGCGTGCTGGACATCTGCCCGATCAGCCCCTGCTGGGAATTGATCAGCAGCGTGACCACGCCCAGCTGCGACAGGTAGGCCAGCAGCTCGTGCATCTGCACCAGCACGTAGCTTTCCTCCAGCATCGCGTTCAGATACCCGCTGAGGCTGTCGATCACGATCAGGCGCGCGTCGTGCAGTTCCACCGCGTCCCGGATGCTCTGGATGAACTGGCCGGGCGACAGCTCGCCCGGGTCGATGGGCTGCACGGCGATCAGGCCCTCCTGGATGCGCTTTTCCAGTTCGAAGCCCATCCCGTGCGAACGCGTGACCAGCGTCCGCGCGCCCTCGTCGAACAGGAACATCGCCGAGCGCTCGCCGCGCGCCGCGGCATTCATCACGAAGTGCGTGGCCAGCGAGGACTTGCCGGTACCCGCCGCACCGATCAGCAGGGTGCTGGTGCCGCGCTGCAGCCCGCCGCCGAGCAGCAGGTCGAGTTCGGGCAGGCCGCTCTCGATCTGTTCGTTGGCGCCGTCCCGCCGGAAATAGGCCGCGACCAGGCGCGGGAACACCTGCACGCCACCGGTGGCGATGATGTAGTCATGGTTGCCGGTGCGGAACGCGCGACCGCGCATCTTGGTCACGCGCAGCCGGCGGCGGTCGCCGCCGAACTCCGGGCGCAGCTGGTTGAGCTCGATCACGCCGTGCACGATGGTGTGCACGTGCAGGCCCTGGTCGGCGACCTGGCTGCTCTCGTCGAGCAGCACCACCGTGGTGCCCTTGCCGGCGAAGTACTGCTTGAACGCCAGCACCTGCCGGCGGAAGCGCAGCGGCGAGCCGGCCAGCAGGCGGATCTCGGCGAGGGAATCGATCACCACCCGCTGCGGCTTGAGCCGCTCGACCTGCTGCAGGATGCGCTGCGTGGTTTCGGCCAGCTCCACCTCGGAGGGGTGGAACATCGTGTACTGGGTTTCAGGATCGAGCTGGTCGCCCAGGGGGAACAGTTCGTGCACGTGCACGCCTGCCAGGTTCCAGCCGTGCGACGCGGCGACCTCGTTGAGCTCGACCTGCGTTTCCGACAGGGTCACGTAGAGCACGGTCTCCCCGTGCGCGACGCCATCGAGCAGGAACTGCAGGGCCATCGTGGTCTTGCCAGAGCCCGGCACGCCCTCGATCAGGTACAACCGGTGCGCGGTCAGGCCGCCGTCGAGCACGGAGTCGAGCCCGGATACCCCGGTCCGCACCAGGTTGTCGTCTTGCTGCAGGTTCATGAAAGGGGGGTCCCCGGGTGGCAGGCGCGCGTATTTGCGTATTTCAGCGAAGCGGCTGTCAACGTCCCGTCGTCGTGGGGGCCCCGCTGTCGCGGCCCCCGCGCCCGCGGGGGAAGGAAGAAACAGCCGGGATGGTGCGCGCGCGCCGGGGGAAGCGGCGAATCGCTGCCGGCTGCGCCGCCGGCCCATCCCGACCCTCGAACTTCAGCCGTCCGCGGTCGAGGCCCGGGCGGCGGCGTGGGCCACGGTGGCCTCCTTGCAGCCGATGGTCATCACGCGGGCGTCATGGCTCACGCACAGCTCGAAAGCCGCGGTCATGCCGACCACGTCGCGGCTGGTGCCCGCCGGCAGGGCGAAGCGCTCGGCCGGCAAGGGGGCGCAGGCCGGGGGCCGGGAGGCCGGCGAGGGATCGACCGAGGTGCATTCGCGGGGGAAGACCGTGTAGTGGCACTGGCCGCTGGCGCTGCGCACGCACTCGAAGTGGACGATGCCCGACTGCACGCGGGCCTTGCCGTAGACGATGTCCTCGCCGTCGACGGTGGCGCGGGTAGCGAACGTGGTGGCGCCGCCGTCGCAGCCGATCAGGGACAGCAGGAAGTACAGCGTGGCGAACAGGTTGCGCATGGCTCTTTCCCGGGCAGGGGGGATGGGACAGGGCGGTCCGCGGGCGGCGCGGGCGTCACATGTGTCGGAACAGCGTCATGAAGGGCGCGCTGACGGTGAGTGTCTCGGGGCGATGTTTCAGGCGTACCGTGCCCCGGCCCGCGTCGTCGCGGACGATCGAGGCGATGGCCTTGAGGTTGACGATCGTGGAGCGGTGGATCTGCTTGAAGTGGGCCGCATCCAGCACCGGCAGCAGTTCCTTGATCGGCGTGCGCAGCAGGGACTCGCCCTCGGCCGTGACCACCGTCGTGTACTTGTTGTCGGCGCGGAAGTACGCCACGTCGTCGACCAGGATCAAGCGCGTCTCGCGACCGGCGCTGGCGGTGATCCAGGTCAGCGGCGTCTGTTCCGGCGTGCGGGGCAGGGCCACGCCCAGGCGCTCGACCAGGGCCGACAGCGCGTCCGCGTCGCGCGCGCCGCTGACGATGCGGCTTTCCAGGCGGTGGATGGTCTCGGCCAGCCGTTCCGGCACGATGGGCTTGAGCAGGTAGTCGATCGCGCCGCGGTCGAAGGCGTCGATGGCGTACTGGTCGAAGGCGGTCACGAACACGATGTGCGTGCGCGGACTGGCTTCGGCCGCGGCCGCCGCGACTTCCAGGCCGCTCAGGCCGGGCATGCGGATGTCGAGGAACGCCACGTCCGGCTGGTGCTCGGCGATGGCCTCCAGCGCACTGGCGCCGTCCTCGCACTGCGCCAGCAGCGTCAGTTGCGGCCAGGACTGGCCCAGCTGGTCGACCAGGGCCTGGCGCAGCAGCGCCTCGTCCTCGGCGATGACGGCGGTGACGGGGGCCGCGGTGGGGAGCGCGGGCTTAGCCATGGACGGATTCCTGGTCGAAGGTGGCCGGCACCGTGATCGTCGCGGCCACGCCGGTGGGGAAGTTGGCGACGACGGCGAGGTCGGCGCGACCGCCGTAGACCAGCCGCAGGCGCTCGCGCACGTTGCTCAGGCCGATCCCGGTGCCGCTGCTGTGGTTGTTGAAGCCTTCGCCGTCGTCGGCGACCGTCACCGCGATGCGGTCGTCGGTGGCGCGGGCCAGGATCCAGACGGTGCCGCCGACGGTGCGGCGCTCCAGTCCGTGCTTGATCGCGTTCTCCACCAGCGTCTGCAGCATCATCGGCGGCAGGGCGATGCCGCGCAGGTGCTCGGGGACGTCCACCTGCACCGTCAGCCGCGTGCCCATCCGGATCTTGAGGATCTCCAGGTAGGCGATGGCGCGTTCGAGCTCGTCGCCCAGCGTGGACAGCTCGTCCTGCGTGCGCGGCAGCGAGCGGCGCAGGTACTGGATCAGGTGGCCCAGCATCTCGTCGGCGCGCTGCGCGTCGGTGCGGCACAGGTACTGCGCGCTGGCCAGCGTGTTGTAGAGGAAATGCGGCTCGACCTGCGCTTGCAGCAGGCTCAGGCGGGCGACGGTCAGTTCCTTCTCGGTGGCGGTCTGCGCGGCCACGGCCTGCTCGCCGCGGCGGCGCTCGGCCACGCGCCGGGAGATCGCGCGGGTGATGGCCTCGGCGTTTTCCAGGTTGGTACCGTCGTCGACGCGGAACCAGTCGCTCCACGCGCCGCTCTCGGGTTCGCAGATCAGCGTGACGCTGGCGCTGTCGTGGCCCGGCGTAACGGTGGCGAAGATCTGGTTGCGCTTGCCGAACCACAGCATCGGGTTGTAGCGGCCCAGCGGCAGCTCGCCGTAGGTGTCGGGCCGTTCCACCTTGGCCCGCACCTGCAGGCTGTCGCGCGCGGCTTCGACCTGTTCGGTGCGCGGCAGTTCGCGGATCGCCGCCTCCAGCAGGTCGAAGGCTTCGCCGGCTTCGAACGGGATCTCGATCTGCCGACGCTGGCGATTGCCCAGGTCGGCCGGCTCCAGGTGCCCGGTCATCAGCCGCACGCGCCGCAGGTGCGAGAACGCGCCGGTGATGACGATGGGGAAGGTGATCAGTCCCAGCAGCACGATCGGCCACGGCTCGAACCTGCCCAGGATCGGCAGCGCGTCCCACACCGCCACCAGCAGCAGGAAGCCGAGGAACCATGCGACGGCCAGGCGGAGGATGAAGAACAGGGACTTGATCACGGGGCGTCCGGGACATCGAAGGAGTGCGGCGAAGCGTACCGCCACAAGGACGCCCGGCAAGGCGGGTTGTGACCAAACGTGGTCGCGGCCGATGAAGGCGGGGATTGCCGGTGTGAATTCCGACGGTGGCCGGGCGGCGACCCGCGGCCGCATCGAAACCGTTCGCGCCGGAGCCCGCCGGCCTTCATCCTCCACACCCCCCCGTTACCGTCCAATGCGCCCATGCCCCCGCGCCGCCCCGCCACACCCGCTCCGGTCGAGCCCTCCCGCGACGGCTTCGTCCGCGTGCGCGGCGCCCGCGAGCACAACCTCAAGGACGTCGATGTCGACATCCCCCGCGATGCGCTGGTCGTGTTCTCGGGCGTATCGGGCTCGGGCAAGTCCTCGCTCGCCTTCGGCACGCTCTATGCCGAAGCCCAGCGCCGCTACTTCGAGTCGGTCGCGCCTTTCGCCCGCCGGCTGATCGACCAGGCCGGCGTGCCCGATGTCGACGCCATCGATGGCCTGCCGCCGGCCGTGGCCCTGCAGCAGCAGCGCGGCACGCCCAGCGTGCGCTCGTCGGTGGGCAGCGTCACCACGCTGTCGAGCCTGGTGCGCATGCTGTATTCGCGTGCCGGTACCTATCCGCCGCGGCAGCCGATGCTCTACGCCGAGGATTTCTCGCCCAACACCGCGCAGGGCGCCTGCCCGGAGTGCCATGGGCTGGGCCACGTCTACGAGATCACCGAAGCCTCGATGGTGCCCGATCCCTCGCTGAGCATCCGCGAGAAAGCCATCGCCGCCTGGCCGCCGGCCTGGCACGGGCAGAACCTGCGCGACATCCTGGTCACGCTGGGCTACGACGTGGACAAGCCCTGGCGCGAGCTGCCGAAGAAGGACCGCGACTGGATCCTGTTCACCGAGGAACAGCCCGTGGTGCCGGTCTACGCCGGATTCACCCCGAAGGAGACGCGCGCCGCGCTGCGCCGCAAGGAAGAGCCCAGCTACATGGGCACGTACATGGGGGCGCGCCGCTACGTGCGCCACACCTTCGCCACCACGCAGAGCGCGCTGATGAAGCGGCGCGTCGCGCGCTTCATGGTGGGCAGCCTGTGCCCGGCCTGCGATGGCAAGCGCCTCAAGCGCGAGGCACTGTCGGTCACCTTCGCCGGCCTGGACATCGGCGAGCTCTCGCGCCTGTCGCTCAACGCGATGGCGCAGGTGCTGACGCCGGCCGCGAAGGGCCGCTTCGACGCGCCGGCGACGACCGCCGCACCCAGCCGCGCCGCCGCCAGGCGCGATACCGCGCGTCGCGTGGCGGCCGGCGGCAGCGCCCACGCGGGCGCCACCGACGTGCGCCGCACGCCCGACCTGTCGGAAGAAAAGCGCCTGGCCGCGCAGCGCATCGCGCAGAACCTGGTCGAGCGCATCGGCGCCCTGCAGGCGCTGGGGCTGGGCTACCTGGCGATGGATCGCGCCACGCCCACGCTTTCGCCCGGTGAACTGCAGCGCCTGCGCCTGGCCACGCAGATCCGCTCCAACCTGTTCGGCGTGGTCTATGTGCTCGACGAACCCAGCGCCGGCCTGCATCCGCTCGACAACCAGGCCCTGCATGACGCGCTGGCGCAGCTCAAGGGCGCGGGCAACACCCTGTTCGTCGTCGAGCACGACCTGGAGACCATGCGCCGCGCGGACTGGCTGGTGGACGTGGGGCCCGACGCGGGGCAGCACGGGGGGCAGGTGCTCTACAGCGGGCCGCCCGAAGGGTTGCGCACGGTGGCGGCCTCGCATACCGCGCGCTATCTGTTCGATACCGCCGCACCCGCGGGACGCGACCGGCGCGCGCCCACCGGATGGCTGGAGCTGCGCGGCGTCGCGCGCAACAACCTGCATGACCTGGACGCGCGCATTCCCCTGGGTGTGTTCACCGCGGTCACCGGCGTGTCGGGCTCGGGCAAGTCGAGCCTGGTGAGCCAGGCCCTGGTCGACCTGGTCGCCCTGCACCTGGGCCACGAGCCCGAACTCGACGAGGCCGAGCTTCCCGCCGCACCGGGCGAGATCGCGCCGGCACTCGCCGCCACGGCGGGCCACCTGACAGGCGACGTGGAGCGCATCCGCCGCCTGGTCGACGTTGACCAGAAACCGATCGGGCGCACGCCGCGGTCGAACCTCGCCACCTATACCGGCCTGTTCGACCAGGTGCGCAAGCTCTTCGCCGCGACCCCGCAGGCCCGCGCACGCCGGTTCGATGCGGGCCGGTTCTCCTTCAATGTCGCCAAGGGCCGGTGCGAGACCTGCGAGGGCGAGGGCTTCGTCAGCGTCGAACTGCTCTTCATGCCCAGCGTGTACGCCCCGTGTCCCACCTGCCACGGCGCGCGCTACAACGCGAAGACGCTCGAGGTGGAGTGGCAAGGGAAGAACATCGCGCAGGTGCTGGCGATGACGGTCGACGAAGCGCTGGAGTTCTTCGCGCACGAGCCGGCGGTCTGCCGACCGCTCAAACTGCTGCACGATATCGGCCTGGGCTACCTGCGCCTGGGCCAGCCGGCGACCGAGCTGTCGGGCGGCGAGGCGCAACGCATCAAGCTGGCCACCGAACTGCAGCGGGCGCAGCGCCGCGATGCGCTCTACGTGCTCGACGAACCCACCACCGGGCTGCATCCGGCCGATGTCGACAAGCTGATGCGGCAGCTGCACGGGCTGGTGGATGCCGGCAACACGGTGGTGGTGGTGGAGCACGAGATGCGCGTCGTCGCGCAGGCCGACTGGGTGATCGACGTGGGGCCCGGCGCAGGCGAGGAGGGCGGACGCATCGTGGCCGCCGGCACGCCCGAGGCGGTCAGCCGCACCGCCGCGAGCCGGACGGGGCCGTTCCTGCGCGAAGCGCTGGGCTGAGGTCGATGCGGGGCAGGGCCCTGGCGGCGAAGCGACCAGATCCACGGCAGATTGTCCGCGAGCGTTTGCTGTCTTCGCGGAAACAAGCGGTTTGAGTTGCGTTGCGGCCGCAGCACGCACGGCCGCTTCGCGTCAGGGGCCACGCGGCGCCGACCCGTTCTGCGCGGTGAAAACTTAAACGGTTCAGGAAACCGGCCGCTGATTCAGGAGCGGCCCGGTACCGCGACCGTATGCTCTCCACCCCAGCAGGAGAGCCTATGTCCGCGACCCGAGCCGCACTCGAAGATCCGTTGCTCTTCCGCAGCACCCTGGATCTGCTGCCCGCGGGGGCCTACACCTGCGACGCGGCGGGGCGCATCACCTGGTTCAACGGGCATGCCGTGGCGTTGTGGGGCCGGGAGCCCAGGCTCAACGCCGACGACGACCGCTTCTGCGGTTCGTTCAAGTTGTTGTCCTCGCACCTGCAGCCGATCGCGCACGACGGGTGCTGGATGGCGATGGCGTTGCGCGACCGCCGCGAATACCTGGGGCACGAGATCGTCATCGAGCGGCCCGACCGTACGCAGGTGACAGTGCTGGCCTATGCCACCCCGCTGATCGACGAGGACGGCGAGCTCACCGGTGCGGTGAACCTGCTGGTCAACATCAGCGACCGCAAGCGCGTCGAACAGCTGCTGACCGACGCCAACCGGGCCGCCGACTTCTACCGTGGCGCCGTGGCCGACGCGATGCGCGACGAACTGTCCCCGATGCATGTCGCGCTGGCCGCGCTCGAGCGGCCGGGCCTGGCGGAGCCGGACCGCGCCGAACAGCTGGCCATCCTGCGCCAGCAGCTTTCGACACTGGGGTCGCTGATCGACCACCTGGTCGCAGGCAAGGCGGATACCGTCGTTCCGGACCTGGACGTCGGCTGAAGGCCCGCACGAGGCGCTGAAAAACACCGGAAACGACAAGGGGCCCGAAGGCCCCTTGTTGCAATCTGCGGCGTTGCTTCTTCCTACCGCCGCTATTCCTTAGCGGCCGTCGCGGTCGAAATCGCCGGGCAGGACGTGTTCGACACCGTGCCAGGCGTCGCGCACCGCACCGCGAGCGTCGCTCCAGGCCATGCGGGAAGCGCCCTTGGCCTTGTCCCAGCCGCGCTCCAGGTCCGCTTCCAGTGCATCGTCCCATTCACGGCCGACGTACTGCGTGCGGGCAAAGGTGCCGTAGCGGTAGGCCGGACGGTAGTCGGTATCGAAGTCCAGGCCGGCCGCCGGCTTGGCGGTGGTGGTGAAGCGGTCGCTGTAGTACTTGTCGGTCGCTTCGTAGGTGCGATACGTGCGGTCATCGCGGTTCCAGGCATCGCGCACGGCGTCCTTCGCGTTCTCCCAGGTCAGGCGGGACTTGGCCTTCACGTTTTCCCAGCCGCTGCGCAGGTCGGATTCCAGCGCATCGTCCCATTCACGGTTGCCGTACTTCGCGCGCATTTCGCTGCCATAGGCATAGGCGGGCGCGTAGTCGTTGTCGAAGTCGTATTCGCTCGAATAGTAGGGGCGGGTGTTGTAGTTGGTGCGCCAGTAGTCGGCCTCACCGGTCGGATCCACGCGCTCGGCCACCGAATGGCCGGCCGCGCCACCACCGATCGCACCCACGGCGCCACCGATCAGCATGCCGATCGGTCCGAACAACGCGCCCACCGCGCTTCCGGCCAGCGCTCCGCCCGCGGCACCCACGCCCGTACCGAGCGGATGCGAGCCGGGAGTGCCGGTGATCGGATCACGATTCATGTCACGGTTCTCATTCACGCTCATTGCAGGGGCTCCTCGTTGTGCGGCACGTCGCCGTAGAGCCAACAATGCCTGCAGCTGTGTGGAGCCACCGTGTCGAAACGGATGCGGTTTGTAAAAAACTCGTCGCCGGAAATTCCCTGCGGACGTCGCGTGGTGGCCGTGCGCGTGCCTGCGGCCGCGCGACAGCGCCGCAGGCGAGGACAGCGACATTGCACAGCGGCTGCCGCGTGGGCCAGCGTGAATCGTCAATGAAATGAAATGGGCCCGCGCACATGCGGCGAGGCGACGCGGGCCGGTTGTGACATCCGCCCCGGGGTCTCAACCGGCGTGTTCAACCGGCGTGCTCAACCGGCGTGCTCAACCGGCGTGCTCAATCGCCGTCGACCTCCGCATCCCATTCCGACTCCTCCTCGTCGGCCGCCAGCAGCGCGTCATCCTCGGCCTCCACCGGCTCCATCAGCGTGTAGTCGTCGCGACGCGGATCGCGCATGGCCCGTGACACCCGGTACGCCGTCAGCTCCGGCTGGCGCATCGACGCGAGATAACGCGTGGGAAACCACGGCCGCTGCGTGATCCACTCGTGCCAGCGGTCGGCCGGCAGGAACACGGGGCCGTCGGGCACCAGCGGTGGCGGGATCGCCTCGTTGGGATGGGTGAGCACGGCGAAGCTCAGCAGCGGCGGGGCGTCCTTCTCCCACAGTTCCCACAACCCCGCCGCGAACAGCGCGCGGCCGTCGCGGGCCTGGATCAGCCACGGCCTGGCCGGCTTGCTGCTGCGGTCCCACTTGTAATACCCGTTGAGCGGGATCACGCAGCGCTGGTGTTCCCAGGGGCCGCGGAAGATGCGGCTGCGCGCGGCCCGCTCCAGCCGCGCCGTCACCGTCGTGTATTTCGTGCGCGGTTCCTTCGACCACTTCGGGACCAGGCCCCAGGTGAATTCGCCGACCCGCAGCAGCCCGTCATGCGCGTACAGCACCGCCGCCGGCGTGCGTGCGGAGATGTTGTAGCGCGGTGGCATGGATGCCAGCGCCACGGCCAGCGGCGCCGGCATCGAGGGCGGCAGCAGGTCTTCCCCGTCGAACGCCTGCACGAACCGCCGCACGGCGCCGCCTACAGCCGCTCGCAGGGGCAGGCGCGCACCATGACCTCGTCCTGGACGAAGCGTGCGGCAAGTTCCTTCCGGTACCGCGTCCACCACGCGTGGTCGAGCTGGTCGGCCATCACCTCGAACAGCACGACGTCGTCGCGCTCGACTTCGCCGTCGGGCGCTTCCCACAGGCCCACCGCGGGCGAGCGCTGGTAGGCCGTGACGCCGCCGAAGGCTTCAGTCAGTTCGGTGCGCACGCGGGCGAAGTGGGCGCGGTCGAACGGCTGGCACTGGCCGTCGCGCAGGGGCAGGAAGAGCTGGATGAGGTGCATGGAGGCCTTCGCGGACGCGTGTGGCCGCAGGATTGGTCAGGCCGCGTTGGGCGGCCGTGAATCGGCGGGCCACGCCCTGCACCCGCGCTCACCGGACTGGCGGCCCTCACTCCGCCGCCAGCTTCGCGTGCATGCGCGCGTAGTCCTTCCGGTAGCGGCCGGCTAGCTGCTTCTTCTGCGTGGCCGACAGCACCTTGCCGGACATCTGGAAGAACTTCTTCTCTTCTTCGCGCAGATGGTGGTGGACCTTCTGCGAAAGCTCGCGGGCCTTGTCCAGCCAAGGTTCGCCGCGGGGATCGAGCTTCTGCAGGTCTTCCACGAGCTCGTCGATCTCGTGGTGTTCGTGCAGGGCGTGGCGCGTGGACACCAGGCCCAGGTCGTCCATCAGCATCGGGGCGTAGAGGAAGCGTTCCTCCGCGGCCTCGTGCGCGGCCAGTTCGTGGCGCAGCTGGGTGAACAGGTCGATGCGCTCGCGCGTGCCTGGCCGGGAGCGCAGCAGGCGGCGGGCCAGGCTGCGCTGGATTTCGTGGCTTTCGTGCAGGGCGTCGTAGAGGGTCTCGGCCATGGGGCTCCGGTGGTGCCTGGGAAGGGGTTGACCTGGCCTGCACCGGCGCGCCGCCACGCTGGCGTGACTGAACCGTACAGGGCCTGGTGTGGACGTTAAGAGCGGGTACCCCTACTGGGCCGTGAAGAACGGGCTCATGCACGCGTTCCCGGCGCTGGACGGAGACACGGCCTGCGACGTCGCGGTCATCGGCGGCGGCATCAGCGGCGCGCTGATCGCCACCGAGCTGGCCTCGCATGGCTTCGACGTGATCGTCCTGGAGCAGCGCGACGTCGCCTGGGGCAGCACCGCGGCGAGCACGGCGTTGTTGCAGTACGAGATCGATACGCATCTGACCGACCTGGCCGGGATGGTGGGCGAGGCCCACGCGGTCCGCGCCTACCTGGCCTGCGCGGACGCGATCGATTCCCTGGCCGAGGTGGCGCACGCCGTGGGCGATGTCGGGTTCGCACGGGCGCGCAGCCTCTATTACGCCAGCCGCCGGTGGCACCGCGGCAGGCTGGAGAAGGAGTTCCAGATGCGGCGGCGCTGCGGGCTGGACGTGCACTGGCTGGACCGCGACGCGTTGCAGGCCCGATTCGCGATCGACGCGCCGGGCGCCATCCTCAGTGCCAAGGCGGCGCGGGTGGATCCCTATCGGCTGGCCAGCCGACTGCTCGACCGCCTGCGCCGGCACGGCGGACGCGTGTTCGACCGCAGCTGCGTGGCGCGGCTGGAGCCCACGCCGCGCGGCGTGACCCTGCATACCGCGGCCGATGTGCGGGTGCGGGCCAGGCATGTGGTGATGGCGGCCGGCTACGCCTGCCAGCAATGGCTCGACCAGCGCGTGGCGCGCAACAGCAGCAGCTATGCCTTCGTCAGCGACCCCCAGCCACGCGACGTGCTGGGGCCGTTCGCCCACACGATGGCGTGGGAGTCGGCGCGGCCCTACCTGTATTTCCGGAGCACCGTCGATGGCCGGCTGATGGTGGGAGGCCAGGACGACGCGGTCGACATCCCGTCGCGGCGCGACCGTCGGGTGGAGCGCAAGGCGCGCAGGCTGGTCCAGCGCATGCGGGACATGTTCCCGCGCATGGCGGCATTGCAGCCGGCGTACTCATGGGCGGGGACATTCGCCGAGACGCGCGACGGCCTGCCGTTCTTCGGGGCGCACGCGCAATGGGGGCCGCGGGTCCTGTTCGCCATGGCCTACGGCGGCAACGGCATCACCTATTCGATCCTGGGGGCGCAGGTGCTGCGCGCGCAGATCGAGCGGCGCACGCACCCGCTGGGTGCGTTGTTCGGGTTCGGGCGACTGGGCTGAAGTGGCCTTGCCGGGGGAGTGCGGCGTGCGAGCGCGCCGGCTTGCCCGCGAAGGCAAGGCCGGGTTGCTGGAGCGCAGTGCAGGAGCGGGAAGCCGGCTTCCCGCTCCCTTCGCTTCATCCGTCAGTGCTTGCGCATCTGCTCGCGCGAATGCTCGGCGCGCGCCGCACCGATCGCGGTTTCCACCTGCTTGACCTCTTCCGGCGGCGGCAGGACGGCCGGGAAGCCCAGCGACTGGATCCACAGTTCCCGGCACCAGCCCTTGGTGTGGTAGAGGTGGTGGTCCTCGTCGTTCTCGACCGCCTCGTACGCCTGCTTGAGAACCTTGGTGGCCTCGCCACTGCCATGCTTGGCGACGTGGCCGATCAATTCCCAGTTGCCGTGGTCCTTGGTTTCGGCCAGCACCACGCATTCGCAGGCCACCAGCTGCGCCGCGTCGGGCGTGCCCGACTCCAGCGCCATCTCCATCGCCTTTACGAGCGAACGGCCCTGGTGCTGCACGACGGCGCGGCCGGGCGTCATGGTGTCGGTGTCCATGCCCAGCGCTTCGAACACGCGCGTGAGCACGTCGACGTGGGTGCGGGTCTGGTCGAGGTATTCCTGCCATTCCTTGCGCAGGTCGTCATTGACCGCGCAGCGAAGCGCGGTCTCGTACACCTGCACGCCGCCCAGTTCGGTTTCCAGCGACTGGTAGAGGAGTTCGCTCACCTGGGCGGAGTCGTAGTCAGTCTTTTTCATCGGTGGCAATCCGTGGAGTGGGGTGCGCGCAGCGTGCCGCATGACGCGCCACGCGCTCGTGAAACGCCGCTGCGTGTGGCGCCTGAATGGCCGTATTCAGGCGCCGTTTCCGCGCGCCAACGGCGGCGCGCGCTTTCGGTTCGATGCGGTTCGCGCACGGCGCGAGTACTCAGGGCAGGGTCCTGACCGCAGGTTCGCGCTCCCATTGGCGGGTCATCGCCGCCTTGATGAATTTCGCCGGATTCGCGGCATCGATCACGCCGGCATCGGGCTCGACGCCTGCCGCCTCCAGCACGGCGCGCGCTCCGGCATCTACGGCGATCGCCTTGAGATGCCCGTAGGCATCGCGGACGAAATCCACTGCGGCCGCTTCGGTGGCCAGGCGCGCGCCCGCCTCGTCCGAGAGCACCAGCGCGACCGCGTCGAACACCACCGAAGGCGTGCCGGCGAGCTGTCCGTCGGCCGGCAGCTTCTTCCCGCGTGCCAGCAGCGCTCCGCCGATCCGGGGCGCGACGATCTTCACCGTGGCGCCGGCCTCTTCTGCCGCGCCACGCAGCGCGGCCACGGCGGCGGCGTCGGAGCCGTCGTCGACGAGGATGCCCACGCAACGACCCTCCAGCGTCTTCTTCATCTTGCCGATGATCTGCAGCGCGGGGGAGGGCGGCATGTCGATCACGGGCGCCGCGGCTTTCGGGGCGGGCGGCAGGGCATCCATGCCCAGCCCATCGGCCACGCGCTGGGCCAGGTCGGGATCGATGTGGCGCAGGTGGCCCACGATGGCGGCGCGCACGTGCGGTGTCTCGACCTTGGACAGTTCGAACACCAGCGCGAAGGCCATGTGCGACTGCTCGACCGGTGTCTGGCTGCGGAAGAACAGGCGCGCCTGGCTGTAGTGGTCGGCGAAGGATTCGGCGCGGACCCGGCCCTTGGCGCCGTCGTCGGCCGGCTCGGCGAAACTGCGGAACCCCGCGGCCGGATTCTCGCGGCCATCGGTGCGCTCCAGCGAACTGGGCTCATAGGCGACACGCCCCTTGGGCACGCGCATCTGCATATGGCCGTCGCGCTGGTGGTTGGCGAACGGGCACTTGGGCGCGTTGATGGGCAACTGGTGGAAGTTCGGCCCGCCCAGGCGCAGCAGCTGGGTGTCGAGGTAGGAGAACAGCCGGCCCTGGAGCAGCGGGTCGTTGGAAAAATCGATGCCGGGCACGATATTGGCCGGGCAGAACGCGACCTGTTCGGTCTCGGCGAAGAAATTGTCCGGCCAGCGGTCGAGCACCATGCGCCCGATCACGGTGAGCGGCACCAGCTCCTCGGGGATGAGCTTGGTGGGATCCAGGTGGTCGAAGGGGAATTCCTCGGCCTCCTCCTGGGTGAACAGCTGGACTGCCAGATCCCATTCGGGGAAGTTGCCGGCGGTGATGGACTCGAACAGGTCCCGGCGGTGGAAGTCGTTGTCCGCGCCCTGCAGCTTCACCGCCTCGTCCCACACCGTGGATTGCAGGCCCAGGCGCGGACGCCAGTGGAACTTGCAGAAGGTTGAACGGCCCTTGGCGTCCAGCAGGCGGAAACTGTGCACGCCGAAGCCTTCGATCATGCGCAGCGAGCGCGGAATCGTGCGGTCGCTCATCGCCCACATGATCATGTGCATCGATTCGGGGGTGAGCGAGATGAAATCCCAGAAGGTGTCGTGCGCGCTGGCCGCCTGCGGGAAGGCGCGGTCGGGTTCCATCTTCACCGAGTGGACCAGGTCCGGGAACTTGATCGCGTCCTGGATGAAGAACACCGGGATGTTGTTGCCGACGAGATC
Source organism: Lysobacter solisilvae (assembly GCF_016613535.2). Taxonomy (NCBI): domain Bacteria; kingdom Pseudomonadati; phylum Pseudomonadota; class Gammaproteobacteria; order Lysobacterales; family Lysobacteraceae; genus Agrilutibacter; species Agrilutibacter solisilvae. The sequence goes on from NZ_CP071518.1 coordinate 2,183,519, forward strand.
AAAGTTGCCTTCCTGGGTGTAGAACTTCACCGCGAATCCGCGCACGTCGCGCGGGGTGTCCACCGAGCCGGCCCCGCCTGCAACGGTGGAGAAGCGGGTGAATACCGGCGTGCGTTCGCCAACCCGGTTGAAGATCCCGGCCGTGGTGAACTTGGCCAGCGAGCGGGTCAGTTCGAAGAAGCCGTGCGCGGCCGAACCGCGGGCGTGCACGATGCGTTCGGGAATGCGCTCGTGATCAAAATGGGTGATCTTCTCGCGCAGGACGAAGTCTTCCAGCAGGGTCGGCCCGCGTGGCGTGGCCCGCAGCGAGTTCTGGTTGTCGGAGATCGGTGCGCCCTGGTTCGTGGTGAGCGTCGCGTCCGCGTTGCCCGCGACCTGGTGCAGCTCGTCGCCGGTGCCGCGCACTTCGCGGGCGGAAGTAGCGCGAGGGGTCGCACCGGTGGTGGCCGGATTGGGAAGGGGACTTGCGCGGCTTCTTGCTCGCGGCCATGGGGAAGCTCCGGCGGGGGGGGATTGCGCCGATGCTGGGCATGACCGCGTCAATGCCGTGTGTCGTGCGCGGGTGGGCGCACCGATCGGCAGATCAGGGTGGAGGCAAGCGCGTTCCACAGTTCCCCGACGAATCTTCCGAGAGCGGGTCGCGACTCCAGGTCGGTCCTCGTCCATTCGGCCCCTCGCTCCAGCCCTCGCGGGGCGACGGACACGGGGCCCGTCGCCGCGCGAAGGCGCCGCGCTGCCGACCACCCCGTTGCAGTGTGACGCACGAAGCCCGCCGGCCCTGGGGCCGGCGGGTATGGACTGCCTCAATGCAGTCCGATTACGGCGTTCTCACGCCGATGCTTGCGCGAGCTCTCGCTCGGCCTTGGCGATCGTTACCGATCGCGGTTCTGCGTGTTGTTGCGATCGTTCTGGTTGGTGCCGCTGCGCAGACTGTCGCTACGGCTGTTGTCGTCGTCCCTCTGTCCGGCCTTCTGGGTCTGGGTCGAACGATCCTGGCCACTCATGTTCTGGCTGCTCTTGTTCTGGCCGCCCTGCATGCTGCGGTCATTCTGGTTGCTGCCGGTCTGCTTGTTGGTAGGCATCAATGGGTCTCCTGATTTAGGGACGCCCGCTTGCTGCGGACGGGGGGACAGCATGCCGGGACGATTGCCAAGCAACCGTGAGATTTTCATTCGGTGATCGTGCAGTGCTGTTCATCGGCATGAAAACCCGTGCGGAATGTGCTGCCAGCCGGCGTCAGTGCGATTCACTTATCTGGTCGATTCAGTCGGCGCTGCGGCGGACAAGCACCTGCGTTGTTCACGTGCGCGGTCTCGTGCGCATGCGTGATCGCGGCGCGCGGCGTGGCGCGCACCCCGCAGCAATTGGCGATGAGACACCTTCGCTACGAAAAAGGCCCCGCGAATGCGGGGCCTTCGTCGTCGTACCGGAAGGGGCGAGGGATTACGCCTCGACCTCATCCTTGTAGGCGTCCACGGGGATGCAGGCGCACATCACGTTCTTGTCGCCGTAAACGTTGTCCACGCGCGCCACCGGCGGCCAGTACTTCTGCTGCCGCAGCGTGGCCAGCGGGAAGGCGGCCAGTTCGCGCGGGTAGGCGTGGGTCCACTCGCTGGCGCTCACCGCGGTGGCGGTGTGCGGTGCGTGCTTGAGCGGATTGTCCTCGCGGTCCAGCGTGCCGTTCTCGATGGCGCGGATCTCGTCGCGGATCTGGATCATCGCGTCGCAGAAGCGGTCCAGTTCGTGCAGCGATTCGGACTCGGTGGGTTCCACCATCAGCGTGCCGGCGACCGGGAAGCTCAGGGTCGGGGCGTGGAAGCCGAAGTCGATCAGGCGCTTGGCCACGTCCTCGGCGGAAATGCCGGTGGCGTCCTTGAGCGGACGCAGGTCGAGGATGCACTCGTGCGCGACCAGCCCGTTGCGGCCGGTGTAGAGCGTCTCGAAATGCGGCGCCAGGCGCGTGGCGATGTAGTTGGCGTTGAGCAGCGCGACCTGGGTCGCGCGGCGCAGGCCGCTGGCGCCCATCATGGTGACGTACATCCAGCTGATCGGCAGGATCGAGGCCGACCCGAAGCTGGCCGCGCTGACCATGCCGACCTCACCCTTGCCCACGCCCTGCGTGCGCAGGCCGTCCGCGGCGAGCGCGCGCGGGAGGAACGGGGCGAGGTGTTCCTTCACCGCGCACGGGCCCACGCCGGGGCCGCCGCCGCCGTGCGGGATGCAGAAGGTCTTGTGCAGGTTGAGGTGGCTGACGTCCGAGCCCCACTTGCCGGGCTTGGCCACGCCGACCAGGGCGTTCATGTTGGCGCCGTCGGTGTACACCTGGCCACCGTGCTGGTGGACGATGTCGCAGATCTCGACCACGTCCTCCTCGAACACGCCATGCGTGGACGGGTAGGTCATCATGATCGCGGCCAGGCGGTCGCTGTACTTCTCGGCGTTGCGGCGGATGTCGTCGATGTCGACGTTGCCGTTCGCGTCGGTCTTGGTGACCACGACCGTCATGCCGCACATCTGCGCGGAGGCCGGGTTGGTGCCGTGCGCGGATTCGGGGATCAGGCAGATGTCGCGCTTGTCGTCGCCGCGCGAGCGGTGGTAGGCGCGGATCGCCAGCAGGCCGGCATATTCGCCCTGCGCGCCGGAGTTGGGCTGCAGGCTCACCGCGTCGTAGCCGGTGCATTCCACCAGCATCGCCTCGAGCCCGTCGATCAGCTCCTTGTAGCCCAGCGCCTGGTCGGCCGGCGCCAGCGGGTGCAGGTTGCCGAACTGCGGCCAGGTCACCGGGATCATCTCGGCGGTCGCGTTGAGCTTCATGGTGCAGCTGCCCAGCGGGATCATGGTGCGATCCATCGCCAGGTCCTTGTCGGCCAGCGCGCGCATGTAGCGCAGCAGTTCGTGTTCGCTGTGGTGCGTGTTGAACACCGGGTGGGCCAGGAACGGCGTGTCGCGCAGCAGGCCGGCGGGCAGCGCATCGGCGGTGGCGCCGTCGAGCGTGTCGATGTCGCGGGCATCGGCCCCGAACAGCGAGGCCAGCGCGAGCACGTCCTCGCGGGTGGTGGTCTCGTCCAGGCTGATCGACAGGCTGGAGGCGTCGATCGCGCGCAGGTTGATGCGCGCGGCCCGCGCCTTGCCGTGGATCGCGGCGGCATCCACGCCCACCACGTGCAGCGTGTCGAAGAAATCCGTGCCGACCGTGACACCGGCCTTGCGCAGCGCGCCGGCCAGGATCGCGGCCAGGCGGTGCGTGCGGCGCGCGATGCGGGTGAGTCCTTCGGGGCCGTGGTAGACCGCGTACATCGAGGCCATCACCGCCAGCAGCACCTGCGCGGTGCAGATGTTGGAGGTCGCCTTCTCGCGGCGGATGTGCTGCTCGCGGGTCTGCAGGGTCAGGCGGTAGGCCGGCTTGCCCTCGGCGTCGACCGACACGCCGATCAGGCGGCCCGGCATGGAGCGCTTGTAGGCGTCGCGGCAGGCCATGAAGGCCGCGTGCGGGCCACCGAAGCCGAACGGCACGCCGAAGCGCTGCGAGTTGCCGACCACGATGTCGGCGCCCCAGGTGCCCGGCGCCTTGAGCAGGGTCAGCGCCAACAGGTCGGTCGCCACCGCGACCACGCCGCCGCGGGCGTGCACGGCATCGCTGAGCGCCTGGTAGTCATTTACCTGGCCGAAGGTGTTCGGGTACTGCAGCAGGACGCCGAAGGCGTCGAGCGTCATCGCGTCGACGTCGTCGCCGACCACCACTTCGATGCCCAGCGGTTCGGCGCGCGTGCGGATGACTTCCAGCGACTGCGGATGCACGCCGCCGGAGACGAAGAACGTGTTGGACTTCGACTTGCACGAACGCTTGGCCAGCGTCATCGCCTCGGCGGCGGCGGTGGCTTCGTCCAGCAGCGAGGCGTTGGCGATCTCCATGCCGGTGAGGTCGGCGCACAGGGTCTGGAAGTTGATCAGCGCTTCCATGCGGCCCTGCGAGATCTCGGCCTGGTACGGCGTATAGGCCGTGTACCACGCCGGGTTCTCCAGGATGTTGCGCAGGATGACGTTGGGCGTGTGGGTGCCGTAATAGCCCTGGCCGATGAAGCTGCGGAAGACCTGGTTCTTCCCGGCGATGGCGCGGATCTTGGCCAGCGCCTCGACCTCGGTCACCGGCGCCGGCAGTGCGAGCGGCTGCGCGGACTTGATCGAGGCGGGGACGATGGCATCGGTGAGCGCTTCCAGCGAGTCGTGTCCGACCGCGCGGAGCATGTGCGCGATCTCGGCGTCGTTGGGGCCGATGTGGCGCTCGATGAAGGCGTCGTGGTGTTCGAGGTCGCGAAGACTGGATGCGCGGGCAGGCGAGGTCTGGGACATGGCGGGCGTCATTGATGGTCGCGGTCGCGGATGCGGTTGCGACGTAGGCGCCCCTCTGTCCTTTTGCCTGAGAGTTTGGAAGCGCCGGGAGGGGGAGGGTGTCCCGTGCGCGCTTCTTGCCCCTTCGGCGCCGGTTCCTGCCCGGGGGCAGGTCGGTCTCTCCAGAGTATTGGACGTGCCCCGGACCGGTCAGGTGGGCGGGGACGTCCTGGCACACGGAAGTACTTGAGCCTGAGCGATTCCGGGCGGTTGCGCCTTCGGCAGCAGGTCGGGGGACCGGCTTCTCCCACCGTGTGCGGGAAGCGGGGATTATAGCCTTTGGGACCGGGGCGGCGGCCAATGACCGACCGCCATGTCCGCGCGAGGCCGCGGAATCGGGGGTGATTGGCCGTAGCATGGCGCGACCCGGTCGCCAGCGCCGGTCAGGATCGAATGGGAGCGGCGCCGATGAACATGGAAACCAGGCCCCAGGCCAAGCCCGGCAAGCGCAGGAAGGTCGGCGCGGCATCGGGCTCGCCGGTGTCCCCGCAGGCTGCCGCTCCGGTAGCCGTCGCGCAGGGGCCAGCAGCCGGCGCCAGTCCGGGCACGCCGGCGGTTCGCGCGCCCCAGACGCCCTGGATCCTCCAGGTCTGGGCTCGCCTCCGCCGCGAGCCGACCCTGATGCTGACCGTGGGCTACCTCGGCGTGTCCTTCCTCGGGCTGTGGGCGAGCTACTGGTTCTTCCGCGGCTTCGGCCTGCCGATCCTCCAGTACATGCAGCCCAGCGACTTCCTGGTCGCGGGCCTGCGTGAACCCACCTACGCCCTGCTGTTGTTCGTGTCGGTGTCGATTGCCTGGCTCATCTCCTGGCCGGAAACGTACCGGGCCAAATACCCCGCGCGCGTGGAGGAATTGCGCCGGCGCTGGTGGGGGCGGCAGTTGTTTCCCGAGTCGCGCTGGTTCCGCTGGAAGCTGTTCGGCGCTTCACCCGAAACCGGGATCGCCGTCGCCGCGGCCTGCTACATGGTCTGGGTGTCGGCGTTCTACGTGCAGCAGAGGGGCGAGAACATCCGCGCCGGCAGTGTCAGGGCCGATGTCGTCGTGACACGCAGTGAGGGCGGTCCCGTCCGTCAGGCGCGGTTGCTGGGCACCAGCAGCAGCTTCGTGTTCGTCTGGTGGCCCGATGCGCGCGTGGCCGAGGCGATCCCGATCGAGACGGTGCAGGGGCTGGTGTCGAAGCCGGCAGACGAACCCGCAGGCAAGCCCGCGGCCAGTCCGGAGGCAGCGTCGCCGCCGATGGGAACGGCCGCGGCAGCGACTGCAGGCGCGTCGTCGGGGGCATCGGCCGACGCCATGCAAGGTCGCTAGCGCGCGACCGCCGTTGCGGACAAAGCCGGGCGCGCGTCACAGGCCGCTTTGCCGCATGGCTGCATTTCATCCGAGTGGCATCGCGCCGGCAGGCATGCACGTACCATGTAGGCCACGCAGAACAGGAGTGCGCTGCATGGATACGCCGCCATTTGCCTTGCGCGGAATCGACCACCTCGTGCTGCGCGTGCGCGATGTCGAAGCGATGATCGCCTTCTATCGCGACGTGCTGGGTTGCACGATGGAACGCAGCCGCGAGGACATCGGCCTCTACCAGCTGCGTGCCGGCGACAGCCTGATCGACCTGGTGCCCGTCGACGGCAAGCTGGGTCGCATGGGCGGTGCCGCGCCCGGTGCCGAAGGCCGCAACCTCGACCACCTCTGCCTGCGCGTGGATGGTTTCGACCGCGACGCGATCGTCGCCCACCTGCAGGCGCACGGCGCTCGCATCGGCGAGTTCGGCATGCGCTACGGCGCGCAGGGCGAAGGTCCCTCGCAGTACCTGTTTGACCCCGAAGACAACGTGGTGGAACTCAAGGGGCCGCCCGCGTGAGGCGCACCCTTCCGGCGCGTCGGCCTTCGTTTTCACGGGATCACGCATGACCGCGCCAACCCCGGCACCGGCACATTCCTATCGTCGCCTCGCCCTCCTGCTGGGCGGCCTGGCGATGTTCGGTCCCTTCTCGATCGACACGATCTTCCCCGCGTTCCCGGTGATGGGCGCGCAGCTGGGTGCGGACAAGATCGCGATCCAGCAGACCATCAGCGCCTACCTCGTCGCGTATGCGCTGATGAGCCTGGTCCACGGGCCGCTGTCGGACGCCATCGGACGCAAGCGGGTGATCCTCGGCGGGCTGGTGGTGTTCACCTTCGCCTCGATCGGCTGCGCGCTGGCGACCGACCTCACCACGCTGCTGGCGTTCCGCGCGCTGCAGGGGCTGAGTTCGGGCGTGGGACTGATCGTCGGGCGCGCGGTGATCCGCGACGTGCTGCAGGGCGAGGCCGCGCAGCGCCTGATGAGCCAGGTGTCGATGATCTTCGGCATCGCGCCGGCGATCGCGCCGATCATCGGCGGCTGGATCCTGGGCTGGTCGGCGTGGCCGGTGATCTTCTGGTTCCTGGCGGCGTTCTCGGTGCTGCTGATCGCGCTGACCTGGTGGGGCCTGCCCGAAACCCATCCGCCGGCCTCGCGCCTGCCGATGCGGGCGTCGTCCCTGTTGCGCAATTACCTCGCGATCTTCCTCAACCCGAGCTTCCAGCGCCTGGCCGCGGCCAGCGCGTTCAACTTCGCCGCACTGTGGCTGTTCATCGCCTCCGCGCCCGCGTTCGTGATCGACCATCTCAAGCTGGGCGAAGCCGACTTCGGCTGGTTCTTCGTGCCGATGATCGGCGGCATGGTGACCGGTTCGTTCGTTTCCGGCCGCAGCGCGGGCAAGGTGCGCGGCGAGCGGCTGGTGGCGATCGGCCTGTCGTGCAGCGCGGTGGCGATGGCGCTCAACTTCGCCTACCACCTGTCGACCGATTCCCCGCAGATCCCCTGGGCCGTCATCCCGATCTCGCTCAACGCGTTCGGCATCGCGCTGGTGTTCCCGATCGTGACGCTGGCGATCCTGGACATGTACCCGCGCCAGCGCGGCTCGGCCTCGTCGCTGCAGGCCTTCACCAGCCTGGTGCTCAACGCGCTCATCGCCGGCGTGCTGTCGCCGCTGATCAGCGGGCACGTGCTGTGGATGGTGAGCGCGGCTTCGATCTTCCTGCTGCTGGCGTGGGGCTTCTGGCGCTGGGAGCGGCGTGCGTCCAGGCCGCTGACGGCGACCGCCGCGGAAACGGAGACGGTGCCGGGCGAGTCGCTCTGAGCGTCCCGCCCCGCGCTCACTGGCGCCGTTTCATCCACGCATACACCGGCAGGCCGGCCAGGACCAGGCCGGCACCCCACACCAGCGATTCGCCGCCGATGCCCCACAGCGCATACAGGCTGTAGGCCAGTCCGAGCGCCGCCACCACGCGTCCCGTGCCGTCGCCGCGCCGCAGCCAGGCCGCGGTGCCGGTGGCGTAGGGCAGCAGCGTCGCCGCCGTCGACAGCAGGATGGAAAAGGTGAACAGCTGCACCAGTGAGCGGCTGAAATTGGCCAGCACCAGCAGCGAGGCCAGCGTCGCGCTGGCGAGGATGCCGAAGCGCGGCGTCCCACGTGCATCCAGCCGCGCGAACGCGGCCGGCAGCATGCGATCGGTGGCCGCCGCCAACGGCACCTGCGCCGATACCAGGACCCAGCCGTTCAGCGCGCCCAGGCACGACACCGCGGCCACCACCGCCACCGCGGTACCGGCAACGGGGCCCCACAGCGATCGCGCGGCATCGGCCATCGGCGCGGCCGAATTCTTCAGCTGGTCCGGCGGCAGCAGGCCCAGCACCGCGGTGCAGGCCATGATGGTCGCCACGCCGGCCAGCAGCGTGCCGAAGATGGTGGCGCGCGGAATCGTCCGTTCCGGTTGGTCGATCGAACCGGCCGGCACCGTCGCCGCTTCCAGTCCCAGCAGGGCCCACAGCGTGAGCGCGACCGTGGCGTTGACCGCGTTGGGCAGCGATTCGCCGGAAGGGTTGAACGGCGTGAACAGTGCCGGCTGCACGAACCACAGGGCGACGCCGCCGAACAGCAGCAGCGGCACCAGCTTGAGCACGGTCAGCAGGACCTGCATGCGGCCGGCCTCGCGGGCGCCGGCGAGGTTGACGCCCACGCAGGCCCACAGCGCGGCCAGGGCGCACAGCGCACTGTGCATCGGCGTCGCCGCCAGCGCGGGAAAGACCGCGCCGATGCTGCCCGCGAAGGCCACGGCGATGGCCGCGTTCGCCGACCACACCGACACCCAGTAGCTCCACGCGATGACGAAGCCCGGCAGTTCGCCGAAGCCGTTGCGGGCATAGGCGTACGGGCCGCCGGTCTGCGGCCAGCGCATCGCCAGTTTGGCGAAGGTCAGCGCCAGGCACATCGCGCCGGCCAGGGTGATGGCCCATCCGGCCAGGCTGCTGGCGCCGTAGGGGGCGAGCGACGCGGGCAGCAGGAACACGCCGCTGCCGATCATGCTGCCGACGACGAGGGCGGTGGCGGACCACATGCCGAGGGGACGTTGGGTGGTCATCGGGCTTTCCGGATGGTCTGGCGCTCGGCCCCTTCCCCCGCTTGCGGGGGAAGGGCGGGATAGGGGGCGGAAGATCGCGTCGACGCCGAAGGAAACGGCGGACTGCATGTCAGAGGAAGACAAGGCAACACGAAGGGCATCGAATGCGCCGCGATCGTCGGCCCCCACCCCAACCCTCCCCCGCAAGCGGGGGAGGGAGCAGTAATGCGCGCCGCGCGCTGTCCGCTGCAAAGGAGAGTCAGGCTCCCGCCTCGCGATACACCTTGCGTAGCAATTCGTGGAAGTGATGCACCGCGTTCTCGCGCAGCGGGTTCAGGCGGCCGGGCACGTAGGAGCCCGACGACAGGCCGCGCTGCACGTCCTCGCAGATGGTGAGGTCCTCGAACTGCACTTCGTCGCTGAAGGACAGGTCGGCCAGGCGGCGGGCCGCGGCTTCCTCGGACTCGTCCACGGCGTAGTAGAAGTCGAACTCCACCCGGCAGCGGTCCACGCCCTTGGGGATCACCCGGTTGGTCTGCAGGCGGCCGGGAAGGATGTTGAGCATCGTGTTCGGCCACATCCAGTAGTACAGCGCGTCGCCGTCGCCGTACAGGCCGTCACCGCTTTCCAGCGGGCTGAACTGGTAGGAGTACCAGAGCGCGGTGTCGGTGATGTAGCTGCGGTAGTCCAGCAGCTTGTTCAGGCCCGGATGGATGTGCGGAACGTGGTAGCCCTCCAGGTAGTTGTCGACGTACACCTTCCAGTTGCAGGCGACGTCGTAACCCACGCGGCGATGGTGGCCGTAGCGTTCCAGGTGGCGGTTGGCGCCCAGGCGCTCGTCGATGCCCTGCACGAAGGCATCGAAGTCCGGCGCGCGCGCCTGATCGACCGCGGCGAACACCATGCCCTGCCACACGCGCACGCTCAGCTGGGGCAGCTTGACGTCGTTGACGTCGAAGTCGGGGGCGGTGCCCATTTCCGGGGCCGAACGCAGGGTGCCGTCGAGAGTGTAGGTCCAGCCGTGGTAGCGGCAGCGCAGCGATTTTGCGGCCAGCCCGTCGCACTGGGCGAGCGGGCCGGCGCGATGGCGGCAGACGTTGTGGAAGACGCGGATCTCGCCGGGCCCGCCGTTGGCGTCGACGCCGCGCACCGCGATCACCGGCAGGCCGGCGAAGTCGCCGATGACGTGGTCGCCGGGGTTGCGCAGCTGGCACACGTGCGCCAGCAGCTGCCAGCCGCGGTCGAAGATGAGCTCCCGGTCCGCCGCGACGATGCGCGGTTCGAAGTAGTAGCGCGCGGGCAGGGCGGTGGCGTGGTCCAGGGCCTGGGGCGCGAGGTCGTCCGGGACGTCGACGCGCGGTACGGTCGGGGTGTCGGCTGGGTTCATGGATCGAGTATCGCGCTTTTCATCCAGGCTGCCATCCGGGCGCCGCGCTGCTGTTTCCGTCCGCCGACACGCGGCCGCCACGGGGTGCGTGGAACGCTGCGGGCCATGCCGGTGGTTCCGCGCAATGGCCCGGATCTGGATCCTTGGCAGGCGGCCGGACGGGCCATGCTGTCCATGCGGCCGCTTCGGCCCCCCACGAGACTGACGATGATCGACCTGTATTTCTGGCCCACCCCCAACGGGCTCAAGCTCAAGCTCTTCCTCGAGGAAACCGGCCTGCCGCATCGGCTGCACCTGGTCGACATCGGCAAGGGCGAACAGTTCGAACCCGACTTCCTGAAGATCTCGCCCAACAACAGGATCCCGGCCCTCGTCGACCAGGATCCGCCCGGCGGCGGCGCCCCGCTGTCGGTGTTCGAGTCCGGCGCCATGCTGCTGTACCTGGCCGAGAAGACCGGACGCTTCCTGCCCGCCGACGTGCATGGCCGCGCGCAGGTGCTGCAGTGGCTGTTCTGGCAGGTCGCGGGCCTGGGGCCCATGGCCGGGCAGAACGGCCACTTCGCGGTGTACGCGCCGGACAAGGTGCCCTACGCCATCGATCGCTACGTCAGGGAAACCAACCGCCTGTACGGCGTGCTCGACCGGCAGCTGGCACGGCACGCCTTCGTCGCCGGCGAGGAGTACAGCATCGCCGACATGGCCTGTTATCCCTGGATCGTGCCGCATGCGCCGCACGGGCAGGACCTGGACGACTTCCCGCACCTGCAGCGCTGGTTCGAGACCATCAAGGCGCGGCCGGCCACCGTGCGCGCCTACGAGGGCGTCGCGGCGCCGTACGCAGGTCGCGGCAACCTGTCGGAGGAGGAGCGCCGGATCCTGTTCGGGCAGACGGCGGCCGCGGTCCGCTAGCCGCGCCCGCGGCGCCAGAAAAAAGGCCGGCATGCGCCGGCCTTTTTTTCATCTGCAGGCGCCGCCTGACTCAGGGCGTCACCGCCCAGCGCGTATCCGATACCTTGGCCAGCACGCTGCGCTGCGAGGACAGGCCTGAGCGCCACATCTCGTTGCTGCCGGTGACGGCATGGCGCCAGAAGATGTCGGCAATGCCGTCGCCGTCGAAGTCGCCGACCATCGCGACCTTCCAGTTCGGATCGGCCACGCTGGTGAGCAGGCGCTGGTTCCACACGTCGCCCGCGCCCCAGATCACGTTGGCGCCGGTGACGGTGTTGCGCCACAGGATGTCGGACCGGTGATCCTCGTCGAAATGGCCGACGCCGGCCACGACCCAGGCCGATGACATCTCGCCCGTGAGCGGCTGGCGCTGGGCGGCGTTGCCCGACGGCCAGACCTCGTGCTTGCCGGTGGCGGCGTTGCGCCACAGCACGTCGTCCATGCCGTCGGCGTCGAAATCACCCACGCCGGCGACGCGCCAGTTGAGGTCGGGCAGGCCCGTGGCCGCCCGCGAGCGGGTGCGGTCGCCGGCGGGCCAGATGCCGTTGGCGCCGGTGCCGGCGTTGCGCCAGAAGATGTCGGCGTAGCCGTCCGCGTCGAAATCGCCGACGCCGGCCACTTTCCAGGCGACGCTGGTTTCGGCCGCGATCGGCCGGCGGGTGGTGGCCACGCCCGAAAGCCAGATGTCGTTGGCGCCGGTGGACGCATTGCGCCAGAGCACGTCGTCGCGCCCGTCGCCGTTGAAGTCGCCCAGTCCGACCACCTGCCATTGCAGGTTGGCGACAGTCGCCGTCGGCTGGCGCAGCGCGGAGCTGGCCGAGCGCCACATGTCGTTGCCACCGGTGCCCGCGTTGCGCCAGAAGATGTCCGAACGGCTGTCCCCATTGAAGTCGCCGCGGGCGTTGGGACGGATGTGGAGATCCCATTCGCGCGAGCGGTTCGACCGGGCGGCGTCCATGTTCGACAGCAGCGGCGACTCGTCGTGCGCCGAGAGGCGGATGGAATCGCGGGCGAGGCCGGTCGCGGGCACCACGTAGGTGTAGCTGCCGCCCGTGGCGCCGAAGATGGGCACGCCCTGGCGGACCCACTGCAGCCGCACGGTGTCGGGCGACGGACGCAGGATCGAGGCCGTGAAGGTGACCCGGCTGCCGGCGACGACATACACCGGGCCGCTGGCCGCGGGGACCTCGCTACCGGGCTCGATCAGGTTGATGGGCATCGAGTTCGCGCCGATCCACGCCGAGTACAGCTGCGCGACGTAACCCTCGGCGCACACGGCGCAGAACGGCACGCCAAGTTCGCGCATCGCGCAGGTGTGCGCCGGCCGGTACATGCCCGTGGACTGGTAGCGGGCGCCGGGGAACAGGCCGATGCCCGGCGTCCCGGGCGGCGTGGGGATCGGGTTGCCCGGCGTGAACCAGTGCCGCCACTTCACCTGCGTGGCCAGCACCTGATTGGTGACGTTGCGTTCGCACGCCGGCCCGGTGCTGTCGCTGCACGGCGGGAATCCCGGGTAGGGCGATTCATACTCGTCGGCCAGGCGGGTGAAGCTGTGGCCGAACTCGTGCACGGCGATCAGGCCCGCGGAGGTATGCGTCGAGAACGTGGACAGCGAGCCGCCGGAGCCGCCGTAGACCGGGTCGTTGACGATCACCATCAGGGCATCCCAGTTGGGATACACGTTCGCGGCCGCGTAGGCCTTGGAGTCGTTGACCGTCACCAGGCGGTGGATCTGCGCGGTGCAGAAGCGGCCGTCCAGGGCGGTGTTCACGAAGGTGCCGGCGCGCGGGTCGGTCTGCGCGGCCGTCTCGGCGCAGCAGCTGGTCGTGGTGCAACCGGCCTGGTACGGCGGGTGGTCCGCGCCGGACTGGCTGGAGGCGACGAACAGGGGCACCACGTTGACGAAGCTGGCGTACTGCTTGTACGGCGTCGTGGAAAACATGGTCGCCTTGAACGCCGCCACGTCGGCGAGGAACCTGGCCTGCTCACTGGCCGTGTAGCCTTCGCCGACCACCACCACGTCGAGCCGGTTGTCGCTGGGCCCGCCCGCGGACTTGAGCACGCGCGCCTGCGGCGCTGCGGACAGGGCCGGCTGCGCGGCCAGCTGGCGCAGGTCGATCACGCTGCGGCGACCCTGGTGGTCGACGGTGATGCGGTTGCCGGCGGAGGCGGGCACCCGCAACACGAAGCTGCGGTACTGCGGCCGGACCGCCACGGCCTGGATGCGGCCGGCGTGCCCGTTGGCGGCGAATTCGCCGCGGATGCGCTCGGGCGACAGCACGACCTGCGTCCAGCCCGCGCCCGTGGCCAGCAGCTGCGAGGCATCGGCCGCGGCGCGCTTGCGGACCGCGTCGGCGGGGCGCAGCGAATGCGCGTGCGCGGCGTCCAGCTCGACCGCGCGCAGGTGCACCGGCGTCAGCCGGCCCTGCGCGTCTACGCGTACGACGACGTAGTGGCCGGGCGCCGCCTGCGCGAGCGCCGCCACGCTGCACAGCGCGAGCGCGAGCAGGCCCTTGAACCGCTTGAGTGTCTTGATCATCTGCCATCCCCGATCGGTGCCGGCGCCGCGATCCTGCGGTGCCGGAAGCGGCGACCTTAGTCGCCTTGGCCCCGCCGCTCAAGCCGGGCCCATATGAAAAAAAAGAGGCCGGCATCGGCCGGCCTCCTTCTGTGTGCCCGACCGCAATCCCAGGGTTCCGGGATCGCGGCGTGCGGACCGTCAGGGAATCACTTTCCAGTTCAGGTCCGCCACCCGGGTCAGCGCCACGCGGCGGGACGACAGCGCGCCCTTCCACAGGTCGTTGTTGCCGGTGCTGGTGTTGCGCCAGAAGATGTCGCCGTAGCCGTCGCCGTCGAAGTCGGCGACCTGGGCGACCTTCCAGTTCTGGTCGGCGACCGTGGTGACCGCCTGCTGGGTGTTGGCGTTCGCCGAACGCCAGATCGCGTTCTGGCCGGTGGAGGTGTTGCGCCACAGGATGTCGGAGGTGCCGTCCTTGTTGAAGTCGGCCACGCCCACGACGGTCCACGACAGCGTGGTCACGGAGGTCAGCACCTGGCGCTGCGTCGCGGTGCCCGAGCGCCACAGCTCGTTGCCACCGGTGACGTTGTTGCGCCACAGGATGTCGTCGCGGCCGTCGTGGTTGAAGTCGCCCACGCCGGCGACCTGCCAGTTCTGGCTGGCCACGGTGGCCTGGGTGACCGACGCGCTGCGGTTGGCCGAGGGCCAGTACGCGGTGCCGCCGGTGCTCGAGTTGCGCCAGAAGATGTCGTCCTTGCCGTCTCCGTTGAAATCGCCCACGCCCACGACCTTCCAGGCCAGGTTGGGTTCGGCCTGGATCGGCAGGCGGGTGGTGGCGATGGCGGACAGCCACACGTCGTTGCTGCCGGTGCTGGCGTTGCGCCAGAGCACGTCGGCCTTCGAATCGCCATTGAGGTCGCCCACGCCCACCACCTGCCAGGCCAGGGTGCTGACCGTCGCGGTGACCTGGCGCTGCGCCGACGACGCCGAGCGCCACACGTCGTTGCCGCCGGTGTTCGTGTTGCGCCAGAACACGTCGGCCTGGCCGTCGAAGTTGAAGTCGCGCGCCGTGGCCGTCGCCGGCAGCGGCGGGGCCAAGTACTGCTGGATGTGCGGGAAGGCGACGTCGAAGCGCGAGTAGTAGTCGCGGTTGAGCGTGTTGTTCACGTCACCGGAGTTGGAGCACAGCGCATCGCCACCGTACAGGCCGCCACGCAGGTAGTAGCCGTTCGCGTTGCTGGTGAACAGGCCCGAGCCGCTGCTGCCGCCTTCGGTCGTGCCGCTGGTCCAGGCCATGGTGTGCAGGAAGTCGTCCTGGCCCATCTTCTGGCCGAGCGAGACCTTCTTCAGGTCGCCGTGCGGATGGTGGATCGCGGTACCGGCGCTGCCGGTGTTCATCGGGGTGGAATCCCAGCCGGCGAAGAACGAGCCGCTCGGCGGCGCGGCGTTCAGGCGCAGCAGCAGCGCGTCGGTGTCCGCGTTGGAATAGAGGTAGGTCGCGCCGCCCAGCAGCTGGATGTTCGCCGCGGCGACGCCGCTGCCGCAGCTGGTGGCTTCGAACCGCCAGTAGGTTTCCAGCGTGCTGGCCGTGGGCTGGTCGCCGATGCAGTGGTTGGCGCCGTAGAAGTAGGGCACCTGGGTCGCGCCGACGGTGTCGGCCAGCAGCGTGCCGGTGCAGATGTAGGTGCCGGTGTCGTCGCTGAACACCATGTGCGCGACGGCGTTCTTGGCGTTGACGAAGTTCTGGCCCAGCTCGCTGACCCGGCATGCCGTGTCCACGTTGCAGCTGCCCGAGTCGCCGATGTCCTTCTCGAACTTGAAGCCGGTGCCGTTGGTCGCCAGCAGGTGCGAGACCTGCGGCACCAGCAGTCGCACCGATGCCGTCTTGACGCCGGCCGGGGCGTAGACCTCGATGGTCTGGGTCTGGCCTTCGGTGCTGGGCGTCCAGAACACGCGGCGGCTGTTGGCGAGCTTGAGCGCCTGGCGGCCGGTGACGCGGCCGACGATGGTGTCGGGCGCACCGGAACCGGCGAAGCGCAGTTCGATGCGCGGATCCAGCGACTGCAGCTGCAGGCCCACGCGCAGGCCCTTCGCACCCGGCGAGGTGATCACCACGCGGGTCGCCGCGCCGCCATCGGGCGTGGCCGCCCACTGCAGCGCGCCCAGCGCCTTCTGCGCGGATTCGGTGCTGGCGTTGCGGGTCAGGCCGGTCTGCGTCGGCTTGGCGACGGACTGCGCGTTGCGCTTGCGCATCGACTGCACGCGTGACGGCGCCAGCGCATCGAACGACAGCTGCGTGGTGGCATGCGCCGGCAGGTGCGCGGCGCGCCAGGCCAGTCGCTTGGCGGCGGCCTTGGGCTGGGCGTGCTCGCCCTTGACGCGCATCCAGCTGTCAGGCGTGCGGGCCGCCTGCGGCGGATCCAAGTGGAGGGACGTGATCGCGAGCGCGGCAACCGAACCCAGGACGAGCAACTGTTTCACTGACTGAACTCCGCAGCGTGAAGAAAAGGGAAGGGCGCCGGAGGGGCCCCGGTGAACGATACCGCAGTCACACAAGCCCGCGCACCGGGCGGCCGGGCGTTGGGGTGGCGTTACTGAACGGTGCGGACTGGACCCGCGTTCCGAGTGATCGTCACGGGGGCGTGCAGCTGAACCACGCTCGGGCTGGACATGGCGAGGCTGGACCGGCCATGGACCATGCCGAACGTGGCGGTGGTTCAGCGCATGACCCGCCAGTCCACGTCCGACACCCGCGTCAGGGGCAGGCGCCGGGTGCTGTCGGCCGACAGCCACAGGTCGTCGTAGCCCAGCGTGGCATGGCGCCACAGGATGTCGGCCTGGCCGTCGCCGCTGTAGTCGCCCACGCCGGCCACCGTCCAGTGGAGGTCGCTCACGCTCGCCAGGACACGCTGGGTGGCGGCGTTGGCCGAGAACCAGATCACGTTGGCGCCCGTGCCGGCGTGGCGCCACAGGATGTCCGCGCGCCGGTCGCCGTTGAAGTCGGCTACCCCGACGACCTGCCAGGCCGTGTTGGTCACCGCGGTCAGCGACCGCCGGCGCTCGGACGTGCCCCACAGCCACAGGTCGTTGGCGCCGGTGGCGCGGTTGCGCCACAGCACGTCGTCGTGGCCGTCGAGATCGAAGTCGCCGGCGCCCACCACGCGCCAGTCGGGGTTGGCCACCGGCACGCGGGTCTGGGCCTGCGCGGCATCGCCGCCGACCCACACCCGGATCTGCCCGGTGACGGCGTGGCGCCAGAACAGATCCGCCGCGCCGCGTTGCCCGAAATCGCCGAGGGCTTCGAGCTTCCAGCCGGTATCGGGCACCGTCGCCAGCGCCCGCCGCTGGCTGGACTGGGCCGAGGGCCACAGGTCGTTGGCCCCGGTGCTGGCGTTGCGCCAGACCACGTCGGCGCGATGGTCGCCATCCAGATCGCCGATGCCGGCGACCTGCCAGGCCAGGTTGGCCACGGGCGAGGTGTACTGGCGCGTGCGCGCGTCGGCCGAGCGCCACACGTCGTTGGCGCCGGTCGCCACGTTGCGCCAGAACACGTCGCTGCGGCCGTCGCCGTCGAAGTCGTGGGTCGTGCCGGTATCGGTCTTGGCCAGTTCGCCGACGAAGGCCAGCGCGAGCTTTGCGAAGTTCACGCTGCTCGCCGCGGTCGGACCGATCTGCTGCAGGTTGTCCAGCGGCGTGTGGCGATAAGGAAACAGCGTGGGCTCGGCGACGAACGCGGACGGGTAGCCCGCGCTGGTCCACGAGGCATGGTCCGAGCAGGCGTAGCCGCAGGTCGCACCGCCGCGGGTCAGGCCGGTCGGCGCCAGGTAATGGTCGAACAGGCCGAGCACGAACTGCTGCAGGGCGGCGTTGGAAAAGTCGCTGATCAGGCGCATCGAGAGCGCGCTGCCGGCGGTGTAGTTGGTCATGTCCAGCTGCAGCACGCCGACGACGTTCGCGCCCTGCGCGCGGTGGGCCTGGGCGATGGCGTGGGAGCCGCGCAGGCCGACTTCCTCGGCGGCGTAGGCCATGAACTTCACCGTCCGCTGCGGCCGCCAGCCGCTGGCCAGCGCGATGCGGATCACCTCGGTGATCGTCGCGATGCCCGAGGCGTCGTCGTCGGCGCCGGGGGCGTCCATGACACCGTTGTTGTAGCTGTCGGAAATGGAATCCTGGTGGCCGCCGACCACCACGATCTCGTCCGGATACCGCGCGCCGCGCACGGTCAGGATGATGGACTGCTGCCCGCCGCAGTTGGCGCAGTCAGTGGTTTCCACGCTCACGTCGCTGCGGTCCACGCCCAGCCCGAGCCAAGTGTCGCGGATCCACTGCGGCGACTGGTGGCCCTGGACGCTGGCGTAGTAGCGGTTCGGATAGGCAGTGGACAGGTGCGAGATCGTGGCCCGGATGCGCGGCTCCTCGACCTGGGCGATCCACGGCGCCACCGTGCGGTCGTTGTCGATCGTGTAGGCGGCCAGCGCCTTGGTGTGCATGGCCTGCACGGTGCGGTCCTGGCGCAGGAAGGCCAGGGCCTGCGCGCGCGAAGCGAAGGCGAAGTAGCCCCCGCACCGGCGTTCGCGTTCGTGCACCAGGCGGCTCACGTCGTCGAGCTGGTGGGCACGGACGGAGGCGATGACCAGGTCGCGGCCCGCGTTGTCGCGCGCGGCACGGGCGTCACGCCCGATCAGTCGCACCCCGCCTTCCCAGGTGGCGCGCGAGGTGACGATGTGCACCGTCGCCATCGGCTCGTACTGCACGCCCAGGCGCGCGCGCTGCCCGCGTGCGTGGTCGTGGTCGTCGGGAGGGGCGGTCACGGCGGCGCTGGCGCCGGACAGCAGTGCGGCCGAGAGGCCCAGGAGGAAAAGACTGCGGCAGTTCACGGCGCACCCCCGTCGATGCGATCGCGCGCAGGCGCGTGCCCGACGAGTATCCGTCCCTCAGCAAGGCAATGGCGAGTGCCGGCCCGCGTTCATCCGGACGCCAGCTTTTGCAGCCTTGGCCCCTTCCCCCGCTCCGCGGGGGAAGGTTGGGATGGGGGCCGACGGTCGCGGGGATTTCAAAAGTAGCCCGGGGCATTCAACAGCGAAGCTCGTCAAGCGCAGCGCATCCGGGGCTCTCCGGACAGATCGCCGCGCCTGTACCCGGGTGCGCTTCTCTTGACGAGCTTCGCCGTTGAAAGCCCCAGGCTACGGACCGGTGGGGGTTCGCGGCGACCTGCGGCCCCCACCCCAACCCTCCCCCGCCAAGCGGGGGAGGGAGCGGATTCGCTCAGCGCACGATGGTCCAGTTCACATCCGCCACGCGGGCGAGCACCTGCCGCAGCGAGGATTGCCCGGCCGGCCACAGCTCGTTCTGGCCCGTGAGGGCATGGCGCCAGAACACGTCGGCGCGGCCGTCGCCGTCGTAGTCGCCGACCGCGGCCAGCTTCCAGTTGAGGTCGGCGATCGTCGACATGCCCATCTGCGTGGCGGCACGGCCCGACAGCCAGGCCACGTTGGCGCCGGTGCTGGTGTTGCGCCAGATGATGTCGTCGGAACCGTCGCCGTTGAGGTCGCCGACGCCGCCGACGATCCACGCCGTATTGGTCACCGCGGTCATCGCCAGGCGACGCTCGGAGGTGCCCCAGCGCCACATCTCGTTCGAGCCGGTGACGCGGTTGCGCCACAGCACGTCGTCGTGCAGATCGCCGTCGAAGTCGCCCACGCCGACCACCTGCCAGTCGGCGCTGGCAACGGTGGCGCGCGGTTCGACCACCGCCGAGTTGCCGCCCACCCAGACCTGGATCTGGCCCGTGGTGGCGTGGCGCCAGAAGATGTCCGCCGCGCCGCGCATGCCGAAGTCGCCCAAGCCCGCGACGCGCCAGCCGGTGTCGGCCAGCGTGCCCAGCGGGACGCGGGTGGCCGCGGACGCCGACTTCCACAGGTCGTTCGCGCCCGTGCTCGCATTGCGCCAGAGCACGTCCTCGCGGCCGTCGCCGTCCAGGTCGTCGATGCCGACGGCCTGCCACGCCATGGCGGTCACGCTGTTGGTCGGCGTGCGGGTGAGCACGTTGGCCGAACGCCAGATGTCGTTGGCGCCGGTGGACAGGTTGCGCCAGAACACGTCGCTGCGGCCGTCGGCGTTGAAGTCCACGGGCGCTTCATGGGTGGTCTTGCCCAGCTCGCCGATGAAGGCCAGCGCGAGCTTGGCGAAGTTGACGCTGCTGGCCGACGTCGGGCCGGAATTGGCCAGCGTGTCGTTGGGCGTGTGCAGGTAGGGGAACAGCGTGGGCTCGACCATGAACGCCGACGGATAGCCCGCGGCGGTCCACGAGGCGTGGTCGGAACAGGCATAGCCGCAGGTGTAGACGCCGCGGGTGAGTCCCAGCGGGGCCAGGTAGCGATCGAACAGCTTGCGCACGAACTCGTTCAGGCCCGTGTTCGTGTAGTCCGAGACCAGCTCCATCGACACCGTGCTGCCGGCGGTGTAGTTGGTCATGTCCAGCTGCAGAACACCCACGACGTTGGCGTGGTCGTCCTGGTGTTCGTCGGCAATGGCGTGCGAGCCGCGCAGGCCCACTTCCTCGGCCGCGTAGGCCATGAACTTCACCGTGCGCTGCGGCTTCCAGCCCTTGGCCAGCGCGACGCGGATGACCTCGGTGACGGTGGCCACGCCGGAGGCGTCGTCGTCGGCGCCCGGAGCATTCATCTCGCCGTTGATGTAGCTGTCGGAGATCGAGTCCAGGTGCGCGCCGACCACGACGATCTCGTCGGGACGCGAGGAACCCAGCACGGTCATCACCACCGAGGGCTGCTTGCCGCAGCCGGTGCAGGTGACGTAGCCGACGCTGACGTCCGGGCGGTTGTGGCCCAGCCCCACCCATGTGCTTTTCAGCCACTGCGATGCCTGCTGGCCGGTGGTGTTGGCGTAATACCGGTTGCGGTAGGCGGTGGACAGGTGGGTGATGGTGTCGCTGATGCGCGACTCGCGCACCAGCGGCAGCCAGGGCGCCACGGTGGCCGCGTTGTCGATGGTGTAGGTGGGCAGCGCCTTGCGCTGCATGGCCCGGACGGTGCGGTCCTCGCGCAGGAACTGCACGGCCTGCTTGCGGGTGGCGAAGGCGAAGTAGCCGCCGCAGCGGCGTTCGCGCTCGTGGATGAAGCGGCTCAGTTCGTCCAGTTGGTGCGCGCGGATCTTGCCGACCACCACGGCGCGGCCGGCGCCGTCGCGCTGCGCGGCCGCTTCGCTCACCAGCGCGTTCACGCCGCCATCGAAGGTGGCCTGCGAGGTCACGATGTAGACGGCGGACATCGGGTCGACGCCCAGCGACGCGCGCAGGGCGCCGGCGTGTCCGTGCGGATCGCCCCCGCCGCTTTGGGCCACGACGGCGCCGGACAGGGCCAGGGCGGACAGGGTCAACAGGGCCAGATGGCGGATTCTCACGGTCACTCCTTTGAGGCGGGCGTCTGGGCGCAGGGGCGCGATGGACGCAGTATCGGTCCATGCAGCGGCGGCGGCCAGTCCCGGCAGGCGTGTACGGCCGTGTCCGTATGGCACCCGGGCGGCGGCCGGCGGTTGTTGTTCCCCGGAGCGGCGGATTCCGGCTCAAACAATGCCGCCGCGGCCGGCATACCGCCGGCCGCATCCACCGTGGTCGACCCGGCTCGGGACTAATGCGCCGGCTGCGGCTGCCAGTCGGCCGGAACGCCGGTGAGTGCCACGCGCTGGCTGCTGTTGCCGCCGAGCCAGAGGTCGTTGTTGCCCAGCGTGCTGTGCCGCCAGAACAGGTCGGACACGGAGTCGCCGTTGTAATCGCCGATGGCGGCGATGCGCCAGCGGGTGTCGGACACCGTGCCGAACGTGCGCTGCGTGCTGGGATTAGCCGAATACCATGCCACGTTCGCGCCGGTGGTTTCGTTGCGCCACACTACGTCGCTGCGGCCGTCGCCGTTGAAATCGCCGGTGCCGGCGACGCGCCAGGCCAGCACGGAAACTGCGGTGAGCGGCTGTCGCATCGCGCGTTCGCCTGCCCGCCACAGTTCGTTCGCGCCAGTCTTCCGGTTGCGCCAGAACAGGTCGTCCCGGCGGTCGCCGTCGAAGTCGCCCACCGCGACGATCTCCCAGTCCGCCGGCACGATGCCCTCGGGCAGGCTCCGTTGATTGGCTTCGCCCTTCATCAAGTCGGTGAGGATCTCCACCGAGTTGTCGCTCGTATTGCGCAGAACAATGTCGGCGGACCCGCTCGCGCCGAAATCCCCGACGGCCGCGATAGCCGCACCGAAGTAGTAGCCGAGCCTTTGGCGCGACGGCGCATAGCCGCCGTACCAGATCTCGTGCAGGCCCTCGTGGTTCGCCCACACAACATCGGCGCGCAGGTCACCGTTGAAGTCGTGGATCGCCGCCACCTTCCAGAGCATGTTGGGCACCGGCGAGGTGGTGATTCGAGAGACGGGGTTGAAGGCGCGCCAGATGTCGTTGGCGCCGGTGACGCCGTTGCGCCAGAACACATCGCTGCGCCGGTCGCCGTCGAAGTCAGAAGGCGTGATCGGGGGCGCGTTCTTGCCCAACTCGCCTACGAAAGCCAGGGCGAACTGCGCGAACTTGGCCGAGCTCTTCGCCGTCGGCCCGGCATAGGTCATGGTGTCCACCGACGAGTGCTTGTACGGAAAGGCCGTCGGCTCGATCACGTAGGCCGCGGGGTAGCCGGCGGCGGTCCACGCGGCGTGGTCGGAGCACGCATAGCCGCACGTGGTCGTGCCGCGGGTCATGCCCATCGGGGCCAGGTACTTGTCGAACAGGCGGGCCAGGAAGTCCTGCAGCGGCGCATTGGAGTGATCCGTCACCATCTTCATGGTCAACGGGCTGCCGGCGGCGTAGTTGGTCATGTCCAGCTGCAGCACGCCCACCACGTTCGCGTTCTGCTGCTTGTGCAGGGCCGCGATCTGCGTCGATCCGCGCAGGCCGAGTTCGCCGGCGGAGTAGCCGATGAACTTCACCGTGCGCTGCGGGCGCCAGCCGTCGGCCAACGCGACGCGGATCACTTCCGTGATCGTGGCGATGCCGGAGGCGTTGTCGTCCGCGCCGGGCGCCTGCGACCCGGTGCCGATGGAATCCAGGTGGCCGCCCACGACGACGATCTCGTTTGCCTTGGAAGTGCCGCGCACGGTCAGCACGACCGAGGACATCGAGCAGTTCTCGCATTCGACGATTTCAGACGTCACGAACGAGCGCCCCAGCGCGAGGAAGTCCCACTCCTGCCGGAGCGAGCGGGAGGCGACGAATCCCTCGTAGGTCCCCGAATTGCGGTTCGGGTACCGGGTGGAGAAGTAGGTCATCGTCTCCAGGATGCGGGCTTCGTCCACCTTGCCCAGCCACGGCTGCACCGTGCGTGCGTTGTCGATGGTGTAGCTGGGCAGCGCTTTGCGGCGCACGGCCTGCGCGGTACGGTCGCCCTCTCCAGGAAGGCCAGCGCCTTGGCGCGGGTCTCGAAGGCGAAGTAACCACCGCAGCGCCCATCGCGATCGTGCAGCGCATGACCCATGTCGTCGAGCTGGTGCTTGCGCACGCTGGAGAGGACGACTTCCCGCCCGGCCCCATCGCGCAAACCCTGCGGCTGCGTGCCGAACCGCTTCAGGCTGGCCTCGAAATTCTCGCGCGAGGTCACGATGTACATCGGCGACATCGGATCGTTCGCAGTCAACCGGGCGGACTGTCCCTGGGGCGCGGCGTGAAGAGGGGCGGCCAATCCCGCGGCGGTCAGGGGAGCGGCCAGGGCCAGGAGGGCGAGAAGACGGAACTTCATGCGGGATGTCGTGCGGGCTTGGGCCGGGAGCGGCGGCGGATTATCACCCAGCCCCCATGGCCTTCCAAAATTGCGAGCGGGCACGCGGCTTGCAGATCAAGTGGGAAGTCCGCCACATCCGGCGTTCCCACCCCTCGCATTGCGCGGCGACTGCGGCAGTCCCTCATCGCCCCGCCTGGAACGCCGAAGGCCGGCATTGCGCCGGCCTTCGGGGGGGTGCCGCTTCGTGGCCGGATCAGCCGTTCGCGGGCTTGGCCGGCTCGGCCGGCTTGGCCGCGGCCGTCGTGCCCTGCGGGTTCCAGCCGCAGGTCTTGCCTTCGTTCTGCTGCTTGAGCCAGGCCTGCAGGGGCGAGAAGTATTCCAGCACCGCCGAAGCGTCCATCTTCTCGTTGCCGGTCAGTTCCTTCAGCGTCTGCTGCCACGGCTGGCTGGCGCCCTTGCTCAGCATCGCCTGGAACTTCGCGCCGGCGGCCTTGTTGCCGTAGAAGCTGCACTCGTGCAGCGGACCCTTGTAGCCCGATGCGTCGCACAGCGCCTTGTAGAACTGGAACTGCAGCACGTGCGAGAGGAAGTAGCGCGTGTAGGGCGTGTTGCCCGGCACGTGGTACTTGGCGCCCGGGTCGAAGTTGTCCTCGCCGCGTGCGGTGGCCGGCGCCACGCCCTGGTACTTGGCCTTCAGGTCCCACCAGGCCTTGTTGTAGCTCACGGGCTTGATCTCGCCACTGAACACGCCCCAGCGCCAGCGGTCGATCATCAGGCCGAAGGGCAGGAAGGAGACCTTCGCCAGCGCCATGCGCATCTGGTTGTTGATCACCGACTCGTTGTTGGGCTGCTGCGCGCCCACCAGGTTGACCGACTCCAGGTACTTGGGCGTCATCGCCAGCACGATGGTGTCGCCGATGGCTTCGTGGAAGCCGTCGTGCGCGCCCTGCTGGAAGATCGGCGGCTTGTCGTTGTAGGCCAGGTAGTAATAGACGTGGCCCAGCTCGTGGTAGATGGTGGTGAAGTCTTCCTCGTTGGGCTTGATGCACATCTTGGTGCGCACGTCGCCGGCCAGGTTGATGTCCCACGCGCTGGCGTGGCAGACCACGTCGCGGTCGCGCGGCTTGATGAACTGCGTCTTGGTCCAGTAGCTGTCGGGCAGCTTGGGCATGCCCAGCGAGGTGTAGAAGTCCTCGGCGCGGCGGGTCATCTCCTGGGCGATGGCCAGGTCGGCGGCGCGCTCGATCTCCACGCGCTGCTCGATGCCGATGTCGGCGTCGGGCGCGGCCATCGCCTTGTTCAGCTCTTCGCCGCGCATCTTCTCCAGCGCGCCGGTGATGTCCAGGTTGCCGGCGACGTCATTGCTGTAGGGCTGCAGGATCGGCCAGAGGTTGCCCCAGTCCTGCTGCCACATGTTGCCGGTCAGGTGCGCCGGCAGCATGCCGCCGGCCACTTCGCCGCGCTCGCCGTACTTCTTCACCAGCTGCGTGCGGGTGTAGCAGTGCAGCTGCTCGTACAGCGGCTTGACCTGCAGCCACAGGCGGTCGGTTTCCGCGGCGATCTCGGCCGGGGTCATGTCGTAGCCCGAACGCCACAGCTCGCCGGTGTCGGCGAAGCCCATGTCCTTGGCGCCGGTGTTCACCAGCTCGACGAAGTTGGTGTAGTCCGCGCGCATCGGCTTGGAAATGGTGTGCCAGCCTTCCCACGCGTCGAGCTGCTCTTCGTACGTCGCCGCCGGATCGCGCAGCACGTCCTCGAGCTCGCCGAGCTGGCGGCACTTGCGCGCGCTGCCTTCGCCCTTGCAGTACTCGCCCGAGCCGTACATGCCTTCCATCTTGGTCGCCAGCTGGGTGAGCTGTTCGAGCTTGGCCGGGTCCTTCGGCGGCGGCATCGCCACCGACAGTTTCAGCAGGCGGATCGCGCGCGCCGTCTCGGGCGACATCTTCTGCCCCTCGAACTTGCGCGACTGCTCGATCCAGGTATTGAGCAGGCCCAAGAAACGCTCGTTGGACTTGGCCGTCAGCAGCTCGGTATCGCTGTTGATGTAGGTCGAGGACGTCCACTGCGCGGCGTTGAGCTCCGGGTAGATCTTGCGGAACTCGTCGTTGATGCGCGCGACGAACTGGTCGGCGGTTTCGCCCTCGGGCGCCTTGACCGTGCCCGCCGGGGCGGTGGCGGTTTCAGGCGTCTCCGACTTCTTGCAGGCCGACAGGGACAACAGGCTCGCCGCGACGGCGAGGGCGAGCAGGGCATGGCGTTGCTTCACGGGTGACCTCAGGGGCGCCCGGACGGGGGCGCGTGGAAAGGCGAGGCTAAACGGGGCGGGGGAGGGGGGCAAGTGAAGGCCGCGCGGCGGGGTGTCCGGGTGCGCGGGGCGGCGGCGCCGGGGGTGGAACCGGCCGGTGGAACTTCGGGAGAGGACCCAGGGGCCTGGGGCGAGTCCGAGTCTTCCGGAGTCGAGCGCGAGTCTTTTAGAGTCGAGCATGAGTCTTTAAGAGTGGAGCGCCAGTCTTTTAGAGTCGAGCGCCAGTCTTTTAGAGTCGAGCGCGAGTCTTTGAGAGTCGAGCGGGAGTCTTTGAGAGTCGAGCGGGAGTCTTTGAGAGTCGAGCGCGAGTCTTTGAGAGTCGAGCGCGAGTCTTTGAGAGTCGAGCGCGAGTCTTTGAGAGTCGAGCGCGAGTCTTTTAGAGTCGAGCGTGAGTCTTTTAGAGTGGAGCGCCAGTCTTTTAGAGTCGAGCGCGAGTCTTTTAGAGTCGAGCGCCAGTCTTTTAGAGTCGAGCGTGAGTCTTTTAGAGTGGAGCGCCAGTCTTTTAGAGTCGAGCGTGAGTCCTTTAGAGCGGAGCGCGTGTCTTTTAGAGTCGAGCGCGAGTCTTTTGGAGTCGAGCGCGGGAGCAAGGGGGCGAGCGGGGCAGGGGGTTCTCCCCGCCCAGCGCGGTCCGGGCCCTGCAGCCGGATTGGCTAGAATCGCCCGACCGGCGGACGGCGCCGGACCGGCCGAAACCTCGGGACACAATGCGAAATTCATGGATGGCAGCCGCGGGCCTGCTGGCGGCTTGTGCGGCAGCGGCCCTGGTCGGCACGCGCGCAGACTTCCGGCTGCTTCCCGGCCGCCAGGCGGAGAGCCTAGCCGGGAACCTGGCGACCGCCACGCCCAACCCGCACGACGGCAAGGCCACCCTGCTGGCCCCCGGCACCATCACCACCATCGCCGGGACCGGCGAGATGGGCGACAGCGGCGACGGCGCGGCCGCGACGCTGGCGCGGATGAGCTTTCCCTACCTGATCGCCGTCCACGCGGGCGGCACGGTGTACTTCGTCGACGGGGTGAGCGCGCGCGTGCGCCGGGTGTCGCCGACGGGGATCATCACCGCGTTCGCGGGCACGGGCGTCGAGGAATTCGCACCGCGCGGCACCGTGCCCACCGGCGACGGTGGCCCGGCGACGCAGGCGCGCTTCGGTCGCATCAGCGCCCTGGCCACGGACCTGGCGGGCAACGTCTATATCGCCGACGACCTCAATCGCCGCATCCGTAAGGTCGGCACCGATGGCGTGATCCGCACCATCGCCGGCACCGGCGATCCGCAACGGCTGGACCACCCCGCGACCTTCGCCGGCGAAGGCGGGCCCGCCCTCGCCGCCACGTTGTCGGCGCCGGACCGGATGACCGTGGACGGTGCGGGCAACCTGTTCTTCCACGACCACCTGTACATCCGCCGCATCTCGCCCAACGGGACCCTCGCCACGATCGCCGGCAATGGCGACTGGCAAGGCGGTGGGGGCGACGGTGGGCCGGCCCGGCAGGCCTCGCTGGACGCCGGTGGCGGGCTGGCGGTGGATGCGGCGGGCAACCTCTTTGTGGCCGACATCAACGGCTCGCGCGTCCGCTGCATCTCGCCGGACGGCATCATCCGCACCGTGGCCGGCGGCGGCAGCCTGGCCGACGACGCGTGGGCGCTGCACGTGGTGCTGGAGCCCAACAACGGCCTGGCCCTGGACGCGCGCGGCCATGTGTTCACCGGGTCCGGGACACTGGTGCAGCGGGTCAACGCCGAAGGCATCCTCGACACGGTGGTGGGCCGCAACGTCGGCGAGACTTTGCCCTACGGCGTGGCGGGCTACGGCGGCGACAACGGGCCGGCCACGCTGGCCCTGATCAATTCCTCCAACGACCTGGGCACCGACGCCGCCGGCAACCTCTACATCGCCGACACCGGCAACCACCGCATCCGCAAGGTGACTCCCTCGCCGGTGACCCCGACCCCCTTCGGCCTGGGCGCCTTCGCACCGGTCGTGGAACTGCCGGCTGGCGGACTCCCGCGCGAAGTGCAGGTGGCCGACGTCAACGGCGATCGCCGGCAGGACCTGCTGGTGATCGTCGACGCCACGCCTGACGTCACCACCGACGCCGAGGAACTGCACGTGCGCGTCCAGCAGGCCGACGGCACGCTGGCGACCGCGACGCGCTATTCCGGCGTGCCGCACGGCACTTCGCTGCTGACCGGCGACTTCAACCGCGATGGCGCACAGGACCTCGTCCTGGGAACCTCGACGACGCTGAAATTGGCCCTTGGCCGTTCGACCGGTCTGCTGCAGTGGATCACCCTGCCGCGCTGGTCGCAGGGCGACATGAACCCGCCCGTGACCGTCGACAGCAACGCCGATGGCCTGCTCGACCTGTGCCTGGTCGAGGCCGGCACGGTGGTCTGCCATCGTGGCGATGGCCGCGGCAATTTCGTGCCGGCAGGCGTGATGGCGGGCAATGTCCCGGTGCGGGGACAGCGGCTGCGCGTGGGCGACTTCAACGGAGACGGCTGGAGCGACCTGGTCACGGAGGAGTCGTCGTGGATCGGCACGCAGCTCAGCGTCAATCGCGCCGGGCTGTTCTCGTCCACGCAGTACTTCGACGGCGGCGGCCCAGGCGCGGTGGGGGACTGGAATTCG
This sequence comes from Lysobacter solisilvae, assembly GCF_016613535.2. NCBI lineage: Bacteria > Pseudomonadati > Pseudomonadota > Gammaproteobacteria > Lysobacterales > Lysobacteraceae > Agrilutibacter > Agrilutibacter solisilvae. The sequence goes on from NZ_CP071518.1 coordinate 2,211,884, forward strand.
GATGGGCGCGCGGACCTGCTCTATCGCCGGTACGACTCCCGCACCGGTCAGGCGGTCGGCTACAACCTCTTTCCGCAGACGGCCACCGGCACCATTGGAACCGCCATCGCGGTCGACAACGCGCAGGTGGCGGTGACGCTGGCCGCCGCCGATGTCCAGAACGACGGCCTCGACGACCTGCTCACCGTGCACGACCAGGGCCAGGGGCTCGGCCTGATGGGGCAGCGCGACGGCGTGCTGCAGCGCGAAGTGCGTTTCCCGATGCCGCCGCTTTCCGGCACCTAGGAGCCGTTCGGACCCGCGCGCCTGGCCGCGGGCGACATCGATGGCGATGGTTGCGCGGACGCGGTCGTGGCCCAGGGCGGCACGTCGTTGCTGTTCTATCGCGGGCTGGACTGCCGCCCCGTGCAGAAGCCGCGCGACGTGGATGTCAACGGCCGGGCCGACATCATCTGGCACAACGCCGGCACCGGCATGGCCGAAATGTGGCGCGACGGCCAGGCCACGCAGCGCCGGTTGCTCAAGCAGATGGCGCCGGGCTGGAACGCCGCCGCCATCGGCCATTTCGATGGCAGCCCCGCCGCCGATGTGCTCTGGCGCGACTCGATCGCCGGCGAGAACGTGCTGTGGCGCTCGGCCTTCGACTTCGAGACCCTGGAGCTGGGCACCGAGCGCGACCCGAAATGGACGATCGTGGGCAGCGGCGACTTCGACAACGACCGCGTCGAGGACGTCTTCTGGCGCCATGCCGGCACCGGCGCCAACGGCGTGTGGTGGGCGGCCAACCGCTACCGTTCGCAGGCGGCGGCGATCGTGCCGGACCTCAACTGGCAGGTCGTCGGCATCGGTGACTTCACCGGCGATGCCAGGGACGACGTGCTGTGGCGCAATGCCGCCACCGGCGCCAACGACCTGTGGCCGTCCGCCACCAAGGCCCTGCGCCGCCCCATGACCGGCGTCACCGTGCTCGACTGGAAGGTCGCCGCCGTGGCCGACTTCAATGGCGACCGCATGGCCGACATCCTGTGGCGCCATGCGCGCACCGGCGCCAACGTGATCTGGCTGTACGGACGCGCCACGGCCCAGCGCCCGGTCGCCACCGTCGCCGACGTCAACTGGCAGGTCGCCGGTACCGGCGACTACGACGGCGACGGCAAGGCCGACCTCCTGTGGCGGCACCGTCTCAGCGGTGCCAACGAGGTGTGGGGCGAGGCGAACGTGAAGTTCCGCAAGGTGCTGCCGGCGGTGTCCACGGCGTGGACGGTGGTGGGGAGATAGGGCGGATCCCAGAGACGGATCCGATCCTGTCGCCGGCAGCGGCGTAGCCGCCGGGGCTTGATACGCGGGGCTCGCGCCCTGCGAGAGCGGCGTGCCCGACAGGGCCCCTGCAACAACCACAGCACCCCGGTGCTGCGGCTCCGCCGGTCTCAATCCGTGCGATGCCCCCGCGTAATCATTTGCCGAGTCTGGTCCACATGCGTACCATCCGCCGCTGCCCGGGGGGACCATGCCGGGCCGTCACGATCGAACGCGCCCGCAACGGGCGCATCCACTGGGGAATACATGAAGTACTCCATCGCCCGCACGGGCCTGCTGGCGTGCGTGCTGCTTGCCAGCGTGCAAGCCGTCGCCATCGAACCGTTCCAGGAATACCGCAAGCGTGTCGAGAGTTCGCAGAACATCGCGGCCTTGAAGGACGATCTGTTCGGAGAGTCCGTCAATCTTTACAACGGGCAGACCTCGTTCTCGAACGTCGATATCAACATTCCGGGCAACAACGCACTGCCGGTTGAATTGAGGCGCCGATTCACCATCCAGTTGCTGGTGGGCAGCACGTTCGACTCGACTCTCGGCGGGGCAGGCGGTTGGGACATCGATGTACCCTATATCGCCGGCACGTTCGGCCCGGTTTCCGGCTGGAGCAGCACGCGCTGCTCGGGCAGTTTTGCCCCCACCGTGACGAGCGGCTTCAACCTCACCGAGATCTGGCAGGGCAACTCCATCCACATCCCGGGCGGCACCGACCGCACCATGTTGGGTTCGGGTGTTCCGTCCGCGGTGTTCACGGAAGGTCCAACCCAGGAGATATCCACGAGCGAACGCGACGCGTTCGCCTGCACGCCGATGAAGAGCGGGCTGGCCGGCGAGGGCTTCATCATGAAGACCACGTCCGGCGTGAAGTACTTCTTCGACACCGCGGTTACTCGATTCGCGGCCAAGATGACCCGGCAAGTGGGCGATATATTCGCGGCCCAGACCTCGAGAACCCGCGTGTACGTGCTGGCCAGCAAGGTCGAAGACCGGTTCGGCAATACCGTCCAGTACACCTACAACGGCAACGGCAACCCGACCCGCATCTGGTCCAGCGACGGCCGCGAGATCGTGCTGACCTATGGCGCCAATGGCGAAGTTGCCACTGCGACGGCGCATGGCAAGACTTGGACGTATACCTATGGGACATTCGCAGGCGTCGAGCGCCTGTCGAAGGTGGATCTGCCTGGCGCGTCAACGGGTGACTGGACGTTCTCCTATGGTGGCACGCTGTGGGTCAATGACGCGACCTGGGATGGCGGCTCGGACAACCAGTGCATGGAGCAGCCGCCGGCAAGCGACGCGGACTTCACCCTGACCGCCAAACATCCCAGCAATGCCGTGGGCACCTTTGTCTTCTCGAATGGGCGTCAGTACCGCTCGGGCGTGCATGTCAGCGAGTGTCTGCAGCGCGTGACAGTGAACCAGTTCGAGGCGAATACCTACTACTACATCCTTAACACCCCGTACTTCTTTGACGTCATGTCGTTGCGGTCGAAGACCATCAGCGGTCCGGCCGTGGCGGCGCAGACGTGGGGGTATAACTATGGCGGCTCCGTGCAGCGGATGTGGGGCAGTCGTGCCACCCCGGCTGCCTACCCGTGCCCGAGCACGAATACGGACTGCGACGTCGAGAAGACGGTAACGGTCACCAATCCGGACCTTACCAAGACCCGCTATCGCTACGGCTTCCTGTACGCCCTCAACGAAGGACGCGTGCTGGGCACCGAGACAGTGGATGCGGCCGGCGTGGTCGAACGCTCCGAATCCAATCAGTACATGGCCGAAGCCGAAGTTGCGGGCCAAGCCTTTGCCGGCACATACGGCGCGAGTTACAGCGGTGACGACCCCTCCACCGCCCGCGTGCGTCCTGTGGTCAAGAAGACCATCGCGCAGGACGGTGTGACCTTCACCTCCCAGATCGACAAGGGCTGCGGCGGTGCGGCGGTGTACTGCTTCGACGCGTATGCCCGCCCCAAACAGGAAACCAAGAGCACCCCGCAGGTGGCGTCCAAGGTCGAAGGCACCGAGTACCACGACGACACCAGTGACTGGGTGCTGGGCCAGATCCGTCGCAGGTTCGTCAACGGCGTGGAGATCGAACGCACCGACTACGATCCGGCCACCAACCTGCCGATCCGAATCTACGAATTCAACAAGCTCAAGCAGGCCTTCACGTACAACGCCAACGGCACCTTCGCCACCATGTCCGACGGCCGCGACGGCGCCGGCATGGAGACGACGGTCACCATGAGCAACTGGAAGCGTGGTACCCCGCAGACGCTGACCTATCCGGCCACGCCAGAGGCGCCGACCGGCAGCACCATGTCGGCGGTGGTGAATGACGACGGCACGATTGCCTCGGTCACCGACGAGCTCCAGAGCAAGACCTGCTACGACTACGATGAAATGGGTCGCTTGACCGAGATCATCTACCCGTCGGAAACGGCGCCCAACCTCTGCGACACCAGCAAGTGGGCGATGACTACGTTGTCGTTCGTTCCGGTGGCCACGGCTGAGTACGGACTGCCGGCCAACCATTGGAAGCGCACGGTGAGCACGGGCAACGCTCGCGAGATCACCTACGTCGATGGCTACTGGCGCCCCGTGGTGCAAGAGAAGTACGACGCGGCCAATGTGGCCGGCACGCGCACCATTACGGTCAAGAAGTACGACCAGGGCAACCAGTTGGTGTTCGACTCCTATCCGGTGGCCAGCATCGTGGCGTACACGGACGCGCTGAAGGGCACACACCGCACCTACGACGTACTCGATCGCATCAGGACGGTCGAGCAGGACTCCGAGTTGGGCACCGCCCGCCTGGTTACGCGGACTGACTACTTGGATGGTTTCAAGAAGCAGGTGACCGACCCGAAGGGCAACGTCACCACGACGAGCTACTTCACCATGGGCGAGCCGGACGACTCCAAGCCGGCGCGCATCGAGCACCCGGAAAGTGCGCTGACCGAAATCCTCCACGACGATTTCGGCCGCACCAAGCAGATCTCGCGGGGGACCCGGTAAGCCATGGCCGCCACATTGAAATTCAAGGGATTGTCAGTAATGTCTCGTGTCTTCAGCTTTCTGCTCTTGTGCCTGGTGGCACCGTGGGCGAACGCCGGCATCCTGGGCTACGTGGATTCCGTGACCCCGTCGGGTACGGGATTCGAGGTCAAGGGTTGGGCGTGCTCCACCGGCGTCTCACAATCTATCGCCATCCACTTCTACGTCGGCGGTTCCGCTGGCACCGGCACCGGCGTCGGGTCGGGTACCGCCAACCTGACCAGCGAGGCGGGCATCTCCAGCGCCTGCCAGACCAGCGGTATCCCCCATCGTTTCAGCATCACGCTGCCCGCCAGCGTCCGCGCGCAGTACGCGAACCAGGCGATCTATGTCCACGGCATCTCGCCCAACGGCGGGACCAATGACCTGCTCGGCAAGTCGGGCGTGTTCACGGTGCCGGCTCCGGTGAGCGGCATCGTCGGCGTGGTCGAGTCCGCGCCGGTGTCGGGTTCGGGCTTCCAGGTCACGGGTTGGGCCTGCTCGGGCGGCGTTTCGCAATCGGTCAGTGTCCACGTCTACGTCGGCGGGCCCTCCGGTGTGGGAACGGGCGTCGGAAATGGCGTCGCCAACCTGACCGTCGATCCCGCGATCTCGACTGCCTGCCAGACCAGCGGTATTCCACACCGCTTCGCCATCACGCTGCCGGCGAGCGTTCGCCACGCGCACGCCGGCAAACCGATCTACGTGCACGGCATCTCGCCAAACGGGGGCAGCAACCTGTTGCTGACCGATTCGGGCGCGCTCAGCGTGCCGGGGCCGCTGTATGTCGCGCGCAAGTACACGTACAACAGCAACAACGAGCTGTGCAAGGTGGTGGAGCCGGAAACCGGCGCCACGCTGCTTGGGTATGATGGCGCTGGCAACGTTGCATGGTCTGCCTCGGGTCTGCCCGAATCGACCGCGTGCGGCAGCACGGCAGCCAACGCCCGCAAGGCTACACGCACTTATGACGCGCGCAGCCGCTTGGTATCGCTGGCGTTCCCCGACGGTCGCGGCAACGTGTCCCACACGTATGTGGCGACCGGCCTGCCCAAGTCACTGGTGGCGCATAACGACGGCGTCAACAGCAATGTGGTGACCACCGAGTACATCCACAATCGCCGCGGCCTGCTGGAGCTGGAGACGCTGAAGTTCGGCGCGAACGCCAGCATCGTCAACTGGCCGATCGACTATGGCTACAACGCCTTGGGTCACCTGCAGGCGCAGCGCTATAACAATGGGCAGCTCGTCGATTTTGCTCCTAACGCCCTGGGCCAGGCGACGCAGGTTGGCGCCTACGCTACTGGTGCGTCCTACTATCCCAATGGCGCCCTGAAGCAATTCACCTACGGCAACGGCATCGTCCACACGCTTACCCAGAATGTGCGTGGTCTACCTGCCCGGAGTTTCGATGCGTACGGCACGACCGAGATTCTCGATGATCGCTATGACTTTGACGGCAATGGCAATGTCGCGGCCATCACGGACGGGCTGACCGGATCCAACCAGCGCGGCAACCGCACCATGACCTACGACCGGCTTGACAGGCTGGTTCGTACGGAATCGCTGATGTTCGGCACTGCCATGAACAGCGCGGCGACGTTCACCTATGATGCGCTGGACAACCTGACGCGGGTCTTCCGAAATTCCCGGTCCGATCAGGCAGGGCGGGACTGGAACTACTTCTACGATGGCACGAACCGGTTGACCAGCATCGAACAGTACTCGACTGGCGCAACGGTCACGGGGCTGGACTACGACGAGCAAGGAAACCTCGAGCAGAAGTCCGTTTCGGAGTCGAACAACCTTCTGTTCGATTTTGACTACGGCAATCGACTGCGCAAAGTCAGCCGCGCCACCGCGACCACGCCTGAGGCGATCTCCGCGTACCTGTATGACGGTCTGGGCCGCCGCATCTGGGATAACAATTCGGCCGCAACGGGCAAGGCCGGCAGCAAGTACAGCCTGTACAGCAAGGATGGTCAGCTTCTGATTGCCTCCGACCTTCGGGCTGGCAAGGCTTTCGAGTACATGTACTTGGCGGGCAGCCTGGTGGCCATCCGTGAGGCGGTCGGATCGGGTGGTACCTACGTCTACGAGACCAAGTATCAGCACACCGATGCGCTCGGTAGTCCGGTAGCAGTCACCAAGGCCGACAGGGCCCTTGACGAGCAGCGGACGGAGTACGAGCCGTACGGAAAGGTACTGCAGCCGTTGCCGGTAGAGGATGGGCCCGGCTACACGGGGCATGTGCTGGATGCGGCAACGGGCATGAACTACATGCAGCAGCGCTACTACGACCCGGCAATCGGATTGTTCCTTAGTGTTGATCCTGTTACCGCTTACGGCGGCGATGTCCGACACTTCAATCGGTATGCCTATGCCTACAACAATCCATACCGGTTCACCGACCCGGACGGTCGCGCCGGGATGACGTGGGAGCAGGGCGGGAAGCTCTTGGGTCGACGCCTGGGGACGGCGGGCCTTCTCTCAGCCGGTGATGGACCGTTGCCCGTGGGGGAAGTGCTGGGTGCCTGCCTTTTGATCTACACTGCTGGAGAGATCGGGTACAAGATCTACCAGTCCTCGGAGGAAGCGTCCAACGATGGCGCAGGACAGCCAACGCCTGGGGAGGTGACCACCGGTGCAATTGCTGGACTTCGCGAAGGCAAGACGCCCGTGCCGGGAACTCCTGGTGAACGCGGTGAACTACAAGGAAACGAGCAGGACGCAGACGGCGATTTCGAGAATCTTGCCAATACCCCCGGGGCAACTCGTAAGGATGACAACAATATTCGAATGCCCGACGGGAGCAATGTTAACCGGCACAAGAGCACGCGACCGTATCTCGATGGCCCGCCTCAAGGCACGGTGACGATCAAGCACTATCAGCTTGGATCGAGAATTCCGTCCACTACTGTCCGGTATCCACCTAAATGAGCAGATTTGCGGCGAGTAGTGATTCATTCTCGGAGTTTGTAGCCTCTGTCTTCACGCACGCCTTTCCACCTCACCGCCCATTTCTTCGGGACGGTTGGGTCGGCGTGGCGTTTGATAGAAACCGGCATGAAGAGCTTGCTCCCTGTGATTGGTGGGGAGCGTTGCTATCGTGTTCGAGCCGAGAGCTTCTTGAGCGGACAGTCGTGGTTGCCGAAAGGAGTGAGCATTCAACGGTGTGTGTGTTGCCGAATTCTCATGCGGCGATCTTCGAGTATCTGGATCGCGATTCAAACTTCCTACGGGATCAGTATCTTGTAGGGGAAAGTGGGAGCTGGGCTTGCCTGCTTGACCAGGATGTGTCGCTATTCGGGGGGGAAGAGTCCTTCATGACACGGTGTTTTCTGGAAGCTGGAGGCAAGGATCACCTGCTTGCTCAGATGAGTTCTGATTTCCTGGGTGACAACGTTTCACTCATGGACTCGGAAGATCCATTCGTGAAGAGCTTTCGTGCGTACTTCCTCGGGCTGTTAGGGTATCAAGTGAACTGATCGAGTTAAGGCCCCATTTCCCATGGCGCGCAAGAGAAGGCCCTGCATTGCAGGGCCTTCTTGTTTCTGAAGGTGTCAATCAACTGCTCCCCTACTTCCGTTCATCAGACTTGTTGCAGAGTCCGCCGCCCCGGATTCCCAGGTTTAAGGGGACGGAAGGAACTGAGCCTCCTTTGCTAGGTCAAAGGGGACGGTCAATGGGGACGGAGGTAATTAAGTCTCCCGTCCTTCCACCGAACAGGCCCGCCATCGTGCGGGCATGGACAGGCCGGCCGAGAGTGCGAGCCCCGGAACTTCGCGCCTCCGCCATTGAGCGTGACTCATCCGCACCACCCCACCCACAGGCCGCCACCCCCTCCCATTCCCGTTACCTTCTGAGTCACAGCCGGCCGCGAACCGACCGGCAGTCCGCCGACCGCAGGGTTCCTGCCCAACCGGCGGCCCACAGAAGGAGGCGCCATGCGCATCGGGCACGTCCTGGCGCTGTCGGCCACGCTGCTCATCGCCGGCGCCTGCAAGCGCGAGGCGCCCGCGCCGGCGACAACCGCGGCCGCTCCTGCCCCGGCGGTCACGGCCCCCGCGCCGCCCGCGCCACCTCCCGCTGCTTCCACCCGCGACGCCGTCTTCGGCAAGCCCCAGCTCGACCAGATGCTGGCGCCGGTTGCGCTGTACCCCGACGTGCTGCTGGCGCAGGTGCTGATGGCGGCCACGTATCCCGGCGATGTGGCGGACGCGGTGGCGTGGTCGCGGGCGCATCCGGAGGCCAAGGGCGAGCACGCGGTCCGGCAGGTGGAGGGGCAGCCGTGGGACGCGAGCGTGCAGACGCTGGTGGCCTTCCCGCAGGTGCTGGCGATGCTCGGCCAGGACCTGGGCTGGGTGCAGCGTCTGGGGGACGCCTTCCTCGCCCAGCCCGAGGACGTGCTGGCGTCGGTGCAGCGCCTGCGTCGCAAGGCGCAGCAGGCGGGACACCTGCGTTCCAACGAATACCAGGTGATCGGGCTGGCTGGCAGTTCTTTGCCCCAGGAGGCGACCTCCCCGAATGACGACGGCACTGCAGCGCCGGCCTACACACCCGACGCGGGTGAGGGCGCCTACATCACCATCGAACCCGTCGACGACGTGTACGTCCCGTCCTACGACCCCATGGATGTCTACGACCCCTAGGAAGACGAGTACTACCTGCCGGTCTACTACCCGCCGCTGGCGGGCTATTACCCGGACGGCGTGCTGGCCAAGGGGATCGCCTTCGGCATCGGGCTGGCCGTGCTCGATGCCCTGTGGGGCGATCTGGACTGGAACGGCGGCGACATCGACATCGACATCGATCGCTTCAACCGGCTGCACCCGGAGCACCACTTCGCCGGGGGCGACAGGAACTGGCGCCACGATCCGGCCAGCCGAGACGGCGTCCCTTACCGCGACCGGGTGAATCGCGAGCGGCATGGGCAGCAGCTCGCCGGCGCGCAGGCGCGCGACGCGTTCCGGGGCGATGATGCCGGGCGCATGCGCTCGCGCGAGCAGGCGCGCCGTTCGCTGCAGCAGGGCGGTTTCCAGTCGCCCTCCACCAGCAACCGCGAAGCGCGCGAGAACGCACTGGCGGCACAGCTCGAAGAAGCGAACGCGCGCGAACGCGCGATGGCGGTCGCGCAGGAGGGCGAACGCGCGCGCGAAGCCCGGATGCGTGGTGACGACGGCGCGGGCATGCCGGGCCGCGACGGGGTCGGCGGGGACCGCATCGCCGATCGCGCGCAGGAGGCCGATCGCCAGCGCGTGCTCGAACAGGAACGTATCCAGCAGATCGCCCGCGAACGCCAGTTCGACGAGGAGCGGCGGCAGCGGCGCGAATTCGAGGAACGGCGCGCACGCGAGAACGCCTTCGAAGGTGTGCGCCAGGCCGAACTGGCCAGGATGCAGCGCGAGCGCGGCGCCGCCAGCCAGGCGCAGCGCATGCAGGGATCGCGTGGGGGAGGGCGGGCGATCAGCCGGCCGTCGCGGCGTTGAGGCCACACCCGGTGAAGCGCCTGCCGCGAGCGGTGGGGCTCGTGAAATAATCCGCGCCTGTGGATTCATCCCTTCCTAATCCCTACGCCGCGCCGGTCGCCCCCGCGGCGTCGCCGTTGCCGCTCGACCGGGTGGGGATCCGTTTCGGCCTGGTCTTCTGCCTGCCGCTGTACGTGCTGTTGGCGGTGACGGCGTCGGAACTGCTGACCCGGGGAAACTTCCGTGACCTGCCCGCGATCGCGGCGCTGGTCGTGCTGTGCGTGGCGGTCTGCGGCTGTGGGTGGTGGTGGGCCGTCAAGGCCCGCGGCGGGTTCGGCTGGTTCCTGGTGACGGGCGCCGTCCAGGGCGTCGCGCTGACCGTCCTGGCCCTCATGTGCCTGCTCGGCTTCCTGTCGGTGGGCGGCGGCTTCAACTTTTCCTACCTGTCGGGCATCTGGGACTTCTTCTTCATAACTCCCTTCCTGACCGCCTGGCTGATGGTGATGGGCGCGCTCGTGCGCTGGCGCGTGCGCGTGCTGCAACGGCGCCTGGCGCGCGCGGCGGGTTGAGCGGCCCGGGTCCGTAGTGCCGCCCTTTAAGGTCGGAATAGCCTGGCGGTGGCGGCTTCGCCCCGAATGTGTGATGCGGCGCCAGGAAACCTCCGCCCGCCGCCCCGGGATGGCCGCACGCCCGCCTCGCGCCCGTTGAGCCTAGAGGACGTCGTATTTCGGGACCCGGCACCGTCCCGGCACCTTTCCCAGGAGGCTCCATGGACGTATCCGCACGCCGCGTCGCCGTACTGCTGTCCTTTGCCGCCCTGTCCTCGCTCGCCCTGCCGGCGCTCGCGGTCGATCCGCTGGATACCTTCAGCGCCCGCATCGGCGGTTACACCAACAGTTTCGAGACCGAGATCCGGGCCGACGGGGAGACCTCCGAGGGCACCGACGTCGACCTGGAACGCGACCTGGACCTGGACCCGGATTCGGTGATCGGCTTTGCCGCCCTGACCTGGCGCCCGTTCGAGCACCACGAGTTCGGCCTGGCCTATTACGGCAGCGACACCAGCAAGACCAACGTGCTGACCCGGGACATCGTGTTCGAGGACACGGTGTACGAGGCTACGTCCACCGTGAAGACCGACCTCAACGTGGACGCCTACGAGCTGTCCTACGTCTGGTGGGCCGCCTCGCGCGAGAACTGGGCCCTGGGTCCGCGCCTGGGCCTGGTGTGGTACAGCATCGACCTGGATATCGACCTGCAGGTCGACTCCGACGGCAACCAGGTCAACGGCGCGATCAGCGACCATGTCTCCACCGATCTGCCCGCGCCGACGATCGGCGGCAGCTGGCGCTGGACGCCGGCGGACGACTGGCGCGTGTCGGCGGATGCGGGCTTCCTGTCGGCCAATGTCAGTTCGGTCGATGCCGATGTCACCTTCGGCCGGCTTGGCGTGGAGTGGTTCCCCTAGGAGCAGTGGGGCTTCTCGCTGGATTACGTGATCAGCCGCGTGCGCGGCGACTCGGACGCCGACAGCTTCCACGGCAACGTCGATTTCGTCGACACCGGCTTGCGGCTGGCGGGCGTGTACCGGTTCTGAGGCCGCCACGGCCTGTGACAGAAGCCCGCCTTCCGGCGGGCTTCGTGTTTCCGGACGCGTCATTGGCGCTGCCTGGTACCGGCTTGCGAGAGAACGGCCGCGGCCGCGGGCCGCAGCGGTCGCTTGTCCCTCTGCTCGAATGACTGCACGCGCTGGCATCGGGCGCCGCAACGCGCTGCCCGGCGGTCTGCGTCGCGCCGCGCCATTGACGGCAACGTCCAGCGGGCCTGCCGACACTGTCTTCGTCCCGGCTTTCGCGTTCCCAGCCAGACGGAGGTAGACCGCATGACCCAACGACCACCATGACGGGCCATCACGCGTACGCGCGCTGACGCGTACGGAGGCCGCTCGCGCCGGCGATCCGCGCGTGCGAATTCCGGTTCCTGCTGCCTCGACATCCACCACGACGCGTGCGCGGGCAGGAGCCCGCGCGGACGCCGTCGAGTGTCAACAGTCAAAGGAGCTGAGCCATGATCACGCCTGCCCAACTGCAGCCATCGACCCAAGCCACGCTGTTCCGCCACGAGTCCGACGACGCGGGCCATAGCGACTGGGGCTACATGCACGCCGACGCACCGTCGGGATATCACCCGTGCTTCTCCGAACGCCTGCTGCATGACATGCGGCGCACGCAGGAACACATCCGCAGCACGCTGGCGTCGGGCCACCATGCCGATGCCGGCGCGCACCACCTGGTGCTGGCGTCCGACGCGGGCGTCTTCAACCTGGGCGGAGACCTGGCCCTGTTCTCGCAGCTGATCCGCAGCGGCAACCGCGACCGACTGCTGGACTACGCCACGCTGTGCGTGGAGGTGGCCTTCAACCTGTACGAGCTGTACGAGGACCGCGTGCACAGCATCGCGGTGGTGCAGGGCGATGCGCTGGGCGGCGGCTTCGAGGCCGCGCTGTGCTGCCACACGATCATCGCCGAGGAGGGCGTGGGCATGGGATTTCCCGAGGCGCTGTTCGACCTGTTCCCCGGGATGGGGGCCTACACCTTCCTCACCCGGCGCGTGGTGCCCGCGCAGGCCGAGCGCATGATGCTCAACGCGCGCGTCTACCCGGCCGAGGAGCTCAGGCAGATGGGCGTGGTCGACATGATCGTCGCCAAGGGCGACGGGCTGCGCGCCGCGCGCGACCTGATCCGCCAGCACCAGCGCATCGGCAATGCGCTGCGCGCGATGAACACCGTGCGGCAGGCCTGCCAGCCCATCCACCTGGACGAACTGCTCGCCGTCACCACGCAATGGGTGGATGCCGCCATGCGCCTGAACGACCGCGGCCTGCGCACGATGGAGCGCCTGATCCGCGCGCAGCGCATGCGCGCGCAGGCAGGTGACGACACCCGGTCGGCGAGTGCTTGAGCGCTGCATGGCTGATCCGCACGCACCGGATGATGCCGCGGGCGACGGGGGCGGCATGATCGGGCGCACGGTGGGTCGCCTGTAGCGATCCGGTAGCGCCGCTGTGTCCAGGCGGGACCGGGCGAGGCGAGGGCGTCACTGCGCGTCAGGGATGTCCTTGCTCCGCCCGGGACGGGTAAGCATGGCGACCTCGTCGCGGCAGTGGACCCCGACGGCGGCGAGCTGGACGGACAGTTCGCCGACCAGGCGCGCCTGTTCGCGCGCGAGCGCCTCGTCGCTGGCGCGCATGATCTGCGAACAGCGCTCCGTCATGGCCACCGCACCCAGGTTCTCGGCGATGCCCTTGTAGGCGTGGGCCACTTCGCGGAACTCCTCCCAGTCGTGCGCGCCGCCGGCCTGGACCAGGCGCTGCTGGCAGTTCGCCGCGTCCCTGAGGCACTGCTCGACGAAGTTGTGCAGGAAATCGTCGCCCAGGCCCATGTCCGCCAGTTCCGCCAGCACCGCCGGGTTGGCCGCGGGACGCACCACGTCGCTGACGGGCCGCAGGGGCGGCAGCTTCTGCGTGTCGGCCAGTTCGGCCACCGCTTCGAGCAGGCGGCCGACCACGATGGGCTTGGTCAGGAAGACGTTGGCGCCGGCGTCGGTGGCCGACTGCGCGGCCTGCACGGTGGCGTCGGCGCTGAGCACGATGATCGGCATGCGCCGCGCGATGCCGGGCTGCATGAAGCGCAGCTGGCGGATCACATCCAGCCCGCTCAGGTTGGGCATGTGCATGTCCAGGATGGCCAAGTCGTAGCCGCCGGGCGCAAGGGCATCGAGCGCCTGTTCGCCGTCGTCGACGGCGTGCACGCGATGGCCGGCGTTCTCCAGCATGCGGCCCAGCACGATGCGGTTGGCGGACTGGTCGTCGGCGATGAGGATGCGCAGGCTGCGCACGCGCATGCGGTGCCGCACGAAGGGATCGTCGAAGGACACGACCTTGTCGCCGGCGCCGTCGCCCACGTCGGTGGGCACGCGCCCGGCGTCCTGCAGGCGGATCGGCAGGTCCACCCAGAAATGGCTGCCGCCGCCGGGATTGGGTTCCAGGCCGATCTCGCCGTCGAGCAGTTCGGTCAGTGTCTTGGCGATCGTCGTGCCCAGGCCGCTGCCGCCGAAGCGTCGCGCGGGGCCGTTGTCGAGCTGCTCGAAGGCCAGGAAGATGCGGTCGTGGTCGTCGTTGGACACGCCGATGCCGCTGTCGCGCACCGAGAAGCGGAGGCGGGCGACGCCGTCGCGCGGCGGCTCGAGCAGCGCCACGCTGACATCCACGCTGCCGTGGTCGGTGAATTTGACCGCGTTGTGGGTGAGGTTGAGCAGGATCTGGGTGAGATGGGTCACGTCGCCGTGCAGGCGCAGCGGCACGTCGGCCGCGGTCTCCACTTTCAAGGCCAGGCCCTTGGCGGAGGCCAGCGGCACGATCATCTTGCGCAGGCGGCTGATGGTGTCCTGCAGGTTGAAGTCCGCGTCGCGCCGCTGCAGCTTGCCGGCCTCGATGGCGGAGATGTCGAGCACGTCGTTCACCACCAGCAGCAGCGACTGCGCCGAGGTGTGGATGACGTCGGCGTACTCGCGCTGCTGCTCGGGCGGCACGCGGGTGGCGTGCAGGAGTTCGGCCATGCCGATGATGCCGTTGAGGGGCGAGCGCAGTTCGTGGCTCATGTTGGCCAGGAAGCGGCTCTTGGCCTCGTTCGCGCGGCGCGCCTCGGCGGTCGCCCGCCGCAGGTTCTTCAGCAGCGAGGTGAGGTAGGTGGGGATGGCGATCAGGCCCAGCCACAGGCCCACGGCCAGGTAGGGCTGCGCGCGCCAGTACGGCGCATCGAGGATGACCACCAGGAACGCACCGCAGGCGATGGCGCAGGCGCAGTAGAGGTAGGTCGGGCCGAAACGCAGGCCGTTGCCCACCGTGACCCACTGCAGCAGCACGTAAAGCGGCGCCAGCGAGACCGGCTCCAGCGACATCAGGATGGCCAGCGTGCCGTAGTCGGCCAGCATGCCCACGCAGCGGCGCAGGTGCGACACGCCCGGATGCAGCACGATCGCCACCAGCAGGCCCAGGCCGACGACCGCTTCGGCCAGCATCACCAGCAGCATCGTGGCATGCGCACCGCTGGCATCCTGGGAGGCGCGCAGTCCGCTCAGGTAGGCCACGATCAGGGAAGCGATGACGAGGCGGACGATGGCCTGCCCGTGCTCGCTATCGGGCCGGTGCGACAACCGTTGCTTCAACAAGGGCCAGACGCTGTCCATTGGCTCGCTCCACGCCGGAGCGGAGCTGCCTGGTCAGGCGGCGGCTGGTGGGGTCAGCCGCGCTCCGCGGTGTTCCGGGGCATCCATGCGACGGTGGCCGCATTGCCGCACTCAGGTGTATGCACGCGTTGGACGGCGTGTGTCGCGCACTTCAGATCGCTCAATTCACGCACCCGAAACCGTGCCGGACAGGCCGGCCGTGGTTCGGGGGCGACCGGTGTGGTCGGGTCGGCCGGGGGCCACGGCAGGCGCGCAGATGAAAGGGTCGCGCGAACGCTGTGGCGATCGTGTGGACGCCATTTCGCGGGGACGTGACGGCCGGCGGCGCGCCGTCCGTGGGCCGGTCATGCCGGTGGACGCGAAAACCGGTCGACCGGCCGCCGGAAACTAAGGAAGGACCAGGCGCCGGCGCGAAGCGTCGGCCAGGCCGCGGGCGCCGAGCCAGTCCCAGGCCGCCTCCGCATCGCGCTCGAAATAGGCCAGTGCCGATCCCAGGCGGAAGGTGTAGCCCCATTCGTCCATGTCGGCCAGGATGCGTTCGCGGCCGACGCCGGGCAGGGCATCGCCGAGCAGCGCCTGCAGGACGCACACCGCGTCCTCTTCCTCGACCGAGTCGGTGGCGTCGGTGTGCACCTGCGCGCGGCGCTCCGGCGGCAGCACGATCAGGTGCGCGGCTTCGTGCAGCAGCGAGTGGACGGGGGTGTCGGCGCGGGCGTGCACCGTGCTGCCGATCAGGCCGGCCTCGCACTCGCCCCAATAGCTGCCGGGAATGGGCTGGCCGTCGGCCACCGGCGCGAAATCCAGTCCGTAGCGGCCCAGCAGGGCCTTGACGTCGGCAATGGCGATGTCCGAGAGCAGGAGCACGGGTGCGGGGAATTCAGTAACAGGCAGTGGGACGGGGCCGTGATGTCGCGGCTTCGCGGAAGCTGAAGTCGCTGGGTCCCCGCGTTCGCGGGGATGACGGCTTGAAAACAGGCATCGGCCCCGGGCGCGGGAGGCCGATAGCCTCCTGCGCCGGGCTTCCGCCAGGGATGCCTCAGGCCGCGTTTTCCGGCAGCGCGACCGAGATGTCCAGCACCTTGTTGTCGCCTTCGCCGATCAGGTCGACCTTCACCGCTTCGTCGTCGACCTTGACGTACTTGCGGATCACTTCCAGCAGTTCGCGCTGGAGCATGGGCAGGTAGTCGGGGCTGGTGCCGCGGCCGGAACGCTCGTGCGCGACGATGATGCGCAGGCGGTCCTTGGCGATGTTGGCCGTGGGCTTCTTGGCGATCAGGAAATCGAACAGGCCCATGGGCTCAGCCTCCGAACAGCTTGCTGAAGAATCCCTTCTTCTCCACGTGGATGTAACGCATCGGACGATCCTCGCCGAGCAGACGGGCCACCGCGTCGTCGTAGGCGCGCGCGGCGTCCGACTCGGTTTCCAGGATGACCGGCTCGCCCTTGTTGGAGGCGTTGAGCACGTCACCGGATTCGGGGATGACGCCGACCGACTTCAGGCCGAGGATCTCCTCCACGTCGCCCACGCTCAGCATCTCGCCGCCTTCCACGCGGCCCGGGCTGTAACGGGTGAGCAGCAGGTGCTCCTTGACGCGCTCGCCGTTCTCGGCGCGGCGGGTCTTGGAGGCCAGCAGGCCCAGGATGCGGTCGGAGTCGCGGACCGAGGACACTTCCGGATTCACCACGACCACGGCCTGGTCGGCGAAGTACATCGCCAGGAATGCACCCTTTTCGATGCCGGCGGGGGAGTCGCACACGATGTAGTCGAAGCCGTCGGCGGCGAGGTCGTCGAGCACCTTCTGCACGCCTTCCTTGGTCAGCGCGTCCTTGTCGCGCGTCTGCGAGGCCGCCAGGACGTAGAGGTTGTCGAAGCGCTTGTCCTTGATGAGCGCCTGCTTGAGTCCCGCTTCGCCGCTGATCACGTTGACGAAGTCATACACGACCCGGCGCTCGCACCCCATGATCAGGTCGAGGTTCCGCAAGCCGACGTCGAAGTCGATGACGGCGACCTTGTGGCCGCGGCGTGCAAGCCCGCAGGCGAGGCTGGCGCTGGTGGTGGTCTTGCCTACGCCGCCCTTGCCTGAAGTGACTACGATGATTTCGGCCAACTTTTGATCCTCCGAGTCTGACTCTGTTTTTTCAGGTCCCGGTGTTGCCCGGGATCCTTGGTGCCGGCGCGCGAATGCTCGCGGGCGAACCGGCTGACCTCGCGTTTTACCGGAAGGTCAGCGGGCAAGCCACCCTCAGTCGAGCGCCTTGAGTCTGAGTTCGCCGGTTTCCAGCCAGATCTGCACGGCCTTGCCGCGCAGTTCCTTGGGAATGTCTTCCAGCACCTTGTAGTGGCCGGCGATGGCCACCAGTTCGGCGTGGAATTCGCGGCAGAAGATACGCGCCTGCTCCCAGCCCTGGGCGCCGGCCAGCGCCCGGCCGCGCAGCGGGCCGTAGACGTGGATGGAGCCATCGGCCATGACCTCGGCGCCGGCGCCGACGTTGGCCAGCAGGCTGAGGTCACGCTGGGCGGCATAGATCTGCTGGCCCGAGCGGACCGGCGAGGCGTGGATCAGGCCGGGCGCCGACGGCGCGGCGGCCGCGGGCGTCGCCGCCGGGCGCGGCGGTTCGTCGACCGGCGCCGGGGCGGCCTTGGCGCGCGCGGGCGCCGCCTCGGATTCGCCGTCGCGCTCGTAGGAGGCGCGGAACTTGGCCAGCAGGGGCAGCCCGAGCTGCTCGGAAAGCCGTTCGATCTCCGTGGTGCCGTAGGCCAGCGCGACCGGCAGGACGCCCGCGTCGCGCAGGCCGTCGATCAGGGCCTGCGCGGTGGCGGCATCGGGCGCCTGGGCCAGGCCGCCGAAGTCCAGGACCACGGCCGCGCGGGCGAACAGCTTGGGCGCGCGCTGGACGCGGCTACGCATCTCGTCGACCAGCCGGGCCACGTCCAGGGTACGGATGCGCAGGTTGGCGATGCCTACCTGTCCGATCTTGAGATCACCCGCCAGTTCGAAATCCACCACCGCGGTCACGGGCAGGTCCCGGTGCGCGGCGGCAGGCTGCCGTGGGCGATGCGGGGTTGCGCGATCCAGGGCTGGTTGGGCAGGGCGTCGCCGTAGGTCTCGCGCACCCAGGCATAACTGCACAGCGGCTTCATCAGCATCGCCGCGCGGGTGCCGGTCTCGGCCATGACGTGCTGGCCCACTTCACGGAAGCCGAAGCTGCCGTGGAAGAGCAGGACCGGGTCGTTGGTGCCGTCCAGGAACACCTCGCAGGCCATCTGCGGGTAGCGCATCTCGGCATAGCTCTGGGCGTCGGCGTAGAACGCGCGGCCCACGCCACCGCCGCGGCGGCGGCTGGCGACCACGATGCGGTCGATATAGAAGAAATCGGGGTAACGCTCGCGGAACCAGCGGAAATTGCTGCTGTCGTGGTCGTTGCCCGAGCCCACGCCGATCAGGAAGCCGGCGATGGTCCCATCGCGCTCGGCGACCCGGAAATACTCTGCGTGCTCGTAGAAATGACGCAGTCGGGCCGCGTCCAGCGGCAGGATGGCGGGTCCGGCGGCGTTGTTCAGGGCAAGGACGGAATCCAGCTCGTGCTCACGCACGTCGCGGACGACGATCGACATTCGGCGTGACTCCATGGTTCCGTACGGCGCGGTGCAGCCACCGGCTCGAGGATTATCGCACGCCCCCCGCGAACTCGGCGACCGGCGGCCATTGGCGCATCCCATTACTTTCGGAGGGCTCCGGAAGGGTTGGGAGTGGTTAGCATGCATTCATGCTTGCCCGCCTGAACCATTCCCAGCTGCTGCGCTACGCCGGCCTTTTCACCTGGGCGGCGGTCGGGCTGTGGCTGTTGAACGTCTGGCTGGACCCGGCCTTCGTCCTGCCCGAGCCGGGGCAGACGCTGACCCTGCGCGTGCTGCGCTGGCTGGCGGTCTTCCTGACCTTCGGCCTGGTGTACTGGTGGATCACGCGGGCCATGGGCCAGCGCCACCCCGGCTTTGCCGACCATGCCCTCCTGCTGGTGCTGACCGCCTGCGCGATCGGCGTGAGCTATTTCTCCGGCACCGGCCTGGGCAGCATCCTGCTGATGGTGGTGGCCGGCCTGCTGCCCTGGCTGCTGCGGGTGCCCGTGGGGGTGGCCTGGCTGATAGGCGGCAACCTCGCCACGGTGCCGGTCTTCATAGATGCACTCGACTTCCCACCGATGATCGCGGTGCTGCAGTCGCTGCTCTACCTCGGGTTCTCCAGTTTCGTGTTCGTGACCGCGCTGGTGGCGCGCCAGCAGGCGGAGGCCCGCGAGGAGCAGCGCCGGCTCAACGCGGAACTGCGGGCCACGCGCGCGCTGCTGGGCGAGAGCGTGCGGGTCAATGAGCGCACGCGCATTTCCCGCGAACTGCACGACCTGCTGGGCCATCACCTGACCGCCCTGAGCCTGAACCTGGAAGTCGCTGGCCATCTGACACCTGAAGGCCGCGCACGCGAACACGTGCAGCAGGCCCACACACTGGCAAAGTTGCTGCTGACCGACGTGCGCGAAGCCGTCAGCCAGCTGCGCGAGGGCGGGGCGATCGACCTCGCCGCCGCGCTGCAGCCCCTGGCGGAGAACGTCCCGGCGCTGGACATCCACATGGACATCGAAAGCCCGCTGACCCTGGACGACCCGGAGCGCGCCCACGTGCTGCTGCGCTGCACGCAGGAGATCATCACCAATGCCGTGCGGCACGCCAATGCGCACAACCTGTGGATCAGCGCCCGGCGCCAGGGCGGCACCATCGTGGTGGAGGCGCGCGACGATGGGCGCGGCGCCGAACAGGTCACCGCCGGCAACGGGCTGCGCGGCATGCGCGAGCGCCTGGTGCAACATGGCGGTGAACTCAAGATCGAGACCCAGCCCCATTCTGGATTCCGCCTGCAGCTGACGCTGCCGGCCTCGGCCACCCTGGCCGCAAGTGAAGGAGCCATTGCATGACCGACAAGAACATCCGCGTGCTGCTGGTGGACGACCAGACCCTGGTGCGCCAGGGTGTGCGTTCGCTGCTGGCCCTGGCCGACGGGATCGAAGTTGTGGCCGAGGCAAGCGATGGCCGGCAGGCGGTGGAGGTCATTCCGCAGATCCAGCCCGACGTGGTGCTGATGGACATGCGGATGCCGGTGATGTCCGGCCTGGAGGCGCTGCAGGCGATGGCGCGTACCAACAGCCTGCCGCCCACCATCATCCTGACCACCTTCGACGATGACCAGCTCGTGCTGGCCGGTCTCAAGGCCGGCGCCAAGGGCTACCTCCTCAAGGATGTCTCGCTGGAGCAACTGGTTGGCGCCATCCAGACGGTCGCCAACGGAGGGTCGCTGGTGCAGCCGGCGATGACGCAGCGGCTGCTGTCCGGCCTGGAGCACATGCGCAACGAGTTCGTCAGCCTGGACCGTCCGGACCCGCTCACCGAGCGCGAAACGGAGATCCTGCGCCTGATGGCCGGCGGCTTCTCGAACAAGGAGATCGCCAATTCGCTGGGCGTGGCCGAGGGCACGATCAAGAACCACGTGTCCAACATCCTGTCCAAGCTCGGCGTGCGCGACCGCACGCGGGCCGTGCTCAAGGCCTTCGAGCTGCAGCTGGTCTGACTGACGGCCCGCCCGGCGCAAGGCACCGGGCGGGCTGCCGATGAATGCCGCGGCCACGCGAGCCCGCGGCCCGCAGTGGCGGCCCACGCTGCCCACGCCGGACATCCCCCATTGCACGCGGGCGGGGCGGGCCGGACCGCCGTGATGGTCCGGCAACCCCGGGGCCGGGCTGCGTCCGGCCGTGCTTGCGAACCCGAGTTCTCATGCCATTGCGTCATGCCCGTCATGGCGGCAATGGACTCATCCGTGGGCGACGGCTACGCCGCGGCCGCCGGCTGGGTTACGATTGCCGACTTGCGCCCCGGCCGCGATTGGCCGGGGTCGCCGGTCCCTGGAGAACCTGAATGACCCGTCTCATCGAGATCCTGATTTCCCTGGCGATCGTCGCCGTGCTGTTCACGGCGGTCGGCATCCTGCTGCCGTCGAGCCGTCACCTCGCCCATGCGGTGGAAACCAACCGCAAGCTGCCGATCGTGTTCGACACCTTGAACAGCGTCCGCCGCTTCAAGGAATGGAACCTCGCCGTCGCCGGCGACCCGAAAATCAAGCTGGCCTACACCGGTCCCGACCAGGGCGTCGGCGCCAAGGTGAGCTGGGACTCCGAAGAGCCGGCCCTGGGTCAGGGCAGCTGGGAGATCACCCAGAGCGAACCGGGCAAGCGCGTGGCCTACGCCATCCAGGACATCGACCGCGGCTTCGACAAGAAGTCGGAGTTCATCCTGAAGCCGACCGGCAAGAACGGCCGCAACATCGAAATCACCCAGACCTACGACGTCGACTACGGCTGGAACCTGCTCAACCGCTACTCCGGCCTGTACGTGTCCAGCAACGTGGGCGAAGAGATGAAGGCCGGCCTTTCGCGCCTGACCAACATGCTCGCCACCATCCCGAACCTGGACTACACGGTCCTGGGCAAGGACGACCCGAGCATGGCGCCGCGCATCATGGAGCGTCCGGCGCAGAACCTGCTGGTCCTCACGGCCGCCGTGCCGCGCAGTGACGCCACCATCCAGGCGCAGATCAAGACCAACCTGGAGTGGATCAAGAAGAACATCGCCGCCAATGGCCTGGAGGCCGTGGGTCCGGTGCGCGTGATCACCAACGAGTTCGGCGAGATGTATTCGTTCGACGTCGCGCAGGAAGTCCGCAAGCCGGGCAGCACCGGCAAGCTGACCGGCCTGAACCTGACCAACAACGTCGAGCTGGCCTACAGCGAGCCGCAGCGCGTCGCCGTCGTCCCGTACACGGGGCACTACTCGAACCTGCAGGGCGTGCGCGATGCACTGCGCGCCTGGGCGATGACCCGCGGCTACGAGCCGACCGAGCGCGCCTACGACATCTGGAAGGGCGGCATCGATGCCGGCTTCACCGGTCAGGAAGGTACGTACGACGTGGTGTGGGCGATCAACTGATCCCAGGCTGCATGGTTTGACGCAAACGCCGCGCACTGCGCGGCGTTTTCGTTTGTGCGGTGCGACGCGGGGCGGTCACGGTGCGTGCGCCGCGGGCATGGACCGCGGGTCCGACAACCGTTGGCTCGCGCTACTATCGCCCGTGCGAAAGACCGGAGCCGCACCATGGACCGCACGCATCCGCCCTTGCCTCCCATCAGCCGCGTTCTTGCCGCGGCCGGTGGGCTGCTGGCCGCCGCGGCGGTCGGCTTGTCCGCGTATGCCTCGCATGCCAGCCAAGGCGATGCGCGCGCCTCGCTGTACCTGGCGGCGGTGTTCGCATTCGGCCACGGCGTCGCGCTGGCTGCTCTCGCACCGCGCGCCGGGCGGCGCATGGACCGGTTGGCGCTGTCGATCCTGCTGGTCGGCACGGTGCTGTTCTGCGGCAGCCTGGCGCTGTCCCGCCTGGCGGACGTGTCCACCGGCCTGGCGCCGATGGGCGGGATGCTGCTGATCGCCGGCTGGCTGCTGCATGCCGCCGCCGCTGCCAGGCACTGAGCGATGGCCCGCCACTCGCGCGGCTTCGACACCGATGCGGCCTACGCCTACCTCTGGCGCGTCGCGACCGCAAACTCGGCGCGTGGATGAAGAAGCTCGGGCCCATCGAGCCCGACCCGCGCTGGCGCAGGCGTTTCGATCCGGTGGACGCGCTGGCGCGCGCCATCCTGTACCAGCAGCTCAGCGGCAAGGCCGCGGCCACGATTGTCGGTCGCGTGGAAGTGGCCATCGACAGCGATCGTTTCCATTGCGACACGCTGTGCCGCGTCGACGATGTCGCCCTGCGGGCCTGTGGGGTATCGGGCAACAAGGCGCTGGCACTGCGCGACCTCGCGCTGCGCGAGGCGCGCGGCGAGATCCCGGACCTGCGCCGGATGAGCACGATGGACGACGACGCGATCATCCAGGCGCTCACGCCCATCCGCGGCATCGGCCGCTGGACGGTGGAAATGATGCTGATGTTCCGCCTGGGGCGTCCGGACGTGCTGCCCATCGATGACCTGGGTGTGCGCAAGGGCGCGCAGGCCGTGGATCGCAGCGAGGAAATGCTCAAGCCGAAGGAACTGGCCGAGCGCGGCGAGCGGTGGGGGCCGTACCGGACCTACGCCAGCCTGTACCTGTGGCGCATCGCCGATGCGCAGGCCCCGGCCGCGACGCCGACCAAACGCTCCCAGGAATAGGCGTGGCAGGTGGCCTGCCGGCGCCGAAAGTCCGCTAGCCCGCGAAGTACCAGTGCCAGGGCTCGTACACGATGCCGTGGGGGTTTTCGCGCGGATAGCTCATGACGAAACCGAACCCAAGCGCGTTCTCGCGCAGCCAGGCGAAGGCCGGCGTGTGTTCGAACGACTCCTCCGCGGGCGGCTCGTCCAGCGTGCCGATGTCGATCGCGCGGCCGCTGTGATGTTCGCTGTAGCCGGGCGCGGCGTTGACGGTGAGGATCTCCTCCACGCCGAGCCCGCGGGCGCGCTTGCGCTCGAAGATGCCCAGTTGGTAGTCGTGGCTGCGATAACCGGAGATCGCATCCAGCGCCACGCCCTCGCGCGCGGCGGCCGAATGCAGTGAACGCCATCCGCGTGCGGCCCCGGCGGTCAGCCAGAGCGGGCGCCGGTAGCGGTCGAAACCGGCCAGCGTCAACGCGATGGGTTCGGCGACCAGGGACAGGCCGGTGCGCTGCCCGTAGCTGTCGTCCAGTCCCAGTGCGTCGAGCCGGTCGTGCAGGCGATCCAGCGGGAGCTCGCCGGCGGCATCGACCCGTCCGGCGCGCGCGGCCGTCAGATGGTCCAGCGCCGCCAGCGCCAGCTCGATGCCCGGCTCGCGCCGCAGGCGCGGCACCATCGCCAGCAGGCCTTCGGGCAGGTCGGCGGCCAGGTACAGCCCGTCGCGCTTGCGTCGCAGCACGTGGCGCGCCCGCGACAGTGCGCGGGCATCGGCGTTGCTGCGCGCGCGCAGCAGGCCCCCGGGCCATATCTCGATATCGGGCGTGTTGATCAGCTGGCCGGACGCGGAGCGCATGGCGGGCAGGGTAACGGCCACCGCCTCGCCACGCCAGAATCCCGGCGGCGGTCAGGCCAGAGGCCGCTTCAGCGCCGCGATTCGCGCCAGGTCATCACCGACAGCACGGCGGGGATGATCGTCGCCAGCACGCTGGCCCAGAGGGGAATCGCGACGCCGTTGACCACCACGTCCCAGGCCAGCAGGACGCGTGAAAGCTGCAGGACCGAGATCAGTGCCAGCAGCACGCAGGTGAGGGTGGTGAAGGGTTTCATTGCCTGCTCCTTGCGCGCCTGGGCGCGTTCGAGGGAA
Organism: Lysobacter solisilvae; assembly: GCF_016613535.2. NCBI lineage: Bacteria > Pseudomonadati > Pseudomonadota > Gammaproteobacteria > Lysobacterales > Lysobacteraceae > Agrilutibacter > Agrilutibacter solisilvae. The sequence continues at coordinate 2,236,319 of NZ_CP071518.1, forward strand.
CGAACATTCCGCGGGGACCCGGGGCTTCCCCGCGAGGCTGCGTGGTACGCCTCACCGGGCCTGGACCCAGGCGGCGACGTCGTCGATCAGGCCGGCATCGACATGGCCTGCGACGTTGTATTCGGCCACCGATCCGGGCCCCGTGCCGGCGATGCCGAGATGGTTGAGCGCCGGATAGTGCTTCAGGGTGGCGCGCGCATCGGTGCCGAACGCACCGCGCCATCGCTGCCAGTCGGCCTCCACCACCTGGATGTCGCGGCCGCCCTGCAGCAGCAGCAGGGGCAGCTTTGCCGCGCTGGCCTCGGCCACTGCGTCGATGGCCTCGAGCTCGCGCCAGTAGGTCGCCGGCAAGCCCAGCGGAAGGTCCGCGGGCGCGAGGTGCTCGTTCCTGCGCAGGCGCTTGATCTGGTCGTCCAGGGCGGCGATGAAGGCCTCTTCCTCGGGGGTGGTGCGTCCGTCCATGGCCGCCAGCCGCCGGTTCTGCTCGAGCAGGATGTCGAGCAGCGGGCGCGAGGGCGCCGCCATCAGGATCGCGCCGGCGGCCCCCGCGCGCTGCGCGATGCGCGGCGCCAGCATGCCGCCCTGGCTGTGGCCGAGGACGTGGATGCGCGCCGGGTCCACCTGGGCCTGCGCGCGCAGGGTGGCGACTGCTGCGACGGCGTCGTTGGTGACTTCCGCATCGACCGTGATGCCGGACGCGAAATCCGACGGACGTGCACGCGTGCGCTTGTCGTAGCGCAGCACCGCGATGCCGTGCGCCGCCAGGCCCCGTGCCAGGTCGAGGAAGGGCCGGTTGGCGCCGATGGTCTCATCCCGGTCCTGCGGACCGGAACCGTGCACCAGCACGATGGCCGGGAATGGGCCGTCGCCGCGAGGCAGGGTCAGGGTCGCCGGCAGCGCACGCGCGCCGGCGCCCACCGGCAGGTCGCGCTCGATGTAGGAGGCGTCCGCCGCGGGAGCCGGCGGCGGGGGAGGCGGGGCCGGCTGGATCAGGAAACCGGCCACGCGGCCCTGCTCGTCGATGGCGACCGTCGCCAGCAGGTCCACGGTGGCATGGTCGAGCGGAATCTCGACCACGACCATGCCCGACTCGATCCGTTCGCGCGGCGTGCCGCGCCCTTGGGCGACGCCAGCCTGCGCGGGCAGGGATTCCCATACGTGGCGCAGCTTGTCGGCAGGCACGGCCGCGCGCATCTGTGCGGAAAACGACGCCGTGGCGGCGTCGAACCGCCCGGCGTCCAGCTGGTCGAGCAGGCGGAGCGCGGCCTGGGTCGCCGGAGTCGCGACGGCCCGGGTGGTGGCAGGCGCGCCGTCCTGCGCAGCGACCGAGGCCGGCGCGGCAGCGGCACCGCCGGCGGGGATCAGGGCCAGCGCCAGGGCCAGCGCAAGCAAGGCGGTGTTGGCCTTGCGCATCGGGTGGGGCTGCTTTGCGGGGCAGGGGCAAATCGGTTCCATGTCATTCATTCCCTGATGTCTCGTCGGGCGCCGGTTCCGGCGGGTTTTCCGCTTCGGGGGCCTTCAGGCGGCCGGCCTTGCGGAGCGCGTCGCGCAGCACGTATTCGATCTGCGCGTTGAGGCTGCGCAATTCGTCGTCGGCCCAGCGCTGCGCCGCGGCCAGGACATCGGCGTTGATGCGCAGCGGGTAGGCCTTCTTTTCGCTCATGCCAGGTCCCCGGCGATCACGTCAGGCGATCGGCCCGCGCGGGTTCGGGCGCTGCGGGGCGCGTGACGCATCGCCACGCACGACCGTCCATCCGGCGGCCGTTGCTCAGACCTGGCCAGCCGCGTGGCGGCGCCCGCATCGCGTGAGCTTTCCATGCCGATGCTCCGGGTCAATACAGCGTTCCGGCATTGACGATGGGCTGCGTCGAACGCTCGCCGCACAGCACGACCAGCAGGTTGCTCACCATCTGCGCCTTGCGTTCCTCGTCCAGATGCACGACGCCGTTCTTCTGGAGTTCGGCCAGCGCCATCTCGACCATGCCCACGGCGCCGGCGACGATGCGCGTACGCGCCGCGATGATCGCGTTGGCCTGCTGGCGCTGCAGCATCGCCTGGGCGATCTCGGGCGCGTAGGCCAGATGGCTGATGCGCGCATTGAGCACCTGCACGCCGGCGTCGGCCAGGCGTTCGGACAGTTCCTGTTCGAGGTGCTGCGAGATCTCCGCGGCATGGCTGCGCAGGGCGATCTGGCCTTCCTCGTGCTGGTCGTAGGGATAGCTGGTGGCCATCGTGCGCAGCGCGGACTCGGACTGGATGTGGACGAAGCTCTCGTAGTCGTCGACGTTGTAGACGGCCTCCGCGCTGTCCACCACCTGCCAGACGATCACCGCGGCGATCTCGATCGGGCTGCCGTCCAGTTCGTTGACCTTGAGCCGGCCGCTTTCGAAGTTGCGCACGCGCTGGCTGACCTTCTTCTTCGCGTAGAAGGGGTTGTTCCAGCGCAGGCCGTTCTCCTTCACCGTGCCGACGTACTTGCCGAACAGGCTGAGCACGGCCGACTGGTTGGGCTCGACCATGTACAGGCCGATCAGGCAGAAGCCGGCCAGCACGCCCATCACGAACGCCAGCACCAGCAGCAGGGGGGAGTCGGTCTGGACGCCGGTGAAGAACAGATAGGCCGACGCCAGGCCGGCGGCGATCAGTCCCAGCAGGGTCGGGATGCCGGGCAGCGACTGCAGGGGGATCTCTTTCATGGTGGTCTCCTGGGCGATGTCGAATTGTTGATATCAAAATGATATCAAGTCAACAGGGTCCCGACGGACGGATCCGAGCGGTTCCGTCCTCGCCGGAGAGATCGAACGCGGGGGCAGGCGCAGGTCGAAGCCCGTCGGGAGGGCTGGACGCCGGTGGCTAGGGGGTGATCCGGTACATGGGCGCGGGAATGAACTCGCCGGTGGCGTATAGGCTGCGTCCGTCGGCGGACCATCCCAGCGCCTCGGCCTGGGGCAGCCAGGGCAGTTCGCGCAGGCGCGGGGCGTGCCGGATCGCCTCGGACCAGCTCTCCTGAGGTCCGCGGTGGTACAGCAGCAGGTCGCGGTAGGTCATCACGGCCAGGGTTTGCCCATCGGGCGAGAGGTCCGCGGCGGTGACCTGGCGCAGCACGCGGGCCTGCCGTGCGTTGCGCCGCGTCTCTTCCGCGCTGGCGACCGGGACGCCGTGCAGGGTTCCCAGTCGCGTGGCGGTGACGATCCGGGTGGAGGGCTGCAGCGGCAGGGAGAACATTTCCGGCGGCTGGCGCTTCTTCGAAATCAGCAGGATCCGGCGGTTGGGCGCATCGACGGCCACGGCCTCGCAGTCGCGCGCGCCGTCGGGCCAGCGAAAGGCGATCGACCACGCCGGCCGGATGCGTGCGTTCTCCACCTTGTCCGGCTCCTCGACGACGTGCAGCTGCAGGGTCCGCCGCAGGCCGCCGTTGTCGCCGGTGTCGGCGATCAGCAGGTAGTCCTTGCCGTCGAGGCGGAAGGCGGCGAGGTCTTCCCAGTCGGTCTTGGTCACCCCCTCCAGGCGCACCGTGGCCAGGCGCTCGCCGTTCTTCGGACTGATCGCGAACAGCCGCGCGGGGTTGCCGCCGTCGTCGTTGAGCCACAGCACGTCGCGGTGGCGCCGGGAAGCCGCCAGCCCGCTGATTTCCGCCAGTTGCGAGTCCACCAGCAGCACGCCGGACAACGCGCCCGACTCCGGCGGGGCCGCGTCCTTGTCGGTGCAGGCGGCCAGCAGGCAGGCGAGGACGATGGCGGACCAGGCGGGGGAAGGGCGTGGCATGGCCGAAGCATCGCACGCGCACCGCGGCGGCGACCACGCCGGCCTCGCAGGTTGCCCGGCTACACTACCCGGCCCTCGCCATGCCCATGCAGACCATGACCCGGATCGGTACGCCACTGTCGCCCCATGCCCTGCGTGTGCTGTTGCTCGGTTCGGGCGAGCTGGGCAAGGAAGTGGCGATCGAACTGCAGCGCCTGGGCGTGGAAGTGATCGCGGCCGACCGTTACGCCGACGCGCCGGCCATGCAGGTCGCCCATCGCAGCCACGTGCTGGACATGCTCGACGGCAATGCCATCCGTTCGCTCGTCTCCATCGAGCAACCCCATCTGATCGTCCCCGAAATCGAGGCGATCCATACCCAGACCCTGGTGGAACTGGAGGCCGAATTCGCCGCCCAGGGCAACGGCGCCTCGCGCGTCATCCCCACGGCACGCGCCGCACGCCTGACCATGGACCGCGAGGGCATCCGCCGCCTGGCAGGCGAGACGCTGGGACTGGCTACTTCGCCCTACAGGTTCGTCGATACGCGCGAGGAATATCGCGCCGCCATCGAACAGGTCGGCCTGCCTTGCGTGGTCAAGCCGGTGATGTCCTCGTCCGGCAAGGGCCAGTCGACGGTGCGCACCCCGGCCGACATCGATGCCGCCTGGGATTACGCGCAGACCGGCGGCCGCGCCGGCGCGGGCCGGGTCATCGTGGAGGGCTTCATCGATTTCGACTACGAGATCACCCTGCTCACCGTCCGCCACCGCGACGGTACGACTTTCTGCGACCCCATCGGTCACCTGCAGCGCGACGGCGACTACCGGGAAAGCTGGCAGCCGCAGCCGATGTCGCCGCGTGCGCTGGAACGTTCGCAGCAGATTGCACGGGCGATCACCGACGACCTGGGCGGCTGGGGTGTGTTCGGCGTGGAACTGTTCGTCAAGGGTGACGAGGTGTGGTTCAGCGAAGTCTCGCCGCGTCCGCACGATACCGGCCTGGTCACGCTGGCCTCGCAGGACCTGAGCCAGTTCGCGCTGCACGCGCGGGCGATCCTCGGCCTGCCGATCCCCGGGATCCGGCAGAACGGGCCTGCCGCCTCGTGCGCGCTGCTGGCGCAGGGACACGGGGTGCCGGTGTTCGAGGGCGTCGCCGCCGCGCTGGCCCAACCGGACACGCAGCTGCGCCTGTTCGGCAAGCCGCGCGTGGAAGGGCAACGCCGCGTGGGCGTAACGCTCGCGCTGGGCAAGGACATCGACGATGCCCGCGAGCGTGCGCGCGACGCGGCCTCACACCTCACCATCGAGCTGCGCTGAGCGTCGGAGAATTCCATGGCACCACATGACGCCCCCGGCTACGTCGTCTATTTCTTCGACCAGGCGCTCGAGGCACTGGGCGAACCGATCAAGCCCTACCTGCAGGAAGGCAACTGCGTCCTTTGCCGGGAAGTCGACACGGCCGGGTCACTGGTGGAGATGACGCTGGATGCCCGCACGCCGGACGGCACCCAAGTCAAGGTGGAACTGATGGTGCCCACGCAGATGGTGCGGATGATCGTGTCCGCCCACGGCGACGAGAAGTTCGGCTTCCATCCACGCATCCCGATCGCCCCCACCTCGCCGCTGCCGCCCGTCGGCCCCACCGCCGCACCCGCCGACGCTCCGTCCCAGGCGGTGCCCGCGGCGCAAGACTCGCCGACGCAGACGCCCACGCAGACGCCGCCCAAGCCCTGACACGCGCGCCCGCCGGTGCGCGCGATGCCCGCGATCGCTGGCGCGACTTCGGCGCAGAGGGTCGGCAATCGCAGGTCCGCGGTAGATCCACGGTCCTGCTGTCTTCATGCGCTGCCGTGCTTCAGCGCCCGCGCAGGTCCAGCCACACCAGGTGGTGGTCGCTGGCACCGGTGATATCGGCTTCCGGCGTGCCGCTGACGGGCCAGAACACGCCGCCGTCGACGACGCGCAGGTTGCGGGACGGCAGCACGTAGTCCAGCCGCAACGTGCCTGCCGCCGGCCCGAAGTCGCCCGTGTGCGTGCCCACGTCACCCGTGCGCGCCAGGCCGCGATCGGCCGCGCGCTCCACGGCCCCGGCGCTGCGCGGGACGAACGTCGCGTCCACCCGCGGGTGGGCCAGCAGCTGTGCGATCGCCCCCGGACGCCCGGCCCCGTCGGACGGGTCGGCGTTTAGGTCGCCTGCGATGACGAAGCGCGCGTCGGCGGGCAATCCGCCGCAGCGGCCGATGTCGTCGCACAGCCATGGCTGCGGTTCATCGGACAGGTAGCGTGCCCACAGCCCGATCTCGTCGAAGTTGCGCAGACCGTTGCGGTCCTCGGGGCCGTCGAAGACCGGCGGCGTCGGATGCGCGGCCAGCAGGTGCACGACGCCCAGCGCGGTGTGGATGGGAACATCCCAGTGCGACTTCGAGGACAGGCGCAGCCGCGACCACACGGCATCGCGGTGGAAAGGCGCTCCGGTGGCCGGGTTCGACGGTCGCGCGGCGCCCGGCATCGACTGCCACTTCAGCAGGGAAAACGTGCGCACGGCCGGCGCATCGATCGGATGACGCGACAACACCAGCATTCCGTATTGCCCGGGGTGCAGGCCATAACCCCACGCGTCGTCGCCGCGCGCGCGGCCCTGCGTACCCACGACGCCGTCTGCGTTGAGATCCAGCCCACTGGGCACGCCCGTGTTGACCGGAGCGAGGTAGCGGTGCGGATAGTGCAGGGGCTGTCCGCCGCCGGGCTGGGCCACTTCCAGGTAACGGTGCTGGAACAGGTCGGCGGCCCGTTGCGGGGCGTCGTAATCGAACTCGTTGAGCAGCACGATGTCCGGTCGCACGCGCTGCAGCACGGCGGCGATCTTCGCCGCATGGTCATCGCCGGATTCCAGGCGCCGTACCAGGCCGCCCTCGGCGTCGTCGTAGAGCGAGGTGTTGTAGGTCGCCACCCGCAGTTTCGGGCCCATGCCCATGCTCTCCGCCCAGGCGTCCGGGTCGCCGTGCACGGCCACGCGCACGCAACCGGCCAGGAGAAGCAAGGCCGACAGCACGCTGCACCATGCGACGCGGGATCGCTGCATGGCGGGATGATCGCAGGTCGGTGTGAGTCTGTCGTTGATACTTGCCGGACACGCGCTTCGCCGCCGCCAGCAGCTGGCAGCGACGGGTCGCTCAGGACAGCCGGTGTCGCCCCGGCAACGTCACAGGGTGCAGCCCAGCGGGGCCAGTTCCTCGCGTGCCAACGCCTGGCTGACCGTGCAGGACTGCGGCAGCGTCTGGCGGTGTTGGGGGTGGGCGGCGGCCTGCTTCCAGGTGGCGAACGTCTCGCGCGCCTGCGCGGTGAGCGCAGCGCGGCGGTCGGGCGGAAGCTGGCTGATGCACGCGCTGATGCGCGCGAGGTAATCGTCGCACTGCGCCACCCCGATCGTGGCCTCCTCGATGTTGTGGGCGGTGCGGCTCTCCGCCGGGGCGCAGGAGGTGGTTGCCAGGCACAGTGCCGCGGCAGCGAGGATCAGGTCGAGGCGCATGGAGGTTGCTCGCGAAGGCCGTGCCCGTGGACGGCGACGCGGCACAGTTCAGGCGAGGGGTGTTACCGGGTCATGAAACCTGGATGACGCTCCGGGCAGTTCACTCCAGCTCCCGCCATTCGCGGCCGTCGAAGCCTTCCAGTGGCTTGAAGCGGCGCTTGTAGTCCATCTTGCGATGGCCGGCGATCCAGTAGCCCAGGTAGAGATGCGCGCGCTCGGTGCTGCGCGCCCATTCGATCTGCCGCAGGATGGCCAGCGTGCCCAGGCCGCGTGCGACCAGGTCGGGTTCGAAGAAGGTGTAGACCGCTGACAGTGCGTTTTCCACCAGGTCGGTCACAGCCACCGCCAGCAGTCGACCGTCCTCGCGCAGTTCGATGAAGCGGCCCTGGCTCCAGCTGCCCACCAGGAACTGGTCGAACTCGGTCGCGCCATGGGTATCCATGCCGCCGCCCGCGTGGCGCGCGGCCAGGTAGCGGCGATACAGCGCGAGTTGCTCGTCGGTCCGCTCGGCCGGCAGGACGCGCGTTTCCACGGTGGCGTTGGCCGCCAGGCAGCGGCGCTGGCTGCGGTCGGGCCGGAAGCGGTGGACCGGAATGCGCACCGCGGTGCAGGCGCGGCAATTGTTGCAATGCGGCCGGTAGACGATGTCTCCCGAGCGCCGGAACCCCCACCCCAGCGCCAGCGGATACCACTGGCCCATGCGTGGATCGCGGGGATCGAAGACGAGGTCGCGGGCGACCCGCTCGGGCCAATAGCCGCAAGGATGCTCCGCGGTCTGGAACAGACGGAAGTCGTCGGTGTACTGGCCCGGGTCCTTGCCCATGGGGGCAGCATAGCGCGCAGGCGCGCCAATGTTGTCGACAGCGGCGGGATTCTGCCAGCAGCCTGCCTGTGCCCGGTCAGCCGTGGATGTGGCCGGAGCCCAGCACCAGCAGCACCAGCCCACCGATCATCGCGATGTTCGTGATGAGCACGCCGGTGACGCCCCAGACCAGGCGGTAGGCCAGCGCCCGGCGGCCCGCTCCTTCGGGCCGGCGCCGCGCGTCGCGTTCGCGCATCGGATTCATCATGCGGGGCAGGGGCACGAGCAACTGGTAGTTCAGCACCGGCAGCGCACCCAGCGTGAGCGCGGACAGCAACTGCCAGCTCGGCGCCAGCACCGCGGCAGCCATGATCGCGGAGCTGAGCGCGACGCTCGTGAACGCGTACTGGCGGACCCAGCGCCGGATCGCCGTCCGCTCCAGATCGGTATCGGCGTAGGCCTGGAGCTGCCGTGCGCAGAAATAGAGCCCGGCCAGGCCGCCGGCGATGCCCGCGCCCAGGCCGGCCGTGAAGCCCAGGAAAAGCTTGCCCAAGGTCGCACCGGCCACGCCCGAACCCGCGGCGACCATGCCGGCGGCCGATGCGGGTTTGCTCAGCGAACCCAGCGCGGTGGTGACCACCGTGGCGAACGCCGCCGACGGCGCGCTGTTGCGCGCGAACTCGCCGAAGCGGCGCATCAGGTCCTCGCGGACGCTGCCACGGGCACGCGAGAGGCGCTTGCGCACCGCGGCGTCGCTCAGGCCCAGCAGGTGCGCGACCTGCTGCGAACTCTGGCCTTCGCGGTAATACAGCAGCAGCACCTCGCGGCTTTCGTCGGGCAGTGCCGAGATCAGGTCGGCCGCCACGGCCTGCTGTTCGTGCTCGATGATCCGGTCGGCCGGGCCCGGCTGGGGATCCGCGGCGGCTTCGATCGCGGCCTCGGCGTCATCGGCGGCGCGGGGACGGCGTTGCACGCCGCGCAAGTGGTCGTGGGCCAGGTTGCGGGTGATCTGCCGCAGCCAGGGCAGGAAGCTGGAGGGGTTCTGCAGACGTTGCAGGTTCTGCCAGGCATTGAGGAACGCCTCCTGGGCGATGTCCTCGCTGGTACCCACGTCGCGGGTGATCGCCAGCGCCACCGCGGTCACCGTGTTCTGGCTCGCGGCGACGATCCGCCCGTAGGCGTGCGGGTCGCCATTTGTGGCGGCGGGCAGTTCGCGCAGGATCAGGTCTTCGACGGTCAGGGCGGTCATGTCGGCGCGCTCAGCGGGCAGGTCGGGCTTGCAGACCGGGACGCGCGCCGGCGCCGGATGTGACCGCTTCCGGCGCGCGGTGCACCAAAAAACGTCCCGGCGCGCCCTCGGGGCGCGCGCGCCGCCCCGGGGTTCCAGCGGGCGCGCTCAGCCCGACAGGCCAAACGAGGCCACGTGGCGCAGCACCTTCACCACCTGCCAGCGCCCACCCGTGCGCCGCACTTCCAGGGTCTTGTAGTGGGCGAACTCGCCGTGGTGGAAGGATTCGAACTCGATCGTGCCCGAGTTGGCGCCCGTCGACTTGAACGAGTGCACCGCGGCCAGCAGGGCCGGCTTGCCGGTCTTCTTCTCGATGCTGCCGCGGGCAGGGTCGTAGTCGCGCAGGCAGGCCGATCCGGGCACCGCGCCCTGGCCGGTCGGCCGCACCCAGCGGATGACCGCCGGCGAAGCATCGCGGCCATCCACTGTCAGGCACAGCACCATGTTGCGCTGGGTCAGTTCACGCGCGAACACCGCCTGGGCCAGCGCCTCGGGTGTGCCGCCGGCGGCGATCGCCGTCGACGGGACGGGTACGGCGGCCGACGTCACGACCTTCGCGTCGGGCTGGCGGGAGTAGCACCCGCGCAGCATCGCCAGCACGATGATCACGGCCATCGCGGCCAGCAGTCCGACCTTGAAGCGGAACATGCGCTTCTGTGCCGGCGTCTTCGACACCTCGACCGGGTCGTCGCGGAAGCTGAGCGGAATGAAGCTGTCGCTCTGGCGGGTGGATTCGATCAGGCCGTGTTCGCGCAGCAGCTCGCGCGCACGCACCTTGTCTTCCGACCGCACGATCCAGACCGCCGGCTTGGGGGCGTTCTGGTCGGCGTAGCTGTGCCGGCTGCGCATGGCGCCCTTGTAGGAGCGGCCATCGGTGATGCGCACCTCCAGGCCCGCATCCTTGAGGAGCTGGGCCACTCGCTCCACGTTCTCCAGGCGAAGACTGCTGAAAACCTGACGCATCCGATCACGAACCCTTGGCGTCGCGCACGACGCGGATGAGGCCTTCCTGGGCGGTACTGGCGACCAGCCGGCCGTGGCGGTCGTACACCATGCCGCGCGCCAGCCCGCGCGACTGCTGCGCGCTGGGGCTGTCGATGGAATAAAGCAGCCAGTCGTCGGTCCGGAATGGCCGGTGGAACCACATGGCGTGGTCGAGCGAGGCCATCTGCACGTTGGGCTGGTAGTAGCTGATGCCGTGCGGGAACGTCGCGGTGCCCAGCAGCTGGAAGTCCGAGGCGTACGCCAGCAGCGCGCGATGCAGTTCCGGCGCATCGCCGACCGGCTCGCTCAGCTTGAACCACACCTGCTGGAAGGGCGGGCGCTTTGGCGGATTGAGCTCGTCGCGCGGATACACGTGGCGAAATTCGAACGGCCCCTGCCGCGAGACCCAGCGCTGCACCTTGGTCGGCAGCGTGGCCAGCACCTCCGGCGCCAGCGCGGGCGAGGGATCGATGTCCTCCGGCATCGGCACTTCCGGCATCGACAGCTGGTGTTCGGCGCCGGATTCTTCCTTCTGGAAGGAGGCCGCGAGGAACAGGATCGGCTGGCCGTGCTGGATGGCGGTCACGCGCCGCACCGAGAAGCTGCCGCCGTCGCGGGTGCGGTCGACCATGTAGACGATGGGCGCCTCGATGTTGCCCGCGCGCAGGAAGTAACCATGCAGCGAGTGCGCCGCCCGTGGCTCGTCTTCGTCGAGGGTGGCCTGGGCCGCGGAGAGCGCCTGGCCAAGCACCTGGCCGCCGAAGACGTACTTGGTGCCGATATCGCGGCTCTGGCCGCGGAAGAGGTTGTCTTCGAGCCGTTCGAGCGAGAGCAGTTCGATCAGCTCGGAAACGGGAGAGGTCATGGGGCGGCGATTCGGTGGTGCGAGGACGGCAAGTATACGGGCGCGCCCTTGGCGCCCGGGCTCAGGGCTCCGCCGTCCGCGCGGGGACGAGCCGCTGCAGTTCCACCGCCGCCAGCACCCGCGGCCAGGGGAAGCGGGGTCCCGGGTCCCGCTTGCGCGGCACCAGGGCGCCCGGATCGTCCGAGGCCGGTGCGGTGTCGGTATCCAGGTCCTCGTGGCCGGCGATCAGGCGCAGCGCCGGCAATTCCACCCGCAGCCGCCGCAGCAGCGCGATCAGGGCTTCGATCTGGGCGTCGGGGTAGGGCTCGTCCATCGCCTGGTGGCGCGAATCGTGCCAGCGCGGGTAGCGGCCGGTGTTGACCAGTTCGATGCCCACTGAACGCGGGTTGTAGCCGCGGACGTGGTGCGCGATGCGTTGCGGGGCGACGTACTGCAGCACCGCGCCATCCCGGTCGATGTAGTAGTGCCCGCTGTTGCCGGTGCCCGATGCGTAGAGTTCACGTTCGCCGAATTCACGCGCCTGCGCGAGATCGGGCAGTTCGGTGCAATGGATGACGACCAGGTCGATCTGCGACAGGGGGCGCGCATCCAGCCGGGCCTCGTAGGGCAGCGGATCGACCGTGACGGGAAGCGGCGGAAGCTCGGGCAGCATGGGCCGGATGCTAGCATTCACCCTGCGTTTTTCCGGAGCCGTCATGGCCCTGCCTCCTCCCGACTCCGAACTCGGCAAGCTGATGGCGACCCTGCCGCAGACGGGCCGCGTGGAGTGGATCGGGCTGCGGCCGCGTCGCGAGGCCGCCATGCGGATGGTGGACAGCGTGCAGGCGACGGCAGGCCGCGGACTGGCGGGTGACCGCTACACCGGCGGCAGCGGCAAGCGTGGCGTCACCCTGATCCAGGCCGAGCATCTGCCCGTCATTGCGGCGTTGTCCGGCCATGCCGCGGTCGAGCCGGCACTGCTGCGCCGCAATCTGGTTGTCTCCGGGCTGCCGCTGGTTGCACTCAAGGGACGGCGCTTCCGCATCGGCGATGTCGTGCTGGAAGGCACCGACAGCTGCGACCCCTGTTCGCGCATGGAAGCCGCGCTCGGTCCCGGCGGTTACAACGCGATGCGCGGGCACGGCGGGCTGTGCGCGCGGATCCTGGAAGGTGGTTGCCTGCGTGTAGGCGACCCGGTACTGGCACTGGCCTGAGATCTCCGGAGCGGCCTCTTCGCCCGGCGCGCTCCACATCACGGAATTCCTGAGAATGGTTGGACATTGCATCCTGTGCCACGGCTTCGAGAGCGGCCCGGACGCCACCAAGGTGACTGCGCTGGCGCAGGCCGCGCAGCGGCACGGCTGGACCCACGAGCGACCGGACTTCACCGACCTGGACGCAAAGCGCGACGTCAGCGGCCTGGGTGACGTCGCCGCACGCGTGGCGCGCTTGCTGGCCCTGGCGCAGGACGCCGCCGCGCGCGGTCCGCTGGTGCTGGCCGGCTCCAGCCTGGGTGCCTGGATCGCCGGACACGTGTCGATGCAGGTGCCTGTCGCCGGCCTGTTCCTGATGGCGCCGCCGATCTCGCTCGACCCCTCGCACCCGCTGCAGGCGGCCAGCGTTCCCACCAGCCTGGTGCATGGCTGGGACGATGAACTCATCCCCGCCGCGCAGGTGGTGGAGTGGGCCGCCGCGCGCCGCTCGCGCCTGCTGATGGTGGACGACAGCCACCGGCTGTCGGCGCACGTCGATGCGAGCGCGCAGGCGTTCGCCCAATTGCTGGAGTCACTGTGAAGTTTTTCGCCAGTTGCGGAAAGGGCCTGGAATACCTGCTGGCCGAGGAACTGCTCGCCCTCGGCTGCAGCCGCGCGACGGCGACCATGGCTGGCGTCAACGTCGAAGGCACGATGGCCGACGCGCAGCGCGCCGTCCTGTGGTCTCGCCTGGCCAGCCGCGTGCTGTGGCCACTGGCGGAGTTCGAATGCGCGGACGAGATGGCGCTGTATGAAGGCGCCGCCGCGGTCCGCTGGCCCGAGCATCTCGCCTCGGGTGACACGATCGCGGTGGATGCGCACGTGTCCGGCGAGGCGCTCACCCATGCGCGCTATGCCGCGCAGCGGGTCAAGGACGCCGTGGTCGACACCATGCGCGCGGCCACCGGCACGCGGCCGGATGTCGACGTGGAATCACCGGGCCTGCGCCTGAACCTGGTGGTGCGCAAGGGGCGCGCGGTGCTGTCGGTAGACCTGGGTGGCGGTCCGCTGCACCGGCGCGGCTGGCGTCGCCTGCAGGGCGAGGCACCGCTGAAGGAAAACCTCGCCGCGGCCGTGCTGTTGCGCGGCGGCTGGCCGCGCGTGTATGCCGCCGGCGGCGCCCTGGTCGACCCGATGTGCGGCAGCGGCACGCTCGTCATCGAAGGCGCGATGATGGCCGCCGACGTCGCGCCGGGCCTGATGCGGCTCGGAGGCTTTCCACCGACGCTGTGGCGGGGATTCGATGCCGCGGGCTGGGACGTCCTGCGCAACGAAGCGCTGCAGCGCGAGGCCGCGGGCCGCGCCGCATTGCGCCCGGCCTTCCACGGCAGCGACCTGGACCCACACGCGATCCGCGCCGCCCGCGAGAACGCTGCCGCGGCTGGCGTCGCGGAAGCGATCGAGTGGAAGGTGGTCTCCGTGGCTGCGCTCGAGGCGCCGACCGATGCGCCCGCCGTCGGCCTGGTCGCCTGCAATCCGCCTTACGACGCGCGGCTGGCGGCGGACCCCGCGCTGTACCGCGCACTGGGCACGCGACTGCGCGAGGTTCTGCCGACCTGGCGCGCGAGCCTGCTGTGCGGCGACGCCGACCTGGCCTTCGCCACCGGCCTGCGCGCCGGCAAGAAGTACCAGTTGTTCAACGGCGCGATCGAATGCACGCTGATCCAGGTCGACCCTATCGCGCCGCCGCAACGGGAACGTACCGAATCTGCCCCCGCGCTGGCCGAAGGCGCGCAGATGGTGGCCAACCGCCTGCGCCGCAACCTGCGCAAGCTCAAGGCCTGGCGCGAGCGCGAGGGCGTCACCTGCTATCGCGCCTACGATGCGGACATCCCCGAATACGCCGCGGCGATCGACGTCTACGAGACCGCCGAACCCACGCCGCGGCTGTACCTCCATGTGCAGGAGTACGCCGCGCCGGCCGAGATTCCGCTGGATGTGCAGCGGCGCCGGCTGAACGAATTGCTCGCGGCCACACGCGAGGTCTTCGCCGTGCCGCGCGAGCGGATCGCGCTGAAGACCCGCAGCCGCGGCAAGGGTGGCAGCAAGTACGGGCAGTTCGACACCCGCGGCGAATTCATCACCGTTCGCGAAGGCGACGTCCTGCTGCGCGTGAACCTGTTCGACTACCTGGACACCGGGCTGTTCCTCGACCACCGGCCGCTGCGCCTGCGGCTGGCGGAAGAGGCCCAGGACGCGCGCTTCCTCAACCTGTTCGCCTATACCGGGGCCGCCACCGTGCATGCCGCGGTGGGTGGCGCGCGGCAGACGACCACGGTCGACCTGTCCTCGACCTACCTGGAATGGTGCGCAGACAACCTGCGCGAGAACGGCATGGGCGGCACCCGTCATCGCCTGGCGCAGGCCGACGCGATGGAATGGCTGCAGCGCGACACGGGCGAGTACGACCTGGTTTTCTGTGACCCGCCGACGTTCTCCAATTCGAAGCGGGCGCAGGATTTCGACGTGCAGGCGCGCCACGTGGACCTGCTGCGCGCCGCGGTGGCTCGGCTGTCGCGCGAAGGCGTGCTGTATTTCTCCAACAACTTCCGCCGGTTCCGGCTGGACGAGACGGCGATCGCGGAGTTTGCACGCTGCGTTGAGATCAGCGCCGATACCATCCCCCCTGACTTCGCGCGCGATGCCCGCATCCATCGTTGCTGGCAGCTGCGCCGCCTCTGACGGGCAGGTGATGCGATGAAGCGACCCCGGGCCGGCGCGCTCACGTTCTTCTGGCAGTGGCTCAAGAATCCGCTGCGCATGGCCTCGGTCACGCCATCCAGCGCCGAACTGGCGGCCGCGATGATCGAGGAACTGCCCGACGACACCACGCGGGTGATCGAACTGGGCGGCGGGACCGGCGCGATCACGCGAGCCTTGCTGGCGGCCGGCATCCAGGCCCGCCAGTTGCTGGTGCTGGAACTCAACGAAGAGCTGCACGCGCACCTGCACGCGCGCTTCCCCGATGTGTACGTGGTGCTGGGCGATGCCCACTCGCTGCCCGAACTGGCCCGGGGAAGCGGCTACCTGGATCGCGGCCTGGCCGATGCCATCGTGTCCAGCCTGGGCCTGCTGACCATGCCACCATCGCTGCAGGGCGAGATCATCGCCGCAGCGCTGGCCTGCCTGAAGCCGGACGGCGTCTTCATACAGTTCACTTACGGCCCAACCTCGCCGGTGGCCGACGAAGTGACGCGGGAACTGGGACTGACGGTCAGCCGTGGCGAGTTCGTGCTGCGCAACGTGCCCCCGGCCACGGTCTTCGTCTACCGTCGGACGGGATGAGGCGCCGCATTGGCGACGCCGCTGCAACGATGCTTCGACGCAGCCGCGCTGGGCGCGTGCGGGCTTCATCCCCACTAAGGGGGCTCCTACACGGAGGATCGCCATGAATTCTGCCCACGATGCCCGCGCCCGCGTCCAGCGGATCCTGCGCGGCCAGCCGACGTCCGATGGGGCGGGCGTGCGCCTGACGCGTGTGATCGGTGGCCCGTCGCTGCCCGACTTGGATCCGTTCCTGCTGCTGGACGAATTCGGCACCGATCGGCCGGAGGACTACCTGGCGGGATTTCCCGAACACCCTCACCGGGGCTTCGAGACGGTCACCTACATGCTGGACGGGCGCATGCGCCATCGCGACAACCACGGCAACGAGGGGTTGCTGACGCCAGGAAGCGTGCAGTGGATGACGGCCGGCCGCGGCCTGGTGCATTCGGAGATGCCCGAGCAGGAGGAAGGCCGGATGCGTGGCTTCCAGCTCTGGGTGAACCTGCCCGCGCGCGAGAAGATGACCGATCCGCGCTACCAGGAGTTTCCGGCCGCAGGCATCCCCGTCGTGGCGCCCGCACCGGGTGTGAGCGTCAAGGTGATTGCCGGCGAAGTGGACGGCGTGCGCGGACCGATCGTGCAGGCGTCCACGCAGCCGCTCTACCTGGACGTGTCGCTGGACGCGGGGCGGGACTGGTCGCACTTGCTGCCGTCGGGCCACAACGCCTTCGCCTATGTGTACGAGGGCGCCGTGCGGCTGGGCGAGGGCGAGGACGGCCGCGACGTGCGCGCGCAGGAACTGGCGGTGCTCGGTGGCGGCGATGCGCTCTCGGTCACCGCGCTCGAGCCCGCGCGCCTGATCGTCGTGGCCGGACGGCCGCTGCGCGAACCGGTGGCGCGCCACGGACCTTTCGTGATGAACACGCGGCAGGAGCTGATGCAGGCCTTCGTCGATTTCCAGGAAGGCCGGTTTTGAACCAGTTCGTTCAACAGTCCTATTGAGCCCGCGTCGTCCCGGCCCGCCATTCGCCCGGCGCGACGGGGACTTCAATGAAAACGGCGCGGGCCCGGAGGCACGCGCCGCGTTCGTGTCGGCGACCGGACGTCCGGTCGCGCGCGATGCCTCAGTTGCTGCTCAGCCGGGTGCCGGCGAACTTCAGAGACTGGGTCGACTTCAGTGACTGCGTGAGCGCTTCCGGGCTGGCGGCCTGCACCGAGATGTGCGCCACGCGTCCATCGGGCATGTCCACGAGCGCTTCGCGGGCCTGCAGCTTGGTGCCGGCGATCTCGGCGCGATACCACATGACCTCGCGGCCATCGATGTTCACGCGTTCGGCGCGGTTGGCGTTCTTGGGCTTGAAGGGAGCCTGGGGCGAGATGTAGACGCCAAACACTTCGGTGCCGTCGGCCTTGAGTGCGCGGCAGAAGTCGAAGTTCGGGCCGGCGCGGTGTTCCCAGGTCAGTCCGGTGGAGGCGTCCAGGTACGGGCAGGCTCCTGCGCTTTGGGCGGCGGCCGTCCCGGCCAGCGGCAGCAACAGCAGACTCAGCATCCAGTTCGACTTGTTCATGGATTTTCCCCTGTGACGTTAAGAGCCGGTGAAGCTTCCGGCTCGTCCCGAACATAGCGCCGTTTCTGGGGCTTGACAAATTACCGCTATTCAGTTTGCCAATCCTGTCGATAGTGTCTGTTGAAACTGTTTCCAGGGAAACTGCAGCTCTTTAAAATCAATCACTTGTGGGCGTTTTTACCGCAGGTGGGTCGGTTCCCGGCAGCGGGATGAATTCGGTCTCTCCTGGCACTGCGCCAAACCGGCCCGCTTCCCAGTCCTGCTTGGCATGCTCGATGCGTTCGCGGTCGCTGGAGACGAAGTTCCACCACAGGTGGCGCGGCCCATCCAGGGGCTCGCCCCCCAGCAGCATCGCCTTCACCGGCGTCCGGGCGCGCAGGATCGGGCGCGTGCCGTCATCGAGCAGTACCAGGTGCTGCGCCGGCAGGTCGCGTCCATCCAGCTGGGCGTCGCCTTCCAGCACGTAGAGCGCGCGCTGGGCGTGGCCCGCGTCGAGCGGCACGCTCGCATCGGGATCGAGGTCGATCGCAACGTAGAGCGTGCCAGCGAACACCTGCACCGGCGACTCCTCGCCGTACGCGCGACCGGCCAGCACGCGAAGCCAGGCGCCTTCGCGCCGCTGCTGTGGAAGCGTGTCGGCAGGATGATGGAAGAACGCGGGCGCGGCTTCCTCGTGCGCGCGGGGCAGCGCGACCCAGGTCTGCAGCCCATGCAATGCATGCGGGTGCTCGCGCAGTCCCGGCGGCGTGCGTTCCGAATGCGCGATGCCGCGGCCGGCCGTCATCCAGTTGATGTCGCCCGGTGTGATCTCCTGCACGCTGCCCAGCGAATCGCGGTGGGTCTGCTGGCCGGCCCACAGGAACGTCACCGTCGCCAGGCCGATGTGCGGATGGGGGCGGACGTCCACGCCGCGGCCCGCTTCGAACGTGACGGGCCCGAAGTGGTCCACGAACACGAACGGCCCCACCGAGCGCGCCTGCACCGAGGGCACCGCGCGGCGCACCTGGAAGCCTCCCAGGTCGTGGATGCGCGGCGCGATGATCGTGGTCACGTTGGCCTACGGAGCCTGCAGGACCAGGGTCACGCGCGGGCGCTCACCCGGCTGCAGCGCGAGCAGCTGCAGCTGCCATGGGCCGACGTCGGCGCTTTTCGTGCGTTCGGTATTGAGCACGACACGGTGCGCCTTGCCGCCGGCGGGCATGTGGTCGAACAGCACGTCGGCATCTCCGGCGCGGATGCACTGGACGTTCGGCGGGCAACGCGAATCGTTGGAAATGCCCGCGTAGTGCAACGTGGACGCGTCGGGCAGCACCGCGCGTTGGCCTACGTCCAGGCTGAACTCCTGACCCGGCGCGATTCCGCCGCTGGCGACACCGCTGACGCAGCCAGTGAGCATCGCGAACATGGCGAGAGTGAGGATCCGGGTCATGGCAACTCCTGTGCGGGGGGAGTGGGCATGGTGCATGGGCCATCGTGAAGCGGCGATGGTGGGGCCGCAAGGCCCGCCCGCTTGCGATCAGGCACGGTAGGCGCGCTCCTTGGCGCGTGTGCTTGTGGGGCGTGCGTCTTCAAGTGCCCCAATCGAGCGTGCCCTTTCCCAGACCGCCTCGTGAGGCAGCCCTTAGGGAGTCTGCCCGTGCGGCACGTGTTCCAGCAGCAGTTCGGCCAGCCGCAGCGGCTCGGGCAGCCGGTGTCCGACTACCCAGCGCATGACCAGTTCCGGGGCCGATGGCAGTGCGACGCGGTGGCCGGGTGACACGGCCAGCGGCTCATGGCCCACCTGGCTGCGCAGCAGCCAGCCCACCTGCTGGCGTTCGTCGCGCAGGGTGGTGAATGCGCCGCGCATGTCGTGCAGCGTCGTGGAGGAATGTCCCAGCAGTACGCGCTGCGCCACGCCAATCGTCGGCAGGTCGGCGGCCAGGCCCAGGTGTGAGGCCAGACCGAGGCGACGCGGGTGCGCCAGGCCGTGCGCGGGCACGAGCGTCATGTCCGGTCGTGCCGGAAGCTGCGCCAGTGCGGCGAGCATCGCGGGCAGTTCGCGGAAACTGCGGAAGCCCCGCAGGTAGGGCATGCGGGCCCGTTCGCGATGCACGCCGGTGGCGATCGTCTGCAGGCTGTCGGCGTCGAGCAGCACCACGGCCGCCTCGACGAATCCCTCGGAGTCGTCCGGGTCGTTCGCGTCGCCGGGCCAGGCACGCACGTGGAATCCCGCCACGCTGCGCACCGGGCGCGGGAAGTCGTCCCGGATGACCACCTGCCGCGCGAGTGCGGCCTGGATGTCCTGAAGCTGGGCCAGGTCGCCAGTCCATTCGGGGACGACCGGATGCGCCATCAATAGCGTTCCTGGCTGAACACGGCAGCGCCGTCGGAGCCGATTCGCACGGTCATCAGGCGGTCGAACTCGGCATCGTCCATCGCAGCGACCGTGCAGGCGCAAAGCGCCGCGGCGATCTGCGGCGCGGTGTTGCTGTGCCCGACGATGAGCACGTGGCCTTGCGCATGGTCGCGGCGCAGTTGGGCAGCGAGCTGGTCGGCCGGCCGGTCGGCGTCATACGTCGTCACGTCCAGGCGATGCGCCTGCGCGGTGGGTGCCGCGGTGAGCTGCGTACGTCGATACGCGGTGGCATACGCCGCGCGCACGGGGAAGCGGCGCAGACGCGAGGCCAGGACCTGTGCGCGCGCCGTGCCGGCTTCGGACAAGCCTGGATCCTTGCCACCGTCGCTGGCCTTCTCGGCGTGGCGCACGACCACGAAGGTGACGCCCGACGCCGCATCCTGGTGCTGACCTGCCGCACTTGCGCAGGCCGACAGCAACAGGACCAGGGCGAACCCGGCGAGGGTTCCGACACACGTGCGCAGGCTCATCGAGGAAATTCCAGGGACGGAAAGGGGGAGTGTGCCGGCTGTGCGCCGGGGCGAGCAGTGTCCAAAGTCTCGGCCGCCCTCAGGCGGCCTTGTCCAGCAGTGTCAGCAGGCCGCGCGCGGCGTCGAATCGCGTGCCCGCGTCGGGCAGGTCCAGCTTGATGCGCAGCTTGTCCGGACCGTCCATCTGGTACAGCTTCGGCTGCCCCTGGATCAGCCGGATCACGGCCATCGGGTCGACGTTGGGACGCTCGACGAACTGCAGCCGGCCGCCCTTGTCGCCCAGGTCCAGTTTGCGGATGCCCATCGCCGTGGAGCGCAGCTTGAGCTCGGCGATCGCGAACAGGTTGCGTGCCGCTTCCGGTAGCAGCCCGAAGCGATCGATCATCTCCACCTGGAGCTCGCGCAGCTCATCGCTGTCGCGTGCGCCGCTGATGCGCTTGTACAGCGTCAGCCGCGTGTGCACGTCGGGCAGGTAGTCCTCGGGAATCAGCGCGGGCACGTGCAGTTCGACCTCGGCGCCGCGCGCCTCGTGCGCATCGACGTCGGGCAGCTTGCCCTGGCGGATCGAGCGCACCGCGCGTTCCAGCAGTTCGGTGTACAGGCTGAATCCAACCTCGGCCATCTGGCCGCTCTGTTCCTCCCCGAGCAGTTCGCCGGCGCCGCGGATCTCCAGGTCGTGGGTTGCCAGGGTGAAACCCGCGCCCAGCTCGTCCATGGCGGCGATGGCGTCCAGGCGCTTGCGCGCATCGGGGGTGATCGCCTTGCGGTCGGGCACGACCAGGTAGGCATAGGCGCGATGGTGCGAACGCCCCACGCGGCCACGCAGCTGGTGCAGCTGCGCCAGGCCGAAGCGGTCGGCCCGATGGATGATGATCGTGTTGGCGTTGGGGATGTCGATGCCCGATTCGATGATGGTCGTCGACAGCAGGACGTTGAAGCGCTGCTTGTGGAAATCGAGCATCACCCGTTCCAGCTCGCGCTCGGGCATCTGCCCATGCGCCACGCCGATGCGCGCCTCGGGGACCAGCTCCTGCAGCTGTCGCTGCATGCGGCCGATCGATTCGACGTCGTTGTGCAGGAAATACACCTGGCCGCCACGCGCCAGTTCGCGCTGGAACGCCTCGCGCAGCTGCGCGTCCTCCCACGGCACCACGAAGGTCTGCACGGCGAGGCGATGGGCGGGCGGGGTGGCGATGATCGACAGGTCGCGCAGCCCGGCCATCGCCATGTTGAGCGTGCGCGGGATTGGCGTCGCCGTCAGCGTGGCCAGGTGGACGTTGGCGCGAAGCGCCTTGAGCGCTTCCTTCTGGCGCACGCCGAAGCGTTGTTCCTCGTCGACGATGACCAGGCCCAGGTCCTTGAACCGCACATCGGGCTGCAGCAGGCGGTGGGTGCCGACGATCACGTCGATCTTGCCGTCGGCAAGCTTCTCCAGCTCGGCCTTGATCTCCTTGGTGGACTTGAAGCGCGACAGCACCTCCACGCGCAACGGCCAGTCGGCGAAGCGGTCGCGGAAATTGCGGTAGTGCTGCTCGGCCAGCAGCGTCGTCGGCACCAGCAGCGCCACCTGCTTGCCGGCCGCCGCGGTCACGAAGGCCGCGCGCACCGCCACCTCGGTCTTGCCGAAGCCCACGTCGCCGCAGACGACGCGGTCCATCGGCTGCGAGCTGCCCAGGTCGCGGATCACCGCCTCGATCGCGGAATGCTGGTCCGGGGTTTCCTCGAACGGGAATGCCGCTGCGAAAGGCTCGTACATGGCCCGGTCCACGTCGATCGCCAGGCCTGCGCGCGCCTGGCGCCTGGCCTCGATTTCGAGCAGCTCGGCGGCCACGTCACGCACCTTCTCGGCGGCCTTGCGCTTGGCTTTGGTCCACTGCTCGCCGCCCAGCGAGTGCAGCGGCGCGGTTTCCACCGACGCACCCGAGTAGCGGCTGATCAGATGCAGTTGCGCCACGGGTACGTACAGGCGGTCGCCCTTGGCGTATTCGATTTCCAGGTATTCGCCGGGAAGGCCACCGGCCTCCAGCGTGATCAGGCCACGGTAGCGGCCCACGCCGTGGTCCTCGTGCACGATCGGCGCGCCCTCGGACAATTCGCCCAGGTCGCGGATGATCGCCTCGGGTTCGCGCCCCACGCGCTTGCGGCGGCGCGGCTGCGAAGCGCGCTCGGGAAACAGCTGGCGCTCGGTCAGCACAGCCAGTTGTGGTGCGTCCAGCGCGAAGCCGTCGTCCAGCGGCGCCACCGCGATGGCGAAACGCTCCGGCTGGGCGAGGAATGCCGGCCAGTCGGGCAGCACCGTGGGCGAGAGCTGCGCGGCCGCCAGCACTTCGATCAGCGCTTCGCGGCGCCCCGGCGAGTCGGCGGCCACCAGCACGCGCCCGGGGTAGCTGGCCAGGAAGGACTTGAGCGCCTGCGCGGGCGCCGCATCCTTCGCCGCCACCGGCAATGCCGGTGCGGGCTGGTCGCCCAGGGCGGCGGCGCGTTCGTACTGGGCGTGCGCGGGCCCGCAGACTTCGATGCGGACTGACTGGTTCAGGCGTTCGCGCAGCGCGTCGGGCGACAGGTAGAGGTCGGTCGGCGGCAGCAGCGGCCGCTCCAGATCGTGCCGGCGCTGCTCGTAGCGCTCCTCGGTCTGCTTCCAGAACTGCTCGGCCGACTCCATCACCCCCTCGCCGAGCAGGGGTAGCGCCGAGGCGTCGAGGTAGTCGAACAGCGTCGCGGTCTCGGTGAAGAACAGCGGCAGGTAGTACTCGATCCCCGCCGGCGCCAGGCCGGCCTTCAGGTCCTGGTAGAGCACGCTGCGCCGGGTGTCGACGTCGAAACGGTCGCGCAGGGCGTCCAGGGCGCGCTTGAGCGCGATCTCGTCCAGGGGCACCTCGCGGCCGGGCAGCAGGTGAACGGCGTCGATTTTCTCGAGCGAGCGCTGCGATTCGGGATCGAAGGCGCGTATGGTCTCGATCTCGTCGTCCAGCAGCTCGACGCGGAACGGCGAGTCCGCGCCCATCGGGTAGACATCGAGCAGGCCGCCCCGCACCGCGAAATCGCCCGGATCCAGGACCTGCGGAACGTGGCGGTAGCCGGCCGACTCGAGCCGCCGCTTTTCGGCGTCGAGGTCCAGGCGCTGGCCCACGCGCACGTCGAAGCTGCCCCCGACGATGTGGCGCAGCGGCGCCAGCCGCTGCAGCAGGGTCTGTACCGGCACCACGACCACCGCGCGCCTGACGCCGGGCAGCCGGTGCAGGGCAGCCAGGCGTTGGGAGACGATGTCGGGGTGTGGGCTGAACTGGTCGTAGGGCAGGGTTTCCCAGTCCGGAAACGCCAGGACATCGACCGGAGGCTGGCCTGCGACGGCTTCGCGCGGGCCCAGGAAGGTCCGCAGGTCCGATTCGAGTTGATGCGCGGCGTGGTTGTCGCGGGCGACGGCCAGAACCGGCCCGTCATGGGTCGCCGCGGCTCGGGCCACGTGCCAGGCGAGCGCCGACGGCGACGCCGGCAGGCGCCACCAGGCGCGTTGCTGGCCGGTCCGGGGCAGGGGCGGGGCGGGAATGGCGTTCGGATCGGGCTTGGGCATGCGGGCGCGCAAAACGTAGGCGGCGCCGGCAGCGAAGCGCGGCCAGCGCAAAGGGGCGGGCAGTGTACGGGAGGCGGGGTCCGCGGCCTGTGTCCGCAGCCCCGCGGCGGGGAGATGGCGCCGGCTGGGCGCGAAAGCAAGGCGCGTGGGGACAAGGCGCCGGGCGGCGCGGGCGCGTCAGCGGTGGCTCGGGAGGCGCCGCAGAATCGCCACCGCTCGCTCATCAAGCGGCAGTGGCGGCGATGATCGCGTCACCGCGTCCAGGCGATCAGCGGGAAATCCGCGATCAGCGCCCGTGCATCGGGTGTGCGGACGACCGCTGGTCGGACGGCGGGCGCGCGGTGCGCGGCTTGAGTTCGAGGACGATTCGCACCAGGCCTGGCGATTCCTGGCGGAATTCGCGCTGGAAGCCCAGCGACTGCGCCAGCGACAGCATCGGGGCGTTGTTCTCCAGCACGTCGCCATACAGGCGCGACAGGCGCTTCCCGCGGGCCCATTTCACCAGCCGGGTCATCAGATAGCGGCCCAGGCCCATGTTCTTGATGTACCGGCTGACGAGGATCGCGAACTCGGCATCACGCCCATTCGCATCCGCGGCCACCCGTGCCACCGCGCCGATCAGCGCCTCGCCCGGGGGCAGGGGTTCGGCGACCACCAGCGCGAACTCGTTGCGCGGATTGGTGTGGGTCAGCTTTTCGGCGGCCTCGGGAGTCAGTTCCCTGACCATATGCAGGAACCGCTGACGGATCTCCTCGGGCTCGAGCAGGCTGAAACCGGCCCGCAGGGGCTCGGCGTCCTCGGGCCGGATCGGGCGTATCAGCACCTGGCGGCCGTTGGCCAGCGTCTGGCGTTCGTGCCAGGGCGGAAGGCGTTCGCGCGCAGTCATGGGATGATCTTGTCACACCGTTTGTCGAGGGCTTCATCACGTGGGTGCGCGAGTCAGCCGGGATCCCGCACATGAATGAACGCAGTTTGCGAGCATTAGCGGCCTGGCCTGGCGTCGAGGCCGGCACCAAGTGGGAAGACGACCTGGTTTTCACGGTCGCGGGCAAGATGTTCTGCGCCACCTGCCTGCGGGGCCCGCAGAAGGGTTCGATCAGTTTCAAGGTCGAGGACGAGCGCTTCCTGGAGCTCACGGAGCGGCCGGGATTCATCCCGGCGCCCTATCTGGCCCGGGCGCACTGGGTGCAACTCCCGGTGGCTTCAGCGATTCCGCGCGACGAACTGCGCCAGCTCATCCGTCGCAGTTACGAGCTGGTCCGGGCGAAACTGCCGAAAAAGACGCAGCAGGCGCTGGCCGACTGACCGGCCGCGCGAGCCCCCGCCGCGGTCCCGCGCGGGGCATCCTTCGGGTCATTCCGGGGCGCGATGCTAGAATCCCGCGGCTTTTTACATTCAAGAAGGAAACTGCATGGCCGGCGGCGGTGATTCGACCCGCGCGATCTTCTTCGCGCTCGGTGCCAACTTTGCAATTGCGGTGGCCAAGGGCGTCGCGGCCTTCTTCACCGGCTCCAGCGCGATGTTCGCCGAAACCGTGCATTCGCTGGCCGACTGCGCCAACCAGGTCCTGCTGCTGCTGGGCCTGCGCCAGGCCAAGCGCCCCGCGTCGCCCGAATATCCGCTCGGCTACGGCAAGGCGATCTACTTCTGGTCGTTCCTGGTCGCCCTCATGCTGTTCAGCGTGGGCGGCGTGTTCTCGCTCTATGAAGGCATCCACAAGCTCCAGCATCCCCAGCAGATCAAGTTCTGGGGCTGGGCGGTGGGGGTGCTGAGCTTCGGCATCATCGCCGAGGCCGTCTCGATGCGCGCCTGCCTGCAGGAAGTCAACAAGTCCCGCGGCAACCGTTCGCTGTGGCGCTGGTTCCGCGAGAGCCGCCAGGCCGAACTGGTGGTGATCTTCGGCGAGGACCTCGCCGCGCTGCTGGGCCTGGTGTTCGCCCTGTTCGCGGTGGTCCTGAGCGTGGTGACCGGCGATCCGTTCTGGGACGCGATCGGCACCATCGCCATCGGCGCGCTGCTGATCGTCGTGGCCGTATTCGTGGCGATCGAGGTCAAGGCGATGCTGATCGGCCAGAGCGTGGATCCCGAGCGCGAGCAGGAGATCCGCCGCTTCCTGGAAGAGCGCGTGGAAGTGGGCCGGGTGATCAGCGTGATCACGCTGCAGCTCGGCAACGACGTGATGGTCGCCGTGCAGGCGGAAATGAGCGAACTGCAGACCACCCGCCACCTGGCCGAGGAGATCAACACCGTGGAACGCGCGCTCAAGGCGCAGTTCCCGGAAGTGCGCTGGAGCTTCTTCGAGCCCGACCTCAAGCCTGAGCTGCAGCCTTAGTCGACGCCGGGCGGGCGCTTCATCGCGCCGGGGCCGGCCGCTGGGGGCGTGCGCCTCAGGGCGGCGCCATGATCCATTCGACCCGCGCCGACGCCTGGCGTTCGCCCAATGTCTGGGCCAATGCCTTGAGCGCCGGTGCCAGCCTGGCATCGAGCTGGAAGGGCGCATTGAGGATCAGCAGGCCACTGCCGTTCATGTGCAGTGGCGAATCGTCGGGCCGGACCAGCAGTTCGGCGATCAGCGCGGACTTGGCCGGCATCGCGGCGGCGCGCCGGTAGAACGGCTGCAGCGATCGACGCAGCTTGATCGGGTACCAGAGGGCGTAGCAGCCCTGCGGCCATCGGGCCAAGGCGTCGCGCAGTGCGCCGATGGCCTTGTCGAATTCCTCCAGCTGCGCCTCGAACGGCGGGTCGATCAGGACCAGCCCACGCGTGTAACGCGTCTCGCCGATGCGAGGTGGCAACATCGCCTTCATCGCCGCGTATCCGTCGCGGGCGTGCACGGCCATGCGGGGCTCGCGGCTGAAATTGGTGGCCAGCTGGGCCGCCTCCTCGGGGTGCAGTTCGCAGGCGGCGATCCGATCCTGCTCGCGCAGGGCATGGGCCAGCAGCCACGGCGAGCCGGGGTAGGCGTGCTTGCCGTGCTCGTGGCGGCAGGCCCGCACGGCCTGGAGGTACCGCCCGATCAGCGGGTCGGCAGGCGCCTCGGCGACCAGGCGCCCGATACCGTCATCGGCTTCGCCGGTGCGCTGGGCCGAGTTGCTGTCCAGCGCGTACAACCCGCGCCCGGCGTGGGTGTCGAGCGCGAAGACGGGGGCCGGCTTGGCGGTCAGCGCATCGCACAGCGCCAGCAGCGCGACGTGCTTGAGGACGTCGGCGTGGTTGCCGGCATGGAACGCGTGGCGATAGTTCATCCCGATAGGGTAGCCCTGCTGGGGCACAATGGGGCGTCCGGATCCGCTTCCCGTACCGATGCCCCGAATCCTGCTGGTCGAAGACGAGCCCGCCATTGCCGACACCGTCCTCTACGCGCTGCGGATGGACGGGTTCGAAGCCGACCACTGCCTGACCGGAGGCGATGCCCTGCGCCGCGTGCGCAGCGAGGGCTTCGACCTGGCCATCCTCGACGTCGGCCTGCCGGACATCGGCGGGTTCGCGCTGTGCCGTGAGCTGCGGCGCGTCGCCTCGCAGGATGGCGGCGACCTGCCCGTGATCTTCCTCACCGCGCACGATGCCGAGGCCGAACGCATCCTGGGCCTGGAGATCGGCGCCGACGACTACGTGACCAAGCCCTTCTCCCCGCGCGAACTGGTGGCGCGCGTGCGCGTGGTGCTGCGGCGGGGGCGACCCGCAGTCGTCGCCGGTTCAACCGGTTTCGTGCATGACGCCCAGGGGCATCGCATCCAGTTCCGGGGCCACCTGCTCGACCTGACCCGTTACGAATACGGCCTGCTGGCGGCGCTGCTGCAGCGGCCCGGCGCCGTGCTCACTCGCGCGCAACTGATGGACCGCGTGTGGGGCGACGCGCTGGACAGTGGGGACCGCACGATCGACACCCACATCAAGACGCTGCGCGCCAAGCTGCGCGCGGTGGCGGCGGACGTGGATCCGATCCGCACCCACCGCGGCCTGGGTTACTCGCTGGAAGGGTGATGATGTCCGCCGACGGTCGCCAGCGCGGGGCGGGACGCCGATGAAAATCGGGTTGCGCGTCTTCCTGGGATACTTCGTGATCGTCGCGCTCGCCGCGCTGCTGCTGGCCCGCGTCTTCGTGGCGGAGGTCAAGCCCGGCGTGCGCCAGGCCATGGAGGACACGCTGGTGGATACCGCCAACGTGCTGGCGGAACTGGCCACGGACGATTTCCGTTCCGGCCACATCAACGACGGCGGTTTCGCCCGCCGGGTGCGCGCCCTGCACGGGCGCGACCTGGGCGCGAAGATTTGGGGCTTCGACAAGCGGGCCAGCTATTACCGGGTCTACGTCACCGACGCCACCGGCATCGTGCGCTTCGACAGCGCCGGGCGCGACGTGGGCCAGGACTATTCGCGCTGGAACGACGTGTACCTCACGCTGCGGGGGAGGTATGGCGCGCGCTCCAGCCCCGCCGACGGCACCGGCAAGAACGCGGGCGAGGAGGCCACCGTCATGCACGTGGCCGCGCCGATCCGCGACACCGATGGCCGCATCATTGGCGTGCTGACGGTGGCCAAGCCCAACAGCGCGATGGAACCCTTCATCCTGCGCAGCGAGCGCATCGTGAGGCGCTGGGGCCTGGTCCTGCTCGGTGTGGCGCTGCTGATCGGCCTGGGCGCGGCCTGGTGGCTGTCGCGGCAACTGGGCGGCCTGCAACGCTACGCCCATGCCGTGACGGCAGGCGAGCGCGCCAGCCTGCCGCGCTCGGCGGGCGAGTTCGACGAGCTGGGCCGCGCGCTGGAAACCATGCGTCATCGGCTGGAAGGCAAGCAGTATGTCGAACAGTACGTCCACACGCTCACCCACGAGATGAAGGGCCCGCTGGCTGCCATCCGTGGCAGCGCCGAACTGCTCGAGGACGCCGGCCATGCGCGTCCGATGAGCGATGAGGACCGCGCGCGCTTCGCCGGCAGCATCCGGATGCAGAGTGACCGCCTGGCGCAGATGATCGACAAGCTGCTGGCCCTGGCGGGCGTCGAGCATCGCCAGAGGTTGGAAAACCCCGAGCCGGTGCCGGTCGCGCCACTGCTGAAGGGCGTCGCCGAGAGCTGTGCGCCACGGCTGGCGCGCGATGAGCTTCGCCTTGAGATCGAGACCGCGCTGGCGCCGGCGGCAGTGCACGGCGACGGTTTCCTGCTGCGCCAGGCGCTGGTCAACCTGGTGGAGAACGCCGCCGACTTCGCGCCTCGCGGCTCGGCTCTCGTCCTGCGCGTGATCGCATCGCCGTCCTCGCCGCGACAGGTGGTCTTCGAAGTGCTCGATCGCGGCCCCGGCATCCCCGAGTACGCCCTGCCGCGCGTCTTCGAGCGCTTCTATTCGCTGCCACGACCCGAAGGCGGCAGCCGCAGCAGTGGACTGGGGCTGTGTTTCGTCGCCGAAGTGGCGACGTTGCACGGCGGTGAGGCCGCGCTGGCCAATCGCGAGGGCGGCGGCGCCGTCGCGCGCCTGGTGCTGCCCGCCGATCACTTCACCGGGACTTCACCGTAGCGCCATCGGCGGCGCACCCATCGGTCCGAACCTGACGGCACGCCCGCCCCAGGAGGACCCCATGCGACTGCTACTGAAAATAATGCTCGTGTTCGGCATGACGATCGCGATCATGATCCCGTTGCTGCTGATCCGTGGCACGATCAGCGAACGCCAGGAGTATCGCGCGCAGGCCGTGTCCAACGTATCGCGCAGCTCCGCCGGTGCGCAGTCGTTCGCGGGCCCGGTGCTGGTGGTGCCGTACGTGGACCAGGTCGAGGTCGAGGAGAAGAATGCGGCGGGTGAGGTCGTCCGCAAGGTCATCCGCGACGGCGAGGCCGGTCGCTGGACGTTTTTCCCGGAGCGACTGTCCGTGGCCGGCACGCTGCTGCCGCAGACGCGGCGGCTCGGCCTGCACGAAGTGCGGGTCTACACATTCGACGCCGCGGCGCGGGCGCAGTTCGACGTGGTCATTCCCGCCGATGCCGATCCGCGGCTGCCGCGCCGGATCGGCCAACCCTGGCTGAGCTACGGGATCGCCGACGTGCGCGGCCTGGCGAGCATGCCGCAGCTGGTGCTCGACGGCCACGCTCAGCGTCTGCAGGAGGGCTTTGGAAGCCGCGACCAGGGCGGGGTGCACGTGCGGCTGGCTGCGCCGCGCGCCGGCCAGGTGTTGCGTCTGGATACGCGACTGAAACTCCGGCTCGCCGGTACTGAATCGCTCGCGCTCGTGCCGCTGGCCCGCGCCAACACCTTCCAGGTGGCGTCGGCCTGGCCGCATCCGCGTTTCGGCGGGGATTTCCTGCCGAACTCGCCCCAGGTCGGCGCCAAGGGGTTCAAGGCGCAGTGGGAGGTGTCGTCGCTGGCGTCGAGCGCGCAGCGGCAGTTCCTCGCCGGCAGGACGCTTCCCGGCGTCTCGGCGAGCAGTCCGGCGGTGGACGACAACGCCGGCAATCCAGCGACGGAAGGCATCGACGCGGTCGCGATATCCCTGATGGATCCGGTCAACGTCTATACCCAGGCCGATCGCGCAAGCAAGTATGGGCTGCTGTTCGTGCTGCTCACCTTCGTGGGCTTCTTCATGTTCGAACTGATCAAGCAGCTGCGCATCCACCCCATCCAGTACGGCCTGGTGGGCCTGGCGCTGGCGATCTTCTTCCTGCTGCTGGTGAGCCTGAGCGAGCACATTCCCTTCCACTGGGCGTATCTGATCGCCAGCGTGGCGTGCATCGGATTGATCGGCTTCTATCTGAGCTCGGTCCTGCAGAGCAAGGCGCGCGGCATCGGTTTCGCCGCGATGCTCGCCACCCTGTACGCGGCGCTGTACGGGTTGCTGGTGTCCGAGGACAACGCGCTGGTGCTGGGCGCGGCCCTGCTCTTCGTGATCCTGGCCGGGCTGATGGCGGCCACGCGCAAGGTCGACTGGTACCAGCTGGGCGCGATGCGACCGCAGGTGCAGGCGGCCTGAGCCGCGGGTGCGGCCGTGGCGAGCGCCACGGCCGCCTTGCCTCGACGACGAGAACCGGAGCCCCGATGAAGTCCCCCTGGCTGCTGGTGTTGCTTGTCCTGTTCGTGTCCGATCCCGGTGGCGTGCGCGGTCATTACGACACCCGCGCAGCACTCATGGCCGATGGAGGCGGAGGGTTGCCGGCTGTTCTCCCGGGATCGGCGCATGACATCAGCATCGCGAACCACCTCAAGCCCGAGGCCGCCGAGGGCGACTTCGGCTTCAGCGATACCGATGCAGGCGCCTTCTTCGGCCGCCTCACGCTGGGTGCCCCGGCCCAGGGTCCCTTCGACGACTGGGAAGGCATCGTCCGGGAGCATCGCGCATCCGGCCGCGTGGCCTGGACCTACCGCGAGCGCAACATCGTCTGGACATTCTTCTGCCACCCGGTGCGGGACCGGTGTGACTTCCTCGCGTGGAGCGACTAGAAGGCGAGCGTGACGCCGGGCACCGCCCACAGCGATACCGCGGCGATGACGACGCCGATCGCGGTCGCGGCCAACACGTCGCTGGGATAGTGCAGTCCGAGCACTACGCGGGAGGCGGCGACGCTGGCTGTGAAGGGCACCAGGAGCCAGGCCAGGGGCGGATAGTGGGCGATCGCCACCAGGCTGAAGGCCACCGCGTGGAGCGTGTGGCCGGAGGGAAACGAGAACTCGTCCAGCGGCGCGACCCAGGCGCGGATGCGCGTATCGCGTGCGAAGGGACGCGGCCGCCGCGTCCAGCGCTTGAGCGCCTTGTAGAGCAGCAGGGCGACGACGCCGGTGGCGGCGACGTGTGCACTTGCCGCCACCCCGGCCATGCCATCGGCCAGGACGAGCGTAACCATCAGCGCGTACCAGAACAGCCCGTCTCCGAGCCGGCTGACGGCGGCGAAATACCTGCGCGTGCCCTGGCCTTCGCCCAGCCGATTCGCCCGCAGGCACCAGGCACGGTCTCCGGAGAGCAGGCGATGCGCATCGGGCAGTTTCATGAGATCTCCTCAGGCGGCGCGACGGCGGAGGCGATCGTCGGCAAGCCGACCGGCGCCACCCGGCGCAGCGCCATGTCCTGCAGCAGGGCGTCGAAATCGGCGGCCACCTGCTCGGGCCGCAGGCCGGCGACCCGGACGCGACCGGCATGCCGCATCGCGGCGCGCAGCGGGTCGTCGGTGCCGATGCGTACCACCGCCTGGACAAAGCCTTCATCGTCGCCCGTTGCAACGGCCGCTCCGTCGATGTCGTGGCGCAGGTGCTCGTGCGCCGCGCCGTAGTCGAAGGCGATGGTCGGCACGCCACTGGCCATCGCTTCCAGCGTCACGTTGCCGAAGGTTTCACTGTGGCTGGGGAACACGAACAGGTCGCCGCTGGCGAAGTGCCGCGCCAGCTCCTGTTCGCGTTGCACGCCGCAGAACACGAAGTCGGGATTGGCCTGCTGCAGGCGGGTGCGCGCGGGGCCGTCGCCGACCCATACGAAGCGGGCGTCCGGACGCACTGCCTGCAACTGGCGAAATGCGCGTACGGACAGGTCCAGGTTCTTCTCCGCGGCGATGCGGCCCACGTAGATCGCCGCGATGCCGTCACGGTTCAGGCCCCACTGCGCACGCAGGCCATGGTCCCGGCGTGCCGGGTCGAACAGCGCGGTATCCACGGCCCTGGGCAGTTGCACGACGTTGTCGAAGCGCTCGCCTTCCAGGAACCGCTGCAGCTCGCGCGTGGGCACCAGCGTGGCGTCGGCGGCATTGTGGAAGCGGCGCATCCAGCGCAGCGCGGTGGAGGCCAGGAACGGGGCGCCGTAGTCGCGCATGTATTCGTCGAACCGGGTATGGAACCCCGTGGCCGCCGGGATGCCCAGTCGTCGCGCGGCCCGGAGTGCGGACCAGCCCAGCGGACCTTCCGTGGCCACGTAGACCGCGTCGGGCCGTGTCTCGCGCCAGGCCGCCAGCAGCCGGCGGGTGGCCGGCAGGCCCACGCGCAGGCCCGGATAGCGTGGCAGGGGCGCGCTGCGGACCAGCAGTTCATGCGGTTGGGCCTCCAGCGAGGCTTCGTGCGCCTGTCGGGGACGGATCACGGCGATGTCGTGGCCGCGGGCGCGCAGGCCCAGTTCCAGGCCCTGCACGGTCAGGGCGACACCATTGACCTCGGGCGGGTAGGTCTCGGTAACGATGGCGTAGCGCATGCGGGCTCCCCGGTTTGGAGGAGCGTGCGGGCGCCGTGTTGCCGGCCGGTGGCGGCGCGATGACCGCGTCGTGACCGGCGGGGTGGCCTCGGTGGGGCGGCTACAACCGGGTGGGCTTCAGATCTGCGTCACGGCCTGGTGCTGCTGCCGCGCCATCAGGAAGGCGTGCGCCATCTCTGTCGACAGGCCATGCAGGGTCAGCCGGAATCCCGCGCGCAGCGTGGACATGGGGACCAGCGGGTGGCCGTTGTTGACCAGCATCAGGTGCGCGCGTGCGTCCAGGATCGTCGCCACGTACAGGCCGATGGTCTCATCCAGCTGCAGGGAGTTGGTGGCGCGCCAGAAATCGCTGTCGGTGAGCAGGAGCTGGTAGATCGGCGTGAACAGTTCGATCGAGCTCTGCAGGTCGAGGAAGTTGCGGCCCCGGCGCGGCATGTCCTCCAGCCGCAGCGGCGGCGGGGCGATCATCGAGAAGTCCGGCCGCGCCACGGGTTCCAGTTCACGCCCGGCGGCGCGCAGGTTCTGGTTGAGGCGGATCACGAAGTTGTAGAGGTTGAGGTCGTGCACCAGGAACATGTCCTCGCGCACGTCGGCGATCACGCCCGGTCGCAGCGGATTGGTCGGCACCTCGACGGGCGCGTTGGCCGCGATGAAACCCAGGATCTGCGAGCCCAGGTGGAAATGCCGCAGGATCAGCCAGTTGGCCTCGGGGCGGATGAAGTTCTCCATGCCCCAGGCCAGCAGCCGGTGCAGAGCGCGCGAGAATGCCACGCGCGGGATGAAGACCTTGACCACCTGGAACAGCACGATCAGCGTGCGCGCGAAAGGCCGGATGAAGGGCAGCACGAACTGCCGCGAGCGCGAGCTCGAATCGGCCAGCCATGCCCGCTTCACTTCCTCCGACAGCGGCGTGCTCTGGTCCAGGTACAGCGCCAGCCATGGGCTGGGATCGCGCGGGTCGTAGGTCTGTTCCAGGAACTCGGGCGAATGCTTCATGGCGTCACGTGCTCGAACTGCATCAGGTACAGCTGGGCGGTGCGGCGGGCGGTGTCGATGATGGCCTGTGCACCCGCGCCGCCGTTCGCCTCGTCGTGCTCCAGCACTATTTCCACCGCGCGCAGCCAGCGCAACAGGTGGTGCTCGTCGTTGGCGCCATGGTATTCGAGGAAACGGAACGCGTCGGCCGGCAGCGCGTCGGGACCCTGCATGAGGCTGGCCTTCATCAGCGGGAGCAGTGCGGGAATGATCCGCTGGCCGGTGCCTTCGATGATGTAGATCGCACCCAGCAGGCCGAGCGGATTGGGGCGGGCGGCGAGCGCGTGCAGGTAGCTGTTGAGGGCCTCGCCGCCGGGGTTGCGGCGCAGCGCGTCCAGTTCGACGGTGCCGCCGGCGCGCCGGTAGTCAGCGTAGAGGATCTCGTAGTCGTCCTGTTCCTCGCCCGCGTGGGTCTGGATCAGCGACGACAGTGCTTCGTACGGCGCCTGCACCGACGCGGCGCCCTCGCGCATCCACTTGCTGCCCTCGCGTACCTGCGGGATCCAGTTTTCCGCCCAGGCCACGTAGTCGGCGCGGGTGAAACCGCGCTCGCGCAGGCGACGGATCACTGGCGTACGCCACGCACGCGATCGGTAGTCGTGCCAGAGGGTGGCCAGTTCACCCAGCAGGTGCCGCAATGCCGCAGGAGCGTCCGCGGGGTCGTGGGGAGGTGCGATGACATCGTCCGAGGGCGGCGTGGCCGGACGCGTGGATGCCGGCGTCGGCGCGTGCGCAGGCGCAGCCGCTGCTCCCTGCGCCTCTGCGTGCTCCACCTCGATCAGCACGAAGGCCACCGTGAACCGTCCCGATTCGGGAATGAAGCACAGGATCTTCTGCCCGGCCTGCAGCGTGTGCGTGCGCAGGAACTCGTCGAGCATGATGAAGATCGAAGCCGCACCGGTGTTGCCGCGCGTGACCAGGTTTGAGAACCACTTCGATCGCGGGATCGCCAAGCCGGCCTTGGCCATCAGTTCGTCGACCACCGGCGCGAAGCGCTCGGAGGAGTAGTGGCACAGGAAGTGGTCGATCGTGGCCGGATCGATCCAGCCCTCGTGCGCCAGCGTGGCGTACTCGTGGACGCCGATGTCGAACAGGTGCGGCAGCAGGCGGATGTCCTGGCGCAGGAAGAGGGCGCCGTCGGCTTCCGCGTCCCGCCATCCGTCGTAGTCGACATGGCGACGCGTGCCATCGGGCGTCATGCCCAGTTGCATGCACACCGGGTAGTCCCCGGCGAAAGAACGCTGGTGCATGAAGCGCAGCCGCAGCCGCAGGCCCTGCTGCGCGGGCGCCGAGGTCAGCTGCAGCGCGCCGGCACCGTCGGAAAGCATCCAGCGCAGGAAGTGTGCGTCGAAGTCCGCGTCGTAGCCGCGCGCGGCAAAGCGCGAGCGCTTGAACAGGCGGGAGGGCATTTCCGCCGCGGCCACCATGGCATGCGAGTGCGCGCCCAGTTCCACCGCGCTGGCGGCCGCTTCCCAGGCGGCGACGCCCGAGGCGCAGATGCCGTGCGCCGAGAGGATCTGCATCGGGGGGGCGGCGAGTTCGCCCTGCACCATGCTGGTGAACCCCGGCATCAGCAGGTCGCCGCCGGACGTGCCGCAGGCCAGCATGCCGAGGGCTTCCAGCGTCGAGTTCGTTCCAGCCAGGCAATCCTGGATTGCCGCCGCGGCCATCTGCGAACAGGAATGAACGGTCTGGCCGTCGGTGTCGATTGCGTAGTGGCGCGTGAGGATGCCGTTCTCGGCCAGGATGCGGCGCTTGATGCGTGGCGAGAGGCGTGACAGCGGCGCGATGTAGGCGTCCATCTGCTCGTTGTCGACGGGCTCGCCGGGCAGGAACCTTCCGCTGCCATGGATCCAGGTGCGCTCGAAGCGGAGGGGCATGCAGCAGTCCTTGGAAGGAAGGGGACGCGCGCTCAGCGCGCGCGGGTGGTGGCGGGTGCGTCGGAGTCGCGGCCGGCGCGTATCCGCGCATCGGCCGAGTCCGGCGGCAGCACGGAACCGGCCCACCGGTCGAAGACTTCCAGCAGGAAGCCGTAGTTCCCGTTGTAGCAGGCGTGGTGGAGATGGTGGCGACGGCTCGCGCCCAGCCAGCCATGCGCGCTGGGCGTGCGGCTGAACTCGTAGTTCGAGTGCCCCAGGTTGTTGAGCATGATGCTGAACACCGGCAGGCATACCAGCGCTGGAAAGGTGAAGTCGTGCAGCAGCATCGGCACGATCGGCACGCTGCCCAGCAGCAGCGCTTCCACCGGGTGCAGGGCGTAGGTCGACCAGGGCGTGGCCACCTGCGAGCGGTGGTGGTCGCCGTGGAAGCGGCGCAACAGGGGCGCGTGCAGCATGCGGTGGTTCACGTAGAAGTGCAGTTCGTTCCACAGGAACAGCACCGCGATTTCGATCGCCACGCGCATCGGCGAGGCCTGCGCGGCCAGCTGCGCCCATCCCACCTGCAGCAGCGCCCACGGCAGCAGCAGGCCGACGCCGAAGATCAGGACCGACACCACTGACTCGCTCATCTCGCGCCGGACCTGGCCCGGCGCCAATGCGCGCGGATCGAGCAAGCGCCCCCAGCCAAGCGCGGGTAACACGCGACGCGTCAGCAGCCAGGTCACGCCACCGGTAACGAAATAGAGCAGACCGAAGTAGGCGACGCCAAGGGCCACGACCTGCGCTGCGGGCAGGGTCGCGAAGCCGGTGCCCCAGGCCACGGGCGCGGTGAAGTTCGACAGGACCGCGCCGGAAGCCATCGCGCCGGTCGTCCGGGTCGCGTCAGCGCGCTGCGCTTCGCGGGGCCGGGGATGCCAGCTTCGGCCAGCGGCGCAGCACGCTGTCGCGGATGCCGGCCGCATCCAGGCCGGCTTCGGCGAGCAGCTGTTCGCGGCTGGCGTGGTGCTGGAACTCGTCAGGCAGGCCCATGTGCAGCACCGGCATGTTGCGATCGTGCGCGGCGAGCAGCTCGGCGACGCCCGAGCCGGCGCCACCGGCCAACACGTTGTCTTCCAGCGTCACCAGCCCCTCGTGCGAGGCCGCCAGTTCCAGGATGAGTTCGTGGTCCAGCGGCTTGACGAAACGCATGTTGACCACCGTCAGGCCGAGTTCCTCGCCAGCCTGCAACGCCGCCGGCAGCACCGCGCCGAAGGCGAGCAGCGCGATGCCAGCGCCGCGCCGGCGGATCTCGGCCTTGCCGAGCGGCAGCACGTCCAGGTTCGGCTGCACCGCGACGCCGGGCCCCGTGCCGCGCGGATAACGCACTGCCGCCGGCCCCGGGTAGTGGTGGCCCGTGCTGAGCATCTGGCGGCACTCGTTCTCGTCGCTGGCGGCCATCACCACCATGTTCGGCACGCAGCGCAGGTAGCTCAGGTCGAGGTTGCCCGCGTGCGTGGCGCCGTCCGGGCCCACGACGCCGCCGCGGTCCAGCGCGAACAGCACATCGAGGTTCTGGATGGCCACGTCGTGCACTAGCTGGTCGTAGCCGCGCTGCAGGAACGTGGAATAGATCGCGCACACCGGCTTGGCGCCTTCGCATGCCATGCCCGCGGCCAGCGTCACGGCATGCTGTTCGGCGATGGCCACGTCGAAGTAGCGATCGGGGAATTCGCGGCTGAAGCGCACCAGGCCGGAGCCTTCGCGCATCGCCGGGGTGATGCCCATCAGCCGGGAATCGGCCGCGGCCATGTCGCACAGCCAGTCGCCGAAGACATCGGTGTACGTCGGCTTCTTCGCGCCCGCCTTGGCCACCAGGCCCTTGCTCGGGTCGAACGGACCCACGGCGTGGTAGCCGATCTGGTCGCCTTCGGCCAGTTCGTAGCCCTTGCCCTTGGTGGTGATGATGTGCAGCAGCTGCGGGCCCTTCAGCGTCCGGAGCGTCTTCATGGTGGCAAGCAGGGCGCCCATGTCGTGGCCGTCGATCGGGCCGGTGTAGTGGAAGCCCAGTTCCTCGAACAGGGTGGACGGCACGAACATGCCTTTCCAGTGTTCTTCCCAGCGCTTGACGAACTTGGCCGCCGGCTTGTGCTTGTCGCCCAGCAGCTTCTTGCCGCCTTCGCGCAGGGCATTGAGCGTGCGGCTGCCGGTGAGGCGGCCGAGCATCTTGGTCATCGCGCCGACGTTTTCGGAGATCGACATCTGGTTGTCGTTGAGCACGACGAGCAGGTTCGGTTCCGGTTCCATGCCGCCGGCATGGTTCAGTGCCTCGAATGCCATGCCTGCGGTCATCGCGCCGTCGCCGATCACCGCCACCACCCTGCGGTCGTCGCCCGCGCGCTGCAGCGCGATGGCCATGCCCAGCGCCGCGGAGATCGAGGTGGAGGAATGCCCGACGCCGAAGGTGTCGTATTCGCTCTCCTCACGCTTGGGGAAGGGCGCGACGCCGCCGGCCTGCTTCACCGTATGGATCGAGTCGCGCCGGCCGGTGAGGATCTTGTGCGGATAGCACTGGTGGCCGACATCCCATACCAGGCGGTCGGTGGGCGTGTCGAAGAGCCAGTGCAGGGCGACGGTCAGCTCGATCACGCCCCAGGCCCGCGCCGAAATGGCCGCCGACCATGGCCACCTGTTCGATCAGGTAGGCCCGCAGTTCGTCGGCGATGCCGCGCAGTTCATCTTCGGGGAACTGCCGCAGGTCGGCGGGAACCTGGATGCGGGAGAGACGCGGGTAGAGCTGCGGATCGATCATCAGTTCTGGGACGCAGTGGCTCGAGGCCCGGACGGCAAGTCCTTCATTGTCCCGCCGCGCAGGGACAGGGGCAAGCAAATGCCCTGTCCCCCGCCTGGACGGACAGTTCGCCGTCAGCGTCCGCGCAGGCGTCCGAACAGGCCGGACGACTTCTGCGGCTCGGGCTCGGGCTCTGGCTCGCGGTAAGGCTCGGCGTAGCCCGTGGCCACAGGTTGGCGTTCACGAAATCGGCCACTTCAGCCGCGGTGACGCCGCAGGCGCTGGTGACTTCCTCCAGCGTCGCCGGACCTTTCATCATCGCCGTGGCGATGCGGAAATGCTTGGGGAACTCGCGTTCGGTCTGCGGCCACTTGAGCAGGCGATAGCGCGCGGCGTCGCTGAATCCTGCCATCAGTTGGCCCTTGCCGGCCTGCAATGCGCAGAACCAGAGCAGGCGGCTGAGCGGCTGGCCGGCGCCCAGCGTTGCCACGTCACGGTCCCATTGCGTCGGGTCGACGGGGACGAAATCGCCCGCGGCGAGCACCGACTCGACGTGAGAGGCCAGTGGCTTGAGCGTGGCGGGACCGAAGTACAGCTGTTGACCGACGTCGATCAGCAGGTCGGTGCCGGCGCGCTGCAGGCGCACCCGACCCGGCAGCTGACCCGGTGCCAGCCAGTCGATCAGGGTGCGTTCGCGCGGCGGAGCGGGCGGCGGGGGCGGGGCCGGCGCAGGCGGCGGGACCGGCGTGGCGGCGCTGGCCGCCGGCGGGGCGGCGCTGGGCGCTTCCGCGCGGGGTGCCGGCGGTGCGGTCGGCGTGTCCCAGGGTGGCGGCGACGGCCGCCGACGCCGCCTGGTCAGGCGCGGCGCGCTCCTCGCTGGGAACGATCGGACGTTCTTCTGGCAACTGGTCGGCCGGCATCGGCGCGGGCGTGGTGCCGCGCGGAGCCCCGTCCTCGGCCGGCGCGATTTCCTGCAGCAGCTGCGCGACGGACTCCGGGGTAAAAGGCTTGCCGAGGCGGAAGTCGGTCTGCGCGCGCGGCGCGGAGGTCAGTCCGATCACCACCTTGCCGGCGCCATGCAGGCGCAACCAGCTCATCGGGCCATACATGCTGTCCATGTCGACGACCACGTGGGTGGCGTCCTGTTCGGAGACGAGGGGCCAGCGCCCGCCCATCCGCATGCTGGCTTCCGCGAAGGCGGACTGGAGTGCGGATTCGGTGGCAGCGTCCATGCCAGTGAGTCCGAAAGTCGGGAGCATGCGGCGGTGATCCGATATGACAGAGGCCCCGAGTGTTGCGCGGCGGCCCCGGGCCGTCAACGCGAAGTGACGGTCCCTGGCGAAGGTCATGGGGGCGCGGACGGCCCGCGGGCAGGCGGAAGGCCGGGTCGTTCAGCCGACGGAACATGGATCAGGCCGGGATCCAGGCTTGGTCGGGCTTGCCGGCCCTGCGCCTGCACGCAGCCGCGCCAGTGGCGACATCGGCACCGGCCAACCTGCGCGCTGGTCCGACATGCTGCTTAGTCCGACATTCGTCCAGGCCGACTAGGCCGACATCCGCGCGTTGCGAGGCAGCTGGCTTTTCAGGAACGCCATCTGGTCGGCGAGGATGTTGCGGTTGCTCAGGATCAGGTGCTCGACCCAGCTCGGTCGGTAGGGCACGGCCAGCAGCGGCATGCCGGCCTGCTGCGGTGTCCGGTTGCCCTTGCGCGAATTGCAGTGGAAGCAGGCGGCGACCACGTTCTCCCAGACATCGCGCCCGCCCTTGGAAACCGGCAGGACGTGGTCGCGCGTCAGGCTGGGGCGGCTGAATTCATGCCCGCAGTACATGCACAGATGGGCATCGCGCGCGAACAGCGCGACGTTGGTCAGGGCCGGTGTCGGGTCGAGGGCATGGGCGCGTGCGTGGCCGCGCGCGGCGACGATCGGATGCAGTTCGATCAGGCTCTGCACACCGGTGCGCCGGCAGATCCCGCCATGCACCTGCAGGCAGGGGTCGCCGAGTGTCCAGGCGACGGCGCCGCGCGCATAGAGGCAGGCGGCGTCCTGCCAGCTCATCCAGTCCAGCACGCGACCGTGCGCATCGAGCGAAAGCAGACGGACCGCATTGAGGCGGTCCGTGGAAGGTGCGTAGACAGCGGGTAGGGCGGCGGCCGGATCGGCGCAGCCTGGCGTGGGCGGAACGCTGGTGGGACGGGCGCGGAGCGAGGCGAGGTCGCGCGGTGAAGCATCCGCTGCGGTGCGGCTCCCAGGTCGGACCAGCCTCAGGGCTCTGTCGGTCTCCATTGGGAACCCAGCTTATACCGCATTGTT
The DNA here is from genome assembly GCF_016613535.2 of Lysobacter solisilvae. Lineage (NCBI taxonomy): Bacteria > Pseudomonadati > Pseudomonadota > Gammaproteobacteria > Lysobacterales > Lysobacteraceae > Agrilutibacter > Agrilutibacter solisilvae. Next base: position 2,277,185 of record NZ_CP071518.1, read on the forward strand.
TACGTTTTGTGTATCGCCGTGGGCGATGCGCGCCTTCACGGCTCCAGGCGCTTGGCCATCCGCAGCAGTTCCATGCTGAATCCCTGCCGTTCATAGAGTTCCCGCGCCCGCGTGTTGGCCGGAAACACCGACAGCGTGACCTGGGCGCAACCGTTCTCGCGGCCGAAGGTCTCGCTGTGACGCAACAACGCGCTGGCCAGGCCGCGCCCTTCGAAGGCGGCGTCGATGGCCAGGTCGGAAACATGGCAGTTGCGGCCCCGGCCGAAGAAATCGGTCATCAGCTGCAGGTGCACGAAACCGGCGCGCTGGCCGCCGTCCTCGATCACGAAGAAGAAGGAGTCGGGCGTGTCCTGGCGCAGGTGCTTGTCGATGTCATCGTGGAGCACCTGGGTCACGACCGCGCGGTCACGCCCCAGGGGCAGTTCGAACGAAGTGAAGCGTTCGCACAGGCCGAGGATGAAGGCATGGTCGCCGTGCCGGGCAGGACGGATGGTCATGCGTCGAACGCGGCCTCGTCCAGGGCGGTGAGCGTGCTTGCGGCGCTCGCGATGGCGGCGGCGTGCGTGAGCGTGCGCGGCAGGATGCGGGCGAAATAGAACTTGGCCGTCTCGCGCTTGCCCGACTTGAACGACGCCGACTGCGCCGAGCCTTCCGCGGCCGCCACGCTGCGCGCCCACCACCAGGCCAGTGCCACGTAACCGCTGAACATCAGGTAGTCGTAGGCGGCCGCGCCCACTTCCTCGGCATTGGCCACGGCCCGCTGCCCGATCTGCAGGGTCAGCTGCTGCCACTGCGCGATCTTCTCGCGCAGCGGGCCGATGAATTCGGCCACCGCCTCGTTGCCCGACTGTTCGTTGCAGAAGGTCTCGATCATCGGCAGCAGCAGCTGCAATCCCGCGCCCTGCTGCTGCATCACCTTGCGGCCGAGCAGGTCGAGCGCCTGGATGCCGGTGGTGCCCTCGTAGAGCGTGGTGATGCGCGCATCGCGGGCCAGCTGTTCCATGCCGTGTTCGGCGATGTAGCCGTGGCCGCCGAAGCACTGCAGCGCGTGGTAGGTGCATTCCACGCCCCATTCGGTGAGGCAGGCCTTGACGATGGGCGTCATGAAACCCACCAGGGCGTCGGCCTGCTTGCGTTCCTGTTCCGACGGTGCGCGCTCGGCGATGTCGACCAGCAGCCCGGCGTGGTAGCTCATGGCGCGGCCGCCTTCGATCAGCGCCTTGCAGGTCAGCAGCATGCGGCGCACGTCGGGCTGCACGATGATCGGGTCGGCCGGCTTGTCCGGGAACTTTGCGCCGGAGAGCGAACGGCTCTGCAGGCGCTCGCGGGAATAGCGCAGCGCGTTCTGGTAAGCCCGGTCCGACAGGCCCAGGCCCTGCACGCCGACGCCGAGGCGCGCGGTGTTCATCATGGTGAACATCGCCGCCAGGCCCTTGTGCGGCTGGCCGACGAGGTAGCCCTGCGCGCCATCGAAGTTGAGCACGCAGGTGGCCGAGCCATGGATGCCCATCTTGTGTTCGATGCTGCCGCAGCGCACGGCGTTGGCGCCGCCCATGGTTCCATCGCGCGCCACCTTGAACTTGGGCACGACGAACAGCGAGATGCCGCGGCTGCCGGCCGGCGCGTCGGGCAGTCGGGCCAGCACGAGATGCACGATGTTCTCGGTCATGTCGTGCTCGCCGGCGGTGATGAAGATCTTGGTGCCGCTGATGGCGTGGCTGCCGTCGTCGTTGGGCGTCGCACGGGTCTTGAGCAGGCCCAGGTCGGTGCCGCAATGCGGTTCGGTGAGGCACATCGTGCCGGTCCAGGTGCCGTCGACGAGCGGACGCAGGAAGACTTCGCGCTGCCAGTCCTCACCGTGGTTGAGCAGCGCATCGGTGGCGCCGTGCGACAGCAGCGGGAAATTGCCCCAGGCCAGGTTCGCGGCGTCGATCATCTCCTTGAGCGGCACGCCCGCGGTGTAGGGCAGGCCCTGGCCGCCAAACTCCACCGGCGACACCAGGCCGGTCCAGCCGCCTTCGACGAACTGGCGGTAGGCCTGCCTGAAGCCAGGAGGCGTGGTGACCGCGCCGGTGGCCTTGTCGAAGCTGCAGCCGATGCGATCGCCGGTTTCGTTGAGCGGCGCCAGCACGGTCTGGGTGAAGCGCGCGGCTTCCTCGAGCACCGCGTCGAGCAGGTCGCGGGTGGCGTCGACGTGGCCGAGGCGCTCGAAATGCGACGGCACGTCGAGCAGGTCGTAGAGCACGAAGCGGATGTCGGAGAGCGGGGCGGTGTATGTGCTCATGTCGGTGGCCGTCAAGGGAATTGCAGGGCGAGGTCAGCGCGTGGCCTCGTGGATGGCGTCGAGTGTGCGACCACGCGATAGAGCCGGGGCTCGACCGCGCGGCGCGGGCGTCGCAGTGGTCCAGCCGTGGCGGCGAGCTCGCGCGCCGCCGTCAGCGGCTCAGCGCATCACGCCCGGCAGTCCCGGCGCGGGGCTGAGCTGGCTGCTGCGTTCCACCTCGAAGCGGCGCTGCCGGGATTCGTCGGGCGTGGCCGTCATTTCGCCGGACAGCGTGTAGGCGACGCTGCGCCCGGCGGCGAGTGCATCGGCCACGGCCAGCTTGCCCGCGACCTGGGGGGTGAACACGGCGGTGACCACGTCGCCCGACTCGGGGCCGATCGACACCGCCGGCTGGGCGGTGATGTGGCCGGCGTCCTGGCCCGCGACCTTCATCGCCAGGTCCAGGCTGTCGAACCGCATCGGGACGCTGCTGAAATTCTCGATCCGCAGGTCCACCGACCAGCGTCCGTCCGCGCGCACGGTGAGTTGTTGGATCTGCGCGGCGGGTTCGGACACGCGGCGGACCGGTCCGCTGGAGCAGGCGGTGACCATCGCGGCGAGCAGCACCCACGTCGTCCCCCCGCAGCAGCGCGGCGGCGGACGGGGCGCTCCGGGAGCGCGGACCGCAGGTGTGCGTCCCGCCGGCATTGAGTCGCTGGGTCCAGCCGGTCACCGTCATGTCGCTGCTCCTGGGGGGATGAGTAGCGAGGATAGCGCGGGGTGCCGGCGGCGGGCAGGCGCTACCGGCATGCGCTGTGCCGGCGAGCGGGCCGACGGGGTGCCGCCGCGACTGCGCCAAATGCCGCAAAGAAGAAGCCCGCCACGATGTGGCGGGCTTCGGTGCAGGCCGGGGGGATACCGGCCTGCGGGTGGCGCTCCTTCGCCAGGTCGAGCGCGGGGACGCGCGATTGCTTCGCGGGGTTGCTCCGGGACGCGTTATGACGGTCGCGCTGACTCAGGGGCCGTACACCGCCAGGGTGCGCGACGCCGCCGCCGCGAATCCGGCGCGCGTCACTACCAGGTTGGGGTCGAAGTACGCCTTGAGCTGCGGCTGCAGGTCGAAGGGACCCTGCACCAGCGTGAAGCGCGCGCTGAGCAGCCCCCAGGTCGAGCGCGTGCTGGACATAGCCGCGCAGGCTGGGCGCGATCGACGCCGCGTCCTCCACGGCGATGCGCGTGGTGCCGTTGAGCACGGTGAGCTCACCGCTGAAGGCCTGCGCCGAGGGTTGCAACCCCAGGCCCTGCACCAGGGAATAGGCCAGGCTCACGCGCGTCACCGAGTCGCCGGGACGGAACGCGCCGTTGACGGCGCCCATCACGCCCAGCTGGTTGTGTCCCAGATCGCGCTGCACCGCGCCGCGTGACGCGACGGCTTCGGCATACGGCGCCAGCGGGCTGGTGGCCGTGATGTCGCTGAAGCTGGACGCCGCGCCGGCCGGCAGCCACTGGCGGATGCCCGATCCCATGGTCAGGTAGGTCGCCATCTCGCCGCGGGTAATGGCGCGGTCCGGATAGAAGCGGCCATCGGGCAGACTGTCGGCCAGGCGGTTGGCGACTGCGAACTCGATGAAGCCGCGGCCCGCGTGACCGCCGATGTCCGACAGTCCGGAGTATCCGTCGGTGCGCAACTGCTTGACCCGCACGTTGATCGTGCCGGGCACGCCGTAGCCGTTGGTGACGCCGGCGGGGTCGAGCGCGACGCCCGAAACCGAGCCCACGCCGCGCACCGTCACCGTCCAGGTGCCCGCCACGCCTGGCGCGGAGACGGCGATGTTCTCGCCCAGCACCGGCAGGGCGATCGAGGATCCGTAACGCTTGCCGTTGGGGTCGACGAGGACCAGCGCCACGGTGTTGTCGCCGACCGCGGCGCGTGCATCAACCATCGCCACGTCGCTGCCCACCTGGAAGGTCTGCGATCCCGTCGTGCCGACGGGGCTGAAGTCGATCGCGAAGTCGTCCGAGCGCCCGGCCGAGACCAGCGCGTTGGCATTGAAGGTGTGCGCGGCATTGACGGTGGCGCCAAACGCGCCGCGTCCCAGTGCGGCGCGCACCGCGGCGTAGGCGTTCACGTAGCCGGCGCCCACTTCCCATGGTTCCGCGCCGGGAATGTTGCTGGCGGTGGCCTGCAGGATTTCCTTCACCTCGCGCCAGCCCAGTTGGGGATTGGCTTCCAGCACCAGCGCGACGATGCCCGCGACGTGCGGCGCGGCCATCGAGGTGCCGCTCATGTGCGTGTAGCGGACCGCCAGTGCGGGCCCCAGTACGGTGACGTCCTGCTCCGCGGCCAGCTTGTCGATCGAACCCAGCGAGGCGCGCGTGGACACGATGTCCACACCCGGCGAGGTGACGGTCGGGCGGTCCTGCCACTGGAAGGCCTGGCCGTCGACCTCGACGCTGCCGCCATGGCCGGCCTGGCCCCCGGACGAAAAGTCCGCGCGCCGGCCTTGCTTGTCGCCCGCGGCGACCGCGATCACCCACGGCGCCTTCTTGAAGTTGCCGGTGATCGTGCCCTCGGCCGGACCGGAGTTGCCGGCCGAGAACACGACCACCACCCCACGGTCGGCCAGGCGCTTGGTGGCGATATTGGTCGGGTCATCGGGATCGAATTCGGTGCCGATGTCGCTGGTGTTGCCGAACGAATTGGAGATGACGCGGATGTTGAACTGGCTCTGGTGGGTCAGCGCGTAATCGAAGCCGCCGATGGTGTCGAGCACGAACAGGGCCGCGCCGGAGCCGTAGCCCACGATGCCCGCGCCGGGCGCGACGCCCTCGAAATCACCATTGGGCGAGGAGGCGCCGCTGCCGCCAATGATGCCGGCGCAGTGGGTGCCGTGGCCGCCGCCCAGATCGGTGTTGGCCACGCCTTCGACATAGGTGATGGGCAGCATCGCGTCCTGCGCGGCCAGGTTGGTCTGCGCGGCCACGTTCTGCACGACGTGCGAGGGGTACTGCAGGTCCGAGTGCGTACCGTCGACGCCCGAGTCGTTCACCACCACGCCCACGCCCTTGCCGGTGTAGGGCAGGCCGAGCGAGGTGCGCAGCGAGGCGTCGCTGCGCAGGCGGTCGACGCCGGTGATCTGCGTGGCCTCCTTGTTGTCGTACTCCAGCGGCGCGTTGTACCAGACCGAGCGCACGTCGCTCATCGACAGGAGCGAGCGGATCTGGGCCGGCGTGGCCAGCGCGCCGGCGATGGGCAGCGCCTGCATGGTCACGCCCTTCAGGCCCAGCCCCGACAGGCGCGCACGCTGCGCGGCGGAAAGCGGACCCTGGCCGTCGAAGCTGATGATCACCTCGACCTGTTGCGCGGCGGACAGCGTGGGGAGGAGGGCTTCCAGATGCCGGTCGAGCTGGCGCGCCTGCGCCATGAGGGGAGTGGCGAGGATCGCGGCAGCGATCAGGCTCGCGCGGATTCGGGGGAGGAGCGGCATGGGAACCTTCCAGCGGGACTGAGGCGCGCGGAGTGCGTGCGACAGTGAGCATCGACTGGTTGGCTGGCCGGTCCCATCCGGGAAGTCCCCCATGCCAGGCGGGGGAAAACCCTTACGACAGTGCTCACTTCCGTATCGAGTGACGCCTGCGTGACGCCACGCGAAGGTCTGGGCGTGACGATGACGCCCGCAGCGGAAGAAGAGGTGACGCTAGTCCAGCAGGCCCTTCCGCAACGCAAACCGCACCAGCTCCGCGGTATTGCGCACGCCCACCTTGTCGAGCACGCGGGCGCGATGGTTCTCGGCGGTCTTGGCGCTGATGTCCAGCACACGCGCGACTTCCTTGGTGGTCTTGCCCTCGGCGATCAGGTGGAACACCTCGCGCTCGCGCGGCGTCAGCCGTCCGTACGGGTCATCGACCTGCCGTTCCGGATGCTGGAGCTGCTCGGCCAGGATGCGCGAGGCCTGCGGGCCGAAGTAGCCGCGGCCATCGCGCAGGCACTGCACCGCGGCGAGCAGTTCGGAGGCCGCGCTGTCCTTGACCAGGTAGCCCGACGCGCCGGCGCGGACCAGCTGCAGCACGTACTCGTCCTCGCTGTGCATGGTCAGCACCAGCACGCGCACTTCCGGCAGCTGGTCGCGCAGGCGGCGCACGACCTCGATGCCGTTGAGATGGGGCATGGAGATGTCGGTGATGACGATGTCCGGCCGGGTGGCCAGCGCCTTCTCGATCGTTTCCAGGCCGTCGGAGGCCTGCGCGACCACCTGCACGTCGGCCATGCTCTGCAACAGGTTGACCAGTGATTCGCGGACCAGCGTGTGGTCGTCGGCGATCAGGACACGAACGGCGTTGAGGCTCCCCATGGGGCTCTAAGCTGCGCGTTCGTGGCTGGCAGCGTCAAGCCGTCGGCCCCGGCTCGGAGGGGGCGAGCGGGACCACGGCCCGCAGGCGGGTGCCTTCGCCGGGCGCCGAGCGCAGCTCGAGCCGGCCGTCGTACAGGCGCAGACGCTCGCGCATGCCGCCCAGTCCGCTGCCGCCGCTGACCAGTGCCGATTCCGCGTCGCAGCCGCGGCCGTCGTCGGCCACCTGCAGCTGCAGCAGGCCTCCGCTGGCGACGATCCGCACCAGCACGCTGCGGGCCTGCGCGTGGCGCACGGCGTTGCTCAGGGCCTCCTGCGCGACGCGGAACACCAGCGTCTGCAGGTCGCTGTCGAGCGGGGGCAGCGGGGGAATCTCCACGCCGATCTCCAGACCGCTGGCCTGCGCCAGGCCGCGCGCCAGCGAGCGCACCGCGGCTTCCAGGCCGAGGTCGTCGAGGATCGGCGGACGCAGCAGGCGCGAGAGCTGGCGGGTGTCCTCGAGCGTGTCGCCGCACAGTGCGATCGCACCGTCGAGTTCGCCGCGGGCCGGATCGTCGGCCGGCAGCGACTGCGCGATGGCCGCCAGCCGGTGCTTCAACGCAGTGAGGTTCTGGCCGACGCCATCGTGCAGGTCGCGCGCCAGCCGGCGACGCTCTTCTTCCTGCACGCGCCACACGGCGCGGCCGAGGCGCCGGAAATCGCGTTCGTTGCGCTGCAGGCGGTCGAGCAGGGCCTGGTACTGCTGGCGCAGGGCGGACAGGTCGTCCATGTCATTGCGTCGCGACGGGACGCTGCCTGCCGTGGCCGGCGCGGGCAAGGGCGAGGTCGAAGTCATCCAGGCCGTCCTTGGGCATCCCCGCGCGCAGGCGGGACAGCGCCAGCTGCGCGGCGTCCCCGCAACGCGGCGAAGGCTTGCCGTCGCTGCCGGTGCAGGTCGCACTGGCCAGCTCGTGGATGCGCCAGGCGTAGAGGGAGTCGCCGCGGCGCAGCAGCGCAAGCGCCTTGCGGTAGTCGTCGCGCACGGCGTCGGCACGGCCACTGCGGGCCGTCGTTTCCATCCTGGCCTGCAGCCACTGCAGCTGCAGCGGCACATGCCCCAGGGCGGCGATGTCACGGTCCAGCGGGCCGGATGCGGTGGCCGGCGCGGCCGGATCGGTCATGGCCACCCACAACTGCAGCTGGCGCACGCCCGAACCGCGTGCGAACTGCCGCGCCCGGGTGCGCGCCGCGGCGGCCGCGGGCGCATCGCCCGCGCGCTGCGCCAGTTGCGCCTGCAGCAGCGCCGCGATGCCGCGCTGCTCGGCCGAAGCGTGCTCGATGGCCGGTGCCAGCGCCTTGAGGACCTGCTGCGCCTGCGCGTCGGCGTGCATGGCCAGCAATGCCTGCACCTGCAGCAGGCCGGCGTCGGCTTGGCCGCGCGGATCTTCGCGATCGCGGAACAGAGCCTGCGCCTTGAGCGCCTGCGCGATCGCCGCATCGAGATGCCCCTGGTGCAGTTCCAGCTCGGCCAGGTTGCGCCGGCTCACCGCCGCCTCCTCGAGCATCTGCAGGCCCTCGGCGGACTTGAGCGACGCCTCGAGCTGGCTGCGCGCGCTGTTCCATTGGCCCCTTGCGATGGCCAGCAGGCCCAGGTTCTGCTGCGTGCGGATCGTGCCGGTGGCGTCGCCCAGTCCGGCGTAGGCCTGCGCCGACTGCATCCAGTAGGCCTGCGCGTCGTCGTAGGCGCCCAGCTGGTAGTGGGCGAAGCCGATGTCGTTGAGCGCCTGCGCGATGCCGGGCTTCTCGCCGATCTGCTGCCAGGTCTGCAGCGCGCCGCGGAAGGCGGCCAGCGCGGCGGTGTAGTCGCCACGTTCTTCGGCCAGCACGCCGATCTCGTTCTCGACGGCGGCTTCGCCGGCGCGGTCGCCCAGGGCGGTATGCAGCTCGCCTGCCTGCCGCAGGATCCCCGCGGCTTCGTCGAACTTGCCGCGCTGGCTGAGGATGTTGCCCAGGTTGCGCAGGCTGGTGGCCAGGCCCCGGCGATTGCCGACCGCGCGGCGCAGCTCGACGGCCTTGCGGTACTGCTCCTCGGCGTCGGCGCTCTGGCCCAGCCGCGCGTAGCCGATGCCGAGCGCGTTGGTGGTCTCCCCCGCGCCATAGCGGTGGCCACCCCGGTTGTAGAGCACCAGTGCGCGCACGAGGTATTCATCGACCGCGCGCTGCGCCTGTCCGGCCAGGATGGAGAACTTGCCCAGCTCGTACCACGCGCGCGGATCGTTGGCATCGCGTGCGACCAGTTTTTCCAGCGCGGCGATCGCACCGCGGAAATCACCGCCCGCGCCGAGCGCCCGTGCGTATCCCAGCTGGGCTAACGTGTCGTCGGGGGTGGCGGCCATCGCCTGGCGCCACTGCGCCGCGGCCGCCGGGGCGTCGCCGTCGAGCAGGGCGCGCTCGGCGGCGAGGCGCGCCTGCACCGCGCGCGGCGCCCTGGCGGCGGCAGCCTGGCCGCGCTCGACGGCTTCGTAGGCCAGGTCGATCTCACCGACCGCCTGGGCGGCTTCGGCCAGCGCGATCCAGGCCGGAGTGAATCCAGGAGCCGTCGCGGTGGCGGTGCGCAACGGGTCCAGCGCCTGGGCCGGTGCACCGCGCAGCAGCGCCGCGACGCCTGCGCCGTAGCCGTCCAGCGCGCGGTCGGCGCAGGCCGCGTCACAGGCCGGCAGCGCCAGGTCGAATGGCTTCATGCCGGGCCCGCTCTTGGCGGGCGGGCTCTTGGCGGGCGCGTTCATGCCGCGCGCAATCATCGCCGCGAATACCGGCTGCCCAGCCAGCTGCGCGAGCGCCGCCTGGGGCGTGTCGCCCGAGCCCTGGGCAGGCGCGGCGGCACCGGTCAGGCGCGCCGTTGCCGTCCAGCGTCCCGCGGCCGGGGCGAAGGAGACCTGCAGCGCGCGGTCGGCCCCGGCGCCACGAAGCAGGGCGTCCGGCGCCACGGTGGCATTGCCGGTCGGGTCCAGCTGGCGCAGCGCCTGGGCCGTGCGCTCGCCATCGACGACGGCCACGCCGGGCTGGTTGGCCAGCGCCGTGCGCAGCAGCGAAGTCAACGCCGTCGCCCGCGCCGCCGGAACCGCGGCGGGCGCCTGCACGGGCAGCACCACCAGCCGATGAAGCGGCGCGACCGAGGCGACCGCGGCGGGCGCGGCCGGGCGGCTGAAATACCACGTGGCATAACCAGCGCCGGCCAGCAGCAACGCCAGCACGGCGGCGATCGCCAGCCCACGCCTGCCCGGGCGCCAGTCGAACGGCACGCTGCGGGTGTCGATCGCGTGGATGACCGCCTGCGCGTCGGGCAGGCGATGCGCCGGCTGCACGCGCAGCAGCCGGTCGACCAGCCGGGCGATCCACGGCGGCGTTTCCGGCTTGAGGCGCGTGACCGGCGGCGGCGGACGCAGCATGCGCTGGGCCAGGATCTCGCCCAGGGTGCCGCCCTGGAAGGGCATCGCGCCGGTCAGCATCTCGTAGAAGATCAGGCCCAGTGCGTACAGGTCGCTGCGCGCATCGATGGCGTCGCCGCGGGCCTGTTCGGGCGAAAGATAGTCGGGCGTGCCCACGACGGCGCCGGACTGCGTGAGCCCCTGGCCGGCCAGTGAGCGGGCCACGCCGAAGTCGCTGATGTAGGCATTGCCGTCGCCGTCGATCAGCACGTTGGCCGGCTTGAGGTCGCGGTGGATCACGCCGCGCGCGTGCGCCGCGGCCAGGCCCTGCGCGAGTTGCCGGACGATGGCCGTGGCCTGGTCGGGCGCCATCGCGCCATCGCGGTCCAGGCGGCGGTCCAGGGCCCTCGCCTTCGATGAAATCCATCGAGATCAGCCACTGGCCGTCGTGCTGGGCCAGGTCGTGGATGCGCACCACGTGCGGGCTCGACACCTGCCGCGCCATCAGCAGTTCCTGGCGGAAGCGCTCGAACGCCTCCGGGCGGCCGGCCAGCTCCGGCCGCAGCTGCTTGAGCGCCACGGGCACCAGCAGGGTGAGGTCGGTGGCGCGATACACCAGGCCCATGCCACCGATGCCCAGCAAGCCTTCGATGCGGAAACGCCCGGCCAGTACCGTGCCGGGCGCGTGCTGCTGCTGCGCATACATGCCGGTGGCAGTGGGATCGCTCATCGCGCGGCATCCGCCTCGTGGGCGAGCGTGGCCTGCCGTTCCAGGATCGTCCGCCAGCGCGGCGCGTCGAGCGACTGCATCGCCCGTCGCGCCAGCAGGTAGAGCGTGGCGCTCTCGGTAAAGGCGCCCAGCAGTTCCAGTTCGAAGTCGGTGATCGGTTCACCCGCCGGTGCGCCGGGGCCGTTGCGCCGATCGGCGTAGATCGCGCCGAAGACCTCGTGGCCGTCCGACAGCGGCAGGCACACCAGGGTGGTCATGCCGCCGGTGATCACCGACGCGCGACCGGCCAGCCACTGTTCGCCGCCGACGTCGTTGACCACCAGTGGCCGGCCATCGCCGAGCACGCGCTGCACGGCGCCGACGCTGCCGGAGAAGGCGCGGTCGTCGAGTGCATCGGGATCCATCTGCAGGCTGGCGCGCACGGTGAAGTCGCCGACTTTCGGGTCCGACAGCAGCATGAAGCCGCGACTGCATCCGGCCAGTTCGACCACGCCGCGCAGCACGTGCGCCGGCAGCGAATCGCCCTGGCCCTGGTCGCCGGTCATCTGCCGGGTCAGCGCCTGCGACAGGGCGCGCTGGCGCGACTGGCGGTCGCGCTGCTGCGCGGCGCGTTCGTCGTCGTAGACGCCGAAATCGATGTGGCAGTCGCCCAGCCGCAGCCAGCACCCCTTGGGCAGCGGATGGTCCCGCGCCTGGATGCCGTCGACGAAGGTGCCGTTCTTGCTGCCCAGGTCGCGCACTCGCCAGCCCTCGCCATCGAAATGGATCTCGGCGTGGTTGCGGGATATGGACGGGTGTTCGATCACCAGGCCGCACGTCGGCTCACGGCCGATCGTCAGCCGTTCGCCAGTGGGGATCCACCGGGTCACGGCCGCCGCATCGGGGGGATACGCGATCAGGCGGGCCTGCATGGCCGCATCTTAGCCTGAGCGGCCGTGGACGCTGCTTGACCGGCCACGGTGCCCGCGCGTGGTCCGGCGCCGCCCGCAGGGCGGCGCATGCGAGTCCGTGGCCAGGCCTGCGTGGCCAGGCCTTACTGGCCGAAGTCGCGCAGGTAGGCGACGCTGAAGCGCAGCGTGTTGGCGCCCGCGACGAGTTCGCCGGCGTGGTTGGTCACGTCGCGGGTGGCGCGCCATTCGTTGGCCAGGAAGTTCCCCGACCGGGTCTGCGCGCGGGCGCGGAAACCATCGACAGCAGTCAGCGCCGCGGCGTAGTTGCCGGTGGCCACGCCGGTCTGGACGTCGGCGAGGAACGCATTGAACGCGGCGCGCTCGGCCAGCGGCAGCGCGGCGACCTTGCCCTGCAGCCAGCCGATCTTTTCGCTGATCACCGCGCCCGTGCTGCGCAGGTCGATGACGATCAGGAACTGCGAGAAACCGCCGTAGGTCGTGCGTGCGCGCACGCTGCCCTGGGCGATCTCGTCGGTAACGTCGCGGAAGGCCCCGCCCAGCGGCGCCTTGAGCACCCGGAACGAACTGCCCAGCGAATAGGGAATGGCGTGGGTGTGGATTTCCAGCCGGCCGGTGTCGCGGAAGCTCAGCCCGCCACTGGCCGGCGGCTCGATGGTCACCAGCAGCGGCAGCGCGGAGGGCAGGGTGGTGAGGCTGGCATCGGGCAGGCGCGCCAGCAGGGTCGTGTCGAGCAGGTCCACCTGCTGCGCGCTGACGCCCAGGCTCGACGGGCTCAGCCCGGTGGCGTCCTGGAAGTCGAGGGTCACTTCGGCCAGTGGCTGCGAGGTCGAGCCGATCACCACCTGCGCGTGGTTGCCCGACGCCGAGACATTGACCGGCAGGCTCTGCGCCGCGGCCAGGCCGCTGCCCAGGCAGAGCAGGACAGCCATGGTCCAACGGTGGGGGCGGCGGGAAGAAGCACGCGAGCGGAAGGGCGCGACTCGCGCGAACCAGTTGGGACAGGCATTCATCGTGATGACGCTCCGCAAGACGATCCCCGACGACCCGGCTTCATTTCCGGGTCGCGCGCTGCGGGATGGGCAGCGCGCGGTTGCGCACGTCCTGCGGGCGAGTGGCCCTGGCGCGGGTTGGAGCGTAGGGCAGGGCGGGTGACGAGTCTGTAGGGGATTTCCCTCAGCGGACCGTCGGTTCAGGTTCTGGCCGAAGAGGCGCAGGACGCGCGAACGGCGGTCCACGGTCCAGTCAACGCCCCGGCGGCTGGGCGTTTTCCCCCACGGCCGCTGGGGGCATTCCCGGATGGGACCGGCGCGGCGGCCGGCCAACACTGCAGGCATCCCCCAGTCCCGGGGCCCTGTTGGAGTGCCGTCATGTCGCCCGAAGCCACCCGCCGTCCCACACGACTCATCGCCCGACTCAACACGATCCGCCTCAGTGCCATCGCCGCCGGCATGCTCGCCAGCGGTGTCGCGCTGGCCGACGCGCACCTGGATACCCAGTTGCTGTCGAAGATGGCCGCGGCCGGCTCGGCCGAGCAGCTGCAGATCGTCGTGAGCTACGCGCAGTCCGTGCCCGTGACGCCGGGCCAGGTCGCCGCGTTGCAGGCACTGGGCATCACCAAGGGCCGCACCATGCGCGCGCTGCCGATCGCCGGCGCGCTGGCCACTCCCGCGCAGATCCGCGCGCTGGCCCAGCGTGGCGACGTCGCCTCGATCTACTGGAACGCACCGCTGCGCTACTACAACCAGGAAGCGCGCGAGATCACCAGCGTCGCCCGCGCCCAGGGCAATCCGGGCGACTACGGCCGCGCGTTGCCCTTCAGCGGCAAGGGCGTGACCGTGCTGGTCAACGATTCGGGCGTCGACGCCACCCACGAAGACCTCAAGCTGGGCGAGCACGTCGTCCAGAACGTGCTCGGTGCGCAGAACATCCTCGCCGAGATCGCGTCCGAGAGCGCGCCGGGCATCGTTCCGGTCACCTACCTCGAAGGCGTGCCCAACACCGACCTGGGATCGGGCCATGGCACGCATTGCGCCGGCACCGTCGGCGGCACCGGCGAGCGTTCCAATGGGCTCTACCGCGGCGTGGCGCCCGGCGCCGACCTGATCGGCTACGGCTCCGGCGCCGTGCTGCTGGTGCTCGATGCCGTCGGCGGGCTGGATTACGCGGCGGTCAACCAGTTCAGCTATCGCAACACGATCCGCGTCACCAGCAACTCCTGGGGCAGCTCGGGCAAGTTCGAAGCGCTCAACCCGGTGAACGTCGCCACGTACGAGCTCTACAAGCGCGGCATCGTCAGCGTGTTCGCCGCCGGCAACGATGGCCCGGGCGAAGACACGCACAACCCCTACGCGCAGGCCCCGTGGGTGATCTCGGTCGGCGCCGGCGAAAAGGACGGCGTGCTGACCTCGTTCTCCTCGCGCGGCAACCGCAGCGAGACCGGCAGCTTCACGATGCCCGACGGCAAGGCCTGGACCTATATCAACGAGCCCAGCGTCGTCGCACCTGGCGTGGACATCATCTCCACGCGCGATCCGCTCGGCGCGCTGCCCCCGCTGGAAGCGCAGCACGACGCCGAAACGCTCGCGCCCGAGCACCTGCCGTTCTACACCCACATGAGCGGCACCTCGATGGCCACGCCGCACGTGGCGGGCGTGATCGCGCTGCTGCTGGAAGCCAATCCGCACCTCACCCCCGGCCAGGTGAAGGACCTGCTGGTGCGCACCGCCACCAACATGTCCGGCCGCCTGCCGTGGGAAGCCGGCGCCGGCCACATCAACGCCTATGCCGCACTGGCTGAAGCCGCCGGCACGCGCGCGGGCTGGGGCGGCACGGTGAATGCGCTGCAACTGTTCAATTCGAACGCCTTGCTGGTGCGCGACGTACCCAGCCGCGCCTTCTCCGTCGACTTCGCCCCGGTGGGCACGGTGGAGGAGGAAAGCTTCACCGTCGGCGCGGACATCGCCTGGGTCGCGGCCAAGGCCGAGATCGGCGACAACACGCTGGCCCTGGTGCTGACCGACCCCGACGGCCTCCAGTACGGTTCGGCGATCTCGCTGCCGGAACTGGGTTCCACCGTCACCACCGGCGCGCCGGGCAAGGCCGGCACGTGGAAGATCACCGTGCGCGGCATCGGTTCGGTCTCGGGCACCGGCCTGGATCCGCTGAAGGTCACCAACGGCTATGGCCTGCCGGGCACGGTCGACGGCGAGATCACCTTCCTGCGCAGCGCCGGCTACACCGGCATGAACGACGTGGTCGGCCACCCGCAACGCCAGGCGATCGAGTTCGCGGTCGCCAACCGGCTGATGGACGGCAACGTCAACGGCCAGTTCAATCCCGACCGCACGCTGACCCGCCGCGAGATGGCCAAGTATCTGGTGATGGGCGCCAACGTGCGCCAGCACCTTCCCTTCAACGGCGTGTCCAGCTTCTCCGACCTGTCCACCACGGGCACCGGTTACATCTACGCCGAAGCGGCCGTCGCCAAGGGCGCACCGCTGCGCGACCTGAGCAATGCGCATGACGGCGTCATGGGCACGATCAACGGCCAGTTCCGCCCCAACGACTCGGTGACCCGCGTCAGCCTGGCCTACTCGCTGGTGCAGGCGATGGGTCTGCAGGCGGCGGCGCGCGGCTTCAGTGGTCAGCTCACCGCGTTCTACGACGGTCGCCGGATTCCGGTGGACGACGCGCTCTCCATCCCGGCCAGCCTGCGCGGTTACGTGCAGCAGGCGCTCGACCAGGGCGTGATCAACGCCCGCTTCACCGTGACGCAGGGCCCGTTCGACCTGCAGCCCACGGTCCACGCCTCGTTCGATCCCGGCAAGACCGTTACCCGCGCCGGCTATGCCGTCGCCGCCGGCCGCTACATGAGTGCGTATCGAGCAGCGGAGGACTGACTGGCCGTGGCCCTCGTTGGGTCAGCCTTCCCGTTGAACGGCCCGGCGCAAGCCGGGCCGTTTTTTATGCCATGCCCAACGCGATGCCCAGGGCAGGGCATTCCACGGCTACTCCGCCGACCCGAGCAGGTTCGCATCCCGGGCCAGCTTCCAGTCGCCGTCCACCTTGTGCAGGACGCTGAGCGTGTGTCCGCTGCGGGTCTGCACCGGCGTGCCAGCCTGCGTCGTGGTCACCGACAGCCGCGTCCACATGAAGGCCCAGTCGCCGGCGACACGGATCTCCTCGATCGTGCTGCGGCCGTCGAACTTCACCTCGCGCCCGGCCTGCGCCTGCGCGCCTTCGGCGAATTCGGCCTTCCCGAACGGCGGCCTGCCCGGGACCAGGAAGACCACGTCGTCCGTCATCAGGTCGAGCACGGCGGCGGTGTCGCCGCGACGCGAGGCATCCATCCAGTTGCGGACGAGCTGGCGGATCTGGTCTTCGTCGGACGTCATGGCCGCGGCCTGCTGATGAGGGTCCCACAGGTTTAGCACCGGGTGGGTTGTGGGGGCGCATTGGCGCGGGCGCGGGTCAGGACCGTCAGGACCGCGGGGTGTGTGGACCTGTCCCGTATTCGCCCGTGGCGTGCCGGCGTAAAGTAGTGCCATGTCCGTCGGATCCCTCCTTCTGCGCGTCGTGCTCAGCCTGGCCCTCATCTTGAATGGGGCGGCGACCGCCATCGCGCATGCGCACCCAGTGGCCGGAGGGTCGGGTGCGGTACGGATTGACGCGCCGGAATCGGCGGATGCCAGCATGGACATGCCCTGCCACGGGCAGGCCGGACACGAGCTGGCTCTACCGAAGCCTGCCGGCGAGGACGACGCGGACCAGGGTTGTTGCGAATCGTCGGCGTGCCAGTGCGCCTGCGTGCACCCGGTCCACGCGACGCTGGTGGGATTCGCTTTCGCCGCGCCGGCGCGCATCCATGCGCCATGGGTTCAACCCTTTGCACCCGGGTATCCGGAACCCGCGCAGCCCCACCTGATCCGACCTCCCATCGGCTAGCCGTCGGGGCGCCAGCAGGCGCCCGGTTCGCACGCGTGCCTGCCTTCTTCCGCAGGGTTGCGCTGCATTCGGCGGTCACCGCCACGACATCCATCCGGAGTTTTCATGTCATCTGATCCACGCGGCCCCCGGGCCGGCGATTTCCAGCCGGCGCGGCGTCGTTTCGTCCAGGGCATCGCGGCCGGCGGCACCGTCGCCGGCCTGGGTCTGGGATCCGGCGCAGCGCGCGCGCTGCAGTCCGCCGGGCGACAGCAGGTCCTGACCGGCACCGAGTTCGACCTGGTCATCGGCGAGTCGCCGGCCAACTTCACCGGCCGCACGCGCAGGGCCGTCACCGTCAACGGTTCCATTCCCGCGCCGCTGCTGCGCTGGCGCGAGGGCACGACGGTGAACCTGCGCGTCTCCAACGCGCTGCCCGCCGGTTCCATCCACGGCCACCAGACCTCGATCCACTGGCACGGCATCCTGCTGCCGGCCAACATGGACGGTGTGCCCGGGCTGAGCTTCGCGGGCATCCATCGCGGCGAGACCTACCACTACCGCTTCACCGTGAAGCAGGCGGGCACGTACTGGTACCACAGCCATTCGGCGTTCCAGGAGCAGGCGGGGCTGTACGGCCCGCTGGTGATCGACCCGATCGAGCCGGCGCCCTTCGCCTTCGACCGCGACTACGTGGTGATGCTGAGCGACTGGACCGACCTCGATCCTTCGGCGCTGTTCTCGCGCCTGAAGAAGATGTCGATGTACGACAACCACTACCAGCGCACGGTCGGCGACTTCCTGCGCGACGCGCAGCGCGACGGCCTGGCGGCCACGGTCGAGGACCGGAAGATGTGGGGGCGCATGCGGATGTCGCCGACCGACCTGTCCGACGTCAACGCCAACACCTACACCTACCTGATGAACGGGACGACCTCGCTGGGCAACTGGACCGGCCTGTTCCGCACGGGCGAGAAGATCCGCCTGCGCTTCATCAACGGCTCGTCCATGACCCATTTCGACGTGCGCATCCCGGGCCTGAAGATGACCGTGGTCTGCGCCGACGGCCTGTACGTGCATCCGGTCACGGTCGACGAGTTCCGCATCGCCGCCGCCGAAACCTACGACGTCATCGTCGAGCCTTCCGGGCAGGATGCCTTCACCATCTTCGCCCAGGACCTGGGGCGCACCGGCTACGTCAGCGGCACGCTCGCCGTGCGCGAGGGGCTGCGGGCGCCGGTGCCCGCGGTCGACCCGCGTCCGCTGCTGACCATGGCGGACATGGGGCATGGCGGGATGGCTCACGGCTCAAGCGCGCACGACATGTCCAGCATGAAGGGCATGGAAGGCGGCTGCGGCGCCAGCATGGGGATGGGCGAGATGGATCACGGCGCGCACGCGGCGCAGGCGGCGGCTTCGACGGCATCTGCTCCAGCGCCGTCGAACTCATCCCACGCCGGCCACGACATGGGCGCGGGCATGCAGCAGCACCCGGCGAGCGAAACCGGCAACCCGCTGGTGGACATGCAGACGATGGCGCCGACGGCCAGGCTCGACGATCCCGGCATCGGCCTGCGCGACAACGGCCGCACGGTGCTGAGTTATTCGATGCTGCGCAGCACGTTCGAAGACCCCGACGGCCGCGATCCGGGCCGCGACATCGAACTGCACCTCACCGGGCACATGGAGCGCTTCGCCTGGGGCTTCAACGGCCAGAAGTTCTCCGAGGTGCAGCCGCTGCGCCTGAACTACGGCGAGCGGCTGCGCATCGTGCTGGTCAACGACACGATGATGACGCACCCGATCCACCTGCACGGGATGTGGAGCGACCTCGAGGACGAGCAGGGCAACTTCCTCGTCCGCAAGCACACCATCGACATGCCGCCCGGCAGCCGTCGCAGCTACCGCGTGCGTGCGGATGCGCTCGGCAGCTGGGCCTACCACTGCCACCTGCTGTACCACATGGAAGCGGGGATGATGCGCACCGTGAGGGTCGAGGAATGACGCGCCGTCCCGCCCACGCCGCGACGCTCGTCGCCGGCCTGCTGCTGGCGTTCAATGCCGGCGCGCAGACGTCGGCGCCTCCCGATGTCCATGCCGGCCACGTACCGCCGACTGCGCCGGTCCAGCAAGAGGATCCGGCCGACGCGGCTTCGACCACCCCCACGGACGCGGCGGAAGTCGACCACGCGGCGATGGGCCACGGCACACAGGAAACGACACCCGCGGAAGTCGACCACGCCGCGATGGGCCACGGCACGCAGGAAACGACACCCGCGGAAGTCGACCACGCCGCGATGGGCCACGGCACGCAGGAAACGACGCCCGCGGAAGTCGACCACGCCGCGATGGGCCACGGCACGCAGGAAACGTCGCCCGCGGAAGTCGACCACGCCGCGATGGGCCACGGCACGCACGAAGCGGCCCCCGCGGAAGTCGACCATGCGGCGATGGGACACGGCACGCACGAAGCGGCCCCCGCGGAAGTCGACCACGCGGCGATGGGACACGCCATGCCGGCCGCGCCCGCAGCACCGATCACGCCCGTTCCGCCGCTGACGGACGCCGACCGCGCCGCGGCGCGGCGGCCCGCCAGCAGCCACCCCGCGCACGACGACACGGTGCACAGCCGCGTCCTGTTCAACCGCCTGGAGGGTTTCGACGCCGACGAAGGGCAGGGGCTGGAGTGGGAAGGGCAGGCCTGGTTCGGTACCGACCGCCACAAACTGTGGCTGCGCAGCGAGGGCGAGCGCGTCGCGGGCCGCACCGGGTCGGCGGACATCGAAGTGCTGTACGCAAACGCCATCGCCACCTGGTGGGATCTCGTCGCGGGCATCCGCCACGACTTCCAGCCGGGGCCGTCGCAGGATTTCCTGGCGATCGGTGTCGTGGGGCGGGCGCCGTACAAGCTCGAGGTGGAAGCCACGGGCTACGTCGGCACCTCCGGCCAGGTCGCGGCGCGCATCGAACTCGAATACGAGACGCTGCTGACCAACCGGTGGATCCTGCAGCCGCTGGTGGAGCTCAACTTCCACGGACAGGACGACGAGCGCCGCCGCGTCGGCGCCGGCCTGAGCTCGGCCGAGGCGGGCCTGCGCCTGCGCTACGAGGTGACGCGGCGGTTCGCGCCCTACGTCGGCATCGTCGGCGACTGGTCCTTTGGCAGCACCGCCGACTTCCGGCGCGAGGACGGTGAGGCCACCCACGACACCCGCGTCGTCGCCGGCGTGCGGGTCTGGTTCTGAGCGGCGTTCGGGGCGCGTGCCTGCCGGTGCCGGCGCGGTTGCCACGGTCGGATGGACTGGGGGGGTGGGGCGTCCGGATCCGGTACGCGGGCGTCTGATTCCGGCACGCGAGCGGCCAATTTTTGGCCAACGGCTACCAAAATCGGGACGGCGGCGAGTCTTTTTTTGGACGCTCGCGTCCAAATCCGGGACGCGCGCGTCCAAATTTCGGTCGTCGCCGGGCAAAAATCAGACGCGCGCGTCCAATTTCGGGACGCCGCCGTCCTGATTCGGGACGCGAGCGTCCAAAATTTGGACGCGCGCGAGTCTTTTTCGGACGCGAGCGTCCAAAAATCAGTAGCTCGCGAGCAAACTTTGGTCGGTTGCCGGCCCGTCCGGGCACGCGGAGAGCGGCGCACGGTTGGCTTCCGGGTGCCTTCCGTGGGGGCCTCGACTGTGCGATTCGACGGCGGCGCATCTACGGATCATCCAGCTCCGCGGCCACCAGTCAGTGCGGTGACGGTGACATCCCCTGGGGCGGAGCCCGGAAACAAAAAGCCCCGCGAACGAAGATCGTTGCAGGGCTGATGTTCTTACATGGTGGCCGGGGAGGGAATCGAACCCCCGACACGGGGATTTTCAATCCCCTGCTCTACCAACTGAGCTACCCGGCCGATCACAAGCCGTGTGCGGGCCGTGAAAGAAGCGAGATGATACGGGCGGCCTTTCGGTCTGGCAAGCCGGATGGTGGCTGAATATGCGGCCGGCCCTATTGCCGTGGCCGGGCGCGGGCGGCGCATCATTGGGCTATCCCCTTGTCCGGTAAGGAAAAGCACATGGAACGCCTACGATTCATGCACCTGCGATTCGTCCTGGCCGCGTGCATCGCGCTGCTCGCCGCCGCCGGATGCGCCTCGACCAACACGACCGGCGTGGGCATCGACGCCCAGCGGGCCGCGCTATACCGCGCCCATGCCGGCGAACCCATCGACGGGTTCCTGGGCCGCATCAACGGTTGGACTTCGCTGGACGACACCGCGCTGGTGGTCTGGACGGGCGCCAACCGGGGCTACCTGCTCGAGGTGATGGGCCCCTGCCAGGAACTGCCCTGGGCGCACACGATCACGCTGTCCAACGGGCAGTTCGACCGCGTCAGCCGCTTCGACGAACTTCGCGTGATCGGACGCGGCGTGGCGGCCATCCCGTGCCAGATCCGCGAGATCCGCCCGATCGACGTCAAGGCGGTGAAGGAAGCCCGCAAGCAGGCGCGCGAAGCGGGCTGATTGCGCGCGTGGCTCAAGCCTCGGGGACGTATCCCGCGGGTTTCTCGGCGTCGCCGCCGAAAAGGAACTTCTCCATCTCGCCGGCCAGGAACGCCCGGTGCTTGGGGTCCAGCGGCGACAGCCGGTTCTCGTTGATCAGCATGGTCTGGTGGGCCAGCCACTTCGACCAGGCGGGTTTGCCGACATTGGCGAAGACGCGCTGGCCCAGTTCGCCCGGCCAGGGCACGAAATCCAGTCCCTCGGCCTCGCGCTTTTCGTGGACGCAGAAGACGGTGCGGGGCATCAGGCGGATCCTTCGATAAGTGTGCGGATCGGTGCGGGCAGGCCGAGCGTGGCCAGTTGCGCGCGCGCTACCCAGCGCAGGTCGTCATTGTCGCCCACGCGCGGACGCAGGGCCACGCCGGCCACGTGCAGGGGCTGCAGCTGCAGGCGGAAATGGCTGAAGGCGTGATCGATCGCGGGCAGCGCACGCGCGCTGTCGAAGGCGCCGGTGGCGTGCGTGTCGAACCATTCGCGCGCACCGGCCGCATCGTCGGCCTGCGGCAGCGTCCACAGCGACGCCCAGATGCCCTGCGGTGGCCGGCGCTGCAGGAGCACGGCGCCCGCATCGTTTTCCAGCCACAGGACGTGGGCCTGCCGGCGCGGTGAAACCTTCGAGGGCTTCGCCGAGGGGAGTTCCCCCGGCCAGGCCTTCGATGCGGGCCACGCAATCGGCTTGCAGCGGGCACAGCACGCAGGCTGGCGCGGCGCGCGTGCACAGCGTGGCGCCCAGGGTCCATCTGCGCCTGCGTGTAGTCGGCCATGCGCGTGGCATTCGCACCCGTCGGCAGGTGCGACTGGGCGAACGCCCAAAGCTTTTTCTCGACGGCAGGCAGGCCGGGCCAGCCGTGGACGCCGTGGAAACGCGCGAGCACGCGTTTGACATTGCCATCGAGGATCGCGTGCCGGTCGCCCCAGGCCTGGGAGACGATCGCCGCCGCGGTGCTGCGGCCGATGCCGGGCAGGGCGGTCAGCGCATCCATGTCGCGCGGCAGGTCGCCGCCGTGTTGCTCGACGCAGACCCGCGCGGCCGCGTGCAGATTGCGGGCGCGGGCGTAGTAGCCCATGCCGGACCACAGCGCCAGGACGTCGTCCAGTGGCGCCGCGGCCAGTGCCTGCACCGACGGCAACGCCGCCACGAAACGGTCGAAATAGCCGATGACGGTCCGCACCTGCGTCTGCTGCAGCATGATTTCCGACAGCCACACGCGGTAGGGCGTGCGCGGATGCTGCCAGGGCAGGTCGTGGCGTCCGGCGATGTCGAACCAGGCGAGCAGGCGGGCGGCGTAGGTGGATGCCGTCGTCGTGGCCTGCTCCGGCGCGGCATGTTCGGCGGCATCGGCGCTGCGCCGGCTTTTCAGGCGTGCGCTCACGGGCTGCCGGCCTCGCCGTGGAATTCCACCTCCACGCCTTCCAGTACCGCGCCGGAAATCTCGATGCGCGGCGTGCTCAGCGTGCCGGCGAGCGGCGGCAGCGGATTGCCGGCGGCCGCGGCGTCGGCCCATTCGAGCATCTGCGCGATCTTGAACCGGCCGTCGAAGCGGGTGGCGTCACGGCTGACGCGCAACGCAACCGGATCGGTTAGAGAGAAGTCGCCGGCGTAGTCCAGGCGGAAGGGCAGCGCCGAATCCGACTGGCCCAGCGGCGGCGGCAACGCGGGCCAGGCCGGTGGCCACTGCGCGATGTCGCCCGCGAGTCCGAGCGTGAGGCGCTCGGTCAGCACGACGTCGCCACGTGCATGCAGCAGCGGAATGAGGTCGTCCTTCGGGTCGCCCCTTCCGCGCAGGAACACGCCGGCCTGCGTCAGGTGCACGCCGTCACGCAGCTGCAAGGGCCCGTGCAGGCCGAGGGCGAATGGCAGCCGGGTATCGCCGGATTCGTAGCGCGCGGCGAGGCCGACATGCGCCGGCCGCAGCCGCCAGTCTTCATTCCCGCGGCGCAGCGGCCCGGAGAAGGCGAGGGTGCCGGGCATCGCCCATGCCTGTCCGTTCTGGACGCGCAGCCGGCCATGGGCGGCGAATCCGCTGCCGCCCGGCTTGACCAGGATCTCCGGCCGGCTGAGGGCCACGGCCAGATCCACCGTGGCGGTCAGCGGCGCGTCGAGATAGCGGGCCCGCACGTGCGCCTGCAGCGGCTGGTCCGCACGCAGTCGCGGAGTGTCGATATCGATATCGGCCAGGCGCCACGGCGGTCCGACGAGCTCGCCTGCGCGGATGCGGATGCCATCGGTGAAGGTCGGCAGGCGCGGCGCCGAAGGCGGGCGGCTGTCGAGCCAGCGCTGCAGGGCCGGCAGGTCGATGCGGGGCGCATCCAGTTCCAGCCGGCTGGCGGTGAGATCCCCGCCAGCGGCGCGCAGCGTCGACCAGGGCAGCGAGACCAGGATGCGGCGCGCGCGCAGCACCGGTGTCTTCGCGTCGGGCTGGCGTGCCTGGACATCGCGCAGCACCAGTACCGGGGTGCCGCGCAAGGTGTACTCGGTCGTGCCGTGGGCGGTGATCTCCAGGCCAAGTGCGTTTCCCGCGCGATCGAGCAGGATGCCCGCCACCTGCCTGGGCTGTGCCAGCCAGGCCAGCGCCGCGGCCAGCACGAGCAGCACCAGGGCCGCGGCGACGAGTAGGCGGGAGCGGCGGCTCATCCGGTGGGTCAGTTGCCCAGCGACTCGGGGAGCAGCGCGTCCACGAAGGACTGCGCGTCGAACACGCGCAGGTCCTCCGGACGTTCGCCGATGCCGGCGTACCGGATCGGAATACCGAACTCGCGCGCCAGCGCGAACACGACCCCGCCCTTGGCGGTGCCGTCGAGCTTGGTCACCACCAGGCCGGTGACGCCCACGGCGGCGTGGAACTGGCGCAGCTGCGAGAGCGCGTTCTGGCCGGTGGTGCCGTCGATGACCATCAACACTTCATGCGGCGCGCCGGGGTCGAGCTTCTGCAGGACGCGCTTGATCTTGCCCAGTTCGGCCATCAGACCCTGCTGCGTGTGCAGGCGCCCGGCGGTGTCGGCGATCAGCACCTGCGTGCCGCGGGCCTTGGCGGCCTGCAGGGCGTCGAAGGCGACCGAGGCCGCGTCGGCGTTCTGCCCCTGCGCCACCACGGGCACGCCGTTGCGCTCGCCCCAGGCCTGCAGCTGCGCGACGGCGGCGGCGCGGAAGGTGTCGCCGGCGGCGAGCATCAGCGGACGGCCCTCGTCCTTGAAACGCTTGGCGAGCTTGCCGATGGTGGTGGTCTTGCCGACGCCGTTCACACCCACGGTGAGCAGGACGAACGGCCCGGCCTTCGGGTCGATCTCCAGCGGGACCGCCACCGGCGCCAGGATCGCCAGCAGATCCTGGCGCAAGGCGCGCAGCAGTCCGCCCGCATCGGCAAACTCGCGCGCCTTCATGCGCTTGCGCAGGTCCTGGATGAGCTGGGTGGTGGCCGTGACGCCGACGTCGGCAGTGATCAGCGCGGTCTCGATCTCGTCGAGCAGATCGTCGTCCAGGCGCGGATTGCGCGAGAACAGCCCGCCCAGGGTGCGTGCGAACGCGCTGCCGCGCAGACGGTCTCGCCAGCCCTTCTTGCCCGGCGCGGCTGCCTCGCCGGCTGGTGCGGATGCCGGCTCGGCGAAAGCTCCGGGGCCGGGTTCGGCCATGGCAGGCTCGGAAACGGCGGGTTCGGGAACGGCGGGTTCGGAAACGGCGGGTTCGGGAACGGCGGGTTCGGAAACGACGGGTTCGACCGCTGCGCGGGCATCGACGTCCATCGCCGCGGCGATGATTTCGGCAGGCAGCGGTTCGTCCGGAGCCGACGCTGGCGCCGCGACCGCGGCGTCGGCTTGCGGCGCCGGCGCATGCTGGACGGAAACGTCGTGGACGGAAGCATCCGGTGCCGGAGCATCAGGCCCGCCTGTCGCTCCCGCTGCCGGCGGGGCGTCGGTGGCCGGGACGGCGGGGGGCGTTTCGGGTTTCTTGCGGCGGAAAAATCCGAGCATCGAGAATCTGGGGGAGTGCGCGAGAATGACGCACATGATAGCCCCCGCCCCTGCCCACGCCCGATGAACCGATCCCGAGCTCCATCGGGCGCGACGCCCGGACGCGTGCGCATCATCGGCGGGCGCTGGCGCGGCACCCGGCTGGATGTCGCCGACGCGCCCGGCCTGCGGCCCACTTCCGACCGCGTGCGCGAGACCCTGTTCAACTGGCTGCAGCCGGCGCTGCCGGGCGCCCGCGTCCTGGACCTGTTCGCCGGCAGCGGCGCGCTGGGCCTGGAGGCGCTTTCGCGCGGCGCGGCAAGTGCGGTGCTGGTCGAACACGATGCCCGCCTGGCCGCCTGCCTGCGCGCGACGGCCGGACGCCTGCAGGGTGGGGACGCGGCGCAGGTGGTGCAGGGCGACGCCCTGGCCTGGCTGCACGCGCAGCCCGAACGGTCCTTCGACATCGCCTTCGTCGATCCACCCTTCGACGCCAACCTGTGGGGCGGCGTGTTGCCCGCACTGCTGCCGCGCCTCGCCGAGCAGGCCTGGCTCTACGTGGAAGCACCCCCGGACGCCGATGCCGCGCCGCCCGAGGGCTGGGTCGCGCATCGCGAGGGACGCACCCGCGAAGTGCGCTACGTCCTGTACCGGCGGGGTCCCCGTCGGGAAATGGACGCCACTGATACACTCGGCACCGACCCGGCCGGCGACCCCGCAGCGCCCACACCCTGAGCGAACGACCCGTCCATGACCGCGGCCCGCAACCGTATCGCCGTCTATCCCGGCACCTTCGACCCGATCACCAACGGCCATGTCGACCTCGTCGACCGCGCCGCGCCGCTGTTCGAACGGATGATCATCGGCGTGGCCGAGAGCCCGGGCAAAGGCCCCGCGCTGCCGCTGGAGCTGCGGGTGCGCCTGGTGCGCGAGGCCGTGGCCCACCACGCCAATGTCGAGGTGCGCGGATTCTCCGGACTGCTGGCGCACTTCGCCGCGGAGGTCGGGGCAGGCGTGCTGATGCGCGGCCTGCGCGCGGTGTCCGACTTCGAGTACGAGTTCCAGCTGGCCAGCATGAACCGCCACCTGATCCCGGACGTCGAAACGCTGTTCCTGACGCCGGCCGAACAGTACGGCTTCATTTCCTCATCGCTGGTGCGCGAGATTTCCCGCCTCGGAGGCGACGTCTCGGGTTTCGTGCCGCCAGCGGTGGCCTCCGCGCTGCAGGCCCAATGGCAACGCACTGCGGGCTGATCGGCGGCTGGCTCTGGCGTGCTTGATGCCAGCAGGCCGGTCCGGATCGACCGCACCGATCCAACGTCGCACCTCCAACGCCGCACCGATTCCACCACCGCTGTCCAGAAACATACTTACGAAGACGGGGAGAGACCGAACCATGAAGATGATCCGCCTGCTGATGACTGCCTGCCTGCTGCTGCCGCTCGCGCTGGGCGCCTGCAAGAAGGAAGAGGCCGCCGTCGCCAACGACGTGCCGGTCGCCGTGCCGACCACCAATGACGACAACGCCTGGAGCGCCTACCTGACCGACGTGGTCCGTCGCAACATGGAAGGCGCGACCAACACCTACGTCTACGTGCTGCCGGGTCCGGACAACCCCGACTTCCAGGGCTATTACGACCGCCAGCTCGAGAAGGCCCAGGCCGACATCGAGCGCGGCATCCTGGAGAACACGCTGATCGCGTTCGGTTCGCCCGATTCCACCCGCACCGCCAATCTCGCCGTGGCCTCGTTCGAGCGCGCCGAAGCCGGCAAGCTCAAGGGTGTCAAGGTGGTCTTCATCGGCAAGGCCGCCGACAGCGACCGCGTCAAGGCTGCCGTCGAGCCGTCGGGCGCCACGTACAAGTTCGTCGAAGCCATGTGACCTGCCGGGCCGCGCGCGCCCCGGCGCGCGCGGTCCTGCCGCCACCCCGACCGCCGGGGTGCGCGCAATCGGGCCGCCGGACGCACCCGGCCCGGCCAAACCCTGACCCCGCGCATCTGCACCTGCGCGGGACTGCGTTCCGAGCAGGGACCACCGGCGCCTGCCTTCGTGCCGTACATTGGCCCGTGTAGCGGACACGGCTGCGATCCGCATCCGGTTCCAGCCACCTGCACCGCGCCAGCTCCGAAATGACCAGGCCGCCACGGCCGCCAGAAGCCCCACCGCAATGGCCCTGAAGATCAACGACCTGTGCGTCAACTGCGACGTATGCGAGCCAGCCTGCCCCAACCAGGCCATCTCCCAGGGCGAAACCATCTACGTGATCGACCCGGCGCGCTGCACGCGATGCGTGGGGCATTTCGACGAACCGCAATGCGTCATGGTCTGCCCGGTCGAATGCATCGACCCGGACCCCGATTTCCCTGAAACGAACGAGCAGCTGCTGGCCAAGCTGGCGCGCCTGCAACAGGAGAGCAAGTAATGCGGCAGCAGATTGCGCGGGTGGTGTCCTCCAGGTTGTTCGCCAAAGGTCTCCTTGTCCTGGCGCTGGTCGTCCCCGGGCTGGGTGTCGCGCCGGTACTGGCCGCATCTGCCCTTGCGCAGGAGCAGGCGCGTCCGGCTGCCACGGGCGACGCGCCGGCGGCAACGCATCCGCCCGGCGCCGCCATCGCCAGCGCCCATGCGCTGGCCACGCAGGCCGGCATCGACACCCTGCGCGCCGGCGGCAACGCCTTCGATGCCGCGGTGGCTGTATCGGCGATGCTGTCGGTGGTCGAGCCCATCAGTTCCGGCATCGGCGGCGGCGGCTTCTTCCTGCTGCATGACGCGCGCAGCGGCAAGGACGTGTTCGTCGATGCCCGCGAGACCGCGCCGGAGTCGGCCACGCCGCAGGCCTATCTCGACGGGCAGGGCGAGCTCGACCGCGACCGCGCGACCAACGGACCGTGGTCGGCGGGCATCCCCGGGCTTCCGGCCGCGCTGGTGCATGTCTCCTCGAAGTACGGCCGGCTGCCGCTGGCCACCGCGCTGGCGCCGGCGATCCGGGTCGCGCGCGAAGGCTTCGAGATCTACCCGCGCATGGAGAAGGGCTACGCCAGCCGTCGCGAGGTGATGGAACGTTATCGCGGGACCCGCGCGGTGTTCCTCGCCGACGGCGACCCGCCCACCACGGGCGAAATCCTGCGGCAGCCGGAGCTTGCGCGCACGCTGGAACTGCTGGCGCAGAAGGGCTTCGACGGCTTCTATCGCGGCGAGACCGCGAAGAAGCTGCTGGCCGCGGTGAAGCAGGAGGGCGGCCGCTGGCGTGCCGACGAACTGGCGGGCTATCGGGTCAAGGAACGCGAGCCGCTGAAGTTCGACTACCGCCAATGGCACGTCACCACGGCGCCCCCGCCGTCGTCGGGCGGCGTGGCGATGGCGCAGATCCTCCAGGTGCTGGAGGGATGGGACCTGGGCAAGCTCGACGACGCGCATCGTCGCCACCTCGTGGTGGAAGCCATGCGCCGCGCCTATCGCGACCGCACCATCTACCTGGGTGACCCGGACTTCGTGAAAGTGCCGGTCGCCCGCTTGACGCATCCGGCCTACGCGGCCGGACTGCGCGCGACCATCCATCCGGACAAGGCCACGCCCAGCGCGCTGCTGCCCGGCCAGCCCGCGCCGCTGGAGGACGATGAGACGACGCACTTCTCGATCCTGGACGCGGAAGGCAATCGTGTCTCCACGACGCAGACCGTCAACCTGCTCTACGGATCGGGCATGGTCGCGCCGGGCACCGGCGTGCTGCTCAACAACGAGATGGACGATTTCGCGCTGCGCCCAGGTACGCCCAATGCCTTCGGTGTCATGGGTTTCGGCGCAAACGCGCCGGCGGCGGGCAAGCGTATGCTCAGTTCGATGACGCCCAGCTTCATCGAGTCCGACGACACCCTGGCCATCCTCGGCGCGCCCGGTGGCAGCCGCATCATCACCCAGGTGCTGCTGGGCATCCTGGGCTACGACGCCGGACTGGACGCACAGCAGGTGGCCGCGTTGCCGCGATACCACCACCAGTGGATGCCCGACGCGATTTCCGCCGAACCCGGCGCGCTCCCCGCCGACACGATCGCGGCGCTGCAGGCGATGGGCCATACGGTGAGCCCGGGCGAGAGCACCTGGGGCAATCTGCAGACGGTCTCGTGGGACAAGCGGACCAACACCCTGGAAGGCGGCAGCGATCCGCGCAATCCGGTGGGCCGCGCCGAGGTGCTGCCCGCCGGCAAGTGACTGCCGGTAGTGACTGCCGGCAAGTGACTGCTGGCCGGCGGCGTGCCGGCGCGGATCCCGGCCATGCCGGTGTAGCGCACCGCCGCTGTCGCCCACGCACGGGGTTCGCGCGATAATCACTCCATGCGATCGACGATCGGCGCGTACAGGATGAGACGGCGATGAAACTCTGGTCCCTGATCGGCAACAGCCAGAAGCTCGATGGCGGCGCGATGTTCGGCAACGCGCCGCGCGCGATGTGGGAGAAGTGGGCGCCGCCGGATGACCAGAACCGCATCGAACTGGCTTGCCGGGCGCTGCTGGCCAGCCCGCTGGCCGGCAAGACCGTGCTGTTCGAGGCCGGGATCGGCGCCTTCTTCGAGCCGAAGCTGCGCGAACGCTACGGCGTGGTGGAATCGCGCCACGTGCTGCTGGACTCGCTGGCCGCGGCTGGCTTCAAACCCGAGGACGTCGACGTGGTGGTGCTCTCGCACCTGCACTTCGACCACGCCGGCGGCGTGCTCGCGCCCTGGGCCGAGGGCGAGGCGCCGAAGCTGGTGTTCCCCAATGCCACCTACGTGGTGGGTCGCGAGCACTGGGAGCGCGCGCTGCAGCCGCACTCGCGTGACCGCGCCAGTTTCATCTCGCAGCTGCCGGCGTTGCTGGAAGGCACGGGCCGACTGGAGCTCGTCGACGGTGCGCATTGCAGGACCCTGGGCAACGCCGTGCGCTTCCACTACAGCGACGGCCACACGCCGGGCCTGATGCTGTCGGAGATCGTCGGGCCGGAGCAGGTCAACGGCGAAAGCCACGGCGGCGTCGTGTTCTGCGCCGACCTCATCCCCGGCCGTCCGTGGGTCCACGTGCCGATCACCATGGGCTACGACCGCAGCGCGGAACTGCTGATCGACGAGAAGACGGCGTTCCTCGAGGACAAGCTCGCCCGCAACGTGCACCTGTTCTTTACCCACGATCCGGGCTGCGCGCTGGCGCAGGTCGTGCGCGACGACAAGGGACGTTTCGGCACCGCGCACGAAGTTCCCGAGTTGCACGCCAGGACCCTGTCGGCGTGAACGCCGCCCGCGCAGCCGCCATGTTGTGCGGGCTGCTGCTATGCGCGGCAGCCGCACATGCGCAGGATGCGACCGAACCGGAGGGCTACCCCGCACCCGGCGAGGTGCTGGTCGACCGCGATTTCGGCGTGGACACGCGCGAGTTCGGGCTGGACCGTCGCGTCGAGATGTACCAGTGGCGCCAGCACGAGGGCGGCTACGAGCGTGTCTGGAACGCCGCCCCGATCGACTCGGGGGGATTCGCCGCCGGCCACGAGAACCCGCCGGAGCTGCCGCTGGAGAACCGCCGCTGGTGGGCGGACCACCCGATGCTCGACGGCCACCCGATGGACGCCGACGTCTTGCGTTCGCTGGGCGAATGGCGCGTGCTGCAACCCAACTTCTCGCGGCTGCCGGCCAACCTCGCCGCATCGTTCCAGCCCGAGGGCGAGGGGCTGGGCAGCGCGGAGAATCCGCTGGACCCGCAGATCGGCGATGTCCGCGTGAGCTGGCGCGAACTGGTGCTGCCACCGCTGGCCGGGAAGGTCTCCCTGCGCGAGGGCGTGTGGCGTCGCGTCGCGCAGGCCAACGCGTCGGCCGATCCGAATCCCGCCGCCGCCGCCGCGCCAGCGCGGGAAAAGGGGCACGCGCAGCGCATGTGGCCGTTGTTCGGCGGCGGGCTCATCGCGATCATCGCGATAGTAGTTGCGACGCGCCGGCGCCGCGAGCGGCGCGGACGCTGAGCCCTGGCGGCTCCAGCCGCCGCGACGCCGGGATACCAGAGCCGCGTGCAGTCCTCGATGGCCGCCCGGCTTGGCGGCGCCCGATCAGTAATGCTTGGTGCCGAAGATCTTGTCGCCGGCGTCGCCCAGCCCGGGCAGGATGTAGCCGACGTCGTTCAGGCGCTCGTCGACCGAGGCAACGAACACTTCCACGTCCGGGTGCCGGTCCTGCAAGGCGCGCAGGCCTTCGGGCGCCGCCACCAGGAACAGGCCCTTGATGCGACGGCAGCCGGCGGCCTTGAGCATGTCGACGGTGGCCACCAGCGTGCCGCCGGTGGCGAGCATCGGGTCGAGGATCAGCGCGATGCGTTCGTCCATGCGGCCGGTGAGCTTCTCGTAATAACCCATCGGCTGCAGCGTGGCTTCGTCGCGCTGCAGGCCGACGACGCCGACCTTGGCCGCGGGGATCAGCTCCAGCACGCCGGGCAGCATGCCCAGGCCTGCGCGCAGGATGGGCACCAGGGTGATCTTGGCGCCCTTGATGCGCTGCGTGGCCACCGGTCCGGCCCAGCCCTGGATCACGATTTCCTCGGTCTCCAGGTCCGCCGTGGCCTCGTAGGTCAGCAGCGTCGCGACTTCGGAAGCCAGTTCGCGGAATTCCTTGGTGCTGATGCCGGCCGCGCGCATCAGGCCGAGCTTGTGGCGGACGAGCGGATGGCGGACTTCGGTGATGGGCATGGGATCGGCGCCGGCGGTGGGTGCCGACTATCTAACGCCCGTACCGCCAAAAAGAAAGGCCGGGCGAATGCCCGGCCTTGCTGGATGTCGCGGGGCGGTCGCTGGCTTACGCCGCGGCGGCCTGCTGCGCGCGCGGGCCTTCCTTCAGCGCGCGGGCGACCATGCCCACGACCAGGTCGATTTCCTGGCTGGTGATGGTGAAGGTCGGGGTGAAGCGCAGCGAGTTGACGCCGCCGTGGATCACGCCGATGCCATGTTCGCGCAGCCATTCCTCGGTCGAGCCGGCGCCGTAGCACTTGAACTGGCTGGACAGCTCGCAGGAGAACAGCAGGCCGGTGCCCTGGACCTTGGTGATCAGCCCGCCCAGTTCGCCCTTGAGCTTTTCCAGCTTCTCCAGCGCTTCCTGGCCGCGTGCGCGGATGTTCTCGCGCAGTGCCGGGGTCACCTGGCCAAGCACCGCCACGGCCACGTCAAGCGCGCGCGGGTTGGTCGTCATCGTGTTGCCGTACAGGCCCTTCTTGTAGATCTCGCCGGCCTGGCGGGTGACGGCGAGCACCGACAGCGGGTACTGGCCGGCGTTGAGCGCCTTGGAGTAGGTCTCCATGTCCGGCGCCTGCGCGTTCTCGAAGCCGGGGTAGTCGATGATCGACAGCACGCCGTTTGCGCGCAGGCCGGCCTGGATCGAATCGACCAGCAGCATGGCGCCGTGCGCCTCGGTAAGGTCGCGGGCGGCGTTGTAGAAAGCCACCGGCACGCCCCGGCCCGGGTCGCCTTCGCCCATCACCGGCTCCAGGAACATCGCCTCGATGAACCAGCCGTTGGCATCGGCGTCGCTGAAGGCCTTCTTCAGGGCGTCGATGTCGTAGGGTTCGATCGCGATCACGCTGTCCTCGCCGCGGAAGCTGGCCAGATGCTGCGCGTAGGTCTTGCGGGAGGAGTCCGAATACAGCGCCGGGCGCTCGGTGCGGCCATGGAAGCTGCCCTTCACCACCAGGCGCTTGATGGCGCGGCCGGCATGGCGGCCGCCGGCGTCGGTCATGGTCTTGGCGTTGGCGTCGACGATGCGCGAGGCCAGCGACACCGACTCCGAGCCCGAATTCAGGCACAGGAAGCGGTCGTAGGGGCAGCCGCCGCGCGACACGCCGATGGCGGCGCGGATGGCCTTTTCAAAGCGCAGCTGCGACAGCGACGCGGTCATGATGTTCGCCATCGCCTGCGGCTTGGCCATGGCCGCGATCACCGCCTTGGGCGAGTGGCCGAAGCCGAGCATCCCGTAGCCGCCCGAATCGTGCAGCACCGCGCCCTTGAGGGTGACGATCCACGGGCCGCGGGCGGTGAGGGCGACGTACGGGTTGACGCCGTCGTCCGGATAGAAGTTGACGTAGCCGGCCTGGACCGCACGGATCTGCTCGTCCTCGTCCAGGTCCAGCAGATGGGCGAACTCGCCCTTGATGGCCTCGTACTCGACGGCGGCGGCGTCGATCGCTTCGACCAAGTCGGAATGCGAGGCGGCCAGTCCGGCGACGATCGCGTCGTCGAGGCCGACGGTACGGCGCTTGCCGGCGTGTGCGCGCAGGGGCGCGAGTTTGTCGATCGAAGCCATCGGAATCTCCTGGACTGGGGCCATCCGGTCATTATCTGAATTAAAATCGTCGATCGGTAGTATGGATTTGGACGAAATAGGCTTATATTTCGTCGAATCGCCGAACGGGATGGGTTCTTGTGAAGGTCACCGCCTCCGACCAGCTGCTGCTCAGCCTGCTGCGCGAGAACGCGCGCGCCTCGATCGCGGAAATCTCGCGGCGGCTCAAGCTGTCCCGGACCACCGTCCAGAGCCGCATCGAGCGGCTCGAACGGGAGGGCGTGATCGCCGGCTACACGGTGCGGGTCAACGAGGCCGCCGAGCACGGGCACATCCGCGCGCACATCATGATCACCGTGCTGCCCAAGCAGATGGCGTCGGTCGTGGACGCGCTGCGCGCCATGCCCGAGGTCCGTGCGCTGCATTCGGTCAGCGGCGCCTTCGACCTGGTCGCGATGGGCGTGGCGCCCAGCGTGGCCGAAATGGACGTGCTGACCGACCGCATCGGCGCCATCGACGGCGTGGAGCGGACCACCTCGTCGATCATCCTGTCGGCGAAGTTCGAGCGCTAGACAGGCGGGCGGGGCAGGCGGGCCGTCCCGGGCAAGGCGCCCCGGCCGGTGCGCGGACGCCCAGGCGGCAGGGCCTACAATGGCCGGCTTTCCCCGGTCCCGCGCGCCCTTGAAGAAGTCCGATTTCCATTACGACCTGCCCCCGGAACTGATCGCCCAGGCACCGTTGCCCGAGCGCACGGGCAGCCGGCTGCTGGTGGTGCCGCCCGGCGGGTCCGGGTTCGAGGACCGGGTCTTCCGCGAATTGCCGGAGCTGCTGCGGGCGGGCGACCTGCTGGTTTTCAACGACACCCGGGTGATCCCGGCCCGCCTGTTCGGCCAGAAGAGCACCGGCGGGCGGGTGGAGATCCTGATCGAACGCATGCTCGGCGGGTCCGATGCGCGGGTGCAGCTGGGCGTGAGCAAGTCACCGCGCGAGGGCGCGCGGATCGTGCTCGACGCCGGCGGCGAGGCGGAGGTGCTGGGGCGCGAAGGCGAGTTCTACCTGCTGCGGTTCCACGTGCCCGAATCGCTGGAGCAGTGGCTGCTGCATGCCGGACGGTTGCCGCTGCCGCCCTACATCCAGCGCGAGCCCGGCGTGGACGACGACGAGCGCTACCAGACCGTGTTCGCACGCGAAGTGGGCGCCGTGGCCGCGCCGACGGCGGGGCTGCACTTCGACGAGGCCCTGCTCGACCAGCTGCGCGAACGCGGCGTGGAATTCGGCCACGTCACGCTGCACGTGGGCGCCGGTACCTTCCAGCCGGTCCGGGTGGACAGCCTCGACCAGCACGTCATGCACAGCGAATGGCTGAACGTCGGGGCCACGCTGGTCGAGCAGATCCGCCGCACGCGCGAAGCCGGCGGGCGGGTGATCGCCGTGGGCACCACCGTGGTGCGCGCGCTGGAGAGCGCCACGCGGACGAACGAGTTGGGCGAACGCGAACTGCAGCCGTTCGCCGGCGAGACGCGGCTGTTCATCCTGCCGGGCTACGAGATCGTCAGCGTGGACGCGCTGATCACCAATTTCCATTTGCCCGAGAGCACGCTGCTGATGATGGTGTCGGCCTTCGCCGGCCAGGCGCGCATCTTCGATGCCTACGCGCACGCCATCGACCAGCGCTACCGGTTCTTCTCCTACGGCGACGCGATGATGCTGTTTCCGCGCCGCGAACAACCTGACGGGCCGCGCCAATGACCGCGTCGCAACGCGCTGTTATCTGCGAGCTGCGGGCTTTTCGCCTTCCGCAACTCACTCCGCGCCCAGGCGAAACAGGACCGGCCGCGCCAATGAACGCGTCGCAACGCGCCGTCATCCAGCAGTTGCGGGCATTTCGCATTTTGGAACTGACCCCATGAGCCGCATGTCCTTCCAACTGCTCGGCACCGACGGCGCGGCGCGTCGCGGGCGGCTGAGCTTTCCACGCGGCACGGTTGAGACGCCGGCGTTCATGCCGGTGGGCACCTACGGCTCCGTCAAAGGCGTCCTGCCCGAACAGGTCCGCGACCTCGGCGCGGAGATCATCCTCGGCAACACCTTCCACCTGTTCCTTCGCCCCGGGCTGGACGTGATCGCCGACCACGGCGGCCTGCACGGTTTCGCGCGCTGGAACGGGCCCATCCTCACCGACTCCGGCGGCTTCCAGGTCTTCTCTCTAGCTCACCGGCGCAAGATCACCGAGCAGGGCGTCAAGTTCGCCGCGCCCACCGACGGCTCCACGGTGTTCCTGGGGCCGGAAGAAAGCATGCACATCCAGAAGGTGCTCGGCTCGGACATCGTCATGATCTTCGACGAGTGCCCGCCGGTGCACGTGGACGGCAAGCCCGTTGGCGAGGACCTGATCCGGCGCTCGATGGAACTCTCGCTGCGCTGGGCCGAACGCAGCAAGCGCGCGCACGAAGGCAACGACGCCGCCCTGTTCGGCATTGTCCAGGGCGGCGTGCACCATGAGCTGCGCTCGCGATCGGCGCGTGCGCTGCAGGACATCGGCTTCGACGGCTACGCAATCGGCGGGCTGGCGGTGGGCGAGACCGAGGCCGAGCGCAACCGCACCCTCGACCACACCGCGCCGCAGCTGCCCGCCGACCGCCCGCGCTACCTGATGGGCGTGGGCCGGCCGGAAGACCTGGTCGAGGCCGTGGCGCGCGGGGTCGACATGTTCGACTGCGTCATGCCCACCCGCAACGCACGCAACGGCCACTTCTTCACCGCCGCCGGCGCGGTCCGCATCCGCAATGCCCAGTACGAGCGGGACACGCGCCCGATCGAGGAGGGCTGCGACTGCTACACCTGCCGGCAGGGCTTCAGCCGCTCCTACCTGCGGCACCTGGACCGCTGCAACGAGATGCTGGGCCCGGTCCTGGGGACTTTGCACAACCTGCGCCATTACCAGCGCCTGATGGCCGGAATGCGCGCGGCGATCGAGGCCGGGACCTTCCAGGACTTCCGCGAGGCCTTCTACGCAGCCCGCGGGCTGGCCGTCCCACCCCTGGAAGGCGCGGCCTGAGGCCGTGGCATAATCCGCCGTTATTTGAATTCCCCGGACCCAAGCCCATGAACCTGCTCGACCTCTTCATCGCCCCCGCATTCGCCCAGGCGGCCGGCCAGCCTCCGTCGGCTGGCGCGTTCGGCGGAATGAACATCCTGTTCCTGGTGGGCATGGTGGCCATCATGTACTTCCTGATGATCCGCCCGCAGATGAAGCGCCAGAAGGAGCACCGCGCCATGCTGGACAAGCTGTCCAAGGGCGACGAAGTGCTGACCAACGGTGGCATCGCCGGCGTGGTCACCGACATCGGCGAGAACTTCATCACCATCGAAGTCGCCGACAACGTGCGCATGCGCTTCCAGAAGGGCGCCATCGCCAACGTCCTGCCCAAGGGCACCTTGAAGTCCGCCTGAGCTGTCGCCACCCCAAGGCTTTGCGGCCACTTCCTTTCATGACGTCGGGCGGCGGGGAGCTGCCCGAAGGAACCCTTCGATGCTGACTTACGCACGCTGGAAATACGCAGTCTTCCTGGTCGTCCTGTTGATCAGCGCGTTGTACGCGTTGCCCAATGCCTTTCCGCAGGACCCGTCCATCCAGGTCACCGCCACGCGCGGCGCGCCCGTGGACGAGGCGCTGCGCAAGCGGGTGACCGACAGCCTCAAGACCGCCGGGGTTCCGCTCAAGCAGGCCGAACTGGTCCCGCAGAAGAACAGCCTGGTGGTCCGCCTGCCCAACGCCGACGTACAGGTGAAGGCG
Organism: Lysobacter solisilvae; assembly: GCF_016613535.2. NCBI lineage: Bacteria > Pseudomonadati > Pseudomonadota > Gammaproteobacteria > Lysobacterales > Lysobacteraceae > Agrilutibacter > Agrilutibacter solisilvae. Next base: position 2,314,338 of record NZ_CP071518.1, read on the forward strand.
GCCGACACGCTGCGGGCGCAGCTGGGCAACGACTATGTTGTCGCCCTGTTCCTGTCCACCGACGTGCCGGACTGGCTCGAGACGATCCGCGCCAAGCCTATGTTCCTGGGCCTGGACCTGCAGGGTGGCGTGCACTTCCTGATGCAGGTCGACCGCGCCGCGGCATTGGACAAGCGCGTCGATGGCCTCGCCGACGACATCCGCACCCTGCTGCGCGACAACGAAGTGGTCTACGACTCCGTCGATCGCCGCCCGGACAACAGCATCGTCGCCAACCTGCGCAATCCGGCCGATGCCGAGAAGGCGCGCCAGCTGATCGCCCGCAGTCAGCCGACGCTGCCGCTGGAAGTGTCCGGCAACACCATCGTCGCCCGCATCCCGCAGGTGCAGCTCGATGCGATGGCGGTCGACGCGGTCGAGCAGAACGTCACCACGCTGCGCAACCGCGTCAACCAGCTCGGCGTGGCCGAGCCGATCGTCCAGCGCCAGGGCTCCGACCGCGTCGTGGTCGAACTGCCCGGCGTGCAGGACCCGGGTGAGGCCAAGCGCATGATCGGCGCCACGGCCACGCTCGAATATCGCGCCGTCGTGGAAGGCAACGCCTACGACGCCATCGCCTCGGGCAGCATCCCCGCCCAGGCCCGCGTGTACTACCGCCGCGAACTGGGTCCGGACGGCAAGCGCATTCCGGTCCTTCTCAACAAGCGCCTGATCGCCTCGGGCGACCAGGTCGAGGACGCGCAGCCGATCAGCGACCAGCAGACCGGCCTGCCGGCCGTGTCGGTGCGCCTGAATTCCGCCGGCGGCCAGCGGATGTTCGATTTCACCAGCGAGAACGTCGACAAGCCGATGGCGGTCGTGTTCATCGAGCGCCTTCCCGAGACGCGCATCGTCGACGGCAAGGAAGTGCGCAGCTTCCGCGTCGACGAACAGGTGATCTCGGTCGCCAACGTCAATGAGCCCTTCGGCCGCCAGTTCCAGACCACCGGCCTGTCGCGCCAGGAAGCCAACGACCTGTCCAAGCTGCTCAAGGCCGGCTCGCTGGCCGCGCCGATGGACTTCATCGAGGAAAGCGTGGTCGGCCCGAGCCTGGGTGCGGAGAACGTCGAGCGCGGCCTGCGCGCGGTGCTGTACTCGTTCTCCTTCGCGCTGATCTTCTTCCTGTTCTATTACCGCGTGTTCGGCCTGATCACCTGCATCGCACTGATGCTGAACCTGCTGATGGTGGTGGCCGTGATGTCGATGTTCGGCGCCACGCTGTCGCTGCCGGGCCTGGCCGGCATCGCGCTGACGGTCGGCATGTCGGTGGACGCCAACGTGCTGATCAACGAACGCATACGCGAGGAGCTCCGGATGGGGCTGCCGCCGCAGACCGCGATCAGCGAAGGCTACAAGCATGCCGCCGGCACGATCGCCGACGCCAACCTGACCGCCATCCTCGCCGGTGTCGCCCTGTATGCCTTCGGCACGGGCCCGGTGAAGGGCTTCGCCGTCGCGCTGATCGTCGGCATCCTGACCTCGATGTACACGGCCGTCTCCGTGTCGCGCGGCCTCGCCACGCTGATCTACGGCGGCCGTCGCAAAGTACAAACGCTCTGGATCTGAGGGAACGCAGACATGAAACCCTTCAACGTGTTCCCCTACGGCAGCACCATCAACTTCATGCGCCTGCGCATGGTTTCGTTGATCGTCGCCGGTGCCCTGATGTTCGCCGCCATCGGTGCGATCGCGATCAACGGCTTCAACTTCGCGCTCGACTTCACCGGCGGCATCGGCGTCGAACTGCGAATGGACAAGCCGGTCGACATCGAGGTCGCGCGTGACCGCCTGGCCAAGGCCGGTTACTCCCATGCCCAGGTGCAGACCCTGGGCGCCGGTACCGACCTGCTCGTGCGCCTGCAGCACGAAGGCAAGGGCGGCGCCGAGCAGGCCGCCAGCGTCGGTGAGCAGGTCCGCAAGGCCGTGGCCTCGCCGGACAACCCGGCCACGCTGCGCAGCAGCGCGGAGATCAGCGCCCAGGTCGGCAAGGAGCTGGCGATCAACGGCATCTGGGCACTGGTGTTCGTGGTCGTGGGATTCCTGATCTACATCTCGTTCCGCTTCCAGGCCAAGTTCGCCGCCGCGGCGATCATCACCACCCTGCACGACGTGGTCGTGGTGGTGGGCTGGTTCGCGCTGACCGGCCACGAGTTCAACCTGACCGTGCTGGCGGGCGTGCTGTCGGTTATGGGTTACTCGATCAACGACACCATCGTGGTGTTCGACCGCGTCCGCGAGAATTTCCGCACGATGCGCGCCGAGCCGACCGCCGTGCTGAACGCCTCCATCAACCAGACGCTGTCGCGCACGGTGATCACCTCGTTCGTGGCCTTCCTCACCGTGCTGGCGCTGTATCTGTTCGGCGGCGAGTCCCTGCGCGGTATGGCCGAGGCGCAGATCGTCGGCATCGTGCTGGGTACGCTGTCCTCGATCTTCGTCGCCTGCCCGCTGCTGCTGTGGTTCGGTACGACCAAGCAGGACCTGATGCCCAAGGCCCGCGACGAGGCGGAGCTGGCGCGCCGTCCGTAACGGTCGCCAGTCTCCAAAGAAGAAGGCCGCGCACTGCGCGGCCTTTTTTTTATTGTCCTCCGCTGCCGCAGGGGGCAGGGGAGGCGAGGCTCAGTCCAGCGCGGTCGCGTAGCCGGTCGCCACGATCTTGGCCTGCAGCGCGTCGCAGATCTTCAGGTTGCCCGCCACCACGTGGCGGCCTGCGATGCCGCGCGTGTCCATCGGCCCGGTGGAACGGCCGCGGTAGTCGACGACCTTGCCGCCCGCCTCGCGCACCAGCAGCACGCCGGCGGCGATGTCCCAGGGCTTCACCCCGGACTCGAAGTAGGCGTCGGCACGGCCGGCGGCGACATAGGCCAGGTCCAGCGCCGCCGAGCCGGTGCGGCGCACGTCTTCGGCCTCCAGCAGCAGGGCGTCCAGGCACTTGAGCTGGGCGCTGGCGTTCTTGCGCTCGCGCGGCGGGAAACCGGTGATCAGCAGGGAGCCGTTGAGGTCCTTGCGGTCGGCGACGCGGATACGCTTGTCGTTGAGCATGGCACCGCTGCCGCGGCTGGCGGTGAACAGGTCGTTGCGGAGCGGATCGAAGATGACGCCGTGGGTCGGCTCGCCGTTCTCCACCAGCGCGATGGAGACGCAGAAGTGCGGGAAGCCGCGCAGGTAATTGCTGGTGCCGTCGAGGGGGTCGATGACCCAGGTGTAATGGCCCTTGCCGGAGGCGCCGGTCTCTTCGCCGAGGATGGCGTAGTCGGGCGTGGCGCGGCGCAGTTCCTTGACGATGACGGCTTCGGCCTGCTCATCGACCTCGCTGGCGTAGTCCATCCGCTCCTTCTGCACGACGTTGAGGGCGTCGAGCTTGTGCATGTGGCGCAACAGCACGTTGCCGGCGGCGCGGGCGGCCTTGACCATGAGGGTGACGGCGGGTTTCTGCATGGCGATACGGCCTCTGGTTCGGGGCTGGGGACGGACTGACGGTGCGAAAGAACAGGCCGGCGCGGCAGGCGCGCGGGCCCCCGGGACCTGGGCGCGGGCCGTGCTACGGCTCCGTGCCCGCGGGCGGGGCCAATGGCCCGCCCGTCACCGGGGGCGCGGAGTTTACCATTGACCGGCATGACTACCGACCCAACCGATCTCCTTCTCCCCGATGCCGCCGCGGCCGCCAGCCGGATCCGCGTCGTCCTGGTGGGCACTCAGCACCCCGGCAACATCGGCTCGGCCGCCCGGGCGATCAAGACCATGGGCCTGTCGCGCCTGGTGCTGGTCGCCCCCGAGCGGGCGCCCGACAGCGAATCTGCCGCCCTCGCGGCCGGCGCCGACGACGTCCTGGCCGGCGCCGCGGTCTACCCGACCCTGGCCGAGGCCGTCGCCGACTGCCGGCTGGTGCTGGGCTGCACCGCGCGCAGCCGCCGGATCGCCCTGGAGGAGGTCGAGCCCCGGGTGGCCGGCGTCCGCGCCGTCGCCGAGGCGGCGGCGGGCACGGAAGTGGCGCTGGTGTTCGGGCGCGAGCGCACCGGACTGACCAACGACGAGTACGAGCTGTGCCACGTGGCCGTCCATATCCCGGCCAACCCCGAATACAGCTCGCTGAACCTGGCCATGGCGGTGCAGGTACTCAGCTACGAGATCCGGCTGGCGATGCTGGCGGCCGGGCCCGCCGCCCCCGCCGCGGATGATGAACGCCGCGAGCCGGCCTCGCACGGCCAGATGGAGGGCTTCTTCGCCCAGCTGGCCGAGACCCTCGACGCGATCGATTTCCACAAGGGGCGGGCCCCGGATTCGGCGATGCGCAAACTGCGCCGGCTGTTCCTGCGCGCCCAGCCCGACGAGCGCGAGGTGCGGATCCTGCGGGGGGTGCTGGCCGATGCCCAGCGCATGGCCCGGCTGGCGGGCGAGCGGGGCGGTTGAACCCCCGTCCGGGGGATGGCGCGGCAAGCCGTCACGAACCGCGCACCGCGTCCCCGTCGGCCGATTCCCCAGCCGCGCACTTTTGCATTAGTCTGCGGCGTCGTCTTGCCGTGAGTTCATGTTCTTGAGCTTCAGCCTGGCCGCGTCACCGCGCCGTTTCGCCATCCTCGGGATGGTCACGGCCCTGCTGGCGCTCTTCCTGTCCGTCCTGCCCACCCCGGCCCGCGCTGGCGATCCCGGCGTGCTGGTACTGGGCCGGATCAGCGACGACCCCAAGGCGCACTACGAACAGCTCAAGGCCCTGCTGGACTACGTCGTCCCGCGCATGAAGGACGTCGGGATCCGCGAGGGCAGGATCCTGATGGCCAAGGACGCCCAGCAGATGGCCAGCTACCTGCGCCGTGGCCGGGTGGACTGGGTCACTGAAACCGCGGGGACCGGCATGATGCTGCGCCAGCGCGCGGACGCGCAGACGCTGCTGCTGACCGAGCGCGACGGCACCAGTCATTACCGCGCGGTGTTCTTCGCCCGGGCCGACAGCGGGATCAACTCGCTCGACGACCTGCGCGGCCACAGCGTCGCCTTCCAGCGGCCGACTTCCACCAGCGCCTATTTCCTGCCCGCCACCGAACTGCTCGGCCGCGGCAACACGCTGGAACTGCTGCTCTCGCCCACCGACGAACTCGATTCCAGCGTGGTGGGCTACGTCTTCGCGCGCTCGGAGCTGAACATCGCCACCTGGGTGCACAAGAAACTCGTCGACGTCGGCGTGATGAGCAACCTGGACTGGGAAAACCCGCGCCGCGTGCCCACCGCGTTCCGCCGTGACCTGAAGATCATCGGCCAGACCGGCAACGTGCCGCGCGCGCTGGAACTGGTGCGCAAGGACCTGGATCCGAAAATCGAAGCCCGCCTGCGCGAGGTCCTGCTGCAGGCGGCGGCCGATCCCGACGCCGAGGAGGCGCTGCTGGGCTTCTTCAAGACCACGCGCTTCCTGGCGATCGACCCCGCTTCGCAGGAAGCGCTGGATCGCCTCGCCCAGGGCGTGGCACGCGTGCGCAGCGAAGTCGAATAGGGCTGGCGCGCGGATGAACCTACGCTACGGCCTTCAGGCCCGGTTTCTTGCGGTGATGGCGCTTGCCCTGCTGGTCGTCCTGGCGTTGATGACGCTGCTGTGGACCCGCCAGGAGCGCATGCAGGGCGAAGTCGAAGGCGTCAGCCGCGAGGCCATGGAGCGCGTGGCCGGGACCAGCCTGCGCCGCCAGGGCGAGGGCATGGTCAGCCAGCTGTCCGATTCGCTGGCCAACCCGCTGTACTACTTCGACCTGGACGCCATCGGCGTGCTCAGCCGCGCCACGCTCAACCAGCCTGGCATCCGCTACGTGCTGGTGTTCGACGCGCAGGGCAACATCCTGCACGACGGCAGCGAGGAGATTCCCAGTTACGGCAAGCGCATGGACGATGCGATGGCCTTCGACACCATCGCCGCCGAAAAGCTGATCACGCAGTTCGGCGAGGACCTGATGGACGTCGCCGCGCCGATCCGCATCGGCAACAAGCGCATCGGCGGCGTGCGGGTGGGCTTCGACCTGCGCGGCATGCGCAACGACCAGGACGCCGCGGTCGCCGACCTGCGCGGCCGCCTGGAAGAACTGGGGCGGCGCCAGCTGCTGTGGGTCTTCCTGCTCAGCGCCAGCCTGCTGGCCCTGGGCGTGGTGATGATCTGGCTGATCCAGCGCTCGCTGGTCCGGCCGATCCGCCAGCTGGCCGATGCCGCGCACGCGATCGAGCTGGGGCACTTCGAAACGGCCCGCACCCCGGTCAGCCACCGCAACGACGAAGTCGGCGACCTGCTGCGCGCGTTCTCACGCATGAGCACGTCGGTGGCCCGGCATGATCGCGAGATCCGCCGCATGGCCTACACCGACGCGCTGACCAGCTTGGCCAACCGCCTGGCGTTCCGCGAGACGCTGGACGAACGCCTGCTGCAGATGCAGGGCGCCGGGCGCCAGCTGGCCTTGCTGTTCGCCGACATCGACGACTTCAAGCGCGTCAACGACACCCTGGGCCATGACGCCGGCGACGAAGTGCTGCTGCAGTTCGCCCAGCGCATCCGCGACACCGTTTCGCGCATCGGCGGCAGCGCCGCGGCGCTGGCCCGCTTCGGCGGCGACGAATTCGTGATCCTCGTGGAGGCCGATGCGCAGGGCAACCGCGAGGTGCGCGAGGTCGCCAGCCGGCTGGCCGAAGCGCTGGTGCTGGAGCTGGGCCAGCCGATCACCGTGCACGAAAGGCAGGTGTTCCTGGGCACGTCGATCGGCATCACGCTGTTCCCGCAGGACGCCTCAGGCGCGAACACGCTGATGAAGAATGGCGACATCGCCATGTACCAGGCCAAGGTCGCGGGCAAGAACTGCTACCGCTTCTACAGCCGCGCGATGGACCAGGCCGTGGAACGGCGCGTGCACCTTGAGCACGAGCTGCGCGGCGCCTGGGACCGGGGCGAGCTGAGCCTGGTGTACCAGCCGCTGTTCCGCGTCAGCGACCACACGCTGGTCGGCGCGGAGGCGCTGCTGCGCTGGCAGCATCCCGACCACGGCATGATCGCGCCCTCGGTGTTCATCGACGTGGCCGAGCAGAGTGGCCTGATCGAGGTGCTCGGCCCGCAGGTACTGCGCGCGGCGTGCGAGGACGCGATGCAGTGGCGCGGAACGCGCGCCGAGCGCGAACCGCTGTTCGTCTCGGTCAACCTGTCTCCGCGCCAGCTGCGCGGCACCGACCTGCCCAGGCTGGTGGCCGAAGTGCTGCGCGACACCGGACTGCCGGCGCAGCAGCTGCACCTGGAGCTGACGGAAACGGCGGTGCTGAGCGATGAGTCCCAGGCCAGCGCGCTGCTGTCGGAGCTGCGCGCCACCGGCGTGCAGGTCTGGCTGGACGATTTCGGCACGGGGTTCTCCGGCCTGAGCCATCTGCGCCGCGTGCCCATCGACGGCGTCAAGATCGACCGCAGCTTCGTCGCCGACATCCTGCGCGACCCCGACGACCTGGCGCTGACCACGGCCATCATCGCCATGGCGCACTCGCTGGGCATCATCGTGATCGCCGAAGGCGTCGAGAAGGACGGCCAGTACGGCCTGCTGCGCGAACGCGGCTGCGACCTGGCCCAGGGTTACCTGCTGGGCCACCCGCTGCCCATGTCGGAGTTCATGGCGCTGCTCTAGGCGGTTGGAGGGCAATCGCCAGCACGCGCCGGCCAAACCGGCGTCAGTTCACCATGTCCAGCCAGCGCCCCAGCATCGTCGCCAGGCTGCCGGACAACACCCCGAACACTCCGATCGCCACCGCGCTGACCACCCAGGCCAGCACCATCAGGCGGCCGTCGCGTTCCAGCAGCGCCAGCGCGAACACCAGCAGCACCATCGCGAACAGCACGTTGGTGAACGGGATCGGCAGCGAAAGCAGCAGGCCCTGCAGGATCAGGTGCAGGCCGGTGAATGCGTTGGCCGCGCGATGATCCAGCAGCACCTGGGCGCGGGGTTTGACGAAGCGTTCCAGCCGGCCCAGCGACGGACTGATGCGATCGCGGAAGCGGCTCATGGCCCGCCGGTGTGGCCCGCGCCGGCCCAGCCAGCGTGGCAGCCACGGCCGGTGCAGCCCGAACAGGAGCTGCACCCCCACCAGGATGACCAGCGGTCCGCTGATCACGCCCGCCACCCCGGGGATCAGGGCGGTCGGGATCGACAGGAACAGCAGCATGCCGAACGCGCGCTCTTCCAGGTCGGCAAGCACCTCGTCCAGCTGGATGACCTGTTCGGGATCGCCCTCGGCGAAGTGCTCGAGCAAGGCCCGCGTGCCCGTCTCCTCGGGGCGCGGCGTCCGGCGATGCTCAGAACGCGGTGTCATCGCCGGTGCTTTCCTCTACGTGGTGCTTCTGCAGCAACAGCTTGTCGATGCGCGGCCCGTCCAGGTCCATCACCTCGATCTGCCAGGTGTTCCAGGCGAAATGCTCGCCCACGTGGGGGATGCGGCCGTAATGGGCGATGACCATGCCCGCCGCGGTGTGGAAGTCGTGCTCCTCCTCGCCCGGCAGGCGGCCGCCGCCGATCAGCTCGCGCAGTTCCTCCAGCGGCAGGGCGCCGTCGATCAGGAACGAGCCATCGCTGCGCTCGACCACCGGGGCCTCGAACTCCTCGTCCTCCGGTGGCGGCGTCGACAGGAAGCGTCCCATCACCGCGCCCATCAGGTCGTTGATGGTGACCAGGCCGGCCACGTCGCCATACTCGTCCACCACCAGGGCGAGCGAGAGCTGCTCTTCGCGGAAGATCTCCAGCAGCTTCAGCGCATGCGTGGATTCGGAAACGAACAGCGGCTCGCGCAGGTTCACCAGCAGGTCCGGGGTGGGTTCGCCCAGACGGTCGAGCAGGGTCTTGACCTCCAGCACGCCCAGTACGTCGCTGTCGCTGCCGCGGTAGACCGGGTAGCGCGAGAAGCCGTGCTCGCGCATCACCGCCAGGTTCTCCTCCGCGTCGGCTTCGGCATCCAGCCAGGCGATCCGCACGCGCGGCGTCATCAGGCTCTCGGCGGTGCGGTCGCCCAGGTTGAGCACCCGGTTCATCATCTTGCGTTCGTCGGCGTCGATGACGCCCTGCTCGTGGCTTTCGGTCACCAGCAGTCGGATTTCCTCTTCCGTGATGTCGGCGCGCGCGTCGTCCTTGATGCCCAGCAACCGCAGCACGCCGCGGTTGATCGCCCCGAGTGTGGCCACGATGGGCTTGGCGAAGCGGGACAGGTAGTACAGGGGCAGGGCCACGGCCGCGGCGATGCCCTCGGAATTGGTCAGGGCCAGGCGCTTGGGGATCAGTTCCCCGAAGATGACCGAGGCGGCGGTGATGATCGTGGCCGCGGTGGCGAAGCCGATCTTCTCGGCGTACTCGGCCGAGGCCGGCCAGGTGTCCAGCAGCCAGCCGGCGATGATCGGGCCAATGGCGTCTCCGCCCAGCATGCCGGCCAGCACGCCGATGCCGGTGATGCCGATCTGGACGGTGGACAGCAGGTTGTCGGGGTGCTCGGCCAGTTCCAATGCCTTGCGCGCCCCGCGGCTGGTCTCGGCCATCTGCTTGAGCCGCAGCTTGCGCGAGGTCATCAGCGCCATCTCCGACAGGGCGAAGAAGCCGTTGATGAGGATCAGGAGCAGCAGGATCAGCAGTTTGAACATGCGGCGCTCCAGGGCGACGGGTCCAGGCGTTCAAGGCCGGGAGCGGGAGCCGGACGGGTCGGGCAGGGCAGGAGGCGCAGCAGGAGCGCGTGGGCAGGTTCGTCGTCGTCCATGGATCTTGAGGCCGGGGGAAAAGCGCGGCCGATCTTAACAGGGCCTCCCGGAGGCGCTTGGCAAGATGGGCGCGCCGGGGGTGATGTCGATCAGCCCCGGCGACCCGCCGGGACCGGCGCTGATCCCGGCGTTGGGCGAATGGCCACGCAGCCGTCATAATCGCGCCGGTTCCAGCGGCCCTGCGGCCGCCACCCCAGACCGCAGCACTCGACGAGGCTCCCCCATGTTCTCCCTGCAAACCATCTTCGGCCAAGGCATGCAGTTCTATACGCTGCTCGAAGCGGCCGCGACGGCGGCCCACGACAGCACCAAGGCGCTGCATGCGATGTTGAAGGAGACTGCGCGCGCCCCGTCGCTGGATGCATTCAAGCTCGCCCGCCAGCGCGAACGCGAAGCCTCGGACAAGATCAGCCGGGAGCTGGTGAACAGCTTCATCACGCCGATCGAGCGCGAGGACATCGAGGCCCTGGGCTCGGCCCTGTACAAGATCCCCAAGCAGGTCGAGAAGTTCGCCGACCGCTACGCGATGGCGCTGAACCACCTGGACGGCATCGACTTCGCCCCGCGCGCGGCCATGCTGGAACAGGCCGCTTCGGTCGTCGTGGAGATGGTGCACGAGCTGCGCCACATGAAGCTGGAACGCATGAAGTCGCTCAACGACCGACTGCGTTCGATCGAGATGGAAGCCGATCGCCTCATGCTCGAGCTGTATCGCGACATCTACTCGGGCAAGCTCGACCACCTGCAGATGTTCCTGCTCAAGGAGTTCTTCGAAATACTGGAAAAGGCCATCGACCGCTGCCGCGAAGCCGGCGTGGTCGCCTACGAAATCGTGCTGAAGAACTCCTGAGCGGGGCCGGGCGATGCTCACCCTGGTCCTGATCGTGGTGTTGACCGCGCTGGTGTTCGAATACATCAACGGGTTCCACGACACCGCCAATTCCATCGCCACCGTCGTGGCCACCAAGGTGCTGACCCCCTTCCAGGCCGTGTGCCTGGCCGCGGGCATGAACCTGGTCGGCGCGATGTGGGGCACCGCCGTGGCCAAGACGGTGGCATCCGGCATCATCGACTCCGGCGTGGTCGATGTGTCCTCGCAGCTGATCCTGTGCGCCCTGCTGGGCGGCATCACCTGGAACCTCATCACCTGGGCCCTGGGCCTGCCGTCCTCCTCCTCGCACGCCCTGATCGGCGGCCTGTGCGGTGCGGCCTTCGCCGCGGCCTCCAACGACTTCGGCGCCATCATCTGGTCCGAAGCCAAGGACCCGATCTGGAAGAGCGGCGGCGTGCTGTGGAAGGTCGTCGTGCCGATGCTCACCTCGCCGCTGCTGGGCTTCCTGACCGGCCTGGTGGTGATGGGCGTGCTCTTCGCGATCATCTCGGGCATGGCCGCCAGCGGCGGCGTGCTGCGCCGGCTCGCGCGGCCCCGCTGGGTGAACTCGTTCTTCGGCAAGGCGCAGATCGTCAGCGCGGCCGGCATGGGCTTCGCGCACGGTTCCAACGACGCCCAGAAGACGATGGGCATCATCGCCCTGACCCTGGTGGCCGCCCAGGCCGACGGCACGCTGTCGAACCTGCCGGGCTGGCTGGCCTTCCTGCACCCCTCGCAGCAGGCCATCGACAACAACGACATCGACCTGTGGATCAAGCTCACCTGCGCGGTGGTGATGGCCGCCGGCACCGCCGCGGGCGGCTGGCGCATCATCAAGACGCTGGGCCACAAGCTGGTCAAGCTGCACCCCATCCACGGGTTCGCCGCCGAGACCAGCGCCGCGTCGGTGATCCTGCTGGCCTCCAGCCTGGGCATCCCGGTGTCGACCACCCACAACATCTCCTCGGCGATCATGGGCGTGGGCGTGGCCAAGCGCTTCAATTCGATCAAGTGGACCGTGGTGGAGAAGATGATCTGGGCGTGGATCCTCACCATCCCGGCGGCAGGCGGCTTCGCCTACCTGTTCTTCCGGCTGTTCAAGGCCGCGGGCTGGGTGTAGCCCGGCGCAAGCGGGCGCCGGCCCGGAAGCAAAAAGAAAAGGCCCGCATCGCGGGCCTTTTTCATTGCGTGGTGCTGCGCGGGGCGTCAGAACAGATCGCCGCCGGCCGACATCATCCGCTCCATCCGGTCACCCAGTCCGCCGATCTCCAGGATCAGGCGATCGACCTCGGCGGCATCCAGGCCTTCGTACGGGCGGTTCTCCACCAGCTGCAGGTAGGGCACGCCATCCAGGTCGCCGATGGCCAGGTAGCCGACCACGCTCTGCCAGTTGAAGGCCAGCGCGCGCTTGGCGTCCATGCCGGTGGTGGGGGCGATCGCGGTGCTCACGCGCAGGTAGGGACGCCCGTCGTCGTCGTCCAGCTCGGAGAGGAACAACGACTGGTGCCGCGTACCCTTCTCCAGCGACAGCTCGATGCAGATGACGTCCTCGTCGTGCATCTTGGAGTTGTAGCCGGTCGTGTTGATGTGGCGGCGGATCGATTCGAAATTGCGCACCGGGGGCTCCCTGCGTTGCGTCTGGCGGTGATTCACGCGCCCGGCGGGGGCCGGAGCACGCCGCTATGCTACCGCGATGGACGCAGACACGAGCAAACGCATCCTCGCCGCGATCCGCGCGATTCCGCGAGGGGAAGTGGCCGGTTATGGCGAAGTCGCCCGCCGCGCGGGGCTGCCGGGACGCGCACGGCTGGTGGCCCGCCTGCTCAGCCAGAACGAGGATGCCCGCTTGCCCTGGCATCGCGTCCTGCGCTCGGACGGCCGCATCGCGTTTCCGGAAGGCTCCGCGCAATGGCGCGAACAGGCGGCGCGCCTGCGCAGCGAAGGCGTGCGGGTCGAGAACGGGCGTGTCCGCGGCCAGCGCGCCGCCGCGACGCCCGAGCAGGCGCTGGACGCCGCCCTCTGGGGCATGCCGCCGCCCGCGCCCGCGCCGGCGGCGCGCCGGCGCGGGCGTGCGGGTTCCTGATGTGGAGGAACGTGCACACCCACAGCCGCTAAGATGTCGGACCCCCGTCAGGTCGTCGCGATGTTCTCCCGCATCCCCCCGGTCACCCGCTACCTGCTGATCGCCAATCTCGTGGTCTTCGTCCTGCAGCTGGTGCTGGGCGAGGCGCTGAATGCGCTGATGCTCTGGCCGCTGGGTTCAGCAGACCATGGCGCGCCGGGATTCTGGCCCTGGCAGCTGGTCACCTACGCCTTCCTGCACGCCCCGGACAATCCGCTGCACCTGGCCTTCAACATGCTGGCCCTGGTGATGTTCGGCGCCCAGGTGGAGCATGTGTGGAAGACGAAGCGCTATGCCACGTACTACTTCGTGAGCGTGGTGGGCGCGGCGCTGTGCCAGCTGGCCGTGGCCTGGCTGACGATGTCGCAGGGCGTGCCTGCCTATCCCGTGCTGGGGGCATCGGGCGGCATTTTCGGGCTGCTGCTCGCCTACGGCGTGCTGTTCCCCAACCAGCGGGTGATGCTGCTGTTCCCGCCGATCCCGATGAAGGCGCGCACGCTGGTCATCCTGTACGCCGCGGTGGAGCTGCTGCTGGGGCTCAACGGCTGGCAGCCCGGCGTGGCGCATTTCGCCCACCTGGGCGGCATGCTGTTCGGGTGGCTGCTGATCCTCTACTGGCGCCGTCCGCGCCCGCCCCGCACACCGCCGCGACGCCGCCACCTGCGCAGCGTGAACTGAGGCCACGGGCGTTCCGCGCGGCTCGATGCCGCGCAGGCGGTAACGCAGATGCTTGAAGCCGCACGCGGCAGGCCGGACGACAGCGCCGACCCTGCCGTCCCGGCTGATGTTCCCGTCCTGATTGGGCTTACATCGAGGTGGCGGGCCCCGGCCACAGCGTCACGCGCTGGTCGGCCTTGGCCTGCATCGCGGCCCCGGCCTTGCACCCGAATGCTTCGCCGAATCCGGACTGGTTGATCAGCGGCGCGTTGGCGCGCCACTGGCCCGGTGGGTGCACGCCGCTGGCGGCCAGGGTCGTCGCGGCTTCGCGGGTGAGCAGCTGCGGCCACAGGCGCGCCCAGCCGGTGTAGAAGTTCTGCCGGGCTTCCTGCGCCGGGTTGGACTGGGTTGCGTTGAAGGCGGCCCACGCCAGCTCCACGCCGGCCTGGTCGGCGATGGCGACATCGCGCACCTGGGTGCCATTGACCTTCGGCCCGCCCGCCATCGGCACCGGGTAGGCGCCGTACTGCGAAGCCACGCGCCCGGCCAGCGTGTCCCACGCGGCGGTTTCGCTGGGTGTCCACCAGTCGCGGAACTCCGCCTTGGCATCGACGAAGCGGCCCTTGTTGTCGATGGCATGGTGCAGTTCGCGCCCGACCAGCGCGCCGAAGCTGCCGTACTGCGACGCGGTGTCCTGGGACAGGTCGAACACCGGCGCCTGCAGGACCGCCGCGGTGACGATCAGCCGGTTCTGCGTGATGTCATAGCTCAGCGCCGGCTGCTGCGGCAGCACGTCCCAGCGCCGGTCCGCGTTGCCACGGCCGATGCGCTTCATTTCCTCGCGGTGGTGCCAGGTGGATGCGATGAGCATGTTGCTGCCGAAACTGCCGCGGCCCATCGGCTGCACGGTGTAGTCCAGGTCGCGGCGCGGCGCGCCGACCTCGATCTTCAGCGCCTCCAGCTTGGCCTTGGCCTCCGTGCGGGCCTGCGGGCCCAGCCGCGGGTCGGTGTCGATCGAATTGGCCAGCGCGGTGCGCACGTTCGCGGCGATTTCCTGCGCGCGCGCGCGGCTGGTGTCGGGCAGGTAGCGGGCGACGTACTCGCGGGCCAGCATCGGCCCGGCGGCCTGGTTGATCGCGTCGAGCACGGCGTACTGGCGCAGGACCGGCAGGCGCTGGCCGCCCAGCAGCCGGCCGCGGAATTCGAAATTCGGTTCGCGCCACGCGCGCGACAGGTACGGCGCCATTGCATCGCCCACGCGCCAGCGCAGGTAGGTCTTCCACTGCGCCGGCTTGAGCTGGCTCACCAGCACGTTGAGCTGCGCGAACAGTTCGGGGTTGGCGATCGACACGGCGTCGTCCTTCACGCCCTGGGCCTTGAGGAACTCGGCCAGCTGCAGGTTGCGGTAGGTCTTGCCCAGCGTGTCGACGGGGACGGCGGCGTAGTTGCGGCGCGGATCGCGCAGGTCCACCAGCGGACGGCTGAACTGGGCGATGCGCGTTTCCAGTTCGATCGCCTGCTGTGCCTGCGCGGCGGCCTCGGCCTGGGGCACGCCGGTCAGGACGAGGATCTTCTGCATGTAGCCGTTGTAGCGGCCCACCAGGTCGCGCGTGGGCGCGTCGGTGCGGGTGTAGTAGGCGGGGTCGGGCAGGCCCAGGCCGCCCTGGCTGAAGTAGCCGATATGGCGGTCCAGGTCATTGAGGTCGACATCGGCGCCGAAGTTGAACGCCACCGGGATGCCCACCTGGTGCAGGGCGGCGATCGCGGCCGCGACGTCCTTGGGCTTCTTGATCGCATCGATGCGGGCCAGCAGCGGCGCGATCGGCGCGGCGCCGTCGCGCTCGACCGCCGCTTCGTCCAGGCCGCTGGCCCAGAAGTCGCCCAGCAGCTTCTGCACGTTGCCCTGCGGCGCGCTCATCGAGGCGTTGAGCAGGTCCAGCTGCTGCTGGCGCGCGCGGTCGTTGAGCTGCTCCATCGCCGAAAGCGCGGGCACGCCCGGCAGCAGCGCGTTGACCTTGAACCAGCCGGCGTTCGCGTGGGCGTAGAAATCGGTGCAGGCGGCGGAGACGGCAGCCGGCTTGGCCTTGGCGCGCTTCTTCTTCTGGGCCAGGGCGTCGGGCGCGGCCAGGCCGGCAACGAGGGCAAGGATGAGGGCGCAGGCAAGCGGCTTGGCGTGGGGCATTCGCAAAATCCCGGTGCGTGCGACCGCGGGGGCGGTCGCCAGGGTCGAGGTGCGCATGGAGCGCGCCCGAGTGTAACAAGCGTGCTCGCCCGTCCGGCATGAAGGCGCGGGGCGGGGCGGGCGCGGCGCACAAAAAAACGAAGGCCCGGACGACGAGGTGCCGGGCCTTCGGGGCGGCCGCCTTCACGCGGCCATTGCACGGGGTCAGCGCCGGGGCGCTGACGCGTGACGCATTACCAGATCACGACCTGCTGGTCCTGCGCACGCACCATCGGAGAGCCCGCCTTGCACGAGAACGCGGTGGCGAACGCGGGCAGGTTCGACGGCGCGCCGATCGCGCGCTGCGGCGCGGGGGCGTGTTCGTCGCTGGCCACGCGCACCTTCAGCGCTTCGGGCGTGTAGCTGGTGCGCCAGATCGTCGCGTAGTTCAGGAAGAATCGCTGGTCGCGGGTGAAGCCGTCGATCATCGGATCGGGCTTGCCCTCGGTGGCCTTCTTCATCGCGTCGTAGGCCGTCGCCACGCCGCCCAGGTCGGCGATGTTCTCGCCCAGGGTCAGCTTGCCGTTGACCTTCATGCCAGGCGCGGCTTCGTAGTCGTTGAACTGCTGGATCAGCTTGTCGGTGCGCGACGAGAAGCCCTTGGCGTCGGCGTCGGTCCACCAGTTGGAGAAGTTGCCCTTGGAATCGAAGCGGCTGCCCTGGTCGTCGTAACCGTGCGTCATCTCGTGGCCGATCACCGCGCCGATGCCGCCGTAGTTGACCGCGTCGTCGCCCTTGGGATCGAAGAACGGCGGCTGCAGGATCGCGGCCGGGAACACGACCTCGTTGAGCGAGGGGTTGTAGTAGGCATTGACCATCTGCGGCGGCATGCCCCATTCGGTTCGGTCGACCGGCTTGCCGATCTTGCCCAGCTGCCACTTGTAGTTGAACTCGTTGGCGGCCAGCACGTTGCCGATGTAGCTGTCGCGCGAGGTCGACAGGCCGTTCCAGTCACGCCACTTGTCCGGGTAGCCGATCTTCGGCATGAAGGTGGACCACTTTTCCAGCGCCTTCTTCTTGGTCTCGTCGCTCATCCACGCCAGGTTCTCGATGCGGGTCTTGAGCGAGGCGCTGAGGTTCTTGACCAGTTCCTCCATGCGCGCCTTGGATTCGGGCGGGAAGGCCACCTTCACGTACAGCTGGCCCATGGCCTCGCCGACGTTGTTCTGGATCGTGTCCAGCGTGCGCTTGCCGCGCTCCTTGAGCTCGCGCTGGCCGTACAGCTGCTTGCCGTAGAACTCGTAGTTCTGCTGCACGAATGCATCGCTCAGGTACGGCGAGGCGGCGTCGACGAGGCGGAAGCGCAGGTAGGTCTTCCACTGCTCGGCCGGCACGTCGGCCAGCATCTTGCTGACTTCCGAGTGGAAACCGGGGATGCCCAGCGAGAACATCTTCGGCGCCTCGACACCCTGGGACTCGAAGAACTTCGTCCACGGGAAGTTCGGCGAGATCTTGTCGGCATCAGCCAGGCTGACCGGGTTGTAGTACAGCGAGACGTCGCGCGACATGTCTTCGTTGGACTTGGACGCCTTGGCCAGGCGGGTCTCGAAGGCCATCACGTCCTTGGCCTGCTTGGCCGCGTCGGCCGCCGGCACGCCGGACAGCTCGAGCACCTTGGCGACGTGGCCCACGAATTGCTTGCGCTTGTCGGCCTTGTCGGCGTCGAAGTAGTACACCTTGTCCGGCAGGCTCAGGCCGCCCTCGAAGGCCGACGCGATGTTCATCGTCGAGTCCTTGAAGTCGGCCTGCGGGCCGAAGCCGAACAGGTTGTTCTCGCCCTTGAGCGCGGTCTGGCGCAGGTATTCGGCGATGGTGTCCTTGTCGCTGAGCGCGTCGATCTCCGCCAGGCGGCTCTTCAGCGGTTCGATGCCCTGGGCGTTGATCTTCGCCTCGTCCATGCCGGTGGAATAGAAGTCACCGACGATCTTCTCCACGCCGGTGGCGCCGGTCCTGGCGGCGACCTGCTCGGCCAGCTGGCGCTGCACGGCCTTGGAGCGCTCGTCGAGCACGGAGAACGAACCCCAGGTGCTGCGGTCGCCCGGCACCGGGTTGGCGGCGAGCCACTTGCCGTTGACGTAGCCACCGAAGTCGGTGCAGACGTCCTTGGACGGATCGAGGTCGTCCTTGGTGAAACGGGTGGCGGCCAGCAGCTTGCTCTCGTCGAGGGTCAGCGCATCGGCGGCGGCAACGGTTGCGGGTTTGGCCGCATCGGCGGAAGCCTTGCCCTCATCCTTGGAGCAGGCGCCCAGGGCGGCGGTGATGGCGAGGGTCAGCAGCAGCGCGGCCGGCTTGGCGGTCTTGTTGAAGGTCACTTCGGGCTCCGGGGCTCGGATGGATAAGAGCGGATGGGTAAGACGGATGAGGGGTGGGACGCGGTCAGGCGAGGAAGGACAGTCCCCGGCCCATGGGGACGAGCGCCGACCTTAGCCCGGCCGTGGAACCGGCGCGGGTGTAGAAAGTCATCGCCGCCGCGGCCGGGTGGGCACAATGGGCCTGCAGAGCCCGTCACACGGGGCTTTGATGGGCCTTGGCGTGTTCGCCGGCGGGCAGGACGTCGGCGTTCATCTTTGCCGGGGGGCGGCAGAAGTCGCTGTTCAGGAGCGCTCGGGCCTGGCGGGGCGCGCGGCGGCTCGTGGCTCAGGCCACGTACGGACCCTTCACCTCGCCCCAGCCCCACTGCGGCATCGGGGCGTCCTCGTCCACCGTGGCGCCCGGCTGCGAATTGATCACGGCCAGGCGGGAACCCCATTCCAGGTAGCCGACCAGCGCCGACCGGAATTCGGGGTCGTCAGGCATGCCCAGATCGTCCGCGGTCTCCAGCAGGAGGGCGACCCAGCGCCGCCGCCTGGCCTGGTCCAGGTGGCGGTTGAGATGCTGCCGGATCATGTGCGGATGGCCGCCGTGCTGGCTCGAATACAGGCTCGGGCCACCCAGCACCTCGGCCAGGAAGGCCGCGACGTGACGCGGGTGCGCGGCGTCCATGTGCGCGAACACCGGCCCGAGCAACGCATCGGTGCGCACGCGCTCGTAGAACCTGTTCGTCAGCCGTTCCAGTGCATCGATGCCGCCCAGCCATTGGTAGAGCGTGGGAACTTCATTGTCTGGCATGGGGATCTTCCCTGGTGGGTTGGTGGCGAGCACCGGCCTGCATCGCTGCGGGGGCGCGAGCGTGGTCCAGTGGATACAGGCCGGGCATGCGCAAGGGTCAGTCCGCCTTCGCTACGGAAGTCGGATCGCCCAGGCGCTGGTTGAGTTCGATCGCGGCCTTTACCAGGCGGCGCGCCCCGGCCGCGCTGATCGTGTCGCCCTCGTTGAGCGCCAGGGTGGCCATCTCGTACTTGCCGCCGGGCTTGAGCCGCGTTTCCAGTTCCACGAGGCGACGCCCGCGCCAGAAGCCGAACAGCACGCGATGCGCCTCGGCGCGGATCAGCAGCACGGGGCCATGGCAGAAATAGACCAGGTGTCCCCACTTGATGCGCTCTTCAAGCGGCCCGGCCGCGAGGGTCGATCTGCGCAGCGCTTCCACCCGCGTCCGCTGCCAGCCGGCGAGCGATTCCACGTAGGCATCAGGCGACGCGGCGGGCGGGGTCTTCTGCATCGGCGAAGCCTACATCCCCAGTCCGTCCCGGCGCCTGTGCATCGGGCGACGGAGCCGCGCGCCGGTCCACGGCCCGCAGCGCGCGCGAGGCCTCAACCGGCGCCCGAGGGACCGTCGGCGTCGGCGGTTCCGCTCAACGCATAGACATGGGCATCCACGCGCGAGCCGTCGTGCAACGTGACCGTGATCGGGACACGTTCGTAGCCCTCGCCCTCGAATTCGTCCAGGCGGATCCAGTGTCCGGCCAGGGCCGGCGAAGTGAAGAGCAGGCCGTCGACCTCAGACCCCTGCTCGTCGGGAATCAGGCCCGGGTAGCCCGCGGCCGCGCCCCAGCCCTGCGCAAGCAGCGTGCCGCGCGCGGTGGCCGGCTGCCAGCTGCCCGGCAGGTCCGCCAGGACATGCGCGTTCTGCCGTCCGGGCGCGAGGGTTCCGTAGACGAAGAGCCGATCAGTCACGCGGCCCCCGGTCGTCCGCGCCAAGGTCGACCGGGGCGGACCTCCTGCCAGTGGTGTTCACGCTCATGGGCCTGGCACCTCCCTGCCTTCCGTGTTCAGCGAGTCGACGCCGCGCCGGCTGGACACGCGCGCAAGGGCGTCTGCGCTGACTCTACGCCCTGGACGGCCGCGTTGCGCAAGGCCCGGCAGGCCAAGCCGGCGGCGCGCACCGGGCGCAAAAGAAAAGGGCCGGCATGGCCGGCCCTTTTCGAAAAAACACCAGGCGATCAGCCCTTCTTGCTCGCGATCCAGCGGTCGATCTTGCCTTCCAGCACCGACAGCGGGACGGCGCCGTCCTTCAGCACTTCGGCGTGGAACTCGCGGACGTCGAACTTGTTGCCCAGTTCGCGTTCGGCGCGGTCGCGCAGTTCCTGGATCTTCAGCTCGCCGATCTTGTAGGCCAGCGCCTGGCCCGGCCAGGCGATGTAACGCTCGGCTTCGGCGGTGGACTGGGTTTCGCTTTCGGCGGAGTTGTCGAGCATGTACTTGATGACCTGCTCGCGCGACCAGTTCTTGCTGTGCAGGCCGGTGTCCACGACCAGGCGGATGGCGCGCCACAGCTCGTTCTGCAGGTAGCCGAAGTAGTCGTACGGATCGGTGTAGACGCCCAGGTCGCGGCCCAGCGACTCGGCGTACAAACCCCAGCCTTCGGCGAACGCGGTCTCGCCGCCGAAACGCCGGAACTTGGGCAGGTTGGTCAGCTCCTGCTGCAGCGCGATCTGGAAGTGGTGGCCGGGGATGGCCTCGTGCAGGTAGAGGTCCTCGGCATCCCAGGTCTTGCGCGTGGGCAGGTCGAAGGTGTTGACGTAGAAGATGCCGGGGCGGCTGCCGTCCTCGTTGGGCGGGTAGTACTGGCCGCCGGCCGCGGACTGCGCGCGGTACGGTTCGACCGGGCGGATCTCGAACGGCGACTTGGGAATCAGCGAGAACTGCTCGGGGATCTTCTTGTTGATCTTCGCTTCCAGCGCGCGGTAGTGCGTGAGCAGCGCCGCCTCGTCCTTGAAGCTGAAGCGCGGGTCGGTCTGCAGGAACTTGAAGAACTCCTGCATCGTGCCCTTGAAGCCGACCTGCTTCATGACCTTGCCGATCTCGCCATGGATGCGGGCGACCTCGTCCAGGCCGATCTGGTGGATTTCCGCCGGCGTCTTGTCGGTGGTGGTGCTCTGCGCGGCGCTGAACGCATACCAGGCCTGGCCGTTGGGCAGCTTGTCCAGGCCGTAGGTCGCGCGCGTGGCGGGGAGGTATTCGTCGACGAGGTAGCTGCGCAGTTCGCGGTAGGCCGGCAGGATCTCGTCGGCGATCATGGCGCGATACTCGCGCGTCAGGCGCTCCTTGTCGGCGGCGGAGAACTCGGCCGGCATCTGCGAGATCGGGCCCCAGAACAGCGTGTCCTCGGGCTTGTCCTTGATCAGCGCATCCAGCTGCGGCGTCACCTTTACCATCAGCGCGCGCGGCTGCACGACGCCCTGCTTGACGCCTTCGCGCATGTTGGCGATGGCGGTGTCGAACAGCTGCGGCAGGCGGTGGCCGCGCTTGAGCCAGTTGTCGTAGTCCTTGACGGTCTTGAACGGCTGCGGGCCCGTGCCCGAACCCAGCATCACCGCGAAGCTGGCCATCGACTGCATCTGGTTGACCGGCATCATCCAGTCGGGGAACTGCTCGGCTTCCAGCGCTTCCTTCGCGTCGGTGACGAAGATCTCGTAGCTGAGCAGGTCCTGGCCGGACAGGCCGGACGGGCCGACGGCCTCGACCTTCTTCAGCCACTTGTCGGTGAAGTCGTGGACCTGCTTGCGGTACTGCGCCGAGCCGAAGTCGGGCAGCTGGTCGTTGTAGCGCGGGTCGCCCTGGAAGGTGGCGCTGATCGGGTTGAGCTTGAGGTTCTCTTCCCAGAACTCTTCGTACATCGCGTTCAAGCGGGCCGCCTTGGCCTGGTCGCTCTGGGCGGCCCCACCGTGGTTGGCGTGCGATTCGGCGGCAAGGGCAGGCGCGGCGCCGGCGGCGAGGGTGAGGGCAAGGGCGAGGGCGAGGGCGAGCGGACGCAAGGTCATGGGCGGGTCCTGGACATTCCTGTCGTTGGGGAGCCCGAGCATCGCCGATTGCCGCCGGCCGCGCACCTTGTCGGAAGTCATGGTCCGCGCGACCGCCTTCACGCCCGCGGCAGGCCACGGGCCCGCGGGCGTGCGGGAGACCGGGATGCGCGTCCTGCGGGAGCGCCTTGCAGGCGCGTCCTGCGGCGGAAAGTCAGCTCAGGCGGCGGCTTCGTCGCGCAGCTGGCGCGCCCGCGCGGCGCCCAGGTAGCCGGTGATGAAGCGGCGCATGAGGTAGATCAGCGGGATCATCGCCACCGCGGCCAGCATCTTGTAGCCGTAGTTCACCGTGCTCACCGCCAGGAACAGCGAGGTGGGCCAATGCTGCGGGCCCAGCACGAAGGCGATGTAGAGCACGACGAAGCTGTCGACCAGCTGCGACACGGCGGTCGAGCCGGTGGCGCGCAACCACACGAACCGTTCGCCGGTGGCGCTGCGGATGCGGTGGAAGACCGCCACGTCGATCAGCTGGCCCAGCATGAAGGCCACCAGCGATCCGGCGATGGTCCACAGGCCCTGGCCGAACACGGCCGCGAACGCAGCCTGGTAGTCGGGCACGCCCTGCGCCTGTGCGGCCTGCACCCACCAGCCGGCTGGCGCCAGCGCGATGGCGGCGAAGGCGAACAGGAAGCCGTACACGATCAGCGCCGCCGCCAGCCAGGAGATCGCGCGCACGCCGCGGCGCCCGTAGAACTCGTTGACCACGTCGGTCATCAGGAACACCACCGGCCACAGCAGCGTGCCGGCGGTGAAGCTCATCGAGCCCTGCTGCCCGAACAGGTTCCACTGCAGCGGCGCGATGCCCAGCGTGTCCTCCAGCGCGAAGATCTTGACCCCGATGAACTCGGCCAGCACCGCGTTGCAGCAGAAGAACGCCGCCAGCGCGATGAAGAGGCGGACGGCGCGGTCTTCGAGCAGGCGGGTGGGGGCGGGGGCGATGGCGATGGCAGGCGTGGGGGGCGGCGTGCTGTCGTTCACGGGGCGCGGTCCTGGGTGGCGTTGCTGGATTGAAGCGGCGCAAGTGTAAATGGCGTCGCTGGCCATGCCGCCTGTGGCTTTGGCGCGATCACCTCTTGCGGGGCGGGGATTTGCGTTGAAAAGCCGTCGCAGCTTGATGTCGGCGGCCGCCCGCGCGGCATTATTTTCTCGGCGCTTCAGTTCAATCGCGGCTGGGTACGTTGGAAAGCCGTCGCAGCTTGATATCGACGGCCGCCCGCGCGGCATCATTTCTTCGGCGCTTCACTTTTTTCGTGGGCGGGAGGGGAGAACGGGATTGAATCGGGGGATACCGCGCCACCGGAAATGATGAAGCTCATCGCCTCGTCCACCGTCCAGTCGGTCGGCGTGATCAGTTCCACCGGCACGATCTCCAGGTAGCCGGAGGTCGGGTTGGGCGTGGTCGGCACGTAGACGGCCGCCAGCTCGCGTCCGGTGCCCTGTTCGCGCAGGACACGGGTGACGAAGCCGATCGACTTCATCTGCGTGTGCGGGAAGTCGATCAGCACCACGCGCTGCGTCCCGTCGGGCTTGGTCTGCAGGATGTCCAGCAACTGGCGTGCGCTGCCGTAGATGGTGTTGGCCAGCGGGATGCGCTTGATCAGGGCCTCGAACCAGCGCAGCAGCTGCTGCCCGATCACCGCGCGCGCCATCACGCCGGAAAGCAGGATCACGCCCACCGTCGCCAACAGGGCCAGTGCGGTCTGGACCCACGGCTGGACCAGCCAGCCCAGCGCGGCGGGCGAGGTGGCCGCCAGGTTCTGCAGCAGCGGGCCGATCACCGGCCGGCTGGTGTCCGAAAGCAGGACGAAGACGAATTTCACCACGACCCAGGTCAGCCAGATCGGCAGCAGGGTCAGCAGACCGGTGAGGAAGAGCTTCTGGAAACTGGGGCGGGCAGGCGTGAGCATGCGGGCATTGTAGTGGCCCGGGCCCCGGCTTCATCGCGGTGGGGCTGACGCTGTCCGCGGGAGCATGCGCATTGGGAACGTCCGGGCGGCCCGCAAACCTCTCGATCTCCTGCCGCGACCGCAGTCGCCGCCACGATCGCGGGCAGTGCCCGCAATCGCCATCACGATCGCGGGCAAACGCTCACAGCATCACAGGTCGCGCACCAGGCGGAAGCCCACGTCGTCGTAGCCGCGATTGGCCAGCAGGCTGCGCTGGGCCTGCTTGCTGCGCCAGGACGCGCCGCTGGTCTTGCGTTTGCTGCAGTCGCCGGCGCAGTCGCGCAGCCACAGCGCCACGGCTTTCCCGGACGTGCCGGAAGCCGCGGTCTGCTGCGCCTCGGTGGCGTTGGGCAAGCGCCATTTCTGGCCGGTCTGCTGGCTCAGCCAGTGGGCGTACGCCTCGGCGTCCTGCAGGGACACGCAGACCACCGGTTCGCCTTCCTTCTGGTCGAAGCCGGGCGAACGCCAGTCGCGCGGCGCGAGCACGCGCAGCAGCGAAGCGCGTTCCCGGCACAGCGTGGAGGTGCGGCCGCTGGCGTTGGCGAAGCGGGCATATTCGGCGCGCGTCACCGGCTTGCGGTTGATCGCCACCGCGCCGCCGCGCGGTCCCTCGCTCAGCACGCCGCCACCGGGCAGCGGCTGGCCGGCGCGCGGGAACGCGTGGGCCTGCTTGTCGAAGGCCTGCCCGAGTGCGGGCAGCTCGAAGTCGCGGGCCAGTTGCGCCGCGGCCAGGGCGGCGGTGCGGTCGAAGCGCTTGGCGGCCTCGTCGAAGCGGGCCTTCACCGCGGACTGCGTGGAGTCGCGCAGCGCCAGGTAGGCCGGTGCGTTGACCGTGCCGGTCTGCTGGGCCAGGGAGGTCGCCATCGCGTTGATCTCGCGGGCGCGGGCATCGTTGCCGCTGCGCAGGTTCTCGGCGATCGCCTTGCCAAGCGCCTGGGTGAGTTCACCGATCACCGCCTGCACGTCGGCGTCGGTGGCGTCGGCGTTCCAGGCCTCCAGCACGCTGGCGTAGGCGTTGCCCTCGACCGGAAGCGTGAGGCGGCCCGCGCCGATATGTTCCCGCGCCGCCGCGACCGGACGGCGTGCGGGCGACTCGGGAAGCGGCTTGAGCATCTGCGCGGTGACATCGTCGTGCACCTGCGGCGACGCATCGACGGAGACGGGTGAGTCGATGGCGCTGCGCTGGGCGATGTACTGCACGCCCAGCGCGACCACGCCGAACACCGCCAGCATCGCGCCGGCCACCCACACCGGGCGGGCGTACTGCTGCAGCGGCGCCAGGCGCGCGAAGCGGTCGCGCAGCGCCGGCATCATGCTGCGCTGGGTGACCGAATCCATGCTGGCGCGCATCTGCGCCGCATCCTGGAAACGCTGCGCCGGTTGCTTGGCCAGCGCGCGGTTCATGAAGCCCTGCCAATGCGACAGGTGGGCGGGCAGTTTCGGGATCGGGTCCTGCGCGTGCATCACCGCCATCGACAGCGCGTCCTGCGCCTCGAAGGGCAGCTTGCCCGTCAGCATTTCCCAGATCAGCACGCCCAGCGCGTACAGGTCCGCGCGGCCATCGACGACCTCGCCGCGCGCCTGCTCGGGCGCCATGTAGGCGGTGCTGCCGACGGCCAGGCCGGTGGCGGTCATCCGCGCGCCGCCCCAGTCCTTGCGCAGGGCGATGCCGAAGTCGGCCAGCAAGGGGCGATCGGAATCGTCGAACAGGACGTTCTCGGCCTTGACGTCGCGATGGACGATGTTGCGCGCGTGCGCATAGCCCAGGACGGACAGCAGGATGGCCGCGATCTCGACGGCGCGGCGCTCGCTCTTGGCGTAGTTGCGCTGGCCCAGGTGGCCGCGCGACATGTAGGGCATCGCGTAGTACGGCAGGCCCTCGTGGGTGCGGCCGACTTCGTAGATGCGCACGACATGGGGGTGTTCCAGGCGCGCGATGGTGCGCACCTCGTTCTCGAAGCGGCGACGGCTGACCTCGTCGCCCAGCGCCTGCGGCGACATGACCTTGATCGCGACGTCGCGTCCCAGCGCGTGCTGGCGGCCCAGGTACACCGTGGACATGCCGCCGTCGTTGAGCTTGCGCAGCAGCCGGTAGCCGGTGATTTCCGGCAACGGCACACCGTCGTCGTGTAGCGGCTGTTCGACCATGATTCCGCGCCCCCTGTTGCGGAGCGCCCAATATACCCCGGTGCGACCGGGCGCATTGCGCATTGCGCGCGCAGCGGGATGTCGGGAACGTGAACTGCGTCGTGTCCTGTTTTTTGCGCGAGGCAAAAGGGTGCGCGCCGCGTCAGGAACTGACGCTGGAGGGAGGTTTTGGCAGTGCCGTGAAGTATGGTCCGGCCACGCATTGCGCAGTGCAGCGCGGACAGCCGGTGCCCGATGGGAAGGCCGCTACTCGCTTTGGTCAGGCGGTGGCCGGCTGCCGCTCGCGCTTGCGCCGCACGTAGATCTGCTTGCGCACGCGCGCGACGACTTCGCCCGCGGCGTCCACCACGTCGGTCTCGAACCAGCGCAGGTGCTTGCCGCCATCTGCGGTCTGCGCGCGGATGTCGTCGAGCACGGCGTCGTCCAGCGCGAAGTCCGCGCGCACCGTGCCGCGGCCGGGCTTGAGGAATTCGATCGAACCGGCCTGGTCCCAGACGATGTAGTCGCGGCCCAGCGACTTGAGGGTGAGGAACATCCAGAACGGGTCGGTCATGGCGAACAGGCTGCCGCCGAAGTGGGTGCCGACGTAGTTGCGGTTCCAGGGGCGCATGCGCAGCACGACCCGCGCCCGCCGCCAGTCCTTCGCGATCGCCTCGACGTGGATGCCGGCGAACAGGAACGGCGGCCACAGGTTGAGGACGCGGCGGATGCCGGTGGCGGAAATCGAGGCTTTCATCGGGCGAACCGGGGGTGGGGTGGGGGCGTGCGAAGGATCGCCATACGGGGGCGTATCGTCAAGGCCGGAATGGATTTCCGGAACACCTGGGAGGCTTCGGGAAGACCTAGGAGGCTTCGGGAAGACCTGGGAGGCTTCCGGAAGGCCTGGGAGGCTTCGGGAAGGCCTGGGAGGCTTCCGGAAGACCCGGGAGGCTTCGGGAAGACCAAAAACGGATTCGGGAAGACCAGAAATGGATTCCGGAAGTCCGCAGGGGCTTCGGGAAGACCGGAAATGGATTCCGGAAGACGAAAAACGGATTCGGGAAGACCAGAAATGGATTCGGGAAGACCAGAAATGGATTCCGGAAGACCGCAGGGGCTTCGGGAAGACCGGAATTGGGATTCGGGAAGACCGGAAACGGCTTCGGGAAGACCGGACAGCCTTCGGGAAGACCGGAAATGGATTCCGGAAGACCGCAGAGCCTTCCGGAAGACCGCAAATGGATCCGGGAAGACCGCAGGGCCTTCGGCAAGACCGTCCGGCCGGATCTCCAGGATCCAGGCCTCGCGGGTCGAAGCCTGGATACCGAAGGCGCGGACGACCCGAAGGTCGCCATCAACGCCCGATCGTGCGGGATCAGAACAGCAGCGACGACATCCGGCGGCGGTAGGTGCCCACCAGGTCCTGGTCCTCGACGATGCGGAAGGCATCGAGCAATGCCTTGCGCGGCAGGCCGTCCTCGAAGGCGCGGTCGCGGCGGAGCATTTCCAGGAACTGGTCGAGGCCGGCCGCCGCGTCGCCGGCGACGATGTGGTGCACGCCCAGCAGGTGGCGCGCGCGCAGGTCGTCGGGGTTGCTGGCCACGGCGGTTTCGAGCACGGCCGCCGGCGGGGCATCGCGCAGCAGCCCGGCGAAGGCCAGGCGGGAACGGGCGCCGATGGCGCGGTCGTCATGGGCCCAGGTTGGCGGGCAGGCCGTCGAGCAGCTGCTCGGCTTCCGGCGCGGCGCCGGTGCGCAGCAGGGCCAGCGCCAGGTCGAGCTTGAGTTCATCGTTCTCCGGCGCCGCCGCCGCCTGGCTGCGCAGGCGCATCACCTCGACGTGCGGATCGACCGACTCAGGCTCCATCTCCTCCGCGTTGGCCGCTTCGGCGGGGGCGGGCTGGATGCCGTGGTGGGTAAGGAATTCGCGCAGCTGGCCCTCGGGCAGGGCGCCGGGGAAGCCGTCGGCCAGCTGGCCGTCCTTGACCAGGAACACGGTCGGGATCGAGCGCACCTGGAAGGCCGCGCCCAGTTCCTGCTCGGCATCGACGTTGATTTTGGCCAGGCGGAATGCGCCGTTGTATTCGGCGGCCAGCTTTTCCAGGATCGGGCCCAGCTGCTTGCACGGCCCGCACCACTCGGCCCAGAAGTCGACCAGGATCGGCGTCTGCTGCGAGGCCTGCAGCACCTGCGCTTCGAAATTGGCGGCGGTGGCGTCGAAGACGTGGGCGTTGGCGCTGGCTTGGGCGGGATCGGGAGTCATCGTGCGGCTCGGTGCGGAATGGGGTTCAGATGGGGGCGCATGCGCGCCCGGGCAAGCCGGGCAATGGCGCGCACGCTAGCATGGGGCCCATGTCCCTCCGCTCCACGCCGGTCTCACGCCACCTGCCGCTGCTGGCCGGCCTGTGCTGCCTGCTGTCCGTGCTGGTCTTCGCCGGCATGCTGCAGGGCTACTCGCACCGCATCCATCCGGTCGCGGTGCTCGGCGGGCTGACCATGCCCCACGCGTGGGTCTTCAACACGTTCACCTTCATCGTGCCGGGCCTGCTGATGGCCTGGCATGGCTGGCTGATCCGCGACGCCCTGGACCACCACGGCGCGCCCGCGCACTGGATCGCGCGCGTGGGCGCGCAGTTGCTGCAGGTGTCCGCGCTGGCCTTCGCCGCGCAGGGCGTGCTGCCGCTGGACCTGTCGGATCTGGAAAATCCCGTCAGTGCACGCCACGCCGCCGCCTGGATGATCTGGTGGCTGGCCTTCGCCGTGGGCGGGGTGCTGATGGCGGGCGGCCTGCGCCGGCGCGCGCCGTGGCGCCGGCTGGTCTGGGCCACGGGCTTCGTCGCGCTGGCATTGCCGATATGCGCGCTGGTGCTGCCGCAGCACATGGCCGCCGGCCTCGCGCAGCGGATCGGCCTGGCGCTGTGGTTCCTGTGGGGCGTGCTCGTCGCCGGCGAGGTCAGCCGAAACGCAGCTTCATCCCGAGGATCGTCGCGGAAAGGATGAAGGTGATGATGTTGGAGATGATCATCGGCCAGGAATCCAGGTAAAGGCCGTACCCCAGCCACAGCGCGACGCCGACGGTGAACATCGCGTACATCCCCGCCGAAATTCCGCTCGTGTCCTTGCTGCGGATGGTCTTGATGGCCTGCGGCACGAACGACAGCGTCGTCAGCGTGGCCGCGGCAAAGCCGATCCACTCGCCGTTCACGGCGTGCCTCCCGCGACCCGGCTGCGCCAGCGCGTGGGCCAGTGGTCGGCGTGCGCGCCCGCGCAGCGCTCCATCGACGCGTACTGCGCCAGCTGGAACCGCTTGCCATCGAAGATCCACTGCGCGGTCTCCCCGCAGTCGCCCAGGCCACGGCCCTTGGCGTAGTGGGCCAGTTGGCCGGTGGCGGGGTCGTAGTCGGCAGACGTCAGCATCGTCATCGCCGGTTCGCCCGGCACGGAGGGAAGCTGCAGCCGGCGTGCGCTCGACGCATCACGCCGCGCCACCTGGAACAGCAGTCCCGATCCCTGGTAGGCGCCCATCAGACAGCCCACCTGCACCAGTGCCTGCGTGTCGGTGAGTGCCCAGGCCTGGTCCAGCACCGTGGCCTCGTAGCAGTCTTCCTGGGCCAGCGTATCCGCCTGCAGGCGCCTGACGGTGGCAACCAACGCGGTGGCGTCGGCGTCCGCCAGTGGCGCGGGTGGCGGAGCGGCTTGCAGTACCGGCAGGGCAGGGGCGGCCGGCACGCGCTCGTCGCCGCGCTCGCCGCGTCGAAGCAGCGCGCCGCGCGTATCCAGGCGGCCCTGCAGCTCGTCGATCAGCAGCAGCGCGGCGCTCAGGCCGCGCAGCGGGATGCCGCCGTCCTGCGCGTCGGCGCCGGGCCGCAGCCGACGCCCGTTGCGGATCGCATCGATGAAGCGCTGCGTTGCGGCCAGGTCGGAGGTCGTCGGCGACTGGAAATCGCCGGCGTCGTCGGTCGACCATGCCGGCGCCGGAAACCGCAGTGGCGTCGCATCCACGAAGCCCCCTGCGGCGCCGATGAGTTCGACCCGCGGCGCCGCGTGCGGTCCGGCATCGCGCTCGATGGACAGCAGGCGGCCACCGTCTTCCTCCGCGCCCAGGGCGACGCAGCGCAGGCCGTTGTCGCAGGTCACCGTCCAGTCGGCGAACTGGCGATGGACCGGTGTCGCGGCGGACGCGGGCAGCCAGGCGGTCAGCGCGATCGCCGCGGCCAGGCGCGCGGCCTGCGTGGACAGGCGACCTGGACGCGCAGGCGCTTTCACTTCGACGGCTCCGCGTACACCGTGCCGTCCTTCATCACGAAGTCCACGCCCAGCACCGCCTGGATGTCCTCCAGCGGATTGCCCGGCATCGCCACGATATCGGCGCGCAGGCCCGGCTCGATCGCGCCCTGGTCGGTCACTCCCAGCACCTGCGCAGCGTGCACCGTGGCGGTCTGCAGGGCGTAGGCGGCGGGAATGCCGGCCTCGACCATGTAGATGAACTCCCGCGCGTTGTCGCCATGCGGCCCGACGCCCGAATCGGTGCCGAACCCGATCCTGACGCCGTTGCGGTACGCCTTCGCCGCGGTGTCCTGGATCTGCGCGCCGACCTGCTGCGCCTTGGGCCGCACGATCGCCGGGAAATAGCCTTCCACTTTGGCCTTGTCGGCGACGAAGCGGCCGGCCGAGATGGTGGGCACGTACCAGGTGCCCTTCTGCTTCATCAGCGTCATCGTCTCGTCGGAGAGGTAGGTGCCGTGCTCGATGCTGGTCACGCCGCCCAGCACGGCGCGGCGGATGCCCTCGGCGCCATGCGCGTGGGCGGCGACGCGGTAACCGTAGTCCTTCGCGGTATCGACGATGGAACGGATTTCCTCGACGGTGAACTGCGGCGCGTCGGCGGACTTCGCGTACGACAGCACGCCGCCGGTGGCGGTGATCTTGATGACGTCGCTGCCGTCCTTGTACGCCTGGCGCACGGCCTGGCGGGCGTCGTCCACGGAATTGATCACGCCCTCGCTCGGGCCGGGCGGGCCGAGCAGGTGGGACAGTTCGGCGTTGTAGCCGTTGGTGGGATCGCCGTGGCCACCGGTGCTGGCGATCGACTTGCCGGCCGCCCAGATGCGCGGGCCGTCGACCAGGCCCTGGTTGATCGCATCGCGCAGGTGCAGGGACACGCTGCCGCCCAGGTCGCGCACGCTGGTGAAGCCGGCCCGCAGCGTCTTGCCCGCGTAGGAGCTCGCGCGGAAGGCGTAGTCCGCGTCATCCAGGCGGAAGCCTTCCTCGTAACTCTTCGGGCTGCTCTGCGAGCCCAGGTGCACGTGCAGGTCGGTCCAGCCGGGGCTGCAGGTGTGCGTGGACAGGTCGATCAGCTTCGCGCCGGGCACCTGCGCGGCGCCATCCAGGACCTGCGTGATGCGGCCTTCGCCGACCACCACCGTGCGCGCGCCCAGCATCTGGCCGCTGCGCGCATCGAACAGGCGGCCGCATTGCAGCGCGGTCAGGCCGGCTTCGGACGCCGAAGCATGGCCTGGCGCGCACGCGGCTACGGCCAGGACGAGGAGGGCGGGACGCAGGTGCACGGGCATGCGGGTCTTCCGGCGGCAAGGGAGCCGCATTGAACCACGCCCGTTGCGACGCCGGGCGGCGCCGCGGTCGCCGATGGATCAGGCGGGCTGGCCGTGCCCGATCACGCGGTTGCGGCCGGCGTGCTTGGCCCGGTACAGCGCCGCGTCGGCCAGCTGCAGCAGTTCATCGGCCACCTGCGCATCGTCCGGGAACATCGCCAGGCCGAGCGATGCGGTGTTGGGCCCGATGATCTCGCGCGCATGCAGCACCGTGGTCGAGCCGATCGCCGCGCGGATCACCTCGGCGCGCGCCAGCGCCGTCTCGCGATCGGTCTCCGGCAGGACCAGGGTGAACTCCTCGCCGCCGTAACGGCAGGCGACGTCCTCGTTGCGGACCAGTTCGCGCAGCGTCTGGCCCACGCGGGCCAGCAGCGCATCGCCGCCGGCGTGGCCGTAGCGGTCGTTGAAGCGCTTGAAGTGGTCCACGTCGAGCATGATCACCGCCAGCGGCTTCTGCCGCCGCTGGCAGCGCAGGATCTCGCGCTGCAGGTGCTCTTCGAGGTAGCGCCGGTTGTACAGGCCGGTCAGCGGATCGTGCAGCGACTGCAGGCGCAGGGTCTCGCGCAGTTGCAGGTTGACCAGCGACAGGCTCAGCTGCTCGGCGATGGCCTCCACCAGCGTGGTGGCCTCCTCGTCGCCGCCGTGCAGCCCGTGCAGGTGCAGCAGGCCCAGCGACGTACCCTGCGCCATCAGCGGCACGCACAGCATCCAGGCGCTGTCGGGCGAGCCTTCGGGATGCACGTGCCGGCAGTGGACATGCCCGCCATGACCCCCGCTGCGGTGCGGCTGGCCGCGGCGCAAGGCCCAGCAGTCGTCGGGCAGGAGCATCGCGTCGCTGGGAATCACTTCGGTGCCGAACTGGGCAAAGGTCTCGGCCAGGTTCTGCGAGGCGCGCAGCACGTAGCAGCGGCCGGCGGCATGCGGGAGGAGCTGTTCGATGACGCGGGCGGTGACGGCCATCGCCTCATTGCGGTCATGGCAACTCTGCAGCAGGCCCGCGTAGGCCCCGAGCAGGCGGCGCTGCTCGGCCAGCCGGTCGCGCTGTTCGATCGATTCGGCCAGGCGCACGACGGTCGCGCGCGCCTCGCGCTCCAGGCCTCGCGCACGGCGGTTCTCGCGGGCCAGGCCCCACAGCAGCACGCCCAGCAGCACCAGCGGCACCAGGATGCCGGCGATCACGATCGACGTGGTCAGGCTGGCCCGACGCTCGGCCTCGGCGCGGCGCTGGCGCAGGAGCACGCGCTCCTCGGCCAGGATCTGCTCGGTGGCGGCATTGATGCGCTGCATCTGGGCGAAGCCGGTGCCGACCGCGCCGGCCCGCTGCGCCGCCGCCATGCCCTGCGCGCCCTGCAGGTCGATCAGCCCCTGCAGGGTGGCGACGCGTTCGTTGACCTGGGCGCGCAGGGCCCTGGCGCGCTCCAGCTGCGCCGGGTTGTCGCCCACCAGCGTGACCAGCTCGGCCAGCGCCCGGCGGTTTTCCCGGGAGGCCACCCAGGTATTCGGCCAGCATCGCGGCCTCCCCGGTCAGGCGATAGCCGCGGGCGTGGGACTCCAGCGAGCGGGTCGTCGAGCGCGCGGATTCGGCGGCGGCCATCACCTGGTAGGTGTGCTCGACCATGTCGCCGCTGCGGGTGTAGCCCCGGATCGCCAGGATCATGGTCAGGCCGACGCCGCCCAGCAGCAGCGCCGCCAGGATGAAGGCGGGCATCCGGAACGCCTGCTGGCGGGTCAGGGGGGCATCCATGGGCGGAAATGTCCTGCGCCTGTGCAACGCCGCGATCCTAGCGCCTGAATGCGGCCTGCGACGTGAGGGCCGCCGGCCCCGCACGCATGCATGGCAGGGTTTTGTGCGCTGCGGTAGGCTTTCCGGTCTTTCCTCCCGTCAAGTGCCGACCGTGTCGACCCACCCCGTCCAGCCCGATCCGAATGCCTCCGAACCGCGCGGGTACGACCCGCAAGCCGTCGAGGCGTCCGCCCAGCGGTTCTGGAATGCCCCGTCGTGGGACGGCCGCCGCGCCTTCGAGGTCGACGAGGCCTCCGGCAAGCCCAAGTACTACTGCCTGTCGATGCTGCCGTACCCCTCCGGCGCGCTGCACATGGGCCACGTGCGCAACTACACCATCGGCGACGTCATCAGCCGCTTCAAGCGCATGACCGGCCACAACGTCCTGCAGCCCATGGGCTGGGACGCCTTCGGCCTGCCGGCGGAAAACGCCGCGATCAAGAACAACACCGCGCCGGCGAAGTGGACCTACGCCAACATCGCGCACATGAAGGAGCAACTGCAGCAGATGGGCTACGCGATCGACTGGTCGCGCGAGTTCGCCACCTGCCAGCCGTCGTACTACGTGCACGAGCAGCGCATGTTCGTACGCCTGATGAAGATGGGCCTGGCCTACCGCAAGAACTCGGTCGTCAACTGGGACCCGGTCGATCAGACCGTGCTGGCCAACGAGCAGGTGATCGACGGCCGCGGCTGGCGCACCGGCGCGCTGGTGGAGAAGCGCGAGATCCCGCAGTGGTTCCTGAAGATCACCGACTACGCCCAGGAGCTGCTCGACGGCCTGGACGCGCTGCCGGGCTGGCCCGACGCGGTCAAGACGATGCAGCGCAACTGGATCGGCCGCAGCGAGGGCCTGGAGATCGGCTTCGATGTCGTCGACGCCGACGGCCAGCCGGTCGCGCCGCTGACGGTGTTCACCACCCGGCCGGACACGCTGATGGGCGCGACCTTCGTGTCGATCGCCGCCGAGCACCCGCTGGCCCAGCACGCCGCCGCGGGCGACGCCGACCTGGCGGCGTTCATCGCCGAACTGCGCCAGGGCGGGGTGTCCGAGGCCGAACTGGAAACCCAGGTCAAGCGCGGCCGGGACACCGGCCTGCGCGCGATCCACCCGATCAGTGGCGAACAGCTGCCGGTCTACGTCGCCAACTTCGTGCTGATGAACTACGGCACCGGCGCGGTGATGGCCGTGCCCGGCCACGACGAGCGCGACTGGGAATTCGCCACCATGTATGGCCTGCCCATCCGCATGGTGATCGTCCCGACCGACGTGCGCGACGCGCTGGAGGAGATCGAGCGGCACGTGGCCGCCCACGACGACGCGATGAACAGCGCGCTGGGCGGCGGCGGCGCCATCGACGTCTACGACACCGGCGCGGCAGTGCAGGTGGTGGAGGAATTCCAGCGGCGCATCGCCGAAGAAGTGCCGTACTGCGAGCGCGGCTGGCTGGTGAATTCTGGTGAGCTGGACGGCATGGATTACGCGCAGGCGTACGAGGCCCTGGCTACGCGCTTCGAGCAGGCCGGGACCGGCCAGCGCCGCGTCAATTACCGGCTGCGCGACTGGGGCGTGAGCCGCCAGCGCTACTGGGGTTGCCCGATCCCGGTGATCCTGTGCGCCCATTGCGGTGACGTGCCGGTGCCCGAGGACCAACTGCCGGTGGTGCTGCCGGAGGACGTGGCCTTCAGCGGCGTCGCCTCGCCGATCAAGAGCGACCCGGAATGGCGCAAGACCACCTGTCCGCAGTGTGGCGCCGCCGCCGAGCGCGAAACCGACACCTTCGACACCTTCATGGAGTCGAGCTGGTACTACGCGCGCTACACCTCGCCCGGTGCGGCGGGGCAGGTCGACGATCGCGCCAAGTACTGGACCCCGGTGGACCAGTACATCGGCGGCATCGAGCACGCGATCCTGCACTTGCTGTATTTCCGCTTCTACCACAAGCTCATGCGCGACCAGGGCCTGGTCGCCTCCGATGAGCCGGCCATCAACCTGCTCACGCAGGGCATGGTGATCGCCGAGACCTTCTATCGCGAGCGCGCGGACGGCTCGAAGGACTGGTTCAACCCGGCCGATGTCGAGGCCGTGCGCGACGAACGCGGCCGCATCATCGGCGCGACGCTGAAGTCCGACGGCGCGGCCGTGCATATCGGCGGCATCGAGAAGATGTCCAAGTCGAAGAACAACGGCGTCGACCCGCAACTGATGGTCAGCAAGTTCGGCGCCGACACGGTGCGGCTGTTCTCCATGTTCGCCGCGCCGCCGGAGCAGTCGCTGGAATGGAACGAAGCCGGCGTGGAAGGCATGGCGCGGTTCCTGCGCCGCTTCTGGCGCGAGGTGACCACGCATGTGTCGCAGCCGGACCATCCGGACGTCGCCACGCTGCTGGCCTCTGGCGCCGCCCTGACGCCGGCGCAGAAGACCCTGCGTCGCCAGCTGCACGAGGCCATCCAGAAGGTCGGCGACGACTACGGGCGTCGCCACAGCTTCAACACCGCCATCGCGGCGCTGATGGAACTGCTCAACCACCTGTCGAAGTTCGACGACATGAGCGATGCCGGTCGCGCCGTGCGCCACGAGGCGCTGCAGGCCATGGTGCTGCTGCTCAATCCGGTCACCCCCCATGTCAGCCACGCACTGTGGCAGGCCCTAGGGCACCCGGAAACGCTGCTGGAGGACGTGCCGTTCCCGGTCGCCGATCCCGGCGCGCTGGCGCGCGACAGCGTCACCCTGGCGGTGCAGGTCAACGGCAAGCTGCGCGGCACGATCGAGGTCCCGGTCAATGTGGCCAGGGAAGAAGCCGAACGGCTGGCGCTGGCCGAACCGGCGGTGGCGCCCTTCGTCGCCGGCCAGACGGTGAAGAAGGTGATCGTGGTGCCGGGCAAGATCGTCAACATCGTGGTGGGTTGAGGCCCACCGGCACGACCGGCCGGCAGGAGCCGGCCGCGCCGTGCATGGCGGCCCTGGCGGCCCGCCGCCGCTACCGCCGGCTATGATCGGCGCGCCGGCAAGGGGCCGGCGTCATGCCGGCCGGACCGGGGGAAGTGGACATGCGCGTCGTGATGGCAGGAGTGCTGGGAGGCGTGCTGCTGTTCCTCTGGGGCATGGTGGCGCACATGATGCTGCCGTTCTCCGAGAACGCGATGCTGCAGATTCCCGACGAGGAACGCGTGATCGCCGCGGCGCAGGGCAACATCACCCAGAGCGGCGTCTACTTCTTCCCCTACGTCAATTACATGCAGGCCTCGCCGCAGGAGCAGGACGCCTACGCGGCCAAGCTTGCGCGCGGCCCCAGCGGCCTGCTGGTGGTGCGGGCGGGCGGCTACGACATGGACATGATCCCGGAGCTGCCGATCGAGGCGATCAGCAACATCCTGGCCGCGCTGCTGGCCGCGATGGTGGTGTGGGGCCTGCGCGTGGCGACGTACGGCAGGCGGGTGGCCTCGATCTTCGCCTTCGGCGTGGTCGCCTGGCTGTCGGTGTGCGTGTCGCAGTGGACCTGGTACGGCTTCAGCACGCCCTTCCTGATCAGCGACCTCGTCGACCAGTGGGGCGGGTGGCTGGTGGCGGGCCTGGGCATGGCGGCGGTACTGAGGCCGCGGGCCTGATCGTTGCGCGGCATCGCGCGGGGACGGCGTGTCCACGCGGGGTGAAAGGCCCGGCCAGCGGACCTTTCACCCGCCGCCGGCCGAGGGCTGAACGTCCCGGCTTGCCGCATCCGTCCGCGTCGTCCAGACTTCAGCGCATGATTCGTCAAGCCCTGATCGTCTCCCTCGCGCTGGCCCTGACGGCCTGCGGCTTCCACCTCCGCAACGACCTCACCCTGCCGCCCGACCTCGGTCCGGTGCAGGTGAAGTCCGTCGATCGCTACAGTCCGCTGGCCGACTCGCTGCGTTCCTCGATCCAGCGCGCCGGCGTCGCCACCGGCACCGGTGGCCAGAACACCGTGGTGCTGGACCTGTTGTCCGAGCGCTGGGGCGACACGCCGATCAGCGTGGACCAGTTCGGCCGTTCGCAGGAATACAGCCTGCGCCATGCGGTGATCTTCGAACTGCGCCTGGCCGACGGCACCGACCTGATGCCGCGGCAGACGATCGAACTGTCGCGCGACTACATTTCCAACCCGGTGAACACCATCGGCACGGAAGGCGAACGCGAGATGCTCGTGCGCGAACTGCGGCGCGAGATGTCCGCGTCCATCCTGCGCCGCATCGGCGCCGTCGCACGCACCACGGGCCTGACGGCACCGTCGGGCTCGCTGCTCGACGAGCCGGTGGCCGAGGATGCCGCCAAGGCGGCGCTGGAAGCGGCCGATGCCAATCCGCCGCCCGAGGACACGGCGCCGACCGAGCCCGCGCCTGCCCAGCCTGCGCCGACCGAGCCCGCTCCGATCGAGCCCGCGCCCGACGTGCCGCCCAAGACGCCCTGATGGAACTCAAGCCGGAACAGCTGGCCGCTCAGCTGGGCTCCGGACCGCTGCGCACGGCCTACCTCATCGCGGGGCCCGAACCGCTGCGGGTGCTCGAAGCCGCCGATGCGATCCGCGCCGCCGCGCGGGCGCAGGGCATCGGCGAACGCGAGATCTTCGAAGCCGAAGGCAACCAGCGCGAGCCCGACTGGAGCGCGATGGAGGCCAGCTTCCGTTCCCCCAGCCTGTTTTCCAGCAAGCGGCTGATGGAAGTGCGCTTGCCCAGCGGCAAGCCGGGCACCGAGGGCGGCCGGCTCATCGCGGAGTTCTGCGCGCAACCTCCGTCCGACATCACCCTGCTGGTCACCTGCGGCGACTGGAGTCGCCAGCACGGGGGCAAATGGAGCGAGGCGATTGCCCGCGTCGGCCAGGTCGCGATCGCCTGGCCGATCAAGCCGCATGAACTGCCCGGCTGGATCGAACAGCGCCTGCGTTCGCGCGGGCTGAAGGCCGAGCGCGACGCCGTCCAGCGGCTGGCCGATCGCGTCGAGGGCAACCTGCTGGCCGCCGCGCAGGAAATCGAGAAACTCAAGCTGCTGGCCGATGGCGAAGTCATCACCGCCGCGCGCATGGACGACCTGGTCGCCGACGCGGCGCGATTCGACGTGTTCCGGCTGATGGACGCGGCCATGAACGGCCAGGCGGCGCAGGTCGCCCGCGTGCTGCGTGGCCTGCGCGGCGAGGGCGAAGCCGTGCCGGCATTGCTGGGCATGGTGATCCGCGAGCTGCAGACGGTGGCGTCGCTGGCCCGCGCCGGCAACCTCGCCACGGCGTTCAAGTCGCTGCGCGTGTGGGATTCCAAGCAGCCCATGTATCGCCGGGCGCTGCAGCGGCACGAGCCCGCGCGCTGGGATGGATTCCTCGCCCAGGCAGGCCGCGTCGATGCGATCGCCAAGGGCCGTCCGCGTCGCGGTGTCGAGCCCGACGATGCCTGGGTGGCGCTGGAGCGCCTGCTGCTGGCCGTCG
This sequence comes from Lysobacter solisilvae, assembly GCF_016613535.2. Lineage (NCBI taxonomy): Bacteria > Pseudomonadati > Pseudomonadota > Gammaproteobacteria > Lysobacterales > Lysobacteraceae > Agrilutibacter > Agrilutibacter solisilvae. The sequence goes on from NZ_CP071518.1 coordinate 2,353,067, forward strand.
CCGAGCCGCGCGCGGCGCGCCTGCTCGCCGCCGCTACGTGAGCCTGGCCGTCTACTACGGCGGCACGTTCGATCCGGTGCACCAGGGACACCTCGCGGTGGCGTGCGCGGCGCGCGACGCGCTGTCGGCCACGGTCTTCCTCCTGCCCGCGGCCGACCCGCCGCACAAGGGGCCCACGCATGCCGACGCCGACCAGCGCGCGCGCATGCTCGACGTGGCCATCGCCGGCGAGCGTGGCCTGCGCGTGGATCGCCGCGAACTGCGTCGCGGCGGGCCTTCCTACACGATCGACACGCTGCTCGAACTGCGCGCGCAGTTCGGTCCGCAGGCGCCCCTGGCCTGGCTGGTCGGCGGCGATTCTCTCAATACGCTGCACACCTGGCACCGCTGGACCGAGCTGTTCGAGCAGGCGCACATCGTGGCCGTGCAGCGGCCGGGCGCGCGCATCGACGACGAAGCGCTGGCCCGGCAGGCGCCGGAAGTCCACCAGGCCGCCCGCGGCCGGTGGCGGCGGCTGGACGAACTGTCCGCCACCCCGGCCGGGGGCTTGGCGGTGCTGCCCTTGCGCGAGCTGCGGCCCGAATCGTCCAGCGAGCTGCGCCGCCGCATCCAGGCCGGCGCGCCCTGGCGCGACTGGGTGCCCGCGCCGGTGGCGGGCTACATCGAGCATCAGGGCCTGTATGGCGTGGCGACACCGTAGGCGGGCCGTTCGTCGGCCGGTGCGGCCGCAGACGGCCGTGGGCCCGGCGCTGTCCATGGAAACGATGGGGTCCAGCCCGTCCGTGAAGCCGGTCCAGCGCCCCCGCACACCCGCGTCCACACCGGCTTCCCTATAATCGACCCGCATCCCGCCGAGACCGAGTTCGCCTTGACCAGCCAAGCCCAAGTCATCAAGACCCGCCTTCCCAATCCCCCGCCGTCGGCCGATGCGCTGCTCAGGACGGTGCACGCGGCGGTCGAGGAGCTCAAAGCCCGGGACGTGGTCGAGATCGACGTGCGTGGCAAGAGCAGCGTCACCGACTTCATGGTGATCGCGTCGGGCACCTCCACCCGCCACGTCAAGTCGATAGCCGACGAAGTGGTGAAGTTCGCCAAGAAGCTCGACATCCAGCCGCTGGGCGTGGAAGGCGAGCGCGAGGCCGAATGGGTGCTCGTCGACCTGGGCGATGTCGTGGTGCACGTCATGCTGCCGCGCGTGCGCGAGTTCTACGCGCTCGAGCGCCTGTGGACCGTCGGCGACCAGCCGCCCACGCAGGATGAAGAAGACCGCGAAGGCCACGCCGGGCCGCGCAGCCGGTTCTGAATGATGTCGACCGGCGCCGCGCGATCGCGGCGGCCGGTGGAATGGAAACGGCGCCCCGCGGCGCCGTTTTCCTTTGTGGGGTTTGCCGGTCGGGTCGTGGAATGCGGCGTGGTAGCGGGTCCTGCCGTCGCCGCACGTCGAACTCACGTGGACTGTCGCCCGCCCAGCGGTCCAACGCGCCGACCCTGCACCGTCCGGCGCGTGAGCCCTGGCGCGTTCGCTACCATGCGTGCATGAAAGCCAGACTGATCGCCGTGGGCGAGCGCGCGCCGCGCTGGGTCGCCGAAGGCTTCAGCGAATACCAGAAGCGCCTGTCGCACTGGCTGCCGCTGGAACTGACCGAGGTCGAACCCGGCCTGCGCGGCAAGGGACGCGATGCCGCGCGCGCGATGCAGGACGAGGGCGCGCGGGTGCTCGCCGCACTGCCCCGGCAGGCGACCGTGGTCGCGTTGGACGGGCGCGGAAAGATGTGGTCGTCCGAACAGCTCGCCCAGCGCCTGGAGCACTGGCGCGGGCAGGGCCGCGACCTGGCGTTCCTGATCGGTGGTCCGGAGGGACATGCGGGAGAGGTGCTCGCCCGTGCCGACGAGCAGTGGTCGCTGGGGCCGCTGACCCTGCCGCACATGCTTGTGCGGCTGGTGCTGGCCGAGCAGATCTACCGCGCGGCGGCGCTGCTGGCCAATCATCCCTACCACCGCGCGTAACCGCGGCTGCGGCAAAGCCGGGTGCGGGGGGCGAAAGGCCGACCCGCGGGCTCCGAAAGCCCAATGCTGGGCATTGAAAGCCGCATGCTGGGCTCCGAAAGCCAAACGCTGAGGTCTCAAAGCCAAACGCTGGGCTCCCAAAGCCAAACGCTGGGGTCTCAAAGCCAAACGCTGGGCTTTCAAAGCCAAACGCTGGGCTTTCAAAGCCAAACGTTGGGCACTGAAAGCCAAACGCTGGGCTCCCAAAGCCAAACGCTGGGCTCCCAAAGCCAAACGCTGGGCTTCCAAAGCCAAACGCTGGGCTTCCAAAGCCAAACGCTGGGCTCCCAAAGCCAAACGCCGGGCATTGAAAGCCAAACGTTGGGCTGAAAGCCAAGCGCTGGGCAATGAAAGCCAAAACCCTGCGGGGCGGCGCGGGCGACGTCCGCGCAAGCCGGCAGGATCGCGGCGTACCGCAGGCATCACGTGCCATGCGGCCTTCCCCGGCACGCGGGGAAGGCCATTCCGGAGGGCGCTACCGGTTGAGCGTGAAATCCACCGGCACCAGGCCGATGGCCTGCACGGCGCGGCCGTCCTGCATGGCGGCCCGGAAGCGCCACTTCGACAACACCTGGCGCCTGGCGGCCTGGTCGAGCGAACGATTGCCGCTGCTGCGTTCGATGCTCACCTCCAGCGGTTTGCCGTCGATGCCGACCAGCACCCGCAGGACGACGGTGCCTTCCGCGCCCGCGCGGGCGGCATCGCCCGGGTAGCGCGGCGGCGGCGCGATCTCGTATTCCAGGTGGGCGCCGGTGAGCGGTTCGCTGATCGTCGTGGAGCGGACGGGGGTGACATCGGCGACGACCTGCGCCGGGGGCGGGTCGATTGGCGTCACGTCGGTGAACTCGACCGGGGGCGGCGGCACTGCGATGGGCTGCGTGACCGGCGTGGTCACCCGCTGGGCCGGGCGTTCGACCGGCACCGTTTCCGGCGGCGGCGGGGGCGGGGGCGGCGGGACCTTGATGGACTCGTAGATCGTGGTCTCCTCGTCGGCGGCGGGCGCCGGCGGCGCCGCCATCGGCGCCAGCAACAACAGCAGCGCGGCCACGTGGACCGCGATGGCCCCGGATTCGGCGGCGATGCGCGCCACGTCGAGTTTTCCCATCGCCTCGCGCAGCACCGAGCCGCGGACGGCCCCGGCCTGCAGGCGGGCGGTTGTCAGATCGAGGGTTTGCGCCATTTGCCACCTCCACATGTTGTCGGCACCTCTCTCAACGGGCCGGAACAGGGGACGGGGTTGGCAATGGCGAAGTTTTTTTCAGCGGGCACACCCGGACGGACTTCCAGAACGAACGAGGCCCGCCGGAGCGGGCCTCGTAAGACATTGCGGGCGGGGTCAGCGGCCCAGTTCGAACACCACGTCCAGGTTGACCGAGAGCGTGTTCTCGCCGGGCGAGACCGACGTGTCGGCGCCCTTGGCCATTTCCATCGCCTGCATGCGCATCATCGGCATCGGCGGGCCAAAGCTGCCGCCTTCGTTGATGCTCACGATGCGGCGCACGCGCATGTTCAGGGTCTTGGCGTACATCTCGGCGCGGGCCTGCGCCTTCTCGATCGCCTGGCGGCGCGCCTCGTCCATCGCCTCGTCCTTCTTGTCGACGTCGAAGGTCGGGCCGTTGATCTGGTTGGCGCCGACGGCGGCGAGCGTGTCGAGGATCTTGCCGAGTTTGGCGATGTCGCGGACCACGACATTCACCGTGTTGTGCGCTTCATACCCGGTGATCTTCGGCGGCTGGTTCTCGCCGTACTGGTAGGTGGGATTGAGGCTGATGCCGCTGGTCTGCACGTCCTTGGCGGGAATGCCCGCCGCCTTGATCGCATCGACGACCCGGGCCATCTGCTCGGCGTTGGCGCGCATGGCCGAATTGGAATCGACCGCGCGGGTCACCACGCCGGTGGAGATGGTCGCGATGTCGGGGACGCGCTTGGCCTCGCCCTGCGCCGAGACGTTGAGCAGGGTGCCATCGGTGGCGACGTATGGCGTGGTCTGGGCGGTGGAGGACATGGGCGAGCAGGCTCCGAGGACGAGGGCGGCGGCCAGCGCCAGCGGGCGCAGGGCGGGATGGGACAGTTGCAGCATCAGTCAACTCCTTGTGGACGTGCGGGGGCGCGGGATATGTCGCGGGTACGGTAAACGATCCGCATGGCGCATCAGGGTTACGTGACGGCAGCCGGGTCGGGCTTCAGTCAGCGCGGGTTATCCTTTCGCCCATCCCGCACCGGCCCCCTCAGGACCTGATGCTCTATCTCGCTTCCCAATCCCCCCGCCGGCGCGAACTGCTCGGCCGGCTCGGCTTGCCTTTCGGTCTGCTCGAACTCGACGTGCCCGAACACCGCCAGCCGGGCGAACCGGCGGAGGAGTACGTCCGCCGGGTCGCGCGGGAGAAGGCGGGCGCGGGCCTGCTGCAGGTGATGGGCAACCCGGCGGCGATCGTGCTGGGCAGCGATACCGAGGTCGTGCTCGACGACGAGGTGTTCGGCAAACCCGGCGATCCGGACGACGCGGCCGCCATGCTGCGACGCCTCTCCGGGCGGACCCACCAGGTGATCAGCGCGGTGTCGCTGGTCTCGCCCTCGCGCGAGGCGCAGACGGTGTCCGTGTCGGAAGTCGCCTTCGCCGCGCTGAGCCCGGCGCAGATCGACGCCTACGTCGCCGCCGAGGCCGAATGGCGCGGCAAGGCGGGCGCCTACGGCATCCAGGGATTCGCGGAAACCTTCATCACCCGCCTCAGCGGCTCGTACTCGGGCGTGATGGGCCTGCCGTTGCACGAGACGGTGGAACTGCTGCGCCAGTTCGGCCTGGATCCCATGCCTGCCGCGGAGGCGCGCGCATGAGCGAGGAGATCCTGGTCAACGTCACCCCGCGCGAGACGCGCGTGGCGGTGGTCGAAAACGGCATGCTGCAGGAACTGCACATCGAGCGCGGCTGGCGCCGTGGCGTGGTGGGCAACATCTACAAGGGCAAGGTGCAGCGCGTCATGCCGGGCATGCAGGCCGCCTTCGTCGAAGTCGGCCTGGAACGCGCGGCGTTCCTGCATGCCGCCGACATCATCAAGCCGGCGCAGGTGACCAGCGAGGGCGAGAACGCGGGCGACGCGGCCCCCCTGCCACCGACCCCGACGCGGCCGATCGCCGAGTTGCTGCGCGAAGGGCAGGACATCATCGTGCAGGTGGTGAAGGACCCGATCGGCAGCAAGGGTGCGCGCCTGACCACGCAGCTGAGCATCCCCTCGCGCTACCTGGTGCTGCTGCCGCGCACGCGCGTGGTGGGTGTGTCGGCGCGCATCGAGGACGAAGCCGAACGCGCGCGCCTGAAACAGCACGTCACCCAGCTGGCGCCGGCCGGCGCGCAGCACGGATACATCGTGCGCACCAACGCCGAAGGCCAGCCCGAAGAGGCCCTGGGCGAGGACATCGCCTACCTCAGCCGCGCGTGGGCGCTGATCGAACAGAAATCGGCCAGCGCGCGCGTGGGCGAACGCGTGTACGAGGACCTGACCCTGCCGCTGCGCGCCGTGCGCGACCTGATGCGCAAGGACGTGGAGAAGGTGAAGGTGGACTCGCGCGAAACCTGCGACCGCCTGCGCAGCTTCGCCGCGCAGTACATGCCGGGCCTCGCCGAGAAGATCGAGCATTACACCGGTGCGCGCCCCATCTTCGACCTGTACGGCGTCGAGGACGAGATCCAGCGCGCGCTGGAGAAGGAAGTGCCGCTCAAGTCCGGCGGCTACCTGGTCATCGACCAGACCGAGGCGATGACCACGATCGATGTGAACACCGGTTCATTCCTGGGGCAGCGCAACCTGGAGGAAACCGTCTACCGGACCAACCTGGAGGCGGCGCAGTCGGTCGCCCGTCAGCTGCGCCTGCGTAACCTTGGCGGGATCATCATCATCGATTTCATCGACATGACCGACTCCGAGCACAAGCGGCAGGTGCTGCGGCAGCTGGAGAAGTCGCTCACGCGCGACCACGCCAAGACCACGGTGTACGACTTCTCCCCGCTGGGCCTGGTCGAGATGACGCGCAAGCGCACGACCGAGAGCCTGGAGCGCCAGCTGAGCGAGGCCTGCCACGAGTGCAGCGGCCGGGGCACGCTCAAGACACCCGAAACGGTCACCTACGAGATCTTCCGCGAGATCGTCCGCCAGGGTGCGGCAGTTCGATGCGGCCCGCCTGCTGGTGATCGCCTCCCCCAAGGTGGTGGCGCGGATCACCGACGAGGAGTCGGCCTCCGTGGCCGAGCTCGAGGAGTTCCTGGGCAAGTCGATCCGTTTCCAGGCCGACGACCAGTACGCGCAGGAACAGTTCGATGTGGTCCTGCTCTGATCGGGGCGGGACGGCGACCGGGCAGGCGACCGTCGGCACCCTGCGTTCAATGTCCGGGGTCCATGGTGTAGGCGGACGGGGAGCCCCTGGTCTCCCCCGCGTCCCCCTGCCGCTGCTTCCGCCCTCGCGCGGTTTTCGCTGATGCCCACACCCCTGCGCCGCCGCCTGCGCTTCGCCCGTCGGGGGCTCGCCTATTCGGCGGCCGTCGTGCTGGTGCTGGTCGCGCTGCTGCTGGGCGCGGCCAGCCAGGTGCTGCCGCTGGCCGAGAGCCATCCCCAGCGGGTCGCACAGTGGCTGAGCGAGCGTGCCGGCCGGCCGGTCGCGTTCGACCGGCTGGAAACCGCCTGGACCCGCCGCGGGCCCCTGCTCAAGCTCGACGGCCTGCGCATCGGCCAGGGCCGCGAGGCCTTCACCGTGGGCGATGCGGAAATGCTGGTGTCGGTGTACGCCGGCCTGCTGCCGGGCCGTGCCTTCACCGAACTGCGCCTGCGCGGCCCTGGACCTCACGCTGGAACGCGCCGACGACGGCCGCTGGCACGTGCGCGGACTGCCGGGCCAGCAGCAGGCCGGCGCCGACCCGTTCGCGGCGCTCGAGGGCCTGGGCGAACTGCAGCTCATCGGTGCGCGGCTGGCGGTCGTCGCGCCCTCGCTGGGGATGGATGCGGCGCTGCCGAGGATCGACATGCGCCTGCGCGTCGACGGCGATCGCGTGCGGGCCGGTGTGCGCGCTTGGCCGGTGCCGGCGCGGACGGCCCGGCCTGCGCCCCCCGTGGAAGGCGTGCTGGATTTCAACCGCCGCACAGGCAACGGCGACGCCTACGTCGGCGCGACGAAGGTCGACCTGGCGGCCTGGGCCTCCCTGCTGGACATCGGCGGCATCGCCCTGGAGCAGGGCGCCGGGCGCGCCCAGGCGTGGGCGCGGCTGAGGGCCCGGCGGGTGGATTCGATAACGGCCGACGTGGCCCTGGGCAACATCGCCCTGCGCGGCGCCCCCATCGAGGCCGGTGGCGCGCCCACGCGGCACCGCTTTCCCCGGCTGGTCGCGCTGGCGCGCTGGCAGGCCGTCGATGCGGGTTGGCGCGTGGATGCGCCGCGCCTGCGCGTGGGCGGGGAGGGTCGGGAACATCAGCTCGACGGGCTGATGATCGCCGACGGCGAACAGTACGCCCTGCGCGCGCAGCGGATCGACGCCGGCCCGCTGCTGGCGGCGCTCACGCTCAGCGACCGGCTGCCGCAGGCACTGCGGCGCTGGATCGCGACGGCGCGGCCGACCGTGACCCTCCATGGCATCGACATCGCGGGCCGCCGCGGGGGCGCATTGAGTGCGTCCGGACGCGTGGCCGCCCTGGGCTTCCGGCCCGTGGGCCGCACGCCCGGCATCGACGGCATGGGCGGGACCATCGCGGCCGACAGCGAGGGTTTCACCTTCCGCTTCGATCCGGCTTCGACCGTGCGCTTCGACTGGCCCACGGGTTTCGGTGTCGTCCATGCGGTGAAGCTGCGGGGCGAGGCGGGCGGCTGGCGCGAAGGCAAGGGTTGGCGCGTGGCCACGCATGCACTGCGCATCGACGGCCAGGACCTTGGCGTGGACGCGCGCGGCGGCCTGTGGTGGCAGGGCGATGGCACGCGTCCCTGGATCGACATTGCCGCCGAACTGGACTCGACCGTCATCCCGGTCGGCAAGGGGTTCTGGCTGCGCCAGGACATGCCGGCCAGCGCGGTCCATTGGCTGGATACCGGACTGGTCGCCGGCCAGCTGCATGAAGGTCGTGCGGTGATTTCCGGCGACCTGGACAACTGGCCCTTCGGCGCCGACAGCCCGGGGTTCTTCGAGGCCACCGGCAAGATCCGCGACGCGACCATCCGTTTCCAGGAGGAGTGGCCGCCGGCGCAGGACGTGGACGTCGATGCCCTGTTCACCGCGCGTGGCTTCGAGGTGACCGGCAGCGGCCGCCTGGGCGACGTGGCCATCCCGAAGCTGCGCGCCGGCATCGACAGCTACCGTGGTGGCGCGCTGACGGTCGATGCGCAGGGCGCGGGCGACGCGGCGCAGCTGCTCGAAGTGCTGCGGCACAGTCCGCTGCAGAAGGAACACGGGCAGACCCTGGAAAGCGTCAGCGCCAGCGGTCCGGCGGACGTCGGGTTCGCGCTGCGCTTGCCGCTCGCACACGAGGCCGGTGGCATCAGCATTGGCGGCACCGTCGCACTGAAGAACGCCAGGCTGGCCGACAAGCGCTGGAAGCTCGCCTTCGAGCAGGTGGAGGGGCAAGCAGAGTGGTCGCGCGCAGGCTTCGGCGCCCAGGACCTGACCGTGCGCCACAAGGGCGAGCCCGGGCGGCTTTCGCTGCGCGCGGGCGGCCCCTACGTGCGCGACGACGGGCATGTATTCGAGGCCGACATGGAAGCCAGCCTGGCCGCCGCCGACCTGCTGGACCGCGCCGAGGAAATGGCCTGGCTGAAGCCCTACCTGGATGGCCGGTCGCAGTGGACCGTCGGGCTGGCCATTCCGAAGACCGCGCCGGGCGCCAGTGCGCCCACGCTGCTGCAGTTGCGTTCGGACCTGGTGGGCACGCGGCTGGACCTGCCGGCCCCGCTGCGCAAGTCCGCCGGCAGCGTGCTGGCCACGAGCGTGGAAACCCCCCTGCCGCTGGGCAGTGGCGACATCCGGGTTGCGCTGGGCCGGATCCTGGCTGTGCGCGCACGCTCCACCAACGGACAGACCGGCGTGCGTGTCGAGCTGGGCCAGGACAGTGTCGAGGAAGCGCCGCCGGCTTCCGGCCTGGTGGCCGTCGGACAGGCCGACAGCCTGGACGCGATCGACTGGATCGCGCTGGCCCGCGGAGGCAGTGGCGAGAGCCGCGTGCCGCTGCAGCGCATCGATGTCACCGCGCGCCGGCTGCGCCTGCTCGGCGCGGAGTTTCCCGAGACGCGCGTGCGGGTGATGCCCGGCGCGCGCGGCGCCATCGCCGTGCAGGCCGAAGGACGCGCGCTGGAAGGCGCGTTGATGGTGCCGGCCGCGGAAGGTGAGGCCATCGCCGGCAAGTTCGAGCGCGTGCACTGGCGTTCGCCTCCGCGGGCCGGTGCCGGTGCCGCCACCGCCGGCGCGGAGGCGACGGCGGCAGCCGGTGAGCCGGCGCAGGGGCCGGCGGCCAGCGCCACCACCACGACATCGCGCGACGACGAGATCGACCCGTCCCGCATTCCCGCGCTGGTGTTCGAGATCCAGGACCTGCGCGTGGCCGATGCCGCGCTGGGCACCGCGTCGATCCGCACGCGGCCGTCGGCCACGGGCATGCGCATCGAACAGTTGCAGACGCGGGCCCCCCTGCATCGGCTCGCCGTCACCGGGGACTGGAACGGACGCGGCAACAGCGCGCGCACGCACATCGCGCTGGGCATCGACAGCGACGATTACGGCACGCTGCTGACCGGCCTGGGCATCGGCGGTCGAATCGCCGGCGGCGAGGGCAAGGTGCAGCTGGATGCGGCCTGGCCGGGCAGCCCGCTCGTGTTCCGCCTGGAATCGCTCGAGGGCAGCCTGGTGGTGGATACGCGCGACGGCCGTCTGCTCGAGATCGAACCCGGCGCGGGTCGCGTGCTGGGACTGCTGAGCCTGGCGCAGATTCCGCGCCGGCTCACGCTGGACTTCCGCGATTTCTTCGCCAAGGGTTTCAGCTTCGACCAGCTAGGCGGCACCGTGCGCTTCGGGAGCGGGCAGGCCCGCAGCGAAGCGCTGGTGATCGACGGTCCCGCGGCGACGATCGACATCCGCGGCACCGCCGACCTGCGGGCGCAACGCTACGACCAGACCATCGAAGTCCGGCCGAAGGCGGGCAACCTGCTGACCGCGATCGGCGCGGTGGCCGGCGGTCCGGTCGGCGCGGCCATCGGCGCGGCGGCCAATGTCGTGCTCAACAAGCCGCTTGGATCCCTGGCGTCGAAGACTTACCGCGTCACCGGCCCGTTCAAGGAACCCAAGGTCGAGGTGGTATCGCGCGAAGAGAGCCGCGCGGCGACCACGGCCGCCGTGCCGCAGGGTTGATCGGCAGGGTTGATCGGCAGGCCGGCGCCCGCACATCCTTGAGCGTGGCCGCGGACTCATCGTGCTGTCCGCGGTGGGTTCCCTTGGCTGCCTGGCCCCGGCCAGTTCACCCCTGGCGGCCCGGCCTGCTTTACTGGGGCCTGCTTGGCTGAGGCTTGCTCCACCCAGGCTTTCTCCACTCAGGCCTGGGCAGTTCACGCGTCCTCCCGCTCGACCGGACGACCCTTGCGGCGGCCGGCAACGGGGTCGCCAAACGCGCATCCGGCTACGCCGGATGCCGTTGGCTACTTTTCCCATTTCCGGAATCTTCGATGACCCAGCCTCTCCAGCTAGCGCAATCCCGCCTGCTCCTGCCCGCCGGGCTCGACGAGGGAGGACTGGAACGCACCTTCGGCACGCTGCTGGGCCCCGGCATCGATTTCGGTGACCTCTACTTCCAGCATGCGCGCCGCGAGAGCTGGACGGTGGAGGACGGCATCGTCAAGGAGGGCGCGCATTCCATCGAGCAGGGCGTGGGCGTGCGCGCGATCAGCGGTGAGAAGACCGGGTTTGCCTATTCGGACGAGATCAACTCCGCCGCGCTGCTGGAAGCCTCGCGCTCGGCGCGCGCGATCGCGCGCGACGGCGTCACCCAGTCCACGCGCGCGCTGACCTTCGGTGGCGGGCGTGCGCTGTACACCAGCGACGATCCGATCGACTCGCTCGGCAACGAGGACAAGGTCGAGGCGCTGCGCCGCATCGACCGTTTCGTCCGCGCCTCCGACCCGCGCGTGCAGCAGGTGGTGGTGAGCCTGTCCGGCGGCGTCGATACGATCCTGGTGGCCCGCAGCGACGGCGTGCTCGCGGCTGACATCCGCCCGCTGGTGCGGATCAACGTGCAGGTGATCGTCGAACAGAACGGACGCCGCGAGAGCGGCTACGCCGGTGGCGGTGGCCGTTATTCCTACACGCAGTTGCTGGCCGACGGCCGCCCCGAAGCGCTGGCCCGCGAAGCGGTGCGCCAGGCCCTGGTCAACCTGGAGGCGGTCGACGCGCCGGCCGGCGTGATGCCGGTGGTGCTGGGCTCGGGCTGGCCCGGCGTCCTGCTGCACGAGGCGGTGGGCCACGGACTGGAAGGCGACTTCAACCGCAAGGGCACCTCGACCTATGCAGGCCGCATCGGCCAGCGCGTGGCGTCGCCCGGCGTGACCATCGTCGACGACGGCACGCTGCCGGGACGGCGCGGTTCGCTCAACGTCGACGACGAGGGAACCCCGACGAACTGCACCACGCTGATCGAGGACGGCGTCCTGGTCGGCTACATGCAGGACACCCTCAATGCGCGGCTGATGGGCATGGCGCCCACCGGCAACGGGCGTCGTGAATCCTTCGCGCACCTGCCGATGCCGCGCATGACCAACACCTACATGCTGGCCGGCCCGCACGATCCGGAGGAGATGATCCGGTCGGTGAAGAAGGGCCTGTACGCCGTCAACTTCGGCGGTGGCCAAGTCGACATCACCTCGGGCAAGTACGTGTTCTCGGCGACCGAGGCCTACCTGATCGAGGATGGCAAGGTCACCGCGCCGGTGAAGGGCGCGACGCTGATCGGCAACGGACCGGAGACCATGCAACGGGTCAGGATGATCGGCCACGACCTCGCGCTGGACGAGGGCGTGGGCGTTTGCGGCAAGGACGGGCAGAGCGTGCCAGTCGGCGTGGGTCAGCCGTCGCTGCTCATCGAGGCACTGACGGTCGGCGGGACGCAGGCCGGATGAGGGTCGCGATGCCCGTGCGCGTGGACATGTCCGCGCGCGGTGTGTGACCACTGCATGGAGATGGCGATGAGCCGTGCCCGCCCCGCGATGCCCCGTCCCGCGTCAGCCGGCGGGGGCGTCGTCGTCGTCGATGTCGGCGCCGGTGTCGGCGTCGGCGTCGGACATCCCGTCGGCTCCGCCGGCGCCGAGGAGCAGGTCCCGCAGGGCCCGGTACAGTTCACGGAACGCACGCGGGGGCTTGTTGCGCTTGCGTTCTTCCAGCGTGTTGCGCACCAGTTGGCGCAACTGCTGGCGATCGGCGCCGGGATGCTCGTCGAGCAGTTCGGCCAGCGCCGCGTCGCCGCCTTCGATGAGGCGCTCGCGCCAGGTTTCCACGCGATGCATCGCGGCCACTTCGCGCCGCGCGGCCTCGCCCTTTTCATCCAGCGCGTCGCGGATCGCCTCCAGCACTTCGTCGTCCTCGCGGCGCATCTGCTTGGCCAGGTACTGCAGCTGGCGCTTGTGCGCGATCTGGGCCGTGATGCGCCGGCATTCGCGGATGTGCGGCAGCAGCGATTCGGGCACGGGCAGGCGGGCCAGCTGGGCCTCGGTCAGGGCAACCAGCTGTTCGCCCAGCGACAGCACCTCCAGCGCCTCGCGCCGGTTCTGGCTGCGGCTGGGGCTCAGGAATTCGCCGGTTTCGTCGTCTTTGCCACGCATGCATCCACCTCGGCGCCGGCGCGCCGGCTTTACAGTCCACTTCCAATTCCACGTCCGTTCCGGACGCGCCGGGCATGCCCGGATCTGAAAACAAGGATAAAGCATTGAACGCCACCCTCCCGCCGCAAGCCCTGCATGACGACAGCCAGGCCCGGCTCGACCGCCTGGCCGACATTTCACAGCGACTGCTCGAACGGTGCCGCGCGCGTGGCGCGAGCCAGGCCGAGGTGTCCTGTTCGGAGGAAAACGGGCTCAGCGTGAACGTGCGCATGGGCGAGGTGGAAACCGTCGAGTCGACCCGCGACCGGGGCATCGCGGTCACCGTCTATTTCGGCCAGCGCAAGGGCAGCGCCAGCACGGCCGACCTGCAGGACGAGAGCCTGGACGCCACGGTGGAGCAGGCCTGCGCGATCGCCCGGCACACCGAGGACGATGCCGCCGCCGGCCTGGCCGAGCGCGAGCTGATGGCGACCGACCTGCGCGAATTCGACGGCTGGCATCCGTGGCGGATCGACGCCGACCGGGCCATCGACCTGGCCATGGCCTGCGAAGCCGCCGGCCGCGACTTCGACCCGCGCGTGGAGAACTCCGACGGGGCGTCGCTGGGCAGCGGCAACAGCCTGAGCGTGTATGCCAACTCGCACGGCTTCATCGGGCGTGAGCGCAGCAGCAACCACAGCATCGGTTGCGCGCTCATCGCCGGCCGCGGCGAGGGCATGCAGCGCGACGGCTGGTACAGCTACGCATTGGCCGAGGAGGACCTGGAAACGCCGGCCGCCATCGGACGCAAGGCGGCCGAGCGCACGGTGTCGCGGCTGTCGCCGCGCCAGATCGCCACGGGTGACTACCCGATCCTGTTCGCGGCCGAGGTCGCGCGCTCGCTGATCGGACACCTGATCGGGGCGGTGTCCGGCGGCGCGCTCTATCGCAAGGCCAGCTTCCTCGTCGACAGCGCGGGCACGAAGCTGTTCCCCGACTGGATGACGATCGAGGAGCGTCCCTTCCTGCCGCGCGGCCTGCGCTCGTCGGCGTTCGACGCCGAAGGCGTGGCCACGCGCGAGCTGCCGCTGGTCCAGGGCGGCGTGCTGCAGCGTTACGTGCTGGGCAGCTATTCGGCCCGCAAGCTCGGCCTGGCATCGACCGCCAACGCCGGCGGCGTGCACAACCTCCACGTCGGCGCCAATGCCGGAGACCTGGCCAGCCTGCTGCGCGGCATGGGACGCGGCCTGCTGGTGACCGAGTTGATGGGGCAGGGCGTCAATACCGTGACCGGCGACTACTCGCGCGGCGCGGCGGGCTTCTGGGTCGAGAACGGCGAGCTGGCCTATCCCGTCGACGGGATCACCATCGCGGGCCAGTTGCGCGACATGTTCTCGGCCATCGAGGCGGTGGGCACGGATATCGACCCGCGCTCGCACCTGCGCACCGGCTCGATCCTGGTCGGACGCATGATGGTGGCCGGCGACTCCGGCGTCGGCGAGGCCGCGCCGGGCTGAGTCCGGCGGCCCGGCCGTGGGGCGTTTTTCGCGTGATGGCGCGGTGATAGAGTGCCATCACGGCACATCGCCGAATATGGGGAGTCCAGACATGACCGACTATCAACAGCCGCCTGCCGAAACAACCGCCGTGAGCGGGATCTCCGCCGACGAGCGGCAATGGGCGATGTTCGCCCACCTGTCCGCCCTGGTGGGCGGCATCCTGACCTCCGGCTGGGCCGGCAGCTTGGGCTGCTTCATCGGCCCGCTGATCATCTGGATGATCAAGAAGGACACCATGCCCTTCGTCGACGACCAGGGCAAGGAAGCGCTGAACTTCAACATCACCGTGGGCCTGATCTTCCTGGCGCTGCTGCTGCTGTCGATCTTTACCCTGGGAATCGGCCTGATCATCGCCATTCCCGCGTGGATCGTGATCGGCATCGCCTGGCTCGTGCTGACGATCATCGCCGGCATCAAGGCCAACAACGGCGAGACCTACCGTTATCCGCTGACGCTGCGCCTGATCAAGTAAGCGCAAGTGCGGCATCGAGAACGCCGGCCATTGGCCGGCGTTTTTCTTTGCGCGTGCGCGGTGACGGATTCTGCGTTGGCCCGCCCTGCAACCGACATGCATGCACGCCAGCGTGCAGCGTCTGGCGCACCGCCGCGGAGCAGAGCGGGCCGACGCTGCGGTGGCCAGGCGGTGAAAAACGAACGCCGGCGCGAGGCCGGCGTCGTCATGGAGCATCGCGGCGATGCCGCGGGGCCTACTTGCTGGCGGTGTACCCGGCGACCTTGGCGCTGCGCCCGTCCAGGCTGTCCATGCGGGCCTCGAGGGACGGGTGGGTCTTGTAGAGCTGCTCCAGGTTGCCCTTGGCACTGCCACGCGCGGCCATCTTCTGCAGCACCATGTACAGCGCCAGCGGATCGTAGCCGGCGCGGGCCAGGTAGATCTCGGCCGCCTCGTCCGAGCGGTACTCGACATCCTGGTCGAGCCTCTGCATCAGCACGCTCGCACCGAAACGGGCGACATAGTCCTTGACCATGGAGCCGGCGACACCCCCTCCGACGGTGACGTTGGACGCCGCGATGTCCTTCAGTTCCGCGGTCGAGTGCTGCTTCTGGATCACGTTGTAGTGGTCGCGCTGCACGGCGTGGCTGATTTCATGGCCGAGCACCGCGGCGACTTCATCGTCGGTGTCCAGCAGTTCGTACAGGCCCTGGGTGATCAGGATGTAGCCGCCGGGCGCGGCGAAGGCGTTGATGTCGCCGGTCTTGATCACGCCGAAGCTCCACGGCAGGTCCGGCCGGGTGGTCTGCGAGGCGACCCAGCGGCCGATGCGGTTGACCCGCTCCTGCGCCGCGGGGTCATCGACGAGATTGGCGGCGCCCAGCACGCGACCGGCGATCTCCGGCCCCAGGGCCAGTTCCTCGGCGGACTGCTCGGCTTCGGACTTGCCGGTGGTGGCCGAGGCCACGTCGATCGCCGAACCGGCCGTGCCGCCGACGCCGATCGCGCCCAGCACGCCGCGCAGGGCGGACAGCCCGCCGCGCTTCTGCGCCTGCGACGCGCTGCCCTTGCCGGCCTTGGCGTTGGGCTTGAACTCCGCCGCGTATTCGACCTTGCGCGTCTTCAGCCCATGGCCCTTGGCGTGCTGCGCCGCGGCCTGCGGGGCGACGCGGTTGGCTTCCAGCTCCGCGAACTCCTGCGCGTTGAACGAGGCCACCTTCAGGTCGTTCTCGTTGAGGCCGCGCACGCCGGCGGTTTCCTTGACCTGGCCCGCGCCGGCCATGTTCTTGAACAGGCCGCCCTTGCCCCCCTTGGCTGCGGTGCCCGTCGACATGCGCACGTCATTGACACGCACGAAGCCCGCGCCGCCCGCCGTCTCCACCTTGAACCAGAGCCCCTGCTGGCCGGCGACGGTGATTTTCTGGTCGCGCTTGAGCGTGGTCACCGTGGTCGAGCCGAAGTCGGGGGCGCTCTTCACCTCCACTGCCGGCTTGTGCACGACGGCCGTGGCGCCGGCGGCGGCGGCGAGCGCGGCCACGCTCAGGGCCAGGCTTAACGGAACGATGAAGCTCAGGCGGTGGAAGGCTGCTCGCATTCGGGTTCTCCGGAAGATATTTCGCTTTGGTTGACTAACGTATTTCGCGGGCAAAGCGGCCACTCTTCGCTGGCATTGAGCACCTTGCCGAGCGCTTCGCGCAGGCGCAGGCGCTCTCCGCGATCGGAGTCGTCCAGGTCATCGTCCACCAGCGCACTGATCGTGCACACCTTGATGGTGCCATCGTCGTCGAGGCGGTCATCGAGTTCATTCAGGTGAACGTACAGGTCGTCCAGGTCCTGTTCGGCCAGTCGCAGTGCGTGCCCACGGTCGGGCGCGTGCCACACCAGCAGCATCAGGTCGTCCAGCGTGCCGTGCAGCCAGCTCTTGCGTTCGACCACGCCTTCCAGCATCACCGCGTTGCTGCCGGCATAGAGGAAGCGGCGCAGGCGGCGGCGATATTCACGGCGACGGCGCGCGGCGGCCTTGCGGTCGAGCGAGGGGTAGGGGACGAAACGCACGCGCCCCAGCACCAGCCAGCGGTCGCGCCTGGGATCGAAGACGGTGATGAAATCCTCGTGGCCAACCGCGCGCCCGCGCTGCACCGCGGCCCAGGTGCGGCACAGGCCGAAGCACAGGCTGACGAAGCCGATGCTGGCGTAGATGTCGAAGAACACACCGTAGAAAGTCAGGCCCGCGTAGGCGGCGCCCAGCAGCACCAGGTTGGTGGCCACGAAGATCGAGTCGATGTCGTTGGCCGGTTCGCCGCGGAAGAAGGCGAAGGCGGTGAGCAGCACCAGGACCGCCGCCAGCACGTACTTGAGCCAGGTCGGCGGCATCCAGATCGCGCTGTGGTCCACCAGTGCGGCGGTTGCTTCGGCCTGGATCTCCACGCCGTTCGTCGCGGCGCTGATCGGTGTGGGCTTGATGTCATTGAGACCGGAGGCGGTCCAGCCGACCAGCGCGATCTTGCCTTTCAGCGACGGAACCTTGTCGCCGCGCTTGCCCATGCAGATGGGCTTGCCCTCGATGAGGTTGGCCGCGCTGACGTACTGCAGGCGGTTCTGGCTGCGCCAGTTGATGCGGATCTTGTCGGGGAAACTGGCCGGGGGATCGCCCGAGTCGTAGGCGGCCAGCCGCAGCGCCATGGACGGAATTCCCCAGTCGCCTTCGGTGCTGCGCAGGCTGACGTCACGGATCACGCCGTCGGCAGCGCGGTCGATGTCGAGCAGGCCGGATTGCCGGCGCATCGCTTCGCCGTAGGGCAGCAGCAGCGCGACTTTCGGGCCCGGCTTCGCGGCGTTGCGCGTGAGCGCGAAAGCACCCGGTGCCTGCGAGGCCGGCGTCGCGCCTTCCGACGCGTCGAACGCGCGGTCCACGCGCGAGGCGCCGAAGACGAAGCGTCCTTCGCCCCCCTGCGCCATCGCTTCGAGCACGCTGTCGCCCATCGGGTCCTGCGTCGACGGATCGACGAACAGCACGTCGTAGCCCACCGCCCGCACGCCGGCGCGGTCGAGCGCGTCCAGCAGGTCGGCGTGGCGCTGGCGGCTGAGCGGCCAGCCGCCTTCGCCGAGCTGGCGGAAGTGTTCGATGGTGCAGTCGTCGATCTCGACCACCACCACCCGCTTGGAGGCTTCCGGCTGGAACGGACGGCTCTTGATGACCTTGTCGAAGACCGCGTCTTCGGCGGCATCCAGCGAGCGGCGCTCAGGTTGCCAGTCCCAGGCAAGCCAGCCGATCGCGGCGATCGCCAGCAGCGGGTAGAAGGCGAAGCGAAGGCGGCCCACCAGCCAGGACAGCGGCCGCTTGTAGTAGCTCTCGAGCCTGCCCCAGGCACCGATGAAGCTGCTGGCGGCGCCGGCCATCCACGCGTCGATCCAGCTGAGCAATGTGCGTGTGCGCTGGCGCAGCGTCACTGGCCGTCTCCCCATTCGGCAATGGGGCAAGCCTACGCCCAAAGGTGGGGCCGCCCCAATGCCACAGGTCAGCCGGCCGCGGTTACTGCAGGGGAGCCGGTGGTTGCAGCTTCAGTGGCTGCGGTCGATCGCGCGATGGCCCAGCGCGTCCAGGCGCGCGGCGGCGTCGCCAAACGGTGCCAGCGCCTCGCGCATGACGACGGCCAGTTCGTCCAGCCGCGCGCGCGAGGCGGCGAGCCCGATCAGCGCGGGGAAAGTCGCCTTGTCCTGCGCGGCGTCCTTGCCCGCGGTCTTGCCCAGGGCCGCGCTGTCGCCTTCCACGTCCAGCAGGTCGTCGCGGATCTGGAAGCCCAGGCCCAGTGCGTCGGCGAAGCGGTCCAGGCGCTGCAGCGTGTCCGCCTCGACGCCGGCGGCCAGCGCGCCCAGGCGCACGCTGGCCCGGAGCAGCGCGCCGGTCTTGAGGGCGTGCAGGCGCTGGAGTTCGGGAACCGCCATGGTGGCCGCGTTGCCCGTGGCGTCGATGTCGAGCGCCTGTCCGCCGCACATGCCGGCCGCACCGGCCGCGATCGCCAGCTCACGCAGCATCGCCACGCGTCGGGCGTCGTTGACGGGGGCGTCGGCCAGCAGTTCGAAGGCCAGCGACTGGAGCGCGTCGCCGGCGAGGATCGCAGTGGCCTCGTCGAAGGCGACATGCACCGTGGGCTTGCCGCGGCGCAGGCTGTCGTCGTCCATTGCCGGCAGGTCGTCGTGCACGAGCGAGTAGGCGTGGATCAGCTCCACGGCGGCGGCGGGCGCGTCGAGCACGGTTTCACTGGCGCCGAATGCGGTCCCCGCGGCGTACACCAGCAGCGGCCGCATGCGCTTCCCACCGTCGAGCACGGCGTGGCGCATGGCGCCATGCAGTCGGCGGGGCGAGTGTTCCGGCAGGGGCAGGGCGCGCTCGAGGACCGCCTCGATCCGCACCCGCCAGGCGGCGAAGGCGGACTCAGGCATCGGGCGAGGCGAAGGGCTCGGCGCTGGCCGGGTCCTGCGGATCGCTCAGCAGCCGCACGCGCAGTTCGGCCTGCTCCAGCGCGGTCTGGCACCGGCGGTACAGCCCGACGCCGCGCTCATAGGCCGCCAGCGATTCCTCCAGGCTCATCTCGCCGCGTTCCATCTGTTCGACCAGCAGTTCCAGGGCATCCAGGGAACGTTCGAAATCCGCGACGGGGGACGCACCCGTGGCGGCTGCCTCGGAGCTGCCCGCGCCGGCCTGCGCCGTCGAAAGCATCGGATCGGAACTGTCGGGGAGGTCGGGGGATTTGCGGGCCATGGGTGAAGTGTAGCCGCCGCGTGCAGGCGGGTCAGCCGGGAATTGATTCAGAAGGGGTCCAGCGCAGGCGCGCGCCGCGCTCGCGCAGCCAGGTGTCCATGGTGGCGGAAAGCACGAGGTCGCCCGCGGCCAGCACCTCCCCGGCGGCCGTGCTCAGCAGGGGCAGGCGCTCGCGCTCCCACGGTGGGATGCACTGGTCCTGCAGGACATGCTTGAGTGCATGGGAATGGCTCCGCCCGGGCAGCGTGATGCGCTCGCCACCCTGGCGGGCGCTGACGAGCACCGGCGGATCGAAGCGCGCCGCACCTTCCACGATCAACATGCCACCGCCGGGAAGTGCCAGCGGCGCGCCGCCGTCCCAGGCCTGCGTGAACGCTGCCGGCAGCGCGTCCCGGATCACGCCGGCATGCAGCAGGTCCGCCCACGCCTGCACGCGGGCCTGCCGCCAGTCGAATCGCGCGCGGGCGTCGCCGTCGGCGAACAGCAGGTCGCGTTCGATATGGACCAGGCCCTGGCCAGGCAGCGGTGGCAGGCCCAGTTCCTGGATCCAGCGTCGCAGCGCGCGCGCGCGTCGCGCGGGTTCCAAGTCGCGCAGCGCTGCGCGCGACAGGACCGCCGGATCGGCCGTCCGCGCGAGGGCCAGTGCCTGGGCGTCTTCCGCGGCCAGCAGCGCGTGCGCCTCGCCTGAAAGGGCTGCCGAACGGGCTAACGCGGCGCCGGCATGCGGCCAGCGTTCGCGCAGCAGCGGCAGCACGCGGTGGCGCAGGAAGTTGCGGTCGAGGGTGGTGTCCCGGTTGCTGGGGTCTTCCATCCAGCGCAGTCCATGCGCGCGGGCGTGGGCTTCGAGCTGTGCACGCGTGAGTCCCAGCAAGGGGCGCCACATCCAGCCGAGACCGAACGGACGCCAGGGCGTCATCGCCGCGAGCCCTTCCGGGCCGGACCCGCGCAGTGCGCGCAGCAGGAAGGTCTCGGCCTGGTCGTCCAAGTGGTGGGCGAGCGCCAGTACGTCGCCATCGGCGATCCCGGCTTCGAACGCGGCATGGCGCGCGCGGCGCGCGGCCGCCTCGAGGCCTTCGCCTTCGCCGTGGGAAACCTCTACGCGTGCGATCGAAAGCGGTACGTCCAGCGCGTGGCACAGCCCGGCGCAGTGCCGCGACCAGGCATCTGCCTGGGCCTGGAGGCCATGATGGACGTGCAGGGCCCGCAGGCCGCGCGCGCGCGCCTGGGGCTGCGCCGCCAGCAAGTGCAGCAGCACGCACGAATCCAGTCCGCCGCTGAGCGCGACGACGAATCCGCCCGATCCCGTCCGGGCGAGGGTGTCTTCGCTGAGGAACGCGTCCAGGGTCACGGCGGCATCCTAGCGTGCGCGCGTGCTACAGCACCGGAAACCGCGCGACGATCCCGACCCGCCGTGGCGGCCGGGCATCGGCGCCCATGCCGGTCAGAGCGCTTCGTACGCGCCGTAGCCGCGCAGGCGGCGGTAGCGGCCTTCCAGCAGCTGCGGCACCGGGATGTCCTGCAATGCGTCGAGTTCGTTGACCAGCACCGCTTTCAGGCGCTTGGCCATCTGCACCGGATTGCGGTGCGCGCCGCCGATGGGTTCGCGCACGATCTTGTCGATCAGGCCGAACTCCTTGAGGCGCTTGGCGGTCATGCCCAACTGCTCGGCCGCATCCTTGGCCTTCTCGGCGGTCTTCCACAGGATCGAGGCGCAGCCTTCGGGCGTGATCACCGAGTACGTGCTGTATTCGAGCATCAGCGTGCGGTCGCCCACGCCGATCGCCAGCGCGCCACCGGAGCCGCCTTCGCCGATCACGGTGCACACGATCGGCACCTTGAGTTCAGCCATCTCCAGCAGGTTGCGGGCGATGGCCTCGGACTAGCCGCGCTCCTCGGCGTCGATGCCGGGCCAGGCGCCGGCGGTATCGATGAAGGTCAGCACCGGCAGGCCGAAACGTTCGGCCAGCTTCATCAGGCGCAGCGCCTTGCGATAGCCCTCCGGCTTGGGCATGCCGAAATTGCGGCGCACCTTGGCCTTCGTGTCGCGGCCCTTCTCGTGGCCGATCACCACGACGCTGCGGCCGTCGATGCGCGCCAGGCCGCCGACGATGGCGTTGTCATTGGCGAAGGCGCGGTCGCCGGCCAGCTCCTGGAATTCGTCGCAGATCACGCGCAGGTAATCGAGCGTGTACGGGCGCGAGGGATGACGGGAGAGCTGGGAGATCTGCCACGGGCTCAGGTCGCGGAAGATGTGCGCGGTGCGCACGCGCAGCTTCTCGCGCAGGGCGTGGACTTCGGCATCGACATTGACCGCCGGGCCATGGCTGGCATGGAGCACTTCCTGGATACGGGCTTCCAGGTCGGCGATGGGCTGTTCGAAGTCGAGGTAGTTCGGGTTCATGCGCGGGCCGGGGCCGGTGAGGCCGGGAAGTTTAGCCGAGGTGACGGGAAGGGGCCGTACGGGGGCGACTGTTGGGGCCCCCGCGCCGCCGGGACGTGACGCAGGTCCGCCCGGAGCGGCCGCGGGGCTCAGTTGGCCCAGGGCTTGGAAAAGGCCAGCTTCACGGTCCGCACGCCGGGCTGCGAGCGCAGCGCACCAGGCAGGTCGGCGTCCACGCGGACGGACTGGCTGCCGTTGAGGTCGAGCATGCCGGCCGCGCCCTCACGCAGCAGGTCCAGGCGCAGGGGCGTGGAGCCAGGGCGGTTGCGCGAGAGCAGGGATTCCACGCGCGACCAGGTGCCGGGCACGCGCAGGTCCAGTCGCAGCGACAGGCGCTGTGCATGCCGGCTGCACAGTTGCGCGTAATCCCAGCAGCGCGCGGCCTTGAGCGCGAACCCGCCGCTGAAGGCGTCCTCTCTCAGCCCGCCCTGCACGATGAGCAGGCGGTCGCGCGCGATCAATGACGCGAACTCGGTGTAGGTCTCGGAGAAGAACGCGCACTCCAGGCGGCCGCGGCCGTCCTCGATCTGCACGAACATCTGGCTGTCGCCCTTCTTGCGCAGGCCGACCACCAGGCCGGCCACCACCATTTCCAGTTCCGGGCGCCAGCCGCTGCGCGCGCTTTCCGGGCGGCCTTCCCAGATGCGTTCCAGGTCGCCCAGGTCGTGGCCCACCAGGCCGCGGAGTTCATCCCGGTAGGGGTCGAAGGGATGGCCGCTGAGGTAATGGCCGAGCGTCTCACGCTCGCCGGTGAGCACCTGCACCAGCGGCCATTCGTCGACTTCGCGCAGTTCGATCTGCAATGCCGGCGCGGCGGCCTGGCCGCCGAAAAGCGAGACCTGGCCGGCTTCGCGTTCGCGCGCGAGCTGGTCGGTGGCGCGCAGCACCTCGGGCATCTGCAGGCTCAGGCTGGCGCGGTTCTTCCCCAGCGCGTCGAGTGCGCCGGCCTGGATGAGGGCTTCCAGCGCGCGCTTGTTGAGCTTGCCGCTATCCACCCGCTTGCAGAAGTCGAGCAGGTCGGTGAAATGCCCGTTCGCCGCTCCGCCCGCCCGGCGCGCCTCCACGATGGCCTCGCACGCGCCACGGCCGACGCCCTTCACTGCGCCGATGCCGTAGCGGATCGTGTCCGGCGTGGTGGCCTCGAACATGTAGGCCGAGGCGTTGACGTCGGGGGGCAGCATCGTCAGGCCCATGGCACGGGCCTCGTCGAGGAAGCCGACCACCTTGTCGGTGTTGTCCATGTCCGAGGAGAGCACCGCGGCCATGAACTCGGCCGGGTAATGCACCTTCAGCCAGGCGGTCTGGTAGGCGACCAGCGCATAGGCGGCCGAGTGCGACTTGTTGAAGCCGTACTCGGCGAACTTCTCCATCAGGTCGAAGATCGGGCTCGCCTGGCGCGAGGGGATGCCACGTTCCGCGCAGCCGGCCTCGAACTTGGCGCGCTCCTTGGCCATTTCCTCGGGCTTCTTCTTGCCCATCGCGCGGCGCAGCATGTCGGCGCCGCCCAGCGTGTAGCCGGCCAGGACCTGGGCGATCTGCATCACCTGTTCCTGGTACACGATCACGCCGTAGGTGGGCGCCAGCACCGGCTCCAGTGATTCGTGCGGATAGGTGACCTGCGCGTTGCCGTGCTTGCGGTCGACCCAGTCCCGGTCCATCCCCGAGCCCAGCGGGCCCGGGCGGAACAACGCGGCCAGCGCGATGATGTCCTCGAACGTGTCAGGTTTGGCGCGCTTGAGCAGCTCGCGCATGCCGCGCGATTCGAACTGGAACACCGCCACCGAGTCGCCGCGCGCGAACAGCTCGTAGGTGAGCTTGTCGTCCAGCGGCAACGCGGTGATGTCGAGCGCGTCCTGGCCCTCGCGCGCGCGGCGCACGTTGATGGCCTTCACCGCCCAGTCGATGATCGTGAGCGTGCGCAGGCCCAGGAAGTCGAACTTCACCAGGCCGACGGCTTCCACGTCGTCCTTGTCGAACTGGGTGACCGGATTGCGTCCGCGTCCCTCGCCGTCGTGTTCGGCGAAAAGCGGGCAGAAGTCCGACAGCGGCGAGGGCGCGATGACCACGCCGCCGGCGTGCTTGCCGGCGTTGCGGGTGAGGTCTTCCAGGCTGCGGGCGAGGTCCAGCAGGTCGCGGACGTCGTCTTCGGCGTGGTAGCGCTGGATCAGTTCGCTCGAGGCGAGGTTGCTGTCCTTCTTCGCCGCTTCCGATTCGCCCAGCGCGTCGTCCAGGCAGATGCCCAGCGTGTTCGGGATCAGCTTGGCGATGCCGTCGACGAAGCCGTACGGGTGGCCCAGCACGCGGCCCGAATCGCGGACGACGGCCTTGGCCGCCATGGTGCCGTAGGTGATGATCTGCGAGACGCGGTCGCGGCCGTACTTGCGCGCGACGTAGTCGATCACCTCGTCGCGGCGATCCATGCAGAAGTCGATGTCGAAGTCGGGCATCGACACGCGTTCGGGGTTGAGGAACCGCTCGAACAGCAGGTCGTAGGGCAGCGGGTCCAGGTCGGTGATGCCCAGCGCCCACGCCACCAGCGAGCCGGCGCCCGATCCGCGGCCCGGGCCGACCGGGATGCCCTGCGCCTTGCCCCAGTTGATGAAGTCCGCAACGATCAGGAAGTAGCCGGGGAACCCCATCTTGATGATGACGTCCAGCTCGATGTCCAGGCGCGCGTCGTAGTCCTCGCGCGTCTTGCCCTCCGCCAGCGGCGCTTTCTCCAGGCGTCCGGCGAGGCCTTCGCGGGCGCTGCTGCGCAGCCAGGATTCGATCGTGTGGTCGCTGGGCACCGGGAAGGCCGGCAGCGCATATTCACCCAGCTTCATGGTGACGTTGCAGCGCGTGGCCAGTGCGACGGCGTTGTCGAGGGCGTCGGGGATGTCGGCGAACAGGGCCGCCATGTCTCCCGAGGATTTCAGGTACTGCTCGGCGCTGTATTCCTTCGGGCGCTTGGGATCGTCGAGCACGCGGCCCGACGCGATGCACACGCGCGCCTCGTGCGCCTCGAAGCCGTCGGCATCGAGGAAGCGCACATCGTTGCTGGCCACCACCGGCAGGCCGCGGCGCGTGGCGGTGTGCAGCGCGAAGGCGTTGAACGTCTCCTCGCCCTCGCGGCCGGTGCGGGTCACCTCCAGGTGCAGGCGGTCACCGAACACGCCGCGCCAGTCGGCGAGCGAGGCCTCGGCCAGTTCGAACCGCTGCGAGGTCGCCAACCGCCCGGCCAGGCTGTGCCGGCCCAGCAGGGCGAACAGGCCTTCGTTGTCCTCGCGCAGCCAGTCGGGGCGGATCGCCACGCCGTCGACGCGGTGGCCTTCCATCCAGGCGCGCGACAGCAGGCGCGAGAGGGTGAGATAGCCGGTCCGGTCGCGGCACAGCACGGTCATGCGGGCCGGCGCCTCGTTGCCGTCGGCCAGGCCGATATCGGCGCCGATGATCGGCTTGATGCCCGCGGCCTCCGCGGCCTTGTAGAACTTCACCGCCGCGAACAGGTTGTCCAGGTCGGTGAGGGCGACGGCAGGCTGGCCGATCTTCGCGCAGCGTTTGACCAACTCGGCGATCCGGATCGTCGAGTCGGCGAGGGAATACTCGCTGTGCAGGTGGAGATGAACGAAACGTGCGGACATGCGGGCCGTCAAAGGCTGAGCACGCAGGGTAGCAGCACGGTCGCCGCGGACAAGGCTTGCGCCGCGCCACGGATAGTGCTGACCGGGTCGCGGGCGGGCCGGGTCGCACGCGGGGTCCGCCGGCAAAACGAAGGCCGCCCATGGCGGCCTTCGATCCGGTGCCTTGTCGATCCCGGGTCCAGCCGCCCGTGGCACCTCCAATCCCTGTGTTGCCGCTGGTGCGCCATCTTCCCTGGGCGGATTTCCGCAGCAGGACGACCCGACCTAGTGGATGAAGAACCGTCCGGCCGGCGTCGGCAGGTAGCTGCTGGTGAAGATGCGTTCCCGCTGCGCTGCCAGCGCGACTTCGGCATGACGCGCCTGTTCCCAGTCTTCGCGGGTGAAGCGGAATCCGCGGGGCGCCGGCGACATCCGGGCCTCCAGGGCGCGAACGCGGCGGTAGTCGAGGTACTGGGCGACTTCCTCGCCCACCTGCGGCCAGGCCGTCTCGACGACGATGGCGTCGTCCAGGCGTCCCAGGCTCGGCAGCTGGTCCGGGATCAGGTCTCCGGAGCTGTCCAGGTATTCCATGACCAGCTGGGCGATGCCGAGGGCGTCATTGGCGGCGTTCCAGTTGGCGTCGGTCGCCATGCGCCGCAGCGCCGTGGCCCGCTTGAGCTGGTAGGCGATGCAGGCCGGGGTGTCGTTGCCCTGGCGGCAGACCTGGCGGGCGGCGGTGGCCACCTGGTCGCGGTCCAGCGGGGCCTCTTCACGGCCCAGGCGCCGCAGCAGCACGTTGAAACTGTCCAGGCGCGCCGCATCCAGCACGAAATCGGCAATGTGGCGGCGGCGGTGGGGGCCGGGGACCACAGGATTGGAGGCGAGGATCTGCGGCAGGTTGTTGTCGATGAGGACGGCGTTCATGGCGGTGTCTCGGGGGGAGGGCACCCATCTGGTGCATGGCCAGCGTCCATTTTCGGTGCGTTTAATTCATGAGGTGGCCGGGAGCCTTGAAATCCGGTACGCGCAGATTTGTGAGGGAGTCGTGAGGTTTTCAGATGGTCCGGCCAACGGGGGCGGGCAACGGGGATGAACAGGGCGAGTGCTATCGCTTCGGCGAAGTCGTGGTCGACGTCCGCGCGCACACCATCACCCGTGCCGGGCAGGCCCAGTCGGTCGAGCCGAAGGCCTTCGCCGTGCTGCTGGTCCTGCTGCGCCATGCCGACCAGCTGGTCCTGCGCGACGTCCTGCTGGACGAGGTCTGGGGCCATCGCCACGTCACCCCGAATGTCCTGACCCGGGCCATCGCCCAACTGCGCGCCGCACTGGGCGACCACCCGCACCAGCCGGAGTTCATCCAGACCCAGCACGCGCTGGGGTACCGCTTCATCGGTCAGCTGATCGAGGATCCGGCCGCGTGTCCGCCCGTGGCCGATGAGGATGTCCCGCAGGCGCCTGCGCCCGTGGCGGAACCCGCGGAAGCCATGGCGGCGCCGGAGCGGTTCAGCGACCGGCGGCGGCCCGTCGTGGAACCCGGGAAGACCGCGCGGAGCGGGAGACGGCTCTGGCTGGGAGCGGGCCTGGCGGCGGTTCTGGTGGCTGCCGGCGCGGCGTGGTTCCTGTACCCGTCCGCGCCCGGGCACAAGGCGGCCGACCCGTCGGTGGCCGTGCTGCCCTTTGCCACCCTCGGCGGAGCGTCGGGGGACGACTATTTCGCGCGCGGTCTCGCTGTCGAGATGCACGACGCGCTCGCCGGCGTACCGGGGCTGAAGGTCGCTGCATATCCCTCGCTGGACGGGGCACGCCAGGACCTCGACGCGGTGTCCGTCGGCAAACGCCTCGGCGTGGCCACGGTGCTCGACGCGACCGTGCGCCGTGAGGGCAAGCGCGTGCGCGTCAATGCACGGCTGACCGATACGCGCACCGGATTCACCCTGTGGGCGCAGTCCTACGATCGCCGGTCATCCGACCTGCTGGCGGTGCAGAGCGAGATCGGCGAAGAGGTCGTGCGCGCGCTGCTGGGCGTGTTGCCCGAACCCGGACGTCCGGCCCTGCAGCGCAGGCTCGCTCCCACGCGCAACCTCGCCGCCTACGACCTGTACCTCAAGGGACTGGGCCAGTTGCGGCAACCCGGCACGGCGCCCGCGGCGGCGATCGCGTCATTCCGGCAGGCCCTCGCGGGCGACGCCACGTTCGCTCGTGCGCAGGCCGGCATCTGCCGTGGCGAGCTGCTGCAGTTCGAAGCCGAACGCAATGCCGCGGCTTTCGCGCGGGCAAGCTCGGCGTGCACGCAGGCCGAACGCATGGATCCACGCCTGCGCGAAGTAAGCCTGGCGATGGGCGAGATGCACCGCATCAGCGGCGACCTTGAGGCCGCGACGCGTGCCTACACGCGGGCGCTGGAAGACATCTCGCTGCGACCCGATGCCTACATCGGCCTGGCACGCGTGGAGAACTCGCGCGAGCGCAACGACGTGGCGATGGATTACATCGAGCGCGCCCACCAGCTGCGCCCGGGCGATGCCCAGCTCCAGCGCGAACGCGGCTACCTGCACTACCTCCAGGGCAACCTCCCGGCGGCCATCGACGCCTATCGCATCGCCACCACGCTGGAGCCCGATGACGCGGCCACGTGGAGCAGCCTGGGCGGCCTGCAACTGACCAAGGGCGACGCCGCGGCCGCCGCGTCCGCCTTCCTGCGCTCGCTCTCGATCGAACCCAGCTACGGCGCACTGAGCAACCTGGGCACGTTGCGCTACGAAGAGGGGCGCTACGCGGAAGCGGCCGCCCTCTATCGGCAGGCGGCAGCGCTCAATGCCGAAGACTTCCGCATCTTCGGCAACATCGGCGACGCCTTGTCGGCGCAATCGGGTGCCACGCCGGAAGCACGCGCGGCCTACGGTCGTGCCGCCGCGATGGCCGGGCGCTACGCCGCGGTCAAGACCGACGACTCGCAGGCCATGGCGCTGCTCGCGTGGTACAGCGCCAACCTCGGCCAGGCGGAGGCCGCGCGGCAATGGCTCGCCAAGGCCGAGGCGCTGCGCAGCGAGGAAGGGGAAGTGGCCCTGCTCGCGGCCCAGACGCTGGCGCGACTGGAAGACGGGGACGCCGCGCGCGCGCGGCTGGTCCGTGCCCGCAACCTGCAGGTGCCCGAACGGCGGATCCGGGCATCGCCGCTGCTGCGCCGCCTGGGCGGTCCAGGCAACCCCTCGGGCGCGCGTGCAGCGCATTCGCCCGCATCCGCTACCCCCACCACTCCATGAGGTCGTCGACATGCACACTTCCACGATGCGCGCTTCCACGATGCGCGCTGCCACGCTGGTCATCGCCGTTCCACTGCTGGCCATGCTGGCCGCCTGCGCGCGCCAGCCCAGCCCCCCGGGCCTGGCCGAAGAAGACGGGGAGTCCTGCGCCGTGCCGGCCCACGGCAAGAAGGTGTACATCGACGTGGCCTACGACGGCAGCGGACGTCCCTCGGTGACGCCGGACGAATGCGAGGTCGACAACGGCACCGCGATCGTCTGGCGCACGGCCAAGGACGTGAAGGGCGCGTTCGAGATTGAATTCGAGGGCGAAAGCGCCGCAGGCCCGGGCGCGCCAAAGCGCGTGCGCTCGGAAGAGAAGGACGCGCGGCAGAAGGCCCAGGTGACGTCGGAAAACAAGGTCGCCCGCTACAAGTACGCGATCGAGGCCAACGGCCATCGCGTCGATCCGGCGATCATCATCCGGCGCTGAGCGCGACGACCGCCTGCCCGGGCCGCGCCGGCGCGCGGCCCCGGATCACTTCACCCGCAACTGGTATTCCTGGGTGTAGCCCACGAAATGCTCGTCGGCGATGCGGGTGTTGAGCCGCAGCAGTTCCAGTTCGGCAAGACGGTCGCGCAGCCAGGCTTCGCGCTGTTGCGTGGGCGATCCGGCGGGATGCTCGGTGTTGCGGTAGTTGCAGAAGTCGCGGTATTCGTCGGCTTCGGCGGCGAAGGCGGGCCAGGCCAGTTCGATCAGCAGCACGTCGTCCAGGCGGCCCAGCAGCGGCAGGCTGTCGGGGATCAGGTCGTCCTCGCGATCGACGTAGGCCAGCAGCTTGTCGATCCGCTTGCGCTGGGCTTCGTGGCAGTCCCAGGCGGGGTCCTGCACCAGTGCGCGCAGTTCGTCCATGCGCGACAGGCGGGCATCGAGTTCCTCGACGGCCTCCTCTTCGCGCAGCGACAGCAGCCACGCGGCCAGTTGCTGCAGGCGGGCCTGGTCGACACGCGCTGCATCGGGATAGAGCTCGTGGACGAGGTTGTCGAACTGCGTCACTGCCGGGCCCGACAGCGCGATTTCCGCAAAGCCCGCCGGTGCGCCGAGGTCGTCGCTGATGCCGCCGCGGTACTGCTCGTAGGGCAGCGGGCGGGCGGTGGGGGTGGGATGGGGCATGCGCATGCTTCACCTCGCATCCGGCCGTCTCTCCCTGCGGAGCCGCGTGCCGGCCGGGAGGCTCACGCGACCCAGGATGTCTCGTGGAATTCCATGATGCGCCGCCGGCGGGGGCAGGCAAGCCGGGTTCCGACAGACGGTCCAGCCGGCGTTCGGTTTGCTGAACCCGCGGCCGGCGGGCAGCGCTCAGGCGGGCAGGGGATCGCCGGCCGGCAGGCCGAACAGGTCGCCCTGCGCGATGCGGACCGGGGCGAAGCTACGGCGGTGCTGCGGACACGGTCCGTGCTGCTGGAGCGCGGCCAGGTGGGCCGGCGTTCCGTAGCCCTTGTGCTCGTGGAACCCGTAAACGGGCCACTGGGCGTGCAGGTCCCGCATGTGCCGGTCGCGGGCGACCTTGGCCAGGATGGAAGCGGCCATGATCGCGCGGTCGCGGGCGTCGCCGCCGATCCAGGCTTCCGCGCGGCAGGGCAGGCCGGGCGGCACCGCGTTGCCGTCGATGCGGGCCTCGTCGGCCACGTGCATCACGCCCTCGAGCGCGCGCCGCATGCCCTGCATGGTGGCGTGGAAGATATTGATGCGGTCGATCTCCTCGACTTCGACGAACACCACCTTGAACGCCAGTGCGCGCTGGACGATGCGGTCGTAGAGGACCTCGAGGCGCGCGGCGTCCAGCTGCTTGGAATCGTCCAGCCCGTTGATCGGCGTGCGGCCGGGGGCGAACACGACGGCGGCCACGACCACCGGGCCCGCCAGCGGCCCGCGGCCGGCCTCGTCGATGCCCGCGATGCGCAGGCTGCGCGGGTCGATCGGGGGCGGCGAAGGCAGGAGCGGAGCGTCGGACATCGCGGTGGAGAGGCGGCAGGCGGGCGCAGCTTGCGCGAGGATCACGCGTTCACGCAAGCCGGAAACGACGCGCTGGCTTACCCGATCAGCTCGAGCACCGCATCGGCGGCACGGGCGGAGGCGTCCTGCCGCAACTGCTCGTGGATCGCGCGGAAGCGGGGCGCCAGCCGCGCGGCGACGGCGGGGTCGCCGAGGGCCTGCGCCGTGGCCTGCGCGAGGCGTTCGGGCGTGCAGTCGTGCTGCATCAGCTCCGGCACGAGCGCTTCGCCGGCGAGCACATTGGGCAGCGAATAGCGGTCGACCTTGAGCATCCCCAGGCCCTTGACGAGCGCGTAGGTCAGCGGGGCGACCTTGTAGGCCACCACCATCGGGCGCTTGGCCAGCAGGGCTTCCAGCGTGGCCGTGCCCGAGGCCAGCAGGACCGCATCGCTGGCGATCATCAGCGGCCGCGCCTCGCCGCGCAGGATCCGCAGGCAGCGGTGCAGCGCCTGCGCGTCCGGATGTGCCGCCAGGACGCGGGAAAACGCCTGCGCCGCGGCTTCGTTGGCCATCGGCACGACGACCTGCAGTTGCGGGTCGCCGGCCAGCAGGCGGGCGGCGGCGGCGAGGAAGTCGCTGCCCAGCCGGGTGATCTCGCCCACGCGCGAGCCCGGGAGCAGGGCGAGCACGGGCCGGTCGGCGTCGAGCCCCAGGCGCATGCGGGCACCGGCGCGGTCCGGCTCGAGCGGCATCTCGTCCGCCAGCGGATGGCCTACGAAGCGGGCGTCGACGCCGTGGCGGGCGTAGATGGCCGGCTCCATCGGAAACAGGCAGAGCACGCGGTCGGCCGAGCGCCCGATCTTCGAAGCGCGCTTCTCGCGCCAGGCCCAGACCGACGGACTGACGTAGTGCACGGTGCGCACGCCGCGCTGCTTGAGCCAGCGCTCCACGCCCAGGTTGAAGTCCGGGGCGTCGATGCCGACGAAGACGTCCGGGGCCCAGTCCACCACGCGCTCGCGCAGTTCGCGGCGCACGCGCAGCAGGCGCGGCAAATGACGCAGGACTTCCGCCAGGCCCATCACGGCCAGTTCGGTCGCGTCGAACCAGGTCTCCATGCCGGCGGTGCGCATCGCTTCGCCGCCGATCCCCGCGAACTGCGCCTCGGGATGGCGCCGGCGCAGTTCGGCGATCAGGCCCGCGCCGAGCAGGTCGCCGGAGGCCTCCCCGGCCACGAGCGCGATGCGCAGCGGACGGCGCGCGGCAGTCGGCGTGTCGGACGCTGCCGGGGCGCGGACGGCCGAAGCGGACGGAAAGGACGAGACCGGTGGGGACTGGGACAACGAAGGCTCCTGCGGACGCGTCGCGGCGACGCGGCATGGTCGGGCATCACAGGCGCATTCTGCCCCAGCACCGGGATGCGCAGCCGGGTCGTTTGTCGACCCGTATGGCCTCAGCGCAGCAGGCCGCGCTGGGCGCCGTCGATGAAGGAGACGAACTCGCGAACGTCCTCGCTCTGCGCGGCGATTTCCTCCAGCCGGGCGCGGGCGTCGTCGAGCGAGGCGCCGGACATGTACAGCGCGCGGTAGGCGCGCTTGATCGCGGCGATGCGTTCGCTGTCGAAGCCGCGACGTTTCAGCCCTTCGCTGTTGATGCCGCGCGGCTTGCCATAGCCTTCCTGGGCGACCATCACGAACGGCGGCACGTCGCCGTTGACGAAGGCGCCCATGCCGATGAACGCATGCGCGCCGATCCGGCAGAACTGGTGGATGCCGGCGAAGCCGCTGAGGATTACGTGGTCGCCCACGGTCACGTGGCCGGCCAGGGTCGCGTTGTTGGAGAACACGCAGTGGTTGCCGACATGGCAGTCGTGGGCCACGTGGGTGTAGGCCAGCAGCCAGTTGTCGTTGCCCACGCGGGTGACGCCGCCACCGCTGCCGGTACCGCGGTTGACGGTGCAGAACTCGCGGAACAGGTTGCGGTCGCCGATCTCGAGCCCGACGCGCTCGCCGGCGTATTTCTTGTCCTGGGGCTCGCCACCGATAGCGCAGTGGCCGACGAAGCGGTTGTCGCGTCCGATCGTGGTCGGGCCCTGCACGCTGCAATGCACGCCAAACGTGGTGCCGTCCCCCACCACCACATCGTTGCCGATGTAGCAGAACGCGCCCACCTGCACGCCCTCACCGAGCGTCGCGCCCGGCTCGACCACCGCGGTGGGATGGATCAGCGCACTCATGCCTCGCCCTTGACCTCGGCGCAGAGGATCTCGGCGCTGGCGGCCACCTCGCCATCCACGCGCGCGGTGCCGATGTACAGCGCCATGTTGCGGATGGTGCGCTTGAGCGTGACGTCCAGTTCGAGCCGGTCGCCCGGGACCACCATGCGCGAGAAACGTGCGTTGTCGACCTTCACCAGGTAGAACAGCTTGCCGTCGGTGCCGGCCTCGTTGGACAGCTGGGTGAGGATGCCGCCGGCCTGGGCCAGCGCTTCCACGACCAGCACGCCGGGCATCACCGGGTGGCCCGGGAAATGGCCGTTGAAGAAGGGTTCGTTGCAGGTGACGTTCTTGTACGCCAGCACGCGCTTGTGGGGCTCCAGCTCGAGCACGCGGTCGACCAGCAGGAACGGATAGCGGTGCGGCAGCAGCTTCTGGATCGCGGTGACGTCGAGGGGCAGTTGAAGAGGCTGGGTCATCATCGATTCCTGGTGCGACGGGGCCGCGCGTGGCAAACGGCGATTATCCGCTTTCTCCG
The DNA here is from genome assembly GCF_016613535.2 of Lysobacter solisilvae. NCBI lineage: Bacteria > Pseudomonadati > Pseudomonadota > Gammaproteobacteria > Lysobacterales > Lysobacteraceae > Agrilutibacter > Agrilutibacter solisilvae. Next base: position 2,386,721 of record NZ_CP071518.1, read on the forward strand.
CCCGGTGGTCTGCCTCGGCAACATGCGCGTGCGTACGTCGCGGGGTCTGCGCGGCGCGGCGGCGGCTGCGCAAGGGTCAGTCGGTGTCCCGCGCGGGCCCTAAACGGCGCGCCAGCGCATCGAGCTTCTTGAAGCGCGCGGCGTTCCGGCGCCAGCTGCGATTGTCCATCAGCGGCGTGCCCGAGGAGTATTCGCCGGGTTCGCGGATCGAATGGGTCACCAGGCTCATCGCGGTGATCACGACCTTGTCGCAGATCTCCAGATGGCCCACCACGCCGGCGCCGCCGCCGATGAGGCAGTAGCGGCCGATGCGCGCGCTGCCGGCCACCGCCGAGCAGCCGGCCATGGCGGTGTGGGCGCCAATGTGGACGTTGTGGCCCACCTGGATCTGGTTGTCGAGGCGGACATCCTCCTCGATCACCGTGTCCTCGATCGCGCCGCGGTCGATGGTGGTGTTGGCGCCGATCTCGCAATCGTCGCCGATCACCACGCCGCCCAGCTGCGGCACGTTGAGCCAGCGGCCGGCGTCCATGGCCAGGCCGAAGCCGGCCGCGCCCAGCACGGCGCCGGGATGCACGACGACGCGTTGTCCCAGGCGCACGCGCGTGACCAGGGTCACCCGCGCCACCAGTTCACAGCCGGGGCCGACCACGCAATCCTCGCCGATGATGCAGCCCGGGCCGACCACCGCCCCGGCCTCGATGCGGCTGCGCTCGCCGATGCTGACGAACGCGCCCACGTGGGCGGACGGGTCAACAACGGCATCGGCGGCGATGTCGGCCGACGGATGGATGCCCGCGTCGCGACGCGGCGTCGGGGCGAACAGTGCGGAGATGCGGGCGAACGCGGCATACGGATCGCGCGCCACCAGCGCGGTGCCGGCGTGCGCGGCGGCGTCATCGGCGCCAAGCACGACCACGCTGGCGCGCGAGTCGGCCAGCTGGCTGCGGTACTTGCTGTTGGCCAGGAAGGCCAGCTGCCCGGCCTGCGCGCGGGCGAGCGTGCCCACGCCGTGGACCCGCACGGCGCCGTCGCCCTGCAGGTCCAGGCCGAATTGCCGGGCCAGGTCGGCGGCGCTGTAGTCGGGTCGTTCCACGTCGGGCCCGGTTCGCCCCGCCGTCAGAAGTTGCCGCCGAAGGTGAACTGCAGGCGCTCGGTCTTGTCTTCGTCCTCGGTACGCAGCGGCAGCGCGTAGCTGATCGAGATCGGACCCATCGGCGAACGCCACATCAGCGAGATGCCCGCCGAGGCGCGCAGTTCACCGGCGTCGAAGCTGTCCACGTCCTTGTAGACGTTGCCGAAGTCGACGAAGGCCGACGGACGCGCGGCCGGGGAGTCGAACAGGCTCGGGAAGTAGAACTCCAGCGAACCCACGGTCTTGAGCGCGCCACCGATGGGCTGGGTGGCGCAGGTCGCGCAGGGGCGCTCGCGCGGACCCAGCGTGTTGTCGACGAAGCCGCGCACCGAGCGCACGCCACCGGCGTAGAAGTTCTCGAAGAAGGGCAGGCCGTCGGCGGTGACCGACTCGATGAAGTCAGGCGAGGTCCCGGGGATGCAGGGATCGCTCGGCTGCGGCGTCTCCGGCGGATCGATCGGATTGCCACCGCCCTCGTCGCTGCCCGGGATGCCGCCGACCGGTGCGCTGAAGCAGATGTTGCGCGTGACCGCGTCGCCGTAGCTGTCGCCGTAGCCCAGTTCGGCGCGGGTGTTGAGCACCAGGTGGCGCGAGATCGGCCAGTACTTGGAGAAGCTGTAGTTGAGCTTGAAGTACTCCACCGTCGAACCCGGCAGCGTGGTCTCCAGCCAGATGCGCTGGTGGGTGCCGCGGCTGGGCGTGAGGGCGTTGTCGACCGAGTTGCGCGACCAGCCCGCTTCCATGCGCCAGGCGTGGAAGGTGCGCGTGTTGAGCGCGGCGATGTAGTCGCGGATCGGCTCGGGCGTGGAGCCGCTGGCCAGGATCTGGTTGGTGTCGATGCCGAACAGGCCCGAGACGGTGTCGGTCTCGGTGATCGGCAGGCCCAGCACCATCTGCGCCGCGCCGGAGTTGCTGTTGTACTGCGCGGTGTTGAAGTCCGAATAGTCCAGCTCGCGCCACCACAGGTTGTAGCCGAGCGAGAGACCGTTATCGAGGAAGTAGGGGTTGAGGAACGAGAAGTCGTAGCGCTGCTGGTAACGGCTGCGCTGCGCCTGCACGGACACGCGGTTGCCGCTGCCCAGGAAGTTGTCCTGCGACACCTGGATCTGCGTGGTCAGGCCGCTGAGCTGCGAATAGCCCAGGCCGAACACGAAGCTGCCCGAAGCGGTTTCCTTGACGTTGACGACCACGTCGACCTGGTCGTCGGTGCCGGCCACCGGCTCGTTCTCGAAGTCGACCGTCTCGAAGTAGCCCAGGCCCTGCAGGCGGATCTTGGAACGGTCCAGCGCGGCCTGCGAGTACCAGCTGCCTTCGAACTGGCGCATCTCGCGGCGCATGACCTCGTCGCTGGTGCGGGTGTTGCCCTTGTAGACGATGTTGCGCACGTTGACGCGCGGACCCGGCACGACCTGCAGGTTGATCCCCACGGTCTTGTCGGCGCGGTTCACGTCCGGAATGGTGTTCACCTGGGCGAATGCGTAGCCCACGTTGCCCAGCGCGGCGGTGATCGAGTCGGAGGTGATCTCGAGGATGCGGCGGGAGAAGATGCTGCCTTCCTTCAGCAGCACCATGTTCTCTACGGTCTCCTTCGGGAGCACGGTGTCGCCGGTGACCTGGACCGAGGAGACGGTGTACTGCTCGCCTTCGGTCAGGCCCGCGCTGATGAACATGTCCTGCCGGTCCGGGCTCATCGACACCTTGGTCGAGTCGACGTTGAAGTCGATGTAGCCGCGGTCCAGGTAATAGTTGTTAAGCTTTTCCAGGTCGCCGGAGAGCTTCTCGCGCGAGTACTGGTCGTCGCGGCGGTACCAGCTGAGCCAGTTGTGCTCGCTGGATTCCCAGTTGTCGAGGATGGCCTTCTCCTCGAACTTCTCGTTGCCCACCAGGTTGATGTGGCGGATGCTCGCGGCCTTGCCTTCCTTGATGGCGATGGTGACGTCGACGCGGTTGCGGTCCAGGCGCTTGACGCTGGGCTCGATCTGCGCGTTGTACTTGCCGCGGTTGTTGTACTGGCGGTTGAGTTCCTGCGTCATCCGGTCAAGGACCAGGCGGTCGAAGGTGTCGCCTTCGGCCATCCCGTTTTCCTTGAGGCCGTTCATCAGGTCCTCGGTCTCGATGTCCTTGTTGCCGGTGATCTCGATCTTGTTGATCGCCGGACGCTCGGTCACGGTGACCACCAGCACGTTGCCCTGGCGGTCCAGGCGCACGTCCTCGAAGAAGCCGGTCTTGTAGAGCGCGCGGATCGCATTGGCCGCGCCGACCGAGTCGAGGGTGTCGCCGCGCTCGACGGGCAGGTAGGTGAAGATCGTGCCGGCGGAGATGCGCTGCAGGCCGTCCACCCGGATGTCGCTGACGGTGAACGCCTCCGGCGACTGGACGCTGGGCGCCACCGGCGCCGGGCCCACGGCAAACGGATCGGCCGACTGCGCCATCGCAGGCAGGGCCGACGCCTGGAACAGGGCGGCGGTAAGGGCGAGGGCGAGCAGGCGGCGATTGGGGAGTCGCGTCATCATCAAATCCGGTTGGGGGTTGCCGCGCCCAGGCTGGGGCGGCAGGTCGAATCGCTGCCGTTTCCAGCCGCAGGGCTGCGCGCCGATCCTGGAGCGCGCCGCGGTGAAACTTGCCGCTTGAAGGCGGGTGTCGCGGTAATGCGGTGTCGCGGTGGTGCGTGCCGAAATGGAGCGTACCGAGATGGAGCGTGCCGAATGGAGCGTGCGTGCCGCCGGAGCGGGTGTGGCCGGGGCCGGCCGGAGTGGGACAAGCGTCCTCCCGACTGGTTCCCGCGCTGCCTGGATCAGGACAGCAGGTTGTTCACGATGTCGTTGTAGAACGCCAGGCCCATCAGCCCGGCGATCAGCACCAGGCCCACGACATTCCCGGCGGCCATGACCCGTTCGCTGACCGGGCTGCCTTTGACAAGCTCGATAAGGTAATACAGCAGGTGACCGCCGTCCAAGATCGGGATCGGGAGCAGGTTCAGAATGCCCAGGCTCAGCGACAGCAGGGCGAGCAGCCACAGGTAGGCTCCCGGTCCCCGCTGGGCGAAGTGATTGCTTGCGCGCGCGATGGTGACCGGGCCGCTGACGGTGTTGCGGACCTCGACCTCACCGCTGAAGGCCAGCCGCACCATGGCCAGCATCATGCTGGTCTGGTAGGGCATTTCGCGCAGGGCGGCCGGGATCGCCTCCAGCGGGCCCAGGCGCAGCATCCGGTCCTCGACCGGCGCGGCCGTCTCCGCCCTGGACCAGGCCCAGGCGCCAGGCTTTCCGGCCATCCCGGGTGTTCCAGCGGGGGGTGAGCTCCATCGCCAGCCGTTCGCCGTCGCGCTGGACCTCGACCATGCCCGGGCCACCGCGACGCCCCAGGGCGGCGGTGAGGCGCGGGATGTCGTTCCAGGAGACCACCGGCTCGCCATCGATGGCGGTGATCACGTCGCCCTCGGCGAGGATGCCCCACGCGGCGCTGTCGGGTTCGACCTGGCCCACCTTGGCCGGCGGCAGCTCGTGGCGCCAGTACACGCCCAGCAGCGTCACGGCCTGGCGTTCGTCGAACTGCGCCGGCAGGCGCGAGAGCGGCAGCGTGCGTGTCACCTGCTGGCCGTCGCCGCGGCGCAGGTGGACGTCGACGTCCTGGCGGTCGAGCGCCGCCAGCAGCAGGGCGGCGTTGGCATCGTTCCACGTAGGCGTCGGGCGATCGCCCACGCCGGTGAGTTCGTCGCCGCGCTCCAGCCCCGCCTGTGCCGCGATGCCCTGCACGGCGCCGAACACCGGCGCGAAGTCGGCGCGGCCCACCACGAACATGGCCCACAGCAGCAGCAGGCACAGCAGCAGGTTCGCCACGGGGCCGGCCAGCGAGATGGCCATGCGCTTGAACACGCTTTGCCGGTCGTGCGCCTGGGACGCCAGTTCCGCCGGAATGGGCGTGTCGCCGTCGTGTTCGCCCAGCATCTTGACGTACCCGCCCAGCGGGATCATCGCGATGATGTATTCCGTCCCGTCGCGGCCCCGCCGCGACCACAGCGGGCGGCCGAAGCCGATCGAGAACTTCAGCACCTTGACGCCGCAGCGGCGGGCCACCCAGAAGTGGCCGAACTCGTGGATGGTCACGAGCACGCCCAGGCTGACCAGCAGCCAGAAGACCGAACCGATCACCTCACCCATGGGACGGACCCTGCCGCGATGCGGTGCCCGCGGGCACGTAGTGGGAAACGGTGGCGCCCACGCGCGCGGCGCCCACGGGCGCGCCGGTGGATGCCGCCAATGCGAAGCACGGGGAAATGGGGCGGAGCGGGATCATGCGGCGGACAACTGCGGAATGGCCGACTGCGCGTGCCGGCGGGCCTGGGCATCGGCCTCGCGCAGCGCGTCGAGCGAATCGGCGGGCGAGACCTGCAGGGCGTGCATCGTGGCCTCGACCAGGGCGGAGATCGACAGGAAGCCGATGCGCCGCTGAAGAAACGCTGAAACGGCCACTTCGTTGGCCGCATTGAGCATCGCCGGCGCGGTGCCGCCGGCCTGCAGGGCCTCGAAGGCCAGGCGCAGGCAGGGGAAGGCCTCCAGGTCCGGTGCCTCGAAATCCAGTCGGCCATGCTGCAGCAGGTCCAGTCCGGCCACGCCCGAGGCCATGCGCTGCGGCCAGGCGAAACCGACCGCCAGCGCGGTGCGCATGTCCGGAAGGCCCAGCTGCGCCAGCGTGGAACCGTCGATGAACTCCACCAGCGAATGCACCAGGCTCTGCGGATGCACGACCACGTCGATCTGCGCGCGCGGCACGCCGAACAGGTGGTGGGCCTCGATGACTTCCAGGCCCTTGTTCATCAGCGTGGCCGAGTCGACCGAGATCTTCGGCCCCATCGACCATTTGGGATGCGCCACGGCCTGTTCCGGGGTCACCCCGGCCAGTTCGTGCCGGGGCCGGCCGCGGAAGGGTCCGCCCGACGCGGTCAGCACGATGCGCTTGAGGCCCTGGCGCGCGTGGGCATCGGGCAGGCACTGGAAAATGGCGTTGTGCTCGCTGTCGATCGGCACGATGTCCGCGCCGCTGTCGCGCGCGGTGCGCATGAGCAGCTCACCGGCCAGCACGAGTGATTCCTTGTTGGCCAGCAGCAGGCGCTTGCCGGCACGCGCGGCCGCCAGCGTCGAGGCCAGTCCCGCGGCGCCCACGATCGCCGCCACCACCGTGTCACAGGCCTGGCTGCCGGCCAGTGCCGTGATCGCGTCTTCGCCCGCATGCGCCTGCGTGGACAGGCCGGCCGCCCGCAGGCCGTCGCGCAACGCGTCCAGCTGCGACGCCTCGGCGATGACGGCATGATCGGGACGGTGCCGCGCGCACAGCGCCACCAGCGCATCGACCTTGCTGCCGGCGGCCAGGATGCTGGCGCGCAGGCGGTCGGGATGGCGCGCGATCACGTCCAGCGCGGAGGCGCCGATCGAACCGGTCGCCCCGAGCACGGCGACATTGCGAACCTGCAGTGGAGCGGACATCGTCAGAAACCCAGCAGCGCCTTTCCGAGTGCGAAAACCGGCAGCGCGGCGACAACGCCGTCGATGCGGTCAAGGATGCCACCGTGGCCCGGGATGAGGTGCCCCGAATCCTTCACGCCCGCGTGCCGCTTGAGCAGGCTCTCGAACAGGTCGCCGACCACCGAGGCCAGCGTGGCCAGCAGCGCGACCGCGCCGACCAGCGGCAGATGAGCCACGGGCGCGCCCGCCAGCAGGGCGCCGCCCAGGCCGACGGCCAGTCCGGCCACCAGCCCGCCGATCAGGCCCTCGACCGTCTTGTTGGGGCTGATGTTGGGCGCGAGCTTGCGACGGCCCAGCTTGCGTCCGACGAAATAGGCGCCGCTGTCGGCGGCCCAGACGATGGCCAGCCCGGTGAACAGCCACAGGTGGCCGTTGGGGGCGGTGGCGTGGATCCAGCCCAGTGCGCACCAGGCGGGAATGACGGCCAGCGCGCCGGCGGCCAGCTTGAACATGCGGGCCCAGGTCTCGTGATCGCTGGCGAAGCGCGGCACGCGCAGCCAGGCCAGCGCGATCAGCCACCACGCCACGCCGATCACGCTCGCCAGCTGGAACAGGACGTAGCTGAAACCGGCAGCCGAACGCGACGCCCACACGATGGCGACCATCAGCGCCAGGTTGGCGACCAGCAGCACGGTGCGGGCGAGGGTGTCCTCGATCTCCGCCAGTTCGAACCATTCCCACAGGCCCAGCAGGAACACCACCGCCGCCAGCGCCATGACCCAGGGCGTGTCCAGCAACAGGATCGCCGCAATGGTGACGGGCGCCATGATGAGCGCGGCGAGCAGGCGGGTTTTGGTCATGCGTGATTCCCTGATGGCGATGGCCCGGCGGCCTGATCCCCGGTGAGCCCGAAGCGGCGCTCGCGGCTGGCGTAGTCCTCCAGGGCACGCCGCAGTGTCGCCGCATCCAGCTCCGGCCACAACGTTTCGGTGAACCACAGTTCGGTGTAGGCCAGCTGCCACAGCAGGAAATTGCTCACGCGCACGTCACCACCGGTGCGGATGAACAGATCCGGAGGCGGCAGGTCGGCCAGCGCGACGCGCGCGGCCAGCAGGCCTTCATCGATGGCCTCCGGATCCAGACGCCCGGCGGCGACTTCGCGCGCCAGTTCGCGCGCGGCCTGGGCGATGTCCCAGCGGCCGCCGTAACTGGCGGCGATGGTCAGGTGCAGGCGGGCGTTGCCGGCGGTCTGCGCTTCGGCGGCCGCCATCCGGTCGCGGATCGCCGGCGCGAAGCGCTCGCGCTCGCCGATGAAGCGCACGCGCACGCCGCGGCGATCCAGTTCGTCGACCTCGCGTTCCAGCGCGCCCATGAACAGCTTCATCAGCGCGCCGACTTCTTCTTCGGGTCGGCCCCAGTTCTCGCTGGAAAACGCGAACAGGGTCAGCGCCTGGATGCCGGTCTCCAGGCAGAAATCAATGCAGACATTGACAGCGCGCGCGCCGGCGCGATGGCCGATCATGCGGGGACGCCGGCGCCGCTGCGCCCAGCGCCCGTTGCCGTCCATGATGACGGCCAGGTGGCGCGGGATCTTCGTCATGGGGCGGGGGCGGAAGACCGCGCGGGGACCGGGCTGGGCGCTGCGGCAAAGCACGCGCGCAACCCGCCGCGGGCGGCGCCTGCGGACATCGCCACTTCGCGCTGCGGGGATTGCATGCCGGTCCCTGCCGGTCAGACCGCCATCAGTTCCTGTTCCTTGGCCTTGACCACTTCATCGACGTCCTTGATCGCGCTGTCGGTGATCTTCTGGATGTCCTGCTCGCAGCGGCTGGCCTCGTCCTCGGTCACCTTCTTCTCCTTGAGGAGTTCCTTGACCTGGTGGTTGGCATCGCGGCGGATGTTGCGGATGGCGACCTTGGAATCCTCGCCCTCGCCGTGCACGTGCTTGGACAGTTCCTTGCGGCGCTCCTCGGTGAGGGCGGGCATGTTCAGGCGGATCACGGTGCCGGCGGTATTCGGGGTCAGGCCCAGGTCGGAGGCCCAGGATGGCCTTCTCGACCGCGGCGACCATCTGCTTCTCCCACGGGGTGATCGTGAGCGTGCGCGCATCGGAGACGGCGACGCTGGCGACCTGGCTCAGGGGCATGTCGGAGCCGTAGTAATTGACCTTCAGCGTATCCACCAGCGCGCTGGAGGCCCGGCCGGTGCGGACCTTCACCAGGTCGTGACGCAGGGATTCGACGCTCTTGGCCATGCGGGTCTGCGCGTCTTTCTTGATTTCATTGAGCATCGCCGGCTCCGTCCTGATTCGTAGGCGGCGGATTATAGCGGGGGCGGGGCTGGGGCGCGGGGCGGGCCGGGCCGGGGGGGCACGACCGGGCGGGTTGGACGCCGGAACGCGCGGCAGGCGCGAACGTCCATGGATCCCCGCCTTCGCGGGGATGACGAGCAATGAGATTGAGGGCCGCGGGAAGATGGACTGCGGGATGATGGATTGCCGGATGGACTCGCTCTCGATCCATGGGGTGGTCGACGCCGAGCATCGTCGAGCAACGCCTCGAAGTCCTTCCAGTTCGTCACCCCCGCGAAGGCGGGGATCCAAGGGACGTGGGGCCTTTGGCGCGAACCCGCCGAATTTCCAGCGTCGCTGTCGACTGCCGCCTCGCGTGGAATTGCCGACGCCCCAACCCACCGCTGCACCCTCAACCTGTCGACCCGCCTAGTAATGCGGCGCCCGATCATGCCGGTCGTGTTCGCACCCTGTGCCGCGTTCCACCTGGATGGTCGGGTGGTTGATGCCGAAGCGCTCGTCGAGCTCGCGGTTGATGCGGTCGATGAAGGCATCGTGGTCGCTGTCATCCGGACGCACCAGGTGCGCGGTCATGGCGATCTCGCCGGCGCCCAGCGACCAGATGTGCAGGTGGTGGACCGCGCCGACCCCGGGCTGCACGGCCAGGTACTGCTCCACCTGCGCCTGGTCGATGCCGCGCGGGACGGCGTCCATCGCGGCGTTGAAGCTCTCGCGCAGCAGGCCGAACGCGCCCACCGCCACCACCGCGCCGATCAGCACCGCCGTGGCCGGATCCAGCCAAGACCAGCCCAGCCACCACATGCCGGCGCCGGCCACCACGGCGGCCAGCGACACCGCCGCGTCGGCCATCAGGTGCAGGAAGGCGCCGCGCTTGTTCAGGTCGTCGTGCCCGTCGCGCACCAGCCAGGCCGCGCCCAGGTTCACCGCGATGCCGATGGCGGCCACGATGATCACCGGCAGGCCCGGGATCTCGGGCGGGGCGCTGAAACGGCGGATGGCCTCCCACCCCAGCGCGCCGGAGAAGGCGACCAGCAGCAGGGCGTTGGCCAGCGGGGAGAGCAGGGTGGCCCGCCGCCAGCCGTAGGTGTGGCGCGTGGTGGGCGGCCGCCGCGCGATGACCGCCGCGCCCCAAGCCAGCGCCAGGCCCAGGACGTCGCCCAGGTTGTGCAGGGCGTCGGACAACAGGGCCAGCGAGTTGGTGGCGAAGCCGTAGCCGGCCTCCAGCACCGTGTAGGCCAGGTTGATCAGCGTGATCGCGGCGAAGGCGCGGGTGCTGCCCGCGCCGTGGTGGTGCGCGCCCGGTGCGTCGTGCGCGTGGTGGCCCGAGTGATGGCCCGAATGATCGTGGTGATGGTGACCCATGCCCGCGATCGTGCCACGTCGCGCCGGTGCCGTCCCATGGGACGGGTTTCAACCCGCCATCGCCCTGCAATAGGGCGGGTTTCAACCCGCCATCGCGCGCGGCGAAGAGGTGACGCAACTCCGGCGGCGGCAATAGGGCGGGTTTCAACCCGTCATCGCGCGCGGCGAAGAGGCGACGGAACTCGGGCGGCGGGTCAAGACCCGCCCTATGGCGCCGCGATGGGGCGCGCAATTGCGCACGCCGGAAATAGGGCGGGTTTCAACCCGCCATCGCGCGTGGCGAGGGGGCGACGGAACTCCGGCGGCGGGTCAAGACCCGCCCTACAGCCCCGGGTTGCGTCCCTGGACCAGCGTGCCGATGTTCTCGCCGCGCAGCACGCGCAGCAGCACGCCGGGCTGGCCCATGTCGAAGATGCGCAGGGGCAGGTCGCTGTCGCGGCACAGGGCGAAGGCGGCGGTGTCCATCACCTGCAGGTTGCGCGCGATGACCTCGTCGTAGGTAAGCTTGTCGAAGCGGACCGCATCCTGGTGGCGCTGCGGATCCTTGTCGTACACGCCGTCGACCTTGGTCGCCTTCAGCAGCAGGTCGGCGCCGATCTCGATGGCCCGCAGCGCGGCGCCCGAGTCGGTGGTGAAGAAGGGGTTGCCCGTGCCGGCGGCGAAGATCGCCAGGCGGCCCTTTTCCATGTGGCGCACGGCGCGGCGGCGGATGTAGTCCTCGCACACGTCGTTGATCTTGATCGCGCTCATCACCCGGCACTTGGCGCCCAGCTTCTCCAGCGCGTCCTGCATGGCCAGCGCGTTGATCACCGTGGCCAGCATGCCCATCTGGTCGCCGGTGACGCGGTCCATCCCGCCGGCGGCCAGGCCCGCGCCGCGGAAGATGTTGCCGCCGCCGATCACCAGGGCGATCTCCGCGCCGGCGTGCTGGGCCTCGATCACCTCGCGGGCCAGGCGGTTGAGCACGGCCGGGTCGATGCCGTAGTCCTCGCTCCCCATCAACGCCTCGCCGGACAACTTGAGCAGGACACGGCGATAGGCGAGCTGGGACATGGAGGCCTCTTCTGGTGGCGCGCCGGCGGGGCGGCTGCGGACGGACGGGTGCGGCTCGACGCGGGGCACGGCACCCGCGGTCATCAGCGGGATTGTAGCCGAGGGCGCGCGGGGTCGTGGCGGGGACGTGCCTTCCGGACCATCACCGGCGGGCTCGCGCCGCCTATCATCGCAACGCCGCCGCAGCCGCAGGCCGGCCATCAGCCCCAACACCCCCCATCGGCCCCATGGAGAAGAAGGACGTGGCAATCAGGAATCTCAGCGAGTTCGTCGAACAATCCCGGCAGAAGGATGTCAGTGCCGAAGTGTTCGAACTGGAAAGCTCGCACCTGCTGGAAGTGAAGTTGAACGGACGCGTCTGGGCCAAGTCCGGCTCGATGGTCGCCTACCGGGGCGGGGTCAAGTTCACCCGCCAGGGCATGCTCGAGCAGGGCCTGGGCAACCTGCTGAAGAAGGCGGTCAGCGGCGAAGGCACCCAGATGATGAAGATGGAAGGCAACGGCCGCGTCTACATCGCCGACGCCGGCAAGAAGATCACCCTGCTGCGCCTGGGCGGCGAGGCCATCTTCGTCAACGGCAACGACGTGCTCGCCTACGAGGACGGCATCCAGGCCGACATCAAGATGATGCGCAAGGTGTCCGGGATGGTGTCCGGCGGCCTGTTCAACATGCGCCTGGCCGGCAGCGGCGTGGTGGCGATCACCTCGCACTACGAACCGCTGACCCTGGCCGTGACCCCGGACCAGCCGGTGTTCACCGACCCCAACGCCACGGTGGCCTGGTCGGGCAACCTGAGCCCCGACATCGTCACCGACATCTCGCTGGGCACGCTGTTCGGCCGCGGCTCGGGCGAGACGGTGCAGCTGAAGTTCGCGGGGCAGGGCTGGGTGGTCGTGCAGCCGTACGAGGAGATCTATTTCCAGAGCGGCCAGAACGGTGGTGGCGGCGGCGGCCTGCTGGGCGCGCTGACCTCGTAACGGCGGGCGGCCGGCGGAGCCCGGTTTGGCGCGTCGCCGCCGGGCTCCCGGGTTTGTCCATGGCTGGCGGGGGAGGGTGACCGTTCCGGGGATATCGGCAGACCGGCGGATGGGTCGGAAGGGCGGCGGCGTTCCGGAAACCCTTCGGCCCATATCGGGCCCCATACCCGGCCATGTGGCCTGTGTCCGATGAGTTCCGGCGAGTGTCGGGCCATAGGCCGCCATATGTCCGGACACATGCCCGCATGTGTCCGGTGAGTACCGGGGAGTGTCGGGACATATGCCGCCATATGTCCGGACACATGCCCGCATATGTCCGGTGAGTCCCGGCGAGTGTCAGGACATATGCCGCCATATGTCCGGACACATGCCCGCATATGTCCGGTGAGTTCCGGGGAGTGTCGGGACATATGCCGCCATATGTCCGGACACATGCCCGCACATGTCCGGTGAGTACCGGAGAGTGTCGGGCCATATGCCGCGATATCTCCGGTCATAGGCCGCCAAATCACCCGAGCGTTTCCGCAACGCCCGGGAGACATGCAGCCATCTCCTTCCGCACGTCCGGATCGGCCCGTGACCTGCCGGGACCGGTCGGAAAGGTCCGGCAATTGTTGCCGGCGGCCTACACCGTCACCGGCGTTACGTTGTCTTCCAGCGCCGCCTCGGCGGCGGCCTGCGTCGCTTCCTGCGCGACCTTCGCAGCCAGCAGCGCGGCTTCTTCCGGGCACATCTTGTTGCCGGGGCAATGCAGCTGCATGTAGTCGGCGTCGAAGTTCAGGTGCTCGACGAGGAAATCGACGAACGCGCGGATCTTGGGCGACTGCACGCGCCCGCGCGGGAACAGCGCATTGAGTTCGTATTCCGGCCCGGTCCAGCCGGGGAGCACGCGGCGGATGATGCCGCGCTCCACATAGGGCTTGACCATCACGTCATTGGCCAGCATCAGGCCTTCGCCGCACAGCAGCGCGCCGCGCAGGCCGGCCGGGTCGTTGGCGACGAAGACCGGATCGACGCGGAACTCCGTCACCCGCTCGCCGTCGTTGAGCGGCCACAGGAAGCCGCCGTTGCGCCGCTGCTTGTTGAAGGCCAGCGTGCGGTGGTGCTGCAGATCGTCCGGGTGCAGCGGTTCGCCGTGGCGCTGCAGGTATTCCTCGCTGGCGAACACCTGCGTGCGCAGCGTGGCGAGCCGGCGCGCGACCAGGTTGGAGTCGGGCAGGTGGCCCACGCGCAGGGCGACATCGATCTCCTTGTCGATCAGGTCGAGCGGCTCGTTGGTCAGCACCATCTCCACGCGCACTTCCGGATGGCGGGCGTGGAATTCGCCCAGCAGGGGCGCGATGCGCTCGATGCCCATCGAATAGGGCGCCGTGATGCGCAGCCAGCCGCGCGGGCCGCCCTGCAGCTGGCCGACCGCGCTTTCGGCTTCGTCCAGTTCGCGCGAAATACGCTGGCAATGTTCGAAGTAGATGTTGCCGGCTTCGGTGAGCCCCAGCTTGCGCGTCGTGCGATGCAGCAGCTGCGCGCCCAGGCGCGTTTCCAAGTCCTGCACCTTGCGGCTGACCGTGGTCTTGGGCAGGCGCAGCGCGCGTGCGGCGGAGATGAAACTGCCGTGTTCGACCACCTTGACGAAGATCAGGGTGTCATTGAGATCGCGGGTCATGGGGGAACTCCGGATGCGGGGGCGCGGGGGAAATGGGCGCCGGAAAGTGCGGGCGGGAGGATTGGACCGTTTCCGGGACAATTATTCCCTTAATGAACGGCTAATCAAGTGCCATCGGCAGGCCTAGTCTGAGCGCCACTTCCCCGCAGGCCCCCTCCCGTGACCCGCCGCCGCCTCTCCCGCCTCACGCTCGTTCCCTTGCTGGTATCAGGCGCAATTGCCTTGATCTGGCTGGCGTTCCTGCTGCTGAGGCAGGCCTGGTCGATCGGGGTGCCGGAGGGCCTGATGGTGGCCATGACCCTGGTATTCGTGGTCGCGCTGCCGCTGGCGCTGCCGGTCCTTAGTTGGGCCGGGCAGTGGGGCGCCCATGAACACCGGGGCCGTATCGTCCCAATGGCGGGAGGAAAAGTTCCGTGATCGGGATAATCCGCTCCCCGCTGCTGGTCCTGGGCGCCACCGGCACGGTCGGCCAGGGCGTGGTCGAGGCCGCCGTGGCGGCGGGGCGGCCGGTCGTTGCCGTGGCCCGCAAGGCCGGCGAACTGGCCCGCCTGGGCGAACGCCACGCCGGCGCGGACCTCACCACGCTGGCCGGATCGGTGGCGACCGACGAGGACGCCGAGCGCCTGGCGACGGCCGTGCGCGCACTCGGGCGGCCCATCGGCGGCGTCATCGCGGCCGTGTCGTCCTGCGCCAACCGCGGTGGCCTGCTGCAGCAGTCCAGCCAGGCGCTGCGCTGCCGCCTGGACACCGACCTGTTCCCCCACCTGGCCGCCGCCCGCGCCTTCCTCCCCCTGCTGGCGCAGGCCAACCGTGGTGGCAGTTACGTCGTCGTCGGCGGCCCCGGCAGCGATCGTCCATGGGCCGGCTACGGCCATCGTTCGATTGCCGCCGCCGCGCTGCGCATGCTGGTCAGCGCCCTGCACGACGAAGCCCGCCCGCTGGGCGTGCGCGTGCAGCTGCTCAGCGTCGAAGCGCCGGTGCGCACCGATTGTCGCGATGCCTGTCCGCACTGGCCCGCCGCCAGCGAGATCGGCCGCCAGGCGCTGGCGCTCGTCGATGGTGCCGGCGCGCGCGGGAGGCCGCGCGCGGTGGTGCCGTTCGTGGCGACGACGTTCGTGGCGACGACCGCACCGGTGGCGAACGCCGCGGCCGGCGTCCCCGTTCCGGACCTCGCGCAAACCCCCGGCGGGAACCCGGCCCTACTGACAGAACGCTGGCTGGAGGACACGCGCACGCTGCTGGCCTCCATCGCGGGCGGCGACGAGCAGGCCGGCGCCGCCGCCGTGCCCGACGCGCCTCCCTCCTGCCATGCCCATTCCAACGCTCTGACCTCCGACCCCCACAAGGAAGCCTCCCCATGATCTCCAGCAAACGACTTGCCCGGTCGGGCACACCCACGCTGCTGTCCCGCAGCGGACTGGCTGGCCTGGCCCTCACCGTGCTGGTGGCGGCCGTCGTCACCGCGTGCAGCAGCCAGGCCGCCCCCGGCCAGGCGATGCCGCCGCCGCCCCAGGTCAGCGTCGCCACGGTCCTGACCCGCGAAGTCAGCCAGTGGGACGATTTCACCGGCCGCGTCACCGCGGTGGAATCGGTCGAACTGCGGCCGCGCGTCAGCGGCTACGTGCACCAGGTCGCGTACACGGAGGGCCAGGAAGTCCACAAGGGCGACCTGCTGTTCGTCATCGACCCGCGCCCTTACCGCGCCGCACTCGACAGCGCGCAGGCCGGACTGGAACGCGCCCGCAGCGAGGCGCGCCTGGCGCAGGCGCAGGGCGCCCGCGCACAGATGCTCGTCGACGCCAAGGCGATCTCCCGCGAGGAGTTCGAATCGCGCAAGGCGGCCTCCGCGCAGGGCGACGCCGGCGTGCGCGCCGCGCAGGCCGCGGTCGCGGCGGCGCAGCTGGACCTGCAGTTCACCCAGGTGCGCTCGCCGATCAACGGCCGCGCCGGGCGCGCGCTGATGACCGAAGGCAACCTGGCCCAGGCCGACGCGACGCTGCTCACCACGGTGGTTTCCCAGGACCCGGTGTTCGTCTACTTCGAAAGCGACGAACGTAGTTTCCTGCGCTACGCCGAGATGGCCCGCAAGGGCGAGCGCGCCGGCACCCGCAACGCGGTGCGCGTCGGGCTGGCCAGCGAGGACGGCTACCCGCACGAAGGCACGGTGGACTTCGTCGACAACCAGGTCGATCCGAACACCGGCACCATCCGCGCCCGCGCGGTGCTGCGCAATCCCGACCGCGTGTTCACGCCCGGATTGTTCGCGCGCGTGCAGCTGGAAGGCAGCGGCAAGTTCAAGGCCGCGCTCGTCGACGACAAGGCCGTGCTCACCGACCAGGACCGCAAGTACGTCTACGTGCTCGGGCCGGGCAACACGGCGGTGCGCAAGGACGTCGTGCTGGGCCGCAGCATCGACGGACTGCGCGTCATCGAGTCGGGCCTGGCGCCGACGGACAAGGTGATCGTCCATGGCGTGCAGAAGGTGTTCTTCCCCGGCATGCCGGTCGCGCCCCAGTCCATCGCGATGGGGGCTCCGGCACCGTCGGGTGGTCCCGCCGTGGCGGGCGCCAAGTAGGGGCGCGGCAAGAGGCGCTCCAGCAAGAAGGCGACCGCGCGCGGACTGATCCCGTTGCCGTCGCCGACCGGTCCCCTGCAGGCCGCCGGCCCTCCCCGCCGCGCGCCCCGCGATGCGTCCCCCTCCCCTGGCGGGGAGGGCCGGGCGGTCCTGCATCGGGTCTTCCATGACCGGGTTTCATGAATCGCGCTGCCGGCCAGGCCGGCCGGCAGCCCATCGCGTCAAACGCCTGCCCCGCAGGCCCAAGGACATCCCATGGACTTTTCAAGATTCTTCATCGACCGGCCGATCTTCGCCGCGGTGCTGTCGATCGTGATCTTCGCCGCCGGCCTGATCGCGATCCCGATGCTGCCGATCAGCGAGTACCCGGAAGTCGTGCCGCCCTCGGTCGTCGTGCGCACCGTGTATCCCGGCGCGAACCCGAAGGTGATCGCCGAGACGGTGGCCACTCCGCTGGAAGAGGCGATCAACGGCGTCGAGGACATGATGTACCTCAAGTCCGTCGCCGGTTCCGACGGCGTGCTGCAGATGACGGTCACCTTCCGCCCGGGCACCGATGCCGATGACGCCGCCGTGCGCGTGCAGAACCGGGTCAGCCAGGCCCTGGCGCGCCTGCCCGAGGACGTGCGCCGGCAGGGCGTGACCACGCAGAAGCAGTCGCCGACCTTCCTGATGGTCGTGCACCTGACCTCGCCCAGCGGCAAGTACGACACGCTGTACCTGCGCAACTACGCGCGCATGAACGTCAAGGATGCGCTGGCGCGGCTGCCCGGCGTCGGCGATGCACAGATCTTCGGCGGCGGCGACTACGCCATGCGCGCCTGGCTGGACCCGGACAAGATCGCCTCGCGCGGGCTGACCGCCGGCGACGTCGTGCGCGCCATGCGCGAACAGAACGTGCAGGTCTCCGCCGGCCAGCTGGGCGCCGAACCCCTGCCCAGCAGCGACTTCCTCACCCTCATCAACGCCCAGGGCCGCCTGCGCACGCAGGAGGAGTTCGGCGACATCGTGCTCAAGGCGGGCGAGGGCGGCGAAATCGTGCGCCTGGCCGACGTGGCGCGGCTGGAGCTGGGCGCCGGGGACTACACCCTGCGTTCCCAGCTGGACGGCAAGAACGCGGTGGGCATCGGCATCTTCCAGGCGCCGGGCGCCAATGCGCTGCAGATCCAGGAGCAGGTGATCGCGCAGATGGACGAGATGTCCACGCGCTTCCCCGAGGGCATCAAGTACGAGGCCGTCTACGACACGACGATCTTCGTGCGCGACTCCATCAAGGCCGTCGTCACCACGCTGCTGGAAGCCGTGCTGCTGGTGGTGCTGGTGGTGATCCTGTTCCTGCAGACCTGGCGCGCGTCGATCATCCCGCTGATCGCGGTGCCGGTGTCGGTGGTGGGTACCTTCGCCGCGCTGTACCTGCTGGGCTTCTCGATCAACACCCTGAGCCTGTTCGGCCTGGTGCTGGCGATCGGCATCGTGGTCGACGACGCGATCGTGGTGGTGGAGAATGTCGAGCGCAACATCGAGGAAGGGCTGACGCCGCTGGCGGCGGCCCACCAGGCGATGAAGGAAGTGTCCGGCCCCATCATCGCCATCGCGCTGGTGCTGTGCGCGGTGTTCGTGCCGATGGCGTTCCTGTCGGGCGTGACCGGGCAGTTCTACAAGCAGTTCGCGGTGACCATCGCGATCTCCACGGTCATCTCCGCGATCAATTCGCTGACGCTGTCGCCCGCGCTGGCCGCGCGCCTGCTCAAGCCGCACGGCGCCCCGAAGGACGCGCCTTCGCGCCTGATCGACCGCCTGTTCGGCTGGGTGTTCGCGCCGTTCAACCGCTTCTTCAAGAGCAGCTCGACGAAGTACCAGGGCGCCGTCTCGCGCGCGCTGGGCAAGCGCGGCGCCGTGTTCGGCGTGTACGCGGTGCTGCTGCTGGCCACCGGCGCGATGTTCCAGTGGGTGCCGGCGGGTTTCATCCCGACCCAGGACAAGCTCTATCTCATCGCGGGCGTGAAGCTGCCGGAAGGTTCCTCCATCGGCCGCACCGACGCGCTGCTGAAGAAGGTTACCGACATCGCGATGCAGACCGATGGCGTGGCGCACGCAGTGGCCTTCCCCGGCCTCAACGCGCTGCAGTTCACCAACACGCCCAACACCGGCGTGGTGTTCTTCCCGCTGCAGCCGTTCGACGAACGCGGCCGTTCGGCGGTGGAGATCGTCGGCGAGATCAACCAGAAGATCGCCGGCCTGCAGGAGGGCTTCACCTTCGCGATGATGCCGCCGCCGATCCTCGGCCTCGGCAACGGCAACGGCTACCAGCTGTTCATCGAGGACCGCTCCAACCTGGGTTATGGCGCGCTGCAGAACGCGGTGCAGGGCATGCAGGGCGCGGTCGCGCAGACACCCGGCATGGGCTTCCCGATCAGCAGCTACCAGGCCAACGTGCCGCAGCTGGACGCGGAGGTCGACCGGGTCAAGGCCAAGGCGCAGGGCGTGCCGCTGACCGAACTGTTCGACACGCTGCAGACCTACCTGGGCTCGGCCTACGTCAACGACTTCAACCAGTTCGGCCGGACCTGGCAGGTGATCGCCCAGGCCGACGGCAGCTTCCGCGACAGCGTGGAGGACATCGCCAACCTGCGCACCCGCAACGACCGCGGCGAGATGGTGCCGATCGGCTCGATGGTGAAGGTCACCCAGACCTTCGGCCCCGATCCGGTGCTGCGCTACAACGGCTATCCGGCGGCGGACCTGGCAGGCGAAGCCGATCCGCGCGTGCTGTCCTCGGCACAGGCCATGGCCACGCTGACTGACATGGCCGGCAAGGTCCTGCCCAACGGCATGCACATCGAGTGGACCGACCTGAGCTACCAGCAGGCCACGCAGGGCAAGGCCGCGCTGATCGTGTTCCCGCTGGCCATCCTGCTCGCCTTCCTGGTGCTGGCCGCGCTGTACGAGAGCTGGACCCTGCCGCTGGCGGTGATCCTGATCGTGCCCATGTGCATGTTGTCGGCCCTGCTCGGCGTGCAGCTCACCGGCGGCGACAACAACGTGTTCGTGCAGATCGGCCTGGTGGTGCTGATGGGGCTGGCGTGCAAGAACGCGATCCTGATCGTCGAGTTCGCCCGCGAGCTGGAACTGCAGGGCCGCGGGATCGTGGAGGCCGCACTGGAGGCCTGCCGCCTGCGCCTGCGTCCGATCGTGATGACGTCCATCGCCTTCATCGCCGGCACGGTGCCGCTGGTGTTCGCCCACGGCGCGGGCGCCGAGGTGCGTTCGGCGACGGGCATCACGGTGTTCGCCGGCATGCTCGGCGTGACGCTGTTCGGCCTGTTCCTCACCCCGGTGTTCTACGTCGCGCTGCGCAAGCTGGTCACGCGCCGCGCCGCCGCCCCGCTGCAGGCGCAGCCGGTGACGGCGTCCTCCCACCTGTAAGCGGGAGCGCGCGAAACCGGCAGATTGGAACCTCCGCCTCGCCACGGCGGGTCAAGACCCGCCCTATGAGGAATCCCCCACGCATAGGGCGGGGCTTGCCCCGCCATCGCGAAACCCCAGAGGCGCGAGACCGACGGAATAGGGCGGGTCTAGACCCGCCACCGCGTCCATCCCGGACATCCCCACGGCGGGTCAAGACCCGCCCTATTGCAAGAGGTTTCCCCCATGACTTCTCAAAGCCACTCCAAGATCGCCCTCGTCACCGGCGCCACCCGCGGCATCGGCCTTGAAACCGTGAAGCAGCTGGCCCGCACCGGCGTCCACGTGCTGCTGGCCGGGCGCGATCGCAGCAAGGCGGTCGAAGCCTCGCTGGAACTGCAGTCGCTCGGCCTGCCCGTCGAAGCCATCGTGCTCGACGTCACCCAGCCCGACAGCATCGCCGCGGCCGCGCAGGAGGTCGAACGCAGGCACGGCCGCCTGGACATCCTGGTCAACAACGCCGGCGTGTTCCGCGACGACATGCAGCGCAAGCCGTCGGAGCAGTCGCTGGACACCTGGCGCGAGACTTTCGACACCAACGTGTTCGGCGTGGTCGCCACCACCCAGGCGTTCCTGCCGCTGCTGCGCAAGGCGCCTGCCGCGCGCATCGTCAACGTCTCCAGCCTGCTGGGTTCGCTGGCGGCGAACGCGGACCCCGCGTCGCCCATCTACGACTTCAAGGTGCCCGCCTACAACGTGTCCAAGAGCGCGGTGAATGCGTGGACCGTGCAACTGGCGCACGAGCTCAAGGACACGGCGATCAAGGTCAACGCCGTGCACCCCGGCTCGGTCAAGACCGACATGAATGCCAGCGGCGAGCTCGAAGTGGCCGACGGCGCGCGCACCAGCGTGCGCATGGCGCTGCTCGATGCGCAGGGGCCCAGCGGTGGTTTCCATTACTTCGAGGAGTCGCTGCCGTGGTGAATCCAGCGCAGGCAACACGGGTGCTGAGCCTGGCGATCGCCAGTGTGCTGCTGGCGGCGTGCACCGTGGGGCCGGATTTCGTCCGGCCCACGCTCGACGCGCCGGCGCAGTTCGCGCAGGGGCAGGGCGGTGGCGGTGCTTCGGCGGATGCCGCCGATCCCGCGGATGCCAACCTCGCTGCAACCGCGTCCGCGGCCGTCGTCCCCGCGGCCGACGCGGCGTTCTGGGAAAGCTTCGGCGACCCGCTGCTGACGCAGCTGGTCGAGGACGCGCTGGCGTCCAACCACGACCTGCGCATCGCGCTGGCCCGCTACGACCGGGCCAATGCGTTGCTGCGGGGCGCGCGTTTCGACCAGTGGCCCACGGTGACCGCGCAGGCGACGGCGAGCGACGCCCGCGCGAGCGCCGACCAGCAGCCCGGCGTCGACCGTGAAGCCCGCGACGGCGAGTCGTATTCGGCCGGCATCGTCGCTTCGTGGGAGCTGGACCTGTTCGGCCGCGTGCGCCGTTCGGTCGAGGCCAGCCGCGCCGAGACCCTCGCCGATGCGGCGGACCTCGCGGCGGTGCAGGTGGCCATCGCCGGCGAGGTGGCCAGCGGCTATCTCGAACTGCGCGGCCTGCAGGAACGCCTGCGCGTGGCCCGCGACAACGCCGACAACCAGCGCCAGACGCTGCGGCTGGTCGAGGCGCGGATGGAGGCCGGGCGCGATTCTTCCTTCGATACCTCGCGCGCGCGGGCACAACTGGAATCCACACTGGCGACGGTGCCCGACCTGGAGGCGCAGGTGGCGCAGGGGATGCACCGGCTGGCGGTCCTGACCGGACGCACGCCGGATGCCCTGATCGTGCACCTGCAGGCGCCGGCGCCGCTGCCGGCGCTGCCCGCGAAGCTGGATGCGGGAACCCCGGGCGAGCTGCTGCGCCGGCGGCCGGACGTGGCGGCGGCCGAAGAGCGCCTGCATTCGGCCACGGCCCGCATCGGCGTGGCCACCGCCGACCTGTTTCCGCGCTTTACCCTGGGCGGACTGATCGGCAGCCAGGCGATCGACAGCAGCGCGTTGTTCGAACGCGGCAGCGAGACGCGGCTGGTCGCGCTGGGCATCGACTGGTCGTTCCTGGACATCGGCCGCGTGCGCGCGAGGATCGCCGCGGCCGATGCCGATGCGGCGGGCGAGCTTGCACGCTACGAGCAGACGGTGCTGCTGGCCTTGGAGGACACCGAGAACGCACTGGTCCGGCAGGGCCGTGCGCGCGTGGAAGACCAGCACCGCGCGGCCGCCGCCGAGCAGAGCGCCGAGGCTGCACGCCTGGCGCGGGTGCGCTTCGAGGTCGGCGCCACGGACCTGTTCGAGGTCCTGGACGCCGAGCGCACGCGGCTGCAGGCGCAGGACGCGCTTGCCCAGGCCCGGACCCGCAGCGCTACGAGCGTGGTGGCGCTGTATCGGGCGATGGCGGGTGGATGGCCGTCGCGGATGGTGGAGCGGGTGGGGGGCAGGTGATCCAGCTCCTTCCCCCGCTCCGCGGGGGAAGGTTGGGAGAGCAACAGCAACGGCGCATAGGGCGGGTCTTGACCCGCCGAAGCTTTGAGTGTGGCGGGTCTTGACCCGCCGAAACCTCTGTGGCGGGTCTTGACCCGCCGAAACCTCGAGTGTGTCCGGCCTGGCACTGGAGCTGATCTGGATCCCGCGCCGAACTCACATCACTGCGTTGCCCGTCGCGGTCAAGATGCCAGCGGAGGTCGGCAGCCCTGGCTTGAAGCCAGGGCACGCCTCTTGTTGGCGGCCAGGTGGCGGGTCAAGACCCGCCCTATGCGCTCACCGCTCGGATCAAACCGCGGCAGGCGGCCCCGGAAAACAGGCAACAAAAAAGCCGCGGTCTCCCGCGGCTTTTCCGTGACACTCAAACGACGCGGTCGATCAGACCTGCATCGCCTTGGCGACCTCGGCGGCATAGTCCTCCACCACCTTCTCGATGCCTTCGCCGACCACCAGGCGCTGGAAACCGATGACGTCGGCGCCGGCGGCCTTCACCGCGGCTTCGACGGTCTGGTCGGAATTCAGCACGTAGGGCTGGCCGTACAGCGTGACCTCGTTGACGATCTTGGCGATCTTGCCCGCCATGATCTTCTCGAGGATCTCGGCCGGCTTGGACTTGTCCTTGTCGGTCATCTTGGCCAGTTCGATTTCCTTTTCCTTCGCCACGAACTCGGCCGGCACGTCGCTGGCCTTGTTGTGCGGCGGGTTCATCGCGGCCACGTGCATGGCGATGCCGCGGGCGAGCTCGGCGTCGCCGCCCTTGAGCTCGACCAGCACGCCGATCTTGCCGCCGTGGACGTAGGCGGCCACGTTGTTGGACGAGTCGATCACGGCCACGCGGCGGACCTGGATGTTCTCGCCGAGCTTGACGATGGCGGCGGCGCGCGCCTCTTCCACGGTCTCGCCGGAAGCCAGCTTGGCGGCCTTCAGGGTTTCGACGTCGGCGCTGCCCGAGGCCAGGGCGGCCTGGGCGACGGCGTTGGCGAAGTTGATGAAGTTCTCGTCCTTGGCGACGAAGTCGGTCTCGGAGTTGACTTCGACCAGCACGGCCTTGCCGCCGTTCTGGGCGACGGCGATGCGGCCTTCGGCGGCGACGCGGTCGGCCTTCTTGACGGCCTTGATCGCGCCGGACTTGCGCAGCCACTCGGCCGCGGCCTCGAGGTCGGCGTTGTTCTCGGCCAGGGCCTTCTTGCACTCCATCATGCCGGCGCCGGTGCGCTCGCGCAGTTCCTTGACGAGGGAAGCGGTGATTTCTGCCATGGGGGTTACCTCAATTCGGAATTGGACGGCCAGGGCGCGGACGCCGCTGGCCTGCTGGAACCGTCATCCCCGCAGGAGCGGGGATCCAGTGCCTTTGCGTTGCAAAGGCCAGGTCGCTGGACTCCCGCCTGCGCGGGAGTGACGAAGGGGCCGCGCAGCATGGCGCGGCCGGATGACGCGGTGCTTACTCGGCGGACTCGGTCTTGCCGGCGTCGGCTTCGACGGCGGGCGCCTCGGCAGCAGCCGGCTCGGCGGCGGGCTTGTCAGCCGCGGCCTTGCGGGCCGGGCCGCGACCACGCGGAGCCTTCTCGCCTTCGCCACCCTCGGCGAACTCTTCCTCGCGGACCGAAGCGGCCTGCGGCGAAGCGGCCTTGCCTTCCAGCACGGCGTCGGCGGCGGCGCGGGCGTACAGCTGCACGGCGCGGATGGCGTCGTCGTTGCCCGGGATCGCGTAGTCGACCAGTTCCGGGTCGTAGTTGGTGTCGACGACCGCGATCACCGGGATGCCGAGCTTCTTGGCTTCCTTGATGGCGATGTCTTCGTGGCCGACGTCGATGACGAACAGCGCGTCGGGCAGGCGGTTCATTTCCTTGATGCCGCCCAGCGAGGCTTCCAGCTTCTCGCGCTCGCGGCGCATGGTCAGCACTTCGTGCTTGACCAGCTTCTGGTAGGTGCCGTCGGTTTCAGCGGCGTCCAGTTCCTTCAGGCGGGCGACCGACTTCTTCACGGTGGCGAAGTTGGTCAGCGTGCCGCCCAGCCAGCGCTGGGTCATGAACGGCTGGCCGCAACGCTGGGCTTCTTCCTTGATGGCTTCGCGCGCGCTGCGCTTGGTGCCCAGGAAGAGGATCACGCCGCGCTTCTGGGCGACGCCCGAGATGAAGTTCATCGCGTCGTTGAACAGCGGAACGGTCTTCTCGAGGTTGATGATGTGGATCTTGCCGCGGGCGCCGAAGATGTACGGGCCCATCTTGGGGTTCCAGTAGCGCGTCTGGTGGCCGAAATGGACGCCGGCTTCCAGCATCTGGCGCATGGTGATCTGGGGCATTGCTGTTACTCCGATAAGGAACCTGGCCGCGGGAAAGTGGTGCGGCTGCCCCATGCGCGAGCATGGAGCCATGGTTCCGGGGTTGGGCCTCCCCGCTGCTTCCGTGTCCGAACTTCAGTCGCCTGAAGCACCCCGGCACGGGCTGTGGCAGCGGGTGTGGATTCGCCGGTGTCGCCCGGCGTGGCGGTCTGTCGGACGGGCCGGCAGAGCCGCGGAAGTATGCCGGCTGGGGCGGCCACGGGCAACCTGGCAGGTACTCCAGGGCCGGAAGGCCCCGGAAACGGCCTCGCGAGGCCTTCCGGACGCCCTCATGCCCCCACGTCCTGTCCGGATCGGGGCATGAACGGGCCGACATGGGCGATAATTCGCCCATGCCCATCACCCTCAAGACCCCGGACGACATCGAGAAGATGCGCGTCGCCGGCCGACTGGCCGCCGAAGTGCTGCAGGTCGTCGCTCCGCACGTGAAGCCCGGCGTGACCACCGCCGAACTCGACCGCATCTGCCACGACCATATCGTCAAGGTCCAGCAGGCCATCCCGGCCAATGTCGGTTACAAGGGCTTCCCCGCCACGATCTGCACCTCGGTCAACAACGTCATCTGCCACGGCATCCCCAGCGAAGCCAAGGTGCTCAAGGACGGCGACATCATCAATATCGATGTCACCGTCATCAAGGACGGCTGGCACGGGGACACCAGCCGCATGTATTTCGCCGGCACGCCGTCGGTGATGGCCAAGCGCCTGGTGGACGTGACGCGCGAGGCGATGTTCCGCGGCATCCGTGCGGTCAAGCCCGGCGCCACGCTGGGCGATATCGGCAACGCCATCCAGCAGTACGCCGAGAGCGAGCGCTTCAGCGTCGTGCGCGAGTACTGCGGCCACGGCATCGGCAAGGTCTACCACGAGGATCCGCAGGTGCTGCACTACGGCCGCGCGGGCGAGGGCCTGGTGCTCAAGCCCGGCATGACCTTCACGGTCGAGCCGATGATCAACGAGGGCCAGCGCCATACCAAGCTGCTGCCCGATGGCTGGACCGTGGTCACCAAGGACCGCAGGCTGTCGGCGCAGTGGGAACACACGGTCGTGGTGACCAACAGCGGCGTGGAGATCCTCACCCGCCTGCCTGGCGACGACAACGACCTATGACGCGAAGCCGCGTGGCGGTGGGTCCATGAGCGATCCGGTACCTGGCACGCCGCGCGACGCCGACTGGGCCGCCGCCACCCGCGCCGCCATCGCCGAGAGCGATGCGGCCCTCGCCGCCCGCTTCGACGCCGACGGCGACATCGACCGGCTGCTGGCCGCGCGCGCGCAGGCGGTGGACGCGCTGGTGCGCGAGGCCTGGTCGCACTGCGTGCCACAGGACGCCAACCTGTCGTTGTTCGCCGTGGGTGGCTACGGCCGCGGCGAACTGTTCCCGCAATCGGACATCGACCTGCTGGTGCTTGGCCCGGCCGAGGCACAGGCCCGGCACCGCGATGAGCTCGCGCGCTTCTTCACCCTGCTGTGGGACGCCGGGCTGCCCGTCGGTCACGCCGTGCGTTCGCCTGCCGAATGCACGCAGGCAGCCGCGGCCGACATCACCGTGCTCACCGCGCTGCTGGAGGCCCGGCCGCTGCTGGCCGACCTGGATGCCGCGGCGGAGCTGGCCGCCGCCGTGTCCGCGCAACGCATCTGGCCGGCGCACGAGTACTACATCGCCAAGCGCGAGGAACAGCGCGCGCGCCACGCCCGTTTCGGCGACACCGCCGACAACCTGGAGCCCAACCTGAAGGAAGGCCCGGGCGGCATGCGCGACGTGCAGACGCTGCGCTGGATGGCGCTGCGCATCGTGGGCACCTGGGATCCGGATTCGCTGATGGCCATCGGCCAGCTGGGCGCGGACGAGTTCGCCACGCTGGAGCGCGAGCGCCGCGCGTTGTCGCGCCTGCGCTTCGGCCTGCACCTGGTCGCGGGCAAGCGCGAGGAGCGGCTGCGTTTCGACTACCAGAAGCTGCTCGCCGAACGGCTCGGACACGTGGACACCGCCGACAGCCTGGGCGTCGAACAGATGATGCAGGGCTTCTACCGCAGCGCCGCGCTGGTGCTGCGCATCGGCGACCGCCTGCTGCAGCGCTACGAGGAACAACTGGAAGGCGAGCCGGTCGCGCAGCCGGTGGATGCGCAGTTCGAGCTGCGCCGCAGCTACCTGGCCGCGCGCGAGGCCGACTGGCCGCGCGGGGCCGACGACATCTTCGCCCTGTTCGCCGTCTGGGCCAGCCGCGAGGACGCCCGCGGGCTGCACTCGCGCACCGCGCGCGCGCTGGCCGAGGCATTGCCCGGCATCCCGTCCTTCCGCGACGCCGACAGCGGGCTGCGCCAGCGCTTCCTGCGCCTGCTGCGCGGACCGCAGGCGGTGGAGACGCTCAAGCGCATGGCTCGCCTGGGCGTGCTGGGCCGCTGGATTCCCGCCTTCGCCAACGTTTCCGGGCGGATGCAGTTCGACCTGTTCCACGTGTTCACGGTCGACCAGCACACGCTGGCGGTGCTGAAGAACATCGCGTCCTTCGCATCGGGCTCGCCCGACGAACGCTTCGCCCTCGCGCACCAGGTATGGCCGAAGCTGCGCAAGCCCGAGCTGCTGCTGCTGGCCGGGCTGTTCCACGACATCGCCAAGGGGCGCGGCGGCGACCATTCGGAGTTGGGCGCCGTGGACGCGCGCGAGTTCTGCACGGCGCTGGAATTGTCCGAAGGCGATACCGCACTGGTCGAATGGCTGGTGCGCGAGCACCTGCTGATGTCGGTCACCGCGCAGAAGCAGGACATCGGCGATCCCGATGTCATCCATCGCTTCGCCACCCGCGTGGCCGACCGCGAACGCCTGGATCACCTGTACCTGCTGACCTGCGCCGATATCGCCGGCACCTCGCCCAAGCTGTGGAATGCGTGGAAGGACCGGTTGATGGCCGACCTGTACACCGCCACGCGGCTCGCCCTGCGGCGCGGGCTCGAGCATCCGGTGGCGGCCGAGGAGCGCGTCGCCGAGACGCGGCAGGCCGCGCACGCGATCCTGGCCTCGTTCGGCAGCGGCGACGAGGAAATCGACGCCCTGTTCGCGCGCATGCCGCGCGTGGGGTTCGAGCGCAGCCGCCCCGACCAGGTGGCCTGGCAGGCGGCCTCGTTGCGGGAGGTGGCGGTGGGGCAGGGCTGCATCCGCGCCCGGCCGCTCACCGGCTATACCGGCGCGCTGGAAGTGTTCGTGCATTCGCCCGACCGCGACGGCCTGTTCGCCGCGATCGTGGCGACGCTGGACCGCCTGGGGCTCACGATCCACCAGGCGCGCGTGCTGGACGGCCCGCTGGACATGGTGTTCGACAGCTTCGAGGTCGAACCCAGCGATGCCCGCCACGCCTGCAGCGCCGAGGACGTGGAGCGCCGGCTCAGCCAGGTGCTGGCCGGCCCGCTGGACGGCATCCGTCCCACGCGCCGCACGCAGCCCCGGCACCTGCGGCACTTCCGGATCGCGGTGCAGGTGGGTTTCGACACGATCAGCCACGCCGAAGGTCCCCGCACCATGCTCAGCCTGGTCTGCAACGACCGGCCCGGGCTGCTGGCCGACGTGGCCATGGTGCTGCGCGACCAGCACCTGCGCGTGCACGATGCGCGCATCGCGACCTTCGGCGAACGCGCCGAGGACGTTTTCCAGATCACCGACCGGCGGAATCTCCCGCTGGATGACGCTCAACGGCAGGCGCTGCACACCGCGCTGCTCGCCTGCCTGGATGGAGAAAGGCAATGACCGAGAAGAAGCCGGGTCGCAAGACCTCCCGCCGGACCGCAGCGGCCAAGGGGCCGGGCGTCGACGAACTGAAGTTCATGGTCGACAGCGCCTTCGAGCGCCGCACGATGCTCAGCGTCGACGAGATCGAGGGCTCCACGCGTCCGACCGTCGAGCGGGTGATCGCCGGGCTGGAAAAGGGTGAGTTCCGCGTCGCCGAGCCGGACGGCAAGGGCGGCTGGACCGTCAACGAATGGCTGAAGAAGGCGGTGCTGCTGTACTTCCGCGTCAACGAGATGCACCTGGTCGACGCGCGTCCGGCGCCGTTCTGGGACAAGATCCCGGCGCGCTTCGAGGGCTACAGCGAAAGCGATTTCCGCAAGCTGGGCGTGCGCGTCGTGCCGGGCGCGATCGCGCGCCGTGGCGCGCACCTGGGCAAGGACGTGGTGCTGATGCCCAGTTTCGTCAACATCGGCGCCCATGTCGGCGAGGGCACCATGGTGGATACCTGGGCCACGGTGGGGTCCTGCGCGCAGGTCGGCAAGCATTGCCACCTCAGCGGCGGCGCCGGCATCGGCGGCGTGCTCGAACCCCTGCAGGCGTCCCCGACCATCATCGAGGACCACTGCTTCATCGGCGCGCGCTCGGAAGTGGTCGAGGGTTTCGTCGTCGGCCACCACAGCGTGATCGGCATGGGCGTGTTCCTGGGCCAGAGCACGCGCGTCTACAACCGCATGACCGGTGAGATCAGCTACGGCAGCGTGCCGCCGTACAGCGTGGTCGTCTCCGGCCAGTTGCCGGCGAAGGACGGTTCCCATTCGCTGTATTGCGCGGTCATCGTCAAGCAGGTGGATGCGAAGACGCGGTCGAAGACCTCGATCAACGACCTGCTGCGCGGGCTGGCGGACTGAGGCTGGCCATGGAGAAGATCTCCTCTTCGCAGACGTTCTTCATGAAGCGGGTGTTTTCGGCGATCTGGTTCAGCTTCCTCGGCATCTTCGTCGCCACCGCGATCAAGGCAGGCGACTGGCGGGCATCGGCCGTGTTCATCATCCAGCCGCTCGTCATGGCCGTCATCGGCTACTTCATGTTCCGCCACCTCCTGTGGGGCCTTGCGGACGAGGTCCGTGACGCCGGGACGCACCTGGTGGTTCGCAAGGGTGACGTCGAGGAGCGGATCGCGCTGGCGTCCGTGATCAACGTGGATTCCTCGCGCTACGCCAACCCCAGGCGGATCACCCTGCGTTTGCGCCAGCCGGGAAAGCTCGGCGACGAGGTGGTGTTCATTCCGCGCGGCTCGTTCCAGTTCAATCCCTTTGCGCGCAATCCGGTCGCCGAGGCACTGATCGTGCGCATCGACGCGCTTCGCCAGAAGGGCTGAGACCCGATGACCACGCTCTACGGCCTCAACAACTGCGATACCTGCAAGAAGGCCCGCAAGTGGCTCGACCGCTTCGGCGTCGCCCACACCTTCATTGACTACCGCGACAACCGGCAGGCGCCGGAGACGCTGGTGGAGTGGAGGGACAAACTCGGCGGCTGGGACGCGATGATCAACAAGTCGTCCACGACCTGGCGCACGCTGCCCGACAACCGCAGGACGCCGGGCTCGGATGCCGAGTGGAAGCTTCTGCTGAAGGAGTACCCGCAGCTGATCCGCCGGCCGGTCGTGGTGACCGACGACGGCACGGTGACGCAGGGATTCAGCGACAACGGATTCAAGAAGCGGTTCGGGGTAGGCGCATGAGCACACGCTGGATGGGGCTGCTGGTGGCGAGCCTGGCCTGCTTCGTCCTGGTCGGGCTCGGGACGGCCTGGCTGCTGGTCACCTATGGGCAGGCGCTGTTCCCACCCCATCTGACCGCGGCCCCCGAACTGCTGACGGGCGCGAGCGTCGGTGGCCTCTGCGGCCTGTCCCTCATCGCGTTGGAGTCCGCGCGCATGCGGCGTGCGCGGGGAGCGGCGGCATGAGCGTATTGGCGTTGACCTGCGACCTGATCGCCCGGCCTTCGATCACCACCGACGATGCGGGTTGCCAGCAACTGATCGCGCAACGCCTCGCGGCGGCGGGGTTCGCCTGCGAGCACCTGCGCTTCGGCGACGTCGACAACCTGTGGGCGACGCACGGCAACCATGGCCCGACGCTGGTGCTGCTGGGTCACACCGACGTGGTGCCGCCCGGTCCGCGCGAGGCCTGGTCCAGTGATCCGTTCGTGCCGGACATCCGCGACGGCGTGCTCTACGGCCGCGGCGCGGCGGACATGAAGGGCAGCGTGGCGGCTTTCGTCGTCGCGCTGGAACGCTTCGTCGAAGCGCATCCCGGCCACCGTGGCCGCGTCGCGCTGTTGCTGACGTCGGACGAAGAGGGCGACGCCGTCGACGGCGTGCGCCGCGTCGCCGATTTGTTCCGCGAGCGCGATGAGCGCATCGACTGGTGCGTGACGGGCGAACCTTCATCCAAGGCGGTGCTGGGCGACCTGCTGCGCGTCGGCCGCCGCGGCACGCTGTCGGCTACCCTGGCGGTGCGGGGCATCCAGGGTCACGTCGCCTATCCGGAAAAGGCCCGCAACCCGATCCACCAGGCGATGCCCGCGTTGGCGGAACTGGCGGCGCGGCAGTGGGATGAGGGGTTCGAGACCTTTCCGCCGACCAGCCTGCAGGTCAGCAACATCCATGCCGGCACCGGCGCGAACAACGTGATCCCGGGCGAGCTGCAGGTGTTGTTCAACCTGCGCTACAACCCGCACTGGCGCGCGGAGCAGCTCGAGCGCGAGTGCGAGAAGATCCTGCAGGCGCATGGCCTGGAGTATTCGGTGCACTGGCATCGCGGCGGGGAACCGTTCCATACGCCTGAAGGCCCGCTGCGCGCGGCGGCGCGCGAAGTGCTGACGCAGTTTGCCGGCGCGGCGCCGGAGGAAAGCACCGGCGGCGGCACGTCGGATGCACGCTTCATCGCGCCGCTGGGCGCGCAGTGCATCGAGATCGGTCCGGTGAATGCCAGCATCCACAAGGTGGATGAGCACGTGCGGGTGGCGGATCTGGAAGCGCTGCCGGACCTGTATCTGCAGTTGCTGGAGCGGTTGCTGGGATAAGAGCCCGCGGCCTGTGTTGCGCGTGTCGCGACGGGCCGCGCCATCCTGCCCCTCCCCCTTGATCAGGGGAGGGAACGCAGCATCAGCTCAGGGCCGCAGCCGCAACACATGCTCCGGCGGACCCGGCAGGAACGGCGTCGGCCTTCCGTGCACCCAGTCGTCATGGCCCGCGCCCCAGTACGGCGACATCGGGTGCCCGCTCTGGCCGCCCGGCATGTGGATGAAGCCATCGGCTTCGCGCCCCGGAGAAACGACCATGCGTTCGGATGCGCCGAAATCCGGGTGCTGCACGCGCGGCATCGAAGCGTCACCGGCCAGCGGTTCGAAGGGCATGCACAAGGCAGGCTTGAGGAAGCCGGGCAGGGCACGCGACAGCGGGTGGCAGATGCGCGCGGTGTTCTGCTCGCCCCAGCTGCGCTGCGCCAGCGGGCCGATGGCTTCCAGGTCGCCGCGCACCTGTGCCGCCGCATCCTCGAACAACGCGTTCCAGCTCGCAAAGCGCGGCGGCAGCAGGTGCGCGGGACGCTGGGTGACCATCGGCCAGATGAAGCCTTCCTGCTGCGGCAGCCCCGGCATCTCGAAATCCTTGTCCAGCGCGGCGCGCGCCGGCCCGGTCAGGCCATCGACCACGCGCGTGTGCACCGCCAGCCGCCATGCGCGCGTCAGCCGATAGCTCACCGAATCCGGGCTGGCGCGTTCGGGCCGCGTTGCAGCGGCCGCGGCGAGCGCGCTGAGCGCGTCGGATCTGGCGACGCGCGCGCGATCGTGGAGCAACTGCCACCACGGCTGGAGGAACAGCGCGCGGTCGTCCAGCTGCACGGCCAGCAGGTCGCGTTCGTCGAGGAATTTCTTCGCGAACAGGTCGTCGCGGATCTGCTTCGCGCGCGCGCCCAGGACGGCGCCCCCATCGCCGGCCAGGTCGAGGATCTCGTCGCCGACCACCCGGTTGTTGCCCGTCCACAGGCGCCCGCGCGTGGGCTGGAGCAGGGGCGCGCGCGATGTGCTGATCGGCCAGGGTCCGCAGGCGGTGCCGGTCGGAGCGGTCTCGACGGGAAGCTGCCCGTCGCATCCGGCTGCGCGTTGCGGGATCGGTCCGAGCCAGCGCCAGCCGATTGCGCCGTGGCGGTCGGCCAGCAGCATGTTCTGGGTTGGAATGGCCACGCGACGGGTGATCTCCACCGCGCTGGCCAGCGTGGATGCGTGGGCCATTTCGCCCAGGCCGACGTTGAGCGCCCCGGGCAGATGCGCGACCCAGCGCAGCGACAACGCGCGGCCCTGCGCATCGCGGCCGATCACCGGGCCCCAGGCGGTTTCGTCGACGTCCATCGGCACAGGCGCGGCGCCGGCCACGACGATCGTTTCGCGGTGGCGCGTGGCCGGCACGCAGCCTGCCGTGGCGCGCTCGCCGCAGACGTCCTGCAAGGCCCAGTCCATCGTGTCGATGTAACTGTTCGTATACGCCCAGGCGACGTGGCCGTTGCTGCCGACCACCACGAACGGCAGGCCGGGCAGGGTGAAGCCGCCCATGTCGACGCGGCCGCCCGGCGCCTGGTCGTCGGCATAGCGCAACTGCGCGCGGAACCACAGGTTGGGGGCGCGCAGGCCCAGGTGCATGTCGTCGGCGACGATCGCCCGGCCATCGCGCGTGGCCTCGCCGGAGACGGCGAAGTTGTTGCTGCCGACGATGCGCGGGGCGGGCAGCGCGTCACCGGGATCCTTCGGGCTGGGAAGGCGGCGCAGGTCGACTTCTTCGGCGGTGGGCAGGCGCGCATCGCCGCGCACAGGGCCGGTCAACGGCGCATCCCACTGGCTGCCGTCGTGGGTCAGCAGCGCATAGAGCGGGGGCGGCAGGTGCGGGCGCATCTTCCACAACGCCAGTTCACGTGCGTTCTCGCCGTCCTGCAGGTCGAAGTACATCGCGAAGGCCACCAGCGCAGAGTCCTCGAGCTGCCAGGGCTCGGGTTGCGTTCGCAGCAGCAGGTAGGGCCAGGGGCGCGTGCGCAGTCCGGCCAGACCCGCGTTGACGCCGTCGACATAGGCCTGCATCGACGCACGGTGCTGGCCCAGGATCGTGTCCATGCCATCGTGGACCCGCGCGCGGAAACGGTGCACGCGGTGCCGGCGATCGGTGTCCACCGCCAGCGGACCGAACAGTTCGGCCAGCTCGCCCGCCGCCGTGCGGCGCAGCAGGTCCATCTCGAAATAGCGCTCCTGCGCATGGACGTAACCCAGCGCGCGCATCGCGTCGGCCTCGTTGGCGGCCTGCACGGTGACCACGCCGCGGTGGTCGCGTTCAAGGGCGACCGGGGCGGACAGGCCGGACAGGGCGAGCTCGCCCTCGAGCGTCGGCAGGCTGCCGCGCATCAGCCACCAGCCCACGAGCATCGCGGCCAGCACCAGCAGCACCAGGCCCAGCAGGCCGCGTCTGATCCACTTGCTCATGATGTCCTCCCCCGGGCCTGCGAGCTTAGCCGATGCCGTCCGCGCGGCCGATGCCGGGAGGCCCTGATGCATTCCAGTCGTTTGACAAACCCGCCGGGCCTGAAGGAGGATCGGGTCATGCCCCACACCCCGGCCATCGCCCTGCTGATCTCCACCGCCCTGCGCGGTCGGGCGTCCGTGGCCGCCGTCAGCAATAACAACCGCAATAACGCCAGCCTCCCGCGGGCCGGCGATTAGCGCGCGCAACACACGCCCTATTCGCTCACGAAGCCCGCGCCGAAAGCGCGGGCTTCGTCGTTTCTGGCTGTCGAAAGTCCACCCGGCCCCTTTCCAGTCCGCCATCCACCAGGAGTTCCACCATGTGTTCCATCTTCGGCATGTTCGGCCTGCAGGCCGGCGACGATCTCCACAGCCTGCGCCGCCGCGCGCTCGAACTATCCCAGCGTCAGCGCCATCGCGGCCCCGACTGGAGCGGTGTCCACGTCGACGCCGGCGCGATCCTCGTGCACGAGCGGCTGGCCATCGTCGATCCGGCCGGCGGTTCGCAGCCGCTGCGGTCGGCCGACGGGCAACTGGTGCTGGCCGTCAACGGCGAGATCTACAACCACCGCGAACTGGAAAAGCAGCTGGCCGCGCCCTATGCGTTCCAGACCGGCTCGGACTGCGAGGTGATCAACGCGCTGTACGCGCAGCGGCCGGGCATCGGCGACTGGCTCACCGAGCTCAATGGCATCTTCGCCTTCGCACTGTGGGACGCCGCCGCCGGCCGGGTGGTGATCGCGCGCGACCCGCTTGGCGTGTGTCCGCTCTACTGGGGCCACGACGCTGACGGCCGCCTGTGCGTGGCGTCGGAAATGAAGGCCCTCGCCGATGTGTGCGCCGACGTCGCGCAGTTCCCGCCGGGGCACTACTACGACAGCGCTTCCACCGCCGGCAAGGACGCCGGGCTGGTGCGCTATTACGACCGGCCCTGGCGCGATCACGCGTCCACGCAGGGCGTGGAGGTGGGGCTGGACGAACTGCGCCAGGCCTTCGAGCGCGCGGTGCACCGCCAGTTGATGAGCGACGTCCCCTATGGCGTGCTGCTGTCGGGCGGTCTGGATTCATCGCTGGTCGCCGCCGTCGCCGCGCGTTACGCGCGCCGGCGCGTGGAGGAGGACGACCAGGCCGAAGCCTGGTGGCCGCGCCTGCATTCCTTCGCCATCGGACTGGACGGCTCGCCCGATCTCGCCGCGGCCGAGGTGGCCGCCCCAGGCACTGGGCACGGTGCACCACGGTTTCACCTACACCTTCGACGAGGGGCTGGATGCATTGCCCGAGGTCATCCGCCACATCGAGACCTTCGACGTCACCACCATCCGTGCCTCGACGCCGATGTTCCTGCTGGCGCGGCGGATCAAGGCGATGGGAGTGAAGATGGTGCTGTCGGGCGAAGGCAGCGACGAGGTGTTCGGCGGTTACCTCTATTTCCACAAGGCGCCCAACGCGCGTGAGTTCCACGAGGAGACGATCCGCAAGCTCGATGCGCTGCACAGCTACGACTGCCTGCGGGCGAACAAGTCGATGATGGCCTGGGGCGTGGAGCCGCGCGTGCCATTCCTCGACGTGGAGTTCCTCGAAGTGGCGATGCGCATGGATGCGAAGTACAAGATGGCCGGCCGGCAGCAGGACGGCACCCACCGGATGGAGAAGGCCATCCTGCGCGAGGCCTTCGCCGGCTACCTCCCCGACTCGATCCTGTGGCGGCAGAAGGAACAGTTCAGCGACGGCGTCGGCTACGGCTGGATCGACGGGCTCAAGGCGCACGCGCAGCAGCAGGTCAGCGACCGGGTCTTCGCCGCGGCGGCCAACCGGTTCCCGCTGAACCCGCCGCAGACCAGGGAGGCCTACCTGTATCGCCACATCTTCGAGCAGTTCTTTCCCGGGGCGGCCTGCGCGCAGACGGTGCCGGGGGGCAAGTCGATCGCCTGTTCCTCCCCCGCCGCCATCGCCTGGGACGCGGCATTCGCCACGGCGGCCGACCCCTCGGGGCGGGCGGTGGCAGGGGTACACCAGGCGGCACTGGCGTAGACTGCGGCTCAGCAGCCCCACCGCCTGCGGTCGCAGGCCACTGCCCAGGAAAAGCAGTCATCCCGGCTGCAAAGGCGTTGGAATCAATGCCATGGCCAGTCTGTTCCAAGGGTCGAAGGCGCGCGGGACCACCGCGCGCACGTTGAAGGGGATCTCGATTCCCGAGCCGCCCACCCGGCCGGGGGAGATCGACGAGGTCGTCCTGCGCATGGCCGAAACCGTGTTCGGTTGTCGCGACGCACGGCTGGTGTGGATTTCCGGTACCACGCGGGAAGGTCGTCTGCGCGGGCACCAGTGGCCGACCACGCCGCTGTCGCAGGAGGAGTCCGAGCTCATCGACGAGGCCCTGGCACGCAACGGGAGCGTGGCCAGCGGAAATGTGCAGGACGGTTGGCTGCGCATTGCCCACCCGCTCCAGTACGCCCAGGCCGTATTCCTGGCCCGATGGCCGCAGGCGACCGCCCTCGCCGGTGGTGATCCGCCTGGCCTGCTCGATTTCCTGACCCTGCTGG
Organism: Lysobacter solisilvae; assembly: GCF_016613535.2. Classification (NCBI taxonomy): domain Bacteria; kingdom Pseudomonadati; phylum Pseudomonadota; class Gammaproteobacteria; order Lysobacterales; family Lysobacteraceae; genus Agrilutibacter; species Agrilutibacter solisilvae. The sequence continues at coordinate 2,423,363 of NZ_CP071518.1, forward strand.
CCGCGCGCATGCGCGCGGAGATCGAGCTGGTGGCCGCCAACCACGCCACCGGTCGGATGGGAAAGGCAGCCCAGCTGCAGAAGGCGCTGTATTCGCTCGCCAGCCTCGCCAGCAGCGAGCTGGACATGCAGGAAATGCTCCCCCGCACCCATGCGGTGGTCGCCGGGCTGATGTACGCGGCGAACTTCAAGATCGCGCTGTACGCGCCCGAGCGGGACACGCTGCAGTTCGTGTACGTGGCGGACGAAAAGGGCGGGCACGGCGTGGCGGTCGGCAAGGAGATTCCGGCCGGGCAACTGCGCGAGAGCCTGACCATGGCGGTGATCCGCAGTGGTTCTCCGGCGATGGGGCCCTCGCAGAAGCTGCGCGAGCAGTTCGGGCTGGCGCCCCCGGGCGGGTTCGGGCCGGAAAGCGCCGATTGGCTGGGCGTTCCGATGGTGGCCGAAGGCATCGTGCGGGGCGCCGTCATCGTGCAGAGCTACGACCAGCGTGGTCGTTTCAGCGAGGAGGACCGCTCCCTGCTGGGCTATGTCGCCCAGCACATCCTGACGGCCCTGCAGCGCAAGCAGGCCCACGTCGAGCTGGAGAACCGCGTCGAGGACCGTACCCGCGCGTTGACGGCCGAAGTGATGGAGCGCCAGCGCGGCGAGAAGCTGCAGGCCGCGCTTTACAGCATCGCCGACCTGGCCAGCAGCGACCTGGACATGAGCGAGATGCTGCGGCGCATCCACCTCGTCGTCGCCGAACTCATGTACGCGCGCAACCTGATCATCGCCATGTACGACGCCGACCGGGAAGCCCTGCGGGTGATCTACCACGCGGACGAGAAGGACCCGGGGCTGGTCGAGATCGGAGTGGAAATTCCGGAAGCGCAGATGCGCGACACGATAACCCTGGGCGTTATCCGCACCGGGCGGGCGGTGATGGGGTCGCCGGCGCAGGTGAACCGCGAGCTTGGCATTCCGGAGGGTGTGTCGTTCGGCGCCCCGGCGGAGGACGTGCTGGGCGTGCCGATGGTATTTGAAGGCACCGTGCGCGGAGCGCTGGTGGTCCAGAGCTACGACGTCGCCGAGCGCTTCGGTGAGGAAGACCGCGCATTGCTGACCTACGTGGCCCAGCACATCCTCACCGCGCTCGACCGCAAGCAGGCGCGCGGCGAGCTGGAGGACCGGGTGGCCGAGCGCACGCGCGAGCTGGCCAAGGCCGTGGGCAAGCTGCGCGAGCAGATCGTCGAGCGCGAGCGGGCGGAGCAGCAGCTGATGCATGAAACCATGCACGACTCGCTCACCGGCCTGCCCAACCGCAGCTACCTGTACGACGCGCTGGAGCGGTCCCTGGCGCGGATGGAACGCGATCCCAAGCATCGCTTCGCCGTGCTGTTCCTCGACCTGGACCGGTTCAAGGTGGTCAACGACAGTGTCGGCCACCTGGCGGGCGATGAAATGCTCAAGGAGGCCGGCGCACGCCTTCAGGCCTGCGTGCGCCCGTTCGATGTCGTGGCGCGGCTGGGCGGTGACGAGTTCGCGCTGCTGCTGGAAGACGTCAACCTGCCGGAGGAAGCCTGCCACGCCGCGGAGCGGGCCATCGAACTGCTCAGCGAGCCGATGCACATCGACGGCAAGGAGTTGTTCACCTCGGCCAGCATCGGCATCGCGCTGGGACATCCCCGCTACAAGCGCGCCGAGGAACTGCTGCGCGATGCGGACGTGGCGATGTATCGCGCCAAGGCACATGGGCGGCAGCGGTTCGAGATCTTCGACGAGCGTCTCCACCAGGAGGCCATCGCGCTGCTGGAGCTGGAAAGCGACCTGCGCCGGGCCATCCAGCGCTACGAGTTCGAGCCCCATTTCCAGCCGATCGTGCGCCTGGCCGACCGCAAGGTGCTGGGCTACGAAGCGCTGCTGCGCTGGCGCCATCCGCGGCGCGGACTGGTGGCTCCGGATGAATTCCTGGCGCTGGCCGAGGAAAACGGCAGTGTCGAGCAGATCGACTGGCAGATGTTCGAGCAGACCTGTCGCGAGATCAGCCTGCTCGGCGAGGACAGTGGTTACGTGACCTTGAACGTGTCACCCCGCCACTTCCGCTCGCCCACGCTGGCGCGACAGATGCTGGAGCTGTTCGACAGCTTCCATCTTTCCCACGACCGGATCCGGGTGGAAGTCACCGAGGGCGCGCTGCTGGACAATCCCGACCAGGTGCGCGAAACGCTCCAGGCCCTTCGCACCGCCGGCGTCGTGGCCGCGCTGGACGATTTCGGCACGGGATATTCCTCCCTGAGCTATCTGCACCGTTTCCCGCTGCATACCATCAAGATCGATCGCTCCTTCGTCAGCGCGCTGCAGCGCGGCGATGGCCACGGCAGCACGCCGGTGGTGAAAGCCGTGCTGGCAATGGCGCAGACGCTCGGCATGGATGTGATCGCGGAAGGCGTGGAGACCGACGATCAACGCGAATGCCTGCTGGAAATGGGGTGCGAACTGGGGCAGGGATTCCTGTTCTCCAAGGCGCGGGCGGCGTCGGAGTGGGCGGCCCGGCTCCCGCACTGAGTCTGGGCGGGCGGCTTCCGGCGAGCCCGGCCCCTGCGGGTTGCGGTTCGTCAGGGTCACCGCGACCCCGGCGCGGATCCCGGTTTCCTCCCCCTCAAGGAGAGGAACGGGTCAGCGCCCGGCGACTCACTTGCGGTTGAGCCGATAGACGACGGTTTCCAGCCTGGTCACGCCTTCGGCAACGAAGCCGGGTTGCTGTTCCAGGATGTCGCGGCGCTCGAGCACGTCGATGTCCCAGTCGCGTCCGAACAGTTCCGACACTTCCGCTTCGGGCACGCTGAAGGGCGGACCCTGCTTCTCGTGCGCCGGGTACTCCAGTGTGATCAGCAGCGCGCGGCAGCGCTGGGGCAGCCTGGCGTAGAGCTCGTGCACGTAGCGCCGCCGCAGGTCCGGCGGCAACGCGATGAGGGCCGCGCGGTCGAATGCCGCGGCGCAGTCGACGAGGTCGTCGGCGCCCAGGGCGAAGGCGTCGCCGTGGATGAGTTCGATGTTGCCCGCGGTGTAATGGGTGCCGTGCGGCGTGTCCCGGAACTCCGGGACCACGCCATGCTCGCTGAGGAACTGCTTGATCGCCACGGGCGAGATCTCCACGCCCAGCACGCGGTAACCCTGCGAGGCGAACCACACCATGTCCAGGCTCTTGCCTGCCAGCGGCACGAAGACCGTGGCGCCCACCGGCATCCCGACGGCGGGCCAGTGCTTGAGCAGCAAGGGCGTCGGCTTGTCCTGGTGGAAGCCGATCTGGTTGTCCTGCCAGCGCTGGAGCCAGAAGTCAGGGTGCATCGCGATCCTCGCGTCGGAGTCTTGGGTGGCGGCGCATGCGGTGGCGCTGCGTCAGTCGACCGCCAGGCCTTCCACCTTCTGCCATCCGCGCGGAAGCAGGCCGCCCCGCGTCGCGCGCGCGCCGACGTAGGCATCCAGGTCCTTGAAGGACAGCGACATCGTGCGCGCACCCGAACGGACCACCAGCGTGCCGCCCGGCGGCACCACGGCGATCGCCACGACGCGCTCGGTTCCCAGCTTGGCCTTGGGAATGTCGATGATCTTGTTGCCCTTGCCCTTGTCCAGTTCGGGCAGCTCGGACACCGGGAAGGCCAGCAGGTGGCCGACGTTGGTCACGGCCACCACGCGGTCCTTCTCGCCGCTGGCCACGGGCACCGGCTGCAACACCTTGGCATTCGGCGTGAGCGACAGCATCGCCTTGCCGGCCTTGTTGCGGCCGGTGAGGTTTTCGAAGCGGGTCACGAAGCCGTAGCCGTGGCTGGAGGCCAGCACGAAGCGGGTGTCGTTGTCGCCGGTGGCCAATGCCTGGAACGAGGCGCCGGGCGTGGGCGAGAAGCGACCCGTCAGCGGTTCGCCATTGCCGCGCGCCGACGGCAGCGTGTGCGCCACCGTCGAGTACGCGCGCCCGGTGGAATCCAGGAAGGCGACCTGTTGCGTGCTGCGGCCACGGGCAGCCTGCAGCAGGCCGTCGCCGTCGCGGTAACTCAGTGTGGCGGCGTCGATGTCGTGCCCCTTGGCCGCGCGCACCCAGCCCTTCTCGCTGAGCACGACCGTCATCGGTTCGCTGGGCACCAGTTCGGTTTCCGACAGCGCCTGGGCGGCGCCACGCGCGACCAGCGGGGAGCGCCGGGCATCACCGAACTTCTTGGCGTCCGCCAGCAGTTCGTCCTTCACCAGCTTCTTCAGCTTGGGCTTGCTGTCCAGGATGGCCAGGATGCGGTCGCGCTCGGACTTGAGCTCATCCTCCTCGCCGCGGATCTTCATCTCTTCCAGGCGGGCCAGCTGCCTCAGGCGCGTTTCCAGGATGTACTCGGCCTGCTCGTCGCTCAGGCCGAACCGCGCGATCAGCACAGGCTTGGGTTCGTCCTCGGTACGGACGATGCGGATCACCTCGTCCAGGTTGAGGAACGCGATCAGCAGGCCTTCCAGCAGGTGCAGGCGCCGCTCGACCTTTTCCAGCCGGTGCTTGAGCCGCTTGGTGACCGTGTCGCTGCGGAAGCGCAGCCATTCGGTCAGGAAGGCCTTCAGGCCCTTCACCTGCGGACGGCCTTCCAGCGTGATGACGTTGAAGTTGACCCGGTAGCTCTTTTCCAGGTCGGTCGTCGCGAACAGGTGGCCCATCAACTGGTCGGCGTCGACGCGGTTGGACCGCGGCACCATGACGATGCGCGTGGGATTGGCGTGGTCGGACTCGTCGCGCAGATCCTCCAGCCAAGGCAGCTTCTTGGCGCGCATCTGGGTGGCGATCTGCTCGATCACCTTGCCTGGCGAGACCTGGTAGGGCAGGGCGGTGATCACCAGGTTGTTGCCGTCGCGCTCGAACACAGCGCGGGCGCGCACGCTGCCCATGCCCGATTCGTACATCGCGCGCAGGTCCGCGCGCGGGGTGATGATTTCGGCCGCGGTCGGGTAGTCCGGGCCGAGGATGTGCTCGCACAGGTCGGCGGTGGTCGCGTCCGGATCATCCAGCAGTCGCACGCACGCACTGACCACTTCGTTGAGGTTGTGCGGCGGGATGTCGGTCGCCATGCCCACGGCGATGCCGGTGGTGCCGTTGAGCAGCAGGTGGGGCAGGCGCGCCGGCATCCACGACGGCTCTTCCATCGTGCCGTCGAAGTTGGGCGTCCAGTCGACCGTACCCTGGCCCAGTTCGCCCAGCAGCACTTCGGCGATGGGCGTGAGCTTGGCCTCGGTGTAGCGCATGGCCGCGAACGACTTGGGGTCGTCGCTCGAGCCGAAGTTGCCCTCGCCTTCGATCAGCGGATAGCGGTAGGAAAAGGGCTGGGCCATGAGCACCATCGCCTCGTAGCAGGCGCTGTCCCCATGCGGGTGGTACTTGCCGATCACGTCGCCGACGGTGCGGGCGGATTTCTTGGGCTTGGCCGCGGCATTGAGGCCCAGCTCGCTCATCGCGTAGATGATGCGACGCTGCACCGGCTTGAGGCCGTCGCCGAGGAAGGGAAGGGCGCGGTCGAGGACGACGTACATCGAGTAGTCGAGGTAGGCGCGCTCGGCGTACTCGCGCAGGGGAATCTGTTCGAAGCCGTGGAAGGGCGGACGTACGTCGCTCATTTGCTGCTGCGGAGCCTGGAAGGTTCTGGAAGGGGGATTCTACCGGCGGGGGTGGCGCCGTGCCGACCGTCGGAGTGCGCACCGCGCAACGAAAAACCCCGCGCGGGCGGGGTTTCGTGACGCCTTGCGGGCCTCTGGAGGGGCCAGCTGTGCTTCAGCGGGGTCGGTCAGCGCGGTCGGTCAGCGCGGTTTGGCGCTGTCGCCGTGGATGCTGAGCAGCGATTCCATCAGGTGCTCGTCGGAGCTCGAGCACACACCCAGCAGGACCACTTCCTCGCAACCCTCCGCCGCGATGTAGGCGTGCCCCATATTGGAGTCGATGTACACCGATTCGCCGGTGCCCAGCACGATCGGGTCGTAGAACTCGGTGTGCACTTCGGCGCGGCCTTCCAGGACATGGATGTATTCCTCGCCCGGATGGCGGACGAGCTCGCCAAACTCCTCGATGCTCTTGGCCCGGACCCGTGTCACCACCGGGATCATCCGCTTCCGCCGCAGTTCCGGGCACAGGTAGAAGTAGTCGTAGTTCGGCGTCGTCACCCGGACGGCGTCCTCGATCCTGCCGATGCTCCGCCGCGCGGTCACGGCCGGCTCGGGGGAGCTGCCTTCCTCGGCGAACAGCTCCGACATGCGCAGGTTCAGGCGCTCGCTGATCTGCAGAAGTTTGTCGTAGGTCAGGCTGAGGCGGTCGTGCTCGACCTTGGACAGCGTCGACAGGGGGATCCCGCAACGCTTGCTCATCTCCTTGAGGGTCCAGTCGTTGCGGGCGCGCAGCGCGCGCAGAAGGCTGCCGATGGTGGGGTGCTGCTGGGTCATGCCGGTTCGTCGCTCCTGCTGGGCCGGGCGCCAGGCCCGTATTCAGGGGGTGATTCCCCCGTCCCGGGGTGGCACCAAGGTACATCCACGTCGCAATTTTAGGCCATCGTGACCAAAGTGGGTTGACAATTCTCTGATCAGGATCGTTATTCTCTCTCAAGGTCAGTGGCGCCCGGCGCCGGATTGGCCACCGCCATCGTCTAGGGGAGAGGGTCCGATGCAACTGTTCAAACGAGCTCAGGTGTTCATTGCGCTGCTGGCGCTGGGCCTCGTGACGGCCACCGCCGGCGCGCAGGCGCCTGCCACCGAGGTGCCGCCGACCCTGCAGCCGCCCGCCACGTCCGCCGCTCCGCCGCCGGCCGACGCCATGCCCGGCCCGACCGACCGCCTGACCGCCAGCGACCTGGAAGCCTGGCTGGACGGGTTCATGCCCTACGCGCTGGAGCAGACCGACGTCGCCGGCTCGGTCGTGGTGGTGGTGAAGGACGGCCAGGTGCTGCTGCAGAAGGGGTACGGGTTCTCCGACCTGGCCAAGCGCACGCCGGTCGATCCGGAGCGCACGCTGTTCCGTCCCGGCTCGGTGTCCAAGCTGTTCACCTGGACCGCGGTGATGCAGCTGGTCGAGCAGGGCAAATTGAACCTCGACGAGGACGTCAACAAGTACATCGACTTCAAGATCCCGGCCTTCGATGGCAAGCCGGTCACCCTGCGCAACATCATGACCCACACCTCGGGCATGGAAGAGGTGATCCGCGGGCTCATCGCCAACGACGAGAAGGAGATCCTCCCGCTCGCCACGACCCTCAAGCACTGGGTGCCCGAGCGCGAGTACGCGCCAGGCTCCACGCCGGCCTACTCCAACTACGCCACCGCGCTGGCCGGCTACATCGTCGAACGCACGTCCGGCAAGTCGTTCGACGACTACATCGAGCAGAACATCTTCCTGCCGCTGGGCATGCAGCATTCCACCTTCCGCCAGCCGATCCAGCCGAACCTGAAGGCCATGACCTCGAAGGGCTATGAGACGGCCTCCGACGGCAAGGAAAAGCCCTACGAGTACATCAACCTCGCGCCTGCCGGCAGCCTGGCCTCGCCGGGGTCGGAAATGGGCAGGTTCATGATCGCGCACCTGAACAATGGCGCGTTCGGCGACCGGCGCATCCTGCGCGATGAAACCGCACGCGAGATGCACGGCACCGGGCAGGCCTCGGTGGGCCCGCTCAACAAGATGATGCTGGGCTTCTACGAAACCACCGCCAACGGCCACCGTGCGATCGCGCACGGCGGCGATACCCAGTGGTTCCACAGCGACCTGCAGCTGTTCCTCGACGACGGCATCGGCATCTACGTGTCGACCAACAGCTCCGGCAAGGAAGGCTCCGCGCGGCTGATCCGCGACGGCCTGGTCACCGGTTTCGTGAACCGGTACCTGCCCGGCCCCGCGCGCACCGACGGGGGTGTCGATGCCGCCACCGCCAAGGCGCACGCGCAGATGATCGCCGGCTCGTACATCAGCAGCCGCCGCGCGGCTTCGAACTTCATGAGCCTCGTGTACATGATGGGCCAGACCAAGGTCGTCGCAAATGACGACGGCACCATCAGCGTGCCGATGCTCGGCACCTACAGCGGCGCCGCGAAGAAGTGGCGCGAAGTGAGTCCCTTCCTGTGGCAGGACACCAGCAGCGGTGACCGCCTGGCGGCCGACATCGTCGACGGCCACGTGACGCGCTTCAGCGCCGAGCCGCTCGCCGCGATCATGGTGTTCCAGCGTGCATCGTGGTGGCAGTCGCCGGCGGTGTTCATGTCGCTGCTGTTCGGCAGTCTCGCCGTGCTGCTGCTCACCGTGCTCGCCTGGCCGGTGTCCGCGCTGGTACGCCGCCATTACGGCGTGCGCTACCCGCTCTCGGGCCAGGATGCGCGCGCGCACCGCTGGATCCGGCTGGCCTCGCTCGGCGTGCTCCTGTCGGTCGGTGGCATGGTCGCGATGATCTTCACGATGATGTCGGACCTCGCGATGATGTCGCCGAGCAAGGACGGCCTGGTCATCGCCGTGCGTGCGATCACGACGATCCTGCTGCCGATCGGTGCCGCCATCGCCTTGTGGAACGCGTGGAGCGTTCTTCGCAGCGGGCGTTCGTGGTGGGCCAGGCTGTGGGCCATCGTGCTCGCCGTCGCCTGCCTGGCGCTGCTGTGGATCGGCATTGCCTGCCATCTCGTCGGCTTCAGCGCGAACTACTGACCGACCGCGCCAACCCGACCCCTCGAATGAACTCGACAGCGGCCCTGCATGGGCCGCTGCTCGACCGCACCCGGAAGAAAGCCTGTGAGCCAAGTTGACCGCATCGAACTGGAGCTGGCGAACGAGTTGTTGCAGCTCTCCGCCCCGTTCCGGATATCCGGGCACGTGTTCCGCGACTCGCCGGTGACCGTGGCAACGTTGCGGCAAGGCGGCTGCACCGGACGCGGCGAAGCCGCCGGCGTCTATTACCTGGCCGACCGGCCCGCCGACATGCTGCCGGCTTTGGAAGCGGTCCGCGGCACGATCGAGGCGGGCATCAGCCGCGATGAGTTGCGCGAACTGCTGCCGCGCGGCGGCGCCCGCAATGCGGTCGACTGCGCCTTGTGGGAACTCGAAGCCGCGCGTGCCGGCGTTCCGGCATGGCAACTGGCCGGAATGGAGCGCCCGAGGCGCCTGCTGACGACCTTCACCGTCGGCGCCGACGAGCCGGCGGTGATGGCCCGGCGCGCGCAGGCCTACACCCATGCCCGCGCGATCAAGGTCAAGCTCACCGGCGAACTCGAGCTGGACCAGGACCGGGTACGCGCCATCCGCGCAGCGCGGCCGGAGGTGTGGCTGGGCGTGGACGCCAACCAGGGTTACGAGGCCCAGGCACTGTCACGGCTGTTGCCGACGCTCGTCGACGCGGGTGTCAGCCTGCTGGAACAGCCGTGCGCGCGCGGTCGCGAGTCCGAGCTGGACGGGGTCGAGCACATCATTCCCATCGCCGCCGACGAAAGCATCCTCGACCTGGCGGAGCTGGAATCGCGCGGCCGCTGGTTCGACGTGGTCAACATCAAGCTGGACAAGTGCGGCGGCCTGACAGAAGGCCTGCTGATGGCGCGGCACGCACGCGAGCTGGGTCTGCAGGTCATGGTCGGCAACATGGTGGGGACGAGCCTGGCCATGGCGCCTGCGTTCCTGCTGGGACAGTACTGCGACGTCGTCGACCTGGACGGCCCGCTGTTCCTGACCCGCGACCGCGACCACGGCCTGGTCTACGCCGACGGCCACGTCGACTGCCCGGAGAACGTGTGGGGTGCCCCGGGCGCGGTGTCATGAGCGTGCTGGCCCCGCCACGCGCCATCGCCCGGTCGCACTGGTTCAACCAGCCGCCGGGGCTGGCGGTTCTGTTCCTCACCCAGATGTGGGAGATCTTCTCCTACTACGGCATGCGCACGCTTCTCGTCTATTACATGACCAAGCAGCTGCTGTTCGGCCAGCAGCATGCCTCGCTGGTCTACGGCGTGTACGTGGCGACGTTCTACTTCACCCCGATCGTCGGGGGCGTCATTTCCGATCGCTGGCTGGGCCGCAAGCGCGCCGTCATCATCGGTGCGGCCATCATGTCCGTCGGGCACTTCCTGATGGCCTCGGAATCGTTGCTCTATTTCGCCCTCGCGGCGATCGCGCTGGGCAACGGCCTGTTCCTGCCGAGCCTGCCGAGCCAGATCGACGACCTGTACGCGAAGGACGATCCGCGGCGCGGCTCGGCGTACAACTTCTACTACGTCGGCATCAACGTCGGCGGGCTGCTCGCCCCGCTGGTGTGCGGCACGCTGGGGGAGCTGTACGGCTGGCATTGGGGCTTTGGCGCGGCTGGCATCGGCATGCTGCTGGGCCTTGTCATCTACGTCCTCGGCGCGCGCTGGCTGCCGCCAGAGCGACCCAGGGCGCGCGAGCTGGCGCCCGCCACGCGCATGCCGCGTGACGCGATGCGCAAGCGGATCCTCGCCCTGCTGGGCATCGGGCTGTGCGTCATGGTGTTCCGGGGTGCGTACGAGCAGTCCGGCAACACGATCGCGCTGTGGGCCGACGTCGGCCTGGATCGCGCGGCCGGGGCCTTCACCATTCCGATGACATGGTTCCAGGCGCTCAATCCGCTGCTGGTGATCTTCCTCACGCCGTTGCTGGTCATGCGGTGGACCCGGCAGGCCGGGCGGGGCCAGGAACCGTCGCCGGCGAAGAAGATGGCGACGGGGGCGTTCGTGGTCGCGTGCGCATTCGCGATGCTCGCCTGCGTCGATGCGGGCGCCGGCGGGCACGCGCACTGGAGCTGGCTGGCGGGGTTCTTCCTCCTGTTCACCATCGGCGAGCTTTTCATCCTGCCGATCGGGCTGGGCCTGTTCGCACGGCTGGCCCCGGCGGGTTACGCCGCGACCACGATGGCCGCCTGGTACTTCGCGTCGTTCGGCGGAAATCTCCTGGCAGGTGCGCTCGGCACCCTGTGGAGCGTGATGGGACACGCGGCCTTCTTCGGCGCGATGGCGGCGGTCGCCGCGCTGGCCGGCGCGCTGCTGGGGCTGCTGGACGCCCCGGTGCTGCGGGCCGAGGCGGACAACCGGGTGCCGGCATGACCGCCGTCCCGAATTGATTCTTTTCGATTGACAATTCTCTGATTGGGATGATTAATCCCTGATCAGGACATCAAGGGGCGCGATATGGCAACTCAGTGGGCGGATCGGAGGCAGTGGCTCGGGGCAGCCGGCACCGCGTTGGCCGCCGCCTGGTCGCCGTCGCTCGCGGTCCCTGCCGGGGGCACCGCCGACCGCGAGCGGTGCCACGACCAGCCGTCCGACCGGCTGAAGTCGCGTCGCGGGCGCCACGACCGGCGAGGCAGCGATGGTTTCGGCCATCCACAGAAGATCCACGAACCGACCGGGGCGCTGATGGGCCGCGGTCATTGCGATACCGACACCGGGCGCGTGCTGGCGGCGAATTTCCGCCCGCTGCCCGGGGAAATCCTGGGCTGACAGAACCGGACGCAAGGCCGGCCATTTTTTCTTTGGGGGGAGACAGGGGCATGCACAAGCAGCACACACCGCAAACGTCGTCGGCCATGCGACGCCGTTCGTTGACCACCGCGATCGCATTCTCCCTGGCATTGGGAATGGCCGGTCCGGTCCTGGCGCAGGAGTCCTCCGCGGACGCGCCGGCCGACGGCGCCGCATCCGGCCGCACCCAGGCAACCGACCTGGACGCGGTGACGGTGACGGCGAACAAGCGCGAAGAGAACATCCGCGAAGTCGCCACCGCCATCACCAAGATCGGCGAGCAGCAGCTGGAAAACTTCAACGCCACCCAGATGACCGACTACGCCAGCTACGTGCCCGGCCTGCAGGTGCAGTCCTCCGGCACGCCGGGGCAGTCGCAGGTGTCGATGCGCGGCATCGCGCCGTTGTCGGCGGGTTCGACGGTCGGCACGTACATCGATGAGACGCCGGTGGGCTCAAGCAGCCTCTACCAGGCCGCGACGCTCTTCGCGCTCGATCTGCTGCCCTACGACGTGGAGGCGATCGAAGTGCTGCGCGGCCCGCAGGGCACGCTGTACGGCGCCGGGGCGATGGGCGGCCTGATCAAGTACACGATGCGCCGCCCCGACCTTGCGGACACCGAGTTCCGCGTCGGCGCCGGCGTGTCGAGCACGGAGGGCGCCGACGACCTGGGCTTCAACTACCGCCTGGGCATGAACGTGCCGCTGTCGGAAACCTTCGCCCTGCGGGCAAGCTACTCACGCAACGACCTGGCGGGCTACGTCGACAACCTGGATCCCGACCCCATCGACGTCGGCCGCGAGGACATCAACGAAGGCTCGCAGTCCAGCGCGCGGGTCGCGCTGCTGTGGCAGGGTGAATCGACCAGGGTGCAGCTGTCGGCGATGCGCCAGGACGTCGACAGCGACAACAACGCCATCATCGCCCTGGATCCGGTGTCCCACGACCCGATCGACGGCCTGAGCAACTTTGTCCACCTCAACGAGCCCTTCGAGAAGACCCTCGACTACTACGCGCTGACCGTGGACTGGGACGCCGGCTTCGCCGATTTCGTCTCGGCGACGAGCTATTCCGACACCCATACGTTCCTGCGTAGCGACCAGACCCTGACCTACGCCACCCTGTCGCCCGCACTGGGCGGCCCGGTGGCAAGCGCGTCCCTCGAGAACACGCTCGACCTGCAGCAGTTCACCCAGGAGTTCCGCCTGCAGTCGAAGGCCGGCCAGCCGTTCGAATGGCTGCTGGGCACCTTCTACTCGAAGGAGGACGGCAAGAACCACCAGTTCGTCCCGATGACCGCGATGGACGGCGGACCGCTGCAGCTGCCGCCGCCGTTTGACTTCTTCGACGGCGTGCTGGGCAACATCTACATGCCCAGCACCTACGAGGAAACCGCGCTGTTCGCCAACGGGGCCTACAAGTTCAACGAGCGGTTCAAGCTGGGCGCCGGCGTGCGCTTCTCGCGCAACGACCAGGAATTCACCCAGAACGTCACCCAGGGCTTCTTCCTGGTGAGCCCGGGCGTGACCAGCAACAGCTCCAGCGAGGACGTGTTCACCTGGAGCATCACCCCGCAGTTCCAGCTCACGCCCGATACGCTGGTCTACGGCAAGGTCGCCACCGGCTACCAGCCGGGCGGGCCGAACTCGGTCACGCCGGGCCTGCCGCCCGCCGTTGATTCGTCGACGCTCACCAGCTACGAGCTCGGCCTGAAGACCGCCTTCGCCGACAACCGCGTGCTGCTCGACCTGGTCGCCTACCAGATCGACTGGGAGGACATCCAGGTTGCCTCGCTGGTCAACGGCGTCAGCGGCCTGGTGAACGGCGGCCAGGCCACCAGCCGCGGTATCGAGCTGGCCACGACCTTCCGTCCGGTTGACGGGCTTACCCTCGGCTTCAATGCGGCCTACAACGACGCGAGCCTCGACGAGAACTTCCCGACGATCGTCGTGACCGCTCCGGGCGTCAGGCAGGAGCTCAACACGGGACTGAAGGGCGATCGCATGCCCTACGTGCCCGACCTGACCTGGTCGCTCACCGCCGACTACTACCTGCCGCTCAGCGGCAGCTGGGGCGCCTCCTTCGGCGGAGGCGTGCGCTGGGTGGACGACCGCACCAACGCCACGACCCAGCGCGAGGCGCTTTTCCTCGACGGCCCGCCGGCCATGTCGTTCGAAGTGATCACGCCGCCGCTGGAGATCGACAGCTACTACGCGCTGGACCTGTACGCCGCGCTCTCCAACGACAACTGGACGCTGCGCGCCTACATGAAGAACGTCACCGACGAACGTGCGTACTCGACGATGAACGACGTCGCCGACCAGGTCGGGGCCGCCGGTACGCACCACACCGCCGCCACGCCAATCCAGCCGCGCATGTTCGGGCTCGAGGTCGATTACCGCTTCTGACCCACGCGCATCAACGCCGTACCCGCGCCATCGGGCACCGCGGCCGGATTCATTCCGCCCGCGGTCCCCGGCAGCGCCCTTCTTATCCGGTGATTTTCTTGAACTACGACGTCTCGCTTCCGCAGCCCTACCTGCTGTTCCTCGGCGACACGACCGAGCCGGGCTACGCGAAGACCGCGTTCGGGCTGCGCGACTGGGCTGGTGAACGCTGCGTCGGCGAATTCGCCTGCGCAGGCGCCACCGTCACCACCGGCCTGCGCGCGATGACACCGGCGCAGGCCCATGCCGCGGGCGCGCGGGCGCTGGTGATCGGCGTGGCCAATGCCGGTGGCTTCATCCCGGCAACCTGGCTTGCGGCGCTGGTGGAAGCGATGGAGGCCGGTCTGGATATCATCAGCGGCATGCACGCCCGGCTGCGCGACTTCGATGTCCTGCGCGACACCGCCGACCGCCTCGGCCGCCGGCTGATCGACGTGCGGCAACCGCCGGCCGGCATTCCGGTCGCGTCCGGCCGCCGTCGCGGCGGTCGGCGCCTGCTCACGCTGGGCACCGATTGCGCGCTGGGCAAGAAATACACCGCGCTCGCGCTGACCCGGGCTTTCACTGCGCGTGGCGTCGATGCGACCTTCCGCGCGACCGGGCAGACCGGGATCCTGATCGCCGGCGGCGGCATTCCCATGGACGCGGTGGTCGCCGACTTCGCCGCGGGCGCCGCCGAGCTGCTCTCGCCCGAAACCGCCGCCGACCACTGGGACGTCATCGAAGGGCAGGGCTCGCTGTTCCATCCGGCCTACGCCGGCGTGTCGCTGGCGCTGCTGCACGGCAGCCAGCCCGATGTGATCGTGGTCTGCCACGAACCCGGCCGCGAACGCGTACTGGGCCACCCCGGTTACGCCGTGCCCGACATCGGCGAGACCATCGAGCTGGCCTTGCGGTTGGGGGCCCGCACGAACGCCGGCATACGCTGCGCAGGCGTCAGCCTGAACACGTCGAAGCTGGATGTGGCCGCGGCACGACACGTGATCGCGCAGACCCGGGAGCGCCTGGGACTGCCGGTCGCCGACCCCCTGCGCGGCGGCGAGGCGTTTGAACTGCTCGTCGACGCCTGCCTGCGGACGGACACCTGAGTCCATGGGCAACGTGAGCGCCACCTCGAGCCGGTTCCAGCGCCTGATCCTTCCCGGCCTGGCCTTCAAGGCCGCGGTGATCGGCGGCGGCTACGCGACCGGCCGCGAACTGGCGGAGTACTTCATCCCCAGCGGTCCGCAAGGCGGCGTCCTGGCGATCCTGGTGGCGATGGTGTGCTGGAGCGTGGTGTGCGCGCTGACCTTCGCGCTCGCGCACGCGACGCGGCGCTTCGACTACCACGGCCTCTTCGGCGACCTGCTCGGGCCGTTCGCCTTCGTGTTCGAACTGGCGTACCTGGTGTTCATGGTGCTGATCCTCGCCGTGTTCGGCGCGGCCGCGGGGGCGATCGGGGAAGCGATGTTCGGCTGGCCCAAGCTCGTCGGCACGCTGGCGCTGATGGTGGGGATCGGCGTGTTCACCGCCTTCGGGAACCAGTCTGTCGAAAGGCTGTTCAAGTGGGTGTCGTTCTTCCTGTACGGCATCTACGTGCTGTTCGTCGTCTTCGTGCTGTCCTCGTTCGGCGACCGCGCCCTGGCGATCTTCCAGACCCCGGTACCCACCGATGGCTGGCTCTCCGGCGGGCTCACCTACGCCGGCTACAACATCGTCGGCGCGGTGATCGTGCTGCCATTGGCGCGCCACTTCACCTCGCGGCGCGACGCGGTCGTCGCCGGCGTGCTGGCCGGGCCGCTGGCGATGGTGCCCGGCCTGCTGTTCTTCATCTGCATGGTCGCCTGGTATCCGCAGATCGGCGCGCAAGCGCTGCCATCGGACTACATGCTGGGCAAACTGGACATGCCGGTGTTCCACCTGCTGTTCCAGGCAATGATCTTCAGCGCGCTGCTGGAAAGCGGCGCCGCCGCGGTGCACGCCACCAACGAACGCATCGCCGTGGCGTGGCGCGAGCGCCGCAAGGCGGAGCTGCCCCATGCCTGGCGCTTCTTCATTGCCGCGGCGGTGCTGGTCGGCTCGATCTTCATCGCCGACCGCTTCGGCCTGGTCGCGCTGATCGCGAAGGGCTACCGCGGCCTGGCCTACCTGTTCCTGGCGGTCTACGTGCTGCCGCTGTTGACCGTCGGCGTGTGGCGGTTGTGGCGGCGTGCGCCGCGTGCGGCCGTCGTCCCTTTCCATGAGGCGTGATCCCTTGAAGACAAGCATGATCGCGGGCGTGTGCAAGCCCTTGCGTTGGGCGGCCCTTGCCGCGATGGCCATGGTGGCGGGCACCGCGACGGCGGCCCCGCCGGCGGACCTCGACATGCGGGTCGAAACCGCGATGCGCAGCCACGGCGTCCCCGGCATGGCGATCGCCATCGTGGAGGACGGCAAGGTCTCGCTCACCCGGGGCTATGGCGTGCGGCGGCTCGGCTCGCCCGAGCGCGTGGACGCCGACACCATCTTTCCCACCGGTTCCACCGGCAAGGCCATCACCAGCGCCGCGCTCGCGGTGCTGGTCGACGACGGCAAACTGGGATGGGATGACAAGGTCATCGACCACATGCCGTGGTTCCGGATGTACGACCCGTGGGTGACCAACGAGATCACCGTGCGCGACCTGCTCGTGCACCGCAGCGGCCTGGGCCTTGGCGCCGGCGACCTCATGTTCGTGCCGACATCCTCCCGCAGCCGCGCCGACACCGTGCGCGCCCTGCGCCACATCAAGCCGGCGACGGGTTTCCGCAGCGGCTATGCCTACGACAACCTGCTGTACGCCGTGGCGGGCCAGCTGATCGAGGAGGTCAGCGGACAGACCTGGGAAGTCTTCGTGCGCGAACGCGTGCTCAAGCCCGCCGGCATGGGCAGTTCGGTCACCGAACAGTCCGCGCGCTTCGCCAACCCCAACCGCGCCTGGCCGCACGCGCGCACCGGCGGCCGCGTACGCGGCATGGGCGAACAGGCGGTGCTGGACGAGCGCAGGACCCTGGGCGACAACGGCGCGCCGGCAGGCGGTCTGTCGTCCAGTGCGAACGACATGGCGCACTGGCTGCAGGTGCAGCTGGGGCAGGGCACCTGGACCAATGCGGCCGGCGAGCCGATCCGCGTGTTCAGCCAGGCGCAGTCCAGGCAGATGTGGACGCCGGCCGTGCTCACGCCCACGCCGACCTGGCCGGGCAAGCTCGCCGCGGCTGCGCCGAAGTTCTCGGCCTATGCGCTGGGCTGGAACGTGCGCGACTACCGCGGCGAGAAGATGATCGACCACGGCGGCGCCATCTTCGGCGTCCTCGCCTACGTCGTGATGGTTCCCGAGCGCAACTTCGGCATCGCGATGCTGATGAACGCCGAGGACATGCCCGCGATGCGCGGCGTCGCGCTCGAGCTGGTCGACCACTACCTGGGCGCGCCGAAGACCGACTGGGTGGCGGCGTTCGACGAATTCATGGAGCTGCGCTTCAACGGCGGTATCGAAGCGCTGGACGCGGCCGCGAAGTCGCGCGTGGGCTCGACCGGCAAGGCCTCGCTGGCCACGGCCCGATATGCCGGCCGCTACCGCGATTCGTGGTACGGCGAGATCGACATCAAGCAGGACAAGGGCGGGCTGCGGATCGACTTCACCCGCACGCCCGGGATGGTCGGGCGCCTGGAGCACGCGCAGCACGACACCTTCCGCACGGTCTGGGACGACCCGACGATCGAGCCGGCCTACCTCACCTTCGGGCTCAGCGCCGAGGGCAAGGTCGATCGCATCACCCTCAAGTCCGTCTCGCCGATCGCCGATTTCAGCTACGACTACCAGGATCTGCTGTTCACGCCGGAGGACAAGGGCTCGTAACGGCCGCACTTCCACGGACTGCAGCCGGGCTGCGTCGGCAGTTCCAGTCCCACCCGTCCGGGCAGCCCGATGGCCGCGCGTTGCGCGCGTGGCCAGCGCCGGGCGGAGGGATCACGGCACCTGCCCCAACGGCCAATGGTGCGCCTGTGGCCGGCTAGTAGAGTAGGGCTGTCCAGAAGAGCCCGATGCACGGCGACCGATGAGCCGGCCCTGGTGCGCAACCGTCCCCATGCCCCGGCCGCGGCGCCGGCAGGCAGCGTTTGGCAGTGCGGTGCTGGTGGGATCGATGCTTGCCCTGGCCGTTCCGGTGGCCCACGCGCAGGACATCGAGCCGCGCGCCTATTCCAATGCGCCCGTCGGCGTGAATTTCGTCATCGCAGGCGCCGTCTTCACCCGGGGCGGTTTGTCGTTCGACACCTCGGTGCCGATCACCGGCGCGCAACTGGAATCCTCGACGCTCGTCCTCGCCTATGCGCGCACGCTCGACCTGTGGGGCAAGTCCGGCAAACTCGACGTGATCGTGCCCTATACCCGGCTGGTGGGAACCGCCGACTACCTGGGGCAGCCCGTGGAACGCGATGTCACCGGCTTCGGCCGCCCCGCGTTGCGGATGTCGATCAATCTCCTGGGCGCGCCGGCGCTGGGGCTGCGTGAGTTCGGTCAATGGAAGCAGGACGTGATCGTCGGCGCTAGCCTGCAGGTATCCCCGCCCTGGGGCCAGTACGACTCGAGCAGGATCGTCAACATCGGCAGCAACCGCTGGTCGTTCAAGCCTGAAGTCGGGATTTCCAAGGCCGCCGGGCCGTGGACGCTGGAGCTGCAGGCGGCCGCCACGTTCTTCACCGACAACGACGAGTTCTACGGCGGCAACACGCGCTCCCAGGATCCGGTGTACTCCCTGCAGGGGCATGTGATCTACGGATTTGCCTCGGGCAAGTGGGTGTCGGTCGACGCCACGTACTTCACCGGCGGACGCACCCGCATCAACGGCGTGCGCGGCGACGACCTGCAGCAGAACTGGCGCGTGGGCGCGATCCTCGCGATCCCGGTCGACCGCCACAATTCGATCAAGCTGTCGGCGAGCAGTGGCGTGTCGGCGCGCACCGGCAACAACTTCGACGCCATCGGCGTGGCATGGCAGCATCGCTGGGGAGGTGGGCTGTGATGGATTCCACTTCCGGCCACGGCACGCGGCCGGCATACACCGCGGACCAGGCGCTGGCCCGGCTGAAGCGCGGCAACGTGCGCTTCGTCGCCGGACACGCGCGATTTCCCACGGTGCAGAAGGAAATCCTGGCCAATCTCGCCAAGGGCCAGCATCCCTTCGCCACCATCCTGGGCTGCAGCGACAGCCGCGTGCCGCCCGAGCTGGTGTTCGATGCTTCGTTCGGCGAGCTGTTCGTGATCCGCGTGGCCGGCAACGTGCTGGGGCCTTCCATCGCCGGCACGCTGCAATATGCCGGTGCCCACCTGCGTACGCCGCTGCTGGTCGTGTTGGGCCACGAGGGCTGCGGCGCGGTGGAGGCGGCGCTGGCCGATGTCTTCCACGGGGCGGAGTTCGGCAGCCGGGTCGAATGGCTGCTGGAGAACATCGCCCCGGCGCTGCAGGAGCTCGACCCGAACCTGCCTCACGTGCAGCTGCTGAGCGCGGGCGTCGAAGCCAATGTCCGCTGGACATTGCGGCAGATCGTGGAGTCGCCCGAATGGACGGCGCACGCGGGAAGGGATGACGGGTTCAAGGCGCTGGGCGCCGTGTACGACATCGCGACCGGACGGGTCCGGTTTCTCGAGGATTGACCGCGCGCCATCGCGCGGCGGGGCGGGGCGGGGCGCGGATGGAATGACCGCGGGCGCGAGCGGACCCCTGAAACGACAAACCCCCGATTGCTCGGGGGTTGTGTTGGAACCTTGTTGAATCGTGGTGCCCAGGAGAGGACTCGAACCTCCACGGTTTTACCCGCTAGTACCTGAAACTAGTGCGTCTACCAATTCCGCCACCTGGGCTTCGCTGTCGGCCGGAGCCGTGCGAGGCCGCGAATATTGGAGCGGGGCGGGACCTTTGTCAACGGATTGCGAAGAAAATATTCATGCCGACTTGGTCTTCATGATGATGTGCGACCATGAAGCCATGAAAAACAAGTCTTCCGGCGGTCGCGGACCCCGAGGAAGTGCGACGGGGAAGTCCACCACAGGCCAAGGCGCCGGCCCGGGCAAGCCCGGCAGGAACGCCAACGGCCCAGCAAGAAAATCCGCCGCCGGCGCGCGACCCAAGAGCGCCGCGCCACGTCCGGCCTGGATGCCTGAACCCGATCCCCGCTCCCGTGATGGCGCTTCCCGCGCTGGCGCCTCCCGCGGCGGCGCTGCGGCCAAGCCCGCCGGCCCCTCGGGCCGGGGACCCCGGCCCCCCGGCCGCCGTCCCGGCGGGCCATCCCCCGTATTCCACGCCGATCCGGCCGCGCCGTCGGGCTTCGCCGATCCGCACGCCCAGCGCGAAGCGCACCGCTATGAGCAGCCCATCGCCAGCCGCGAGCTGATCCTGCGCGTCCTGGCCGACGGCCCGCTGGGCCCCGATGCCCTGGCCGAACGACTGGACCTCGCCGGCCCCGAGCGCTCCGACGCCCTGGGCAAGCGCCTGGCCGCGATGCTGCGCGACGGCCAGCTGCTGATGAACCGTCGAGGCGAATTCGCACCGGCCGAACGGCTCGACCTGATCCCCGGCACGGTGATCGCCAATCCCGACGGTTTCGGCTTCCTGCGCCCGGAGGGTGGCTCCGACGATCTGTTCCTGCCGCCTTTCGAGATGCGCAAGGTGATGCACGGCGACCGCGTGCTGGCCAGCGTCACCGGCATGGACCGGCGCGGCCGCCGCGAGGGCGCGATCGTGGAGGTGCTCGAGCGTCGCCTGACGCGCCTGATCGGCCGCTTCGAGACCGAATCGGGCATCAGCTACGTGGTGCCCGATGACCGCCGCATCCAGCGCAACGTACAGATCCCGCCGGATGCGCGCGGCGACGCCCGCCACGGGCAGCTGGTGGTGATCGAGATCACCCAGGCGCCCGATTCGCACCGCCCGCCGATCGGTCGCGTGCTGACCGTGCTGGGCGAGCGCCTGACGGCCTCTCTGGCCGTGCAGGCCGCGATCCACGGCCACGAACTTCCGCACGAGTTTCCGCAGGAAGTCCTCAACGAGGCGTCCGCGGTACCGCTCACCGTCGACGCGCCGACCATTGCCGGCCGCGTGGACCTGCGCCAGCTGCCGCTGGTCACCATCGACGGCGAGGACGCGAAGGATTTCGACGACGCCGTCTACTGCGAACCCAACCGCGACGGTTTCCGCCTGGTCGTGGCCATCGCCGACGTCTCCCACTACGTGCGCCCGGGCGCGCCGCTGGATGACGAGGCGCAGAAGCGCGCGCGACGTCGGTCTACTTCCCCGGCTTCGTCGTGCCGATGCTGCCCGAGACGCTGTCCAACGGCATCTGTTCGCTCAATCCCAAGGTCGACCGCCTGTGCTTCGTCTGCGACATGCAGGTTGACCGCAAGGGCGAGGTCACCGGCTCGCGCTTCTACGAAGCGGTGATGCATTCGCATGCGCGGCTCACCTACACGGTGGTCTGGAATTCCGTCGGCGAGGTGCCCGACGACGTGCGCGAGGACGCGCGGGGCCAGGTCGGTGGCGTGCTGCCGCAGGTCGAGGCGCTGCACCAGCTCTACCAGGTGCTGGCCAAGGCGCGTAAGCGGCGCGGCGCGATCGAGTTCGAATCCAGCGAAGTACGTTTCGTGCTGGGCCCGCAGGGCGAGGTCGTCCAGGCCGGCATGCTCCAGCGCAACGACGCGCACAAGCTGATCGAGGAATGCATGATCGCGGCCAACGTGGAGGCGGCGAAGTTCCTGCTGTCGCGCGAGGTGCCCGCGCCGTACCGCATCCACGAGCGTCCGCCGGAGCAGAAGTACGAGGACCTGCTGGAATTCCTGCAGGAGTTCGCCCTGCGCATGCCGCCGTGGTCGAAGGTGGAGCCCAGGGATTTCACCGCGCTGCTCA
Source organism: Lysobacter solisilvae (assembly GCF_016613535.2). Lineage (NCBI taxonomy): Bacteria > Pseudomonadati > Pseudomonadota > Gammaproteobacteria > Lysobacterales > Lysobacteraceae > Agrilutibacter > Agrilutibacter solisilvae. The sequence continues at coordinate 2,445,197 of NZ_CP071518.1, forward strand.
CGCGCATCCGCGAGCGTCCCGACGCCGCGCTGCTGGAGTCCGTGCTGCTGCGCAGCCAGTCGCTGGCGGTGTATTCGCCGGACAACGTCGGCCATTTCGGCCTGGCGCTGGAGGCCTACGCGCACTTCACCTCGCCGATCCGCCGCTATCCCGACCTGCTGGTGCACCGCGCGATCAAGCACGCGCTGTCCGGCGCGCGGCCGGAGGCCTTCCGGTATTCGCCGGCGCAGATGGCGGTCCTGGCGCTGCAGTGCTCCGAGCGCGAGCGCCGGGCCGACGAGGCCGAGCGCGAGGTCGACGAGCGCTACCGCGCGGCGTGGATGGAACAGCACGTGGGCGGCCAGTTCTCCGGCGTGATCAGTGGCGTCACCAGCTTCGGCCTGTTCATCGAGCTGGACGATTCCAAGGTCAACGGCCTGGTCCACGTCACCCAGCTGCCGAGCGACTTCTACCACTTCGATCCCATCCGCAAGACGCTCACCGGCGAGCGCACCGACCGCCAGTTCCGCCTGGGCGATCGCGTCGACATCGTGGTGCTCAAGGCCAGCGTGGAAGACCGCCGCATCGACTTCCGGCTGGCCGAGGAGCGTGGGGTGAAACCGCCACCGCCGCGCGGCAAGCCCGCCAAGCGCGAAAAGCAGAAGTACTAGCCGCAGCGGTCGCGCGCGTCTTCCTGCATCGTGCATGCGGTGCAACGGGCCCTTCCCGCGCTCGCGGGAGGCCGGAAGGGGATTGATGCTCGCCTGATGGCCCGGCGCGGCCCGACGCGGCGCTGCGTTTGCCCGGGACCGCCACGGCCTGCGCCTCGCAGCCCGCGGGCGCCGTCACCCGGGGGCAGGGAGCCGGCGGCATCCGCCCGTACAATATGCCGCCCCGGCTTTTTCACGAACGACGACCCCCATGAGCGCAAAACAGTGGATTGCCGGCATCAACGCCGTGGCCGCGGCCGTGGAGCACGACGCAGACAACGTCCGTGAAGTCCTGATCGAGGCCGGCGCCAAGAATCCGCGCCTGGTCGAGATCGAGACCGCCGCGCGCCGCAAGGACATCGACGTGCGCCGCGTGGCGACCCAGGCGCTCGAGGGCGTGGTCGGGAACCTGCGCCACCAGGGCGTGGTGGCCCGCTACGCCGCGGCCAAGACCTTCAGCGAGCACGACCTGGAGGGCCTGATCGAAGCCGCGCAGGGCAAGGCGCTGGTGCTGGTCCTGGACGGCGTCCAGGACCCCCACAACCTGGGCGCCTGCCTGCGCAGCGCCGCTGCCGCCGGCGCGACGGCGGTGATCTTTCCCAAGGACAAGGCGGTGCAGATCAACGCCACGGTCCGCAAGACCTCCGCCGGCGCCGCCGACAGCATTCCGGTGATCCCGGCGACCAACCTCTCGCGCACGCTGCGCGACCTGCAGCAGATGGGCGTGTGGATCTACGGCCTGGCCGGCGAGGCGCAGGCCTCGTTCTATTCGGTGGACCTGCGCGGCAACGTCGCCCTGGTCCTGGGAGGCGAGGGCGATGGCCTGCGCCGCCTCACCCGCGAGAACTGCGACCAGCTGGTGACCATCCCCATGCCCGGCGGCGAAGCCGGTGCGGGCGTGGAGAGCCTGAATGTCTCCGTCGCCGCCGGCGTGACGCTGTTCGAGGCGGTGCGGCAGCGGGTCGCTTCCTGAGGCCTGGTCAGGCAACGCGGCTGCCGCTGGGGTAGCCTGCGCGGGGTCCGGCCAGCCGCCGGTCCATTGAATGCCGGCCCGCCGCCTCGCGGCGGCCCGGCATGCAGCATCGGCGCAGGGACGACCCTGCCGCCTCATCGGATTCCGGGGACGACCCCGCTCTCATGGGAGCGCGGACATGCCCTGGTTCATCCTTTTCCTCGCCGGCGTCTTCGAGATCGGCTGGGCGATCGGCCTCAAATACAGCGAAGGATTCACCCGGCTCTGGCCGTCGGTGGGCACGCTCGCGGCCATGGCCGTCAGCCTGGGCCTGCTGGCCGTGGCGATGCGTTCGCTGCCGCTGGGCACGGCCTACGCGGTGTGGGTCGGCGTGGGCGCGGTCGGCACGGTCATCCTGGGCGTGGTGCTGTTCGACGAGCCGGTCAACGCCCTGCGCGCCGTCAGCGTCTGCCTGATCGTGATGGGCCTGGCGGGGCTGAAGGTCGCCGCCGGCTAGTGCCGCCGGCGCGGGTCAGTCGTCGAGCGCGTCCAGCGGCGCGTCGGCCGCGGCCGCCACGTCCAGCGGGGTCTGCGCCGTCGCCACCGCGGTCTCGGGCGCGCTGTCGGCCGGCGCGCCCAGCGCCGCCATGCCGGTGCCCCAGGCGTTGACGATGCGGCAGAACAGCTGGGCCGTGCGCTCGGTGTCGTAGACGGCCGAGTGCGCCTGCGCGGTGTCCCATTCCAGGCCCGCGGCCTGCAGCGCGCGCGACAGCACGGTCTGGCCATAGGCGACGCCGGCCAGGGTCACCGTGTCGAACACGCTGAAGGGATGGAACGGACTGCGCTTGTGGTTGCAGCGCGCGATCGCGGCGTTGAGGAAGTTGAGATCGAAGTGCGCGTTGTGGCCGACCAGGATCGCGCGCTGGCAGCCGTGCTTCTTGAGCGCTTCGCGCACCGGTGCGAACACCAGGTCCAGCGCGACGCGTTCGGGCTTGGCGTCCAGGAACGGATGGTCCAGGACGATGCCGGTGATTTCCAACGACTTGGGGTCGATCTGCGTGCCCGGCGCCGGCTGCACGTGCGTGCTCGTCATCGGCCCGACGATCAGCTGCCCGGCTTCGTCCAGGTCGATCGGCGCGACGGCGATTTCCAGCAGCGCGTGCTTGTTCCAGTCGAATCCACCGGTCTCCACGTCCACCACGACGGGCAGGAAGCCGCGGAACCGGGTGGCCAGGCGTGAGAGGGCGGGTTTCGCGGGCGAGTGCGGCATCGCGGCAGTGTAGCCGGGTGCGTGCGCGGGCGCGCCGTTGCCCGTGCGGCCCGGACGTGCTGTGGGTTGTTACGCCGGCCGCGTGCCCGTCACGACGCCGGTGCGGTGGAACTGCTCGAGCAGCTGCACACCCTGCGCAAGAAAGGCGGCGGTGTCGTCCACGCCCGCTTCGGCGGCCAGCGCCACCAGCTGCGCGCGCCCCGTGAGCCCGGGCTCATCGCCCAGGCGCTGGACCAGCCGGAAAGCGAGCGGACTCAGGCGCGAGAAGCGCACGCTGCCATCGGCTTCCCGCCGCAGCAGCAGCAGTGTCGGCGCCGGCGGTGGCGCATCGGGCTGGTGATCGGGTCCCAGTTCCGGCACGGGCCAGGCGTAGGCCAGCGGCCAGGCCAGCGGCGAGAGCACGGGAATATCGTCCAGCAGGTCGCCATCCACGCGCAGCCCGGCCGCGGGTGGTTCGACCTGGGCAATCTGCAGGGCCAGCTCGACCCACTCGTAATGCGCCAGTTCGCGCAGGAACGGCGGATCCAGTCGATCCAGTGTGTCCAGGTAGCGCAGGAACTCGCGCGCGATCTCGGGAAACAACGGCGTCTGGCTGCGGTGGTCGCGGTAGAAATCGCGGACCAGCGACCGCCAGCGCGCCTCCCCCAGCGTGGCCCGGATCACCGGGAAATTACCGCCCAGCAGGTTCTCGATGTTGTTGAACAGCAGGTCGCGGTACACCGCCACCCGTCGCGCTTCCAGGCCCGGCGGCGCGTCCACGCCGTCGGGATCACGCAGGTGGCGCGTGAGTTCGAGCTGCTGCTCGCGCAGGCGGATGGGCGCGTCCGGCTCAGCCATGGGCGGACAGGCCGGGGTGGCCGGCCTGCGCACGGGGCATCAGGCGCCGGATGGTGTGCACCTCGCCCAGCAGTTCGGCCCATGGCGGGAAATTGAAGTCGCGTTCCAGCAGCGTGGGATGCGGGCCGAAGCGGCGGTAGGCCGCCTCCAGCAACGTCCACACCCCATCCTTCACCGCCGCGCCGTGGGTGTCGATCTTCAGGTCGTCGGCTTCGTCGAAATGCCCGGCGACGTGGAAGCTGCTGACGCGGGCGACCGGCAGCTGTGCGATGTACTCCAGCGGATCGTAGCGATGGTTGATCGCGTTGACGTAGACGTTGTTGACGTCCAGCAGGAGGTCGCAATCCGCGCGCTCGATCACCGCGTTGACGAAATCGATTTCCGCCATCGCCTGGTGCGGGGCGGCGTAGTAGGAGACGTTCTCCACGGCGATCCGGCGGCCCAGCAGGTCCTGCGCCTGGCGGATGCGCGCGGCGACGTGTTCGACGGCCTCTTCCGTGAAAGGAATGGGCAGCAGGTCGTAGAGCTGTCCGTCGTCGGCGCAGTAGCTCAGGTGCTCGCTGTACAGCGCGACCCGGTGCTGCTCAAGGAAGCGGCGCACGCGGCCGAGGAAGGTCTCATCCAGCGGGGCGAACCCGCCCAGCGACAACGACAGCCCGTGGCAGGTGATCGTGTGCTGCGCGGCGAGGCGCTCGAAGGCCTCGCCGTAGCGCCCGCCCACGCCGATCCAGTTCTCCGGCGCGCATTCCAGGAAATCGAAATCGCCGGGGGCGGCGTCCTGCAGCGGGCCCAGCAGGGCCCGCCGCAATCCCAGGCCGACGCTGGTGGCCGACAGCGTGCCGCTCATGCCGTCATCCACGCGCCTCGCCGTGCGTCCAGCCGTCGTGCGTCAGGCCATGCCGCCGCACTTGCCTTCACCGCACTTGCCTTCCATGTCGGCCTTCTTGTCGACCTTCTTGTCGGCCTTCGGATCGGCCTTCTTGTCGTCGCCGCACTTGCCTTCGCCGCACTTGCCTTCCTGGTGCGCCTTCATCTCGTCGGCGCTGATGAAGCCATCGGAATTGCCATCGTGGGCGGCGAACTTGGTGGTGTCGCCCTTGTGGGCGGCGCCGAACTCGGCCGAGGAGATCTTCCCGTCCTTGTTCGTGTCCATCTTGTCCATCCCGCACTTGCCTTCACCGCACTTGCCTTCCTCACCGGCGTGGGCGGCGGCGACCATGTAGCCGCTGGCCAGGTCGGTCATCGCGAAGGCCGAGGCGGACAGGGCCAGGCCACCGACGAGGGCGGCGCCGACAGCGAGGGCGAGGGGTTTGTTCTGCTTGGACATGACTGTTCTCCTGTTGCATTGGGTCGGGCCAGGCCCGGGGGGAAATGCCGGCCGAGTATGTCGGATCGGCGTAAGGAAAAGTTGGCCTGAAGGCTTCAGGCGTCCAGGTACTCCCGGGCCAGCAGGCGTGCGCGGTGCAGGCGCGATTTCACGGCCTGCCGCGTGAGGCCCAGCTGCTGGGCCATCTCCTCGATGGTCAGCCCTTCCAGGTCGCGCAGCAGGATGATCTCCCGGTAATGGGCCGGCAGGGATTCCAGCGCCGCGGCCACGTCACGCCGCCAGTCCATAGGTTCGGGGTAGACGATGGGGAGGATGCACTCGGCGATCTCCTCACCGGTCACCAGCCGCATGGCGCGCTTGAGGCGGTTGCATTCGCGCTTGACGATGCGGAAGACCCACGAGGTGAAGCATTCCAGCTGGCGCAGGTCGCGCAGCTTGCGCGACACCTGCAGCAGGCTCTCCTGGACGGCGTCCTCGACGTCGTTGATCACGCAGTGGTACTCGGCATAGCGCCGCAGGTTCTGCCGCGAATGGCCGAGCACGCGTTCCAGCGCGGGACGGTCGCCCCGCTGGGCCGCTTCCAGATCACCCGTGTGCAATGACAGTTCCATGCCAGGACCCCTCGCGGACCCCGAGAATGCGCGCCGACGCCGGCGCCCGCATATCCCAAGAGTGGGGGCAGGGGCCGGCGGATGCGCGCCAGGGTGCCCTGGGGCGGTCTGGTTCAGGATGCGTTTAGGGAATCCGCGGGTGCACGCCGTGCCGAATAGGGCGGGTCTCGACCCGCCATCACGCAATAGGGCGGGTCTCGACCCGCCATCGCGCAAACCCGGCGTCCGGACGAACCCGTCCCCCTGGCGCGTGCAGGGCGATCGCATCGTCGGGTTACGGGCGGCGGGTCAAGACCCGCCCTATGCCGTCCTGCAGGGGACTCAGAGCGTGCTGGACTCGTCCCGCTTCTCGCGCGGCGGCAGGGCCAGCTCGCCCTTGACCAGGAACCAGATGTTCTCGGCGATGTTGGTGGCGTGGTCGCCGATCCGCTCGACGTTCTTGGCCATGAACAGCAGATGGGTGCACGGCGTGATCGCGCGGGCGTCTTCCATCATGTAGGTCAGCAGTTCGCGGAACAGCCCGGTATAGGCCACGTCGATCTCGGCGTCGCGCGCACGCACGCGCTGGGCCAGTTCGACGTCGCTGTCGCGGTAGGCGGCCATCACGTCGCGGACCTGCGCCACCGCGAGCATGCCGAGCGCGTGCAGCCCGGCGATGTGGGGCAGGGCGGGCGACTGGTTGAGCGTGCGCGAGCGCTTGGCGACGTTGGCCGCGTAGTCGCCGATCCGCTCGATGTCCGAGGCGATCCGCACCGCGGCCAGGATCTCGCGCAGGTCGCGCGCCATCGGGCCGCGCAGGGCCAGCTTCATGACGTCATGGCTGATCTCCTGCTCCAGCGCGTCGATGGCCACGTCGTTGGCGATGATGCGCTCGGCGGCCTTGTCGTCGCGACGCTGCACCACGTCCAGCGCGGCCTCCAGCTGCGCGGCGGCCATCTCGCCCATGCGCAGGGTCTCGTCCAGCAGGCGCTTCTGCTCGTCGTCGTAGCTCTTGACTATGTGTTCGTGCATGGGAATCGCCAGGAAATGGATGCCAGTGGAGGAAGCGGGGTGGATCGCGGAAGCCGGGCCGTCGGGCCGCTCAGCCGAAGCGGCCGGTGATGTAGTCCTCGGTCTGCTGCCGGGTGGGCTGCGAGAAGATCGTCGAGGTCGGCCCGTGCTCGATCAGGTCGCCCAGGTACATGAAGGCGGTGAAGTCCGAGACGCGGGCGGCCTGCTGCATGTTGTGGGTCACGATCGCGATCGTGTAGTCCTTCTTCAGGTCCTCCACCAGCTGCTCGATGCGGCTGGTGGAAATCGGATCCAGCGCCGAGGTCGGCTCGTCCAGCAGCAGGACATCGGGCTTGAGCGCGACGGCGCGCGCGATGCACAGGCGCTGCTGCTGGCCGCCGGACAGCCCCAGTGCGCTCTGGCCGAGCTTGTCCTTCACCTCGTCCCACAGCGCACCCTGGCGCAACGCGCTTTCCACGCGATCGTTCATGTCCGACCGGGAGAGCTTCTCGTGGTGGCGGATGCCGTAGGCCACGTTCTCGAAGATGGTCATGGGAAACGGCACCGGCTTCTGGAACACCATGCCCACCTTGCTGCGCAGGCGGTTCATCGGGTAGCGGGCGTCGAGGATGTTCTCGCCGTCCAGCAGCACCTCGCCCTTGGCCACCAGCTTGGGGTAGAGCGCGTAGATGCGGTTGAACACGCGCAGCAGCGTGGACTTGCCGCAGCCCGAAGGACCGATCAGCGCGGTCACGCGCCTCTCCGGGATCTCCAGGTGGATGTCCTTGAGCGCGTGGAACCTGTCGTAGTGGAAGTCCAGCCCGCGCGCGGCGAGCTTGACCGGCGAGGTGGCCGCGATGGCGCGCTCGGGCGTGGCAAGGTTGAGGCGGGCGTCATTCATGGCCGGGGTCCAGGCGAGGTTGCTCATGGTCAGTCGTGGGTGATCTTGTTGCGCAGCAGGAGCGCGCGCGCGGCCAGGCTGATGGTCAGCACGAACAGCGTCAGCACCAGCGCGCCGGCCCAGGCGATGTGTTCCCAGTTCTCGTAGCCCTTGCCGGCGAAGTTGTACATGACCACCGATACCGCAGCCATCGGCTCGGTCACGTCGGTGCTCCAGAACTCGTTGCCGAAGGCGGTGAACAGCAGCGGTGCGGTTTCGCCGCTGATGCGCGCCAGCGCCAGCAGGACGCCGGTGACGATGCCGGGCAAGGCGGAGCGGTAGAGCACCTGCATCGTCACCTTCCACTGCGGCACGCCCAGCGACAGCGCGGCTTCGCGCATCTGCGTGGGCACCAGGCGCAGCATCTCGTCGGTGGTGCGCACCACGACCGGCAGCACGATGAAGGCCAGCGCGATGCCGCCGGACAGGGCGGAGAAGCCCAGCAGCGGATCGCTGTCCGGGCCGGGCTTGGCCACGAAGATCGCGTACACGAACAGGCCCAGCACGATCGAGGGCGCCGACAGCAGGATGTCGTTGACGAAACGCACGGTGGTGCCCAGCTTGCGCGCGTTGCCGTACTCGGCCAGCCAGGTGCCCGCGGCGATGCCGAGCGGCGTGCCGATGAGCAGGCCCATCGCGCACATGACCAGGCTGCCGAAGAAGGCGTTCTTCAGGCCGCCGGCCTCCAGCGGCGGTGGCTGGTTCTGCGTGAACAGCGCCACGTTGATGTGCCCCAGGCCCTTGGCGACCAGCGTCCACAGGATCCAGCCCAGGAACAGCAGGCCCAGGATCGCGGCGGCGGTGGCCAGGATGACGGCGACGGCATTGCCCAGGCGGCGGCGACGGTACAGGTGCTGCGAGGCGGGCTTCATGGGCACGGCGACGGCGTTCATCAGTTGCCCTCCCTGCGCGAGAGCTGCATCAGCATCAGCCGCGCCGCGGCCAGCACGACGAAGGTCACGATGAAGAGCACGAAGCCCAGCAGCAGCAGGGCGGAGCGGTAGGTCTCGGTGGCCTCGCCGAAATCGTTGGCGATCAGCGCGGCGATGGTGGTGCTGGGCTCGAGCAGCGAGGTGGTGAACTGCACGCTGTTGCCGATCACGAAGGCCACCGCCATCGTCTCGCCCAGCGCGCGGCCCAGGCCCAGGAAGATGCCGCCGATGACGGCCGAGCGCGTGTAGGGCAGCACGATGTCCCAGCTGACTTCCCACTTCGTCGAGCCCAGCGCGTAGGCCGATTCCTTCAGCCGCGTGGGCACGGTCAGGAACACCTCGCGCATCACCGAGGAAATGAACGGGATCACCATGATCGCCAGCACGATGCCCGCGGTGAGCATGCCCACGCCGATCGGCGGGCCCTGGAACAGGCCGCCGATCACCGGCCAGGGTACCCAGGTGGTCGTTGAGCCACGGGGCGACCTTCTCGCCCATCACCGGCATCAGCACGAACAGGCCCCACATGCCGTAGATGATCGAGGGGATGCCGGCGAGCAGTTCGATGGCCGAGCTCACCGGTCCGCGCAGCCAGCGCGGCGCGACTTCGGTCAGGAAGAAGGCGATGCCGAAGCTGACCGGCACCGCGATCACCATCGCGATCACGGCGGTGACGATGGTGCCGTAGATCGGCACCAGCGCGCCGTACCTGTTCTCGACCGGGTTCCAGTCCGAGGACACGAAGAAGCTCCAGCCCGCCGCCTGCAGGGCATCGCGGCCGCCCCACAGCATCGACAGCGCCGCGCCGGCGAGCGCCACCAGGACGAACATGGCCGTGCCGGTGACGATCCAGCGGAAGACGCGGTCGTTGCGCGCGTCCTTGAGGTCGCGCGTGCTGCCGGCGGGAGTGGGGAGGGCTGTGGTGGTCATCGTATCCGCGGGTTGGCTTACGTGGATCTGAAGGCGTCGTTGAGAGGCTTGCTGCGCTTGTGCTCGTCACTCCCGCCAAAGCGGGAACCCAGTGACTTGGAATCGCATGGGCTCGATCGGGAGCGAAGTCGCTGGATCCCCGCGTTCGCGGGGATGACGATTTCTGCCCGAGTCGCGCCCTGGGAGCTGGTTCGGGTGCCGTTCGCCCTTTTCGCCCTGCTCGTCATTTCCCGCGAACGCGGGAAGAGCTCTTCAACAGCGCAGCTGGTCATCCAGTGACTTGGAACGGAGCGGGCTAAATCAACAGCAGAGTCCATGGATCCCCGCCTTCGCGGGGATGACGCATTGGCAAAGCCGCGCGCTGCGCGCGCGGGCCAATGCGTCACTTGAATTCCTTCGCCCAGTACGCTTTCACCTGCGCCACCAGCGACGGCGGCAGCGGCACGTAGTCGAGCGAGGCGGCCTGCGCCTGGCCGTGGTCCAGCGACCACAGGAAGAAGGCGAGCGCGGCGGCGCTGCGCTGCGGGTCGCGGGGCTGCTTGTACATGAGGATGAAGTTGGTGGCGGTGATCGGCCACGACTTCTCGCCCGGTGCGTTCGTCATGACCAGGTGGAAATCCTGCGCGCTGGCCCAGTCGGCGCTGGCGGCGGCGGCCGAGAAGCTTTCGTCGGAGGGCAGAACGAACTGGCCGGCGGCGTTCTGCAGCGCGGTGTACGCCATCGAGTTCTGCAGCGCGAAGGCCAGTTCGACGTAGCCGATGGAGCCCTTGATCTGCTTCACATAGGCGGCCACGCCCTCGTTGCCCTTGCCGCCCACGCCGGTCGGCCATTCCAGCGCGGTCCCTTCGCCGACGGCGGACTTCCAGGCCGGGCTGACCTTGGACAGGTAGCTGGCGAAGTTGAAGGTCGTGCCCGAGCCGTCGGAGCGGTGCACGACGCTGATCTTGCCGGCGGGCAGGATGACGCCCGGGTTGACCGCGGCGATGGCCGGGTCGTTCCACTGGGTGAGCTTGCCCAGGAAGATGTCGGCCAGCAGCGGACCGGTCAGGCGCAGCTTGCCCGCGTCGATGCCGGCCAGGTTCACCACCGGCACCACGCCGCCGATCGCGGACGGGAACTGCCCCAGGCCCGCCGCGGCCAGTTCCCCGGGCGGCAGGGGCTTGTCGGTGGAACCGAAGTCCACCGTGCCGGCCTTGATCTGGGCGACACCGCCGCCCGAACCGATGGACTGGTAGTTGACCTGGTGGCCGGTGGCGCGGTGGTAGTCCGAGGACCACTTGGACATCAGCGGGTAGATGAAGCTCGCGCCGGCGCCGGTGATCTCCGCGGCCACGTGTTCGCCCGCGGTGGCGGGCGCCGTGGCTTGCCTGGCGCCCGTCGGAGCGTCGGCCTTGTTGCAGGCGGGCAGGGCCAGGATGAAAGACGCGGCGAGGATGGCGAACGGGTACTTCATGGTCACTCCGGGCGGCCGACCGGTGGGTCGGCGAGGTGACGCCATGAAATGATGTTTTTGTTACAGGGGAATGACATCTGCCCGAAACATGGCTGTCATCCAGGCCGATCGGCCCATAGGGCGGGTCTGGACCCGCCGGCCGGTACGGCCCAGGCAACGAGGCTTCTGGCGATTCGACTGTCTCCCACGGATGGTTGAGCGCCGACTGCGGCGAGGGGCGGGTCAAGACCCGCCCCATCGCGGCCAGGGGCGGGTCAAGACCCGCCCTGTCAACGAGAACGGGCCCGAAGGCCCGTTTCCGTGGCGTCCGGGGAAGGTCTCAGAACTTCATGTTCTGGGCCCAGTAGGCCTCGACCTGGTCGACCAGCGCGTCGGGCAGCGGCACGTAGTCGAGCGCCTTGGCCGCGGCATCGCCGTTGGCGTAGGCCCAGGTGAAGAATTCCTTCGCGTTCTTCGCGCCCGCGGCGTTCTTCGGCTGCTTGTACATCAGGATGAAATTGGTGGCGGTGATCGGCCAGGACTTCTCGCCCGGGGCGTTGGTCATCACCAGGTAGAAGTCCTTCGCGTTCTTCCAGTCGGCGTTGGCGGCGGCGGCCTGGAAGGTCTCGTCGGACGGCAGCACGTAGTTGCCGGCCGCGTTCTTCATGCGGGCGTAAGCCATCTTGTTCTGCAGGGCGTAGGACAGCTCGACGTAGCCGATGCCGCCCTTGATCTGCTTGACGTAGGCGGCCACGCCCTCGTTGCCCTTGCCGCCGATGCCGATCGGCCACTTCACGGCGGTGCCTTCACCGACCTGGGACTTCCACTGCGGGCTGACCTTGGACAGGTAGTTGACGAAATTGAAGGTCGTGCCCGAGCCGTCGGAACGGTGCACGACGGTGATCTTGGCGTCGGGCAGCTGCACGCCACTGTTGAGCGCGGCGATCGCCGGGTCGTTCCACCGGGTGAGCTTGCCCAGGAAGATGTCGGCGAGCGTCGCGCCGTCCAGCTTCAGCGCGCCGGAGGCGACGCCCGGGGCGTTGATCACCGGCACCACGCCGCCGATCACCGACGGGAACTGCGCCAGGCCGTGCCTCGCCAGCTCTTCGGGCTTGAGCGGGGCGTCGGAGGAGCCGAAGTCGACCGTCGCCGCCTTGATCTGGGCGATGCCGCCGCCCGAACCGATGGACTGGTAGTTGACCTTCTTGCCGGTCGTCCTGGCGTACTCGGACGACCACTTCGACATGACCGGGTAGACGAACGACGCGCCGGCGCCGGTGACGTCGGCAGCCTGCGCATGGGCCGCGACCGAGACGGCGAGGGCGAGGGCGGCGACGCGCAGGGGGATGGACTTGATCACGGATGCACTCCTGGAGAGATACGACGGGTCGAGCCCGTTCGTCGTGCATTCCATAACCGTGCGGTTACAGCGGAAGGTCAGGAATATTTCAGTTCGATGACGGCGCAAGGTTCCACGTCAAGGCAGGAGGAGCGATACGTGGATTGCATAGGGCGGGTCAAGACCCGCCCTATGGCTTGGGGGGAGACGCAGGGGCGGCGGGTCAAGACCCGCCCTATGGTTTTGGGGGAGACGCAGGGGCGGCGGGTCAAGACCCGCCCTATGGCTTTGGGGGAGACGCAGGGGCGGCGGGTCAAGACCCGCCCTATGGCTTTGGGGGAGACGCAGGGGCGGCGGGTCAAGACCCGCCCTATGGCTTTGGGGGAGACGAGGGGCGGCGGCGCGTTCGAGGCCTGCGCCGGTTTGCGCTCCCCTTGGCGCGGTTCCGGGGATCCCTTTAAAGCATCTCTCCCATGCCTCCAAAGCGATGGGGGAATCCCTCCAGAGCTATTCCCCAATCCCTCCCGAGGGTTTCCGGAACCCTCGAGAGCTATTGCCCAATACCTCCGGAGGGATTGGGGAATAGCTTCAAAGCGATTGTCCAATACCTCCGGAGGGTCTCCGGAACCCTCGAGAGCTATTGCCCAATACCTCCCGAGGGATTGGGGAATAGCTTTAAAGCGGTTGTCGGATAGCTTTAAAGCAATGCCTGGATCCATCGGCGGACAAAAGAAAAGGGCGCGACCGAGGCCGCGCCCTTCAAACACCATCGCCGGAGAGAGAGAGAGGCGCCTTACCAGTAGAACTGCAGGCGCGCCTCCAGCGCGTTCGGGTTGTCTTCCAGCGCGCCCTTCTCCTGGTTGACGATCACGTAGTTCAGCATGAACTTGAAGTTCGAGCGCCAGTACCAGTTCACGCCCGCCGTGACGCTGTCCATCTCGCCGCCGACGACGATGCCGTCGGTCAGGTCGATCGCGTCGTAGCGCAGGCCCAGCTGCCACATGCCCTTGGCCGGGTCGTCCGGCAGGCCGGTGGTCGGCACGCCGGCCTTGTAGCCCCAGGTCTCGCCGGTGATGTTCCACAGGCCGGACACGTAATAGCCGTCGCCGTCGAAGTCGGCCAGGCCTTCGGTGCGCTGGACGTCGGTCTTCATGTACTCGCCCTGCAGCTTGAACGGCCCCTTGACCCACAGGCCCTCCACGCCGAGCGAGCTGGCGCGGTCGGTGCGGTTGCTCAGGCTGCTGGCGCTGGTGCGGCTGCTGCCGGTGTCGACGAAGCGGGTCGGCACGATGTCGGCCATCGGGCGGGCGCGCAGGCGGATGGCGTCGCCGTCGGTGTCCTTGTCGAGGAAGGACGCGCCGATGTGGAAGATGTTGCCGGCATCGTTGATCGGAGCCCAGTAGCCGCGCAGGGCGTAGCCGCTGCCGTGCTCGCGGTTGCGGGTGAGTTCGCGGCCGAAGAAGCTGCCGGTCACGCCCCAGTTGACGTCACCGTAGTTGTACTGGACGCCGAGGCGGCGCGGGGTGCCCAGGGTGTTGGTGATCGACGACTTGGAGATGAAGTCGTTGTTCTTGGTCGACGACAGTTCTTCCATGGTGGCGCCGGGCTGCTTGAACTGGCCGACCTGGATGAAGTGGTTGGCGTTGTTGCCGAACTTGTACTTCGCGTTGACGTCCAGCCACTTGTCGTCCTTGGCGTCGTAGCCCAGCACCCACTCGAAGTTGCCCGGGCCCTTGCCCTTGAGCACCAGCTCGGCGCGGCGCAGCTCCTGCACATAGTCCTCGCCGTCCAGGTCGGTGGCCGAGTCGGCGCCGTAATCGATGGTGTCCGTGTCGAAGTTGTAGAAGTCGGCTTGGACCAGGCCTTCGAACGAGACTTCCGAACCGCCGATGACGTCGAGCGCGACTTCGGCGTGCGCGGCCGGAGCGATCAACGCGGCGAGCAGCGCGACGGACAGGGTGTTGCGGGAGAGTTTCATGGGACGGGCCTGCGGATGGCTGGGAGAGGACCCGCGCAGGCTAGTTAGTAAAGATTGCGTGAATGTGACAACGCTGACTTATTTCTGCAGCGTGGCTGCCGCGCATCCGGCCGCCGGTTTTCCGCGCCTTCCCGCCCGTGTCAGGGGCGCTGCGGACGGTCCGGATCCACGCCCGCGGGCTCGCCCGGCGTCTTGTCGGGGAAGCGGCACAGATCGCGGATCGGGCAGTGCGGACAATCGGGAGTACGGGCCTTGCAGACGTAGCGGCCGTGCAGGATCAGCCAGTGGTGCGCGTCCTGCAGGAACCTGGGCGGCACCGCTTTTTCCAGCGCATCCTCCACCGCGCGCACGTCCTTGGCCGGGGCCAGCCCGGTGCGGTTGGCGACGCGGAAGATGTGGGTGTCCACGGCGATCGTGGGTTCGCCGAAGGCCGTGTTCAACACGACGTTGGCCGTCTTGCGGCCGACGCCGGGCAGCGCCTGCAACGCTTCGCGCGTGCGCGGCACCTGGCCGCCGTGGTCGCGCAGCAGCTGCTGCGCCATCGCCACCACGTTGGCGGCCTTGGTGTTGAACAGCCCGATCGTGGCGATGTAGGGCTTGAGTCCCTCGACGCCGAGCGCGGCGATGGCGGCGGGGGTGTTGGCCACCTTGAACAGCTTGCGGGTGGCCTTGTTGACGCCCACGTCGGTCGCCTGCGCGGACAGCGTCACCGCCACCAGCAGCTCGTAGGGCGTGCTGTATTCCAGTTCGGTGGTGGGCGAGGGATTGAGCTGCGCCAGCCGGGAAAACATCTCGTCGACTTCGTCCGGCAGCAGGCGGCGCGGGCGTTGGGGCGATGCGGTCTTGGCCGCGGGCGTCCTGGCCTAGGTGGTCTTGGGTGCAGACGATGTTGCACCCGACGCGCCACGCCTGGCCGCCGCGGACTTCGACGCGGGACGCCTGGGTGCCGGACGCTTCGACGCCTCACCCTTCGATGTCGTCGGCGTCGGCGTCGCGTTGGCCGCGCCGCTGGAAGCCGGCCGCTTCCTGCGGGTGGTCATGGTTTATGCCGTACGGCCGCGCGGGCCTTGGCCCGTGCCAGCGCGGCCGCGGCGGCGCTGGGCAGGGCGGGGGCCGTCGTAGGCGGCAGTGGGGCGTCAGCAGGCACGCCGTCGGTGGGCCTGCCGCCTCCGGGCAAGTCGGCCGGCGCAGGACTGGGCGCGGCGCGTGCGGCCGCGCGCGCCTGGGCGCGGGCCTCCAGTCGCGCCTGGCGTGCGCGGAAGCGTTCGCGTGCTTCGAGTGCGCGCTGGCGTTCTTCGCGGGCCAGGGTGAACGCGTGCGTGCACGCCGGGCTGCAGTGCGGACATGCGGGCGCGTGCAGCAGGCCCGCGTCGATCGCGCGGTCGATGTCGTCGACCTGCAATGCCGCCGCCACCGCATGCGCGGGGGCGGATGCGGGGCAGCCGCAGGCTGGACAGGGCCCGGAGGTCATCGCGCGCTCGGGGCTGCGGGGGTCATTCGCCGCGGAAGGCCGGCTTGCGCCGCTCCAGGAACGCCGCGGTGCCCTCGCGCATGTCCTGCGTGGAGAACACCAGGCCGAACTGCACCGACTCGTATTCCAGGCCTTCCTCGATGCCGCATTCGCCGCCGATGTTCACGCAGTCGATCATGCCGCGCAGCGCCAGCGGCGCGGCGTTGGCCAGCTGCTCGGCCAGCGCCATGGTCTGGGCTTCCAGTTCGGCCGCCGGCACCACGCGGTTGACGATGCCCAGCTGCAGCGCGCGCTGCGCATCGATGGGCGCGCCGACCAGGCACAGCTCGAGTGTGGCGGCGCGTCCGGCCAGCCGCAGCAGGCGCTGGGTGCCGCCGAAGCCGGGGATCAGGCCGAGGTTGATCTCGGGCTGGCCGAGGCGGGCGGTGTCGGCGGCCACGCGCAGGTGGCAGCACATGGCCAGCTCCAGCCCGCCGCCCAGCGCGAAGCCGTTGACCATCGCGATCACCGGCTTGGTCATCCGTTCCACGCGCCGCATCATCCGCGTGCCGCGCAGCGAGAAGTCGCGGCCCTCGACCGGGGTGAGCGTGTTCATCTCGGCGATGTCCGCGCCGGCGACGAAGGCCTTGGCGCCGGCGCCGGTCAGCACGATCACGCGGACGGCCGCTTCGTCGGCGGCGGCGTCGAAGGCCTGGTGAAGGGCGTCCAGCGTGGCGCCGTTGAGCGCATTCAGCTTGTCGGGGCGATTGACCGTGATGACGCGGATCGCGCCGTGATCGGCCACACTCACGGGGGGGGCAGTGCTCTCGGACATGGTCATACCTAGGTCATACCTTTTTCCGCCCGCGCGGAACTCCGCCGGGGGCTGGGTGTCGAAGGGGTTGGCGTCAGTGGCGGTTAAGCCCGGCCGCCGTTATCCTAGCGCGCCCTCCCGGTCAACCGTTCGGGCAGGACGCACATCAGTTTGCCGGGCGGCGCAGGCCGCCTTCTTTACGATAAGAGGTTCCAACGAATGAAGTTGCGTCTGATCGCCGCCGCCGTCGCGGCTCTGCTCCTGACCGCCGGCAACGCTGTCGCACAGGATACTTCCTCCGAAAAGGGCAAGCTGAGCTACGCGCTGGGCTATGACCTTGGTCGCAATGCTGCCGAAAGCGGTGAGCAGGTCGACATCAATACCGTCATCAAGGGCCTGCAGGACGGCTACAAGAAGGCCGCGCCTTCGGTGCCCGTCGACCAGCTGCGCACCGCCGTCCAGGCGATGCAGAAGCGCCAGGCCGAGAAGGCCAAGGCCGACTGGGACAAGGCGGCCGCCGAGAACAAGACCAAGAGCGACACGTTCCTGAGCCAGAACAAGGGCAAGCCGACCGTCAAGGTGCTCAACGCCAACAACGTCCAGTACCGCGTGATCGAGACCGGCACGGGCGCCAAGCCGAGCCAAGCCAGCACGGTCAAGCTCGAAGTGTCCGGTCCGTATCCGTGGGGCCAGCGCCCGCAGCAGGCCCAGCCTGCCGCCACGCCGGAACTCAAGCTGAGCGAGATCCAGATGCCGGCGATGCGCGAAGTGCTGCTGCAGATGCCGGCTGGTTCCAAGTGGGAAGTGACCCTGCCGCCGGCCCAGGCCTACGGCGCCGACCCGCGCACCAACTTCCCGCCGAACGTGGCGGTGCAGTTCGAGATCAAGCTGGTCAGCGTCAAGTAAGCGCAACGCTTGCTTGGCTGAGTGAGTCCATTGCGCCGGCCCAGGCCGGCGCAATGCGTTGGGGCGGTATCGATCGCGTAGAGTCTTTTCCATGACGACCTATTTCCGTGCCGTGCTCAGCCCCTGCGTCGGCGTGTGCACCCTTGCCGACGATGGCCTGTGCGAAGGCTGTCATCGCACCGGCCCGGAAATCGCGCGTTGGCCGCAGATGAATGACGACGAGCGCCTGCAGCTGATGGAGCGCGTCCTGCCGGACCGCGAGTCGCGCCGGGGCTGATGACGCGGCACCCGTTCCCCGATTCGCAGGCCGCGGGCGAGGCATCGCGCAGCGGCCCTTCACCGACGTTCGCCGACACGCTGGTCCGCCTGCGCGCCGGCCTGCATCCGCTCGATCGTCCCCCCGTCGCCGCCGGCTGGAACCAGTCCGAACTGATCGACCTGCTGCCGTCCTCGGTCCGGCTGGTGGAGGCCGCGGTCCTGGTCGGCCTGATCGATCGCCCCGATGGCGTGCAGGTGCTGCTGACCCGGCGGACCGACGACCTGCGCAACCACGCCGGCCAGGTGAGTTTCCCCGGCGGGCGGGTCGAGGCCTCCGATTTCGACGCCACCGCCACCGCCCTGCGCGAGACCTTCGAGGAAGTGGGCGTCGCGCCCGTGCAGGTCGAGCCGATGGGGCTGCTCGATCCGCTGGTGACCATCAGTGGATTCCGCGTGCTGCCGGTGGTGGCGATCGTCGATCCGGCCTATGTCGCGCGCCCCGACCCGAGCGAGGTCGCCGAGGTGTTCGAGGTGCCGCTGGCCTTCCTGCTGGACCCCGGCAACCTGCAGCGCCACGAGATCGAGCATCGCGGCCGCGCCCGCACCGTGCTGGAATTCCGCTGGCCCGCGCAGCGGATCTGGGGCGTGACCGCCGCCATCCTGCTCAATTTTCGCGAACGCGTGGCCCAGGTCACGGACGCGCGCGGCTGAAGACTCCGCTCCGACCCTACAATTGCCCCGTCCGGGTAAAGGGAGCGGGTCATGGTCTGGAACACCCTCGTGCAGGCGGAAACCCTGTCAGTGGCGCTCAGCCGCCCCGACGTGGTGGTGCTGGACTGCCGCTTCTCGATCCTTGCGCCGGCGGCCGGCGAGGACGCCTACCAGCAGTCGCATGTGCCGGGCGCGTTCTACGCGCACCTGGAGCGCGACCTGTCGGACATGTCCCGCCGGGGCCAGGGCGAAGGGCGCCACCCGTTTCCCAACGCGCAGGATTTCACCGCGCGGCTGTCCCGATGGGGCATCACGCCGCAGCACCATGTCGTGGCCTACGACGATGGTGATGGCGCCCAGGCAGCGCGGCTGTGGTTCCTGATGCGCCTGCTGGGGCATGAGAAGGTCGCGGTGCTGGACGGTGGCTGGGCGCGCTGGAAAGCCCAGATGCTGCCGACGACGCACGAGATCCCGCGCGCCACGCCCGCGCGCTATGCGGGCCAGTTCGATGCGCGCCGGCTGCTCGACGCGCAGCAGGTGCAGGCCCACCTCGCCGCGAACGAGCTGCTGGTGGATGCGCGGGGCGCCGACCGCTTCCGCGGCGAGAACGAGATGATCGATCCGGTCGCCGGCCACGTGCCCGGCGCCGTGAGCCGTCCCTTCGTGCAGAACCTGCGCGACGGACGCTTCAAGCCCGTCGCCGAACTGGCCGACGAATTCCGCGCCCTGCTGCAGGGCCGCAGCCCCGACCAGCTGGTCGCCATGTGCGGCTCGGGCGTGACCGCCTGCCACCACATCCTGGCGATGGAACGCGCGGGCCTGAAGGGCGCGCGCCTGTACACCGGCTCGTGGAGCGGATGGATCGAGGATCCGCGGCGCCCCGTGGCGCGCGACGTGGAAAGCGTCGACTAGCCTCGCGCGCCGGCTGGAGCGCTGCCTACTTGCCCAGGCGCGCGACGAGCGCGCGCAGGCCGGCCTGGGTGTCCGGTGCGGTCCACGCGTCGATGAAGCGGGGCAGGTCGATGCGCGCCGGTGCGAGGGCTGCGATGACATCGGCGCGGGCGATCGCGCGGGTTTGCAGCACCGGCTGGCGCGGCAGCTTCAGCAGGTCCTGCAGCCAGGCCACCGCGCGGGCGGTCACCTCGTCCGCGGCGACCAGTTCGTCGACCAGGCCGATGGCCAGCGCCCGCGACGCGTCCACCAGTTCACCGGTCACCAGCAGCAGGTCGGCGCGGTGCTGGCCGACGACGCGGCGCATCAGGTGCTGGATGCCTTCCGGCGCGACCAGGCCGACCTGGGTTTCGTTGAGGCCGATGCGCAGCGGCTTGGCCGGGTCGGGCGATATGCCCATGACGCGGTAGTCGCAGCACAGGGCGAGCACGCAACCGCCCGCGGGCGCGTGGCCGGCCATCGCCGCGACCACCGGCACCGGGCTGGCGGCCAGCGTGCGGGCCGCTTCGAAGAAGGTTTCCCACGCGGCCATCAGGGCATCGCGATCCTCGCCCAGGCTCAGCAGGTGGGGGACGTCCAGCCCGGCGGAGAACACCTTCGGGTTGCCCGACAGCACCAGGCCGCGGGCGCCGTCGGCCAGGGCGCGGCCGATCGCGTCGGTCAGTGCGCGGCACAGCGCCGGATCCAGGGCATTGACCGGCGCGCGCGCCATCTGCAGTTCGACGATGTCGCCATCGTGGCGAAGGAGTTCGATGGACATGGGCGCGGATGCCGGCTGGGGGAGAACCGATATCATAGGGGCATGAAGATCCTGCGCACCCTCGCCCTGGTCCTGTGCACGCTGCTGGCGCTGCCCGCCTGCGCACGCGACTGCGCACCGCAGGTGCGCGAAGGCTGGGTGCGGCTGATGCCCGTGGCGATGCCGATGATGGCCGGCTTCGGCCGCATCGATAACCCCTGCGCGACGCCGGTCACCATCGTCGGCGTGAGCAGCCCGTCCTTCGGCGAGGTGTCGCTGCACGAGACGCGCATCGTCGGCGGCGTGAGCCGCATGCGCGCGGTGCCGGAACTGCGGATCGCGCCGCAGGGATCGGCCGTGCTCAAGCCCGGCGGACTGCACCTGATGCTGATGAGCCCCGGCGCTCCCTTGAAAGAAGGCAGCCGCGTGGCGGTCGAGTTCCGGCTGAAGGACGGCGGCGTGCTGCGCGGGGAACTGGAAGCGCGCCGGCCGGCGGACTAGCCGGCGGGCCGTTCCATCGCCGCGCGCACCGCGTCCGGCAGGGGGATCGGACGCTGGTTCTCGCGGCCGATCCAGACCACGACGACGTGGCCATCGCAGTACAGCGTGGCGCCGTCGGCCGACACGATGCGATGGCCGATGGTGACGCTGCTGCCGCCGATGCGGTCGGTGAACAGTTCGACCACGACGTCCGACGGATACGGGATCGGCAGCCGGTAATTGAGCTGCACCGCCGCCAGCAGCGGCGCCATCGCGTCGTTCACCCATTCGCCATCCCAGCTGGCGAACCAGCGGATGCGCGCTTCCTCCAGGTAGGTGAGGAAGTTGGAATTGTTGACGTGGTTGAAGGCGTCCAGGTCGCGCCAGCGCAGGGCGACCGGCATGCGGAACAGCGCAGGCCGGCCCTGCGGCGCCAGTGCCGGCGCGCTCATGCGGCCGACCTCTTGGATGGCTTGGCCTTGGCCTTGGCAGGTGCCGACGTCGCGGGCTTGCCCTTGGCCGGTGCCGGCGCAGCGGCCCTCGCCTTGGGCTTGTCCTTGGCCGCGCCGGGCGTGATGCCCAGCAGCGGCGCCAGGAAGCGGCCGGTATGCGAATGCGGCAGCGCGGCGATGGTCTCGGGCGTGCCCGTGGCCAGGATGGTGCCGCCGCGGTGGCCGCCTTCCGGGCCCAGGTCGATCACCCAGTCCGCGGTCTTGATCACGTCCAGGTTGTGCTCGATCACCACCACGGTGTTGCCGTCGTCGCGCAGGCGGTGCAGCACCGCGAGCAGGTGCTCGATGTCGTGGAAGTGCAGGCCGGTGGTGGGCTCGTCGAGGATGTAGAGCGTGCGGCCGGTGTCGCGACGCGACAGCTCCTTGGACAGCTTCACGCGCTGCGCCTCGCCGCCGGACAGCGTGGTCGCGCTCTGGCCCAGCTTGATGTAGCTCAGGCCCACGTCCATCAGCGTTTCGAGCTTGCGCGAGATCGACGGGATCGCCTCGAACAGGTTCAGCGCATCCTCGACGGTCATCTCGAGCACGTCGTTGATGTTGTAGCCCTTGTAGAGGATCTCCAGCGTCTCGCGGTTGTAGCGCTTGCCGTGGCAGACGTCGCAGGGGACGTAGACGTCGGGCAGGAAGTGCATCTCCACCTTGATCAGGCCGTCGCCCTGGCAGGCCTCGCAGCGGCCGCCACGCACGTTGAAGCTGAAGCGTCCGGGCGAGTAGCCGCGGGCGCGCGATTCGGGCACCTGCGCGAACATTTCCCGCAGCGGCGTGAACAGGCCGGTGTACGTGGCCGGGTTCGAGCGCGGCGTGCGCCCGATCGGCGACTGGTCGATGTCGACGACCTTGTCCCACAGGTCCAGGTTCTCGTGCGAGCGGTGCGGCGCCGGCGTGTGCGAGGCGCCGTTGAGCTCGTTGGCGGCCAGGGCGAACAGCGTGTCGTTGATCAGCGTCGACTTGCCCGAACCGGAAACGCCGGTGATGCAGGTGAACAGGCTGGCCGGGATGGCCAGGTCCACGTCCTTGAGGTTGTTGCCGGTGGCGCCATGCAGGTGGAAGGTCGTCTTCGGGTCGGGCTTGTGCCGCTTGGACGGGATCTCGATCCGCTTCTTGCCGCTCAGGTACTGGCCGGTCAGCGAGCGCGGCCCCTTCAGGATGTCGGCCAGCTGCCCCTGCGCCACGATCTCGCCGCCGTGCACGCCCGCGCCGGGCCCGATGTCGACCACGTAGTCGGCCAGGCGGATCGCGTCCTCGTCGTGTTCGACCACGATCACCGTGTTGCCCAGGTCGCGCAGGCGCGTGAGCGTGCCCAGCAGGCGTTCGTTGTCGCGCTGGTGCAGGCCGATCGACGGCTCGTCGAGCACGTACATCACGCCCACCAGGCCGGCGCCGATCTGCGAGGCCAGCCGGATCCGCTGGGCCTCGCCGCCGGAGAGCGAATCGGCCTTGCGCTCCAGGGTGAGGTAATCCAGGCCGACGTCGACCAGGAAACGCAGGCGGTCGGTGATCTCCTTGACGATCTTGACCGCGATCTCGCCGCGCCAGCCGGGCAGGTTGAGCGACTTGAAGAACGACAGCGCCTCGTCGATGGGCAGCACGACCAGCTGCGGCAGCGGACGCTCGGCGACGAAGACATTGCGCGCGGCGCGGTTCAGGCGCGCGCCGCCGCACTCGGTGCAGGCGCGCTCGCTGATGTACTTGGCCAGTTCCTCGCGCACCGCGGCCGATTCGGTTTCCTTGTAGCGCCGCTCCAGGTTGGGGACGATGCCCTCGAACCGGTGCTTGCGCTGGTGCCGGCTGCCGCTTTCGCTGGTGTAGGTGAAGTTGATCAGCTCGTCGCCGCTGCCGAACAGCACGGCGTCGCGCTGGGCCTGCGTCAGCGACTGCCAGTGCGTGTCGACGCTGAAGCGGTAGTGCTTGGCCAGAGACTGGATCAGCGCGAAGTAGTACGCGTTGCGACGGTCCCAGCCGCGCACGGCGCCGGCGGACAGCGACAGCTCCGGATGGATGACGACGCGCCCCGGATCGAAGAACTGCGCCACGCCCAGCCCGTCGCAGGTCGGGCACGCGCCAACGGGCGAGTTGAAGGAGAACAGGCGCGGCTCCAGCTCCGGCAGCGAGTAGTCGCAGACCGGGCAGCTGTACTTGGAGGAGAACAGCTGCGGATCGGCCTCGGGCTTGTCCAGGCTGTAGACCGCGGCCATGCCGTCGCCCAGCTTGAGCGCCGTCTCGAAGGATTCGGCCAGCCGCTGCTTGAGGTCCTCGCGCGGCTTGAAGCGGTCGATCACCGCCTCGATGGTGTGTTTGACCCGCAGGGCAAGCGGCGGCACGGCATCGATCTCGTGCAGCGTGCCGTCCACGCGGACTCGCACGTAACCCTGCGCGCGCAGCTGCTCGAAGATCTGGGCGTGTTCGCCCTTGCGCTCCCGCACGACCGGGGCCAGCAGCATGTAGCGCTGCTCGGGGTCGAGCGCCAGCACCTGGTCGACCATCTGGCTGACCGTCTGGGCCTCGAGCGGGTAGTGGTGGTCCGGACAGCGCGGCGTGCCCACCCGCGCATACAGCAGGCGCAGGTAGTCGTAGATCTCGGTGATCGTGCCGACCGTGGAGCGCGGGTTGTGCGAGGTGGCCTTCTGCTCGATGGCGATGGCCGGGGACAGGCCCTCGATGTGGTCGACGTCGGGCTTCTCCATCACGCTCAGGAACTGGCGCGCGTAGGCCGACAGCGACTCCACGTAGCGGCGCTGCCCCTCGGCGTAGATGGTGTCGAAGGCCAGCGAGGACTTGCCCGAGCCCGACAGGCCGGTGATGACGATCAACTTCTCGCGCGGGAGGTCGAGGTCGATGTTCTTGAGGTTGTGCGTCCGCGCACCGCGGATGCGGATGAAATCCAGCGCCATGAGTCTTTGGGAATCCGGGGGCGAACAGGGGAGCCTAGCGAGCCTGGGAAATTGGGGCAAATGGCTGCAACACCAGTTTCAGGTTGGCCGTTCGCAGGGATTGCGATTGCGAGGCGGGCAACGGTTCAGCCGGGCGGTGAATGGCGGCTTGCCCGGCGGGCAGCGCGGTTGGTGGCTGGCTGGGCAGTAGGGCGGGCGGCGCCGGATCGTCTGGGTTGAATCGTCTGGGTTGAATCGCCTGGGTCGAATCGCCTGGGTTGATGAGGGTCGTCGGTCCGGCTGAGGGGCGCGTGGGTCGTGCCGGGGGGCGCGTGCTTCGCGCGGAGGGTCGTGTGGGGTTGGCTGAGGGTCGCCTGGGTCGCGCCGGGGGGCGCCTGGGTCGCGCCGGGGGGCGCCTGGGTCGCGCCGGGGGGCGCGTGGGTCGGGCTGAGGGACGCCCGGGTCTGGCTGAAGGTCTCCCGGGTCGGGCTGAAGGTCGCCCGGGTCGGGCTAAGGGTCGCTTGGGTGGGGCTAAGGCTCGCGTGGGTGGGGCTAAGGCTCGCGTGGGTGGGGCTAAGGCTCGCGTGGGTGGGGCTAAGGCTCGCGTGGGTGGGGCTAAGGCTCGCGTGGGTCGGGCTGAAGGGCGCCCTGGGTCGGGCTGAAGGGCGCCCGGGTCGGGCCAAGGGGCGAGTGGGTGGGGCGAGGTGACCCCCGGAGGGTGATAGCCGGGTCAGGGCCCGAGACGGGTCGGCAGGGCCGATCGCCCGCATTCCGCCCATCCTGGCCCCGGGTCAGGGGTGGTTGACCCTAACTTGCTGAAACCTATAGAATTCCGCTTCTGTTCGCCCACGAGGGTGCGACAGGCGACCAAAATAACTACAGAGGAATCTGGTCATGTACGCAGTTGTACTCACCGGCGGTAAGCAATACCGCGTGATGAAAGGCGAGACGCTCCGCGTCGAGCTGCTCGATGTCGAAGCCGGCAGCGAGCTCAAGCTGGACAACGTGCTGATGCTCGGCGATGGCGAGTCCATCAAGATCGGCGACGCCCTCAAGGGCGCTTCGGTCACCGCCAAGGTCATCGGCCACGGCCGCGCCGACAAGGTGCGCATCGTCAAGTTCCGCCGCCGCAAGCACCATCGCAAGCAGATGGGCCACCGGCAGCATTACACCGAAATCGAAATCACCGGCATTGCCGGCTAAGCAGGAGAAGCAGCCATGGCACACAAAAAGGGCGTAGGTTCCTCGCGCAACGGCCGCGACTCCAACCCGAAGTACCTGGGCGTCAAGATCTACGGCGGCCAGGCCATCGAGGCCGGCAACATCATCGTGCGTCAGCGCGGTACCAACTTCCACCCGGGCATGGGCGTCGGCCTGGGCCGCGACCACACGCTGTTCGCGCTGGTCGATGGCAAGGTCGAGTTCTCGACCAAGGGTCCGAAGAAGCGCCGCACTGTCAGCGTCGTCGCCGCGTAAGCGCGACGATGGTTGCGAAGGGCCCCGCTTCGGCGGGGTTTTTCGTTTCTGAGCGCTTGCCGGTGCGCTCGCAGATCCATCCCCGGGTTCCTGCCTTGCACGGCCCGGAGCGTAGACTCGGCGCAGCCTCCGCCGCGGCCGGTCCGCAACGTTTCCACCACGCATCTGCTGTTCCACTTTTCCCTGGTCCCCTGATCCCATGAAACTCGTCGACGAAGCCGAAATCCAGGTCACCGCAGGCGATGGCGGCAATGGCTGCATCGGCTTCCGCCGCGAGAAGTTCATCCCGCTGGGCGGGCCGGATGGCGGCGACGGTGGCGAAGGCGGCAGCGTCTGGCTGCTGGCCGATGAAAATCTCAACACGCTGGTCGACTTCCGCCACCAGAAGACCTTCCGCGCCCGCCGCGGCGAGAACGGCATGGGTCGGCAGATGTACGGCAAGGCCGGCGACGACCTGACCATCACCGTCCCCGTCGGCACCGTGGTGACCAACGTGGAAACCGACGAGGTCATCGGCGACCTCACCCAGCACGGCGATCGCCTGCTGGTGGCCAAGGGCGGCAAGGGCGGCCTGGGCAACATGCATTTCAAGAGTTCGATCAACCGCTCGCCGCGCCGGGCGCTGCCCGGCCTGCCGGGCGAGGAGCGCGCGCTCAAGCTCGAACTCAAGCTGCTGGCCGACGTGGGCCTGCTGGGCTTCCCCAATGCCGGCAAGAGCACGTTCATCCGCGCGGTGTCCGCGGCGACGCCGAAGGTGGCGGACTATCCGTTCACCACGCTCTACCCGAACCTGGGCGTGGTCAGCGTGGAAGCGCACCGCAGCTTCGTGATCGCCGACATCCCCGGGCTGATCGAGGGCGCGGCCGACGGCGCCGGCCTGGGCGCGCAGTTCCTGCGCCACCTGCAGCGCACCCGCCTGCTGCTGCACCTGGTGGACATCGCCCCGATGGAGGGCGGCGTGGAAGGCGTCAATCCCGCCGAGCAGGTCCGGGCGATCGAGCGCGAGCTTGAAAAGCATGATCCGGAGCTGCTGGCCAAACCGCGGTGGCTCGTGCTCAACAAGGCCGACCTGCTGCTGGAAGAGGAGCAGCAGGCCGCCGCGCAGGCCATCGTCGACGAGCTGGGCTGGAAGGACCGCTGGTACCTGGTGTCCGCCATCGGCCGCGAGAACACCTGGCCGATCATGAAGGACGTCATGGCCTTCTTCGATTCGCTGAAGGAAGCCGCGCAGGAAGCCGCCAACGAAGCGGCCTATCGCGCCGGCGAATGACAGCGGGCGCCGATTCCGTGGAGGTTCCGGAAGGGCGGGCGCCCGGCGCGCCCCGCCTGCCTGGCTGCGCGCCGGTGTCGGTCGCGGCGGTCAGGCCGGCCACAGGCGTGCTGACCACGAGCGTGCTGACCACAGACGTGCCGGCCTCATCCGTGCGGGAATCCGCGGAAGCGGCAGCCGTCAATTTCCAAACTGCAGAAAGCAAAAACCCGGCCGAAGCCGGGTTCTGCGTGTCGACCGGAGCGTGGGGCTCAGGCGGCGACGGACAGCGCCTTGATGCGCGCGGTCAGACGGCTCTTGTGACGGGCAGCCTTGTTCTTGTGGATCAGGCCGCGCGAGCTGAAGCGGTCGAGAATCGGCTGCGCCACGTCGAAGGCCGCCTTGGCGCCAGTGGCGTCGTTGGCGTCGAGTGCCTTGAGCACCTTCTTGACGGCGGTACGCAGCATCGAACGCTGAGCGGCGTTGCGGGCATTGCGCACGACGGTCTGCTTGGCGCGCTTCTTGGCGGACTTGATATTGGCCACGACAGGGATCCTGGAAACTGGGTGTTGAAGAAGAAGGGTTTTGGGTCAATCAGACAGAAAATTATGGGCGATTCAGTAGCTTGCGTCAACAGCCGGGTTCGCCCCGGTGCGGGGGAGGGCCGGGCCCGGCATCCGGAACCGGTCCGGGAAGCAGCCAATCAGGCCCCCGTAGCGGTCATTTTCGCGGATCTGGGCCCCGGAAGCCCGATACAGGCGGTCCCGGCATGAGCCGCGGCATGCTCCGCTCGACCGTCGTGTTCAGCACGATGACCTTCCTCTCGCGGATCGCCGGGTTCGTCCGCGACTGGCTGCAGGCCAGCATGTTCGGCACCAGCGCGGCGGTCAGCGCCTTCGTGGTCGCCTACCGGATCCCGAACTACCTGCGCCGGATTTTCGCCGAGGGCTCGTTCTCCTCCGCCTTCGTGCCGGTCCTGTCGGAGCTCAAGCAGCGCGGCGACGAGGCGGCCCTGCAGGATTTCCTCGACCACGTCGCCGGCGCCCTGCTGGGCGTGGTGATCGTGGTGACGGGGCTCGGGATCCTGCTGGCGCCGTGGATCGCCCAGCTGTTCCTGCTGTTCGCCGACGAAAGCGCTTCCAAGATCGTCCCGCTGACGGCGCAGATGCTGCGGATCACCTTCCCCTACCTGGCCTTCATCTCGATGACGGCGCTGGCGGGGTCGGTGCTGAACACGTTCCGGCATTTCGGCCTGCCGGCGCTGACCCCGGTCCTGCACAACCTGGGCGTGATCGCCGGCATGCTGCTGCTGGCGCGGTTCTTCGCGGTGCCGGAGAAGGCGCTGGCCTGGGGCGTGGTCCTGGCCGGGGCGCTGCAGCTGCTGGTGCTCTGGCCGGCAATGGCGCGCTGGGGACTGCGGCCGCGCCTGAAGTTCAACCTGCGCCACGAAGGCGTGCGGCGGGTGTTCAAGCTGATGGCGCCGACGATCTTCTCCTCGTCGGTGGCACAGGTGAACCTGCTGGTCGGCACGATCTTCGCCTCGCTGCTGGTGCCTTCGGCGCAGTCCTGGCTGTACTACTCCGACCGTCTCACCGAATTGCCGCTGGGCCTGTTCGGCGTGGCGATCGGCACGGTGATCCTGCCCCAGCTGTCGCGGCACCACGCCGACGCCGACACGGCGGGGTATTCGAAATCGCTGGACTGGGGCCTGCGGATGGTGCTGCTGGTGGGCATGCCGGCCGCGCTCGGCCTGGCGCTGCTGGCCGAGCCCCTGACCGCCTCGCTGTTCCGCTATGGCAAGTTCGTGGCGTACGACACCCGCATGGTCGGGTACGCGCTGACGGCGATGAGCGTGGGCATCCCGGCCTTCATGCTCAGCAAGGTGCTGCTGCCGGCCTTCTATGCACGGCAGGACACCCGCACGCCGATGCGCGTGGCCGTGACTACCGTGGTAGCCAACGTCCTGATGACGGTGGCGATCGTGACGCCGCTGTATCTGTCGGGATTCGAGGCCGCGCATGCCGGCATCGCGGCGGCCACGGCCCTGGCGGGGGTGCTCAATGCCGCGCTGCTATGGCGGCGCCTTCGCCAGCAGGGCCTGTATGCGCCGGAGCCCGGCTGGAGGCGCTGGCTGCTGCGCATCTTCGCGGGGCTGGTGGCGATGACCCTGGCGGTGCTGGCGGTACGCAGCGCCGTGGGGGACTGGAGCGCGCTGCGCGGCTGGATGCGCTGGCTGTGGCTGCTGGTGGCGGTCGGCGCGGGCGCGCTGGCCTACGGCGCCGCACTGCTGGCGCTGGGCCTGCGACCGCGCCACCTGCGCCACTGAACGCCGCCGCGCACAACCGGGCGGCGCAGGATCGGGCGGCGCAGGATCGGGCGGCTCGCGAACGGCAGGCTCGCGAACGGCAGGCGTACGGGCCTGCGTCCGCGCCTGGTGCCGGCGTCCCGGTGGCTGGTGGCCGCGCGGCTATACTTCCCGGTTCAATGAGCAGGTTATTCCGCGACGTCGAGGGCGGGCCCAGGAGCCCGCACGGCAGTGTGGTCTGCATCGGCGCCTTCGACGGCCTGCATCTGGGGCATCAGGCGCTGGTGCGCCGCACGGTTTCGCGTGCGCGCGAGCTGGGTCTGCCGGCGATCGCGTTGAGTTTCGAGCCCCTGCCGCGCGAATTCTTCGCCGCCGCCTCGCCGCCGCCCCGGCTGCTGTTGCCGCGGGCGAAGGTCGAAGGACTGCTGGCGCTGGGCGTCGACCAGGTGGGCCTGCTGCGGTTCGACCGCGCGCTGAGCGGGCTGTCGGCCGAGTCGTTCGCGCGCGCCGTGCTGCACGAGCGCGTCGCGGCGCGCGAGGTCTGGGTGGGTCCGGACTTCCGTTTCGGCAAGGCCCGCGGGGGCGACTTCGCCACCCTGCGCGCGTCGGGCCAGGCGCTGGGTTTCGTGGCCGGCGAGATCGAACCGGTACTGCTCGATGGCGAGCGCATCTCCAGCACGCGGATCCGCGCCGCGCTGCAGGCGGGCGAATTCAGCGCCGCCGCGCGCTGGCTCGGCCGCCCGTACGCCATCGGCGGACGCGTCGTGCGCGGCCGGCAACTGGGCCGGACGCTGGGATTCCCCACCGCCAACCTGCGCCTGGCGGGCAAGATGCCCGCATTGCGCGGGATCTACGCGACCTGGGTGCACGGCGTGGGCGCGGCACCCGTCGCTTCAGTGTCGAGCCTGGGCACCCGTCCCACCGTGGACGGGGTGGAGCCCCTGCTCGAAGCGCATCTGTTCGACTTCGATGGCGACCTCTACGGGCGCCGGATCGAAGTGGAGTTCGTCGCCCGCCTGCGCGACGAACTGCGTTTCCCCGACCTGGCCACGCTGACCGCGCAGATGCAGCGCGACGCGGACCAGGCGCGCCACCTGCTGGCGCACACCCCGCATTCCCCACGAGTTCCTGCCTGAGCATCCCGCTGTGACCGACCAAGACTCCAGCCGCTACAAGTCAACGCTCCAGCTGCCCGCGACGGATTTCCCGATGCGCGGCGACCTGCCCAAGCGCGAACCCGACACGCTTGCGCGCTGGGAGTCCGAGGACCTGTACGCGGCCATCCGCGCCAGGACCGGGCAGCGCGAGCGCCGCTTCATCCTGCATGACGGCCCCCCCTACGCCAACGGCCAGATCCACATCGGCCACGCGGTCAACAAGGTGCTCAAGGACGTGGTGGTGAAGTCCAAGCTGATGGCGGGCTTCAATGCACCCTACGTGCCCGGCTGGGACTGCCACGGCCTGCCGATCGAGCACGCGGTGGAGAAGAAGTTCGGCAAGGTCGGCGACAAGCTCGACGCCGCCGCGTTCCGCGCCCAGTGCCGGGCCTATGCCACCGAGCAGATCGACCTGCAGCGCCGCGACTTCAAGCGCCTGGGCGTCCTGGGTGACTGGCAGAACCCGTACCGCACGATGGATTTCGCCACCGAGGCCGGCATCATCCGTTCGCTGGCGAAGATCGTCGAACGTGGCCACCTGGTGCGTGGCGCCAAGCCGGTGCACTGGTGCTTCGACTGCGGTTCGGCGCTGGCCGAAGCGGAGATCGAATACGCCGACAAGGTCTCGCCCGCCGTCGACGTCGCCTATGCCTCGCGCCATCCGCAGCAGTTGGCCGCCGCGTTCGGCGTGGCGGTGGAGGAGGGCATCGAGGTCGCGATGCCGATCTGGACCACGACGCCGTGGACGCTGCCGGCCAGCCTGGCGGTGACGCTCGGCCCGGACCTCGAATACGTGCTGGTCGAAGGCCCGCGCAGCGCCGACGGTGGACGCCGCCTGCTGGTGCTGGCCGAGGCACTGGCCACGCGCGCGCTGGCGCGCTACGGCATCGACGAACCCGTCGTCCATGGCCGCGTGATGGGCACCGCACTGGAAGGCCAGCACCTGCGCCATCCGTTCTACGCCGAGCGCGACATCCCGGTGATGATTGGCGACCACGTCACCGCCGAGGAAGGCACCGGCGTCGTCCACACCGCACCCGGCCACGGCCAGGAAGACTTCGCGGTCGGCCTGCGTTACGGTCTGATGGACAACTACACCGCCGCGCAGATGAATCCGGTCGATGGCCGCGGCCTGTACCTGCCTTCCACGCCGCCCGCCGACGGCGTGACCCTGGCCGGCCTGCACATCTGGAAGGCCAACGACACCCTCGTCGAGGTGCTGCGTGCCAGCGGCTGCCTGCTGGCCTTCTCCAAGCTCGAGCACAGCTACCCGCATTGCTGGCGCCACAAGACCCCCGTGGCCTTCCGCGCGACGCCGCAGTGGTTCATCTCGATGGAGCAGCAGGGCCTGCGCCGCGACGCGCTGGCGGAGATCGGCAAGGTCGCCTGGGTGCCCGAGTGGGGCCAGGCGCGCATCTTCAACATGATCGAAGGCCGGCCCGACTGGTGCATCAGCCGCCAGCGCACCTAGGGCGTCCCGATCGCGCTGTTCGTCGACCGCGAGACGGGCGAGCCGCACCCGCAGTCCGCCCAGCTGATGCGGCAGGTCGCCGACATCGTCGAGCGCGAGGGCGTGGATGCCTGGTATTCGCTGGATCCGGCATCGCTGCTGGGCGGGGAGGCGGGCCGCTACGACCGCATCACCGACATCCTCGACGTCTGGTTCGACTCGGGCGTCACCCACGAGTGCGTGCTGGCCCAGCGTCCGCAGGACGGCCTGGGCAAGCCGGCCGATCTCTACCTGGAAGGCTCGGACCAGCATCGCGGCTGGTTCCACAGTTCGCTGCTCACCGGCGTGGCGATGGACGGCGTGGCGCCGTACCGCCAGGTGCTCACCCATGGTTTCGCCGTGGACGAGCACGGCAAGAAGATGTCCAAGTCGATCGGCAACACGGTCGAGCCGCAGAAGGTGATCAACGCGATGGGCGCCGACGTCCTGCGCCTGTGGATCGCCTCCACCGACTACCGCAACGAGATGTCGGTCTCCGACAACATCCTCAAGCGCAGCGGCGATGCGTACCGCCGCATCCGCAACACGGCGCGCTTCCTGCTGGCCAACCTGGCCGGCTTCGATCCCGCCGCGCACCTGCGCCCGCTGGACGACATGGTCGCGCTGGACCGGTGGATCGTCCATCGCGCCCACGAGCTGCAGGTGCAGATCGCCGACGCCTACGACCGCTACGACTTCGCGGCGATCGTGCAGATGCTGTCGAACTTCTGCAGCGTCGACCTGGGCTCGCTGTACCTGGACGTCACCAAGGATCGCCTGTACACGATGCGCGAGGATTCGCGCGGCCGCCGTTCGGCGCAGAGCGCGATGTACCGCATCGCCGAGGCGTTCGTGCGCTGGATCGCGCCGATCCTGAGCTTCACGGCCGACGAGATCTGGCGCCACCTGCCGGCCAACACCGACGCCGGTCCGCGCGAGGGCAACGTGCTGTTCACCACCTGGTACGAGGGCCTGGCGCCCCTGCCGGCGGATGCGCCGCTGTCGGCGGCCGACTTCGACCGCCTGCTGGCCCTGCGCGAGGAGGTCAGCCGCACGCTGGAGCCGATGCGCGCCGCCGAGGCGATCGGCGCCGCGTTGCAGGCGCAGATCGTCCTGCGCTGCGGCGTGGCCGACCAGAACTGGCTGGCGCCGTTCGAGAACGAACTGCGCTTCCTGCTCATCAGCGGCGATGTGGAAGTGCTGGCCGACGACGCGGTGAAGGACATCGCCGTCATGGCCACGCCCACGGCGAAATCCAAGTGCGTGCGCTGCTGGCACTATCGTGCGGACGTCGGCGCCAACGCGTCGCATCCGGAATTGTGTGGCCGCTGCGTCGACAACGTCGACGGCGACGGCGAAGACCGCAGGTGGTTCTGATGACGAACAATGTTCCCGTGCGCCCCAACGCGCTTGTCTGGCTGGTGCTGTCCGCGGTCGTGATCGGCCTGGACCAGTGGAGCAAGCAGTGGGTGATGTCCTCCCTGCCGGAGTTCACCCCCGTCCCCGTCGTGGATGGCTTCTGGAACTGGTACCGCACCTACAACACCGGCGCGGCATTCAGTTTCCTGAGCGACGCCGGCGGCTGGCAGAAGTACCTGTTCTCCGCGCTGGCCTTCGGCATCAGCGGGTTGCTGGCGTGGTTGCTGGCGCGCACGCCGCGCGCGGACTGGAAGACCGCGATGCCCTTCGCCCTGGTCATCGGCGGGGCCATCGGCAACGTGATCGACCGGCTGGTGCACGGCAAGGTCATCGATTTCATCCAGTGGTACTGGCAGGACTTCCATTGGCCGGCGTTCAACATCGCCGACTCGGCCATCGTGGCCGGCGCGATCGGCATCGCCCTGTTCGGCCTGTTGGGCGGGCGTAAGGCTGCCGTCGGCGGCCGGGCGTAGAATTGCCGCATGGATGTCCTGCTCGCCAATCCCCGCGGCTTCTGCGCCGGTGTCGACCGCGCGATCGAGATCGTCAAGCGCGCCCTGGAAACCCTGGGCGCGCCGATCTACGTGCGCCATGAAGTGGTGCACAACCGCTTCGTGGTGGACGACCTCAAGAGCCGGGGGGCGGTGTTCGTCGAGGAACTCGACGAAGTGCCCGACGGCGCCACCGTCATCTTCAGCGCCCACGGCGTCTCGCAGGCGGTGCGCACCGAAGCGGCCCGTCGCGGCCTGAAGGTCTTCGACGCCACCTGTCCGCTGGTGACCAAGGTCCACCTGGAAGTCGCGCGCAATTGCCGTGCGGGGCGCGACGTCGTGCTGATCGGCCATGCCGGCCATCCCGAGGTCGAAGGCACGATGGGCCAGTGGCGGCGCGAGGCCGGCACGGGTCAGATCTACCTGGTGGAAGACATCGAGGATGTGCAGGCGCTGGAGATCTCCCAGCCCGGCAATGTCGCATTCACCACGCAGACCACGCTGTCCGTCGACGACACCCGCAGCGTCATCGAAGCGCTCAAGACCCGGTTCCCGCAGATCCAGGGGCCCAAGAACGACGACATCTGCTACGCCACCCAGAACCGCCAGGACGCCGTGCGCGAGCTGGCCAGCCGTTGCGACCTGGTGCTGGTGGTCGGTTCGCCCAACAGTTCCAACTCCAACCGCCTGCGCGAGCTGGCCGAGCGCGAAGGCGTAGCGGCCTACCTGATCGACGGCGCGGATGAGATCGATCCGCGCTGGGTCGACGGCCGCAAGCGGATCGGCATCACGGCCGGCGCCTCGGCCCCCGAGGTCCTGGTCCGCGGCGTGATCGCGCGGCTGGAGGAACTGGGCGCCAGCGGCGTGGCCGAACTCGACGGCGAGCCGGAGGACATGGTGTTCGCCCTGCCCAAGGAATTGCGCCTGCAACTGGTGGATTGAGCGGCGTCCGCGCGGCCCGGATCGCGGGTCGTCGCGGGTTGCACGGGCGCGCGGCACTTTCGCGCCCCGCATGTAACCGGCCCGGGCGTTGGCGGAAGATGTCGTCCGGCTTCCGGAACCCACGGGACACGTGGACGCGTATGGCGGGACTGTCTCCGGGACTCTCGGCACATCTGCCCGCATATGTCGGGACACTCTCCGGAACTGTCGCGACATATGCCCGCATATGTCGGGACACTCTCCGGGACTGTCGCCACATATGCCTGCATATGTCGGGACACTCTCCGGGACTGTCGCGACATATGCCCGCATATGTCGGGACACTCTCCGGAACTGCCGCGACATATGCCCGCATATGTCGGGACACTCGCCGGAACTCTCGGGACACATGCCCGCATATGCCGGGACAGTGTCCGGAACGCTCGAGACATCCTTCAGGCGTCGCTGGCCTGAATCCAGTATTCCGCGAGCAGTTCCAGCCTGTCGGCTCACCGGTCCGGATCCCGCGGAGCGGCGCAGGGATATCTCAACGGGTATCCAGCCTGGATCACCGGTGCCCGGGCTCCGCGGCGCGCAATCGGCCCGGCGGGGCGCGGGACCACCCGTAGCCGCCACGCCCGCCCGCTGAATTGACCTGACGCGGGCCGGCCGCCTACAATTCCGCCCCTTCGCCGGAATAGCTCAGTTGGTAGAGCGGCGCATTCGTAATGCGTAGGTCGTAGGTTCGATTCCTATTTCCGGCACCAGCAAGACAACCAGGCCGCCTTCGGGCGGCTTCGTTGTTTTCGGGTTCCGCTGAACCGGCAGCGGGTGCCGCAAAGGGGCGGTGAGCCGACGTCCGGATGGTCGCGCCCATGCCGCCGACGCAGGCGGTCGTGCTTTGCGGCGACCTCGCCGGACCTATTTGCTAGGGTTGTCCCCATGACCGAATTCGGCACATCCCCCAATCGCGTGGCCCTGTGGACCGCATTCCTGCGGGAACGGCAGGTGCGCAGCATGGCCGAAGTGGGTGTCTACCGGGGCAAGTTCGCCGCCCACCTGCTGGCCAATCTCCCCGAGCTGTCGCGCTACGTGATGATCGACCCGTGGCGGAACATCCCGGAGTGGAACAAGCCGCTCAACAAGGACGACGCCACCTTCGAGCGGGTCTACCAGGACTGCCTGGCGGCCACGGACTTCGCCGCGGACCGGCGGCAGGTGCTGCGCGGCAGGACGACCGAGGTGGTCAGCCAGATTCCCGACGGCTCGCTCGATTTCGCCTATATCGACGGGGACCACACCCTGCGGGGCATCACGATCGACCTGGTCGCGATGTACCCGAAGGTTCGCGAGGGCGGCTGGATCGCCGGTGACGATTTCTGCCGCTCCATCTGGCAGCACAACGCCTCCTTCGAGCCCACGCTGGTCTTCCCGCTGGCGGTGCACTTTGCCGAGGCCCTGGGGCTGACGATCCATGCGCTGCCGCACGAGCAGTTCCTGATCCACAAGCAGCCGGGCACGTTCCGGTTCGTGGACACCGTCGGCGGTTATGAAGACGCCTGCCTCAAGTCGCAGTTCATCGATGCCTGCGGTCCAGGTCCGCGCGACGGCGGGCCGCGCGACGGCGGGCCGCGCGACGTCTCGCATGGCGAGACAGCCAGCGTCTAAGCTGACGATCCTCCCGCTCTCTCCGAAGACATGGCCAAGTCCGCCGGCAAGTCCAAGCTCGCCTACGTCTGCAGCGAATGCGGCGCCGAATCCAGCAAATGGCAGGGCCAGTGCGGTGAATGCGGCGCGTGGAACGCGCTCAGTGAATTCGTCGTGGAGCCGGCGTCCGCGGCCAAGGGCGTCGCGGCCAGCCGTCGCGGTAGCTGGGCCGGAGCGGTGGCGGCGCCGGCCGTCACCGCGCTGAAGGATGTCCGGCATCAGGAAGACGCACGGGTCTCCACCGGTATCGGGGAGTTCGACCGCGTGCTGGGCGGTGGACTCGTCCACGGTTCGGTCGTGCTGGTCGGCGGCGACCCGGGCATCGGCAAGTCCACGCTGCTGCTGCAGGCCGTCAGCCGCCTCGCGTCGACGCTGCCCGGCCTCTACGTCACCGGTGAGGAATCCCTGGCCCAGGTCGCCGGTCGTGGCGCCCGCCTCGGGCTGCCGCTGGAGGGCGTGGATGCGCTGGCGGAAACCTGCATCGAGCGCATCCTCGAACAGGCCGCGGCCACGCGCCCGCAGGTGATCATCGCCGACTCCGTGCAGACCCTGTGGACCGAATCGCTGACCGCCGCGCCGGGATCGGTCAGCCAGGTGCGTGAATCGGCGGCGCGCCTGGTGCGCTACGCCAAGGAAACCGGCACCGCGGTGTTCCTGGTCGGCCACGTGACCAAGGAAGGCGGCATCGCCGGCCCGCGCGTGCTGGAGCACATGGTGGATGCCGTGCTGTATTTCGAGGGCGAGAGCGGCAGCCGGTTCCGCGTGCTGCGCGCCTTCAAGAACCGCTTCGGCGCCGTCAACGAACTGGGCGTGTTCGCGATGGGCGACAAGGGCCTGCGCGAAGTGCCCAACCCGTCGGCGATCTTCCTGTCCGGCTCCGGCACGCCGCAGGCGGGCAGCTGCGTGATGGTCACGCGCGAGGGCACGCGGCCGCTGCTGGTCGAAGTGCAGGCGCTGGTCGACGCCTCACCGCTGTCCAACCCGCGCCGTGTGGCGGTGGGCATGGAAGGCAACCGTCTGGCGATGCTGCTGGCGGTGCTGCACCGGCACGGGGGCGTGGCGGTCGGCGACCAGGACGTCTTCGTCAACGTGGTCGGCGGCATCCGCGTGCAGGAGACCGCGGCGGATCTCCCAGTACTGCTGGCGGTGCTGTCCTCGCTGCGCGACCGGCCACTGGCCGACCAGACCATCGTCTTCGGCGAAGTCGGCTTGTCGGGGGAGATCCGTCCCGTGCCCAACGGCGAGGACCGACTGAAGGAAGCCGCGACGCACGGGTTCAAGCGCGCGATCGTGCCCCGCGGCAACGCGCCGCGCAGCGGGCGGGTGGGGGAGATGCAGGTCGTGGCGGTGGACCGTCTGGCCGAGGCGCTGGATCACGCGTGACAGGATCACGCGTGACAGGAGCACGCGTGACAGGAGCACGCGTGACAGGCGCACGCCGACCGGCTCGTGCTGACAGGATCGCGCTGACCAGTTCGCGCTGACCAGTTCGCGCTGACGAAATCGCGCTTACAAGTTGGCGCTGACCAGATGGCGCTGACCAGGTCGGCGCCGGACCGGCTCAGCGCGGCGCGAGCAGCAGTTCCAGCACAAACTTGCTGCCGAAGAATGCCAGCACCAGCAGGGCCATCGCGCTCAGTGTCCAGCGCACGGCCGTCGCGCCGCGCCAGCCCAGTCGCCAGCGTCCGAGCAGCAGCGCGCCGAAGGCCAGCCACGAGAGCACGCTCAGCACCGTCTTGTGCACCAGGTGCTGGGCGAACAGGTTCTCCACGAACAGCACGCCGGTCAGCAGCGTGGCGGTCAACAGGGCAAAGCCGACCGCGATCGTGCGGAACAACAGGGTTTCCAGTTCCACCAGCGGCGGCAGCGCGCGCAGCCAGGCGTGGAATTCGCGCCGGCGCAGCGCGCCTTCCTGCACCCAGAGCATGACCGCCAGCAGGGCCGCGACGGCCAGGGTCGCGTAGGCGAGCAGGGCGCACCACGCATGCATCTGCAGGCGCCAGTCGAGCTGCGTGGCGGGCGTATGGCCCTGCCAGTGGTAGCCGGCCAGGGCGAGGGCGGCCAGCGGCATCACGATCACGCCAAGCGCGGCCATGCGTCCCATGGCGCCGACCAGCGCGGTCAGCATCGCCATGCCCAGGCCGACGAGCGAGAGCGCGGCGAAGAAGTGCAGGTCCGGTCCGCCGGCCTGGCGCCAGGCCACGACGTGGGCGGTCAGATGCAGGGCGATGGCGACCACGGACAGTGGCAGCCACAGGCTCGCGCGGCTGCCGCGCTCACGACGCACTTCCACGACCAGCGCGGCCGCCGCGGCGAGATAGGCCAGGATGGCGATGAGAACGAATGTCATCGCGCGAGTGTCGCACAAGCACCCGGCCTCTCCGGAAGGGGGGCAGCGGGCGGATCGTGGGACGCCGATCGGCTGGAGGCGGTCCCGGCGGGGTGATTGACGGCGTATTTGGCGTAGTAATCGATGCTGCGGTCTGGAAGCGATGCCGCGGCGGCGGTCCGACCGGGGCAAGTCCGGGCGCAAAGCCGGCGGGCTATACTTCACGACCGTTTTCCGCACGTTCCAGTGGGTTGCCCGCCATGTTCGAATCCCTCACCCAGCGACTCTCCGGCACCATCGACCGCCTGCGCGGCCGCGGCCGCCTGACCGAGGAGAACATCCGCGAGGCCACGCGCGAGGTGCGCATCGCGCTGCTGGAGGCCGACGTCGCGCTGCCGGTGGTGCAGGCGCTGGTCGAGCGGATCAAGGTCCGCGCGGTCGGCCAGGAAGTGCTCAAGTCGCTCACGCCGGGCCAGGCCCTGATCAAGATCGTGCGCGACGAGCTGACGGCCGTCATGGGTTCGGCGGCCACCGACCTCAACCTCAACGTGCCGGCGCCGGCGGTGATCCTGATGGCCGGCCTGCAGGGCGCGGGCAAGACCACCACCGTCGGCAAGCTCGCCAAGCACCTGAAGGAAAAGCGCAAGAAGAAGGTGATGGTGGTGTCGGCCGACGTGTACCGTCCCGCCGCCATCGAGCAGCTGCGGACGCTGGCCGAGCAGGTCGACGTCCTGTTCTTCCCGTCCAGCGCCGACCAGAAGCCCGAAGCCATCGTCCGCGCCGCGATCGACGACGCGCGCAAGTCCTATGTCGACGTGCTGATCGTCGACACGGCCGGCCGCACGAGCATCGACGAGGCCATGATGGCCGAGATCAAGGCGCTGCACGCCGCCGTGTCGCCGGTGGAGACGCTGTTCGTCGTCGACTCGATGACCGGCCAGGACGCCGCCGTCACCGCCAAGCACTTCGCCGAAGCGCTGCCGCTCACCGGCGTGGTGCTGACCAAGACCGACGGCGACGCCCGCGGCGGCGCCGCGCTGTCGGTGCGCTACATCACCGGCCGCCCGATCAAGTTCATTGGCGTCGGCGAGAAGCCCGATGGCCTGGATGTCTTCCATCCCGACCGCATCGCCAGCCGCATCCTCGACATGGGCGACGTGCTGTCGCTGGTGGAGCAGGTCGAGCAGCAGGTCGACAAGGACAAGGCCGCCAAGCTGGCCGAGAAGGTCGCCAAGGGCAAGAAGTTCGACCTCAACGACCTGAAGGACCAGCTCGAGCAGATGCAGAACATGGGCGGCATCCATGGCCTGATGGACAAGCTGCCGGGCATGGGCCAGATACCGGACAACGTCAAGAACCAGGTGACCGGCAAGGAAGTGCCGCGCATGGTGGCCATCATCAATTCGATGACCAAGAAGGAGCGTCGCAACCCGACGCTGCTCAACGGCTCGCGCCGCGCGCGCATCGCCAAGGGCGCCGGCCTGACGCCCGCCGACGTCAACAAGCTGATGAAGCAGTACCAGCAGATGGAAAAGATGATGAGCAAGCTGTCAGGCGGCGGGATGAAGGGCCTGATGCGGGGCATGAAGGGCATGATGGGTGGCCGCGGCGGAATGCCGTTCCGGTGATGGCGCAGGGCGCACGCGGCTGGAAGGCTGCGTCGCCTGGCCTGCGCCAATCCGGCGGGACGCGAGGGCTAGGCTGGAGGCCTGGTTCCCTGGAAGCGCACTGATGACCGACCCCCGCCATGTCCTGTTCCTGCTGGGCAGCGCGCGCGCCCACGGCAACGCCGAGCAGCTCGCGCGCCGCATGGCCGAACACCTCGCGCCCCGCGATGAATGCCGGTTCCTGCGGCTGGCCGACCACCCGCTGCCGCCCTTCGTGGACCACCGTCACGACGCGGGCGTCTACGCCGCGCCCACCGGGCACGAGGCGATCCTGGCTGAAGCGACCCTGGCGGCGACGGACCTGGTCATCGCCGCGCCGCTGTACTGGTACAGCCTGCCGGCCAGCGTGAAGCTCTATCTGGACTACTGGAGCGCCTGGATGCGGGTGCCCGGCCTGGGCTTCCGGGAACACATGGCGGGCAAGCGGCTGTGGGCCGTCTGCGTGACCAGCGACGAGGACTTCGGCCCCACCGCGCCCTTCGTGGAAGCGCTGCGGCTGAGCGCCGATTACATGGGCATGGAGTGGGGCGGGGCGCTGCTGGCCCGGGGCAACCGGCCCGGCGACGTGCGCCAGGACCCCCATGGCTGGGCCGCCGCTGCCAGTTTCCTCCAGACACCCCTCGTGCCGGTTCGGGTGGAAGATGGGGTTTCGCTGGCCTAATCAATGGCTTACAATTGTCGGCTTACCCTGCCACCCCGGCAGCTGGGCAACACCGAGAACGCAATGGTCAAGATCCGCCTCACCCGTGGCGGCGCGAAGAAGCGCCCCTTCTACCACATCATCGTCACCGACAGCCGCAGCGCACGCGACGGCCGCAACATCGAGCGCGTGGGTTTCTACAACCCGGTTGCCCAGGGCAACGAAAAGCGCGTCGAGCTCGACCTCGAGCGCGTCAAGCACTGGGTTTCCAAGGGTGCGCAGCTGACCGACAAGGTCGCCGTGCTCTGCAAGGACGCGGCCAAGGCCGCTCCGGCCGCCCCGGCTGCCTGAACCGGCGGGCCGCGGTTCGATCCGCGGCCATGCTGTTCTGCGGCACGCTTTCCGGCGACACGCACACATGAATCATGATCCGGGGCGCCGCATCCTGCTGGGCAGGGTGAACGGCGCCTTCGGTGTGCGTGGTGAAATCAAGCTGGAGTCGTGGACGGAACCGCGCGAAGCCATCTTCCGCTACCAGCCCTGGATCCTGCGGGACCCGCAGGGCGGCGAGCGGGAGTTGCGCGGCGTGCGCGGCAAGGTCAGCGGCAAGAGCCTGGTGGCCACGTTTCCCGACGTCACCGACCGCGACATGGTCGAGGCGATGCGTGGCACCGAGATCTACGTCCCGCGCAGCGCGCTGCCGCCGCCCAGCCCGGGCGAGTACTACTGGGTCGACCTGGAAGGCCTGCGCGTGCTGACGGTCGAGGGCGTGGACTTCGGCACCGTCTCGCACGTCTTCGCCACCGGCGCCAATGACGTGCTGGTGGCCCGCGACGGCGAGCGCGAGCGCCTGATTCCCTTCGTGCAGCCGCAGTACGTCACCGGCGTCGACTTCGACGCGGGCGTGGTCACGGTCGACTGGGATCCGGATTTCTAGCCCGGCCCGGCCGTCACCCGCCCAGCCCACCGTCACCGCGGATGCATCGCGCGATGACACACTTCCGTCCAGCCGCTCCTGCCTTTCGAGGGTGTCCGCGTGCGCATCGACGTCATCAGCCTGTTTCCCGAATTCGTCGCCCAGTGCGCCGCGTTCGGCGTGACCGGGCGGGCGGGCGAGCGCGGCCTGCTGCAGCTCCACGGCTGGAATCCGCGCGACTTCGCCCAGGGCAACTACCGCCGGGTCGATGAGCGCCCGTTCGGCGGCGGGCCGGGCATGGTGATGATGATCGACCCGCTGCGGGCTGCCCTCCAGGCGGCGCGCGAGGCCGATCCCAGGCCGACGCGCGTGATCTACCTCAGTCCCCAGGGCGTTCCGTTCACCCAGGCCAGGGCCCGCGAGCTGGCCACGCGGGAACGCATGGTGCTGCTGTGCGGGCGTTACGAAGGCATCGACGAGCGGCTGATCGAGGCGGAGGTCGACGAGGAGCTGTCGATCGGCGACTACGTGCTGTCCGGCGGCGAGCTGGCCGCGGCGGTGGTCATCGACGCGGTGGCGCGGCTCCAGGAAGGCGCGCTCGGGGACGACCAGTCGGCCGTCCAGGACAGCTTCGAGGACGGCCTGCTGGACTGCCCGCATTACACCCGGCCGGTCGAACACGAGCTCGGGCAGGTGCCGCCGGTGCTCATGTCCGGCAACCACGCCCAGATCGCCCGCTGGCGCCGGCTGGAGTCGCTGGGGCGCACCTGGCGCCGCCGGCCGGACCTGCTGGACGAGGCCGCCCTGTCCAAGACCGACCGGGCGCTGCTGGATGCCTACCGCGCCAGGCTGGCCGAGATCGGCGACGACTCGGACGGCTGAACGGCCCCCCCGGGGTCCGGCGGCGCGGCCAAGGCGCGATGTCCCGGCCCGGCCAGGCGGGGAAAAAACCGGCTAACCCCTAGCCACGAAAGGAAAAAGGCCGCTACAATTGGCGGCTAGCTCCACCGATGCCCGACGCGGGTCCACGTGCACTCGCGCGATAACTACTCAAACAGGCCATAGCCATGAACAAGCCCTCTCTCCATACGCTCCTGCAGAATTTCGAAGCCGAACAGGTGCAGCGCCAGCTGCCGGACTTCGGCCCGGGCGACACCGTCGTCGTCAACGTCAAGGTCAAGGAAGGCAACCGCGAACGCGTCCAGGCCTATGAAGGCGTGGTGATCGGCAAGAAGAACGCCGGCCTGAACTCCTCGTTCACGGTCCGCAAGATTTCGCACGGCTACGGCGTCGAGCGCGTGTTCCAGACCCACAGCGCGGTCATCGATTCGCTGGAAGTCAAGCGCCGCGGCAAGGTCCGCGCCGGCAAGCTGTACTACCTGCGTGGCCTGGAAGGCAAGAAGGCGCGCATCAAGGAAGACCTCGCCGCCTACGCCAAGGCGAAGGCCGCACAGCCGCAGAAGTAATTTTCGCGCCTGCGCGACCCGAACGGCCGCCCTTGGGCGGCCGTTTGCGTTTGGACGATCGCGCAGCCGACGGATCTCGCGACCGCGGTGCGTGTCGTCCACACCATCTTTCCATCGCGGCGGGACACTATCCGCATGGGAACTGTCCGAATGGAATCCACCCGAATGGAAGCTGCGAACTCCGACAGCGTGCGCCTGGACCTGTGGCTCTGGGCCGCACGCTTCTTCAAGACCCGCGCCCTCGCCCGGCAGGCCATCGACACCGGCAAGGTGGAGTGGGGCGGTCAACGCGCGAAGGCCTCGCGCGCGGTGCGCGTGGGCGACGCGCTGCGCATCGCCCGTGGCGAGGATCAGTACGAAGTGCAGGTGCTGGCGGTCAGCGACACGCGCGGGCCGGCCAGCGTCGCCCAGGGGCTCTACGCCGAAAGCGAGGAGTCGCGGATCAGGCGGGAAGCCGCGCGCGCAACGCGGGCGGCCGAACGCGCGGGCTTCCGACCGCCGGAGACCAAGCCCGACAAACGCGCGCGGCGTCTGATCCGCGCGCTCGGGGACATCGACGCGACCTGACCCGTTCCCGTCGGACGCACCGACGGGCCGGTTGTGCGCTCAGCGCAGGTCGCGACCGGGTTGCCGGTTCCCCAACGCCGATCCGGCCAGGCCGATGAGGTCGGAGAAGTCCGTGTCCCCATCGCCATCGCGATCGAGCACGGCGCCGAGCAGGCCACCGCCCAGCCCGCCGCGCTGCCGGATCTGCTCATGTTCGTCGCCCAGGGTCTGGCCCAGCGCCTGCGGGCTCGCGCGCCCCTGCGAGAAGGTCCGCTTGGCCAGATAGGCGAGCACGATCGGTGCCAGCATCTTCAGCAGGGAACCGGCCTGGCTGCTGCCCAGTCCGGTGGCCGATCCCAGTCCGCGCGCCGCGCCCTCCTGGCGGTTGCCGAAGATGTGGCCGAGGATTTCCGCGCCCTGGCCGCCGCCGCCCAGCGCCGAGCCGAGCACGCTGCCGATATCCAGGCCGGCATGGTCACGTTCGAGCGCGCCGTAAAGCGCGTCGGCGCCCTGCGGCTGGCTGGCGTTGCGACCCAGCGCGCCCAGCAACAGGGGCAGGGCCGCGGACACCGCGCCGGAGGCCTGCGATTCGGAGAGGCCCAGTTGCTGGCTGATCTGGGCAAGTTGGGGGCCCTGCAGCTGGTTCAGGAGGTCGTCGCTCAGCAGCGTGTTCATGCCGGACCCTCGGGGGAATGATGGGAACGCAATCGTAGTCCCGCATCGTTCGCGACGAGTGACGAAGGCCGCCGCCACCAGGCGGGAATCGCCGGCATCCACCACGCCCATCCGGGCTCGCGCGCGAACGCCGACGGCCACCGTTCCAATGCCGGGTCGGGAACGGACTACCACGCGCCCGTAGTGGGCGGCTGCGCCGTGCTCAGAGCAGTTGCTTGAGCCGGTACAACGCCTCGAGCGCCTGCTTGGGCGTGAGATCGTCGGGGTCGATGCCGGTCAGTGCATCCAGTGCCGCCGATGTGGGCGCGAACAGGCCGAACTGCTGCGGCTGGTCCAGCGCGGGAGCGCTGAGGTCCGGACGCGGCGCATCGCGTCCCTGCTGTTCGAGTTCGGCCAGGCGGCCGCGCGCCTGCTTCACCACGGCCTTGGGCAGGCCGGCGAGCGCCGCGACC
This sequence comes from Lysobacter solisilvae, assembly GCF_016613535.2. Lineage (NCBI taxonomy): Bacteria > Pseudomonadati > Pseudomonadota > Gammaproteobacteria > Lysobacterales > Lysobacteraceae > Agrilutibacter > Agrilutibacter solisilvae. The sequence continues at coordinate 2,490,020 of NZ_CP071518.1, forward strand.
TGCAGTCCGAAGCTGCGGTCGGCCGGGCCGTCCTTGACCGCGTGCATGAAGACCAGCGATTCACCGTGCTCGACCGCGTCCAGGTGCACGTTGGCGATGCCGCTGCCGGGTTCGGCCAGCGCCGTGAGCTCGAAGTAGTGCGTCGCGAAGAGCGTGTACGCGCGATTGGCGTGGGCCAAGTGCCGCGCGCAGGCCTCGGCGAGGGCGAGGCCGTCGTAGGTCGACGTGCCTCGGCCGATCTCGTCCATCAACACCAGCGACTGCGCGGTCGCGTGGTGGAGGATGTAGGAGGTCTCGCTCATTTCGACCATGAAGGTCGACTGCCCGCGGGCCAGGTCGTCGCCGGCGCCGATGCGGGTGAGGATGCGGTCGACCGGGCCGATGCAGGCGCGCGTGGCCGGCACGAAGCTGCCGATATGGGCCAGCAGCACGATCAGCGCGTTCTGGCGCATGTAGGTGCTCTTGCCGCCCATGTTCGGGCCGGTGATCACCAGCATGCGGCGGGCGTCGTGCAGGTCCAGGTCGTTGGGTTCGAAGGGCTCGGCGCGCACGGCCTCCACGACCGGATGCCGGCCGCGTTCGATGCGGATGCCATCGCCGTCGGTCAGTTCGGGGCGCGACCAGTCCAGGGCCTGGGCGCGTTCGGCCAGGCAGGCCAGCACGTCGATCTCGGCCAGGCTGGCGGCGCAGCACTTGAGCGGTTCCAGGCGCGCGTTGAGCGCATCGAGCAGTTGTTCGTACAGCAGGCGCTCGCGCGCGAGCGAGCGTTCGCGGGCGGACAGCACCTTGTCTTCGAACTGCTTGAGTTCCTGGGTGATGTAGCGCTCGGCGCCGGTCAGCGTCTGGCGGCGCGTGTAGTGGGCGGGCGCCTTGTCCGACTGGCCCTTGCTGATCTCGATGAAATAGCCGTGGACGCGGTTGTAGCCGACCTTGAGCGTACCGATGCCGGTGCTCGCCCGCTCGCGGGCTTCCAGGTCGATCAGGAACTGGTCGGCATGCGTGGAGAGCGTGCGCAGCTCGTCCAGTTCGGCGTCGTAACCGTCGGCGAAGATCCCGCCGTCGCGCGCCAGTACCGGTGGCTGCGGCATCAGCGCGCGGGCCAGCAGGCCGGCGTGTTCGCCGTGGTCGCCCAGCTGCGCGGTGAGTTCGGACAGGCGCGGCGAGTCGAGCGCGGCCAGGTGGCCGCAGGCGACGGGCAGCAGGCCCAGGCCGTCGCGCAGGGTGGACAGGTCGCGCGGCCGGGCGCTGCGCAGGGCCACGCGCGCGAGGATGCGCTCGAGATCGCCCAGCGCGCGGAAGGCCTCGCGCAGCCGCTGCGCCACGCCCGATTCGATCAGCGCCGCCACCGCATGGTGGCGCCGGCGCAGCACCTCGCGATCGCGCAACGGGCGGTGCAGCCAGCGGCGCAGCAGGCGTCCGCCCATCGGGGTGATCGTGGAGTCCAGCACGCCCAGCAGCGTGGTGCGGGTGTCCCCGTCGACGCGCGTGTCCAGTTCCATGTGCCGGCGCGTGGCGGCGTTCATGGCGATGGCGCCATCGCCCGATTCCATGGCGATGGAGGTGAGGTGGGGCAGGCGCTGCTTCTGGGTTTCCTCGACGTAGCCCAGCAGCGCCGAGGCGGCCGCGATGCCCAGCGGCCGGTCGTCGATGCCGAAGCCGGAAAGGTCGTGCACGGCGAAGAACCGCAGCAGCTGGCGGCGGCCGCTGTCGGCGTCGAACAGCCACGGCGCGCGGCGACGCAGGCCGGTACGGGCGAGCAGGAAACCGCTCCAGCCCTCCTCGTCGGGAATCAGCACTTCGGCCGGCTCCAGGCGGGACAGTTCCGCTTCCAGCCCGTCTTCGGTGGCGACCTCGTTGACCAGCAGGCGTCCCGCGGCCAGGTCCGCCCAGGCGATGCCGAAACCGGCCTTGCCCCTTGCCACGGCCATCAGCAGCGTGTCGCGGCGTTCGTTGAGGAGGGCTTCGTCGGTCACCGTGCCGGGGGTCACGATGCGCACGACCTTGCGCTCGACCAGGCCCTTGGCCAGGGCGGGATCGCCGATCTGTTCGCAGATTGCCACCGATTCGCCAAGCGCGACCAGCCGTGCGAGATAGCCTTCGTACGCATGGACCGGCACGCCGGCCATGGGGATGGGCTGGCCGGCCGAACTGCCGCGCTGGGTCAGGGTGATGTCGAGCAGTCGCGCCGCCTTGCGGGCGTCGTCGAAGAACAGCTCGTAGAAGTCGCCCATACGGAAGAACAGCAGAACGTCCGGATGCTCCGCCTTGGCGGCGAAGAACTGCTTCATCAGGGGCGTGTGCTCGGCGGGAGGCGCGGCGGGGGCGCGTTCGGGTTCCACGGTGCGGTCGTGCGGAGGGGGCGTGCTGTCCATCGAGGTCCGGTGCGGCTGGTACGTGCAACGGGCTGCATGATGACAGCAAGCGGGCGGCCGATGCGCGCCGCGCCGCACGGCCCGTGAAGGGAGCCGGGGCATATGCTAGCTTCACACCCGACTGCCCTGTATGCCGCGACAGCGGGCCACGGGTAGGGCACACCGCGCAAGGGGCGGCGCGGACAAGAAAAACCGGAATCCGGAGCGGCGCGGGCCGCTCCCGACCAAATGGGGGCTCGTCCATGAAAGGCAACGCGCAGAGAAAAGTCTTGTCGCTGGCGGTGATTGCCGTGCTGGCCACGATGGTGGGCCTGCCGGCGCACGCACAGGAGGCTCCGGCGGCCGCGCCGGCGCCTGGCGAGCGTGCTCCGGGTGAGCAGGAGAAGGCCACCACGCTTTCGGAGATCGTCGTCACCGCCCAGAAGCGCGAGGAGACGTTGCAGAACGTCCCGATCGCGCTGACCGCGTTGCCCGAGCAGTTGCTGCAGGACACCGGCGTCAAGGACATCAAGGACCTGCAGATCCTGGTGCCCGGCCTGACCGTCACCAGCACCCAGAACGAAGCCATCACCACCGCGCGCATCCGCGGCATCGGCACGGTCGGCGACAACGCCGGCCTGGAATCGTCGGTGGGCGTGGTGATCGACGGCGTCTACCGCCCGCGCAACAGTGTCGGCTTCGGCGACCTGGGCGAGCTGGAGCGCATCGAAGTGCTCAAGGGGCCGCAGGGCACGATCTTCGGCAAGAACACGTCGGCGGGCGTCATCAACGTCATCACCCGCCGGCCCTACTACGGCACCGGCGTCGAGGGTGAGGTCACGGTCGGGGACTACAACGCCCTGGGCCTGGCCGGTGCCTTCAACACCACGCTCGGCGAGCGGTCGGCGATGCGCGTTTACGCGGTCAAGCGCGAACGCGACGGCTTCATGGACGTGCATACCGGCGGCGGTCCGCGGCAGGAAACGGAGGACGGCGACCAGAACTTCCATTCGCTGCGCGGCCAGCTGCTGTTCGAGCCCACCGATACGCTGGATATCCTGTTCGCGGCCGATTACACCAGCCGTGAGGAAACCTGCTGCGCGGCCGCCACCATCGTGCGAGGCGGCACGGCGGCCATCATCAATGCGCTGTCGCCGGATGAAGGCGTGGCGCCCGTGGCCGATCCGTTCGCCCGTGATGCCTGGAGCAACCGCAGCACCGAACAGGACGTCAAGGACAAGGGCGTCCAGGCCGAGGTCAACTGGGATACGCCCTGGTTCTCGGGCGCGACGCTGACCTCGATCACCGCCAATCGCGAGTGGGATGCCATCAACGGCCTGGACTTCGACTTCACCAGCGCCGACCTGCTCTACCGCAATCCGGATCCGAACGAATCGCTGACTGCTTTCGACACCTTCAGCCAGGAATTCCGGCTGACCGGCTCGACCGATTCGATCGACTGGATGTTCGGCGCGTTCTACTCGGACGAGGACCTGGCGCGCAACGATTCCTACCGGATCGGCGCCGCGTACGAGCCTTACCTCTCCACCCTGGTCGGCGCGCGCGTGCTCGGCGCACTGGCGCAGCAGCTGGCGCCGCTCGGCATCACGGTGGACCTGTCCAACCCGGCGATCTTCCTGTCGCAGGTAAGTGGACAGCCGTTTGGCACGAACTTCACCGGCCTGGGCGCGCTCGACCGGCACCGCCAGAACTCCAAGAGCCTGGCGTTCTTCACCAACAACACCTGGCACGCCACCGACGCCCTCGACCTGACCCTGGGCCTGCGCTACACGCGCGAGGACAAGGAAGTCGATTCGACCTTCAGCAATCCCAACGGCAGCATCGGCTGCGGATCGGTGCTGGCCAACCCGGCGGCACGCGTCGGTGGCGCGCTGGCGCAGCGGATTCCCAACTTCGCCGCGCTGCCGCCTGCCATCCAGGCCCAGCTGATCGGGGCCGTGGCGCCGCAGATCGCGGGCTTCATGTGCCTGCCCTGGGCCAACGCGCTGCACAACGGCCGCGCGACGCACCAGGAGCGCGAGGAGAAAGAGTGGTCGGGAACGGTGAAGGCGGCCTACCGCTGGAACGAGACCGTGATGACCTACTTCTCCGCCGCGCGCGGCTACAAGGCCGGCGGCTTCAACCTGGACCGGGTGCAGTCCGCCGACGGCCTGTCCACCAGTGGAGCAGGCGTCCGGCCGGTGAACGACACCTCGTTCCCGGGTGAGTTCGTCGACAGCTATGAACTGGGCGCCAAGACCACCTGGGCCGACGGCAACCTGCTGCTCAACGCGACCTTGTTCCACCAGACCTACAGCGACTTCCAGCTCAACAGCTTCCTGGGCACCAGCTTCGTCGTCCGCTCGATCCCCGAAGTGATATCCCAGGGTGTCGACACCGAAGTGCTGTGGAAGTCCGGCATCGACGGCCTGAGCTTCCAGGGTGGCCTGACCTACGCCGACACCAAGTACGGCGATGAACGGCCGACTGTGGAATTCCTGGACACGCCGGCCGCCAATCCCGGTTCGCTCTACAAGCTGCCCGGCAGCCAGGCCAGCTTCGCGCCGAAGTGGTCGGGGTCGGGCGCTGTCACCTACGAATGGGATTTCGGCTCCAGCCTGGTCGGTCGTTTCAACCTGGGCGCCAAGTACATGTCGGATTTCAACACCGGCTCGGACCTGGACGTGGAAAAGGAGCAGGACGCCTACACGGTGGTCAACGCCCGCATCGGCTTCGGCCGCAAGGACAAGCGCTGGATGGTGGAAGCCTGGGCGCAGAACCTGACCGACGCCGAATACATGCAGGTGGCGTTCGATGCGCCGCTGCAGGCGCCGGGTACTTCGCTGCCGGGCGATCCGCTGAACTCCTACAACGCGTTCCTCGGCGCGCCGCGCACCTACGGCTTGACCCTGCGGGTGCAGTACTGAGACATGCGCACGACGGCCCGCCGCGAGGCGGGCCGTCGCATGCCCGGCGCGATCGGCGGCCCGGCTATAGTTCGCCGATGGACGACACCGCCAGCCCCGAACACCTTTCCCGCCTCGCCCAGGAACTGGGCGCCGCGGCGCTGGCCCGCCACCACAGCCTGGTGACCGCCGAAAGCTGCACCGGGGGCTGGATCGCCAAGGTGCTGACCGACATCGCCGGGTCTTCGGCCTGGTTCGAATGCGGCATCGCCGCCTACAGCTACGAATCCAAGCAGGCCCTGCTGGGCGTGCGTCCTGAGACGCTGGAGCACCATGGCGCGGTCAGCCGCGAGACCGTCCTCGAGATGGTCTCCGGCGCGCTCGTGCACTCGGGCGCGACGCTGGCCGTGGCCGTGACCGGGATTGCCGGGCCCTCCGGCGGCACCGCCGACAAGCCCGTGGGCACCGTGTGGATCGGCTGGAAGCGACGAGGCGGCTACGCGGCGGCCGAGGTGTTCCATTTCGAAGGGGACCGGGACGCGGTGCGTCGCCGGACCGTGGCCGCGGCCCTGAAAGGCCTGCTGGCGCTGGCGGTCTGAGGGCTTGCAATTGCCGGAAGGGCGTTAGTAGTATTGCTACTAATGAACCTGACCGACACCCAGCGCGCCATCCTCGCCCTCATCGCCGAGCGGATCGAAGGCGAGGGCGTCCCGCCTTCGCAGACCGAGATCGCGACGGCCTTCGGCTTCAGCAGCGTCCGCGCCGCGCAGTACCACCTCGAGGCCCTGGAGCGCGCAGGCGCCATCCAGCGCATCCCGGGCCAGGCGCGGGGCATCCGCCTCACCCAGGCCGGCCGCCCGCCCGCCGCCAACGACGATGCCCTGCGCCTGCCGGTGCTCGGCCAGGTCGCAGCGGGTGCGCCGATCGGCGCCGGGACGGATCTGGAAGCCGACAACTACGTCCTGCTCGACAAGAACTTCTTCGCGCCCGCGCCGGACTACCTGCTCAAGGTCAAGGGCGACTCGATGCGCGACGAGGGGATCTTCGACGGCGACCTGATCGGCGTGCACCGCACGACCCAGGCACGCAGCGGCCAGATCGTCGTGGCCCGGATCGACGACGAAGTCACGGTGAAGCTGCTCAAGATCGGGCGGGACCGCATCCGGCTGCTGCCACGCAACCCGGACTACGCCCCCATCGAGGTCTTGCCCGACCAGGACTTCGCGATCGAAGGGCTGTATTGCGGCCTGGTGAGGCCCAACCGATGACATCGGACCTCGCTGCCACCCAATGGCGGCGTTTTCCTACCCCGCCGCAGGCCGCGCATCCCTCGCGCGACCGCAGGCTGGACCGGATACTTTTTTTGCAGGCAGTCCGTCGCGTCTCAGTCTCTGCGATACCCGGCCGCTAACCTGACCTCATTGCGACATTCACCTCCGAACCAAGGAACCGCCACGATGGATGAGAACAAGAAGCGCGCCCTCTCGGCCGCCCTGGGCCAGATCGAAAAGCAGTACGGCAAGGGAGCGGTCATGCGCATGGGCGACCAGGTGGCCGAACCGGTCGAGGTCATCGGCACCGGCTCGCTGATGCTGGACATCGCGCTGGGCATCGGTGGCCTGCCCAAGGGCCGCGTCGTGGAAATCTACGGTCCCGAGTCCTCGGGCAAGACCACGCTTACCCTGCAGACCATCGCCCAGTGCCAGAAGCTCGGAGGCACCTGCGCCTTCGTGGACGCCGAACACGCCCTCGATCCGACCTACGCCTCCAAGCTGGGCGTGAACGTGGACGACCTGCTGGTGAGCCAGCCCGACACCGGCGAACAGGCGCTGGAAATCGCGGACATGCTGGTCCGTTCCAACGCGGTGGACATGGTGGTCATCGACTCGGTAGCTGCACTGACGCCCAGGGCGGAAATCGAAGGCGAAATGGGCGACCAGCTGCCCGGTCTGCAGGCTCGCCTGATGAGCCAGGCCCTGCGCAAGCTCACCGGCAACATCAAGCGCAGCAACTGCATGGTGATCTTCATCAACCAGCTGCGCATGAAGATCGGCGTGATGATGCCCGGGCAAAGCCCGGAAACCACCACGGGCGGCAACGCGCTGAAGTTCTACGCCTCCATTCGCCTCGACATCCGCCGCATCGGCGCAGTGAAGAAGGGCGACGAGATCGTGGGCAACCAGACCCGCATCAAGGTCGTGAAGAACAAGATGGCCCCGCCTTTCAAGCAGGTCATCACGGAAATCCTGTACGGCGAGGGCATCTCGCGCGAAGGCGAGCTGATCGACATGGGCGTGGAAGCCAAGCTGGTCGAGAAGTCGGGTGCCTGGTATGGCTACAGCGGGGAACGCATCGGGCAGGGCAAGGAGAATGCCCGTCAGTACCTCAAGGACAACCCGCAGCTGGCCGCCCAGCTGGAGGCGTCGCTGCGCGAGAAGTTCACCCCCGCCGAAGCCCGTCGCGACGAGGGCGATGCTCCCGTCGCCGATGACTGATCGAAATTCCGGCACCCAGGTCGATGCGTGATTCGGATCTCGAAGTCCCGGACGGCCATGAATCGCCCGGGGCCCGCCGGCCAGACCCGGCGGCGGACGAGATGTCGCCGCTTCTGGCACCTGGGGCGCCGGGCAAGTCCCGGCGCAGGGTAGCCACCGTCACGGAGCGCGCCCTGGGGCTGCTGACGCGCAGGGAACATTCAAGGAAGGAACTGGTGCAAAAGCTCACCTCGCGCGGCATGGAAGCGGCCGAGGTGGAATCCACAGTAGCCCGTTTGGCCAATGACGGCTGGCAGGACGATACCCGGTTCGCCGAGAGTCTGGTCCGGGCGCGGGCCTCCTCGGGCTACGGCCCGGTCCGGCTTCGGGCCGAGCTGGCTACCCACGGGCTGGACCGGGACGCCGTCGCCCGGGCCCTGGACAGTTTTTCTGGCGACTGGGCCGAGATCGCCTCCGACCTCGTCCGTCGGCGCTTCGGCCCAGTCGCCAATTTTGACCTCGCCCGACGGCGCAAGGCTGTCGATTTGCTGGTCCGGCGGGGCTTCGACCGGACGGCCGTGCTGGCTGCCCTCCGGCCCGCCGACGAGGATTGAGGCGCCAACCGGCGGCGCTTGCGCCGCGTGCCTGATAGGCTAGAAGGCTTTCCGCATTGGGTTGTCCGCTGGGCCCGTCGCCGCCATGTCTGGTGGAACGGCCGGCGAGCAGCCCGGCCCAGCCCTTCGACTTTGCGCCAGGCATGAATACGCCCCGTCAACTTTCCACGACCGAAATCCGACGCGATTTCCTCGAATTCTTCCGCTCGAAGGGCCACGCCGTGGTGCCTTCCAGCCCGCTGGTGCCGGGCAACGACCCGACCCTGCTGTTCACTAACGCGGGCATGGTCCAGTTCAAGGATGTCTTCCTGGGTGCCGAGAAGCGCAGCTACGTGCGTGCGGTGTCCTCCCAGCGCTGTGTCCGCGCGGGTGGCAAGCACAATGACCTCGACCAGGTGGGCTACACCGCGCGGCATCACACGTTCTTTGAAATGCTGGGCAACTTCAGCTTCGGCGACTACTTCAAGCGCGATGCGATTGTCTGGGCCTGGGAGCTGCTGACCGACACCTGGCAGCTGCCCAAGGAGCGTCTGCTGGCGACCGTGTACCACACCGACGACGAGGCCTTCGAAATCTGGAACAAGGTGGTCGGCTTGCCAGCGGAGCGGATCATCCGGATCGGCGACAACAAGGGCGCGCCGTTCGCATCGGACAATTTCTGGCAGATGGCCGATACCGGCCCCTGCGGTCCGTGCACCGAGATCTTCTACGATCACGGTGCCCATATCGCGGGTGGTCCGCCCGGTTCGCCTGACGAAGATGGCGATCGTTTCATCGAGATCTGGAACAACGTCTTCATGCAGTTCGATCGCCAGGCCGACGGCACCTTGCTGCCGCTGCCTGCACCCTGCGTCGATACGGGCATGGGGCTCGAGCGTCTTGCGGCCGTGCTGCAGCACGTGCACAGCAACTATGAAATCGACCTTTTCCAGCACCTGATCAAGTCCGCAGCCCGCATCACCGGGACCCAGGATGTCGAGCACAAGTCGTTGCGGGTCATCGCCGACCATATCCGTGCGTGCGCATTCCTTATCGTCGACGGCGTGTTGCCCAGCAATGAGGGGCGCGGGTATGTGCTGCGCCGCATCGTCCGTCGTGCCGTGCGCCACTTCTGGAAGCTGGGCGCGCTGGATCCGCAGGGCGCCTTCTGGCGCATGGTCGAGCCCCTCGCCGAAGTGATGGGCGACGCCTACCCCGAACTGGTGCAGAAGCGCGAGCTCGTGGAGCGCGCGCTCAAGGGCGAAGAAGCCGCATTCGCGCAGACGCTGGATGCAGGCATGCAAAGGCTCGAAACCTACCTTGCACAGTCTGGCGGCACGATTGACGGCGAGCAGCTGTTCCAGTTGCACGACACCTACGGATGCCCGCCCGACCTGATCGCCGACATCCTGCGCGAGAAGGGCAACGAGCTTCCGGCCGGGGCCATGGCCGACTACGAACGGCTGATGGAACAGCAGCGCGAGCGCGCACGCGCGGCGGGCAAGTTCGGCGGCGCCACGACGCTGCCGGCGGAACTGGTCGCCCAGCTCAAGCCGACGGAATTCCTGGGGTACGAGAAGCTCACCGAAGGCGGGCTGGAAGTCGTCGGGATACTGAGGGACGGCAAGCCGGTGGAGACCCTCCAGCCGGGCGAGGAGGCCGTGATCATGCTCGATCGCACGCCGTTCTACGCCGAGAGCGGCGGACAGGTGGGTGATACCGGCGAGCTGGACGAAGCCGGTACCCGATTCCTGGTTCGAGACACGGTGAAGCTGGCTGGCCAGTTCCACGGCCACGTCGGCCAGCTGACTGCCGGGACCTTGCGCCGCGGCGATCGGCTGCTGGGCGCCGTTGATGCCAAGCGCCGTTCCGCCACCGTACTCAACCACAGCGCGACCCACCTGCTCCACGCCGCGCTTCGCGACATCCTCGGCACGCACGTGACCCAGAAGGGTTCCCTTGTCGCCCCCGATCGGCTGCGCTTCGATTTCTCCCATTTCCAGCCGCTGACCGTCGACGAACTTGCCCGCGTCGAGCGCCAGGTCAATGCGCAGATCCGCGACAACCACGCCGCCGAGGTCCACCACATGGGCATGCAGGAAGCGCTGGATTTTGGCGCGATGGCGCTGTTCGGCGAGAAGTACGGCGAACACGTCCGCGTGCTCCGGATGGGCGAAGCGTCGACCGAGCTGTGCGGCGGCACGCACGTGACCCGGACTGGTGACATTGGCCTGTTCAAGATCATCGCCGAAGGCGGTGTCTCCGCCGGTGTCCGCCGGATCGAGGCCGTCACCGGCCAGGGGGCGCTGGACCACGTCGCCGAGGGCGAGCGACGCCTGGACGAAGCGGCCGCGCTGCTTGGCGGCAATGCATCGGACCTCGCCGACAAGGTACGCAGCCTGCTGGACCGCCAGAAAAAGCTGGAGCGCGAGCTGGATTCGATCAAGGCCAAGGCTGCCTCGGGCGCCACGGCTGACTTGGCCGGCTCGGCCGTCGAGGTCCGTGGTGTCAAGGTAGTGGCCTCGCGACTGGAGGGTTTCGACGCCAAGGCGCTGCGCGAGGCGGTCGACAGGCTAAAGCATCAGTTGGGGTCGGCCGTTGTTGTGCTGGCCGGTGCCAACGCTGGCAAGGCGGCCCTGGTGGCCGGAGTCAGCGACGGGTTGTCTGGCAAGGTCAAGGCGGGCGAGCTACTGTCCCACGTGGCGGGCCAGATCAATGGCAAGGGCGGCGGTCGACCGGACCTTGCCCAGGGCGGCGGCGACGATGGTCCGGAGCTGGTCCGGGCACTGGCCGGCGTCACGGACTGGGTCACGCAGAAGCTGGCATGATGGCTGAATGTTGTATGTAGACAGGGGACGCCAAGCTGTTCGGGCCCAGGCGGGCTCCGTAATATGTGCGGCGTTTGTATTTGGAAGTAGGGCGTTCCAGAAGGACGGAGTGCCCAGTCCGGCGATCGAGGCCGGTAAGAGGAGATTCACATGCTTATCCTGACGCGTCGCGTCGGTGAGACCCTGATGATCGGTGACTCGGTGACTGTCACCGTGCTCGGCGTCAAGGGCAACCAGGTGCGTATCGGCATCACCGCACCCAAGGACGTCGCAGTCCATCGCGAGGAGATCTATCAGCGCATCCAGCGCGGCGAAGGTGCCCCCGAGCACGACCGAAAGGAAGATGCCGGCTGAAAGTTATTGCCGTATGAGGGTCGGAGCCGTTATGCTCTGCGCCCGCTGAGTTTGCCGCGGAGACTTGCCCGAGTGGCCGAAGGGGCTCCCCTGCTAAGGGAGTATGGGGTCAAAAGCTCCATCGAGGGTTCGAATCCCTCAGTCTCCGCCAGTTTCCAAAACGTCTCAAAATTGTTTGACGAGACGGATTCACAAATGCATAATTTCGCTTCTAGCTTTTGCGCCCGTAGCTCAGCTGGATAGAGCACCAGGCTACGAACTTGGTGGTCGGGAGTTCGAATCTCTCCGGGCGCACCACTTGCAGGGGCCGACAAGTCAACTTGTCGGCCCCTGTTTTTTTTGCAGAGCGGAATGCGGTGTATCGCATCCAGGCCGCTGGCACACCGGCAATCGCGCAAGGCGAAGTCGGATGATGCTGGAGATGCCACGCGGCATGAGTCAGCTCCCGAGCGCTCGCGCATGTTCGCAATGACCCTCGACACACCCGCACGGCAATCTCGCCGATGCTCGCGCACGCGCCTGCACTCCATCCGATTCCATTCGCGCGCATCGGCCAACGCACATGGCCAGGGGAACCAGTCCGAATTCCCTGCGAACGACGTCGCCGAAGGTGGCGGCGGCAGTTCGGTTGTTGGAATCGCGGAAGCAGTCCGCGGCGTACGCGAACGGGATGACGCACCGCTCCGGGCAGTTCCAGGACGCCCGCGCCGGCCGAAGCGTCAGTCGTCAGCCAGCAGCGCTGAAACGACGGGCCCGGGATGCTTCATCCAGGTGAAGTGGTCCGCCAGTGCGCCAAGCGCACGGCCATCCAGGACGCGGATGTGGCTTTGCGCGTGCGGGAGTTTTGACAGCAGGAAGCGCAGCGACGATGTCGGTGCAAGCCAGTCGCGATCGAGCACGACGCCCCTGGCCTGGACAAGCAGTCGCGCCATTCCGGCTTCAAGGTCGGCTGGCATGCCGGCAGCGGCGTAGCGCCCACTCAGCGCCGTTCGTGCCCAGTCGCGGATGAGGCTGCGCGATTCATTGCCGCCGAAGCCGATGCGGCGTCCCGGCAGATAACCGATCCGCGCCGCCAGCCACGGCAGAAAGCGGTACACCAGCGGCAGCCACCAGCGGGTACGCGGCGGGAATGCCCGCCAGTACGGGGCACCACTGGCCACCAGCCAGAACCGCCGTGCCTGGCCTGGATTCTGGCCGAGGAAGCACGCGCCCAGCTGACCGCCCAGGCTGTGGCCACCGAGGATGGATGCGTCCATCTCCAGGCGCGCGGCCATCGCTGCCGCGGCCGCAGGCAGGTCAAGCTCGAGCAGTTCGCGATATCCCCAGTCGACTGCTCGCGACGGGCGCAGGCTGCTGCTGCCGTTGCCGCGCCAGTCGTGGATGAACACCGCGATACCCCGCGCGCACAGCGCCTGCGCAAACGGCACGTAGTGCCGGGCAGCAACCCCCATGGCGGGCAGCCACAGCAGTCGGGCGCGCGGCTGCGCAGGGATCACCGCGGGCATCTGCCAACGGTGTCCGTCGGCAGCAGTCACCTCGAGGCTCTCCACGCCTGTTTCAGCAGCGGTGGAAGCTTGCGCGCTCATCGCGGGGCGGCGCCGAAATGGTCGAGCAGCACGAGTTCGCTGCGGCCGGCTCGGTAACCCTGGCGCAGTGCCGCGTGTACGTAGTCGGTTGCGGCCTGGCAGGCTTCGGGCAGACGAAGGCCCCGGCACAGGTTGGCGGCCACCGCGGACGCGAGCGTGCAGCCCGTGCCATGCGCCTGCAGGTCCAGGCGCGGGTGTTGGAACTCATGGGTGGCGTCGCGAAGAAACAGGACGTCGGTCACCATGGCCGCCTGGTCCAGCGCGTGTCCGCCCTTGAGCAGCCAGGCTTGTCCGTGTGACGCGACCGCGTCGGAGCCGGCCCGGCGCATTTCATCCAGCGTGCGCAGCGGGCGTTCCAGGAGGATCTCCGCTTCGGGAAGGTTGGGCGTGACCACCGTTGCCAGCGGGAGCAGGCGCGTACGCAGTGCGATCAATGCATCCGATTGCAGGAGCTTCGCGCCCGAAGTCGCCACCATCACCGGGTCGACGACGATCACCGCGGGCCGGTGCTGCTCGAGCGCATCGGCCACGGCGTGGATCACGTCGGCCGTGGCCAGCATCCCCAGTTTCACCGCGCCTATGTCGAAGTCATCGAAACACGCGTCGATCTGCGCGCGCAGGAAAGGCAGCGACGGCACTTCGATCGCGGTCACTCCGCGCGTGTGCTGCGCGGTCAGCGCGGCGATCGCGGAAAGGCCGTGGACGCCGTGCGCGGCGAAGGTCTTCAGGTCGGCCTGGATGCCGGCGCCGCCGCCGGAATCCGAACCGGCGATCGTCAGGGCGCACCGCGGGCGGGGCGTGTTCATGCGGCCACCGACTGCGGCGGGCTGCCGGACCCCTTGCCACGCGGAGCTGCACCGTGCGTGATGCGCTGCTGCCCTGCGCCGGAGGGCTCCATGCCGCGATATCCGCCCCCTCCGGCTGCAGCGGGGACGGGCGCGTGCACGCCCGCCCCGACGCGATGCCCATGGACCACCATGGCGGCTACAGCACCTCGGATGCGAAGTCCGCCAACCGCGAACGCTCGCCACGGCGCAGCGTGATGTGCGCGCTGTGGTTCCATCCCTTGAAACGGTCCACGGCGTAGGTCAGGCCCGACGTCGTCTCGGTGAGATAGGGCGTATCGATCTGCTCGACGTTGCCCAGGCAGACGATCTTGGTGCCCGGACCGGCACGCGTGACCAGCGTCTTCATCTGCTTGGGCGTGAGGTTCTGCGCCTCGTCCAGGATCAGCCAGCGACTGAGGAACGTGCGGCCGCGCATGAAGTTCAGCGAGCGGATCTTGATGCGCGAGGCGAGCAGGTCGTTGGTGGCCGCGCGTCCCCAGCTGCCGCCTTCCGGATTGTGCGTGAGCACTTCCAGGTTGTCGGTCAGCGCGCCCATCCACGGCGTCATCTTTTCCTCTTCGGTGCCGGGAAGGAAACCGATGTCCTCGCCCACGCTGACCGTGGCGCGCGTCATGATGATCTCGCGGTAGCGCTGCTGGTCCATCGTCTGCGCCAGGCCGGCCGCCAGGGCGAGCAGCGTCTTGCCGGTGCCTGCGGTACCCAGCAGGGTGACGAAGTCGATCTCGGGATCCATCAGCGCATTGAGGGCGAAGTTCTGCTCACGGTTGCGCGCGGTGATGCCCCATACCGCGTGTTGGTTGTGGCGGTAGTCGTCGACGATCTGCAGGATCACCCGGTCGTCGTCCAGCCGCGCGACCTTCATCTCGGCCTCTTCGTCGCCCGGCAGGTACAGGAACTGGTTGGGGTACCACTCGTCTTCCTCGTTGCGCCGGATCTCGTAGAAGGTGCGGCCCTTCTCGGTCCATGAACGCAGGTCCTTGCCGTAGCGCTGCCAGAAGTTCTCGGGCAGGGCGGTCGAGCCGGTATAGAGCAGGCTGAAATCGTCCAGCGCACGGTCGTTCTCGTAGTCCTCCGACTCTATGCCGGCGATCGAGGCCTTGATGCGCAGGTTGATGTCCTTGGACACGAACACCACCGGCACGCCGGGCTCGGCCTCCTTCAGCGCGAGGATCGAGCCCAGGATGTGGTTGTCCGGGATGACCGCGCCGAACCGCTTGCCGGAATCGAAGTCGCCGGTCTGGAAACGCAGGCGGCCGATGCTCTGCGCGCCGCGCAGCTGGATGCCCTGGGGGCGGTTGAGCGCGATGCCTTCGTTGATGGCACGCGTGCCCTGGTTCTCGATCAGCTCGTTGAGGAACCGGCTGACCTGGCGTGCGTTGCGGCTGGCTTCCGTGTTGCCTTTCTTGCCGTTGTCCAGCTCCTCGATCACCTGCATGGGCAGGTAGACATCGTGCTCCTCGAACTTGAACAGCGCGGTGGGATCGTGCATCAGCACGTTGGTGTCGAGGACATAGATGCGCTTGCTTCGGGTCATCGTGTGTTCCTGGGACGGAAGGGTGCAGCGGACGGGCACGGACAGGCCACCACGGTCCCGCAGGGCGGGGTGGCGAAGTGGCTGGAGTACGGGGTGGTCACTGGGTCGAGGCGGCCTTGAGCGCGTCGAGGACGGCCCTGGGCATGGCCGGTCACCTTCACCGGCCGCCATGACTCGCGGATGACGCCTGCGGGATCGATCAGGAAAGTGCTGCGTTCCACGCCGATGTAGTCCCGGCCGTAGAGCTTTTTCGGCTTGATCACGCCGAAGGCGTTGCAAAGTGTTTCGTCGGTGTCACTGACCAGCTCGAACCTGAAGCCCTGCTTGGCGCAGAAGTTCTGGTGTGAACGCAGGGAATCGCGGGATACGCCCAGCACGGTGGCATCGAGCTTGCGGAACTTGGGCAGCAGCGCGTTGAAGTCCAGGCCCTCGGTGGTGCAGCCGGGCGTGCTGTCCTTGGGATAGAAGTACAGGACCAGCCATTTCCCGCGCAGGTCGGCAAGACGCGTCGTGGAACCGCTGGAGAGCGTGAGGGGCAGGTCGGGAACCTTGTCGCCAACGTCTAGCATCGGGGTCTCGTCTGGGGGCGCCGTCCTGGCGCCCGATGGCCGCATCGATCAGAACTTCATCGGGTCCATGATCGCGTCGAGGTTAAGGTGATCACAGAACTCCAGGAAGTCATCGCGCAGTGCAGCAATATGCATGCTGGCCGGGACGCCGATGGTGACCTGGGCGGAGAACATATCCGCGCCGGTCTGCATCGCGCGGTAGCGCGAGCAGTGCAGGCTCTCGATGGTGATGCCCTGGCGGTCGAAGAAGTCGGCCAGCTGGAACAGGATGCCCGGCTTGTCGGCCGCCACGACCTCGACGACATACGGCAGCAGGTTCGACTGCACCTGCTTGGGCCCCGTGCGGTACCAGTTGAGCTTGAGGCCTTCCTCGCGCTCGAGCCGGCTCAGCATCGATTCCAGCTTGGCCACCGCATCCCACGGACCCACGGCAAGGGCGGTCACGGAGACATCACGTCCCACCGTCGACAGACGGGCGTCCACGAGGTTGCAGCCACTGTCCGTGATGCGACGCGTGACCGACAGCAGCGGGGATTCCGGATGTGTCGTGTACGCGTTGATCAGGAGGTGGTTTTCGTTCGGCGACGGCCGGGGGGAAATATCGGTCAAGGCGGCGCCTGCGGATGGGAGAACGGGTTGGGAACCGTGAACATGAACCTGTGCCGTCGCAGGGACGGCGCCGGGTTCAGCATACTTGCCCGCGGTTTCACGCCGCAAGTAACATCTGGATATTCGCGTTACCGGCCCGATGGCCGCACAATCCCTGCGGCGTGACGACGGATTCGCCTCCGACGCACCTGTCCAGTTCCACTTCCCAGAGCCTTACGACCTTGCGACTTTCCGGCAGCATCACCGCGCTGGCCACCCCCTTCAATGCGGCGGGCGAACTCGACCTGGATGCCTGGCAGCGGCTGCTTGCGCAGCAGCTCGATGGCGGCACCCAGGCCGTGGTGGTCGCCGGATCGACCGGCGAGGCGGCCGCATTGCTGGACGCCGAGTTCGACCTGCTGCTGCGCACGGCCGTCGAGTTCATCGCCGGCCGGATTCCCGTCCTCGCCGGAACCGGCCTGTCGAACACCGCCAAGACGGTCGAGCAGACCCGGCGCGCCGCCGTGCTGGGCGCGGACGCCGCGCTGATCGTCACGCCGCCTTACGTGCGCCCCACCCAGGCGGGCCTGGTCGCTCACTATCGCGCGATCGCCGACGATGGCGCGCTCCCGATCGTGCTCTACAACGTGCCCGGCCGCACCGGCAGCGACCTGCTGCCGGAGACCGTGGCCGAACTCTGCGGCCACCCGCGCATCGTCGCCATCAAGGAAGCCTGCAGCGAGCCCGAACGCATGGCCGCGTTGCTGGCGCTCAAGGCCGACGACTTCGCCGTGATCAGCGGCGACGATCCGACTGCATGTCGCGCGCTGCTGGCCGGCGCCGACGGTGTGATAGGTGTCGCGTCCAACGTGCTGCCCGCCGCCATGCGCTACCTGTGCGACCTGTCGCGCGCCGGCGATGCCGATGCCGCGACGGCCTGGGATGCGCGCCTGCAGGCGGTTTTCACTTTCCTCGGCGTCGAATCCAATCCGATCCCCATCAAGGCGCTGTTGTCGCTGCAGGGAATCGGCCATGGGCTTCGGCTGCCGCTGTTACCCCTGTCGGCGGGACATGCCGACCTCGCGCATTCGATGGCCTCGGCCATCCGCGAACTCGAGACCGCGAGCCGGGAACTGCTCGCGGCCTAAGTCACGAATCTCTGGAGGAATTCCATGCGTTCCAATGTTTCCCTGCGCCGCACTGCGGGCATCGTTCTGATCGTGGTCGCCGTGAGTGCGGTATCGGGCTGCAGCTGGTTCCACAAGCCGAACAAGCTGTATGCCGGGGACGCGCAGAGCCGTCCGCTGGAAGTGCCGCCCGATCTCGACCTGCCGCGCACCGACGCCGCTGTGCAGGTGCCGGGAGCCGCGGTGACGGCTTCGGGTTCGCCGACCACCGCGCCGACGCCGGCACTGGGCTTCCAGGTCACCGGTAGTCGGGACGAGGCCTTCAACCGGGTCGGCGATGCGCTGGCGCAGGTCGAAGGCCTGACGATTGCCAGCCGCGCCCAGTTGCTGGGGGCCTACGACGTCAGCTACATGGGCAGCAACTTCCTGGTGCGCGTCAGTGCAGTGGAAGGCGGCGCCTACGTGTCGGCCGTGGACCCGCGCGGCACCGCCGTGACGGGCGAGGGCCCGACGAAGCTGATCGGCGCGCTGAAGACGGCGCTGTCGGGCCAATAAGCTGGCCGGCCAAGAGCGCGGGGCCAGGGCGATACCCTGGCATCCGCGGGCATGAAAAAGGGCGCCGATGGCGCCCTTTTTTCGTTTCGCGCGTGCCTCAGCGCTCGAGCAGGTCGCGCTTGCCCGGCTTGCCTTCCCATTCCTTCGCATCGGGCAGGGCGTCCTTGCGGGTGGTGAGCACGGGCCAGCTCCTGGACAGTTCGGCATTCAGCGCGACAAACGCTTCCTGCCCGGCCGGCACGTCGTCCTCGGGGTAGATCGCGTTCACCGGGCACTCGGGCTCGCACAAGGTGCAGTCGATGCATTCGTCCGGGTCGATCACCAGGAAATTGGGACCTTCGTGAAAGCAGTCGACCGGGCACACCTCCACGCAGTCGGTGTACTTGCACTTGATGCAGTTCTCGGTGACGACGAAGGGCATGGCGGGGTCCGTGTGTCAGGCGGGGTCAAGTGTAGCCACTCGACGCGGCATCGGGGATGGGGCCGCGGTGGAGGGAGCAACAAAAAACCCGGCGCGGGCCGGGTTTCGTGTCTGGGGCCCTATCTCAAAATCAGGCCCCGCTTATGGCGCTCCCTACGGGATTCGAACCCGTGTTTTAGCCTTGAGAGGGCCACGTCCTGGGCCTCTAGACGAAGGGAGCAGAAAACGTCGCCTCCATGGCGGTCTGCTTCGTCGGTACTGTCGAAGCATCGCCTGCGAAAGCCGATCCTTCCGGTCATCCGGGGCCTGGTAGCCGAAGGCCACCATGATCCGGGTGCCCGGCGCCCAGGTAGCGACCTGAACGCGGCCTGCTAGTATAAGCAGCGCCATCGCCTCCGGCAATGGCGTCTCAACCGAATCGACAAGGACCGTGGCGAACTCGCCCGATGCCCGCTATCCAAGCCAATCCCATACTCCGGCTGATCCCCCGCGAGGAGCACAACGTCTCCCGCAAGGACATCAGTCCCAATGCCCTGCGCGTCCTCTACAGGCTCCGCGACGCCGGTTTCGGCGCGTTCCTGGTGGGCGGTGCTGTCCGTGACCTGCTGGTCGGGGGGCATCCCAAGGACTTCGACGTGGCCACCGACGCCACGCCGGAGCAGGTCAAGCAGCTGTTCCGGAACTGCCGCCTGATCGGTCGCCGCTTCCGGCTGGCCCATGTGGTGTTCGGCCGCGAGATCATCGAGGTCGCCACGTTCCGCGCCAACGCCGACGATGGCAGCGGTGATCGCGAAACCCACGAAGGCGGGCGGGTGCTGCGCGACAACGTCTTCGGCTCGGTCGAGGACGATGCGGTACGCCGCGACTTCACGGCCAACGCGCTGTACTACGCGATCGAGGATTTCTCGGTGCGCGACTACGTCGGCGGCTTCGAGGACGTCCGCGACCGGCTGATGCGGCTGATCGGCGACCCGGAAACGCGCTACCGCGAAGACCCGGTGCGCATGCTGCGCGCCGTGCGCCTGGCGGCGAAGCTGGATTTCCAGATCGAGTCGGCCACCGCCGAACCCATCCCGCGGCTGGCCCACCTGCTGTCCGAGGCGGCACCCGCGCGGCTGTTCGAGGAATGCCTGAAGATGTTCCTGACCGGGCACGCGGTCGCCAGCTTCGAGGGCCTGGAACGCCACGGCCTGCTTGCGGCGCTCTTTCCCGAAACGGCGGCGGCGCTCGCCTCCAACCGCAGCGGCGCCCTGCGCCGCATGCTGGTCGCCGGTCTGAGCGGTACCGATGCGCGCGTCGAGCGCGACGAGCCCGTGTCACCGGCCTTCCTGTTCGCCGTGCTGTTGTGGCCGGCGTATTGCCGATCCCTGGCGCAGCTCCAGCACGGCGGCATGCATGTCACCGAAGCCGAGCGCCGCGCCGCCGATCGCGTCACCGTGCACCAGTTGAACACGGTGGCGCTGCCACGCCGGTTCTCACTGCCGATGCAGGAAATCTGGCTGCTCCAGTCGCGCTTCTCCCTGCGGCAGCGCAAGCGCGTGTTCCGCCTGCTCTCGCACCCGCGCTTCCGGGCCGCGTTCGATTTCCTCAGCGTGCGCCTGGCCGCTTCCAACGAGCACGCCGACGACGTCGAGTTCTGGCGTGAAGCCCAGCAGCAGCCGGGCGACGTGCTGGCCGCACAGCTCGACGGCCATTCCGCGCACGACGAATCAGGCGAGGCCCCGCGCCGCCGCCGTCGCCGCCGTCGGAGCGGCTCGGCCGCAGCCGGCGAGTGAATACGCATACCGTCGCGCTGGTGGGGCTGGGGGCCAACCTCGGTGACGCCGTGGCCACGCTGCGGCACGCCTTCCAGCACCTGGATGCGATGCCGCACACGCGCCTGCTGCGGACTTCCAGGCTTTACCGGACTCCGGCCTGGGGCCGGACCGACCAGCCGGACTTCATCAACGCGGTGGCGATGCTCGATACGGCGCTGACCGCGCGTGAACTGCTGGACGCGATGCTCGACATCGAGCACGCGGCCGGACGCGACCGCGATACCGGCGATCGCTGGGGTCCTCGCACGCTGGACCTGGACCTGCTCCTGTTCGGCAATCAGTCCATTGATGAGCCGGGCCTGCACGTGCCGCACCCGCACCTGCATGAACGCAGTTTCGCGCTGGCGCCGCTGGTCGAGATCGCGCCCGATGCGATGATCCCGGGCATCGGGCCGGCCCGTGCCGCCCTCGCATCGATCGACACCTCGCAGCTCAAGCTCGTAGGCTAAGGACGCATGTACACGTCGACTCCCGCAGAAAAGCCCTGGACGGTGCCGATGCTCGCGCAGGCCAAGCGCGACGGCCGCCGGCTGGTGATGCTCACCGCCTACGACGCCAGCTTCGCGCGCACGCTCGATACCGCCGGCACGGACCTGATCCTGGTGGGAGATTCGCTGGGCATGGTCGTGCAGGGGCATGGCAGCACGCTGCCGGTCACCGTCGAGGCGACCGCCTACCACGTGACCTGCGTCGCCCGCGGCCTGTCGCGGGCGCTGCTGATCGCCGACCTGCCGTTCCAGTCCGACGCCACCCCCGAACGCGCGCTGGACGCGGCCACCACGCTGCTCCAGGCGGGCGCGGCGATGGTCAAACTCGAAGGTGCCGGCCACAAGCTGGAGGTCATCCGTTTCCTGGTGGAGCGCGAGATCCCGGTCTGCGCACACCTGGGCCTGACGCCGCAGTCGGTGCTGCGTCTGGGCGGATACAAGGTGCAGGGGCGCGACGACGCCGCCGCGGAAAAGCTGCGGCAGGATGCGCGTGCCGTCGCCGCCGCCGGCGCGGACCTGCTCGTGCTGGAATGCGTGCCCAGCAGCCTGGCCCAGGCCGTCACCGCCGACCTGGAGATTCCCACGATCGGCATCGGCGCCGGCCCGCATTGCGATGGACAGGTGCTGGTGCTGCACGACCTGCTCGGCGTGAACAGCGGACATCGCCGGCCGAAGTTCGTGAAGGATTTCCTGGCCCAGGGCGGCTCGATCGAGGGCGCCGTGCGCAGCTTCGCGAAGGACGTGCGCGACGGCAGCTTTCCCGACGCGCAGCACTCCTACGACTGAACCTTCCGCGCCGGCATGCTTCCGGCGCCACACGCACCGGATTGCCGCGATGATCGACATCGTCTCCGAACTGCCCACGCTGCGCGCGCGGGTGCACCAGTGGAAGCGCGACGGCCTGCGCGTGGCCTTCGTGCCCACGATGGGCAACCTGCACGCCGGCCATCATTCGCTGGTCCGGATCGCGCGCCGCGAGGCGGACCGGGTCGTCGCCAGCGTCTTCGTCAATCCCACCCAGTTCGGCCCGCACGAGGATTTCGGCCGCTACCCGCGCACCCCCGACGCCGATGCGCAGGGACTGGCCGTGGCGGGCTGCGACCTGATGTGGGCGCCGACCGTGGAGACCATGTATCCCTTCGGCGTCGACGGCGCGGTGCGGATCGCCGTGCCGGGCGTGACCGCCGTGCTGGAAGGTGCGCACCGCCCCGGTCATTTCGATGGCGTGGCCACGGTGGTGTCGCGCCTGTTCCATCAGGTCGAGCCCGACGTGGCCGTGTTCGGCCGCAAGGATTTCCAGCAGTTGGCCGTCATCCGTTACCTGGTGCGGGAGCTGTCCTTCCCGGTGCGGATCGTCGCGGCCGAAACGCTGCGCGAAGCCGATGGCCTGGCGATGAGCTCGCGCAACCAGTACCTGACGGCGGAGGAGCGGCCGGTGGCGGCGGAGATCCACCGGACGCTGCAGGCGATGCGGGAGGCCCTGTCCGGCGGCACGCGCGAGGCCGATGTCGAGGCCGAGGCCGTGCGGCGCCTGTCGGCGGCCGGATTCGAGGTCGACTACGCCGTGGTCAGGACGCCGGAACTGAATGCGCCCGCCGGCCCGGGCGGTCCCCGCGTGGCCCTGGTCGCGGCCCGGCTCGGGCGCACCCGCCTGATCGACAACCTTGAATTCGAGCTCTGATTTCGCCGCCCCGGGGACTGGCTGAACGAGTGCCCGCGGGACGTCCCGCTCCATGTTGCACCGCGCCATCGGCTGCTAGACTTTGCCCTTTCTCGCTGCCAGCCCGGCTGCCGGAGACCCTGATGCAACTCAACGTCCTCAAGGCCAAGATCCACCGCGCGAGCGTGACCCACGCCGAGCTGCACTACGAAGGCTCCTGCGCCATCGACGGTCGCCTGCTCGACATCTCGGGTATCCGCGAGTACGAGCAGATCCACATCTACAACGTCAACAACGGCGCCCGGTTCGTCACCTACGCCATCCGCGGCGAGGAAGGCAGCGGCGTGATCTCGGTCAACGGTGCTGCCGCGCACTGCGCCCAGCCCGGCGACCTGGTGATCATCTGCGCCTACGGCGTCTGCGACGAGGCCGAGGCGGCCAAGTACAAGCCGACGCTGGTGTACGTGGATCGCCACAACCACCTGACCCACACGAACCACTCGATGCCGGCCCAGGCCGCCGCCTGACCCGGCCGCGCATGGAGGCGACTACGCGGTTCGAACGACTCCAGGCCCACGCCCGCCGGCTGGCGGGCGAGGGTGTATCCGCCTCCGCCGACGCGGCGCGCGCCCAGGCGCTCGCGCTGCGGGTTGGCCCGGTCTACGCGAACTTCGCCCGCCAGTCCTACGACACCGCCGCGCTGGACGAACTGTTCGCCCAGCTCGATGCGCTCGACGGGGCCGGGCGGATCCGCGCCCTCTTCGACGGCGCGCAGGTCAACCCGACCGAGGGCCGGCCCGCCCTCCATACCGCCCTGCGCAGCAACCTCTCGCAGTCCGCCGCGAGCCGTGACGGGTACACCCAGGCGGTGGACGCGCGCCGGCGCATGGGCGCCATGATCCGCGCGCTGGCCCAAACGCCGGTGTCCGACGTGGTCAGCGTGGGCATCGGCGGCTCCGACCTGGGACCGCGCCTGGCGGTGGATGCGCTGGGCGGCGATGCGTCCCGGTTTCGCGTCCATTTCCTGTCCAATGTCGACGGCTCGGCCGCCCGCCGGGTTCTGGCCGGGCTGGATCCGGCGCGCACCGCCGCGATCCTGATCTCCAAGAGTTTCGGCACGCAGGAGACCCTGCTCAACGGCGCGATCCTGCGCGACTGGCTGGGCGACGATTCCCGGCTCTACGCCGTCACCGCCAATGGCGATCGCGCCGCGGCCGCCTTCGCGATTCCGTCCAGCCGGATCCTGCCGATGTGGGACTGGGTGGGTGGCCGCTACTCGCTGTGGTCCGCAGTGGGGCTTCCGATCGCCCTGTCCACAGGCATGGAGGCCTTCGAGGCGCTGCTCGAAGGCGCGGCGGCGATGGACGCGCACGTGCTCGACACGCCGGTACGGGCCAACCTGGCCGCCTGGCATGCGCTCACCGCGGTCTGGAACGCCAATGCCTGCCAGCACGCGACCCAGGCGGTCATCGCCTACGACGAGCGCCTCAGGCTGCTGCCCAGCTACCTCCAGCAGCTGGTGATGGAAAGCCTGGGCAAGTCGGTGACGCTCGACGGCCAGCGGGTCGGCTATCCGACCGTGCCGGTCTGGTGGGGCGGTGCCGGCACCGATTCGCAGCACAGCTTCTTCCAGGCGCTGCACCAGGGCACGCAGCAGGTGCCGATCGAGTTCATCGGCGTGGTCCGCCCCGACCACGGCCACCGCGCCAACCACGAGGCGCTGTTGTCCAACCTGCTCGCCCAGGCCCAGGCCCTGGCGACGGGGCAGGGCGACGCCGACCCGCACCGCCGCTATGAAGGCGGGCGTCCGAGCACGACGATCCTGCTCGATGCACTGACGCCGTACGCGCTGGGTGCGCTGCTGGCGATGTACGAGCACAGCGTCTACCTGCAGGCCGCATGGTGGGGCATCAATCCTTTCGACCAGTTCGGAGTCGAACTGGGCAAGCAGGTCGCCGACGCCCTGCTGCCGGCGATCCGGGAGGGAGCCGCGGTCGATGACGCGGTGACGCAGGCGCTGCTCGACCAGCTGCGCCGAGAGGACTGAGAGAACGGCTCAGCCCTGGCCGTGCCGCGCCAGGGCCCATTCCACGTGTTCGCGGACCACGGGATTGTCGCTGTCGCGACGGCTGCGCAGCGCCGCCACCACTTCCGGGGAACCTGGCGCATTGCCCAGCGCCACGGCGATGTTGCGCAGCCACCGCTCGTAGCCGCTGCGGCGGATCGCGCTGCCCTCGCTGCGCTGCAGGAATTCCTCCTCCGTCCAGGCGAACAGCTGGGCCAGCGTCGCGCGGTCCAAGTCGTTGCGCACGCGGAAATCAGGCTCGTCGCTGCGCTTGGCGAACTTGTTCCAGGGGCACACGAGCTGGCAGTCGTCGCAGCCGAAGATGCGGTTGCCGATCAGCGGACGCAGCGCCTCGTCGATCGATCCTTCGTGCTCGATGGTGAGGTAGGAAATGCACCGCCGCGCGTCGAGGCGGTTGGGCGCCACGATGGCCTGCGTCGGGCAGATGTCGATGCAGCGCGTGCAGGTGCCGCAGTGCGCGCCGGCGGGCACGTCCACCGGCAGGGGCAGGTCGACGTAGATCTCGCCCAGGAAGAACCAGGAACCGCCGTCCTTGTCGATCAGGCAGGTGTGCTTGCCGATCCAGCCCAGGCCGGCATTGCGCGCCAGCGCGCGCTCCAGCACCGGCGCCGAATCCACGAACACGCGGTGGCCGAAGGGCCCGACCTCCAGCGCGATGCGGTCGGCGAGCCGCTGCAACCGCTGGCGCATGAGCTTGTGGTAGTCGCGGCCCAGCGCGTAGCGCGCCACGTACGCGCGTTCGCCATCGGCCAGGTTGTGCCAGGCCTCGTCGACTTCCCGGCCGTAGTCCAGCCCCACGCAGATCACCCGCAGCGTGCCGGGCACCAGCTCGTGCGGCCGGGCGCGCTTGTCGCCGTGCCGGGCCATCCAGTCCATCGTGCCGTACAGCCCCTGCTCGAGCCAGTCGCGCAGGTGTGCCTCATCGGTGCCCAGCTCGACGCCGGTGATCCCGCAGCGCTGGAAGCCGAACTCGCGCGCCAGTTCGCGCACACGCAGCGCAAGCGCGGCGTAGTCCGGTACGGGCGTGATGTCGGGATCGGGCCTCATGCAGGCCAAGTATAGAATCGCCCGATGCCGACCACCCCCGCACTCCGCGACGTCGCCGCGCTTCGTGCCATCGAGGCACTCGCCAGCCAGCGGCTTGGCGACGGCTTCGAACTTATGCGCCGTGCCGGCCAGGCCGCCTGGCGGGACCTCCTGCGCGCATGGCCGGATGCGCATCGGATCGTCGTGGCCTGCGGTCCGGGAAACAACGGCGGCGACGGCTATGTCCTGGCGCGCCATGCGCTGGAGTCGGGCCGGGAAGTGACGGTCGTGCATGCCCCCGCCCACGCCCCGCGCGGCGAACTGGCACCGCGGGCGGCAGGCGATTTCCGCGAAGCCGGCGGCTCGGTGCGGACCGACGGCGCGCTGCCCGTGGCCGATCTGCTGGTCGACGCCGTCTTCGGGATCGGCCTGTCTCGCGCGCCGGAGGGCGAAAGCGCGACGTTCATCGATGCGCTCAATGCACACGGCGCGCCGATCCTGTCGCTGGACGTGCCGAGCGGCCTCGATGCCGACACCGGCAATGCGCCCGGCCGCTGCATTTACGCGCGCCGCACGATTGAATTCATCGCGCCCAAGGCCGGCCTGCGCACGGGCGCCGCGCTGGACTACGTCGGCGACCTGTCGCTGGCGACGCTCGCGCTGGAACCGGCCTGGCTGGACGAGGTGCATGCGTGCGCGAAACTGCTGCAGGCCGACGCGCTCGCGTCCTGGCTGCCGCCACGTGCGCGCAACGCGCACAAGGGCTCGCATGGACGGGTCCTGTGCATCGGCGGCGACCACGGCAGCGGCGGCGCGATCATGCTCTGCGCACAGGCGGCCTTGCGCAGCGGTGCGGGGCTGGTGGACGTCGCCACGCGCGAGTTGCATGTGCCCGCATTGCTGGCGCGGTTGCCCGAAGCGATGGCGCACGTGCCCACGTTCCGGGAGCAGTTCGAGGCCTCGCTGGAACGCGCGGACGTGATCGCGGTGGGGCCGGGCCTTGGCCAGGAGTCCTGGGGCGAACACGCGCTGGACACGGCGATGCAGCACGCACAGGGCAGGGCGCTGGTGCTCGACGCCGATGCCCTGAATCTCGTCGCGCGGCAACACCGCGCACTGCCCGCGGGCACCATCATCACGCCGCATCCTGGCGAGGCGGCACGGTTGCTGGATACCGATGCCAAGCTGGTGCAGCGCGACCGCCTGGCGGCCGCGCGCGAACTGGCCGCGCGATACGGCTGCGTGGTGGTGCTCAAGGGCGCAGGCACGATCGTCGCCGCAGCCGGGCGCACGCCGCGCGTGATCGCCGCGGGCAATCCCGGCATGGCCGTGGGCGGCATGGGCGATGTGCTTACCGGTGTCATCGCCGCGTTGCGCGCGCAGGGGCTGGCTGCGTTCGATGCGGCGTCCGCCGGCGCGCTGCTGCATGCGTGCGCAGGTGACGCCGCTGCCGCCGCGGGCGAACGCGGATTGCTGCCCACCGATCTCATGCCATTCCTGCGTGCGCTGGCCAACCCGGAACCTGTTCGATGACCTCGTGCTACCTGCCCGATGCTGATGCCACCGATGCGCTCGGCGCCGCGCTGGCGCGCACGCGGCCTGCGTTCGCGGTGGTGCATCTGCAGGGCGACCTAGGCGCCGGAAAATCCACGCTGGCGCGCGCGCTGCTGCGTGCCCTGGGTGTCGAAGGTGCGATCCGCAGCCCGACGTACACCCTGGTCGAGCGCTATCGCCTCGCCGACGGCGGCGAGGCCTGGCACCTCGACCTGTATCGCATCGGCGATGCCGCCGAACTGGAGTTCCTCGGGCTCGACGGTGACGAGGCCACCCTCTGGCTGGTCGAGTGGCCCGAACGCGGGCGCGGCGCGCTGCCGCCCACCGACGTGACAGTCCACCTGCGCATCGAGGGCGAGGGTCGCCAGGCCGACCTGGAGGCCCATTCGGATCGCGGCCGGGCCTGGCTGGAGGCGATGGCGGCGATCGCCTGAGGACAAATGCCCGACTTGCGGCAGACTCCTGACCTTGGAACGAGGAAGTCGCGGCAGGTGCCGGATTCCAAAGGAAAAAGTGCTTGACGAACTGCCACGGCAGTGCTTGACTTGCGTCATGCGCATCCAGGGGGCCACCGTTCAGAAGCTGATGATGGGCCTGGCCCTGTTGTCGGCGCTGGCGTGGAATCTGGCCCAGGCCAGTGAAATCAAGGGGTTGCAGATCACCGCGGGCGCCACCGGCACCCGTGCGGAAATCGCCCTCGACCAGCCCGGAGCCTTCAAGGTCATCCGCCTGTCCAACCCCGAGCGTCTCGTCCTGGATTTCACGGGCAGCCGCATGGCGCGCAATGTCGCGATGCCGGCCGGCACCGGGGTGGTCCGCGCCATCCGCAGCGGACAGCCGGAAGCCGGCATCGCCCGCCTCGTCTTCGACCTGAGCCAGCCTGTCGCCGCCATCGGTCCGCGGCTGGAGCAGGGCGCCGGTGGCCCCCGCCTGGTGCTGGAATGGCCCGGCGAATTCGCCTCACCCAACGCTGCCCCCGCAGTCACGACCACCACCACGGCGCCCCGGCCGGTCGATGCCGCGGCGACGCCCTCGAAGTACCTGCCGTCCCCCGCGCAGATCGCGCGCTCGGAGGCCGAAACCTCCGCCGCGTCGGCCGAAGCGACCTCGCGCCTGATCTCCCAGTTGGCCCAGCGGGGAACGGCAACGCCTACCTCTGCGTCCGGCACCCCGGCGACCACCACCGACCCGCGCGCCACGGTGCCGCCGTCGGTCCGCACGGTGCCCGTCGCGGCCGGCTCGATTTCCGCGGCGCCTGACCGCTCGACGGTCTACGTGCCGCCGGCGCGGGCCGCTTCCGTCGCCCCGGCGGGCGTCGGCTCGTCCATCCCGACACCCGCGAGGGCCGGATCCTCGACGGCGGGATCCTCGACGGCGGGATCCTCAACGGCGGGATCCTCGACGGCGGCCTCGATGACCGCGCCCACCACCGTCGCCAACGCACCGACCCGGCCGCTCGACGATCCGATGCGCAACCGGACCATGCGGCCGCTGGTGATTGCCATCGACCCCGGGCATGGCGGGCAGGATCCGGGCGCGATCGGCCAGTCGGGCAAGCGCGAGAAGGACGTCACCCTGGCCATCGCCCGCGAACTGGCGCGCCAGATCAACGCGACGCCCGGCCTGAAGGCCTACCTGACCCGCGATACCGACATGTTCATCCCGCTCAACCGACGCGCTCAGCTGGCGCGCCAGGCGAGGGCGGACATGTTTGTGTCCATCCATGCCGACGCCGCGGAAAACCGCAGCGCGAACGGGTCGTCCGTCTACGTCCTGTCGCTCAAGGGCGCGTCGTCGCAACGCGCGCGCTGGCTGGCCGACAAGGAAAACGCCTCCGACCTGGTCGGCGGCGTGCGCCTGGAACCCAGCAGCACGCTGACCTCGGTCCTGCTGGACCTGACCCAGAGCGGGCAGATGAAGGCTTCCGAGGACGCCGCCTCGAGCGTGCTCAGCGGACTGGGGCAGCTCGGCCGCAACCACAAGCCGCACGTGGAGCGCGCCAACTTCGCCGTGCTGCGCACCTCCGACATGCCGGCGATGCTGGTGGAGACGGCATTCATCTCCAATCCGGACGAGGAACGCCGCCTGACCGATCCGGCCTCGCAGCGGCAGATCGCGCGCGCGGTACTGGAAGGCGTCAACACCTACTTCCTGCGGCAGCCGCCGCCGGGAACGCTGTACGCCGCCCGCGCGACGGCCGATTCCTCGCCCCGCCCGGGCGCGGGCGCCGGCCGACCCTGAACTGCACGGGTCCGGCCACGCGCGACGCGCGTGAGTCCTGACCGATCGTGACCGGTGCCGGTATCATTCCGGCGGTGACGATCCGCCAGCTTCCCGACACCCTCATCAACCAGATCGCTGCCGGCGAAGTCGTCGAACGACCTGCGTCCGTGGTCAAGGAACTGGTCGAAAACGCCCTCGACGCCGGCGCCCTGCGCGTGGACATCGACCTGGAGGAAGGCGGCGTCCGCCTGATCCGGATCCGCGACGATGGCCGCGGCATCGCCCCCGAGCAACTGTCCCTGGCCGTCTCCCGGCACGCCACGAGCAAGATCGCTTCGCTCGACGACCTGGAAGGCGTCGCCACCCTGGGTTTCCGCGGCGAAGCGTTGCCGTCCATTGCCTCGGTGAGCCGCTTCGCGCTGACCTCGCGCCACGCCGACGCCGCCCACGGCGCGAGCCTGGAGATCGAGGGCGGCCGCCAGGGCGAACTGGTGCCCAAGCCGCACCCGCGCGGCACCACGGTGGAAGTGCGCGACCTGTTCTTCAACGTGCCCGCGCGGCGCAAGTTCCTCAAGGCCGAGCGCACCGAACTGGGCCACATCGAGGACTGGCTCCGCCAGCTGGCGCTGGCCCGCCCGGAAGTCGAACTGCGCGTCACCCACAACGGCAAGCCCTCCCGCCGCTGGAAGGGCGAGGGCGACCTGCTCTCGCAGGTGCGGCTCAACGAGGCGCTGGGCGAGGAATTCGCGCAGAACGCCCTGCGGGTGGACCACGCCGCCGCGTCGCTGCGATTGCATGGGTGGATCGCGCGGCCGGTGTACAACCGGGCCAGCGCCGACCAGCAGTTCCTGTACGTCAATGGGCGGGCGATCCGCGATCGCAGCGTCGCCCACGCGGTGAAGCAGGCGTATGCGGACGTGCTGTTCCATGGCCGCCAGCCGGCATACGTCCTGTTCCCTGGAGCTGGACCCGCGCCGCGTCGACGTCAACGTGCATCCGGCCAAGCACGAGGTGCGCTTCCGCGATGCCCGGCTGATCCACGACTTCGTCTACCGCACCCTGCATGAAGCGCTGGCGGACACGCGCGCCGGCTTGAGCCCGGGCGCGGACCAGCCCCATCCGCCGATGCCGGCAGGTAGCGATTACCGCTGGAACGCGCCGCAATCGCCGCTGGGACTGCAGGTCGAACAGACCCGCGCCGGCTACGCCGCGCTGTACGGCGAGCCTGCCATGCCGTCCCCATACGCGGCCGCCGCGGCGGCGCAGCCAGGCCAGGATGCCTTCGCGCCCGCGCGCCTGCCCGACAGCCAGGAAGCGACGCTGCCCCCGCTCGGGTACGCCATCGCGCAGCTGCACGGCGTCTACATCCTGGCCGAGAGCGCCGAAGGCCTGGTGGTCATCGACATGCACGCCGCGCACGAGCGCATCGGTTACGAGAGAAGCTCAAGTGCGCGCACGACGGCGAAGGCCTGCGCACGCAGCCGCTGCTGGTGCCGATGAACGTCGCGGTGTCCGAACGCGAGGCCGACGCGGCCGAACGCGAAGCCGACACGCTGGAGTCACTCGGTTTCGAGATCACCCGCAGCGGTCCGCAGTCGCTCACGCTGCGCAGCGTGCCGGCCCTGTTGGCCCACGGCGACGTCGAGGCCCTGCTGCGCGACGTGCTGGCCGACCTGCGCGAACACGCGGATACCCAGGGCGCCGGCGCCAACCGGGTAATGGCCGCGCGCGACGAACTGCTGGCGACGATGGCCTGCCACGGGGCCGTCAGAGCGAACCGACGTCTCACTTTGCCCGAAATGAACGCCCTGCTGCGGGAAATGGAAGTGACCGAGCGCTCGGGGCAGTGCAATCATGGCCGTCCCCACGTGGGCGCGGTTCAGCCTGCCCGAGATCGATCGCTGGTTCCTGCGAGGACGTTGAAGATGAGCGTTGCCCTGCGTTGCGCGTCCCAGGCCGCGAAGCTGCTGCTGTCGATGGGTGGGCTGTGCATGCTGTCGGTGGGCATGCTGTCCGGTTGCGCCAAGCCCGAGCCGGACGCGGTGCGGCAGGCGCGCGAGGCCAAGGCGCAGGCGTTCACCGCGGGCCAGGCCACCTGGCGCGAAACCCGCAAGGCCGACCTGCTCAAGCCCGATGGCTGGACGACGCTGATGGGCCTGCACTGGGTGGATGCCGGTGCGCACTACGTGGGCAGCGACGGCGACAACGGAATCCGGCTCGCCGTCGGTCCGCCGCACATGGGCATGCTCGAGCGCAAGGGCGACCGCATCCGTTTCGTGCCCGAAAAGGGCGCCGAACTCACGCTTGATGGCGAGCCGCTCAAGGGCAGCACGCCGCTGCGCAGCGATGCCGACCCGGCCGGGTCCAGTCGATTGGGATTCGACCAGGGCAAGGGGGGAAGTCAACATCATCAAGCGCGGCGACCGCTACGCCCTGCGCGTGCGCCACGCCGACGCGGCCACACGGACCGGATTCAAGGGCCTGGAATACTGGCCGGGCGGACAGGACTGGATCATCGAAGGCCGTTTCGTGCCCAACACCGCGGGCAAGGTCATCGCCGTGGGCAACATCATCGGCACGGTGGAAGATGTCCCCAATCCCGGCGCGATCGAGTTCGAGCGTGGTGGCCAGACCTATCGGCTCGAAGCGCTCGACGGTGGCGACGGCAGCCTGTTCTTCGTCTTCCACGACCGCACCAGCGGCAAGGGCAGCTATCCTGCGGGACGCTTCCTGGACGCCGCCGCTCCCGATGCCAAGGGCCACGTCGTGCTGGACTTCAACAAGGCCTACAACCCCCCGTGCGCATTCACCGCGTACGCCACCTGTCCGTTGCCCCCGCCAGAAAACCGCCTGAACCTGGAAGTGGTCGCGGGCGAGAAGAATTACTCGTTCGAGGAACGAAAGCACCCATGAGCCTGCCCCGACTGCTCCGCCGCCGCCCCTGGGCGAGCGCGCTGCTCGCCTGCGCACTGATCGCGCCCGCGGTCTATGCCCTGACACCCGCCTCGGATGCAGCCCCCGCCTCGTCGCCCACGCATCCGCCGCTGTGGAAGGTGTCCGACAAGGACAACTCGCTGTACCTGCTGGGTTCCTTCCACCTGCTCAAGACCAGCGACTATCCCCTGTCGCAGGACGTGGAAGCCGCCTTCGCCGACGCCGAGTCGCTGGTGTTCGAGGTCACGCCGGCCGAACTGGCGGACCCTGCCAACGCCGCCAAGATGCAGGCCGCGGCGGGCTACAGCGGCGACCAGCGGCTGAGCACCGTGCTGCCGGCCGACGTGCGCGACAAGCTCGTCGCGCGCATGGGCGAAGCCGCCTTCGCCCAGCTCGATCCGTACGAGCCGTGGTTCATCAACCTGCAGATGCTGCTGGCCACCGCCAGCCAGATGGGCTTCCAGTTCGACAAGGGGCTGGACAACCACCTGATGCAACGCGCCGCGCAAGCCGGCAAGCCGACCTCGGGGCTGGAAGGCATCGAATCCCAGTTCAAGGTGATGGAATCGGCGCCGATGTCCGAACAGGTCGCCGGCCTCAAGGACCTGGTCGACAACCCGGCCGAGATGCCGCGCATGCTCAACCAGATGCACGGCGCCTGGCGCAGTTCCGACGATGCCACCCTGACCGCGCTCATGCTGAAGGAAATGCGCGAGAAGACGCCGGTCAGCTATCGCCTGATGAACGTCCAGCGCAACGATGCCTGGCTGCCAAAGCTGCGCCTGCTGCTCGACAAGGGCGGCAAGGACGATGCGCTGGTGGTGGTGGGCACGCTGCACCTGCTGGGCGAGGACGGACTGGTGCGCAAGCTGCGCGCCAGCGGTTACACGGTCGAGAGGATCTGCACCGGTTGCGGCGGCAGCAAGCGCTGATGTCGGGACCCACGCCCGACCAGGCCAGCCGGTACTCGGCGGCCGTCGCCGCCCTCAATGCCGGTGACTGGGCGCGTGCGCAGCAGCTGGCGATGTACCTGCTGCGCGAAGTGCCCGGGCATGCCGGCGTGGCGTTCGTGGCCGGCGTCGCGGCGATGCAGTTGCGGCAGATGCCGCTGGCGGCGTCCTGCCTGCAGCGCAGCGTCGAACTCAATCCCAACCGGGCCGATTACCTGGCCCAGTACGCGCGCGCGCTGGCGCAGTCCTCGCGCACCCGCGAGGCGGGCGAGGTCGCGCGCCGCGCGATGGCGTTGTCACCGACCGACGCGATGACGATGGATACCCTGGGCGTGGTGCTGACCCAGGCCAACGAATACGAAGCGGCCGCGCAGATGTTCAGGCGCGTGGCCGAACTGGAACCCGAGCGTGCGAGCTACCGTTTCAACCACGCCACCGCGCTGGTGTTCGCGGGGGAGCTGGACCGCGCCGAGGCCGAACTGGAAGCCTGCCTGCGCCTGGAACCGCGTTACTGGAAGGCCTACCTGACGCTGTCGCAGCTGCGCCGCTGGACGCCGCAGGACAACCACGTCCAGCGCCTGGAGGCGATGCTGGCCACGCCGGAGGCCGACGAGCCCGAAGCGCGCATGTTCCTGGACATGGCGCTGTCCAAGGAGCTGGAGGACCTGGGCGACCACGCCCGTTCCTTCGATGCGCTGGTGCGCGGCAAGGCCGCGGGCGGCGGCCTGCGGCGATACAGCTTCGCGCAGGACGCGGCGCTGTTCGACGCCATCGAGACGACCTATCCGGGCGCCGCTCCGGCCGACGCCGGGCTGGCGACCGATGCGCCCATCTTCATTTTCGGCATGCCCCGCAGTGGCACGACCCTGGTGGAGCGGATCCTGTCGAGCCATCCGCAGGTGCGTTCGGCCGGTGAACTGCAGGACTTCAGCGTGGCCTTCAAGCGCACCAGCGGCAGCCGGACGCCCGAGCTGCTGGACGTCGACACCATCACCCAGGCCCGCCGCGCGGACTGGCGCCAGATGGGGCAGGCCTATGTCGACAGCACCCGTGGCCGCAGTGGCGGGCGGGCACACTTCATCGACAAGCTGCCGCACAACTTCCTCTATGCCGGCTACATCGCCAACGCGTTGCCGCAGGCCAGGCTGATCTGCATCCGCCGAGATCCGGTGGATACCTGCCTGAGCAACCTGCGGCAGCTGTTCGCGCAGAACTCGCCCTACTACGACTACTCGTTCGATCTGCTCGACATCGGCCGCTACTACGTGCGCTTCCACCGCCTGATGGAATTCTGGCAGCGGCAGCTGCCGGGGCGCATCCTGCAGATCGAATACGAGCAGCTGGTCGACCAGCAGGAAGCCTGGAGCCGCCGCGTGGTTGAATTCTGCGGGCTGCCGTGGGACGAGGCCTGCCTGCGCTTCGAGGAAAACGCGGCACCCGTGGCCACCGCGAGCGCGGCGCAGGTGCGGGTGCCGATGTACCGCACGGCGGTGCGCCGCTGGAAGCGCTACGAAGCCCAGCTGCAACCACTGCTCGCGCTGCTGGCCGATGCCGGCATCGCGGTGGATCGCGCGGACTGAGCTCGCCCGCGCGGATCCCGCGCGGAAAACACATCGATGATGGGCGAGTTGGATCCGGCGGGACGGAAGCTCGCCTCGCCGCGCCTGCCTGGCGACGGCGGAACGGTTACGACGCCGGCGCCGCCGGCACCAGCACGATGCAGTCGACCGGGCAGGCGGGAATGCACAGCTCGCAGGCGGTGCACAAGGGCTCGACCACCGTATGCATGTGCTTGGCGGCGCCGAGGATGGCGTCGACCGGACAGGCCTGGATGCACTTGGTGCAGCCGATGCAGTCGGCCTCCACGACCAGGGCCACCTGGGCGGGCTTGTGCGCGCCACGTGCGCGATCGAAGGGCCGTGGGGCCACGCCCAGCACATGGGCCAGCGCGCGCGCGCCTGCGTCGCCTCCGGGCGGGCAGCGATCCACATCCGCCTCCCGCGCCGCCATCGCCTGCGCATACGGCCGGCAGCCGGCGAATCCGCACTGCCCGCACTGCGTCTGCGGCAGCAGGCGGTCCAGCCGCTCGATCAGCGCTTCGCGATCCGCCGCCGGCAGGTTCACTTCACCGGCATGCCCGGCAGGGCGTTGGCGTCCACGTCCAGCAGGCTCAGCGGACCGTTGTCGAAGCCGGCCGACAGGATCATGCCCTCGCTGATGCCGAACCGCATCTTGCGCGGGGCGAGGTTGGCGATGAACACGACCTTGCGGCCCACCAGCTTTTCCGGCTCGCCATAGCTGGCGCGGATGCCGGAGAAGATCTGCCGACGGCCCAGTTCACCAGCGTCCAGTTCGAAGCGCAGCAGCTTGTCCGAGCCCTCGACGAACTCGCAGGCCAGCACGGTGCCGATGCGCAGGTCGAGCCTGGCGAAGTCGTCGATGCCGATGTACGGCGTCGCCGCCGGCGCGGCCGATGCAGCGGCCGGGGCCGGCGCGGATGCGACAGGGGCGGCGGCAGCCGGGACCACCGGAGCGGGCGCCGCGGCCGCAACGTCGGCGGTCGGGGTGAGGGTTTCCTTGCTGGCTTCGATCATGGTTTCGATGTGCTTGGGATCAATGCGGGTGAACAGCGGCGCGTAGGGCCGGATGCGGTGGGCCAGCAGCGGCGCCTCCAGATCGGACCAGTGACGCACGGGCGCGTCCAGGAAGTCCTCGGCCGCACGGGCCAGCTGCGGCATGACCGGCTTGAGCGCGGTGTTGAGGACGCGGAAGAGGTTCAGGCCCTGCGTGCAGACGGCATGCAGCTGCGCGTCGGCGCCTTCCTGCTTGGCCAGCACCCAGGGCTTGTGCTCGTCGATGTAGCGGTTGGCTTCATCGGCCAGCGCCATCGTCAGGCGCAGCGCGGTGGCCGCCTCGTTGCGCGAGTAGGCCTGGGCGATGGGTTCGAGCTGTTCGACGAAGCGCGCGTACATCGCATGGTCGGGCAGGGCGTCGGCCAGCTGGCCGTCGAAACGCTTCTCGATGAAGCCCGCGCAGCGGCTGGCGAGGTTGACGAACTTGCCGACCAGGTCTGCGTTCACGCGGGCGGTGAAGTCGGCGAAGTTCAGGTCGACGTCGTCCACGCCGCCGGAGGTCTTGGTGGCGATGTAGTAGCGCAGGGCTTCGGGCGGCAGGCCGACGTCGAGGAACGTGCGGGCCATGATGAAGGTGCCGCGCGACTTGGACATCTTCTCGCCGTTGACCATCAGGTAGCCGTTGACGTGCAGGCGGGTGGGCGTGCGCAGCCCCGCGCCGTGCAGCACGGCGGGCCAGAACAGGCCGTGGAAGTTGACGATGTCCTTGCCGATGAAGTGATGCAGCTCCGAAGCGCTGCCGCGCGCCAGATGGCCGAAGAAGTCCAGCCCCTCGCGCTCGCACAGGGCCTGGAAGCTGCTCAGGTAGCCGATGGGCGCATCCAGCCACACGTAGAGGAACTTGCCCGGATGCCCCGGGATCTGGAAGCCGAAGTACGGCGCATCGCGCGAGATGTCCCACGCACGCAGGCCGCCTTCCGCATCCAGCCATTCCAGCAGCTTGGCCTTGACGCCCGGCGTGGCGATGTCGCCGGCCATCCATTCGCGCAGGAAGCCTTCGAAGCCGCCGACCTCGAAGAAGAAGTGCTCGGACTGGCGCAGCTCCGGCGTCGCCCCGGTCAGCACGGAGCGCGGCTCGATCAGTTCGGTGGGCGCGTAAGTGGCGCCGCAGTTCTCGCAGTTGTCGCCGTACTGGTCCGGCTTGCCGCAGTTCGGGCAGGTGCCCTTGACGTAGCGGTCGGGCAGGAACATCGCCTTGACCGGGTCGAAGAGCTGGGCCACCGCGCGACGGGTGATGTGCCCGCTATTGTCGAGCTTGGTGTAGATCGCCTCGGTCAGTGCGCGGTTGCGTGCCGAGTGGGTGGAGTCGTAGTGGTCGAAGGCCACGCCGAAATCGGCGAAATCGCGCTCATGCCCCGCCTGGATGCCGGCGATGAACTCCTCGGGCGTCGTCCCGGCCTTCTCGGCGGCCAGCATGATCGGCGTGCCGTGGGTGTCGTCGGCGCACACGAAGTGCACCGTCGCTCCGGCCATCCGCGCCGCCCGCGTCCAGATGTCGCCCTGGATGTAGCCCACGAGGTGGCCCAGGTGCAGGGCTCCGTTGGCGTAGGGCAGGGCGCAGGTGACGATCGCGGTGCGGGACATGGCAAGGCTGGAGACGAGGGGGCGCGATTATCGCATGCCATCCCGCCGGGCTTGCGGCGAGCGGTGTCGCGGACGCCCGGGCCAAGTCGCCCCGGAACCACCGCGTCCCAAACGAAAGCGGCCCGGCAATGCCGGGCCGCGAGTATCACTTCGCAGGTATCGCTTCGCGGGAGGACGCTTACTGCTGGCGCACCCAGGTCTGGCTGCGGCCGAGCAGCGAGAAGCCCATGAAGCCGCGCACTTCGAGCTTCGCGCCGCCCTCGATGGGCGTCATCTTGGCCGAGTACACCTTGCCGTTCTTCGGGTCCATGATCTTGCCGCCTTCCCAGGTCTCGCCCTCACCCTTGTTCATGCCCCACAGGATGACCATGCCCTTGATGGGCTTGTTGTGGTTGGCGCCCTTGCACGCGTCGCACAGCGGATTGGGGCCTTTCTCGGAGTTGAAGACTTCCAGCACCTTGCCGGCGAGCGCGCCGTTGGCGGTCTGGTAGATCTCGACCGTCGACTTCACCTTGCCGGTGGCGTCGTCGATCGTCTTCCACGTGCCGACCGGCGAGGACTGGGCGAACGCCGCCATCGGCAGGATGGCCAGCAGCAGGGCAATGAAACGGATGCGCATGGGTCCCCTCCCAGGGATTGTGTTGGCCGCACGGCGAATGCCGTCCGGATTGGGCTGTTATACCGGCATCCGCCGACGTATGGAACGGGGGCGCCGCAACCGTTCAGCGCGGACTGGCCCCGGTGTCGGGAACCCTTCAGCCAGCGCCCGTGAAAGCGGCCTCGGGCTGTGGGGATGCCGCCAACGGGTGGGCCCGACGCGCGCCATGCAGTCGGCGCGGCGCCACACGCGGTGCCCGGGCAGGTGGACGAGCAAAAAAAAAGGCCCCGCCGAAGCGGGGCCTTTCGTTTACAGCACTCGAAGCCGATTAGTCCCGGTTGAACAGGTAACGGGCTTCCAGGAAGTACGCACGGCCATACACGTCGTAGTTGCCCGTGTTGTACGGCGAACCGGTCAGGCCGTCGTAGGTCAGGTCCATGTCGGGCATACGGTTGCCCAGGTTGGTGACCAGGAACGACATGCTGAAGTCCGGGGTGAAGTCGTAGTTCACGCTCGCATTGAACGTGGTGTACGAACCGACGCCGCGGTTACGACCATAAGCCGTGGGGACAGACGTGATGAACGCCACGTTGTTGCCCGTCGGACCGATGTAGTTGCCGTACAGCGTGGCGGTCAGCGCGTCCTTCGACCAGGACACCGAAGCATTGGCCTTGTAGCGCGGATCGGTGGTGTAGAACTCGTCGTAGACCAGGTCCAGGGTCGGATCGTCCGGGAAGGTCTGCGAGTCGTGCTTCAGGTTGCGCGTCCACGAACCGTTGACGTTCAGGTCGCCCCAGGCGCCGAGGCTCTGGCCCCAGTTGAGGGCAACGGTGACCGCTTCCACGTCGCGATGAGCCAGGTTGATCTTGGTCAGCGAGATGTTCTGCAGCGCACCCAGGGCGTTACGCGTGATCGCATCGAACGCCGCCTGGCAGGTGCCCGAGTTCGGATCGAGCAGGCCCGAACCGCCGTTGGCCACCGAGGTGCAGTCGTATTCGTCGCGCATGATGCGACCGGCGCTCTGCAGGACGGTTTCGTTCTCGATCTTCCAGTTGTAGTAGTCGACGCCGACCGAGAACTTCGCGGTCGGAGCCCACACCACACCGGCGTTCCACACGTCGGCGTCGATCGGTTCCAGGTCCGGGTTGCCCTGCTGGGTACCGAAGTACTGCGCGGCTTCCAGGTTCTGCGGGCAGCCGGCTTCATCCGGATCGAAGCCCGCCTGGCTGCAGCCCAGGTCGTCGCGGACCGAGCTGTAGAAACCGCTCACGCCCTGGAACATGTCCGACAGGGTCGGCGCGCGGAAGGCGGTACCGAACTTGCCACGGAACAGCAGGCTTTCGATCGGACGGAATTCCAGGCCGACGCTGTAGGTCGGGCTGTCGATCGTGCGGCCACCGGCGTCGAACGAGTCATAACGACCCGACAGCGAGATGGTCAGCGGTTCCCACACCGGCAGGCGCATTTCGCCGGTCACGGCGTAGCGGTCACGCGTACCCTGGCCGCTGACGGAGGTGGTGCCCCAGATTTCCGATTGCAGCGTGACCGGATCGGGGATCAGCAGTGCGTCGGGGTTGTACTTCCACTTTTCCTTGCCGAACTCGACGGACGCAGCGATACCGGCGTCACCGCCCGGCAGCGAGAACAGCGAGCCGTTGGTGATCTGGGCGCGCAGCATGTCGTCGTAGGTCAGGCTGCGGTTGACGGTGCGAGTGGTGAAGCTCTCGAACGCGCCGGCCGGCAGCAGCTGGTAGAACGCCTCGTAATCAGGCGTATAGACCTGGTAGGCGCCGAAGTACGGGTCCAGCATGAGGCTGCCGTCCGGATTGGTCAGCGCCGGGCCCATGATGTTGGTTTCGAACCAGTCGTTGATCGGATCAGCCAGGCGGGCCCAGCTGTTCTCGTTCAGCGTGTACTGGGTGCGGGTGAAACCGACGTCGTAATCCCAGTTGGACTCGCCGAAGGTGCCGTTGACGCCGACGGTGTAGGCGTACGACTCGCTCTTGTCATGGTTCATCGACTGTTCCCAGCCGCCGGCCATGTCTTCAGGCGCGAAGGCGCGCTGGAGCTGGAAGAAGTCGTCCAGGTTCGGGTCGTAGAAGTAGCCCCACTTGACGCTCGAGCCCCACCAGGTGAAGTTCGAACCGATGTGGTAGTCGACCGTCTCGCGGTTGTACAGCGCATCGGCATACAGCTGGGTGTTGTCGCTGATGTCGAAGGTGAAGTGCGAGTAGAGCTGGGTCGCTTCCTTGCCGTTGCGCAGGGTGCGGTAGCCCGGGGTGTACATCGAGCCGCAGTACGGCGCCGGACGGGCCGGACGGGTCTGCACGCCGGTCGTGCCGCCAAAGGCGTCGGAGACGTTTTCGCAGTTGTTCGGGTCGAGGAAGTTGTAGCTGGTGAACGGGCTGAAGACCAGCCAGTCACGGCTGGCAACCGGCACGCCGTCGTTGGGATTGTTCGGGTTGTCCAGCGGGTGCTGGTTGAACTGCTTGGTCAGGTCGCGCTGGTAGGCCCAGATCGGGTCGCGCATTTCGTACTGGATACCGGCCAGGACGGTGCCGCGGTCATCGGCGAAGCTGAAGCTGTCGGCCAGGCTCAGGCGCGTGCTCTGGCCGCCACCCTCGTGGTAGCCACCGACGCGGGCCGTGAGGGCCGTGCCGTCCATGCGCTTCTTGAGGATGACGTTGATGACGCCGGCGATGGCGTCGGAACCGTACAGGGAGGACTGGCCGCCCGGCAGGATTTCGATGCGCTCGACCAGGTCGACCGGGATGCCGCTGATGTTGTTGAACGTGTCGGTGCCGTTGTACAGCGCCGGGTAGTTCGCCATCGGGCGGCCGTCGATCAGGTACTTGGTGTAACCAACCGGCAGACCGAACAGGCTGTTGGTTTCAGCGCCCTGGGTGAACGAGGCGGAGGACTGGTTGCCCTGCACGCCACCGGTCGCCATGGAGCTCTGGTTCAGGGCTTCCTGGACGCTGTTGAAGCCACGCGCCTGCAGGTCGTCCGCCGTGATGACGGTCACCGGCTTGAAGGTTTCCAGCGTCGTCTGCGGAATGAGCGAGCCGGTCACCACGACCTTGTCGAGTTCGGTGGCGTCCTGGTCGGTCGTCGCTGCAGGCTGGGTCTGGGTCTCCTGGGCCATGGCCGCGCTTGCGGTCAGGACCAGTGCGCTCATCAGAGCGGCCGACAGCGTGGAGCGCTGCAGGCGGTTGTTTCTAACTGCCATCTTTTTCCCCTTGGATCGGTGGTTGGCTACTTGTATTGCAAGTCTTTTTTCGCCGGCGCAGGCGGCCGGTACGAGACCGACCTGCCGAAATTAACATGGGTTTAACGCAGATGTCATGGGGTCCGGGGCAAAAAAGCTTGTCCGGTCCCTGAAGAGTTATCCGTTCTCCCCCGACGTCGTGCCGGGGCCCCTACAATTGCTGCAATGCGGCATGCCCCGCGAGCCAGGTGAACCCCGTGAAAGAAGCGCTGCAGGCCCGTCTGGCCGCTCTCCCGATGCCGGAAATGGGGCTCCTCACCCTGGGCGAAGCGGGCGCCGTCTTCCGCATTGCCGAATCTGGCGATCGGGTTGCGGTCGAGATTCGGCTGGGCTTCCCCTCCGGCTGGCTCGAGCCATGGCTGGAGCAGGCCGTGAAGCAGGCCGCCGCGGCCGAGGGCCTGGAACTGGGCGCGCTGACCGTGCAGTCGCGAGTCGCCAGCCACGCCGTCCAGGGCGCGCTGACCCCGCTGCCCGCGGTGCGCAACATCATCGCCGTGGGTTCGGGCAAGGGCGGCGTCGGCAAGTCGACGGTGGCCGTGAACCTCGCGCTGGCGCTGTCGGCCGACGGCGCCCGCGTCGGCGTCCTGGATGCCGACATCTACGGCCCCAGCGTGCCGATGATGCTGGGCCTCACCGGCCGTCCCGACAGCCCCGACGGCAAGACCATCGAACCCATGCACGCGCACGGGATCGAGGCGATGTCGATCGGACTGCTGGTGGACCAGGACACGCCGATGATCTGGCGGGGTCCGATGGCGACCTCCGCGCTCACCCAGCTGTTGAACGAAACCCGCTGGGGCGGCGCCGACGGGCAGGGGCTGGATTACCTGATCCTCGACCTGCCGCCGGGCACCGGCGACATCCAGCTCACCATGGCGCAGAAGATCCCCGTCGCCGGCGCGGTGGTGGTGACCACGCCGCAGGACGTGGCCACGCTGGACGCCCGCAAGGCGCTGAAGATGTTCGAGAAGGTCGAGGTGCCGGTGCTGGGCCTGGTCGAGAACATGGCCGTCCACGTCTGCACCCAGTGCGGCCATGCCGAGCACGTCTTCGGCGAAGGCGGCGGCGAGCGGATGGCGGCCCAGTACGGCGTCAAGCTGCTGGGAAGCCTGCCGCTGGAGGCGCGCGTGCGCGAACAGGGCGACGCCGGCACGCCCATCGTGGCCAAGGCGCCGGAAACGCCGGCCGCCGGACAGTTCCGGATGACCGCCCGTCGCCTCGCCATCGCGCTGGCCGGGCGCCCCCAGGTGGCCAGGCCCCTGTCCGTGTCGCTTCTGGGCTGAAAAAGCCGCCCTCGGCCTGCTGCGACGCAACATGCGCGGGCCGGGACCCTCCCTCTAGATTCGACGTTCGCGGCCCTCACGGGCCGCGTTTGTTGCGCGACCTGGGCCGGCCGCGCAATCCGTCAACTCCC
The DNA here is from genome assembly GCF_016613535.2 of Lysobacter solisilvae. Lineage (NCBI taxonomy): Bacteria > Pseudomonadati > Pseudomonadota > Gammaproteobacteria > Lysobacterales > Lysobacteraceae > Agrilutibacter > Agrilutibacter solisilvae. The sequence continues at coordinate 2,532,989 of NZ_CP071518.1, forward strand.
CTGAGGGTCCCATCTGATGAAGCATCCGTTCCGCACCGCGGCCCTGAGCGCCGCCGTGATCGCCTCGCTCGGTTTCTCCGCCGCCGCCCTGGCCGCTGGCCGCCCCGACCCTGGTGTTGTCGGGCCTGAAGGCCGGCAAGCCCCATGAAGCCAGCGAGCTGCTGGTCAAGTTCCGCGACGGCTCCACCGCCGCCCAGCAACTGGCCGTCCGCCAGGGCCTGGGCGCGCAGAAGATCCAGACCGTGCGCGGTGGCAAGGGCGAACTGGCGCTGCTGCGCCTGCCCGCCGGCAAGAGCCTGGCCGCCAGCGTGAGCGCCCTGGCGTCCAACCCGGCCGTCGAATACGCCGAGCCGAACTGGATCTACCAGCACAACGCCACTTCCAACGACACCTACTTCACCAACGGCGCGCTGTGGGGCATGTACGGCGACGCCTCCTCGCCGGCCAACCAGTACGGCTCGCAGGCGTCGGAAGCCTGGGCCGCCGGCCACACCGACTGCGGCAACGTCATCGTCGGCGTGATCGACGAGGGCATCTACTACAACCACGAAGACCTCGCCGCCAACATCTGGAGCAATCCCTACGATCCGGCCGACGGCGTCGACAACGACGGCAACGGCAAGGTCGACGACGTCCGCGGCTGGGACTTCGACGGCGGCAGCAACAACATCAACTCCGGCGGCGCCAACGACGACCACGGCACGCATGTGTCGGGCACCATCGCCGGCGTGGGCGGCAACGGCAAGGGCGTGGCGGGCGTGTGCTGGAGCGGCGTCAAGCTGATCAGCGCCAGGTTCCTGGGCCGTCGCGGCGGCACCACCGCCAATGCGATCGCGGCGGTGGACTACATCACCGACCTGAAGACCCGCCATGGCCTGAACATCGTCGCCACCAACAACTCGTGGGGCGGTGGCGGCTTCTCGCAGGGCCTGCAGGACGCGATCGGCCGCGCGAACACGGCCAACATCCTGTTCATCGCCGCCGCCGGCAACGATGCGTACAACAACGACGCCACGGCCAGCTATCCCTCGAACTACCCGAACGCGAACGTGATCGCGGTCGCCTCGACGACCAGCACCGGCGGCCTGTCGAGCTTCTCGCAGTGGGGCGCGACCACGGTCGACATCGGTGCGCCGGGTTCGGGCATCTATTCGTCCGTTCCCAAGAGCGTCAAGGGTCAGCTCACCTCGGCCTACGCCAGCTACAGCGGCACCTCGATGGCCACCCCGCACGTGACCGGCGCCGCGGCGCTGTACAAGTCGTCGCATCCGGCCGCCACGGCCGCGGACATCAAGGCCGCGATCCTGGGCACCGCGGTGCCGACGCCGTCGCTCAACGGCAAGGTGCTCACCGGTGGCCGCCTGAACGCCAGCGGCTTCTGATCGACCCGCCCGTTGCACCCGAAGGCCCGGTCTTCTGACCGGGCCTTCTTTTTGGGCCGACGGCAGGCGAACGACTGGGGGGCTCCGCAGCGCCGGCAGGGAAGGCGTGGCGGATCCCGAAGGCAGAGGGCGGGACCCGGAGCGGGGTGGTCGACTGAAAAAGACTGACGCTCGACTCTCAGAGAGTGGCGTTCGACTCCAAAAGACTGGCGCTCGACTCTAAAAGAGTGGCGCTCGACTCTAAAAGACTGGCGCTCGACTCTAAAAGAGTGGCGCTCGACTCTAAAAGACTCGCGTTCGACTCTAAAAGACTCGCGCTCGACTCTCAGAGAGTGGCGCTCGACTCTAAAAGACTCGCGCTCGACTCTCAGAGAGTGGCGCTCGACTCTAAAAGACTCGCCCTCGACTCTCAGAGAGTGGCGCTCGACTCTAAAAGACTCGCGCTCGACTCTAAAAGACTGGCGCTCGACTCTCGGAGAGTGGCGCTCGACTCCAAAAGACTGGCGCTCGACTCTCGCAGAGCTTCGGCTGGGTCCCGGGGAAGGGGGCGCCTGGCGCCCCGAGGGGGCCGCTTCGCCGTCCGGGCGTGGCGCCGGGCTCCCGGAGGGCGGCAACTGCCCTGCGCAGACCGCATTTCCAGCGCCCGAAGAGCGGAGCCCCGGTCCCGGAGCGTGGCCGTTGGTACTCCAGGCTGGGCCCACGGGGCCCTGCCGGCGGGCCGTGGGCCCGGGAGCACCGCCAGTTCCGGATGCCCGAGGTCGTCCGGCGGGCCCGGGACGTTCCGGCACCGCCCCGTGCCGCTTAGAATCGCGCTTTCTTTCTCGCGGAACCCCCCGACGCATGAGCATCAAGTCCGACCGCTGGATCCGCCGGATGGCCGAGCAGCACAGCATGATCGAGCCGTTCGAACCGGGCCAGGTCAAGCAGGATGCCCAGGGCCATCGCATCGTCAGCTTCGGCACCTCCAGCTACGGCTACGACGTGCGCTGCTCACGCGAGTTCAAGGTCTTCACCAACATCAACTCGACGATCGTCGATCCCAAGCACTTCGACAGCGGCAGCTTCGTCGACATCGAATCGGACGTGTGCATCATCCCGCCCAATTCCTTCGCGCTGGCCCGCACCGTCGAGTACTTCCGCATTCCCCGCGACACGCTGGTGGTGTGCCTGGGCAAGAGCACGTACGCGCGCTGCGGCATCATCGTCAACGTGACGCCGCTGGAGCCGGAATGGGAAGGCCACGTCACCCTGGAATTCAGCAACACCACGCCGCTGCCGGCGCGCATCTACGCCAACGAGGGCGTCGCGCAGATGCTGTTCTTCCAGTCCGACGAAGTCTGCGAAACCTCCTACAAGGACCGCGGCGGCAAGTACCAGGGCCAGAAGGGCGTGACGCTGCCCCGCACCTGACCCTGCCGCGGCACCGAAAGCCCGGCCCATCGGCCGGGCGCGGTGCTCAGGGCTTCTGGTAGGTGACGAAGAACCCCACCAGGTCGTTGTTCTCGACGTAGGGCTGCACGTCCTGCACGCGGTAGCCGCGGGCGGCGAAGGCGGTGTGCGCGCGGGTGAGCGAGTTGGCGGCGCCCTGGTTGCGGAAGCCCCAGCTTGCATCGACCCAGATGGTCACCGCCGCCAGGTTCAGGCGCGCGGCTTCCTCGGCCGAGGCTTCGGGCTTCTTCTCGAAAATCGCGGCGTCGGCCGGCGCGGTGGCCAGCAGGCCGGCAAGGACGGCGACGAGGACGGGCATGCGCATGGGGGACTCCTGTGTGTTGTGGGCCTGCGCGGCAAGCGCGCAGTGGGTTCGGGTGCGGATCAGTGTTCGGCGCCGGCGCTGAGCCGGGCATCGGTCGAAGTGGTCAGGGCGACCTGCAGCGCCAGCCGCAGGCCCGCCTGCACGGTGGCCACGTCCAGCGACGGGGCGCCCGGGTGCCGCGCCGCCTGCTCGGGCGAATAGGGGATGTGGATGAAGCCCCCGCGGGCCGCGCGACGACGCAGGGCATGCATCAGCCCGTAGAAGACATGGTTGCAGACGAAGGTGCCGGCGGTCTGTGACACCTCCGCCGGAATCCGTGCGGCCTGCAGCGCGGCGAGCATCGCCTTGATCGGCAGGTCGGTGAAATAGGCGGCGGGGCTGTGCGCCACTACGGGTTGGTCGACCGGACGCGCGCCCGCGTTGTCCGGAATCCGCGCGTCGTCGACGTTGATCGCCACGCGCTCCAGGCTCATCGCGGCGCGGCCGCCGGCCTCGCCGACGCAGAGCACCAGCGCCGGGCGCAGGGTACGGATGGCGGTGCGCAGGTCGTCCAGCGCGGCGCCGAACGCCACCGGCAGGCAGCGCGTGTGGACGCGGTGGCCGGCGATCAGCTCGCCTTCGATGGCGCTCACGGCCTGCCAGCTGGGATTGACGGTCTCGCCGCCGAAGGGCGCGAATCCGGTCAGCAGGACGTTGGGCGGGGCGGGGCTGGGCATCGGCGGGAGTGTAGGGCGGCCGGCCGCCGCGCGGCACCGCCGCGGCGACCGCGTGGCCGGGATCGATTCATCTGCCGGGCGGCGCCTGCCAGCGGCGATCAGCGGAACACGATCACGTACATCAGCACGACATTGCACGCCAGCAGCACCAGGCCCGTCATCCACTGCGCGCGGATCACGCCGTAGGGATCCTTCAGTTCCAGCAGCGCGGCGGGCACCAGGTTGAAGTTGGCCGCCATCGGCGTCATCAGTGTGCCGCAGTATCCCGACAGCATGCCGATGGCGGCCAGCGAGGCCGCGTCGGCGCCGTGCAGCGTCACCAGCAGCGGCAGGGCGACGCCGGCGGTCATCACCGGAAACGCGGCGAAGGCGTTGCCCATGATGATGGTGAACACGGCCATGCCCACGGCGTAGGCGACGACCACCACGAACGCGTTGTCGACGGGGATGACGTCGCGCACGACGCCGGCCACGGCTTCGCCCACGCCGCCCGCCTCGAACACGCTGCCCAGCGTGGCCAGCAGCGGCAGCAGCGCGGCCCAGCCGATGGCGTCGATCAGCCGGCGGGACTGCTCCACGGCGCTCCAAGGGCGTCTGCCGCGTGAGCCGGCACGCCGCGGCCAGCGCGACCACGCAGGCCACCGCCAATGCGATCACGGTGGTCTGCTTCGCATCGAGCAGGCGCAGGCCCGCCACGGAGATCTCGGCCACCGAGAATCCGAACGCCTTGACCGCCAGCACCAGCGTCACGATCGGGATCAGCAGCGCCGGACCGAACAGGCGGTTGCCCAGGCGTTCGGCTTCGGCCTGTTTTTCCTGCGGATCGGATTCTTCATAGCGCCCCATGCGCAGCCCGCCCAGTCCCGCGAGCAGGGCCAGCACCACCACCAGCGCGCCCACCGCCGCCGCGGGCATGTGCTCCGCGCCGAACAGCAGCAGCGCCAGCAGCCCCCAGAACAGCCCGGTGGTATGCCGGCGCGGATTGCCGCGGTCGCGCGCGCCGCGCCAGGCGATCGACAGGAAGTACGCGCCCAGCAGCCAGTAGACGTGGGTGAGGGTGATCATGGCGCGGGCTTTGACCGGTCGCGCATCGTGCCGTCGCGCATCGCCTCGTCGCGCATCGTCCAGTCACGCAGCAGGCGCCGCTCGAAGCGGCGGATGCGCGCGGCGTGGATGACGAAGGCGCACAACGCCGTGGGGATGCCCCACACCGCGATCTGGTAAGGCTCCAAGGTGATGCCGTGGTCGGCGTAGAAACTCTGCATGAGCAGCACCGCGCCGAAGGCGATGAAGATGTCCTCGCCGAAGAACAGGCCGACGTTGTCGGTGGCGGCGGACATGGCGCGGATGCGCTCGCGCTGGCTGTCGTCCACGTGCGAGCCGTGCGCCTGCGCCGCGACTTCCGCCGCACCTTCGGCCATCGGCGCCAGCAGCGGGCGCACCGCCTGCGGATGCCCGCCCAGGCCGGTCAGGCCCATGGCCGAGGCCAGTTGGCGCATGAACAGGTAGGCGATCAGCAACCGGCCCATCGTCGCGCCGCGCAGGCGGGCGATCCAGGCCTGCGCGTGCTCCTTCAGGCCGTGGCGTTCGAGCAGGCCGATCACCGGCAAGGTCAGCAGGAACACCAGCAGGTAGCGCTTCTCGGTGAAGGCGGTGCCGATCACCTCCAGCAGTTCCACCGGCGACATCCGCGCCGCCAGCCCGGTCACGCCGGCGGCGATCACCACCACCAGCGCCGGGTTCATGCGCAGCACGAAGCCGGCGACGACGGCCGCCACGCCCAGCAGGGGCCAGTAGTTCATGGGGTCGGCGCTCACGGGTGGGCCTTCATGGGTGGGCTTTCATGGTCGGGACCGTCGGGCTGGAAATGCATGTCACGCGCGTGCAGGCGGCCCTTCATGCAGGCGCGCCGAATGCGCGGATCGACACACCGTCGCGCTCGAGCGCGGCGCGGATCGCGCGGGCGAAAGTCGCGGCGTCGGGGCGGTCGCCGTGCAGGCATAGCGTGTCGGCGCGCACGGCCACTTCCTCGCCGTTGCGCGCGGTGACGCGGCCGCGGGCCACCAGCGCACGCACCTGGGCCAGGCTGTCATCGAGGGTCTCGATGACCGCGCCCGGCTCGCCGCGCGGCGTCAGGCGTCCATCGGGTTCGTAGCGGCGTTCGGCGAACACCTCGTGCGCCACCCGCAGGCCGGCGCGTTCGCCGGCTTCGGTCAGCCGGGAGCCCGACAGCCCGAACAGGACCAGCGCCGGATCGGCCTGGCGCACGGCCAGGGCAATCGCGTCGGCGATGTCCGCATCGCGTGCGGCCAGGTTGTAGAGCGCGCCATGCGGCTTGACGTGCGCCAGGCGGACGTCCTTGGTCGGCGGCCAGCGCCGCGAGCCGCTCGATCTGGGCAGCCACCAGGGCGGTGACCGCCGCCGGCTCGATCGCCAGTTCGCGGCGGCCGAAGTGCTCGCGGTCATCGAACCCCGGGTGCGCGCCCGCCGCCACGCCGTGCGCGCGGCACAGGCGCAGCGTGGCGCGCATGCTCGTGTCGTCGCCGGCATGCGCACCGCAGGCGATCGACGCCGAGGTGATCAGGGGGATGATCGCGGCGTCGTCGCCGCAGCCTTCGCCCAGGTCACAGTTGAAATCGATGCGCACGGTGCGTGCCGGGGCAGGGAAGCCGTGGGCGCTACTTGCGGCTGAACAACAGGCCCAGCCCCACGATCACCAGGATCGCCGGCCACCACGTGCTGATCAGGCGGCCCAGGCTGAGATTGGTGAAACCCAGGTTGTTCAACAGGAACAGCGTGCCGACCACGATCAGCACCAGTGCCGCGACCACATTGCCTTTCATTCCCCGTATCCCCTTTGCAGTTTGAAATCGATCATCAAGGTGATTCTGGCCAGCCGGGCGCGCGCGGCGCAAGCCAGCTGCGTCGCGGTTCGCGCATCGCAGGCGGAAAAATGCACGGGCTGGCCGGGCCGCAGCTGGGCCAGGCGCTGCAGGTCGACGGCGATCACGTGTCCGAGGCGAGGGTAACCGCCTACGGTCTGCGCGTCGGCCAGCAGGACGATGGGGCGGCCATCGGGCGGCAGCTGCACGGTGCCCGGCGCGACCGGCGCGGAAATCTGCTCGTGCGTGTCCAGCGACAGCGCCTCGCCGTCCAGGCGCAGGCCTTGCCGGTCGCTGCGTGCACTGGCGCGCCACGGCATGCGCGCGAACGCGTCGGCGCCGGGCAGGTGCGCGGGCACATAGCGGATCGGCGCCGCGCGCCCATGGGGCTGGCGATCGTGCGCGAGCGGATCCACCCACCAGGCGGGAAAGCGTGGCTCCGGACCGGGGTCGGGCGCAGCAGACACGTGCAGCCTGTCGCCCGCGCGCAATGCGCGCCCCGCGAGGCCGCCGAAGCCGCCGCGCAGGTCGGTGCTGCGGCTGCCGAGCACGGGCGGCACGTCCAGTCCGCCGCCGATCGCCAGCCAGGCGCGCGTGCCGTCGCAGGCCGCGCCCAGGCTGAGTTCGCCCGCGGGCAGGGACACGGGCCTGCCGCCGGGGATGTGGGCGGCCACGCCCGTGGAGGACGTGAACTTCATCGGCAGCCAGGCGCCGCACAATGCGATGCGCGTGGGCACGTCGAAGCGCAGCGTCGGACCCTGCAGCGTCATTTCCAGCACGGCCGCGTCCGGGTCGTTGCCCACCAGCCGATTGGCGAGCGCGGCCGCATCCGGGTCGAGCGCGCCGGCGCGCGCGATGCCCAGGTGGCGCCAGCCGTGGCGCCCGCGGTCCTGCACCGTGGTCAGCAGGCCCGGTTGCAGGACGTGCAGGCTCATGCGGCATCCATCGGCAGCGGCACGAAGCGCACGCGGTCGCCCGACGCGAGCAGGGACGGCGCCTGGCGCGTGGCGTCGAACAGCACGCTGGGCGTACGCCCGATCAGCCGCCAGCCGCCCGGACTCTCGCGCGGGTAGATGCCCGTCTGCGCACCGCCGATGCCGACGCTGCCCGCCGGCACGCGCGTGCGCGGCGTGGCCAGGCGCGGCAGCGCCAGGGCCGGATCCAGCCCGAGCAGGTAGGGGAATCCCGGCGCGAAGCCGATCATCGCCACCGTGTACTCGCGGTCGGCATGGCGTCGCACGAACTCTTCGGGCGTCAGGCCCAGTTCGGCCGCGCTGGTGGCCAGGTCGGGGCCGTCGTCGCCGCCGTAGGCCACGGGGATTTCGACCAGTCGCGAACCGTCGCCGGCGGCGTGCTGCGGCCCCTGCGAATGCGCCGCGCCCTGCGCCTGCTCCAGCAGCCAGCGCGCGGCGGCGTCGCCGTCGATGGCGGCCGGATCGAAGAACAGCGCCACGCTCGCGTAGGCGGGCACCAGGTCGCGCACCCAGTGCGGTCGCCGTGCCTGCAGGTGCGCGCACAGGGCGTGCACGCGCGCGTTGAGGGCGGGGTCGATGCGGTCGCCCAGGTGCAGCAGCCAGGCGTCGTCGGCTAGCGCTTCCAGCGCCGGCGCGTCGCTCACGCCAGTGCCGCGCGCAGGCGCTCGATGCGTCCGACCAGCGCCTCGGTCGAGTAGGGCTGCGCGGAGGCCATGCCCCACACCGGCCGCGGCCAGGCGATGTCGTCGGTGAAGCGGGCGATGACGTGCACACGTGCAGCTGCGGCACGACATTGCCCAGGGCGGCCACGTTGAGTTTGTGCGGCTTGAACACCGCCTGCAGCATGCGCCCGGCCTGGCTGATCTCGGCCGAAAGCTGCGCCTGCTGCTCGGTGTCCAGGTCGGTCCATTCCACCGCGCCTTCCACGCGCGGCACGAGGATCAGCCAGGGATGGTTGGCGTCGTCCATCAGTTGCAGGTCGCTCAGCGCGAAGTGCGCGACCGGATGCGTGTCTTCGGCCAGTTGCGGATGCAGGTGCCAGCCGACCGGAGCCTGGGGGTGCTTGCTCATCTCAGGTTCTCCGCGAGGAAGTCGATCGTGCGCTGCCACGCGAGCGAGGCGCTGGGCGCGTGGTAGTGCGCATTGTCCACGTCGCGGTTGAAGGCGTGGCCGGCCTCCTCGTAGACATGGATGCGGGCCGTCGGCTGCCTCGCCCGGTGCAGTTCGATGGCTTCCGCGGGAATGCTGTCGTCGCGCGCACCGAAATGGAACATCAGCGGGGCGCGCGCCGGTTCGTCGAGGAAGGGCACGCTGCGCGCGCCGTACCAGCTCACCGAGGGCAGGCCCAGGCGCGTATTGCCCCAGGAAGGCCACGCTCCCGCCCCAGCAGAAGCCCACCACGCCCGTGCGCAGGCCCTCGGCCTGCAGTTCGTCGGCGGCGGCGCCCACGATGTCCACGGCGCGGTCGAACCCCAGGGCATTGCGCAGGTCGACGCCGCGCTGGGTGTCCTGCGGCGTGTAGGCCAGTTCCACCCCGGATTCCACCGGGTCGTAGAGGGCCGGTGCCAGCGCCACGAACCCGGCCGCCGCGAAGCGCTCGGTCACGCGGCGGATGTGCTCGTTGACGCCGAAGATTTCCTGCAGGACCACGACAGCCTGGCGGGCCGGCACGGTCGGGTCGGCGCGCCAGGCCCGCACGGGCCCGTGGGGCGTATTCAGGTCGATCCATCGGCTCATGGCGGCGTGGTCTTTCGGGGCAGGGCAGACCGCTACTTAACGCCTAGCCGGCCCCTGCCTGCAAGCCGCCCGCCGGGGTGGGCCTGGCCCGCCATGGCTGATTGCTTCCGCGGTGAAAAATGGGCTGGTGCCGGCTGCGGCCACGGCACGCCACAGGCAGCGTCATTGGCTGCGCTGCGTCGCACACCCCAAGCACCCGGCGACGCGCCTTTATTGGCGGGCGGGCCGCGCTCCTCCGCCACCGTTGCGTTGCGTAGCCGCGCGGCTTTCCGCGAAATCCGGGAAGGTTTCCGCTATCGGCGCCGCATCCGGCAGGATGTAGAAAACCCCGCCGCGCTCGAACGTCGGACGGATGATCCCCTCGTAGAACTCGGGCGCGACGTTGATGCAGCCGTGAGTGATGCGGTTGTCGTCCGGCGTGGGCGTTGCAAGGCGTTCGGCGCGTCTCTCGGCAGGAACGCCCGTGGCCGTGGGGTGCATGGAGACGGCGGAGTCGTAGTCCACCCACAACACGCGCCCGGCGTCGACAGATGGACCGAAACCGCCCACGAAGCGACCCGCGGGCGTCGTGCGATCCCGGCCCGGAATCTCGCGAAGCGCGAGACCGGCGATGCCGGGGGCCGAATGGTCGCCGATCGCCGAGCCAAACAGCCCGGGTGCCGCGCCGCGAAGCCGGCCGTCACCGTCGAACACGAGGATCTGTGCGGCGGCCTTGTCGATGACCGCGAACGGGAAGCCTTCGCTGTCCCTGGCCGCGACAACCCAGCCCGCGAGCTCAATCACCGTGCCGGATACTTCCTGGCCTTGCGGTAGCAGGTCGACGGCCGCGACCGGTTGCTCGGCGGTGTCCTCGGCGCTGGCCACGCCAAAGCTCGCGAACGCCAGCGCAAGCGCCAGCGCACCATTTACGGCCCGGATCGCGGGGTGTCTGCACGTACGAATGGGCGGTTCCTTGGAACAAAAGCTGGATCAAGACAAGGAGACCGGTGACCAGCAAAGGTCACCGGGCCTCGGTTCAGGCCGTTCGTCGCGAACGACTAACCGCGCGGCTTGCGGCGCGGTGCCGCTTCGAGCTGCTGGACGCGGCTTTCCATCTGATCCAGTCGCTGGTTGGCCTGCTGCGCGGACTGATTGGCCGATTCGGCGCTCTGCGCTGCGCCCTGCACCTTTGCGTCGAGTTGATCGAGGCGCGAGTTGATCGTCGCGAACTCCTCGTCATAGGTGGCGCAGCTGGCAAGTCCCAGGGTGGCGATGATCGCCACGCCGAGCGTACGCGCCATCACCAGAGGTTGCTTGGTAAGTGACATTTCCAATCCTCCTTCGTCTGGGGTTTCCGAACATGGGGGGCCGTTTTGCCGGAGTCATGACCCGAATTCAGGTTAAGCAGGCATAGGTACATGGATTGTGAAGGCGTGGCGACCGGTGGAGTTGCAGCTTGAATCCATCGCTTTCCAGTGAAAACCGCAGCATCTGATCGGCGGTCACAACACTAGTCACCCGACCAAAGGTGAACAGTAGAGCGTGCCGAGCGAGCCGTTTGCACCGACTGATCTTGAGACTTCCCAAGTCTTCAGCAGGCAAAGCCATGCCGACCCGCCAATGCGCAATGCATCGAGCCGGTCGACTTGGTCTTTCATCACTCACCGCGCGCAAGTCCCGGCCTTCGATTGGGTCGTGGTGTCGGTCCATGACGCCAACGGCAATCAGCTTGTCCAGTTGTGCGGCACGGCGGTCCAGCACCGCCTGTGAACCCGGGCGCGGCGGTGGGCGTCCATCGCCGCGGTGTCCCATCTGCCTGGGAAGGCGGACCTGGAGCAGGTCGACGAACCCTCCAGGCGCCGCCTGCCTGCCTGCCGGCCATGGGTCGCAACTTCACCGCGCCGGGTGTCCTGCGGTGTGCTATCCACCGGGGCGTAGAAGGCGGGCGAGCGCCACGAACCCGCCGGAACAAAGCGCCCGGTCACGCCGCGGATGTGCTCGTTGATGCCGGAGACAGGCCCGCACGTGCCCGTGGGGCGTATTCAGGTCCATCCATCGGCTGATGGCGGCGCAGTCCCCGGGGCAGGGCAGGCCGCTACGTGACGCCTGGCCGACCGCTGCCTGCCAGGCGGCCCGCCCGGGTGGCGCGGACCGCTATAATTGATTGTTTCCGCTGTAGAAAATGCCCTGATGTCGGTTACCAGTCCAAATGACGCCAGTCCCAAGGCCGCCAATCCCAAGGTCGGTTTCGTCAGCCTCGGCTGCCCCAAGGCGCTCGTCGATTCCGAGCGCATCCTCAGCCAGCTCAAGGTGGAGGGTTACGAGCTGGTGCCGACCTACGACGATGCCGACGTGGTGGTGGTCAACACCTGCGGTTTCATCGATTCGGCCGTGGCCGAGTCGCTGGACGCGATCGGCGAGGCGATGGCCGAGAACGGCAAGGTGATCGTGACCGGCTGCCTGGGCAAGCGCGAGGAAGTGATCCGCCAGGCGCATCCGGGCGTGCTGTCGATCAGCGGCCCGCAGGATTACGCCAGCGTGATGTCGGCCGTGCACAAGGCCCTGCCGCCGCGGCACGATCCCTTCATCGACCTGGTCCCGCGCCGCGCGTCGAACGACACCGACATCGGCGTCAAGCTCACGCCGCGTCACTATGCGTACCTGAAGATCTCCGAGGGCTGCAACCACCGTTGCAGCTTCTGCATCATCCCGTCGATGCGTGGCGACCTGGTGTCGCGTCCGGTGGACCAGGTGCTGCGCGAGGCCGAAAAACTGGCCATGGGCGGCGTCAAGGAACTGCTGGTGATCTCGCAGGACACCTCCGCCTACGGCGTCGACGTGAAGTACGCCGCGCACGAATGGCGCGGCAAGTCCTGGCAGACCCGCATGAAGTCGCTGTGCGAGGGCCTGTCCGAGCTGGGCCTGTGGACGCGCCTGCACTACGTGTACCCGTACCCGCACGTGGACGAAATCATCCCGCTGATGGCCGACGGCAAGCTGCTGCCGTACCTGGACATCCCGTTCCAGCATGCCAGCCCGCGCATCCTGAAGCTGATGAAGCGTCCGGGCGCGGTCGACAAGACGCTCGAGCGGATCCATCGCTGGCGCCAGGCCTGCCCGGACCTCACCCTGCGCTCCACCTTCATCGTCGGTTTCCCCGGCGAGACCGAAGCCGAGTTCGAGGAACTGCTCGACTTCCTGGACGAGGCGCAGCTCGATCGCGTCGGCGCGTTCGCCTACTCGCCGGTGGAAGGCGCGACCGCCAATGCCCTTCCGGACGCGGTGCCGGACGAGGTCAAGCAGGAACGCCTGGCGCGCTTCATGGAACGGCAGGCGGAGATTTCCGCGGCGCGCCTGGAAGCGAAGGTCGGCACCGTCCAGCGCTGCCTGGTCGACACGCTCGACGGCGAGCTGGCGCTGGCGCGCTCGTCCGCGGACGCGCCGGAAATCGACGGCCTGGTGCAGATCCAGAACGGCTTCGAGGCCGGCCTGAAGCCGGGCGATTTCGTCGACGTCGAGATCATGGGCAGCGACGAGCACGACCTGTTCGGCGAGGTGGCGTTCGAGGATTGAGCGGCGCCGCCGCGCAGGCGCGGCGCGGTTGGCGCATGCACGGCCGTGTCCCTCCGCGACGGGGACACCCCGAGGCCGCCCGGGAATGCCGGCGGGTGAAGGCCGGCTAGAATCGCCCCCGACATCCAACGGCAGGGGGCGGCATGCGGCATGCGACTTCGGGTCTTTTCCTCGGCGTGCTTCTCGCAAGCGCGGCGGCGCAGAGCCAGGCAGCTTCGAAGGACGCCGCCCGGTTCGTTCCCGACGGCATGCGCGTGGAAGCCGAGCTGGCCACGGACCTGACCGGCGACGGCCGGCCCGACCTGGCCTTCATCGCCGGCAACGACGAGACGCGCGTGCTGCGGGTGCTCGCTCGTTTCCGGGTCGAGGCCGCGCCGGGCCAGGAGGCCGTGGAAGACCTCGAGCCCATCGATTCGATGACGCTGGAAGTCACGCCGCTCGGGCCCGGGACGCTCTCGGCCCGCAAGGGCGTGCTGATCGTCGAGGACCTCGTCGGCGGCACCACCGCAACCGCCGCCACCTATCGGTTCCGCTTCGATCCCGCGGAAGACCGGATGCGGCTGATCGGCATCGATGCCGAGCGCTACAGCCGCACCAACAGCCACGGCGGCATCGAGCTCAGCTGGAACCTGCTCAATGGCGCCCACCTGGTGCAGAGCAGCCGCCTGGCCGAAGGCGCGGCCGACGACGGCGCCTACCGGTTCTCGACCCCGCAGCGCACGGTGCAGAAGGTCGAGAAGGTCTTCATGGACGCCACGCCCAATCCCGACGAGCTGATCGACAACGAGATCGCCGCGCAGATGGCGGAGTAGGGCGGCCTTCCTTCCGGCGGCTTGTTCGCGGCGTGCCAATCGTGGCGCCGGAGGCCTGGGCTCCGGCGCCGTGCACGGCGGGACGATCGCTTGGTTACTTCATCGCCCGCTACTGATCGCCCCTTACTCCATCGCCCCTTACTTCCCGGCATCGACCAGCGCCGCGGCCGTCGTGGGCCCGCGCGCGTAGGTGTCGGTGTGCGAGCTGATGAAGGAACGGAACTCCAGCGAAGCCTTGTAGCCGGTGGTCAGGTGCTTGCCGGCGAGGATGCCCTGGACCTTTTCGTCCTGCGCCTGCGTGGTGACCGGCGCGATGCTCACGAAGTCCCAGCTGTCGCCGTCCACGTGCGCGTACCACTGCGTCGCGCCGACGCCGGCCTCGGCCGCGGCGGCGTCGCGGGCCGCCTGCCAGCGCAGGAAATCCAGGTGCTTGCCGGGCGCGATGCGGTAGATCGCGACGAGCACCGTGCCGCTGTCCTGGGCACGGGCAGGGGTGGGCGCCAGCGCGGCGAACGCGAGCAGCAGTGGCGCGCCGAAAGTGGCCGCGAGGCGGAAGGTGCGGGACATGGCGGACTCCTTGGGGGATGGGGGCGCAGTGGCCTGCGCGGCGACGATCGCCATGGTCGTGCTGCGAAGGTTGCGCAGCCTGTTCAACGCCGCCGCCCCGATGAACAGGACAGTCCGCCCCATCGCCCGGTCGGGTGATGGGCCTGTTCATCCTGCCCCGTGGCGACGTGGGCGGCGTAAGAATGGGGGAGCCTGGTCCACAGGCAGTTCCAACTCGGAATTCCACCTCGGAGTTCCACCTCGGAGATATCCCATGAAGACAATTGATTCCTGCGCGCGCGCGCCTCTGGCTTGCGCGCTGCTGCTGGCGTGCGCCGGCGTGGCGGCCCAGGATCCGGCCGCGGTCGGTTCGGGCATCTACAAATGCACGATGGAGAACGAACACACGCGCGTGTGCGAGGTGACCTTCGCACCGGGCGCGAAGATGGCGTCCCACTCGCATCCGGCGCACGTGGTCTACGTGATCCAGCCGGGCAAGCTGCGCATCACCGACGACGCCACCGGCAAGGCTGAAGACCACGACTTCAAGGCCGGCGACACGGTGTGGATGGATCCGGTGACACACCACGCCGAGAACGTGGGCAGCAAGACGCTCAAGGGCATCGTCGTCGAGTTCCGCGACATGAAGGGCGCGCCGATGGCCGGACGGCCCTCGATGACGGACGTGCCGCGCACGATGAACGAAGCGCCGCCGATGGACGAGCTTCCGCCGCTGGACAAGCCGGCCATGCCGCCGCCGATGGACAAGGTGCCGCCGGACGTGCCGCCGATGGATCCGTTGCCGGCCATCGATGACGAACCCGGGAAACGGGACGACTAGCCCGGCCGGGCCGAAGTCCGCCAGTCCGATCGATGCCACGGGCGCGTCATCGCGCCCGTGGGGTATTCAGGCATCGCTGGCGGGATAGGCCACGTCCACGATCACGAAGCGCTGCGCCCCGCCCGGCAGGAGCGCTTCGAACTCGTCGTCCAGGCGTTTTTTCAGCATCGCCCGCGCGAGCGGCGAATCGATGCTGATGTGTCCGCGCTGCGCGTCGGTCTCGTCCGGGCCGACGATGCGGTAGCGGTGAACCTCGCCGTCGACCTCGTTCTCGACCTCGACGATGGCGCCGAAGAAGACCGCGTCCCGGTCGGTCGGGGGCTCGACGACGACGCGCAGCACTTCCAGCCGTTTCGACAGGTAGCGCACGCGGCGGTCGATCTCGCCCAGCTGCTTCTTGCGGTAGGTGTACTCGGCGTTCTCCGACCGGTCGCCTTCGGCCGCCGCGGCCGCCAGCGCGCGGACCACTTCCGGCCGGCGCACGCGCCACAGGTCGTCGAGTTCGGCCTTCAGTCGCGCGTGGCCTTCGGCCGTGATCAGCGCGGTGCTCTTCTCGGCGGGGGGTCGCCAGCGGCCCATCGCAGGTCCTCATGCAGGTCGGAACCCCGAACGCCAGGCGCAGGGGGCGGATGCGCCGTCCCGGGCGCACCGTACGTCCGGGAAAAAAAGAAGGGGCGGCCCATTGTGCGGGCCGCCCCCCGGATCGGCAAAAAGCCGGTGCGGCTCAGTAGGCCGCGGCTTCGCGCTTGAACGACTGCGCCGGCTCGACGGCCTTGCCGGTGGCGTCGACGCGATCGATCTGCTCGTTCGAGACGACCGTGTAGAGGCGGTCCTCGTCGGTCTTGCTGTTGGGATCCAGGCGGATGCGCGAGCCGTTCTCCTCGGCCGTCCACGTGCCGTCGCCCTGCGCGCTGCCGGCGAGCTTGTAGGTGCCGTCGGCGTTGAGCGTGATCTTGTCGGCGCCGTTGCCGAAGGTGCCGGCAAAGCCCTTCACGTCGAAGGGTACGTCGGCGGCCGATTTGGCGGGCGCGGACTCGACGGCGACCGGCGCGGGCGCCTCGACGGTGGTCTGCGCGTCGGTGGTGGGCGCCGGTTCGGCGGGCGCCTGCGGCTTGCAGGCGGTGACGGCAACGGCGGCTAGCAGGGCGAGCATCAGCAAAGAGCGGTTCATCGAGGGACTCCCGGGGGAATGGAACAAAAGAGCGCCGGATTCGAGTGGATGGCGGCGCCCGCGTCAACCTGCAGTGCAGCAATTGTCAGCGGCGGCGCCCGAACAGGCCGCCGAGCAGGCCACGGACGATCTGGCGGCCGATCTGGCTGCCCACCGTGCGTGCGGTCTGCTTGGCCATGGTCTCGACCACGCCCTGGCGGCGGCGGGTGCCGAACACGACGTCCTTCACGCCTTGTCCGAAGCCGCCTTCCTCGGCGTCGTCTTCCTCGCGGGTGCGCGCCGGCGGCGCCTTGGCGTCCTGGGCGGCGGCCTCGCCCTTGCGGGCGAGCATCTCGGCGGCCGACTCGCGGTCGACAGGCTGGTCGTACTTCGCGCCGACCGGGCTGCCGGCGCGCACCTGGGCGCGCTCCTGGGCCGTGATCGCGCCCATGCGGCTGCGCGGCGGGGCGATCAGCGTGCGCTCCACCGGCATCGGAATGCCCTTGTCCTGCAGCATGGACACCAGCGCTTCGCCGGTGGCCAGCTGCGAGATGGCCTCGGCCACGTCTAGGTGGGGATTGGCCACGAACGTCTCGGCGGCCGTGCGCACCGCCTTCTGGTCGCGCGGCGTGAAGGCGCGCAGCGCATGCTGCACCCGGTTGCCGAGCTGCCCCAGGATGTCGTCGGGCACGTCGTCGGGGAACTGCGAGCAGAAGTACACGCCCACGCCCTTGGACCGGATGATCCGGACGACCTGCTCGACGCGCTGCTGCAGCGCCGGCGGGGCGTCGTCGAACAGCAGGTGGGCCTCGTCGAAGACGAACACGAGCTTCGGCCGGTCCAGGTCACCCACTTCCGGCATCTGCTCGAACAGCTCCGACAACAGCCACAGCAGGAACGAGGCGTACAGGCGCGGCTTGAGGATCAGCTGCTCCGCGGCCAGGATGTTGATCACGCCGCGGCCGTCGGGGGTCGTGCGCATCAGGTCGGCGAGCTCGAGCGCGGGCTCGCCGAAGAACATCTCGCCGCCGTCCTGCTCCAGGCGCAGCAGCGCGCGCTGGATCGCGCCGATGGACGGTGCGCTGACCAGGCCATAGGACGTGGAGATGTCCTTGCGCTCATCGGCGACCACGCCGAGCAGGGCGCGCAGGTCGGCCAGGTCGAGCAGCAGCAGGCCGCGGTCGTCGGCGAGCTTGAACACGATGTCCAGCACGCCGCTCTGGGTGTCGTTGAGCTCGAGGATGCGCGACAGCAGCGTCGGGCCGATCTCGCTGACGGTGGTGCGCACCGGGTGGCCGTTCTTGCCGAACAGGTCCCAGAACACGACCGGGTTGGCGTCGTGGGCGTAGTCGGGCAGGCCGATCTGCGCCAGGCGTTCGTTGAGCCGTTCGCTGCCGGTGCCGGCGATGGCGAGCCCGGCGACATCGCCCTTCACGTCGGCCAGGAACACCGGCACGCCCAGGCGCGAGAAACCTTCGGCCAGGGTCATCAGCGTGACGGTCTTGCCGGTGCCGGTGGCGCCCGCCACGAGCCCGTGCCGGTTGCCCAGCCGCGCCTGCAGCAGGACGTGGCCGTGGCTGTCGGGGAGGGCATCGGGCGTGGTGACGGCTTTGCCGACGATGATCGCGTGTTCCGTCATGGGGCCATCCGCAGGAAAGGTCGGGCGATTCTAGTGCAGCGGCGCAGGGGGTGAACTTTCACCCCGCCCAGCACTCCGATGATCCATCGTGCCGACTTTGTCGCCGGCATTGTCGTGGCGTCGCCATGACGGGGTCTGCGGCGGGGCCGTTGCCGGTTTTCCCGCGCGGGGGCTACCCTGCCGGTGAGGCGCCCGTTCGTTTTCGAGTTCTTTTTCCGGCTCATGCCGCTCTTCCAAGGCCGATCCCAGTAATGCCGATCCCTGTAGCGCCGATTTCACTAGCGTCCATCCCAGTGGCGTCGATCTCAATAGCGCCGAGCCATCGTTTCGTTCGCCGCACCGGTTTTCGCGTCCCGCATCTCGTCCTTCCTGCCCGGCATGCGCCGGCCTCGTCCACTGCCGACCGGAGCGCCCGCCCATGACGCCGATCATCCAACGGGGTTGCCTGCTTCTCGTCGCCGGTTCGCTGCTGCTGACCGGCATCCCGGGCCAGGCGCAGGCGGCTTCGCGCCGCGACCAGGCCGCCATCGATGCGCTCAACCAGCGCATGCAGGCCGCCGAAGCCGACTACCGCGAGGCGGCCGTCCTGATCGGCAACGCCGACCCGGAAGGCCAGAAGCGCAGCGACACCGCGCTGGAGGACATGGAAGACGTCGTGACCGCGTGCATGAAGCAGCGCGGCTGCTCGGTCCCCACCATGCTGGCGGCGTACAAGCGCCTGCTCAAGCTCAACGCCGATGCGGAAGCCGAAGTAGCCGACGAACCCGAAGGAGACGATGACCACGTCGGACCCATCGCGGCGTCGGTCCCCGAGGCCGCCCGCGCCGCGCACCTGCTCCAGGAAGACCATCGCTTCGACAAGATGGTGCAGTTCAACCCGGCGGTGCAGGCGGGCATCCGCCGCTGGCTGACCGACATGCGCGGCGCGCTGATCAGCAGCCACGAGAACTACCAGTACATGCGCTACCAGATGTTGCCGGCCTACGAACGCGCCGACCTGCCCGAGGCGCTGCTGTTCGGCATCATGGCCAAGGAGTCCAACGGCAAGGTCCACGCGACCTCGCGCGCGGGCGCCGCCGGCCCGATGCAGTTCATGTACCAGACCGGGTTGCGCTTCGGACTGGGCGACGACGGCACCGGGTTCGATACGCGCTACGACCCGCGCTCGGCCGCCCAGGCCAGTGCGTCGTATCTCAACGAACGCATGCGCGAGCTCAACCGCAGCATCGAACTGGCCCTGGCCGCCTACAACGGCGGCGAGGGACGCGCGTTGCGCGTCTATCGCGGCAGCGGCGGGCGCAATTTCTGGGATGCCGACGTCTACAACCAGTTCCCGCCGGAGACGCAGGACTACGTGCCGATGGTGATCGCCGCCGCGTGGCTGTACCTGCATCCGCGCGAATACGGGCTGAGCTTCCCGAAGATCGACGCCAAGCCCGCCACGCTGCGCCTGAGCCAGCCCAGTTCGATCTACCAGCTGACCATCTGCCTGGGCAACCGCGGCGAGCGCGAGGGCTACATGCGCGCGCTGCGCAACCTCAACCCGCGCCACCAGGCCGAGACCTGGCTCCCGGCGGGCAGCTCGCTCAATGCCACGGCGAAGATCGTCGGCCTGTACAACCGCTGGTGCGTGTCGGGTCCCCGCGCCGAGCTGGCCAGGACTCTGGCCAGCAGCGATGCGCGCTCGGCGATCGTCCGGCTGGGGCCGCTGACGCCGGTGACCACCGGGCAGGCGGGTGGGGTGGTGCCCGGCGAGGCGGCAGGCGCTACGCCGGCCGCCGCCCTGGCCACGGGCAAGCCGGCGGCGGCCAAGCCGCGCGAGTACCGGGTGCAGAAGGGCGAGACCCTGCATTCGATCGCGCGCCGCTTCGGCTGTTCCACGAACGGGTTGGCCCGGGCCAACCAGCTGCGTGGCCCCCGCTACACGCTGCGCACCGGCCAGCGCCTGGAGTTGGTGGGCTGCGACAAATGAAGGATGCAGCCTGGCCGGACGCGTGCGGCTCAAGTTGTGGTGCCGGCGGCCGTTGAACCCTGAATCGCGCCCGGTCTGATCATCGGGCCCGCGAAAATTGGGTGCGGCCGTCCGGCCGGCCCGCGGTCACCGGCGGGGGAGCTGTGGCGGAAAGGGAAGGCGTACCGGGTGGGGCACCATCGCTGGTCTGGGAATCGTTGCCGGGTCCACTCCCCGCGGCGAGCCCGGCGCCGGCGGCCTCGCTGACGGCGCGCGCCTGGTCCACGCGCTGGTGGAGTGCGCTGGCCTTCGCCCTGGGCGTGATGGTGTCGCTGTGGTGGGCGGCGGCCGATGCCGACCAGCTGCAGGCCCGGCGCCAGGCCGAGCTGAAATCGCATGCCGACGCGAGCCTGCTGGCGATGCGGGCGCAGTTGCAGGATTGCGAGACGCTGATCCGTTCATTCCAGGCGGTGTTCGCGACCCTGCCCGTCGTCGATCACGGCAGCTTCGAGCGTGTCTACGAGCGCCTGCAGCCTCGCGTGCGGTTCCCCAGCCTGCAGGCCATCGCCTACGCGCCCCGCTCGGAGGCGGGCGGCCAGGCGCGGTATGTCACCGCGCTGGTGGCGCCGATGGCCGGCAACGAACGTGTCGTCGGTCTGGACGTGGGCTCGCAGCCGGCGAACCTGCGCGCGGTGGAGCGCTCGCGCGATTTCGACCGGGTCGTGCTGTCCTCGCCGTTCCGCCTGCTGCAGTTCCGCGATGCGGACGCCCGGGTCGACGGCATCACGATGCGCGTGCCGGTGTACTCGCGCGGGACGATTCCGCGCACGATGGCGGAGCGCCGGACACGACTGGCGGGGTCCCTGGCTGTTTCCTTCCGGGTGAGTGACCTGATCGACGCCGCCCTGCAGGGTGGCGCGCGCGATTCCCTGCATACGCGGATCACCGATATCTCCGGGAGCGCGCCTGTTGGCGGCGCGCCCACTAAAACCGCGCCCATTGGAACCGCGCCCATTGGAACCGCGCCCATTGAAACCGCGTCCGGCCGTGAAGGCATCTTCCTGTTCGACTCGCACCCGGGGCGCAAGGTCGCCCGGACGGAAATCGTCCGGCGTGAACTGCGCTTCGGCGACCGCGTGTGGCGGATGGAGATGTCGCCCGCCGGCCCCCTGGCGGCGGCCCAGCCGGTGTCGAAGTCGCCCTTCTGGGCCGGGCTGCTGGCCTCGGTGCTGCTGGCCGGGCTGGTCCATTCGAGCATCACCATGCGCCGGCGCGCCCGCCGCCTGGCCGAGCAGATGAGCCAGCGCTTCCGCGACAGCGAGGAGCGCTTCCGTGCGCTCAACGAACTGCTGCCGGCGCTGGTCCTGCTGGCGCGCGTGCAGGACCACCGCATCGTCTACGCGAACCAGGCCGCGCGCACGCGCCTGGGTGAAGCGGTCGGCATGCAGGTGCTGCCGCATCTGTTCGACGACCCGGCGCTGCGCGGGCGGATCGAGGCCGGCCACGACTGCTGCGGCACCATCGAGGCGCGGCTGCATACCAGCCGCGGCAGCCGGTTCTGGGCAAGCGTGTCCATCTCGCGCGTGATCGTCGACGACCATGCGCACCTGTTGATGGTGGCCGCCGACATCTCCGAGCAGCGTGAACTGACCGAGCTGTTGACCTACCAGGCCAGCCACGACGCGCTGACCGAGCTGTACAACCGGCGCGAGTTCGAGCGCCGCGTGGAGCAGGCCCGCGCGGCGCTGGCCCAGGGCGGCGCGCCGGGCGCGCTGCTGTACATCGACCTGGACCAGTTCAAGCTGATCAACGACACCTCCGGCCACCTCGCCGGCGACCACCTGCTGACCGAACTGGCCGGGATCATGCGCGAGCAGCTGCGCGGCGACGACGTGCTCGCCCGCCTGGGCGGCGACGAGTTCGGCATCCTCGCCACCCATGTCAAGGATCGCCACGGGGCGCAGCTGGTGGCCGACCGCCTGCGCGAGCGCATCGATGGCTACGACTTCGTCTGGGAAAACCGCAACTACGCCATCAGCGCCAGCATCGGCGTGGTGATGCTGGATGATCCTTCCGTCACGCTGAAGGACCTGTTCGCCCACGCCGACACCGCCTGCTACCAGGCCAAGGAGAACGGCCGCAACCGCGTGCAGTTCTTCTCCGCCCACGACGACGACACCACGCGCCGGCACTCGGAAATGGAGTGGGCCACGCGCCTGCGCGCGGCCGTCGCCGAGCAGCGCCTGCTGCTGCACTACCAGGAGGTCTGGCCGCTGGCGGGCGAGGCCGACGGGGCCCGCGTGGAACTGCTGGTGCGCCTGCGCGAGCAGGACGGCACGCTGGTCCCGCCGGGGGCGTTCATTCCCGCCGCCGAGCGCTACGGCCTGATGCCGATGATCGACCGCTGGGTGATCGAGACCGCGCTGTCGCATTTCGACGAACTCCACCCCTCCGGCGCCGCCCTGCAGCTGGCGACGATCAACCTGTCGGGGCACAGCCTCGAGGAAGACGCGCTCGCCGACCACATCATCGAGCGCATGCGGCGCCACCGCGTCGATCCGTCGCGCGTGTGCTTCGAGGTGACCGAGACCGTGGCCGTGCGCAACGTGGCGCGCGTGTCCCGCTTCATCCAGCGACTGCGGGCGGCCGGGTGCCGGATCGCGCTGGATGACTTCGGCGCCGGCATGTCCTCGTTCGGCTACCTCAAGAGCCTGCCGGTGGACATGATCAAGATCGACGGCGGCTTCGTCCGCGACCTGACCACCGATCCGATGAGCCAGGCCATCGTGCGCGCGGTGACCGACATCGGGCACCAGCGCGGCCTGACGGTCGTCGCCGAATGGGTGGCGACGCCGGAGATCGCCGCGATGCTGCGCAGGTTCGGCGTCGATTTCGCGCAGGGCTACGCATTGCACGTGCCGGAGGCCGTGGCGTTCCAGCGTGTGGCGGTGCAGGACGGCGCGGCGCAGGGCCGCGCGGGTGTTCACGGTGTCGCGGCCGATCCCCTGGTCGCGTTGCGTGCGCGACGCCGGGCATCGCGCGGGGCGCGGCAGGGTTGAACCGGCACGCGCGGGGCCGGTGCTCCCCGCGGGCTCAGGGGGCCGGCGCCATCCGCACGTCCTTCGCCAGCAGCCAGCCGTTCAACCCGTAGCTGGAGCTCACCTCGAATCCGCGCAGTTCCTGCGCCGCGGCGAAGGACACCGCCTCCAGCAGCGACCCCGCCCAGGGGCCGGGCCAGCCGTTGCTGCGGCTCCCGCGCTCCAGCAAGGGCCAGTGCTCCCGGAGCAGGTCCGCGGCCGGGACGGCCTGGATGTCCAGCAGGATGGCCGGCAGCAGCGGCTCGGGAAAACTGTGCGCCGCCACGCCGGTGAACACGAGCGCGAACGGCTCGCGTGCACAGCCGTGGTGGGGCAGCAGGGAGAACATCAGGGCCTGGTGCTCGGAATCCACCGAGTAGGCCACCAGCAGGCTGTCGTGGATCTCCTGGAACATCCGGCCCCCGCGTCAGTTCAGTCGGGCCAGCGCCTGGCCCAGCTGCACGGGCGCCTGGGCGCGCAGTTCCGGCACCAGGTCGGCCACGCCCGCCGGCAGCAGGACGATTGCCGTGGAGCCGTAGTTGAAGCGCGCCATCTCCGCGAAGCGCTCCAGGGCGATGCCCTGGCCGCGGTAGTCCTTGACGACGATGGGACCGCCGTAGGGCGGGATCTCCACGCCACCCCACACGGTCTCCACTCCGGAGACGAGCAGGGCGCCGACCATCACCACGGCCATCGGGCCGAAATCGCAGTCGAAGTGGCAGACCAGGCGTTCGTTGCGCGCGAACAGCGCCGACACCGAGCCAACCGCATCGGTGCCCACGCTGAACAATCGGCCCGGCACGTGCACGGTTTCGCGCAGCGTGCCCGACCAGGGCATGTGCACACGGTGGTAGTCGCGGGGCGAGAGGTAGACGGTGGCGTAAACGCCGCCGTCGAACGCGCGCGCGGCCGCATCGTCGGCCAGCAGCTGCGCGGTGGTGAAGCCGTGGCCCTTGGCCTGGAAGATGTGGCCGGCTTCCTCGTGCAGCACGCCTTCGCGCGAACGGCCGATGTGGCCGCATTCGCTGATCCGGCCATCGGCCGGCATCAGCACGCTGCGCGGATCGGCGTCGGCCACGCGCGCGCCGGGCTTGAGCGCGCGGGTGAAGAACGCATTGAACGTGGGATACGCAGTGGGGTCGGGTTGCGCGGCCTCGGCCAGGTTGACGTTGAACTTGCGCGTGACCGTGTCGATCAGCCACTGCTTGATCGCCGGCCGCGTCGAGTAGGCCAGCCGGCGCGCGATGGAGGAGACCAGCCGGTGCGGCAGGACGTAGGTCAGTGCAGTGATCGGACTCACGGCTGGGCCTCGGTAAGGGTCTGGAAGTCCGCCGCAATATCGGCCGGTTCGAAGGGAGGCGAGATGAAGCCGGCCAGGCGCCCGCGCGGATCGAGCACGGCCATCGAGGCGCTGTGCTCCATCGTGTACTGGTCGGCCGGCGTGCCTTCCGGCGCCGGGACCTTGGCGAAGACCAGGCTGAGCGAGCGCACGAAAGCTTCCAGCGCAGGAACGTCCGCGGTCGCGGCGAGCGTGTCGCGATGGAAGGCCTGGGTGTATTCGCCGATGCGGTCGGGGGTGTCGCGTTCGGGGTCGATGGACACGAACAGCACGCGAGGGCGGGTGGCTTCCGGCAGCGGGGCCCACTGCTTCTGGGCCACGCGCAGCTGGGTCAGCGTGGTCGGGCAGACATCCGGGCAGTTGGTGAAGCCGAGGAACACGATGGTCCAGTGGCCCTTGAGTTCGCCCGACACCAGCGGCGTGCCGTCGGATTGCCGCAGGGTGAAGGCCGGCAGTTCGCGCGGCGGATCGAACAGGCGCGCGGCCTTCAGGGGCGGATGCCCCGGCGTGGCCGGCCGTGCGAAGAAACCCTGGGCGGCCCACAGACCCAGCGCAGCGGCCAGCGCGGCGACCAGGACGTAGACGGTGGTGCGGTTCATTCTCTACTCGACCTCTCCGGAAAGCGGCGACATGATACCCGCCGGAAGACACGCGCCGGCTGCCGGGCTGCGTCCGCGCCCGTATAATTGGCGCCCCCATGATTCCGCCGGAACCTGCCGTGTCCTTGCCTACGCCCGTCTTCGAGCAGGTCTCGATCATCGACCTGATCCGCTATGGCGGCAGCCGCTTCAACGAGGCCGGCCTGACCTTCGGCCACAGCTACGACAACGCGCTCGACGAGGCGACCCAGCTGGTGCTGCACGCGCTGCACCTGCCGCATGACCTCAGCCCCGTGTACGGGGCTTCGCGCGTCACCGGCGCCGAGCAGGCGAAGGTGCTGGAGCTGTTCCAGCGGCGCATCGACGAGCGGATCCCCGCCGCGTACCTCACCGGCGAGGCCTGGTTCGCGGGCCTGAGTTTCAAGAGCGATGCACGCGCCCTGGTGCCGCGCTCGCCGATCGCCGAACTGATCACCTCCGGCTTCGAGCCCTGGCTGGGCGGGCGCGAGGTCGAGCGTGCGCTGGACCTGTGCACCGGTTCGGGCTGCATCGCGATCGCCACCGCGCATTACCACCCGAACTGGCAGGTGGACGGCGCCGACATCAACGACGACGCCCTGGCGCTCGCGGCCGAGAACAAGGAACGCCTGCAGGCGACCAATGTCACGCTGCGCAAGTCCGACCTGTTCCAGGGCCTGCAGGGCGAGGTGTACGACCTGATCGTGACCAATCCGCCCTACGTCACCCACGCCGAGACCGACGCGCTGCCGCGCGAGTATTCGCACGAGCCCGAGCTGGGCCTGCGCGCGGGCGACGACGGCCTGGACCTGGCCCTGAAGATCCTGCGCGATGCCCCGGCCCACCTGAGCGCGCAGGGCCTGCTGATCTGCGAAGTGGGCGAGGCCGAGCAGGCGCTGGTGGCGCTGCTGCCCGAACTGCCGATGGCCTGGGTGGAGTTCAAGGTGGGGCAGATGGGGATCTTCGTCGTCGAGCGCAGCGACCTGGTCGAGCATCACGAGAAGATCAAGGCGCTCGCCGACGCCCGCTGAGCCCGGGCGCGGCACGCCGCCGGCGCCCGCGACGCTGGATTTCATGCCGTCTCGTCATGAGTCCCGCGTCCCGGCGCTCCATCCGGGGGCGGGTTTTCCCGTATATTCCAGCGCCTTGCATCGTTAGCCGATTGCCCCCGTGCAGCCGGCGCCTTCCCAGGACCCCGCGTGGCCAGCAACACCTTCGGCAGGCTGTTCGCAGTGACGACCTTCGGCGAAAGCCATGGGCCGGCGATCGGCTGTGTCGTTGACGGGTGTCCGCCGGGCCTGGCCCTGTCGGCCGCGGATTTCGCCGCGGACCTGTCGCGGCGTGCCACCGGCAAGACCCGCCACACCTCCGCCCGGCACGAGGCCGACGAGGTCGAGATCCTCAGCGGCGTCTTCGAAGGCCTGACCACGGGCACCCCGATCGCGCTGCTGATCCGCAACACCGACGCGCGCAGCAAGGACTACGCGGCCATCGCCGCCCAGTTCCGGCCGGGCCACGCCGACTACACCTACTGGCAGAAGTACGGCACCCGCGATCCCCGTGGCGGCGGCCGCTCGAGTGCGCGCGAAACCACCATGCGCGTGGCCGCCGCGGTCATCGCCAGGAAGTGGCTGCGCGAGCGGCATGGCGTCGAAGTGCGGGGCTACATGTCGCAGATCGGCGACGTGGTCCCGCGCGACTGGAACCCGGACGCGATCGACTGGGCCACGGTGGAAGCCAACCCGTTCTTCTGGCCCGACGCCGGCCAGGTGCCCGAGCTGGAGCGCTTCATGGACGCGCTGCGCAAGTCCGGTGACTCGGTCGGCGCGCGCGTCGACGTGGTCGCCACGGGCGTGCCGCCGGGCTGGGGCGAGCCGATCTACGGCAAGCTCGACGGCGAGCTGGCGGCCGCGCTGATGTCGATCAATGCCGTCAAGGGCGTGGAGATCGGCGACGGATTCGCCGCCGTCGCCCAGAAGGGCAGCGTCCACCGCGACCAGATGACGCCGGCGGGCTTCCTGTCCAACCACGCCGGCGGCGTGCTGGGCGGCATCAGTACCGGCCAGGCGCTGCGCTGCTCGACCGCCTTCAAGCCGACCTCGAGCCTGCGCCTGCCGGTCGACGGGCTGGATACGCGGGGCCAGGTGGTCGAGATCGTCACCACCGGGCGCCATGACCCGTGCGTGGGCATCCGCGCCACGCCGATCTGCGAGGCCATGGTGGCGCTGGTGCTGATCGACCAGGCGCTGCGTCACCGCGCGCAGTGCGGCGACGTGGGCCCGGTGGAGCCGCGCATTCCGGCCGAGCCGGGAGTTTCCAGGCCGCGCCGCAAGGAGCCGGGCGCGTCACGTACGGACGCCACCGCCCGCAAGGGCCGGTCCGACGCCACAAGGAAGGTGAAACCCGCGGCTCCCGCCGCCTCCGCGCGCCCCGCGAAACCGCGCGGCAAACGATAGCGGCCGGCCGCGAAGTCCCCCGGATTGCCGCAGGGGGACGCTGTTGCCCGCGTGCCGCGCCGCCGTTCCATGAGGCGCCCCCCATCTCCAGCCGGCTTGCCGCACAATCGTGCCGCGCCCGCCGGCGCAACCCCCACAGGAAAATCCCGAGTCATGAGCAAGACCGCCTACAACGTTGCCGTCGTCGGTGCCACCGGCGCCGTCGGCGAGACCATGCTGAAGATCCTCGCCGAGCGCGACTTCCCCATCGCCAAGCTGCACGTGCTGGCCAGCGCGCGCTCGGCAGGCGGCAAGGTGGACTTCGGCGCGCGCCAGCTGGTCGTGCAGGACCTGGCCACGTTCGATCCCACCGGCGTGGATTTCGCACTGTTCTCCGCCGGCGGCAGCGTCTCGCGCGAATACGCGCCGAAGTTCGCCGCCGCGGGCGCCGTGGTGATCGACAACTCCTCGGTATTCCGGGGCGACGCGGACGTCCCGCTGGTGGTGTCCGAGGTCAACCCGGAAGCGGCGCGCAACCGTCCGCGCGGCATCATCGCCAACCCGAACTGCTCCACGATGCAGCTGATGGTCGCCCTGGCGCCCATCCACCGCGCGGTGGGCATCGAACGGATCAACATCGCGACCTACCAGTCGGTCTCGGGCACGGGCCGCAAGGCGCTGGAGGAACTGGGCCGCCAGACCGCGGCGCTGCTCAACTTCCAGGACCCGCAGCCGGAGGTGTACCCGGTGCAGATCGCCTTCAACGTCATCCCGCATGGCGGGGACTTCCTCGACAACGGCTACACCAGCGAGGAAATGAAGCTGGTGTGGGAGACGCGCAAGATCCTGGGCGACGACAACATCCAGGTGAATGCCACCGTCGTCCGCGTCCCCGTGTTCTATGGCCACTCCGAGGCCGTCCATATCGAGACCCGCGAGAAGATCACCGCGGCACAGGCGCGCGCGCTGCTGGAAAAGGCACCGGGCGTGGAAGTGGTGGACGAGCGCGTCGGCGGCGGGTATCCCACCCCGGTGACGCACGCCTCCGGGCGTGACCCGGCGTTCGTGGGGCGCATCCGCGAGGACATCTCGCATCCGCGCGGCCTCGACCTGTGGGTCGTCTCGGACAACATCCGCAAGGGCGCGGCCCTCAACGCAGTGCAGCTGGCCGAACTGGTCATCGCGCAGGGATGACCGGCGGACGGCCGGGATGCGCTGCATCCTGGCCGTTCAGCCCCATTGACGCGACCGGAAATCCGAAACAGGTCAGTCATTTGCGGAATGTTCATTGCAAGTTGCCTGCACTGGGGGATAGAGTCCCGGCCAAGGGGACAGGCATGAGACCGGTCGTGAAAGCAATCGCGGGCACCGTATTGGCACTGATGGCGGCCCTGGCCAGCTTCAGCGCAGCCGCGCTCGGGCTGGGGCAGATCGAAGTCAAGTCCAGCCTCGGCCAGCCACTGCTGGCCGAGATTCCCATCGTCACCAGCGATCCGACCGAGCTCGAGCAGCTCCAGGCGGTCCTCGCCTCACCGGAAACCTTTGCCCGCATCGGCATGCTGCCGCCGACCGGCGTCGTGGCCGACCTGCGGTTCACGCAGGCGCTGGATGCCCGCGGCAATCCCATCATCCGCGTCACCAGCGTCGCGCCCGTCACCGAGCCGTTGCTGACCTTCCTGGTCGAGGTCGACTGGGGGCAGGGGCGGCTGGTGCGCGAGTACTCGGCGCTCGTGGATACGCCGCGCACCGTGTCCGCGCCGCTGCAGCCGAGCATCCAGGCCCCGTCCGTGGAAGCGCCGGCGGTGATCGAACGCCCGGCCGCCGCGCCGCCGCCCGCCGCCGAGGACATCGCGGCCGAGGAACTGCCACCGGAAGAGGTGTCCGCCGACGGCGCCGCCCCCTCCGATGCGCCCGCCCCGAGCCCCGACGCGATCGCCGCCAGCCCCGACATCCCGCCGCCTCCGGTGGCCACCCCGGTGCCGTCGCCGGTGGCGCCGTCGCCGACGGAAGCCGGCGAGTTGCAGGTGCGCCCCGGCGACACGCTCTCCACCATCGCAGGCCGGGTGGGGCAGGGCGGCACGCTCGACCAGACCATGATCGCGCTGCTGCGGGCCAACCCCGAGGCGTTCATCGACGGCAACATCAATCGCCTGCGGGCCGGCGCCGTGCTCCGCGCGCCCGGTGGCGATGCGCTCAACGAACTCGATCCGCGCCAGGCCAGCGCGATCGTCAATGCACAGATGCAGGAGTGGCGCGACGCGCGCCGCGCCGTGCCGCAGCCGGCGCTGGACGCCGAGCCGGCCCGTCCTGCGGCCATCCGCAATACCGCGACGCCGGCCGCCGCCGGTGCGGCCGCACCGCGCGTCGCGGGTGCGCGGCTGGAAATCGTTCCGCCAGGCGCCAGCGATGCGACCCGGGCGGGTACACAGTCCGGCGTCAGCGCCGGTGGCGAGGGGGCGATGCTTCAGCAGGAACTGGTCCAGACGAAAGAGACGCTCGCCGCACGCGAGGCGGAAGCGCAGGAACTGAAGAGCCGCGTCGCGGAACTTGAGAAGCTGCGGCAGCAGCAGGACCAGCTGATCCAGATGAAGGACAGCGAGCTGGCCGCCGCGCAGCAGCGCCTGGCTCAGGCCCAGAGCGAGCAGACCCAGGCCAGCCTGATGCCCTGGGTGTTCGCCGGCGTCGCCGCGCTCGCGCTGGGGCTGCTGATGGCCTGGGTGATGCGCCGTCGCGACCAGTCGGCCCCGAAGTTCCGCAACCCGGCCACCGTGCCCGCACCCGCGCCGTCCATCGCGGACGCGTTCGGTCCGACCGTGGGTGCCGCCGCGGTGGCCGCCGAACCGGAGCGTGCACCCGAACCGGAACCGGAACCGGAACCGGAACTGGTCCTCGAACCCGATCCCGTCCAGCCGCCGCCGCCGGTGCGCAAGCCCGAGGCGCCGCGCACGGCCGTCCCGGCCTGGCACACCGGCAACACGCCAGCCCAACAGCGGCCGGACCCCGGCGCGCAGGCCGCGTACGAACGCATCGAGCTGGCCCAGGCCTATCTCGACGTGGGCGACATGGCGAGCGCACGCCAGCTGCTGGGCGAAGTGGTCATCAATGGCGACCATGCCGCCCGCCAGCAGGCGTCGCGCATGCTCCGCGAGCTCGAATGATCCGCGCCCGCCGGTCGAGTGACCGGCGAGCGTCCCCGTAGACAGACCGAGGTCCTGCCGCCGTCGCGGCGCGTTGCCCATGTCCAGCGATCCGCCCGCGGCTGCCGCCGGCCATTCCGACCCCACCGCCGGTCCGTCCGCCGCGCCGGCGCCGGTGCAGCGCTACGCCATGGGGATCGAGTACGACGGCTCGGAGTTCAGTGGCTGGCAGCGGCTCAGCAAGCACGGCGAGCCCGAACGGGAAGGCGAGATCACCCTGCAGGGCACCCTGGAGGCGGCCCTGTCCTTCGTGGCCGGCGTGCCGATCGAGACGATCTGTGCCGGTCGCACCGACGCGGGCGTCCACGCTAGCGGCCAGGTGGTCCACTTCGACAGCCCGGTCCGGCGCGATCCGCGGGGATGGGTGCTGGGCACGACCTCCAGGCTCCCGCCAGCGATGTGCGTGCGCTGGTGCGTCCCGGCCGCGGCGGATTTCCACGCGCGGTTCTCGGCCCGGGCACGGCGCTATCGCTATCGACTGCTCAACCATCCGGTGCGTCCGGCGCTCCAGCGCCAGTACCTGAGCTGGGAGCGCCGCCGCCTGGATGCCGACGCCATGCACCGTGCCGGCCAGGCGCTGCTCGGCGAAAACGACTTCTCCGCCTTCCGTACCGTGCACTGCCAGGCGCCCCATGCCCGGCGCGACCTGCAGTCCCTGCGGGTGTGGCGGGATGAGGACGTGGTGACGGTGGAGGTGCAGGCCAACGCCTTTCTTCACCACATGGTGCGCAACATTGTCGGAAGCTTGCTGGTGGTAGGGCGTGGGGAAGCGCCCGAGGCATGGATCGCCGAACTGCTGGCCGGCCGGGACCGGACTGTCGCCGGGCCCACCGCGCCACCCCAGGGGCTTATATTCCTGGGGCCGCTCTACCCCGATCAAACCTGTGCCCTGTCTGGACTGCCCAAGGACGTGAGCCTGTGAAGCCTGGTTTCTTTCGAACCCGAATCAAGATCTGCGGCATGACCCGACCCGGTGACGTGCGCCTGGCCAGCGAGCTGGGCGTGGACGGCGTGGGTTTCATCTTCGCCCGCCGCAGCCCGCGCCGCGTGGAACCCGAGGAAGCGCGCGCCATGCGCAACGCGATGGCGCCCTTCGTGGATGCCGTCGCCTTGTTCATGGACAACCCGCAGGCCGAGGTGCGCGAGATCATCCGCCATGTCCGGCCGACCCTGCTGCAGTTCCACGGCAGCGAGGAAGACAGCTTCTGCCGCAGCTTCGGCGTGCCCTACCTGCGGTCGGTCGCGATGGGCGAGCCGGGCGCGCCGAGCGACCAGGTGCTGCGCACGCGCTATCCCGGCGCCGCCGGCTTCCTGTTCGACAGCCATGTGCCCGGCGAGCAGGGCGGGACGGGGCAGCGCTTCGACTGGTCGAGGATTCCCCGTGACCTGGGCAAGCCCTGGCTGCTGGCCGGAGGCCTGACTCCGGAAAACGTGTTCGAGGCGATCTGCGGCACCCGCCCCTGGGGCGTGGACGTGGCCAGCGGCGTGGAGGTGGAACCCGGCGTCAAGGACGGCGACCTGATGCGCCGTTTCGTCGAGGAGACGCGGCGCGCCGACTGTCACAGCGAGTGATCCCCGGCAGGCCGCAGGCCACATGCGGATTGTTCACTTCGTCGCGGTGGCCGATGCGCCTTAGACTGGAGGGCCGCATCGCCGCCACGCGGCGGCTTCCACGGTAGTGCGCGCACCGATGTCTGCCCCGTCCTCTTCCGCTTCCGGAACCGCGCCCCACGCGGTCGCCGACTTCCACGCCTATCCCGACGCCGCCGGCCACTTCGGCCGGTTCGGCGGGCGCTTCGTCGCCGAAACCCTCATTGGGCCGCTCGACGAACTGGCCCGGGCCTATGACGCCGCCCGCGTCGACCCCGCCTTCATCGAAGCCTTCGATCGCGACCTGGCCCATTACGTCGGCCGCCCCAGCCCGATCTACCACGCGCAGCGCCTGAGCGCGCACGCAGGCGGCGCGCGCATCCTGCTCAAGCGCGAGGACCTGAACCACACGGGCGCGCACAAGATCAACAACACCATCGGCCAGGCGCTGCTCGCCAGCCGCATGGGGAAGAAGCGGATCATCGCCGAGACCGGCGCGGGCCAGCACGGGGTGGCCAGTGCCACCGTCGCCGCGCGCCTGGGACTGGAATGCGTGGTGTACATGGGCGCGACCGACATCGAGCGCCAGAAGATCAACGTGTACCGGATGAAGCTGCTGGGCGCGACCGTGGTGCCCGTCACCAGCGGGTCGGCGACCCTGAAGGACGCGCTCAACGAGGCGATGCGCGACTGGGTCACCCACGTGCAGGACACTTTCTACATCATCGGCACCGTGGCCGGGCCCGACCCGTACCCCCGCATGGTCCGCGACTTCAACGCGGTGGTCGGCCGCGAGGCGCGGGCGCAGATGCTGGCCGAGCATGGCCGCCTGCCGGATGCGGTGACCGCCTGCGTCGGCGGCGGCAGCAACGCGATCGGCATCTTCCACGCCTTCCTCAACGACCGCGACGTGCGCCTGGTCGGCGCCGAAGCGGCCGGCGAGGGCATCGCCAGCGGCCGCCATGCCGCCTCGCTCGCCGCCGGGCGCCCGGGCGTGCTGCATGGCAATCGCACCTACGTGCTGTGCGACGACGACGGCCAGATCATCGAGACCCATTCCGTGTCGGCCGGCCTGGACTATCCGGGCGTGGGTCCCGAGCACGCGTTCCTCAAGGACACCGGCCGCGCTCAGTACATCGGCGTGACCGACGAGGAGGCGCTCGCGGCCTTCCACCTGCTGGCGCGAACCGAGGGAATACTGCCGGCACTGGAGTCCAGCCACGCCATCGCCCAGGCCATCAAGCTGGCCCGCGACATGCCGCGCGACGGCATCGTGCTGTGCAACCTGTCCGGGCGTGGCGACAAGGACGTGCACACCATCGCCGGGCGCGAGGGCATCACGTTCTAGGGTGGTGCTCCAGGGCGAGCGTTCCGGGCGGCGCCGGCGGAACCTGCGGCCGCGACTGCCGCTCCCGCATCCGTCCATTCCCGGCGCCACGCCGGAAATGCCTTGAAAAGAGGCCTCCGCGGCGCGTGGCGAGGGCGCCGGCCGGGTCGCCTACATCCTCCATTCAACTTTGTGCTTGCAAGGAAATTTCGGAGCAGTCATAATTCCGCTCCTGATGCGGGGTGGAGCAGTCTGGCAGCTCGTCGGGCTCATAACCCGAAGGTCGCAGGTTCAAATCCTGCCCCCGCTACCAGCTTCGGCTGGGAAAGGCCTCCAAGGAGGCTTTTCTTTTTTGCCGGAAGGCTCGGGCTTTGCAGTGGTGTCGGCGACGGCACCGTTGCACCGAAATCCAGTGGTAACGGACAAGGGGCCCATCGGGCCCCTTGTTGTTTTTGCGTTCTGGATTTCACGTTTTTTCCACGCTTGCGTTTTTCCTGCGTTTCCATTTTCGCGATTGTTTTTTGCGCTTCGCTGCGCGGCTGCCATTCCGGCGCTGCATCCGTCGTCCGCCCGCTGGCGCAGCCCGAAAGAGAACAGATGACAGACAAGGCTCACGAAATCGCTGCGCTGCTGATCCCGACGGTTTCGTCGCTGGGATTGGAACTGCTCGGCGCCGAGTACCTGCCCTCGGCGGGCAGCGCGATGCTGCGCCTCTACATCGACGTGCCGGCCGACGCGTCGGGCCAGGCGCCGCGCGCCGTGACCATCGAGGACTGCGAAGCGGTCAGCCGGGAAGTATCGGCCCAGCTCGACGTCGAGGATCCGATCACCAGCCATTACACGCTGGAAGTCTCCTCGCCGGGCATCGACCGCCCGCTGTTCACCGCGGCCCAGTTCGCCCGGTTCACCGGGGAATCGGCCAAGGTCGCGCTGCGCCTGCCGCAGGAAGGCCGTCGCCGGTTCCAGGCGCGTATCGTGCGCGTGGACGGCAACGAGATCACGTTCGGCGTCGACGCCGCCGACGGCAAGGCGACCGAACTGGTCGTGCGCGCCGACAACATCGACAAGGCCCGGCTGGTTCCCGACTGGGCGGCCCTCGGCCTGAGCGCCGAAAAACCCAAGCCGGGCCGGGGCCCGCGCAAGGACAAGTCCAAATCCAACCACAAGCCGGCGGCCGACAAGCCGTCCCGTGCGGAGTAAGTAAAAGATGAGCAAGGAACTGTTGCTGGTCGTCGACGCGGTAGCCAACGAGAAGGGCGTGCCGCGTGAAGTGATCTTCGAGGCGATCGAGGCCGCGCTGGCGTCGGCGGCGAAGAAGCGCTACCACGAGCAGGATGTGCTGGTGCGCGTGGCGATCGACTCCAAGGACGGCAGCTATGAAACCTTCCGCCGCTGGGAAGTGGTGGCCGACGACGTGGTGATGGAGTCGCCCGACCGGCAGATCCGCATGATGGACGCCGTCGACGAGGCCGAAGGCGTCGAGCTGGGCGACTACATCGAAGAGCAGATCGAGAATCCCGAGTTCGGCCGCATCGCGGCGCAGGCCGCCAAGCAGGTCATCGTGCAGCGCGTGCGCGAGGCCGAGCGGGCGCAGGTCGTCGACGGCTGGAAGGACCGCGTCGGCGAACTGGTCACCGGCGTGGTCAAGCGCGCCGAGCGCGGCAACATCTACGTCGACCTGGGCGGCAATGCCGAGGCGATCATCCCCAAGGACAAGGGCATCCCGCGCGACGTCCTGCGCGCCGGCGACCGCGTCCGCGGTTACCTGTTCGACGTGCGCACCGAGCCGCGCGGCCCGCAGCTGTTCATCAGCCGCGCCGCCCCGGAATTCATGATGGAGCTGTTCAAGCTCGAAGTGCCGGAAGTCGGCCAGGGCCTGGTCTCGATCAAGGCCTGCGCGCGTGATCCGGGCGACCGGGCCAAGATCGCCGTCCAGGCGCACGACAACCGCACCGATCCGATCGGCGCCTGCATCGGCATGCGCGGCTCGCGCGTCCAGGCGGTGTCGAACGAACTCAATGGCGAGCGCGTGGACATCGTGCTCTGGTCGGACAACCCCGCGCAGTTCGTCATCAATGCGATGGCGCCGGCCGAGGTGCAGTCGATCATCGTCGACGAAGAGAAGCATTCGATGGACCTGGCTGTCGCCGAGGACCGTCTGGCCCAGGCGATCGGCAAGGGCGGCCAGAACGTGCGCCTGGCCAGCCGACTGTCGGGCTGGCAGCTCAACGTGATGACCCAGGACCAGGTGACCGCCAAGTCGGAGGCCGAGCAGACCACCGCCCGCCAGCTGTTCATGGACAAGCTGGAAGTCGACGAGGAAATCGCCGGCATCCTGGTGACCGAAGGCTTCAACACGGTCGAGGAAATCGCCTACGTGCCGGTCGGCGAACTGCTGGCCGTCGAGGGCTTCGACGAGGACATCGTCGAGGAACTGCGCTCGCGTGCCCGCGACGCCCTGCTCAACGAGGCCCTGGCCGCGGAAGAGGAGATCGACGAGCACCAGCCGGCCGCCGACCTGCTGGAACTGGACGGGATGACCGAGGAGCTGGCGTTCACGCTCGCCTCCCGCGGTGTGGTGACGCGCGACGACCTGGCCGACCTGGCCACGGACGAGCTCACCGACATCGAGGGCATGGACGAGGAACGCGCCCGCACGTTGATCATGGAAGCGCGCAAGCACTGGTTCGAATAAGCGGCGCGCCGGCGGGCCCGGCCCGCCACGCGTGGTTGTCCGGCAGGTCCACGCCCGCCCTACAATCGCAATACCACGCGCGGGATGCGTCCCGCGCCTCGAGGACACGGAAACCGAATGTCGCAGCAAACCACCATCCGCAAGCTCGCTGAACTGGTGAACACGCCGGTCGAGAAGTTGCTGGAGCAGCTGGCCGAGGCCGGCATGAGCTTCAGTGGCCCCGACCAGGTCGTGACCAGCATCGAGAAAGTCAAGCTGCTCGGCTTCCTCAAGCGTTCGCATGGCAAGGCCGAACAGCCCGAAGCCAGCGAAGCGACGAAGAAGATCACGCTCAACCGCAGCCGCAAGCAGGAGCTGACGGTGGGCGGCGGCAAGAACCGGACCACGGTCGACGTCGTCGTGCGCAAGAAGGTGACGCTGGTGAAGCCGGCCGACCAGTCCGACGGACCGGTGACCGACGAGCGTGCCGAGATCCTGCGCAAGCTGGAGGAATCCAAGCAGCGCAACCTGGCCGAGCAGCAGAAGCTCGCCGAGGTCGATCGCCGCCGCGCCGAGGAAGGCGAGCGTGCACGCCAGGAGGCCGAGGAACTGCGGCTCAAGGCCGAAGCCGAAGCCCGCGCCGCCGTGCAGGTCGTGGCCGCCGACGAGGATGCGCCCGCCGTGGTGCGCAAGCCCGCGCCGGCCCATGGCCACGGCCATGGCCATCCCAAGCATCCGGCTCCGGTCGCACCGCGCGCCGACGCCCACAACGCGCCCAAGCACAAGACGCGTGGTTCCCACGCCATGGTCGCCGGCGTCGAGGACGACGACGCGGCCAGCCGCTTCGCCGGCCAGCTGCACCTGAGCGCCTCCGAACGCGCCCGCCGCACCACCGGTGCCCGTGGCAAGCCCAAGCCGCGCCGCCACATGGAGCAGGCCCGTTCGGGCGGCGGCGCGCACGGGTTCTCCCGTCCGACCGCGCCGATCGTGCGCGAAGTGTCCATCGGCGAAACCATCACCGTGGCCGACCTCGCCGCCAAGCTCGCCCTCAAGGGCGGCGACGTGGTGAAGGCGCTGTTCAAGATGGGCGTGATGGCCACCATCACCCAGAGCGTCGACCACGACACCGCCGCGCTGGTGACCGAGGAACTCGGCCATACCGTCGTGCGTGCCAGCGAGAACTCCGCCGAGGACGCACTGCTGGCCCACGTCGAGGACTCGCAGAGCGACCGCGTCACGCGTCCCCCGGTCGTCACGATCATGGGCCACGTCGACCACGGCAAGACCTCGCTGCTCGACTACATCCGCCGCACCAAGGTCGCCACCGGCGAAGCCGGCGGCATCACCCAGCACATCGGCGCCTACCACGTCGAGACGCCCAAGGGCGTCATCAGCTTCCTCGACACCCCCGGCCACGCGGCGTTCTCGCAGATGCGTGCGCGCGGCGCGAAGCTCACCGACATCGTGGTGCTGGTGGTGGCCGCCGATGACGGCGTCATGCCGCAGACCCGCGAGGCCGTGCAGCACGCCAAGGCGGCCAAGGTGCCGCTCATCGTGGCGATCAACAAGATCGACAAGTCCGATGCCGACCCGCTGCGCGTGAAGAACGAGCTGCTGGCCGAGGACGTGGTCGCCGAGGATTTCGGCGGCGACACCCAGATGGTCGAGCTTTCGGCCAAGACCGGCGTCGGCGTGGACAACCTGCTGGACTCGATCCTGCTGCAGGCCGAAGTGCTCGAGCTCAAGGCCGTGCCGTCCGGCCGCGCCAGCGGCGTGGTCATCGAATCCTCGCTCGACAAGGGCCGCGGTCCCGTGGCCACCGTGCTGGTGCAGCAGGGCGAGCTCAAGAAGGGCGACTACCTGGTGTGCGGCGTGCAGTACGGCCGCGTGCGTGCGCTGTTCGACGAGACCGGTTCGCAGGTCGAAGGCGCCGGCCCGTCCATCCCGGTCCAGGTGCTCGGCCTGTCGGGCGTTCCCGACGCCGGCGACGATTTCGTGGTGGTCGAGGACGAACGCCTGGCCAAGGACGTCGCGCAGCAGCGCGACGCCAAGCGCCGCGAGTCGCGCCTGGTCGCCCAGGCGGGCAACCGCATGGAAGACATCATGGCCCAGATGGGCGAGGGTGCCGCCCAGCAGACGCTCAACCTGGTCGTGAAGGCCGACGTGCAGGGTTCCGTGCAGGCCCTGCGCGACGCACTGACCAGCCTGTCCACCGACGCGATCCGCATCAACGTGATCGGCGGCGGCGTGGGCGGCATCACCGAGTCCGACGCCACGCTGGCGGCCACCTCCAAGGCCACCGTCATCGGCTTCAACGTGCGTGCCGACGCCTCGGCCCGCCGGGTCATCGAAGGCAACGGCGTCGACCTGCGCTACTTCTCGATCATCTATGACGTGATCGACCAGGTGAAGCAGGTCGCGTCCGGCATCCTGGGCAAGGAGATCCGCGAGGAGATCATCGGCACCGCCGAGGTGCGCGACGTCTTCCGCAGCTCCAAGTTCGGCGCCGTCGCCGGCTGCATGGTGGTCGAAGGCGTGGTCAAGCGCAGCAAGCCCATCCGCGTGCTGCGCGACAACACCGTCGTCTTCGAGGGCGAGCTGGAATCGCTGCGCCGCTTCAAGGAGAACGTGGACGAAGTGCGCCAGGGCACCGAATGCGGCATCGGCGTGAAGGCGTACAACGACGTCAAGCCGGGCGACCAGATCGAGTGCTTCGAGCGCATCGAGGTCCAGCGCACGCTTTAAGGCAGAGGTGAGTGTGGAGGAGTGAGAAATGAGTGGAAGCACATCCGTTCTCTCTCTCCTCCACCTGCCGCCTGCAAGGTGATCCGGATGCACATGCATTCACTCGTTTCTCACTCCTGATCACTCATTTCTGACTCCATGCCCACCAAGTCCTTCCATCGCACCGACCGGGTTTCCGCGCAGCTCCGCCGCGAGCTGGGCACGATCGTGCATTCGGCCGTGCGCGAGCACGGCCTGCCGTCGGTGAGCGTGTCCGACGTGGAGATCACCCGCGACCTGGCCCACGCCAAGGTGTTCGTCACTGCCTTGCAGCAGGAGCGTTCGAAGGAAGCGGTCAAGGCCCTCAAGGCCCTGGCGCCCCAGTTGCGCTACGAACTGGGCCGCGCCGTGAAACTGCGCCACGTGCCGGAACTGCACTTCCACTACGACGATTCGGTGGACCGCGGCGAGCGCATCGAGAACCTCCTGCGCGACCAGCCGGACCGGCCGGTCGCGTCGTCCGCCGCGCCGGAACAGGACGCGGCGGATGATGAATCCGACGACGAGTCGCGGGACAGCTGATCCCGCCAGGCGATGGGCCCGCGCGTCGCGATGGCCCGGCCACGCATCCGATGAACAAGCGCCCCCGCACCGTCTTCCGCAAGCTCGACGGCCTGCTGCTGCTCGACAAGCCGCCGGGACTGAGTTCCAACCAGGCGCTGCAGCGCGTCCGCCACCTGTTCCGTGCCGACAAGGCCGGCCACACCGGCAGCCTGGACCCGCTCGCCACCGGGCTGTTGCCCGTGTGCTTCGGCGAGGCCACCAAGATTGCCGGCCTGCTGCTGGGTTCGCGCAAGGCCTACGAGACCACCGCGGTCCTGGGGCTCACCACCGACAGCGACGACGCCGATGGCGCGCCGCTGCTCCAGCGCGACGTGCCGCCCCTGGACCTGGACACCCTCGAGCGCGCCCTGGCGCCGCTGCGCGGGGACATCGCCCAGCGCGCGCCGATCTACAGCGCGCTCAAGCAGGGCGGGGAACCGCTGTACGCCCGCGCCCGCCGGGGTGAAGCCATCGAGGCCCCCATCCGCACCGTGACCGTGAACCGGCTGGAGGTCCTGGAACTGGCGGGCAACCAGGTGCGCCTCCACGTCGAGTGCGGTTCGGGCACCTACGTCCGCAGCCTGGTGCGCGACCTGGGCGAAGCCCTGGGCTGCGGCGCCCACGTGGCGACCCTGCGCCGGCTGTGGGTCGAACCGTTCCGGACGCCGACCATGTTCACCCTGGAGGCCCTCCAGGCCTTGCGGGAACAGGGCGAGCCCGTGCTCGACCGCTGCCTGCTGCCGCTGGAAGCCGGGCTGGTGGACTTTCCCCGCGTCGCCCTCGACCAGGCGCAGGCGCGGCGGCTGGGCCAGGGCCAGCGCGTCCCGCTGGCCGGTGAAGGCGCGCCGGGCCTGACCGCGATCTACGACCTGGATGGCCGCGCGCTGGGCCTGGGGGAGATCGACGCGGAGCGGGTCCTGCATCCCGGCCGCTTGTTCAGCTGGACCTCGCAGGAAGCCGCGGTCGCGCGCTGACGGCCCATCCGTCGCAAGCCGCAGCGGCCGGTCGCATTCGCTCAGGCGCGCTGCTACAATCCGCAGGCTTTTCAACCACTTCGGAAAGCAATTCCCTAAAGCAAGCGGCGGACCAGGCGGTGCGTCGGCAATTTCCTTTGCCGATACGCGTTCTGCGGGCCTCGCATCTCTACAAGGCACACACGATGTCGATCGACACCAGCAAGATCATTGAAGAACACAAGCGCGCCGCGGCCGATACCGGCTCCCCGGAAGTCCAGGTCGCCCTGCTCACCGCCCGCATCGAGCAGCTCACCGGCCACTTCAAGCTGCACAAGCAGGACCACCACAGCCGTCGTGGCCTGCTGCAGATGGTCAACCGCCGCCGCAGCCTGCTCGACTACCTCAAGCGCAAGGACAACGAGCGCTACAAGGCCCTGATCGAGAAGCTCGGTCTGCGCCGATAAACGAAACTCCGACCGCGGCGCAGCGATGCGCCGCGGTTTTTTTTGCAGGCGCCCGCGACAGAAGTTGAATTGCCGGCCACTCAAGGCCGCGCGGGCGGCTGGCGACGGCGAACCACCGGGCTTTAACTGCTTGGAGCGTATACAGATTCCCCCGTCGCACCCGCACCAGCAGCAGCCAACATCAATGGCGGATACCACCGCCGAACCGCACGGGCAGGGGCCCGGACGGAACGAATCAGAAAACAGGAATATCCAACGTGGCAAAAATTACCAAGACCTTCCAATACGGCAACCAGACCGTCACCCTTGAAACCGGCGAAGTCGCCCGCCAGGCCGGTGGCGCCGTCATGGTCACCGTCGACGGGACCGTCCTGCTGGTCACCGCCGTCGCCAACAAGACTGCCCGTGAAGGCCAGGATTTCTTCCCGCTCACGGTCGATTACCAGGAGAAGTTCTACGCCGGCGGCCGTATCCCGGGTGGCTTCTTCAAGCGTGAAGGCCGTCAGACCGAGAAGGAAACGCTGATCTCGCGCCTGATCGACCGTCCGATCCGTCCGCTGTTCCCGGAAGGCTTCCGCAACGAAGTCCAGATCATCGCCACCGTGATGTCGATGAACCCGGAAATCGACGGCGACATCCCCGCACTGCTGGGCGCGTCCGCCGCGCTGGCACTGTCGGGCGCACCGTTCGACGGTCCGATCGGCGCGGCCAAGGTCGGTTACAAGGACGGCCAGTACCTGCTGAACCCGACCGTGAGCGAACTGAAGGACTCCAAGCTGGAGCTCGTCGTCGCCGGTACCGCCAATGCGGTGCTGATGGTCGAATCCGAAGCCCAGGTGCTTTCGGAAGAAGTGATGCTCGGCGCCGTGATGTACGGCCACCAGCAGATGCAGGTCGCGATCAACGCCATCAACGAGCTGGTCGCCGAAGCCGGCAAGCCGAAGTGGAGCTGGACGGCCCCGGCCGCCAACGAGGCCATGGTCGGCGCGCTGAAGGCCGCCATCGGCGACCGCCTGGTGCAGGCGTTCGCGGTGCGCGACAAGCTCGAGCGCAGGGACGCCATCTCGGCGATCAAGAAGGACGTGCTGGCCTCGCTGGCCCCGCAGGCCGAAGCCAACGACTGGAAGCTTGCCGACCTGTCCAAGGAATTCGGCGAGTTCGAATACCAGACCATGCGCAACTCGGTGCTCAGCACCAAGGTCCGCATCGACGGCCGCGCGCTCGACACCGTCCGCCCGATCGCCTCCAAGGTGACCGTGCTGCCGCGCACCCACGGCTCCTCGCTGTTCACCCGCGGTGAGACGCAGGCGATCGTGGTGGTCACCCTAGGTACCGCGCGCGATGGCCAGATCATCGACGCCGTGTCCGGCGAGTACAAGGAACACTTCCTGTTCCATTACAACTTCCCCCCGTACTCGGTGGGCGAAGCCGGCCGCATGATGGGCCCGAAGCGTCGCGAAATCGGCCACGGCCGCCTCGCCAAGCGCGGCGTGCTCGCCGTCATGCCGACGATGGAAGAGTTCCCCTACACGATCCGCATCGTCTCGGAGATCACCGAGTCGAACGGTTCCTCGTCGATGGCTTCGGTCTGCGGCTCCTCGCTGGCGCTGATGGACGCGGGCGTGCCGGTCAAGGCACCGGTCGCCGGCATCGCGATGGGCCTGGTGAAGGAAGGCGACCAGTTCGTCGTCCTGTCCGACATCCTGGGTGACGAAGACCACCTGGGCGACATGGACTTCAAGGTGGCCGGTACCGCGGAAGGCATCTCGGCCCTGCAGATGGACATCAAGATCCAGGGCATCACCGAGGAGATCATGAAGGTCGCACTGGCGCAGGCCAAGGCCGGCCGTCTGCACATCCTCGGCGAGATGGCGCACGCGCTGACCGCGCCGCGTCCGGAACTGAGCGACTTCGCTCCGCGCCTGATCACGATCAAGATCCACCCCGACAAGATCCGCGAAGTGATCGGCAAGGGCGGTTCGGTGATCCAGGCGATCACCAAGGAAACCGGCACCCAGATCGACATCCAGGACGACGGCACGATCGTCATCGCCTCGGTCAACGCCGTCGCCGGCCAGGCCGCGAAGGCACGCATCGAGCAGATCACCTCGGACGTCGAGCCGGGCCGCATCTACGAAGGCAAGGTCGCCAAGATCATGGACTTCGGTGCGTTCGTCACCATCTCCCCCGGCAAGGATGGCCTGGTCCACGTGTCGCAGATCTCCAACGAGCGCGTCGAGAAGGTTTCCGACAAGCTCAAGGAAGGCGACCTGGTCAAGGTCAAGGTGCTGGAAGTCGACAAGCAGGGCCGCATCCGCCTGTCGATGAAGGCCGTCGAGGAAGGCGAGACGATTTCCGAGTAAGCAGGACGCCGGCGGCCGGCAATGCCGGCTGTCGCGCAATAAAAAAAGCGGGCCTTCGGGCCCGCTTTTTTTTGGCTGCAATCCCGCGCGCCGTCAGCGCTGCGTCACTGCGGCAGCGGCACCACCGACCAGTGAGTGTCGGCCACGGTCGTCGCGGCCTGCTGCGTGGCGGCGTTCGCCGATTTCCAGATCACGTTCTGGCCGTTGGCGGAATTGCGCCAGAACAGGTCGTAGCGGCGGTCACCGTCGTAGTCGCCCACGTCCACCACCGACCAGGCCAGGTTGGTCACCGCGGTCAGCACCTGCCGCTGGGCGGAGGTGCCCGACCGCCAGACCTCGTTGGCGCCGGTCGTCGTGTTGCGCCAGAGCACGTCGGCCTTGTTGTCGCCATTGAAGTCGCCGACGCCCGCAACCCGCCAGGCTTGGCTGGCCACCGTCGCGGTCGCCTGCTGGGT
This sequence comes from Lysobacter solisilvae, assembly GCF_016613535.2. Classification (NCBI taxonomy): domain Bacteria; kingdom Pseudomonadati; phylum Pseudomonadota; class Gammaproteobacteria; order Lysobacterales; family Lysobacteraceae; genus Agrilutibacter; species Agrilutibacter solisilvae. The sequence continues at coordinate 2,576,745 of NZ_CP071518.1, forward strand.
CGCCGAATTGGCCGACAGCCAGATGGCATTGGCCCCGGTGCTGGAGTTGCGCCAGAACAGGTCGGCCTTGCCGTCGCCGTTGAAATCGCCCGCGCCGACGATGCGCCAGCTCAGGCTGACGGCAGGCAGCACCACGCGGCCGGCCGGCACCGCCGAGCGCCACATTTCGTCGGCGCCCGTACTGGAATTGCGCCAGATGATGTCGGCGCGGCCATCGCCGTTGAAGTCGGCGGTCGCGGCCACGCGCCAGACCGCGGGCACCGATGGCGTGAGCTGCCGGGTCGTGGCACTGGCCGACTTCCAGATGTCGTTGGCGCCGGTGGACTGGTTGCGCCAGACCACGTCGGCGTTGCCATCGCCGCTGACTTCGCCCCGGCCGACGACGCGCCAGTTCGCATCGGCCACGGTCGTGAGCGCGACCTGGGTGGCGGCGTTGCCCGAGCGCCACAGCACGTTGGCGCCGGTCTGGCTGTTGCGCCAGAACAGGTCCGAGCGGCCGTCGCCGTTGTAGTCGGCCACCGCCCGCACCACGGTCGGCGCGGTCTGCACCGTGCACGTGCTGGAACAGGTGTCGTTGTTGGAGAGGTTGCCGTCATCGCAGCCCTCCAGGCCTTCCAGGGCGCCGTTGCCGCAGGTCGAGGCCGGGACCATGCCCGCGGCGCCGGCGTTGTTGCGGGGCGTCGGCAGGACGCTGATGAAGTCGTTGGCGCAGTTGTCGGTGTCGTCGCCCGCATCCAGCGTGCCCGCGCCACCGGCGATGTCCAGGCGCCTGCGCATGGCACGGCCGGACAACAGGCCGCCGCCAGTGGCGTTGAACGGCGTACCCACGCCACTGCTGGAACCGCCGTAACCGCCCCAGGCCACGCAGTCCACCGTACCGGCAAAGCAGATTTTGCCACCGCCCGAGAGGATCGCCGCGCTCATGGTCAGGTCGGCACTGAGGCCGAAGAAGCTCACGGCCTGCGGCGTGGCGATCAGGATGCGCGCCTGGTTGGCGCCATTGGGCACACTCGAGTTGAAGACGAACGCCCCAACCTGCGCACCGGCGGCGTTGAAGACGACCAGGTCGTGGCCGGAAACGAAGTTCTGCCCACCGGCGTACATCTGCAGCACCACGTACTGCGCGCTGGGGGAGGCCGCCGTTCCCGGGAAGACTTCGACGATCTTCATCAGGTGGAAGGTGGCCTGCGCCGGAGCGGACATAACGGCGGCAACGGCCAGCGCCATCGCCAATCCGGAACGGGACCGGGCGCGCGTGAGCAGGCGTCGAATGCGCGTGGACAACGAACCGATCGCCGAGTGCATCGCTGGTCGCAACTGCATGGGACACCTCGCTGGCTGCTGCCGGATCCGGTCCAGAACGCGCGGGAATGTCCCGGGGCGCGCTCGCGCAATCGATGCTGCGGTATCTACTCCTGTTCCCTGGACGGGTCAATTCGAGCATGTGTAATGGCACGGTCGAGCCAGCGCAGGCTGATGACCGCTGCTGCTCGCGCCTGGCCGGGGCGTGTCCAGCCGAGTTTGCCCACGGCGAGGGCGCGATCTACGCTGGGCTGGCGCAGGGGACGCAAGGTCGCGCGATCGGCACAGGGAGGACGGCCATGGAAGGGTTCGTGCAAGGGGAACGCACGCCGACGCGGAACGCGGGCATGCCATGCGTGCAGGCGATGGCGGCCGGACGCGTCGCGCGGCGATGCCTCTGGACACTGCTGGCCTGCGCGGTGCTGGCGGCCTGCGCGCGGGACGCGGAGGAGGGCTTCACCGCGGCACGCAGCGCCGACGGCCCGGGGTTCGTGTGGAACCGCAAGCCATCGCTGGAGAGTTGCCTCCACTCGGGCATGCCCTACGCCCGGTTCCGGCGCGAACTGCTTTCCCGTGGCTGGGAGCCGCAGCGCGATCCGCATTGCCGGGCCAACGTCGTGGGCGCCGATCCTTCACCCCTGTGCGTGCAGGCGCCCGACCTGTGCCACGTGTGCGAGCAGATGCCGGAGCTGAGCGTGTATGCGCGCGACGGCGTCGCGATGGTCTGGTTCCGGCATCCGGCCCATGACCTGGAACTGCAGGCCACCGCGTTCGGCGACGCCACCGACCGGGATCGCCTCGACGAGCGTTCCCGGTTCAAGCTGGTGGCGTGGGAGCTCGTCGGCAGCCGCTGAAGCGGTTCTACGGCCGCACGCTGACGCGCAGGCGCAGACTGGTCAGCGAGTCGTGCTCGCGGCCGGCGTCGGGATCGCGCCGCACCGTCAGCGGTACGTGCAGGACTTCGAACGCGCCGGTCCACCGCGCGCCGAAGTCGCGCGACAGGCCCAGCGCCAGCATGGGGAGCACGCCGCGCGCGACCAGGTGCGAACGGTCGCGGACGTCGTAGGTCAGGGCGTCGACCTGGACGTCCGGTTCGTTGCGCACCACGCCCGTGGTCACGTGCCAGGTCCAGCGTTCCCGGCTCCAGGCCACGGTCAGGTCGATGCCGTAGTGGTTGAGCCCGATCTGGTCGTGCGACGCCGCCTGGCAGCCGTAAGGATTCCGCACGGGATCCGGGTCGCCGGCCAGTCCGGCGGGGCAGGTGATGTCGCCCTTCGCCTTGCCGTGCTGTCCGAACGCGCGCATCGACACCGAGTAGGGCGCCTGGTCGAACAGGCGCCGGCCGATGCCGACCGCGAACAGGTCCTGCGCGCGCAGCCCGTCGATTTCCACCGGGGGCGTGTAGCCGACATCGGCGACCCAGCGGCCTGGCAGGCCGATCTGCGCGCGCAACCGGCCGAACACCGGCGACTTGTTGAGGTCCTCGGCCTTGAACCCGTTGAAGCCCACCTGCTGCTGTTCGGCGGACAGGTGCGGGATGTGGCCCAGTTCGCCCGCCAGCATCCATTGGCCGGGCGACAGGCGCGGCGTGGCGCCGAAAGCGGTCATCACCGTCGTGCCGCTGAAGTAGTGCATGGCCCAGGCTTCGGGCCGGTCCGAACCCAGGATCTCCTCTTCCCGGAAAACCTCCTGCGCAAGGGCCGGGGCGCACGCCGCCAGCAGGGCGATGGCCGGGATCGCTTGGCGCAGGTTGCGGACCAGGACAGACATGGCATCCCCTTCGTCCACGCGGTACGACGATGCTAGCAAGCCCGGCGGCGCCGGGATTTCATGCCACCGACGCATGCCACTGCCGCATGCCCCCGCCACTTGGCGGCGATTCGGCCGCGCCGCGCGGCCGTCAGTGCTCGCGGCGCTTGTGGAAATACACCTGCCCGGCGGCCCAGCGCAGCGGCGGCGAATGCAGTAACAGGTCGAAGGGCCAGTCGAACTGCAGCCGGTCGAAGGCCCAGCGCAACGCTCGCTTGGTCCGGAAGCGTGGCGCGACGTCGACCGCGACCTGGCCCGGGTCGGGGCCGCCTTCGCGCAGGTGCGCCGACACCGCGCGGCCCACCGACCAGCCGTGCTCCCAGGCGCTGTGGATCCCGCCGGCCGTTACAGGCGAGACGATGCCGGCCGCGTCGCCGGTGAGGATGGCGCCATCGCGCGCCAGCACGTCGACCGGCCCGCTGCAGGGGATCAGGCCGGCCCGCGCGTGTCCCGGGCGCAATCGCCGTGGCAGGCCGCCGGCCTCGCCGACGCGGAGCAGGAAGGCGTCGATGTCGGGGACGCGCGCGCGCTCCGGATCGTGCCGCAGCGCCAGCCCGGCCTGGACGCCGGTCGGGCTCTGCGCGATCCAGCCGATGTAGCCCGGCGCGTAGCGCTTGGAGAGGAAGCAGTGCAGGGCGCCCGGATCGGCCAGGCACGCGCCGGGAAATTCGTACTCGATGCCGTAGAGGAACTGCCGCACCTGGCCCAGGCCACAGCGCTGCGCCACGCGCGAACGCGCGCCGTCGGCGCCGACCAGGTAGCGGACGCGGCCCACGTTCGGCAGGTACCACCCGTCGCCCTCGCGACGGGCGTCGACGAAGGATTCGCCCAGGCGCAGCTGCGCCCCGTGGCGCACGATCTCATCGGCGAGCCAGCGCATCACGCCCGGCGTGTCGGTGGTGAGGAAGTAGTAGCCCGGCGCCGCCAGGGCGATCTGCTTCAGGCTGGGGGCGAACAACCGGACCTGCTCGATGCGGCGCGTCAGGTGCGCCGGCAACTGGTTGAGCAGGGTCTGCTCCGCGGCCTCCTTGACGATGATGCCGGTGGTGCGCAGTTTCGCGCCCGGGTCGAGCTTGCGTTCGAGCACACAGACCCGCAGGCCGCGCTGCGCGGCGGCGATCGCGCAGGCGGCGCCGGCGAAGCTGGCGCCGACCACGGCGATATCGAAGTCGAAGGGTTCGGTCGTCGCCATCTCGCGTCGCCATGCGGGTATGGACGCAGCATGGCAACGACGGGCGAAGCCGCCGCGGCGCCAGTGTGAAGCGGGTGCGAAGCGCGCGGGGTCGGACTACGGCGCGCTGCGCCATCAGCACGGCCCGGCTTCGGCCCTGGACACCAGAAAAACAAAAGGCGCCGAGGCGCCTTTTGTCTTTACGTAATCGCGCAGCTCAACTCAGCCGCGTGGCTCAGCCGCCGGAATGGCGACCGCCACCGGGACGGCCGCCACCACGGGGACCACCCGGGCGCGGACCACTCGGACGCGGGCCACCGCCGGGGCGCGGCGCGCCACCGGGCTTGCCGCCGGGGCGTCCGCCGGGACGCGCGCCACCGGGGCCACCCGCACGCGGACCACCCGGGCGAGGACCGCCCGGACGCGGGCCACCGGGGCCACCCGGACGCGGGGCACGCGGCTTGTCGCCGTACGGATTGAAGCCGCCGGTGCCGCCGCTGCCGGCGTGGTCGGACGGGAAGCTGGGCGCGTTGCCCGGATGGCCGTAGGGCTTGGGCGCTAGGCCCTGGCCACCACCGGCGCCACGCGGGCCGCGGTTGCCTTCGGACTGTCCCGAAACCGCCGCCGCCGGGACGGTCGCCACGGCCACGGCCACCGGGGCCGCCGCCGTAACCGCCGCCGGGCTGGCCATAGCCGCCACCGCCGCCGCCGGGCTGGCCGTAGCCACCGCCGCCCTGGCCGTAACCGCCACCACCACCACCGGCACGCCGGGGCGCCTTGTTGCCGCCGAACTTGTTGCCGCCGCCGCGGTTGTCCGGGTTGCGATGACCGCTGGGGCCGGTGTCGACGCCATCGGGCACGTACCAGGTGCGGAACGCGGCGGGATTGCCCTCGGGCAGGGCATTCGGGCCCTTTTCCTTGCGCTGCTTGAACGGCTTCTGCGACTGCTTGGCCGCCATCTCGCCGCTCACCGTCAGGCCGCCGTGCGGCTTCCTGCCGCCGCGGCCGCCGCGGCGGTCTTCGCGCACATGGTCGAAGCGGCGCAGCTCGCGGCCTTCATCGGCCGTGTTGTGGCCGCCGACGTAGCCGGCCGAGCGCGCGCGTCCGGTCAGGTCGATGGTCGACTTGGCGGCCTTGCGCTGGCCGATCACCGGCTGCAGCGTCAGCGCGGAGGGCGTGTCGCTCTCCAGGCCCAGCTTGCTGCGCATGGCCTCGACCTTGTCGGACGCCAGTTCCTGCGAATGGCCGCGCAGCAGTTCGCGCGGCAGGGAGACTTCGCCGTAGCGGATGCGCTTGAGGCGGCTCACCTGGCAGCCCTGGGATTCCCACAGGCGGCGCACTTCGCGATTGCGGCCTTCCTTCACCACGACGCGGAACCAGTCGTGCGAATCACTGCCGCCCACGCGCTCGATCTCGTCGAACTTGGCGGGGCCGTCTTCCAGCGCCACGCCACGGGCGAGGCGCTCGACGATGTTGTCGGGCACCACGTCCTGGCCTTCGGGGGCGCGCACGCGGCAGACGTACTCGCGCTCGACCTCGAAGGAGGGATGCATCAGCGCGTTGGCCAGCTCGCCGTCGGTGGTCAGCAGCAGCAGGCCGGTGGTGTTGATGTCCAGCCGGCCGATGCCGATCCAGCGCGCGCCCTTGAGCATCGGCAGCGCCTCGAACACCGTCGGACGGCCTTCGGGATCTTCGCGGGTGGTCACTTCGCCTTCGGGCTTGTTGTACATCAGCACGCGGGCCGGTTCGGTCAGCGCGGTGGCGACGAAGGTCTTGCCGTCGATCTCGATCTTGTCGCCGCCGGTGACGCTCATGCCCACCTGGGCGGTCTCGCCGTTGACCTTCACCAGGCCGTCGGCGATGCGCTGTTCCAGCGCGCGGCGCGAGCCCAGGCCGGCCTGTGCCAGCACCTTGTGCAGCCGTTCTTCCAGCTTGGGGGCTTCGGCGGATTCGGCGCCGGGGCGCTTGAGGGTGAGCTTGCGGCTCTTTTCTTCAGTCATTTGTCTCGTGCTCCGACGATGCCTGCTCCGCGAAGGAGGGTTGCGCGTCGTCATCTAGGGGAACGGTCGTCGTCTCGACGGCGTCGTCCTGCAGGCCGCGGTGGGCCGGCGGGAAGTCGTTCTGGTCGTCCGCGCGCTCGCCCGGCGCGGCATCGGGGTGGCCATCGCTGGCCGGGTCATCGAGGGCGTCGCCGGCGTCGTTGTCGCCGGCGTCGTCCTGGGTGTGTTCGGGAATGCTGTGGGTGGAGGCGGCGTCTTCGGCAGCCGTTTCGCGGCCGTCGGCAAAGTCGTCGTCGTTGCCGGCCGCTTCGGGCGCGGCGCGGTCTTCCGACGCGTCGTCGTGGCGGGAGTCCAGGTCGCCGGAATCCTCGTCGCCGATCGTGTCGTCGCCGTGCTCGTGATCGCCGTCCCCGTCGTCGCCGTCCTCGTCATCAGCCCGCGCTTCCACGCCCGGCGCGGCAATGCCGCCGGCGTCGATGGGGGCGGCGTCCATGACGTTGTCGAACTGGAACTGCGGTTCGAGTTCCCCGATGTCCTTGAGTTCGGACAGCGGCGGCAGTTCGTCCAGGCGCTTGAGGCCGAAATAGTCGAGGAACAGCTTGGTGGTGCCGAACAGCGCGGGCTTGCCCGGGACGTCGCGGTGGCCGACCACGCGGATCCACTCGCGCTCTTCCAGGGCCTGGATGATGTTGCTGCTCACCGCCACGCCGCGCACCTGCTCGATCTCGCCGCGGGTGATGGGCTGGCGATAGGCGATCAGGGCCAGCGTTTCCAGCGTGGCGCGGGTGTACTTGGTCTTGCGCTCGGTCCACATCCGCGCCACCCAGGCGTGGACATCGGCCTTGACCTGGTAGCGGAAGCCCGACGCCAGCTCGACCAGTTCCACGCCGCGCTCGGCGCAGGCGTCGCGCAGGGTTTCCAGCGCCAGCTCGACGCTGCCGTTGGGAGCGGGCTGCTCCTCCGGGAACAGGCCGTGCAGCTGCGCCAGCGTCAGCGGCTGGTTGGCCGCGAGCAGGGCGGCTTCCACGATGCGGGTGATCAGGTGTTGGTCCATGGAGTGTCGGTGCTTGCCTGGCCTGTTTCGCTCGTCATCCGCACGAAGGCGGGAAACCAGCGGCGTTGAGGTTGACGTGAATGCGGGAGAGTCTGGAAACGCGGTGGGGCGGGCAACGCGGGCGTCAGGCCCGCGTGTCGTCGTCGTTGGCCGCGGGTTCGTCGAACTCGCTGCTCAGCTCGATCTCGTCGGGGTCCTTCATCAGGGCCAGGGACTTGACGTAGATCGGCTGCAGCGGGCCTTCCTGGATGATCTCCACCAGCTGTTCCTTGGCCAACGTCAGCAGGCCCAGGAACGTGACGACCACGCCCAGCTTGCCCTCCTCGGCGGTGAACAGCGACTCGAAGCGGTGGAAGACGCCGTCCTTGAGCGACTCCAGCAGTTCGCCCATCCGCTGCCGCACGCTCAGCGCGTCACGCTTGATGGCGTGCTGGGTGAACAGCTCGGCACGCTTGAGGACGTCGTGCAGGGCCAGCAGCATTTCCTTCAGTTCCACCGGCGGCGGCAGCTTCACCGCGGCCCGGTCGGGCACGAAGGCGTTGGCCGGCGTGGTGTCGCGGTCCTGGCGAGGCAGGGCGTCGATGTCCTCGGCCGCCTTCTTGAAGCGCTCGTATTCCTGAAGGCGGCGGACCAGTTCAGCGCGCGGATCTTCTTCCAGGCCTTCCTCGGTCGGCGCGCGCGGCAGCAGCATGCGCGACTTGATCTCGGCCAGGATCGCGGCCATCACCAGGTACTCGGCGGCCAGCTCGAAACGCATTTCGTGCATGGCCTGGATGTAGTCGACGTACTGGCGCGTGATCTCCGCCACCGGGATGTCGAGGATGTCCAGGTTCTGGCGGCGGATCAGGTACAGCAGCAGGTCCAGCGGACCTTCGAAGGCTTCCAGGATGACTTCCAGCGCGTCCGGCGGGATGTACAGGTCCTGGGGGATCTGCAGCACCGGCTGGCCGAGCACCATCGCCAGCGGCATTTCCTGCTGCTGCGGGTGGTGGCCGTTCTGGTTGTTCGAGGTCGCGGCGGGCGCGATTTCTTCGGTCATTGAGAAGCCGGCCCCTCCGGGCCCTGGCATAGACGTGAACACCTGTCCCAGCGCGTCGGGCACACCCGGCGCGGCCTGGCCGTCCCCTCGCGCGGATCCGGAAATGGCCGGAAGGGGCGAGACAGCGGAGCACGCTCCGCCCGGCAAGACAGGCGTATTGCGACTGCAAAGCTTGAAGCGGGCCTGCAACGGAATCGGACAGGCGACCTCGCGGGGCGGGGCGGCGGGCGTCGGATGGGTTGCGGGCCGGGACGGTGGAGCGCAGCGACGCACCTGCATGTGCGTGTGGCGACGGTGTGGGGACCTGTCGCGACGGCCGCTGCTACCGGCCTGATGGCAATTGAGGCCTAGGGTACGGGGTGGGGCGGGGGCTGTCCAGCCGCCGGCCGGCGCTGTCGGCCCGGAGGGGCGAAAGTGGGACGCGACCGCCGGTTCTCCGGGGCTGTCTGGCCAGGCGGGGTGATCGGCGATCGGTGGCGGCCAGTCGTCCCGGAAACCCACCCGGGGCTCGTGGTTCAGATCGCAGCGCCGTAGCCCGGGGCATCCAACAGGGCTCTCCGAACAGATCGCCACGCCTTCCCCCCGCGTGCGCTTCGCTTACACGGGCTTCTTTGCTCTCACGTAAGCCAGCCCGTCGCGCGAACCGTAGACCCGGAGGGCGTCCGGCATGGATGCCGGACGTTTTCCGCCGCGCCATGGATGGCGCGTCGGAAAATCCCGGCGTCAATCATGCGGCCGGTTAGAAGTGGACTTCCCCGCACTTTCTTTGGTTACCTTTCTTGATGAGCGCCTTTGGCGCTCACCCCTACGGGGCCGGCTTCGCCGTTCGCACTTCGTGCGTGTGCGAGCAAAGAAAGTAACCCGCCGCCAGGCGGAAGCCTTGGAACTGGCCTGTCCACTCTTTTGCATTTGATGTTGACCAACGCGGCGATCGTTGGCCCCCATCCCAACCTTCCCCCGCGAAGCGGGGGAAGGGGCCGAAGCGCCGCGACCGTCGGCCCCATCCCAACCTTCCCCCGCGCAGCGGGGGAAGGGGCTGATGCGCGGCGATCGTTGGCCCCCATCCCAACCGTCCCGGCCAGCAGGCACAGCCTGCTGGCGTTCGATGACGCGCGGACCAGTGGTCCGCAAGCGCGTCCTCTCACCCCCCGCGCAGCGGGGGAAGGGGCTGATTCGCGGCGATCGGCGGCCCCCATCCCAACCTTCCCCCGCAAAGCGGGGGAAGGAGCTGATCCGCGGGGCGGCAGAAGGCCATCTCCGGCGCTTCCGCTAGACTGCCGTCCCTCCCGAACAGCTGGACGCCGCGCGCATGTGGTACCTGATCGAAGGTTATGACGGCACCGACGTCCTGGACCGCCGGCTGGCGGCGCGGCCTCAGCACCTGGCGCGGCTCACCGCGCTGCGCGACGCCGGTCGCCTGCTGCTGGCCGGACCCTGCCCGGCGATCGACGCCGAGGATCCGGGCCCCGCGGGCTTCAGTGGCAGCCTGATCGTGGCCGAGTTCGTCTCGCTGGAAGAGGCCCGGGCCTGGGCCGACGCCGATCCCTACGTGGCGGCGGGCGTGTACAGCCGGGTCGAGGTGCGTCCGTTCCGGCGCGTGCTGCCGTGACCCTGCCGCGCGAGCAGCGGCCCGCGGCGATCCGCGCCGCGCTCGAAGCGGCGCTGGCCCCGGTCCAGCTGGAGGTGCGCGACGACAGCCACCGCCACGCCGGCCATGAGGGCGCCAGGGACGGGCGCGGCCACTTCCATGTGGACATCGTCAGCGCGGCCTTCGCCGGTCAGGGCTCCGTCGCCCGCCACCGGGCCGTGTACGCCGCGTTGGGCAGTCTGATGACCACCGACATCCACGCGCTGGCCATCCGCGCCCGGACCCCGCAGGAAGCGGCGGCCGACTGAGGCGTCCGGGGCCTCCCGCGCCCGGCGCCGCGGGCGCTGGCGCCGGTTTCACGGCCCGCTATACTCGCCGGTAGTTTCGGTTTCCCGGCCGAAAGTCGCCCATGTAGTTCAAAGACTTAGGCGAATTTTCTAACCTGATCCAGCACCACGGCCGCTCCCCTGACGGAGCGCGGCCCAAGGCAACCGCGTCGCATGCGTCTTTCCACGATCAAGCTCTCCGGCTTCAAATCCTTCGTCGACCCGACCACCCTGCACCTGCCGACCAACATGACCGGCGTGGTGGGACCGAACGGCTGTGGCAAGTCCAACATCATCGACGCCGTCCGCTGGGTGATGGGCGAGAGTTCGGCCAGCCGCCTGCGCGGCGACTCGCTGACCGATGTCATCTTCGCCGGCTCCTCGGCCCGCAAGCCCGTCTCGCAGGCCCAGGTCGAGCTGATCTTCGACAACTCCGATCACACGATCACCGGCGAGTTCGCCGCGTTCAACGAAATCTCGGTCAAGCGTGTGGTGTCCCGCGACGGCCAGAGCCAGTACTACCTCAACGGCGCCAAGTGCCGCCGTCGCGACATCACCGACCTGTTCCTCGGCACCGGCCTGGGGCCGCGCAGCTACTCGATCATCGAGCAGGGCATGATCAGCCAGATCATCGAGGCCAAGCCCGAGGACCTGCGCGTCTACCTGGAAGAGGCCGCCGGCATCTCCAAGTACAAGGAGCGCCGCAAGGAAACCGAAACGCGCATCCGCCACACGCGCGAGAACCTGGATCGCCTGCGCGACCTGCGCGACGAAGTGGGCAAGCAGCTCGAGCACCTGCGGCGCCAGGCGCGCCAGGCCGAGCAGTACCAGACCATGCAGGCCGAGCGGAAGGTCAAGGACGCCGAGTGGAAGGCGCTGGAACACCGCGCCCTCGACCAGAAGCTGCAGGCCCAGCGCGAGAAGCTCAGCCAGCAGGAAACCCGCCTGCAGCAGCTGATTGCCGAACAGCGCGAGGCCGAACGCGAGATCGAGACCGGCCGCGTGCGCCGCGAGGAAGCGGCCGAGAACCTCAACAAGGCCCAGGCCGCCAGCTACGAGGTCGGCGGCACCCTGGCGCGGATCGAGCAGCAGATCCAGCACCAGCGCGAGATGTCCAGCCGCCTGCAGCGCGCCCGCGACGAGGCGCAGACCCAGCTGGCCGAGATCGCCCACCACATCGGCAGCGACCAGTCGCGCCTGGATGTGCTGATGGCCGCGGTGGAGGAAGCCCAGCCGCGCCTGGAGGAACTGCGCGCGGACGACACCGCCCGCCAGGACGCCCTGCGCGATGCCGAATCCCGCCTCACCGACTGGCAGCAGCGCTGGGACGCGCATACCCGCGCCCAGGCCGAGGCCGCGCGCGCCGCCGACGTCGAACGCACGCGCATCGAACACCTTGACCGGCAGTCGCTGGAAGCCGACCGCCGCCGCGAATCGCTCACCGCCGAGCGCGCCGGCCTGGACCTGGCCGCGCTCACCGATACCTTCGCCGGGCTGCAGGAGCAGCATGACGCGCAGAAGGAATCGCTCGACACGCTGACCACCGAACTGGAGACGCGCAAGCAGACGCTGACCCAGCTGCAGGACCAGCAGCGCGCCGCGCAGACCGACCTCGCCGAAGTCCGCAAGCAGGCGCAGGGCGCCCGCGGCCGCCTGTCCTCGCTGGAAACGCTGCAGCACGCGGCGCTGGGCCAAGAGCAGGGCGCCGCCAGCCAATGGCTGCGCCAGCGCGGCCTGGACAACGCCGCGCGCGTGGGCGAGAAGCTGGTCGTCGAGCCCGGCTGGGAAAACGCCGTGGAAGGCGCGCTGGGCCAGCTGATCGAAGGCGTGCTGGTCGATTCGCCCGAGACCCTGGTCGATGCGATCGGTGAACTCGGCGAAGGCCGCCTGTCGCTGGTCGATCCGGCCAGCGAGCCGGTGGATTTCGCGCCCACCTCGCTGGCGGCGCGAGTGCAGGGGCCGCTCGCGCTGCGCCGCATCCTCGCCAGGCTGCACGTCGCCGAATCGCTCACGCAGGCACGCGAACTGCTGCCCCAGCTGGGCGACGGCGAGTCCGTCATCACCCGCGAGGGCGAACGCCTGGGCGCCGGCTGGGTGCGCGTGCTGCGCTCCGGCGCGGCCAAGCAGGGTGCGCTGCTGCGCGAGCGCGAGATCCAGGCGCTGCGCGCCCAGATCGAAGAGCTGCAGGAGCGCGAACAGGAACTCGAACGCAGCATCACCACCTGGCGCGACCGCCTGCTGGCGGCCGAGCAGCACCGCGAAGACGCGCAGCGCGGCCTGTACATGGCCCATCGCAGCGTGTCCGAACTCGCCGGCCAGCTGCAGAGCCAGCAGGGCAAGCTCGAATCGGCGCGCGGCCGGATCGAGCGCATCGATGCCGAACTGGCGCAGCTGGGCGCCTCGCTGGGCGGTGCACGCGACCAGGCCAGCGAAGCGCGAGGCCGCCAGGAAGAGGCGGTCATGCGCATGGCCGAACTGGAAGACGCACGCCGGGCGCTGGACGCCGAGCGTCGCGACCTCCACGAAGCGCGCGACCAGGCCCGCACGCTGGCCCGCGAATCGCGCGATGCCGCGCACGCCCTGGCCCTGACCCTGGAAACCCAGCGCACGCAGGTGGCCGGCCTGGTCCAGGCCCTGGAACGCATGGGCGGCCAGCGCGGCCAGCTCGACTCGCGCCTGGGCGAACTGATGGAACAGCTGGCCCAGGGCGACGAACCCGTCCATGGCCTGGAAGAGCAGCGCCAGGTGGCACTGGAACAGCGCGTCGTCGTCGAGCAGGCCCTGACCGCCGCGCGCACCGCGGTGGACGGCATCGACAACGACCTGCGCCAGTTCGAACAGACCCGCCACACGCGCGACGAGCAGGCCATTGCCCAGCGCGAGGCCATCGGCCAGCGCCGCCTGGAACAGCAGGCCCTGCTGCTCAAGGCCGAGACGCTGAGCCAGGCGATCATCGAGGCCGGCTTCGTCATCGAGGACGTCGTCAATTCGCTACCCGACGACGCCGATACCTCGGCGTGGGAAAAAAATCGTCAACGACCTCGACGGCCGCCTGCGCCGCCTGGAACCGGTCAACCTGGCCGCGATCGCCGAGCACGCCGAAGCCGCCCAGCGCAAGGAATACCTGGACGCGCAGGACGCCGACCTGTCGACCGCGCTGGACACGCTGGAAGAGGCGATCCGCAAGATCGACCGCGAGACCCGCGGCCGCTTCAAGGACACCTTCGACCGCGTCAACTCGGGCGTGCAGGAGCTGTATCCCCGCCTGTTCGGCGGTGGCCATGCCTACCTGGAACTCACCGGCGAGGACCTGCTCGATACCGGCGTGGCGATCATGGCCCGTCCCCCCGGGCAAGCGCGTGTCCAACATCTCGCTGCTGTCCGGCGGCGAGAAGGCGATGACCGCCGTCGCGCTGGTGTTCGCGATCTTCCGCCTCAATCCGGCGCCGTTCTGCCTCCTCGACGAGGTCGACGCGCCGCTGGACGAAGCCAACGTGGGCCGCTTCACGGCCATGGTCAGCGAGATGAGCGAAGCGGTGCAGTTCCTGTTCGTCACCCACAACAAGGCGACGATGGAAGCCGCGCACCAGTTGTCCGGCGTGACCATGCGCGAACCGGGCGTCAGCCGCCTGGTGTCGGTGGATCTGGCCGAAGCCACGCGCCTGGCCGGCGCTGCATAAAGGAGTTTCTGCACGATGTCGGACGTGACCCTGCTGCGGGTGGGCATCCTGATTGCCGGCTTGATCCTGGTCGGCGCGATCATCTTCTTTGGTCGCCCCCGCAAGCCGGGGCAGGGCAAGCGGGTGCCGCGCGCGGGCTTCGCCGACGGCGGCGCGCGCGCCGAGCCGTACTTCCCGGGTGATGCGCCGACGGCGCCCGCCACCGATGAAGGCCTGTCGACCACGGCCACGCAGGCCGAGCTGGCGCTGGATGCCGATGCCGACGCCCAGGGCGAACACGCGCAGGCGGACGCCGCGGCCAGCGACGTGGGCAAGCGCAACGACATGGCCTTCGAGAAGATCATCACCCTGTACCTGGCCGCCCGCGCCGGGTCGAAGCTGCACGGTCCGGACATCGTCGTCGCGGCGGAAAAGGCCGGCCTGGTCTACGGCCACATGGGCGTGTTCCACCGCCTGATCGACAACCACCACGAACGCGGCCCGGTGTTCAGCGTGGCCAACATCATGAAGCCGGGCAGCTTCGAAATGGCCACGATCCAGTCGATGGAAACGCCGGCGATCGCCTTCTTCCTCACCCTGCCGTCGCCGGTGCCGGCGCTCGACGCCTGGGAAACCATGCTGCCCACCGCGCAGCGCATGGCCGAACTGCTGGACGGCGTGGTGCTGGACGAATCGCGCAACGCCCTGGGCCGCCAGCGCATCGCCCACATCCGCGACGAACTGCGCGCGTGGGACCGCCAGCACGAGATGCCGCCGCTGACGAAGCCGGCGCGCTGGTAGGCAGGTGTCGGGCGTCATATGGATGGTCTTACTCTCTTTGAAAGGCGTGTCCTTGACGCTTGTTTAGCCGGCGATGATTCGCGGCTTGACGTGCTGCGCATGCAAGCTGCCTCCGCGATGGTTGCGGAACGAGAGCACACCGGGGTGGGCGCTTACATCACACTCAAAGTGCCTGACGGAACCCCCGCCTTGTGTGCCGGCTCAATCATCCTTGGTGACGTAAATCTTGATGTGGCTGGCGTGGCCAACGGTGTCGCGACCCTCTTGTATGTAACCAGCGGCAAACTCGATTTCATCGAGTTCGCGACCTATGACGATGACTGGCCGGAAGATCCGAGTCTCGTCAGCGTTGGGTATCTGCAGTGGGTGCCGAGTAGTTCGGGCGCTTTCTCGGGTGTTCCAGTCAAAGAACGCGATCCAGAGACACTTGCCTGGCAGCTTCAAGAGCGGGAGGCGTAGCATGTCGCCTAACAATTCATTCAAGCCGAAGCCGCTTCGCAGCTCGGACCAATTCAAGAACCATGATCAAAGCTGCTGAGACAAGAATCTTGCGTGCCCTACTGCGGCAACTCGACGCCCGGTCAACCAGCGTCTTGCAGTCACGCTGGCTGATCATTTTGATGTGGCCCGTGACAGCGGCCGTATTTCTGGTCTTGTTTCAACTGGAGCCCACAATTGGCTCTGTCGGCATCGCCATAGGTTCAATGCTGGTAGGGGCAGCAGTGGCTACCGTTGCGATTTATCGAGGCGCTTTTGAGCAGTGGGCGGTAGTTCGGCGCTTCCTCGACCAGGAAGCAATCCGGAGCCGCCTGCGCGAGCTTGAGGCCTGACAATTCGTCCAAGCCGACGCCGCCTTCGCTGCGCAGCTTCACTCAGGCGTTAGGCGTGCATAGAAGACCCCATGACTTTTGAAGACCTGAAGTTCGGCCTCTTCATGGCCTTCGGCGCCCTGGTTGCGGTGGGGTATGTCGTCACCAAAGTTCGCCCGCACGTCGACCTGTATCGCTCCGGAGAGCCACGTCGCGCCACTTGGCGCACCCGTCGGCCGGCATGGGTGAAGATTGGCCTGTCGCATGTGGGTTCGCGCCAGACTGCGGTCAACTTTGCGCGCTTTTCGCTGATTGCGGCATTCGTATGGGCGATTCCCGCGGCCTATATTGCGTTCACCCACCCCTTTGCCTTCCTGCCCAGTGTCCTGCTTCTGGTGGCCGCGGGATGGTATCGACTTTGCGTCCGATGGGTTGATCGCCATGACGCCTGGCCGGATGGGACCTGACAATGCATTCATGCCGGATCCGCTTCGCGGCCCGGCTTGATTCTGGCGATGGGCCGAAGGGGTAATCACGTGGAAGGTCCGGCAAGAGCTGATTTGTTTGCCCGCCTTGTATGTCTCCTCGTCGGAGCCATCTTCGCCTGCGGTTCGGCCTATGGCTTTTCGTTGCCGCGTCCTGGCGCGCTGCCATGGGTGTTGGGCATCGGCGCGGCGGTCAACCTTGTTGCGGGTATATTCGGGCCACGACGCCTTCGGGTATGGCTCGCATCGTGGCTGCCCTGGGCCTAGCCTGACTACTCGGCCCGAAAATCCAGCCATGCCGACCATGAGGCCTCACTTGAACAATCCCTCGCTGCTTCCGTCGATTCCACCGCGCGCATGGCTCCATGCCGCCGCGCTCCTGGCGCTGGCGACCCTGGCGTTGGCGTTTTTTTTGGGCCATGGCTTCGCCGCGGACATGTTCCTCTGGGGCAATGCCTTCGTTGCGGGCGCGATATTCGTTCTGTTCGGCCTTGGCGTCTGGGGTCTTCTTACCCTTGCTCCATTCGCACGCCGGCCTGCATGGCTTGAGCCTCGACAGGCGATGGCATTGTCCGTTGCTTGTTTTCTCGTTCAATCAGCATTGGCCGGCGCACTGACGATGGCCGGCGTGTGGCCACATTCCAGGCTTTGGTTCCTGGGCGCCCTGCCGTTCGTCTGGAGCGGTTGAGGCCTATAAATTCATTCAGGTCGACAGCCAAATCGCTCGGCGGCTTGATTCGGGCGTTCCGTCCGGACGCGCGCGCACAGGCGGACTCGCCGGCACCGGACTGACTTTGTCTGGCTACGTTCTCCGGACCACTCTGCGTCCGGTCGAATCCCCCCGGCCCGCTGCCCCGGACTTACGCACTCCGGGCACGCAGGGCAGAATGCAGGCATTCGACCCGCGCGGACGCCGCGCGCAGGACCGCTCGTGAGCCCCAGTTCCCAGTCGCCCGCCACCCGTATCGACGCGCTGCGCCAGCAGATCGAGGACGCGAACTACCGCTACTACGTCCTCGACGATCCCAGCCTGCCCGATAGTGATTACGACCGGCTCCTGCGCGAGCTGCAGTCGCTGGAGGCCTCCCACCCGGAACTGGCGCGCGAGGACTCGCCGACCCAGCGCGTCGGCAACGCCCCTTCGGCGAAGTTTTCGGAGGTTCGGCACGGCGTGCCCATGCTCTCGCTGGCCAACGCCTTCGCGCCGGAGGAGATCGACGAGTTCGTGGCCCGCATCGGCAAGGAGACGGGCGAGTTCTCCCCGGTGTTCTCCGCCGAACCCAAGCTGGACGGACTGGCCATCAGCCTGCGCTACGAGGACGGCGCGTTCGTGCGCGGCGCGACGCGGGGCGACGGCGCCACCGGCGAGGACGTCACCGCCAACCTGCGCACCGTGCGCGCCATTCCGCTGAAGCTGCGCGGCCATGCGCCGCCCGTGCTGGAAGTGCGCGGCGAGGTCTACATGCCCAAGGCCGCCTTCGAGCGCTACAACGACTGGGCGCGCGAGCGGGGTGAGAAGACCCTGGCCAATCCGCGCAACGGCGCGGCCGGTTCCCTGCGCCAGCTGGACCCGCGCATAACCGCGCAGCGCCCGCTGAGCTTCTTCGCCTATTCGCTGGGCGAAGTGGCCGGCATGGACCTGCCACCCACGCACTCGCGCACGCTGGCGCTGCTGCGCGATTTCGGCCTGCCGGTCTGTCCGGAAGTGACCACGGCGCAGGGCGCGGCCGGACTGCTGGAATATTTCGAGGCGATCGGGCGCAAGCGCGACAGCCTGCCGTACGACATCGACGGCGTCGTCTACAAGCTCGACCGCTACGACCAGCAACGCGCGATGGGCTTCGTCTCCCGCGCGCCGCGCTGGGCCATCGCCCACAAGTATCCGGCGCAGGAAGAGGCGACCACGGTCGAGGCGATCGAAGTCAGCGTCGGGCGCACCGGCGCGGTGACGCCCTTCGCGGTGTTCACGCCGACGCACGTGGGCGGCGTGACCGTCACCAAGGCCACGCTGCACAACGCCGACCAGGTCGCGCGCCTGGACGTGCGCCAGGGCGACGTCGTCATCATCCGTCGCGCCGGCGACGTGATCCCGGAAGTCGTGCGGGTGATCGAGGAACGCCGCCCCACCGATGCGCGCGGCGAGCCGCTGCATCCGCCCTTCACCATGCCGGCGCAGTGCCCGGCCTGCGGGTCGGCGGTGGAGCGCGAGGAGGGCGAGGTGGTCGCGCGCTGCACCGGCGGCCTGTACTGCCCGGCGCAGCGCATCCAGGCGCTGTTCCACTTCGCTTCCCGGCGCGCGATGGACATCGAAGGCCTGGGCGAGCGCTTCATCGCGGCGCTGGTGGAGTCCGGCCAGGTGCGCACCGTCGCCGATCTCTACACGCTCACGCTCGACGACTTCCTGCGCATGAAGCGCGAGGCCGACGCGCGCGAAGGGGTCACGCCCGAGACGGTCAAGGCGGGCAAGGTCGCCACGCGCTGGGCGGAGAACCTGGTCCAGGCGATCGACGCCAGCCGCAGCACCTCGCTCGAGCGCCTGCTGTACGCGCTGGGCATCCGCGATGTCGGCGAGTCCACGGCCAAGACGCTGGCCCGGCACTTCGGCGGGCTCGACCCGATCATGGCCGCGGACGTGGAAACGCTGCGATCCGTGCCCGATATCGGGCCGATCGTCGCTGCACGCATCGCCCACTTCTTCGAACAGCCGCACAACCGCGAGGTCATCGCGGCCCTGCGCGCCAACGGCGTCCACTGGACGGAAGGCGCGCCGCAGCGCGCCAGCGAAGGACCGCTGTCGGGCAAGACCGTGGTGCTCACCGGCGGTCTGTCGGCGATGTCGCGCGACGAAGCCGGCGCTCGCCTGGAGGCGCTGGGCGCGAAGGTCTCGAGCAGCGTGTCGAAGAAGACCTCGCTGGTGGTGGCCGGCGAGGCCGCGGGCTCCAAGCTGGCCAAGGCGCAGGAGCTGGGCATCGAGATCTGGGACGAGGCGGCCTTGCTGGCCTTCCTGGGCGAGCACGCTCCGGGCGGGCAGGGCTGATGCAGGACTGGCGACCCGGCGCGGCCTTCGATGTCCTGCACCTGCGTGCGCGGCTCAATGCGGCCGTGCGGAATTTCTTCGCGCAGCGCGATGTGACCGAAGTCGAGACGCCGGTGCTGTCCCGCGCGGGCAACACCGACCCGAACATCGCCTCGTTCTCGCTGGAATTCAGCGGCCGCACCGACGGTGCACCGCGTACGCGCTGGTTGCGCACCTCGCCAGAATTTGCGCTCAAGCGCCTGCTCGCGGCCGGGTTCGGCGACTGCTACGAGCTGGGCCGCGTGTTCCGCGATGGCGAGGCCGGCGGCCGGCACAACCCCGAATTCACGATGCTGGAGTGGTATCGCGTCGGCTGGGACCATCGCCGGCTGATCGGCGAGACAGCCGACCTGGTCAACGCCGCGCTCGCGCTGGTCGATCGCCAGGCCACGCTGGTCGAGGTCGACTACCACACGCTGTACCGGCGCGAGCTGGGCGTGGACCCGGCCACGGCGGGCATCGAGGAGCTGCGCGCGGCGCTGGGCGAGGTGGTGATCGATCCGGCGGGCCTGACCCGCGACGACTGGCTCGACCTGCTGATGACGCACCGGCTGCAGCCCTCGTTCCCGCACGACCAGATGCTGGCGGTGTACGACTATCCGGCCTCGCAGTGCGCGCTGGCGCGGCTGCGGCCGGGCTCGCCGCCGGTGGCCGAGCGCTTCGAGCTTTACCTGGGGCCGCTGGAACTGGCCAACGGGTACCACGAGCTGGCCGATGCCGCCGAACAACGGCAGCGCTTCGAACGCGACGGTGTGCTGCGTCGCGAACGCGGCCACGCCCAGCCGCCGATCGACGAGGCGCTGATCGCCGCGCTGGGCCGCGACTTTCCCGCCTGTGCCGGCGTGGCGCTGGGCATGGACCGCCTGATGATGGCGCTGCTGGGCACCGGCCGCATCGCCGACGTGCTGGCCTTCGACTTCGCGCGCGCTTGACCCTTGCGTTGCCGGTGCGCGCGCCGGCCCCACCTTTCATCGGTCGCCCTGCGGCCACCGCTTAGAATCCCCCCATGACCGACACCTTCGATTTCGACCGCTACGACCGCATCCGTCCCATCCGCTGGACCGGCGACGCCCTGGAACTGCTCGACCAGCGCAAGCTGCCGTTTACGGTCGAGTACGTGCGCTGCGAAACCAGCGACGAGGTCGCCCAGGCGATCCACGCGCTCACCGTGCGTGGCGCACCGGCGATCGGCATCGCGGCGGCGTGGGGCGTGGTGCTGGCGGCGCGCGGGGTCCAGGCCGACGACGGTGCACAGGCCGCGGAGCGGCTGCAGGCGCCGATGCAGCGCCTGCACGACGCGCGTCCCACCGCGGTCAACCTGGCCTGGGCGCTGGCGCGGATGCGGCGCGTGATGGCCGCGGCCGGCGCCGACTGGCGCGAGGTGATCGAGCGCGAAGCCAAGGCCATCGCCGACGAGGACCTGGCGGCGAACCGCCGCATGGGCGCGCTCGGCGCCGCCCTGATCGAACCCGAAAGCGGCGTGCTGACCCATTGCAACACCGGCTCGCTGGCGACCGCGGGCTTCGGCACGGCGCTGGGCGTGATCCGCGCCGGCTTCGCGCAGGGCCGCATCAACCGCGTGTATGCCGGCGAAACCCGCCCGTGGTTGCAGGGCGCCCGCCTGACCGTGTGGGAGCTGCAGCAGGACGGCATCTCCCCGATCCTGATCGCCGACTCGGCGGCCTCGCACCTGATGAAGACCGGCGCCGTGCAGTGGGTGGTGGTCGGTGCCGACCGCATCTGCGCCAATGGCGACACGGCCAACAAGATCGGCACCTACCAGCTGGCGATCGCGGCCCGCCACCACGGGGTGAAGTTCATGGTCGCCGCGCCGTCCTCGACCGTGGACATGGCCACGGCTTCCGGCGAGGCCATCCACATCGAGGAACGCGATCCGGGCGAAATGTTCGCCCTGGGCGGCGTGCGCACGGCGGCGGAGGATGTCGGCGCCTGGAACCCCGTGTTCGATGTCACGCCGCACACGCTTATCGACGCCATCGTGACCGAGCTGGGCGTGATCGAACGCCCGGACGAGGCGGCGATGCGGGCCGCGTTCGGCGGCTGAAGGGCGGACCCGCGCGCGTCGATCCCGCCGCATAGGGCGGGTCTTGACCCGCCGCCTTGGTGGTAATCGGACTTCATGCTTGCGCGGTGCGGGGGTATGGCGAAGGCGGGTCGAGACCCGCCTTATATGTCGCCTTTCCGCAGCGCGCGGCGGCGCGTTTGGCCTCGGCCGCGGCTTCAAAGGCACCTTGCGCGATCGACGCCATCGTGACCGAGCTGGGCGTGATCGAACGCCCGGACGACGCGGCGATGCGGGCCGCGTTCGGCGGCTGATCCGCCCCCCCTTGCCGTAGCCCTCCACGCCCTGCGCTCGTGCGGCAGGAGCTCCAATGTGTCGCCTCGGAGCGGGTCGAGCGGAGGTGTCAGGCACTCCGCGCGGAGCTCGCCGGACCTCGTGAAGACCCGCGCGGGGTTCGAGCG
Organism: Lysobacter solisilvae; assembly: GCF_016613535.2. Classification (NCBI taxonomy): domain Bacteria; kingdom Pseudomonadati; phylum Pseudomonadota; class Gammaproteobacteria; order Lysobacterales; family Lysobacteraceae; genus Agrilutibacter; species Agrilutibacter solisilvae. The sequence goes on from NZ_CP071518.1 coordinate 2,598,348, forward strand.
GAGCCCGGAGGCTCCTCGCGAACCCCTGGCGGGGCTTCGCGGGGAGGGGTTGCCGCCTTCGAGCGGAGCTGGTGGCGTGTGCGCACGGGGCCCGGCGGCCCCCGGCCGGGGCGTCGGGGCTCCTCGCGGGGTTGTCCGGGCGGCGCTGGACCCTCGCCGAGGTGACACGTTGGAGCTCCTGCCGCCCGCGCGCAGGCGACGGGAGGTACGCGGGCATGGGCGGACACCGCCCTCGCGCGCACGGACTGACCCACGACACGGATCCCGGGGACTCCCGCACGCCCGTTTTCCGGGACCCGGATCGGCGCCGCCCGGGCGCGGATTCACGTTCCGGACGCCCACATCCGGCACGACCTGCGCCCATGGCCGAAAAACAGCACTTAAGTGCTTGTTTATGCGTGGAAATCGAGGTGCGTCGGCACCCCCTTCCGTGATACGATTTCACGTCTTTTGAAGCCGCCCCGAGCGAGCCGCAGGACGTGCCCGCCCGGGCATGGCTTTGCCTGCAGCCCGCCCGCCCAGTACTCCAGCACACGGAACCCGAATGGCAGAACTCGCCAAGGAAATCATCCCGGTCAATCTCGAAGACGAGATGCGCCGCAGCTACCTGGATTACGCGATGAGCGTGATCGTGGGGCGCGCGCTTCCGGATGTCCGCGACGGCCTCAAGCCCGTCCATCGTCGCGTGCTCTACGCGATGCACGAACTGGGCGCGCACAGCAACAAGCCGTACTACAAGTCGGCGCGTATCGTCGGTGACGTCATCGGTAAGTTCCACCCGCACGGCGACAACGCCGTGTACGACACCCTGGTCCGCATGGCGCAGCCGTTCTCGCTGCGCTACCTGCTGGTCGACGGACAGGGCAACTTCGGCTCCATCGACGGCGACTCGCCCGCCGCCATGCGTTACACCGAGGCGCGCATGTCGCGCCTGTCGCATGAGCTGATGGCCGACATCGACAAGGAAACCGTCGACTTCCAGCCCAACTACGACGAGAAGGAACTCGAACCCACCGTCATGCCCACGCGGGTGCCGAACCTGCTGGTGAACGGCTCGGCGGGCATCGCGGTCGGCATGGCCACCAACATCCCGCCGCACAACCTCAACGAGGTGGTCGACGCGACCATCGCGCTGATCGACGATCCCGCGATCGACATCGACGGCCTGATGCAATACATCCCCGGCCCGGACTTCCCGACCGCGGGCATCATCAACGGCGTCGGCGGCATCCAGCTGGCGTACCGCACCGGCCGCGGCCGCGTGCGCATGCGCGCCAAGGCCGACATCGAAGTCAACGAGGACACCGGCCGCGAAGCCATCGCGGTGACCGAGATCCCGTACATGGTCAACAAGGCCCGGCTGATCGAGAAGATCGCCGAGCTGGTGAAGGAGAAGAAGCTCGAGGGCATCAGCGAGCTGCGCGACGAGTCCGACAAGGACGGCATGCGCATCTTCATCGAGATCAAGCGCGGCGAGTCGGCCGAAGTGGTGCTCAACAACCTCTATCAGCAGACGCAGATGGAGTCGGTGTTCGGCATCAACATGGTGGCCCTGGTCGACGGCCGCCCGCAGCTGCTCAACCTCAAGCAGATCCTCGAAGCCTTCGTGCGCCACCGCCGCGAAGTGGTGACCCGCCGCACCATCTTCGACCTGCGCAAGGCCCGCGCCCGCGCGCACATCCTGGAAGGCCTCACCGTCGCGCTGGCCAACATCGACGAGATGATCGAACTGATCAAGACGTCGGCCAACCCGAACGAGGCGCGCGAGCGGATGCTGGCGCGCACCTGGGAGCCCGGCCTGGTCGGCGCGCTGCTGGCCGCCACCGGCGCCGAGGCCTCGCGTCCGGACGACCTGCCCGACGGCGTCGGCCTGGTCGACGGCCGCTACCAGCTCACCGAGGTCCAGGCCCAGCAGATCCTGGAAATGCGCCTGCACCGCCTGACCGGGCTGGAGCAGGAGAAGCTCACCGAGGAATACAAGCTGCTGCTGGAAGCCATCCGCGGCCTGATCGAGATCCTCGAGGATCCGAACGTGCTGATGGAGGTGATCCGCACCGAGCTGCGCAATTTGAAGGAAGAGTTCGGCGACGCGCGCCGCAGCGAGATCCGCGCCAGCGAGGAAGACCTCGACATCCTGGACCTGATCGCGCCGGAAGACGTCGTGGTGACCCTCTCGCACTCCGGTTACGCCAAGCGCCAGCCGGTCAGTGCCTACCGCGCGCAGAAGCGTGGCGGCCGGGGCCGCAGTGCGGCCTCGACCAAGGACGAGGACTTCATCGACAAGCTGTGGCTGGTCAACACCCACGACACGCTGCTGACCTTCACCAGCGCCGGCCGCGTGTTCTGGCTGTCGGTCCACCAGCTGCCCGACGCCGGCCCGAATGCGCGCGGCCGTCCGATCATCAACTGGATCCCGCTGGAAGCCGGCGAGCAGGTCCAGGCGGTGGTGCCGGTCCGCGAGTACGCCGAAGGCAAGTACGTGTTCTTCGCCACCCGCAACGGCACGGTCAAGAAGACCCCGCTGACCGAGTTCGCGTTCCGCCTGCAGAAGGGCAAGATCGCGATCAACCTCGACGAAGGCGATGCCCTGGTCAACGCCGAGCTCACCAACGGCGCCCGCGACATCATGCTGTTCGCCAGCAACGGCAAGGCCGTGCGCTTCGCCGAGACCGAAGTCCGCTCGATGGGCCGTACCGCCACCGGCGTGCGCGGCATCCGCCTGGCCGAGGGCGAGGGCGACGGGGAAGGGGACGCGGCGCCCACCGGCGCCAAGGTCGTCAGCCTGATCGTCGTCGACGGCGACGGCGACATCCTGACCGCCAGCGAACGCGGCTACGGCAAGCGCACCCCGGTCGAGGAATACCCGCGCAAGGGCCGTGGCACGCAGGGCGTGATCGCGCTGAAGACCACCGAGCGCAACGGCCTGCTGGTCGGCGCGGTCCAGCTGTCCGACCACCACGAGGTGCTGCTGATTTCCGACGGCGGCACGCTGGTGCGCACGCGGGCGGCGGAGATCTCGCAGGTCAGCCGCAACACCCAGGGCGTCACTCTGATGCGCCTGGCGGCCGACGAATGCCTGCAGGCGATCGAACGCCTGGATGCCTCGCTGGACGACGAGGGCGAGGCCGGCGACGGCGAGATCGGCGTGCCGGTCACGGGCGCCAGTGTCGATCCGGCGCAGGCCGAATCGATCACCGTGTCCGGTTCCGACGACTAACCTCGTTTCCCGCTGTAATCCGACCCGTGCGATCCAGAAAGACGCCGCCTTCGGGCGGCGTTTTTTTTTGGATTTTCCCGGTCAGGCGACACCTCCGGCGACATCGGGCCGGGGTGCCGCCGGGCCGTGCACGCCAGGACGAACCCCAGGGCACAGCCGCACGCGGCTACTTGATAAACGCCAGTTCACTGACCCCGGTTCCTTTCCCGACCTTCGCCGTTGTGCGCAGGCGGACCCGTTCTATACGCTGTGGCAAACCTGGGGAGTGTCGCAATGAAGCGCCTGCAGTATCCGGAAGGATTCGTATCCGCCCGCCATTCGCGCGGGCGATTTTTCATGGGTTGGCTGTTCGCCGCCACCCTGGCGGTCCTGGCGGTCGTGGGTTGCAAGCGCGACGCCGACGGCCAGCTCCCCGAGGTCACCGGCGAGAAGATCGCCGCCAAGCGCGAAGCGGTGAAGGGTTTCGCGCTGGTGGCGGCCTATCCCGACCAGGACGACGACGAGCTGGCGCTGGCGCTGGAGTTCAGCCGACCGCTGGTGGGGACGCAGGAGTTCGACGCCCTGATCGCGGTCACCGACAAGCAGGGCGCGCCGGTCAAGGGCAGCTGGGTGCTCGATGACGAGGGCGAAGACGAAGGCAAGGTCCTGCGCTTCCCGCACGTGGAGGCCAGCCGGGACTACATCGTGATCCTGCGCGCCGGGCTGACGGCGGCCGATGGCACCCGCCTGGGCAAGGAGGAGCGGCGCAGCGTCTACACCGGGCCGCTCGACCCGGTGGTCGGCTTCGCTTCGCAGGGCAGCGTGCTGCCGGCGCGCGAGAGCCGCGGCCTGCCGGTGGTGTCGGTGAACGTGGCCGAAGTCGACGTCGAGTTCCTCAAGGTCAAGGAAAAGGAACTGCCGCGTTTCTTCGCCGAGTTCCAGCGCGGCGGCCGCCGCAGCAACTGGGACCTGGAACGCGACTACTCGTGGGAGGAGGACGGCGAGGAGCATCAACGCACCCCGCTGTCGCGGCTGGCCGAGCCGGTGTACGTCAACCGGTTCGTGCTGGGCGGAAAGAAGAACGAGCGCGTGCTGACCTACCTGCCGCTGCAGGACATCGAGGAGCTGCAGGAACCCGGCCTGTACTTCGCCGTGATGAAGCGTGCCGGCACGTTCAAGGGGGAGCTGGAGACGGCGTTTTTCACCGTCAGCGACCTGGGCCTGCACACGCGGGCCTACAAGGACAAGCTGTTCGTGCACGCCGCCTCGCTCGAGGGCGGCGGCGCGATTTCCGGGGTCGAACTGCGCATCCTCAATGCCGACGGCGAGCCGGTCCTCAAGGCCGAGACCAACCGCAACGGCAACGCGATGCTCGACTACAAGCTCGATGCCTCGCATGTGCTGATCGCCAGCCGCGGCAGCGACGTGTCGATGCTGCCGTTCAACCAGCCCGCCCTGGACCTGTCGGAATTCGACGTGGCCGGACGCGAGCAGGCCTGGTTCGACGTGTTCGCCTCGTCCGGACGCGACCTCTACCGCCCCGGCGAGACCGTGCGCCTGTCCGCGCTGCTGCGCGACCAGGACGGGCAACCGCTGACCGGCAGCGGGAAGGGCAAGGGCCTGCAGCCCGTGTTCGTGCGCTACGTGCAGCCCGACGGCAAGACGTTCCTTGAAACCCAGCTGCAGCCCGATGCGCAGGGCTACGTGCGCCACCAGCAGGTGATCCCGGCCGATGCCGCCACCGGACGCTGGCGGGTCGAGTTCCGCACCGATCCGGCGAGCAAGGACGCCGTGCAGGGCATGACCCTGCGGGTGGAGGAGTTCCTGCCCGAGCGCATGAAGCTCGATCTTTCCGCGCAGGACGTGATCAGGCCCGGCGAGCCGCTGCGCCTGGTGGCGACCGGCGCCTACCTCTACGGCGCCCCGGCCGCGTCCAACCGCTTCACCGCCAAGCTGACCGTGTCCGTCGAGCAGCATCCGGTGGAAGCCCTGCCGGGCTGGTTCTTCGGTGATCCGACCGTGGAACTGCCCAAGGAAGCCAAGGACGTCATCGATACCTCGCTGGACGAGAACGGCAAGCTGACGCAGGACGTCGCGCTGCCGGCCGAGGCCAAGCCGGTCAGTCCCATCGCCGCGATCGTGGCCGGCAGCGTGTTCGAAAGCGGCGGGCGCAGCGTCAACCGCAGCCTCAAGCGCGTGTTGTGGCCGGCCGACGCGCTGGCCGCGGTCCGCCCGCTGTTCGACGACAAGGAAGGCAGCGACGCCAACGCCACCGTTTCCTTCGAGATCGGCCGCTTCGGCGCCGACGCGCGCGCGCGTCCGGGCAAGGGGCTGCGGGTCACCCTCATCCGCGAACACCGCGACTACCACTGGAACTGGAACGACGACGGCGGGTGGGACTACGACTTCAACCGCCGCTTCGAGGACATCGAGACGCGCGTGGTGGACATCGGCACCGCCGCCACGAAAGTCAGCTTCCCGGTGGAGTGGGGCGAATACCGCGTCGACGTCTTCGATCCCGCCACCCGCCTCACCACGCGCTACCCGTTCCGGGCCGGCTGGAGCTGGGGCGACGAGAACCGCGGGCTGGACGCGCGGCCGGACAAGGTCAAGCTGGCGCTGGACAAGACCGCCTACCGCGCCGGCGACACGCTCAAGGTCACCCTGACCCCGCCGCACGAGGGCAAGGGACTGCTGATGGTCGAGAGCGACCGCATGATCTTCGTGCAGGACATCGAGGCCAAGGCCGGCAGCACGTTCGAGATCCCGGTGACCAAGGACTGGGAACGTCACGACGTCTACATCACCGCGCTGGTCTTCCGCGGCGGCACCTCGCCGAGCAAGATCACGCCGGCGCGCGCCGTCGGCGTGGCCCACGTGGTCATGGACCGCGGCGACCGCACGGTGTCGATCGGCGTGGCGGCGCCCAAGCTCATGCGTCCGGAACGCGACCTGCCGGTGACGGTGAGCGCGCCGGCACTGGCCGGGCAGGACGCCTACGTCACCGTGTCCGCGGTCGACGTGGGCATCCTCAACATCACCCGGTTCCCGGTGCCCGACGCGGCTGCGCATTTCTTCGCGCAGCGCCGGCTGGGCGTGGACGCGTACGACGTCTATGCGCGCGTGATCGAGAGCTTTGACGGCGCCACGGCGCGCATCCGCTTCGGTGGCGACCTGGCGCCGCTCGCGCTGCCGCAGGCCCGCCGGCCGACGTCGCGCGTGCAGACCGTCGACCTGTTCAGCGGTCCGGTGAAGCTCGATGCGAAGGGGCTGGTGCGGGTCAAGCTCAAGGTGCCCGATTTCAACGGCACCCTGCGCGTGTCGGCGCTGGTGTTCTCGGGCAACAAGTACGGCAGCAAGGCCGCCGAGACCATCGTGCGCGCGCCGGTGCTGGCCGAAGCCAGCATGCCGCGAGTGCTCGCGCCCGGCGATCGCAGCAGTGTCACCCTGGACGTCCAGAACTTCACCGGCAAGGCCGGCGACTTCAAGGTGTCCGTGGAGGGCATCGGTCCGCTGGCCGTGACCGAGGGCGTGCGCACCGCGAAGCTGGCGGCGGAAGGCAAGACCACCTACACCTTCCCGTTGCTGGCCAAGGAGGGCTACAGCACGGCCCAGGTCCGCGTCCGGGTGGACGGCAACGGCTTCAAGGTCGATCGCCGCTACGACCTGCCGGTGCGACCGGCCTGGCCGCAGGTGATGCGCACGCGGACCAAGGTGCTCGACGCGCTCGGCCCGGTCGCGCTGGATCGCGACATCGCCGATGGCCTGATGGCCGATTCGGTGCGCGCGCGGATGGTGGTCAGCGCATTGCCGCCGATCCCCTTCGCCGCGGCACTGGAGGACGCGCTGAAGTATCCCTATGGCTGCGCCGAGCAGACGACCAGCAAGGGTTTTGCCGCGCTGCTGCTGGACGAGCCGACGGGCCGGATGCTGGGCGTGCCCGGCCTGGGCGACAAGCAGCGCCGCGAACGCATGGAAGGCGCGTTCGGCCGGCTGGCCGCCATGCAGATCAGCTCCGGCCACTTCTCGATGTGGGGCGATGGCGATTACGTCAACCAGTCGCTGACGCCCTACATCGTCGAGTTCCTGCTCGACGCGCGCGACGCGGGCTTTGCCGTGCCCGAAAGCATGCTGCAGAAGTCGCTCAAGGCCTTGAACGAGGACCTGCTGGCCGGTGGCGCGCCGTTCTACGGCTACGACCATCGCGATCACCTCAAGTTCGCCTACCAGGCCCACGCCGGCTACGTGCTGTCGCGCGTCAACCGGGCGCCGCTGGGCACCCTGCGCGCGCTCTACGACAACAGCCGCAAGGAGAGCCTCACCGGCCTGCCGCTGGTGCACCTGGGGCTGGCCCTGTCGCTGCAGGGCGACCGCAACCGCGGCGCCAAGGCCATCGCCGCCGGATTCGCGAAGGACACCAAGGACCGTCCGCAGTACCTGGGCGACTACGGCACCCGCCTGCGTGACGACGCGCTGATGATCGCGCTCGTGCACGAGCGCAAGCTGGCCAAGCCCGAGTACGACGCCCGCGTGGTTGCGCTGGGCCGCGAACTGGACAACCGCCGCAAGGAGCGCTGGTTCTGGCTGAGCACGCAGGAACAGGTCGCCCTGGCGCGCCTGGGCAAGGCGCTGATGGCCGACCAGTCCAAGCGCATCTCGGGGCAGTGGAAGGTGGGCGATGACAGCACGCCGGTGACGGATGTGCGGCTGACCGGCCGGCAGTTCGACCACGCGACGCTGTCGCGCGGCGTCAGCTTCGATCCGCAGGGCGAGCCGCCGCTGTACGCGAGCCTGGAAGTGGCGGGCGTGCCGCGCTCGGCGCCCGAGCCGGACAATTCGGTCATCACCGTGACCCGCAAGTACTACCGCACCGATGGCACCGACTGGAGCGGCGGCGCGCTGGAGGAGGGCGACAGCCTGATCGTGCAGCTGACGATCAAGAGCAGCGTCGACATGCCCGACGCGCTGGTGACCGAGCTGCTGCCGGCGGGCCTGGAGATCGAGAACTTCAACCTGGGCGACGCCAAGCAGTGGGCCGGCGTGGTCGTGGACGGCATCGAGATGGCCGACCGCGACGAGGCGGCCGAAGTGCGCCATGAGGAATACCGCGACGACCGGTACGTGGCCGCCCTCAAGCTCAGCACGTACGACACCGCCAAGCTGTTCTACCTCGTCCGCGCGGTGACGCCGGGTACGTACACCGTTCCGCCCTCGCTGGTGGAAGACATGTACCGCCCCGACATGCGCGGCGTCGGCAAGGCCGCGCCGGCCACGCTGACGGTGAAGCAACCGGGCAAGTGAAGTCCCCAGGCGCCGGTGGCGGGACGTCCGCCACCGGTCGCCGGGCCAGATTGAAGCCCGGCAGTCGCAGGTCAAAGGCGTTCCAGCACCACCATGAAAGTTCCGCGCCACGCTCCCGGCCTACACGCACCCGACCTTGCCGCGTCCGCCCACGCTTCGCCTGGCAAGCGCAGCGATGCCTCGCGCGCACTGCTCGCCGGCATGCTCGGCCTGCTGCTGACGCTGGTTGCATTGATGTTGCTGGACCTCGCATTCCCGTTGCCGCTGCCCAGCGCGAGCGACGGCGCCGTGGTGCTCGCCCGCAACGGGACGCCGCTGCGGTCATTCGCCGACCGGGGCGGCATCTGGCGCTATCCGGTCACCGTCGAGCAGGTGTCGCCCCTGTATCGCGACGCGCTGCTGAACTACGAAGACCGCTGGTTCTGGCGCCACGCCGGTGTGAATCCGATGGCGCTGGTGCGTGCGTCCGCGCAGCGGCTGCAGCACGGGCGCATCGTGTCCGGCGGTTCGACGCTGACCATGCAGGTGGCCCGCATCCTGGACCCGCACCAGCGCACGGCGGCCGGCAAGCTCAAGCAGATCGCGCGCGCCCTGCAGCTGGAAGTGCACTTGGACAAGCGCGAGATCCTCGCGCTCTATCTCAACCGCGCCCCGTTCGGCGGCACGGTGGAAGGCGTGGAAGCGGCCAGCTGGGCCTACCTGGGCAAATCCGCCACGCAGTTGTCGCACGCTGAAGCGGCGTTGCTGGCGGTGCTGCCGCAGTCGCCCAGCCGGCTGCGCCCGGACCGGCATCCGGAGCGTGCCCGCGTCGCGCGGGACAAGGTGCTCGACCGCATGCAGGCGCTGGGCGTGTGGTCGCCCGCCGAAGTGGCCGATGCGCGCGTGGAAGCGGTGGTGGCCCGTTCGCTGCAGCCGCCGCTGCATGCCTCGCTGCTCGCGCAGCGCCTGCGCAGCGGCGCGCCGAAGTCGCCCCGCATCGTCTCCACGCTCGACATCGACCTGCAGCGCACGCTGGAGGACCGCGTCGCCGCCTATTTTTCCGATCTCCCGGCGCGCACGTCCGCCGCCATGCTGGTGGTGGACAACGCGACGATGGAGGCGCGCGCGTACGTCGGGTCGGTCGCGTTCGCCGACCAGGACCGGCTGGGCCACGTCGACATGGTCAAGGCCTGGCGCTCGCCGGGTTCCACGCTCAAGCCCTTCCTGTACGGGCTGGCGCTGGACGATGGCCTGATCCATTCCGAGAGCCTGCTTGTGGATGCGCCGCAGGCGTTCGGCGACTACCGGCCCGGCAATTTCGACATGGCGTTCAACGGCCCGGTGAGCGCCGCGCAGGCGCTGCGCCTGTCCTTGAACGTGCCCGCGGTCGACCTGCTCGAGCGCGTCGGGCCCTCGCGTTTCGCCGCGCGGCTGGCCAATGCGGGCATCGACCTCAAATGGCCGGAAGGCGCGCAGCCCAACCTGGCGATGATCCTCGGCGGCACCGGTGCGCGGCTGGAAGACCTGGTAGGCGCCCATGCCTCGCTCAACCGCGACGGCGTGGCCGGACGCGTGCGATATCGCCCGGATGCACCGCGCATCGACCGGCGGCTGCTGTCGCCGGGCGCCGCCTGGATCATCCGCGAAACGCTCGAGGCCAATCCGCGTCCGGGCGCCGCCGTGCAGACCTTCGACCAGGGCGGTCGCCCGCGCGTGGCCTGGAAGACGGGCACGAGCTACGGCTTCCGCGATGCCTGGGCGCTGGGCGGCACCCGGCGCTACACGGTCGGCGTGTGGGTGGGGCGGCCGGACGGGACGCCGCTGCCGGGCCAGTACGGCGCGGTCACGGCGCTGCCCCTGCTGTTCGAGGTGATCGACAGCCTGCCCACGCAGGCGCGCGATGGCGCGGCTCGGCCGCCGCCGCCCGGCGTGGAGCAGATCGAGGTGTGCTGGCCGCTGGGCTTGCCGCCCGATCCCGCGTTTCCGGAGCTGTGCCGCCGCCGCATGGAGGCCTGGACGCTGGATGGCGTGGTGCCGCCGACCTTCGCCGAACGTGATGCGCGGCTGTGGAGCGCGGGACTGGAGCGTTTCGAGGTCGATGCGCGCACGGGCCTGCGGCTGGCGGCGGAGTGCGCGGGTGCGCACGAGCGCCGATCACGGCAGGTGGCCCGCTGGCCGGCGCTGGCCTCGCCCTGGCTGTCGTCGGAGACCCGGCTCGCCGCGCGCCTGCCGGCGTTGTCGCCCGACTGTGCGCCCGACGGCCGCGATGCGCTGGAAGAGCTGCGCATCGAGGGCATCGCCGACAACGCCACGCTCGCCCGTCCGCCCAACAGCACGCAGCCACTCAGGCTTTCGATCCGCGCGCTGGGCAGCGAAGCCCGGATCCGCTGGCTGCTCGACGGCCGGCTGGTGGCCGAATCGCGCGGCGGTGCGAGCATCGCGCACGACTTCAGCCAGCCGGGCATGCACGCGCTGACGGCGCTCGCCGACAGCGGTGCATGGTCGCGCGTGCGCTTCCGCGTCCTGGAGTAGCGCCGCCGCGCGGCGGGCGGCCGTGCGATCAGCCCAGTTCTTCGAGCATGTGCTCGGCCGAGGACACGCGGAACTCCCCGGGCGATTCGACGAACAGCTTCTTCACCACGCCGTCCTGCGCATACAGCGCATAGCGCTTGGAGCGGATGCCCATGCCGTAGCCGCTGGCGTCCAGCTCCAGGCCCATCGCGCGGGTGAAGTCGGCATTGCCGTCGGCGAGCATGATCAGCCCCTCCGGCACGCCCTGGCTCTGGCCCCAGGCCTGCATCACGAAGGGATCGTTGACCGACACGCAGGCCACGCTGATGCCGCGGGCGAGGAACTGGTCGAAATGCTGGACGAAGCCGGGCAGGTGGCGCTCGGAGCAGGTGGGCGTGAAGGCGCCGGGCACCGCGAACAGCACGACGTTCTTGCCGTCGAAGAGCGTGCGCGTGTCGATGGTCTGCACGCCGTCGAGGATATGCGTGAGCGCGACTTCGGGGATGCGGTCGCCGGCCTGGATGGTCATGGGGGGTACTCGTGGGGGAATGGCGCAGTCTAGACGTCCACCGGGGTAAGGTGCCGTCAAGTTCCACAGGTGGACGCCCGCAACGCCCCGGTCGCCCGGTGGTCGCGAACGGCGCCCGGGCTCCGGCAAGCGGTTCCGGGCGCCGCGCTGATCCGGCGCTCGCGGACGATGGAGTAACCTGCTCGCCCCGCGCGCCGACCTTCCGGCCTGCCGAGCGGCTTCCTTCCCGCCGCCTCAACCCGGCTACTTTCACTGGCTAGTTCTTCAAGCAGACCGCAGATGGAATTCAAGGACTACTACGACATCCTGGGCGTCGAGGCCGGCGCCGGCGACGCCGAGATCAAGAGCGCTTACCGGCGCCTGGCGCGCAAATACCACCCCGACGTCAGCAAGGAGGCTGGCGCCGAAGACAAGTTCAAGGCGGTCAACGAGGCCTACGAAGCGCTGCGCGATCCGCAGAAGCGCGCCGCCTACGACCAGTTGCGTGCGCGCGGCTACCGGCCCGGCGACGACGTGCAACCGCCGCCGGGGGGATTCGGTGGCGGTTATGGCAGCCCGGGCTTCGAGGAGATCTTCGCCGGCGGCGGCGCGGGCGGCGGCTTCAGCGACTTCTTCGAACAGCTCTTCGGCCGCGGCCGCGGTGGCGGCGGTCCCGGCGCCGGCATAGGGGGCGCTCCGCGCGGCGACACGCGCGCCAAGCTGGCCGTGTCGCTGGAGTCGGTCTACGCCGGCAGCGCGGCGCGCATTTCGGTTGGCAATCGCACGCTCGACGTCCGCATCCCGAAGGGCGTGCGCCCGGGGCAGGTGATCCGGCTGGCCGGGCAGGGCACCGGCGGGCGCGGCGACCTGCTGCTGGAGATCGAGTACGCCGCCCATCCGCAGTTCGAGGTCGACGGCCGCAATGTCATCTACGTGCTGCCGGTGGCGCCCTGGGAAGCGGCGCTGGGTGGCACGGTGAGCGTGCCGACGCTGGGCGGCCCGGTCGAACTCAAGATCCCGCCCGCCTCGGAAAGCGGACGCAAGCTGCGCCTGCGCGGGCGTGGCCTGCCCGGCGCGAGCCCCGGCGACCAGATCGTGGAACTGGAGATCCTGGCCCCGCTGCCGCATTCGACCGAACAGAAGGCGGCCTACGAAGCCATGCGCGACGCGTTCGCGGGCGACTGGCGACGGGCCTGACCGGGCGCGCCGACCGGGGGGCGCGGCATCCGCGAACCCCATCGACCCTTGAAACGAAAAGAGCCGGGCAAGCCCGGCTCTTTTTTCAGGCGTGGCCCGCCGGGTTCAGGCCTGCATGTACTTGACGATCACGTCGGCCAGGTCGCTCTCGCTGAAGGGCTTGGTGATGTAGGCCTTCGCGCCCTGGCGCATGCCCCAGACGCGATCGGTGTCCTGGTCCTTGGTGGTCACCAGGATCACCGGGATGTGCTGGGTCGTCGGATCCTTGCTGATCGAACGCGTGGCCTGGAAGCCGTTGAGGTTGGGCATGACCACGTCCATCAGGACCAAGTCGGGCAGTTCGCGCTTGCACACTTCCACGCCCGCGGCGCCGTCCTCGGCGGTGATGGCCTCGTGGCCGAGTTTTTCGACGATGCGGCGGATGCCCATCAGCTGCGAGGGCGAATCGTCGACGATCAGGATGCGGGCCATTGAGGTTTCCCAGGATGCTCAGGCGGATTGTAGCCGGGCCTGCTGCCGCCGCAAGGCCGCCTTACAGGCGTACCAGCGTGCGGCCGAGCGAACCGCCGGCAAGCATGGTGGCGAAGACCTCGGGCAGCTCTGCCAGGCCGACCTCGCGGGTGCAGATGCGCTCCAGGTGCCGGGGCTTCCAGTCGTCGGCCAGGTGCTGCCAGACCTGTTCGCGGATATCCCGGGCGGTGCCGGCCGAGGCGACACCCAGCAATGAGACGCCGCGGATGATGAAGGGCATCACCGTGGTGGCCAGTTCGGGCGTGGCGGCCAGCCCCGCGGTGGCGACATTGCCGTAGGGCGCGGTCTGCGCAAGCAGGCTGGCCAGCATCGGGCCGCCGACGTTGTCCAGCCCGCCGCCGAAGCGGACCGATTCCATCGGGCGCGCGGTGGCCAGCGCCTCGCGACCGAGCACCTCGCTTGCGCCGATTTCCTTCAGGTACGGCGCCTGCGCGGTCTTGCCGCTGATGGCATGCACCTGGAAGCCGGCGCGGCTGAAGATGTCCACGGCGAGCGAGCCCACGCCACCGGTGGCGCCGGTGACGGCCAGCGGGCCGAGCCCGGGCTGCTGCCGGTTGTCGAGCATGCGCAGCCACGCCAGCGCCGCGGTGAAGCCCGCGGTGCCCAGGATCATGCTTTCGCGCAGGGTCAGGCCGGTGGGCAGCCGGATTGCCCACTGCGCGGGCAGCCGCGCGTACTCACCGAAACCTCCGTCGCGCGTCTCGCTCAGGCCGCAGCCGGTGACCAGTACGGCGTCGCCTTCGCGGAATGCGGGGTCGGTCGAGGCGACCACGTGCCCGGCGACGTCGATGCCGCCGACCAGCGGGAACTGGCGCAGGATCTTGCCCTGGCCGGTGCCGGCGAGCGCGTCCTTGAAGTTCACGGAGGAGTAGGCGGACTTGATGACGATCTCGCCCGGCGACAGGTCGTCGACGCTGACCGGCTCGATGCCGCTGCGATACCCCTGGGCGTCGTTGTGGATACGGAAGGCGTTGAAGGTCGTGGTCATGGGCGCGGGAGGGGAAGTGGTGGGGGAGTCAGCGGAGAGGCAAGCATCGGGGCGGCAAGCGGCGGGGCGGCGAGCTCAGGGGCGGCAAGCTCAGGGCGTGGACTGACGGGCGGTGATCCATTTGTCTCGCGCATCGGCATGCAGAAAACGACGCAGGCCTGGCGTTGGTGGGCTCAGGACGCGCCGGCGTGCGTCGCAGGTCCTGCATCGCCCGGCGTGTCCTCGTGGTCATTGGCCGCGTCGGTGGGCTCGCCCTCCAGAGGCGGCGGCGTGCCCTGGTCGGGCGCGCTCTTGTCGGGCGTGCTCTTGTCGGGCGTACCCTGGTGGACCACGTGGATCCGCCCATCCTCGACGCGCCAATGCAGGCCGTTCTGCGTCGTGACCACGAACAGCGGCTGCCCGTACTGCAGGTTGAGGAAGACATGGAACATCGTCGGTGTCGCCGAGGTCAGGTGCGTCACGCCGAGCCCGTCGGCCCCGGCCGGGGATGGAATGTCGAGGTCGACGACCGGGCAGCTGCGCGTCTGCGAGTACTGCGACAGCTGGGTCTGGCCGTCGTGGGAGTAGCGGAACATGTGGAAGCCACCCAGCGGCGCTTCGCTGTTGTCCTTCCAGGCCGACATGACGAAGACCAGGATCTCGTCCACGCCTTCCTCTTCCGACTCGATCACCACGACGTTGGGCGTGTGGTTGGTGCAGACCGACAGGTCCGGTGTCGCCAATGCCGAGTCGCGCGCCGTGATCAGGCGCAGTTCCCGCTCGGTGGCCGGCTCCATGGGCGACAGGCGGCGGGCATGGGTCGCCTTGACCGCGTCGATGTCCAGGTCACCCGCCGCGAAGGCGAGCAGCCGTCCGGCGTCCTGCGTGAAGTAGCGCACCTCGACCGAGTTCTCGCGCGCGTAGGTGAGCCATCCGCGCCCCTCGCCCGGGACCGACTCGAACGCGCCGGCCGCCAGCAGCGCATCCGTGGTGCGCCACGCCGCGACGTCGTGCAGGCGGATCAGGCGGCCGACGAACTCGGCCATGCTGACGTCGAGCTGGTATTTCTCGGGAATCTCGCAGGCGATGCGGCGCGCATCGTCGTCCGCGTCGGGCGGCAGGCGCCGCGCCTGCTCGCAGTCGTGGCGGGCGGGCAGCGGATCGCCGTCAGGCGCCTTCGCCGCGTGGCCGGGTGACGCCGTCAGGCAGAGCGCCAGCAGCAAGGCCAGGCGTGGAAGCAGCGGGACGAAGGCGGGCGTGGGCATGATCGGGCTCCTGTTGGTCAGCGCAGGTCGCCGCGACGCTTCGCGTCCAGCCACTTGTCCGCGTTGGCCGGCTGGTAGCCGCGCATCCAGGCCACCAGTGCATCGATGTCCTCGCCGTGCCACAGGTCGCGGCGTTGTTCGGGATGCAGGAAACGTTCGGCCACCATCCGGTCGAGCATCGCGATCAGCGGGCTGTAGAAGCCTTCCACGTCCAGGAACGCGCAGGGCTTGTCGGCTATCCCCAGCTGGCGCCAGGTGAGCATCTCGAACATCTCGTCGAGTGTGCCGAAGCCGCCGGGCAGGGCGACGAAGGCGTCGGCCAGGTCGAACATGCGCGCCTTGCGTTCATGCATGTTGTCCACCACTTCCAGCCGCGTCAGCCCGCGGTGGGCGACTTCCCATTCCACCAGCTGGCCGGGGATCACGCCGATCACTTCACCGCCGGCGGCCAGCACCGCGTCGGCCACGATGCCCATCAGGCCGACATTGCCGCCGCCGTAGACCAGCGCCAGCTGCTCGCTGGCCAGTCGCTGGCCCAGCGCGACGGCGCGTTGCGCATAGACCGGCTTGCTGCCGGCATTGGAACCGCAATAGACACAGACTGAACGCATGCAGGCCTCAGGTGGATTCAGGAGCTGGATTCAGGGGATGCATCCAGGAAATGGCATGGGGCGACGGCTTCAGGTCGTGGCTTCAAGCAGGAAGATGCCGGACATGCGGCGCCCGGCCTCCATGCGCGCCCTGGGCTGGAAGCGCGCCAGCAGCTTCCACAACCACGCCGCGCGCATGGTGCGCTTGAGGCGGAACGACTCGTCCCAGCTCGAGCGGAACTCGACTTCGCGCCAGCCGAACGGCGCGAAGAACGCCGTGCTTTCCGCCGGTGCGAACCGGAACGGCGCATTGCCTTCGCGCAGCTTGGGCAGCCACTTGCGTTCCAGGTACTGCAGCAGCATCGGCGAGGCGATGTCCGACAGCCACCATTTCGCCTGGGCGACGTCGTGCAGGTCGCGGGCGAGGGCGGCGACGTCGTCGGGCTCCAGGTAGACCAGCAGGCCCTCGGTGATCACCAGCACGGGGCCGTGGCGCGCGGCGTCGGCGAAGATCTCGCGGCGGCGGTCGGCGTCGCGCAGGTCGGCGGTGATGAATTCGAGCGGGCAGCGCGGCGACTGTCCGGCCATGTTCTGGCGGAAGTAATCGACCATGTCCGGCATGTCGACGTGCATCCAGCGCAGGTCCGCTGGCAGGTCGAGACGATAGGGGCGCGCGTCCAGGCCGGCGGCGAGGTTGAGCACGGTGCGGGCGCCCTGGCGCACGCAGCGCAGGATGATCTCGTCCATGACCGCGGTGCGCACCACCAGCGGCCAGCTCATCGAATTGCCGCTGGGCATCGCGTCGACGATCGCCTGGCCGCGTTCGCCGCCCAGACGGCGCGCGAACGGGTCGCGGAACAGGGCGTCCGGCCGTTCGCTCTCCATCGCCCGGTAGATCGCCACCCACAGGGCGGTGTCGGACACGTTGCGTATGGGGTTGGCGGGACTCATCGCGGCATCCTGGCGTGGCGTGGGACGGGGCGGGGGGCTTGGTGCTGCGCCGGGCCGGCCATGCCGCCGCCCGAAACGAGAACGGCGCACCGAAGTGCGCCGTCCCAATGTACCGCTGTTTGCCACCGGCCGATCAGTTGGCCTTGTGGATGGACCGCTTGTGCACGGCCAT
Organism: Lysobacter solisilvae; assembly: GCF_016613535.2. Taxonomy (NCBI): domain Bacteria; kingdom Pseudomonadati; phylum Pseudomonadota; class Gammaproteobacteria; order Lysobacterales; family Lysobacteraceae; genus Agrilutibacter; species Agrilutibacter solisilvae. The sequence goes on from NZ_CP071518.1 coordinate 2,615,516, forward strand.
CGCCGCGTCGTGGACGGCCTCCGACAGGCTGGGGTGCGCGTGGCAGATCCGGGCCAAGTCGTCGGCCGAACCGCTGAACTCCATCGTCAGCACGCCTTCGTGCACCAGTTCGGAGACGTTGGCGCCCACCAGGTGCATGCCCAGCACGCGATCGGTTTCCTCGTGCGCGAGCACCTTCACGAAACCGGCCGGCTCGGCCATGGCCACCGCGCGGCCCACGGCGGCGAACGGGAAGCTGCCGGCCTTGTAGGGAATGCCCTCGGCTTTGAGCTGCTCCTCGGTCTTGCCGACCCAGGCGATTTCCGGCTCGGTGTAGATGACCCACGGGATGGTGTCGAGGTTGACGTGGCCCGGCAGGCCCGCGATCAGTTCGGCCACCGCGATGCCTTCCTCGAAGCCCTTGTGCGCCAGCATCGGGCCGCGCACGCAGTCGCCCACGGCCCACACGCCGTCGACGCCGGTGTGGCAGTGCTCGTCGACCTCGATCATGCCGCGCGCGTCGACCTTGACGCGGGTGCCGTCGGCCAGCAGGTTCTTCGTCGCGGCGCGGCGGCCCACGGCCACCAGCAGCTTGTCGACGACGATGGTCTGCTCGCCCTTGGCGTCGGTGTAGGTCACATGCACGCCGTCCTTCTTGACGTCGGTCTTGCTGACCTTGGCCCCCAGGCGGATGTCGAGATTCTGCTTCTTGAACTCGCGGGCCGAGACCTTGGCCACCTCGGCGTCGGCCGCGGCCAGGAAGTTCGGCAGCGCCTCGAGCACGACCACTTCCGAACCCAGGCGGTTCCACACGCTGCCCAGTTCCAGCCCGATCACGCCGGCGCCGATCACGCCCAGGCGCTTGGGCACGGCTTCGAAGTCCAGCGCGCCGACGTTGTCGACGATGTGCTCGCCGAACTTCGCGAAGGGCAGTTCGATCGAATCCGAGCCCGCCGCGATGATCACGTTGGTGCCCTTGAGCTCGACGGTGCTGCCGTCGTGCTGCTTGACCGAGACCACGTTGCCCGGCTGCAGCTGGCCGAAGCCGTAGAACGGGGTGACCTTGTTGGCCTTGAACAGCGAGGCGATGCCGCCGGTGAACTGCTTGACGATCTTGTCCTTGCGGCCAACCATCGTCTTGACGTCGATCTTCGCGTTGTCGAAGCCGATGCCGTGCTCGCCGAAGATGTGGCCCATGTTCCAGAACTGGCGCGAGCTGTCGAGCAGCGCCTTGGACGGGATGCAGCCCACGCGCAGGCAGGTGCCGCCCAGGGCCGGCTTGCCGTCCTTGCCCAGCGCGGCGTCGATGCACGCGGTCTTCAGGCCCAGCTGCGCGGCGCGGATGGCCGCGTGGTAACCGGCGGGGCCGGCACCGATGACGACGACGTCGAAGTTCTGCTGTTCGCTCATGGGGGAAATCCTAAAAGGCGGGAACAGGGAACGGGGAACGGGGAAGCGGGGCAGGCTCTGCTTCCCCGTTCCAGGTTCCCCGTTCCCGCTTCAATTACATGCCCAGCAGCATCCTGTGCGGATTCTCGAGCTGGTTCTTGATGTCCACCAGGAACAGCACCGCGTCCTTGCCGTCGATGATGCGGTGGTCGTAGGACAGGGCGATGTACATCATCGGCGCGGCCACGACCTGGCCGTTCTCGACGATCGCGCGCTCCTTGATGGCGTGCATGCCCAGGATCGCGCTCTGAGGCGGGTTGACGATCGGCGTGGACATCAGCGAGCCGAAGGTGCCGCCGTTGGTGATGGTGAAGGTGCCGCCCTGGAGATCTTCCAGCTTCAGGCCGCCCTCGCGGGCCGCCTTGGCGTAACCGGCGATGCCGGCTTCGACGTCGGCGAAGGTCATGCGCTCGACGTTGCGCAGCACCGGCGTGACCAGGCCCTTGTCGGTGGAAACGGCCACGGAGATGTCGGCGTAGCCGTGGTAGATCACGTCGTTGCCGTCGACCGAGGCGTTGACGATCGGGTGGCGCTGCAGCGCGTTGGCGGCGGCCTTGGCGAAGAAGCTCATGAAGCCCAGCTTGATGCCGTTGGCCTTCTCGAAGGACTCGCCCAGCTCCTTGCGCATGGCCATGACCTTGCCCAGGTTGACCTCGTTGAACGAGGTCAGCATCGCGATGGAGTTCTTCGACTGCATCAGGCGCTCGGCGATGCGGCTGCGCATGCGCGTCATCGGCACGCGCTCTTCCGGTCGCGCGCCGCCCGCGACGCCGGCCGTCTTGCCGGAGGCGTAGTTGACGATGTCTTCCTTGGTCACCGCGCCGCGGCGGCCGGTGCCTTCGACCTGGCTGGCGTCGACGCCCGCGGTGGCGGCGGCGAAACGCGCGCCCGGCGGCAGCTCGACACCCGCGGCCTTGGCGGCGGCGGGGGCGGCGGCAGCGGCGGCCTTGGACATCACCGGCTGCGCCTCGGCGACGGTCGCGGCCTTGTTCTTCGCGTCATCGGACGCGGCGGCCTTGGCCGGTGCGGCCTCGGCCACGGCGCCGGCTTCCACGATGCCGATCAGCTGCTGGCTGTTGACGGTCGCGCCTTCGGCGAACTTGATTTCCTTGAGCACGCCGTCGACCGGCGAGGGCACTTCCAGCACGACCTTGTCGGTTTCCAGGTCGACCAGGTTCTCGTCGCGCTTGACCGCGTCGCCCACCTTCTTGTGCCAGGTGGCGATGGTGGCGTCGGAAACCGACTCGGGCAGGACGGGAACTTTGATCTCGGTGCTCATGGCGGATCCTAAAAGGGGAGGAGTGAGTGGGGAGGAGTGAGAAATGAGTGGAGGCAAAAGGCGAGATCCCGGGCGTTCTGCTTCCTCTCTTTCCTCACTCCCTGGCGGCGCGGCCGCCCACTATTTTTCGGGGTTACTCGGCGCAGCCTTCGCCGCGCACGGGGTTGACCAGGGCATCGGCGACCAGGGCGGTCTGTTCGATGACGTGGTCGGAGAAATGTCCGGCCGCCGGCGACGGCGAGCGCGCGCGCCCGGCGTAGTGCAGCGACTGGCCCTTACCCAGGCAGGCGGCGAGGTGGTGGCGGATCTGGTACCACGCGCCCTGGTTCTGCGGCTCTTCCTGGCACCAGACCACGTCGGTGGCGCCGGCGAAGCGCTTGAGTTCGGCCGCCAGCTGCGTGCGCGGGAACGGATACAGCTGCTCCACGCGCACGAGGGCCACGTCGGTCAGGCCCTGCTTGGTCGCCTCTTCCAGCAGGTCGTAGTAGACCTTGCCGCCGCACAGGACCACGCGCTTGACCTTCTTGGCGTTGGCCGTGGCGTCGGGGATCAGTTCCTGGAAGCGGCCCTTGGCCAGCTCGTCCAGCGAGGACACCGCCAGCTTGTGCCGCAGCAGCGACTTGGGCGTCATCACCACCAGCGGCTTGCGCGTGTTCATGCGCATCTGCCGGCGGATCATGTGGTAGGCCTGCGCCGGCGTGGTCGGCGTGCAGACGATCATGTTCTCCAGCGCGCACATCTGCAGGAAACGCTCCAGTCGCGCGGAGGAGTGCTCCGGGCCCTGGCCTTCGTAGCCGTGCGGCAGGAACAGCGCCAGCCCGCACAGGCGGCCCCACTTGGCCTCACCCGACGACAGGAACTGGTCGATGACCACCTGCGCGCCGTTGGCGAAGTCGCCGAACTGCGCTTCCCAGATGTCCAGCGTCATCGGATCGGCCGTCGAATAGCCGTATTCGAAGGCCATCACCGCTTCCTCGCTCAGCAGCGAGTCGATGATGGTGACGTCGTTCGTGTTCTTGACCAGGCGGCGCAGCGGCAGGACGTATTCGTCGGTCGCCTGCTCGTGCAGGATCGCGTGGCGGTGGAAGAACGTGCCGCGGCCGCAGTCCTCGCCGACCAGGCGCAGCTTGAAGCCTTCGTCCAGCAGCGTGGCGTAGGCCAGGTTCTCGGCGAAGCCCCAGTCGCCCGGCTGCTCGCCGGCGCTCATCTTGCGGCGGTCCTCGTAGATCTTGGCCACGCGCGGGTGCAGCTTGACGGAATCGGGGATCTCGTTGATCACGTCGGCCAGCTTGCGCAGCTTCTTGCCGTCGAACGTGGTGTCGACCGGGTCGCTGATCTTGCCGGTCAGGTAGTTGCTCCAGTCGATCGCGAACTCGTCCGGCTTGACCGCCACCAGGTCGGTGGTCACCACGCCGTCGTCGAGCTTCTGGCGCAGGCCGTCGACCAGCGCCTGCGCGTCGGCCTCGGACACCACCCCTTCGGCCAGCAGCTGCGCGGCGTAGAGCTCGCGCGGCGTCTTGTGCTTGCGGATGACCTGGTACATCAGCGGCTGCGTGGCAGCCGGTTCGTCGGCCTCGTTGTGGCCGTGGCGGCGGTAACAGACCAGGTCGATGACCACGTCCTTGCCGAAGGTGTTGCGGAAATCCAGCGCCAGCTCGGCGCAGAACACCACCGCTTCGGGGTCGTCGCCGTTCACGTGCAGCACCGGGGCGCCGACCATCTTGGCCACGTCGGTGCAGTACAGCGTGGAGCGGGCGTCCTGGCGGTCGCTGGTGGTGAAGCCGACCTGGTTGTTGATGACCACGTGCAGCGTGCCGCCGACGCGGAAACCACGCGCCTGCGACATCTGGAACAGTTCCATCACCACGCCCTCGCCGGCGAAGGCCGCGTCGCCGTGGATCAGCACCGGAACCACCTGCCGCGCGCCGTTCTCGCCGCGCCGGGTCTGGCGCGAGCGCACGCTGCCGGCCACCACGGGGTCGACGATTTCCAGGTGCGAGGGGTTGAAGGCCAGGGCCAAGTGGACCGGGCCGCCGGGCGTGGCGACGTCGGCGCTGAAACCCATGTGGTACTTGACGTCGCCCTGGTGGGCCAGGTCGTTGTGGACGTGCTCGAACTTGCCTTCGAACTCGTCGAACAGGTGGCGCGGCGGCTTGCCGAGCGTGTTGACCAGCACGTTGAGGCGGCCGCGGTGGGCCATGCCGATGATCACGTCCTTGGCGCCCTGTTCGCCGGCGCGGCGGATGGTGGTGTCCATCAGCGGGATCAGTGCATCGCCGCCTTCCAGCGAGAACCGCTTCTGGCCGACGTACTTGGTGCCCAGGTAGCGCTCCAGGCCGTCGGCCGCGGTCAGCCGCTCCAGGATGCGCAGCTTGTCGTCGGCGGTGCGGCCGTACTTGCCACCGGCGCGCTCCATGCGCTCCTGCATCCAGCGACGCTGTTCGACGTCGGTGATGTGCATGTATTCGGCGCCGATCGAGCCGGTATAGGTCGCGCGCAGCAGGGTGACCAGGTCGCCGAGCTTCATCCGGTCCTTGCCGGCGACGCCGCCAGTGCTGAACTCGGTGGTGAAGTCGCGCTCGGACAGATGGTGGAAGGCCGGGTCGAGGTCCGGCGCCGGCGGGGCGAACATCATGCCCAGCGGGTCGAGCTTCGCCGCCAGGTGGCCGCGCGAGCGGTAGGCGGTGATCAGCTTGCCGACCGCGCGCTCGCGCTCGTCACCGGGCCCGGCCGCCGCCGCCAGCTTGCCGCTGGCCGCCATCCGGCCCGCCACCGCGATCTGGTCGATGACCGCCGAGTGGGGGACGTCGCCGGCCTCGCGGCCCTTGAAGCCGTCGAAATAGGCTTTCCATTTCGGCCCGACACTGTCCGGGGCGACCAGGTATTGCTCGTACAGGTCTTCGATATAGGCGGCGTTGGCGCCGAGCTGCGAGGACTGGGCAAACTGCTTGAGAAGACTGTCCACGATGGTGTCGGGAAGATCCGGTTGGATGGGCAAGCCGTTGATCCGGCGGGCTTTTGGGGGAAATCGCCGGCGTCACCGGCGAGCCGGTCACGAAAGGGCCAAAATTATAGCCGGACCCTATGTCGCGCTGCATCAAGCGCAAAAGGAATAAGTCGTCCCAATGACGACGGTGGGGCTCGGATATGCCCGCCAGGCAACGCCGGTAGGGGCGACGAGGTCCGCGGCCGCCAGGCCGTCTAGATGCCCAGGGCCCGGTATTCCGTGCAGGGCCGCGCGCGCTCCCAGAACGGTTCGAACACGTTTTCCAGCTGCCGTGCGCGGGCGGGCTGGTCGATGCGGGTCTCGCCGTCGGTGCGGTGTCCCAGCAGCCGGAAGTACCAGCCGCCGGCGTCGTTGCAGGCGAAGGCGGACGGATAGGCCCGGTCGACCGTCTCCTCGATCACCCGGAACAGAAAGGCGCTGGGCAGCCGCTGCGACAACGCGATCAGGGGCGCGTGCGCGGACTGCGGGGCCAGCACGTCCTGCAGCAGGATGCGTGTCTCGCCGCCGCGGGTGGCGAAGCGGCGCAGCGCTGTCATCACATCGGGCCGATCGAGCAGGCCCGGGTCGAGTTCGCGGCTGTAGAGCCACAAATGGCGGCGAGCGGTGCCGATCACGCCCAGCAGGGCTGCGACGGCGGCGTCGTGCGATTCGACCGGGTTGGGGCCGTCCAGCAGCCGGCGCATCGTCTGGTGTTCGATGCCCGCCTCCTCGAAGCGGGGGCCCTGCGGCAGGAAGCCGTGCCGCGCGTAGAACCCGATCGCCGACGCCTGGGCGTGCAGCGAGATCTCGTGCCAGCCCTGGCTGCGTGCCTGATCGATCAGGGCGTGCAGCAGGGCCTCGCCGACGCCGTGTCCGCGCCAGTCGGACAGCACGGCCATGCGGCCGATCTTGTGTTCCGGCGTCAGCCGCCCGGTGCCGATCGGCGCGCCGTCGGCGTCCAGGGCCAGGACGTGATGGCAGCGGGG